>NZ_JBICVM010000005.1:0-484207 GCF_043199095.1 Streptomyces sp. NPDC048650 | reverse complement strand
CGGACGGGCGGACGGGCGGACGGGCGGACGGGCGGACGGGCGGACGGGCGGACGGGCGGACGGGCGGACGGGCGGACGGGCGGACGGGCGGACGGGCGGACGGGACCGGTGTAGCCGGGCGGGACCGGACCCGTAGCGGGGAGGTCGGTCGGCCGCCGGACGGGCCGTCGCGGGGCCGTTCGGCCTGCGTTCCTCGGCGATGCGCGTGATGCTGGAAGCGAGGCACCGCCTGCAGCTCAGCCATGCTCTCGGCCTGCCCGGCCAGGTCGCGGGGAGCGAGGAGCCCCGCCGGCCGTCCCACCGGTGCACTCGCAGGTTCTCGCTGCGGTCGCGGAGCCCGTACGGAGGAGCGTCACATGGGACTTCTGATCCTTGTCCTGATCATCGTCGTCGTACTGGCAGTGATCATTCTGGCCATGGCCATCAAGGTGGTCAGGCAGTACGAGAGCGGGGTCCTGTTCCGGTTCGGCAGACTCGTCGGGACACGTTCACCGGGACTGCGATTGATCATCCCGTTCGTCGACGTGCTGCACCGGGTCTCGCTGCGTATCGTCACGCAGCCGATCCAGTCCCAGGGAATCATCACCCAGGACAACGTCAGCGTCGATGTCTCGGCCGTGGCTTATTTCAAGGTCGTCGACGCGGTCAAATCAGTGATCGCCATCGAGAACGTCAACACGGCCATCAACCAGATTGCGCAGACCACGCTCCGCAAGGTCGTCGGCAAGCACTCACTGGACGAGACCCTCTCGGAGACCGACCGCATCAACCTCGACATCCGCCAGATCCTCGACGGCACGACCACTGAATGGGGCATCGAGGTCACCCTGGTGGAACTGAAGGACATCCAGTTGCCGGAGACCATGAAGCGGGCCATGGCTCGGCAGGCCGAGGCGGAGCGGGAGAAGCGAGCCAAGGTCATCAGCGCACAGGGCGAGTCGCTCGCCGCAGCTGCGCTCGGCGATGCTTCGGACACGATGATGCAGCACCCGCTGGCGCTTCAACTGCGCAATTTGCAGAGCCTGGTGGAGCTCGGCGTGGACAAGAACTCCACCGTCGTCTTCCCAGCACCGCTCATGAGCACCATCGGCGAGCTCGGCTCCTTCCTCGCCAGGGAAAAGGGCGCGGCCGAGGCAGCCGGGCCCACCGCCGTGCCCGCCGACCTCATCAAGAATCGCCCCAACACGGGACCGCACGGGACGGGCACCAGCGGGTGACCCTTCCGCAGACGAAACGGCATGCCGGGAGCTGAACTCACCGGGACACAGCTGATCGCGGCCCCTGGCCCACTCAGGCGATCAAGCAGCACCGCGCAGCCGTTGCCGCCGGCGCCGCTGCGGTGGTCGTGACGGCATGGGGCCGTTGGGCGCAGGGCATGGACGGGTAGGCGCCGGTGGCAGCCCGGCGGGCCGCAGTACGCACCGGTCTCTGCCGCGGGCCGACGCAGGAGTCCCGCCGCAGCAGGTGGACGGCCGGGCGCGGCCTGCGCACAGGTGACCGCAATGCGGACAACCGCGCAAGCGGGCCCCGGACGGTGCATACGATTCCGCGGTACGCCCCTGCACCACCTGCACCACCTGCACCACACCGGAAGGCACCCGTGAGCTCCACCTCCCCCTTGCCCGTCAGCACGCCGCAGGAGACGGCATCCGGCACGGTGCCGATCCGCACGGCCGCCGACGTCTCCGATCTGGTCAACTCGGGCACGGCGCGCGGCCGACACGCGAAGATGATCGTGATCATCGCGCTCGGCGGCATCTTCCTCGACGCGTACGACCTGAGCTCCCTTGCGTACGGACTGCCCGACATCACGAAACAGTTCGGCCTCAGCTCCGCCGCGGCCGGGCTGGTCACCGCCTCGATCAGCGTCGGTTCGCTGGTGGGTGCCCTCCTCGGCGGCTGGCTGGTGGACCGCATCGGCCGCTACCGGGTCTTCATGGCCAACATGCTCTTCTTCGTCGTCACCGCGCTGGTGTGCGCGGTGGCGCAAGATGCGTGGACGCTGACCCTCGCCCGCTTCGTGATGGGCATCGGCGTCGGCATGGACATTCCGGTCGCCATCGCGTTCCTCGCCGAGTTCTCCCGTCTGCGGGGCAAGGGAAGCAAGGGCTCGCGGACGGCTGCTTGGTCGCCTGCCTGGTACGCCGCGACCAGCGGCTGCTACCTGGTGATCATGCTGTTGTACTTCCTCCTGCCGGACGCCCGGTTGGGCTGGCTGTGGCGCTTCACCGTCGGCTTCGGAGCGGTGCCCGCACTGATCGTGCTGGTGCTGCGCCGGCGCCATATGAACGAGTCCCCGACCTGGGCCGCCGAGCAGGGTGACCTGGAGGGCGCGGCGAGAATCCTGCGGGAGTCGTACGGCGTGGACGCGCGTGTCGCCGACGGCGTGCCCGCGAAGGCGCCCCGCCCGCCCCGGCCCGGCCTGGCCTCGTACGCGCGGCTCTTCAGCCCGCCGTACCGTGCGCGCACCCTCCAGTCGGTGACGGTCGGCGTGGCCGAGACCTTCGGCTACAACGCGGTCGCGTTCGGACTGCCGATCATCATCGCCACGCTGATGACCCAGGGCCCGCTGACCACGATCGCGTCCTCCTTCGTCCTGAATCTCGTCTTCGCCCTGACCGGCGGGCTGCTCGGCATCCGCTGGGCGGCGAGCCGCGGCGCCTGGCCGATGATGACGCTGGGGTTCGCGATCCAGCTCGTCGCCATCGCGGTGCTCGGCCTCATCGGCGAGCCGTCGGGGACGGCCGTCGTGACGGCGGGGATCCTGATGCTCGGCGCCTTCATGTTCGCCCAGGGGTTCGGCCCCGGCGCGCACATCATGAGCTACGCCTCACTGGGCTTCCCGACGTCCATGCGCGGCGTCAGCATCGGCTTCAACCAGGCCGTGCTGCGACTCGGCTCGACGTTGACCCTCTTCTTCTTCCCCGTCCTCAGCAGCGGCCTCGGCACGGATCTGTACTGGGTCATCCTCATCGCACCCGTCCTCGGTCTGATCGCGCTGCTCGTGAAGCGCTGGGAACCCGTCGGCTTCGACGCGGACGCGGAGGAGCGAGCACGGCTCGATGCCGAGGTTTCCCGCGGCTGAATCCGGGGCCGCCGCCCCGGGGCACACCGTCCTGCGCGCCGATCTCCCGCGCCCGCCGGGGATCACGGGACAGCCCTGGCCGACCATGTCTCTCCGGCATGGTCGGTGTCAGAGCCGTGTCAGTCGTATGTCAGGCCCGTCGGCGATGGTGGCAGCAACAACCGCCACGAGAGGAAATCCGATGAGCCAGACGGTTCCCGTCCCGCACGGTCTCCCCATGGACCGCGATGCAGGCCCCTTCGACCCGCCCCGCCACATCACCCGGCTGCGCGAGGCCCGCCCTGTCAGTCCCATGGTCTTCCCCGACGGTCACAGGGGCTGGCTCGTCACCGGCTACGACGCGGTCCGCCGGCTCATGGCGGACACCCGGTTCAGCTCCCGCCAGGACATCGGCGTTCTCCACGTGCCGTACGAGACCCCCGGCATGCCCACCCCCACCGAACCGTCCCCGCAGATTCCGGGCGTGTTCATCGCCATGGACCCGCCGGACCACACCCGGCTGCGGCGCAGGCTCACCGGCGCCTTCACCGTCAGGCGCATGAAGCAGCTCGAAGAGCACATCGTCGACATCGCCGAGCGGCAACTGGACGAACTGGCGCGCCTTCCCCAGCCGGTCGACCTGGTCAAGGAGTTCGCCCTGCCGGTGCCCTCGCTGGTGATCTGCGAACTGCTCGGTGTCCCCTACGCGGACCGGGAGACCTTCCAGGTCAACTCCGCAAAGTTCCTGGTCAAGGACCAGCCGCTCGACGAGAAGATGGCCGCGTACGGCGCACTGACCACGTACCTCGCCGAACTGGTCACGCGCAAACGCGCCGCCCCCGGCGAGGACATACTGTCCGACCTGGCCCGCCATGACGACCTCACCATCGAGGAACTGACCGGCATCGCCTTCCTGTTGCTGCTCGCGGGCCACGAGACCACCGCCAACATGCTGGCACTGGGCACCTTCGCGCTCCTGGAGCACCCCGAGCAGCTGGCCGAACTTCGAGCCCACCCGGATCTGCTCCCCGATGCCGTCGAGGAACTCATGCGCTACCTGTCCGTTGCCGACATCTTCTACCGCTACGCCACGGAGGACATCGAACTCGGCGGTGAATCAATCGGCAAGGGGTCGACCGTCGTTGTCTCGTTGCTGGCCGCCAACCGCGACCCCCGGCGCTTCGAGCACCCCGACACCCTGGACATCCACCGCAAGGCCCGCGGTCACCTGTCCTTCGGCCACGGCCTCCACCAATGTCTCGGCCAGCAACTGGCCCGCATCGAGATGCGCGCCGGTTTCGACGGACTGCTGCGTCGCTTCCCGAGCCTCAAGCTCGCCATCCCCGCCGGCGAGGTGAAGCTCAAGACCGACATGAATATCTACGGCGTCCACGAACTGCCGGTCACCTGGACGGAAACGGCACGGTAGAACCGTTGCCGCTCGGCGAGAAGCGGGCAGCCGCAGTGGGCATGCCTGCACAGGGGCCATCGCCACGACAACATCCCGCAGTGCGTCGACTATTGGCTGCCGGTCGAACGTCCATGGCAAAATCAGCGGGTGCAGATCGGGATGCTGGGTCCGTTCGAGGTTCGCACGGACGACGGCGGCTCGGCCGACGTGCCGGGCGCGCGGCTGCGCGGGCTGCTGATCGCCCTCGCGCTGAAGCCGGGTCTTGTGGTCCCGAAAGCGTCGCTCGTCGAGTGGATTTGGGGGGAGCACCTGCCCGCCGATGCGGCGAACGCCCTGCAGCGCTTGGTTTCCCGGCTGCGGAAGGCACTGCCGGACGGGGTGGTCGAGAGCCGGCCGGACGGCTACCGGCTGACGGTGGAACCCGACGCCGTCGACGCCGTGCGGTTCGAACGCCTCCTCACCGCGGGCCGGGCCTGCACCGAGGACGCTTCCCGGCGGGTGCGGCTGCTGCGCGAGGCCCTCGAGCTGTGGCGCGGTGCGGCCGTGCAGGACGTCGGTCTGCAGGACAGCGCCGCATTCGACGCCGCGGTCGTCCGGCTCGAGGGGTTGCGCCTGATCGCCACGGAGGAGCGGGTCGACGCGGAGGTCGCTCTCGGGCACGGTGCGGAGTGGGTCACGGAGCTGACCGACCTGGTGGCCGCGCACCCGGTACGGGAACGGCTCGTCGCCGCGCTGATGCGCGCCCTGGTCGCGGCCGGTCGCGACAGCGAGGCGCTGCTGGTGTACGAGCGCGCGAGGGAGGCCCTGGCGGACGCGTTGGGCGCCGATCCCTCGCCGGAGCTGGCCGCGTTGCACCTCGCGCTGCTGCGGGGCGAGGTAGGGCGCAGCGAGCTGAGGCGGGGGGATGCGAGCCGCAAGACCAACCTGCGCGCCGAGCTGACCACCTTCGTCGGCAGGGGCGCCGACATCGCCGCAGTCCGCGAGCTCGTCGCCGAGCACCGGCTCACCACCGTGGTCGGGCCGGGCGGCTCGGGGAAGACCAGGCTGGCCACGGAGACCGCGCGCACGCTGCTCGGCGACGTGCCGGACGGGGCCTGGCTGGTGGAGCTCGCCGCCATCGGCGCGGACGGCGACGTGGCGCAGGCGACGCTCGCCGGGCTCGGCCTCCGGGACGCCCTGCTCGGCGGGGCGCCGAACGCGGAGCTGACGGACCGGCTCGTAGCCGCGATCCGCGAGCGGGAAGCGCTGCTGATCCTGGACAACTGCGAGCATGTGATCGAGTCCGCGGCGGTGTTCGCCCACCGGATGCTCGGCGAGTGCCGGCGGCTGCGGATCCTGGCGACGAGCCGGGAACCGCTCGGCATCACCGGGGAGGCGCTGTGGCCGATCGAGCCGCTGGCCCTGCCGGAGCGGAACGCGGGCCCAGGCGAGATCGAGTCCTCACCCGCCGTCCAACTGCTGCGGGACCGGGCCGGGGCGGTACGCCGGGATCTCGCGGTCGACACCGACACCCTGGCGACCATGGTGCGCGTCTGCGGGGTGCTGGACGGGATGCCGCTGGCGATCGAACTGGCCGCGGCCCGGTTGCGCACGATGTCCATCGATCAGCTCGCCCACCGGCTCGACGACCGGTTCCGCCTGCTGACCAGTGGCAGCCGGACCGCTCTGCCGCGGCACAAGACGCTGCGCGCAGCGGTCGACTGGAGCTGGGAGTTGCTCACCGACGCCGAGCGGATCGTCCTGCGCAGACTCGCGGTGTTCTCGGGCGGGGCGAGCCTGGAGGCGGCCGAGCGGGTCTGCGCGGGCTACGGGGTCGAGCAGGAGCAGGTGCTCGAACTGCTCACCGCGCTGGCCGAGAAGTCGCTGCTGCTCCCCGAGGGCGACAGCGCCCCGCGCTACCGGATGATCGGCACGATCGAGGAGTACGCCGGGCTCCGGCTCGCGGAGGCGGGGGAATCGGACCTGGCGCGCCAGGCGCACCTGACCTACTTCACCGAGCTGACCGAGACCGCCGAGCCGCACCTTCGCCGCGCCGAGCAACTGGAGTGGCTCGCCACACTCGAGGCCGAGCACGACAACATCGGTGCTGCGATGCGTGGCGCGCTCGCGGCCGGCGAGGCGCAGGCGGCGATGCGGCTCGCGGCGGGCGCCGGCTGGTACTGGTGGCTCGGCGGGCACCGGACCGAGGGCTTCGCACTGCTCACCGCGGCAACCAGGACGTCCGGCGAAGTGGCCGACGAGGTCCGGGCCACGGTGTGCGCGGTGGTCTCGATGTTCGTGAGCGCCGGGCGGGGAGACCAGCACCAGGCGGAGGAATGGATCCGCGAGGCGCACCGGTTCAGCGAGCGCGCCCGGTGCGGCCGCCACCCGGCTCTGGGGCTCGTCGCCCCGTTGAAACGCATGCTGGAGGTTCCGCCGGACGAGTTCCTGCCCGCGTGGGAACCGGTGCTCGACGACGAGGACCCCTGGGTGCGGGCGCTGGCGCGGCTGCACCTGGGCAAGATCCGGTCCGTGCTCGGCCACCAAGGGCGGGAGGCGGACGGGTACCTGGCGAGGGCGCTCGCCGAGTTCCGGGCGCTCGGCGAGCGGTTCGGGATCTCGTTCGCCCTGACCGAGCTGGCGGACCGGATGGCTCTGCGCGGCGAGTTCGCCGCTGCCTGCGAGCACTACGAGGAGGCCATCGCGGTCGTCACCGAAGTCGGTGCCACCGAGGACCTCATCCGCATGCGGTCGCAGCAGGCACGGCTGTACTGGCTCCTCGGCGACGAGGACGCCTGTGCGGCCGCCGTCGCCGAGGCGCAGCGGTATGCGGAGCGGGTGGCCTGGCCGGATGCGCTGGCCGAGCTGGCCCTCGCGCAGGCGGACATCGCCCGGTGGGGCGGTGACGCCGACGAGGCGACGGAGCAACTCGGCGTCGCGGTAGCCCTGTTGGGCGACGATGCGGAGCAGGTGTACATCCGCGCGATGACGCACGACCTGCTCGGCTACGTCGCCGACGACCTCGGCGAGGCCCGGGCGCACCGCGCGGCGGCCTGCGAGGCGGCGTCCGCGGCGGGACACGCGCCGCTGATCGCGCAGGTGCTCGTGGGGGTCGCGGACCTGGCCCTGCGCCGCGACGAGTACGAGCAGGCCGCGCGGCTGCTCGCGGCGAGCGCGGGCATGCGCGGACTGCAGGACCGCTCCCACCCGGACGTGGCCCGGATCGAGCGGACCGCCCGGCGGCGCCTCGGCGACGCGCGGTTCGCCGAGGCGGCGCGGGAGGGGACGCGAACCGGCTGGTCCCAACTGGTCGAGGCCACGCTCGCCTCCTGAACGTGGTCACGTACCGCATGAGCGGTGTTCCCGTGCCTGAGGGCTGTTCCCTTGCCTGAGGAGGGTTCAGAGGGTGATGAGTGCCTTGAGGACCTGGCGGTCGGCCATGGCCCGATAGGCACCAGGGGTCTGGTCGAGCGTGACCTGCCGGTCGAAGACGCGGCCGGGGGTGATGGCGCCCTCCAGCACGTCGGGCAGCAGCTGCTCGATGTAGGCGCGGGCTGGGCTGGCGCCGCCCGTCAGGGTGATGTTCCGCATGAACACGGCCGGGCCGATGGGCCCCTCCTCGTACTGCGGGACGCCGAGCCGGCTGATCGTGCCGCCGTCCAGGACCGCGCCGAGCGCGGTGTCCAGGCTCTGGCGGGTGCCGACGGCCTCGATGGCCTTCGCCACCCCGCCGGTCAGCTCCCGGACGCGGGCGATGCCCTCCTCCCCGCGCTCCGGGATGACGTCGGTGGCGCCGAACTCGCGGCCCAGGTCGGTGCGGTCGGGGTGGCGGCCCATCAGAAGGATGCGTTCGGCGCCCAGCCGCTTGGCGGCGATCACCCCGCACAGGCCGACCGCTCCGTCCCCGATGACCAGCACGCTGTCACCGGTGCCGACGCCGGCAGTGACGGCACCGTGGTGGCCGGTGGTCATCACGTCCGACAGCGTCAACAGCGAGGGCAGCAGCGCCGAGTCTGCCGCGACGGGCAGCTTGACCAGGGTGCCGTCGGCATGCGGAACGCGCACCGCCTCGCCCTGGCCGCCGTCGACCCCGTCGAAGCCGTAGCGGCCACCGTGGCGGCAGGAGATGTGCAAGCCCTCGGCGCAGTGGTCGCAGGTGTCGTCGCTGTACGTGAACGGGGCGACGACCAGGTCACCCGCCTTCAAGCGGGCCACGTCGACGCCGGTCTCCTCGACAACGCCGAGGAACTCATGCCCCGTGGGTCGGCCGGTGTCGGTGGCGGGCATGGACTTGTAGGGCCACAGGTCGCTGCCGCACACGCACGAGGCGACGGTGCGCACGACCGCGTCGGTGGGCTGGACGATCTTCAGGTCGGGACGGCCCTCGATCCGGACGTCACCGGATCCGTACATCACTGCTGCGCGCATGGGAAAGATGCTCCTGACCGGGGATGGAGTGCTGCCGCTCGGAGCGGCGGGCGGTTGAAGGGCTGCGCGGGATCAGCGTTCGAGCATCTGCCGTCCGGCTGGGGTGTGGGTCTCACCGGCCGCTGGGGGCAGGCTGCCGAGCCGGGTGAGGTGCTCGGCCGTCAGCTCGGCGTCGGACCGCTCGACGTGACCGCGCCCCAGCCGCCGAACGCCACCCCCTCGCACCCGGGGCCCGGCCACCGGCAATCGTGACCCACCGTTCGTGTCGGACTCCGAAGCCGGAGACGCATATCGGGGCGGCAGCTGATCCCGCTGCAGAGCCCTCCACCGCAGCGGTACCTGCATGCCCGCCGCCCTGCCCTCGCCCCCTCCCCTTGTCATCCTAGGGTTCTTAGGTTAAACCTAAGAGCCCTAGGATGATGTGGAGAACGCATGGTGCGGGCAGGGCTGACGACGGAGCGGGTGACGCTCACGGGCGCCGAGGTGGCGGACGAGGTGGGGCTCGACCAGGTGACCATGTCGCAGGTTGCGCGGCGGCTCGGCGTGAAGGACGCGAGCCTCTACACACACGTTCGCGGTCTGGAGGATCTGCGCGGACGGATCGCGCTGCTCGCGGCGGACGAGAAGACCATCCGTATCGCGGAGGCGACCGCCGGACGCTCGGGCAAGGACGCTCTGGTCGCGTTCGCCAATGCCTGGCGGGAGTACGCCCACCGCCACCCGGGCCGCTACACGGCAACGCAGACGCCGATCCAGATCGACCCGGAGCTGGCCGCCGACGCACCCGGACCGCGGCGCGCGGTCGAGCTGACCTACGGCATGCTGCGCGGCTACGGACTGGCCGAGCCGGACCTGACCGACGCCGTCCGGTTGCTGCGCAGCACGTTCCACGGGTTCGTCGCCCTGGAGGCCGCGGGCGGGTTCGCACACGAGCGGTCGCCGCAGCAGTCCTGGCTCCGCGCCCTCGACGCCCTGCACACCCTCCTGGAGCACTGGCCCCCACCCCGAGAAGGAGACTCCTCATGACCGACCCGACCACCGGCAACCTGCGGGTGAACGGTGCGAATCTGCACTACGAAGTGCGCGGCCACGGCCCGCTCCTGCTGCTGATCCCCGGAGGGACGGGCGGCGCGGCCTCCTTCGACGACATCGCCGACACCCTCGCGGCCGAGTACACGGTCGCCACCTATGACCCGCGCGGCATGTCCCGAAGCACGCTGGACGACCCCGAGGCCGAGCAGCGCGTGGCCGAACACGCCGACGACGCGTTCCGCATACTGGACCTGCTGTCGCCCGGTGAGCCCGCCCGGGTGTTCGGCGCGAGCTCTGGGGCGATCGCCGCCCTGCACCTGCTCACCGCCCATCCCGACCGCGTCGAACGCGTCGTGGCGCACGAGCCTCCGGCGGTAACGGTCCTGCCGGACGCCGCCGACCATCGCGAGCTCATCGCGCGGGTGCGGGAGACATTCCGCAGCCAAGGGCTCATGCCGGCGATGGCCGTGTTCGCCGCGGGACTGAAGAAGGACGGCGACACCACCGAGCCGAAGGCCGAGATCGAGCTTCCGCCGCAGGCGGCGGCAAGGGCCGAACAGACGATGGCCAACCTGCCGTACTTCGTCGGGCGCATCGTTCCCAGCTTCATGTCCTACACCCCGGACATCGTCCGGCTGGAGGCACTGTCGGATCAGCTCGTTCTCGCGGGCGGCCAGGACTCACGTGGCGAGCTGGCCTACCGTCCGGCCGCTCTCCTGGCCGAGCGCCTCGGCAAGGAATGCGTGCACTTCCCCGGCGGCCACATCGGCCTGACGACGCATCCCGCCGAGTTCGCCGAAACCCTTCGCACGACATTCCGCGCCTAAGGGTGTCCCGTAATCCGGATGCATCGCGTTGGCGGACGGAGCCCTCAACGACCGCTCGGCACCGCCCGGATCCCGACGATGTCCCGGTCGGCCGATGAGCGGCCGACCGGGACATCGGGCTCAGGCGAGGTCGAACCGATCGAGGTTCATCACCTTGTCCCACGCTGCCACGAAGTCACGCACGAACTTCTCTCCCGCATCCTCGGACGCGTAGACCTCGGAGACGGCTCGGAGCTGGGAGTGCGAACCGAAGATGAGGTCGACGGCGGTGGCGGTGCACTTGACCTCGCCCGTGGCGCGATCCCGACCTTCGAAGACGTTCTCGGCGGAGGTCGACGCCTTCCACTCCGTGCCCATGTCGAGCAGGTTGACGAAGAAGTCGTTGGTCAAGGTCTCCGGCCGGTGAGTGAAGACGCCGTGTGCGGTGCCCTTGAAGCCGGTGTTCAGCGCCCGCATACCGCCGATCAGGACGGTCATCTCGGGAGCGGTCAGCGTCAACAGGTTGGCGCGGTCCAGCAGGAGAGTCTCCGGCGACAGCTTTTCTCCCGGCCGGAGGTAGTTGCGGAACGCGTCTGCCTTGGGTTCGAGCACGGCGAACGACTCGACGTCGGTCTGCTCCTGCGTGGCGTCCGTGCGCCCCGGTGTGAACGGCACCGTGATGTCGTGTCCGGCGTTCTTCGCGGCTCGTTCGACGGCCGCGCACCCGCCCAGGACGATCAGATCAGCGAGCGAGACCTTCGTTCCCCCGTCCTGCGAGCGGTTGAAGTCCTGCCGGATCCGCTCGAGGGTCTGCACCACCTCGGCCACCTCGGGCAGGTCGTTGAGCTCCCAGTCCTTTTGCGGCGCGAGTCGAATCCGCGCCCCGTTGGCCCCGCCGCGCTTGTCGGTGCCGCGGAAGCTCGCCGCCGACGCCCATGCGGTGGTGGCCAGCTGGGAGACGGACAGTCCCGAGGCGAGGATGCTGCCCTTGAGGGTCGCGATGTCCGCATCGGCGACCAGCTCGTGATCGACGTCCGGGACGGGGTCCTGCCACAGCTGCGGCTCGGGAATCCACGGTCCGAGGTAACGCGAGAGGGGTCCCATGTCGCGGTGCAGCAGCTTGTACCACGCCTTGGCGAACGCGCGCGCGAGCTTCTCCGGGTTCTCGTGGAAGCTCTTCGCGATCGGCCCGTAGACCGGATCCAGCTTCAACGCGAGGTCCGTCGTCAGCATCATGGGAGCGTGCCTCTTCGACGGATCATGAGCGTCAGGCACGGTGCCCTTGGCCGAGGGGTCCTTGGGCGTCCACTGGTTCGCACCGGCGGGGCTGGCCGTCAGCTCCCAGTCGTATCCGAAGAGGTTGTCCAGGTACCCGTTGTCCCACTTCGTCGGTTCGGCGGTCCATGCGCCCTCGAGCCCACTGGTGAGCGTATCGGCGCCCTTGCCACTGCCGTAGGTGTTGCGCCAGCCGATGCCTTGCTGCTCGATGGGGCTGGCCTCGGGTTCCGGACCGATGTACTCGGGATTTACTGCCCCATGACACTTGCCGAAGGTGTGGCCGCCGATGATGAGCGCAGCCGTCTCCTCGTCATTCATCGCCATGCGGCCGAATGTCTCACGGATGTCCGTGGCGGCAGCCATGGGATCCGGGGTGCCGTTGGGCCCCTCCGGATTGACGTAGATCAACCCCATCTGAACAGCACCGAAAGGAGCGGCGAGGTCCCTTTCTCCGCTGTAGCGCTCATCTCCCAGCCAAATATCCTCGGGCCCCCAGAAGATCTCCTCGGGTTCCCAGATATCCTCTCGCCCGAAGGCGAACCCGAACGTCTTGAATCCCATCGATTCCATGGCACAGTTGCCGGCGAAGACCAGAAGGTCGGCCCAGGAGATTTTCCGGCCGTACTTCTGCTTGACCGGCCAGAGCAAACGCCGCGCCTTGTCGAGACTCGCGTTGTCCGGCCAACTGTTGAGGGGGGCGAAGCGTTGAGCGCCGGCGCCGCCACCGCCCCGGCCGTCGGCGATGCGGTACGTTCCCGCGGCGTGCCAACTCATCCGGATGAAGAGCGGCCCGTAGTGGCCGTAGTCGGCAGGCCACCAGTCCTGCGACGCCGTCATCACCGCGAAGACGTCCTGCTTCAGTGCGTCGAGGTCGAGGGTCGCGAACTCTTCCGGGTAATTGAAGTCCTCGCCCATCGGATTGGAACGGGACGAGTGCTGGTGGAGAACCTGAAGGTCCAGCTGATTCGGCCACCAGTCCCGGTTCGCCCTGGGGCGAGTCGCCGTGGGGGCCGGGGAGGGAATTACCGGGTTCTCGCTTTCGCTGCCGGACACGGTCCGTCCTTCTTCCTGTCTCGGTGTTTCCTTCTGCTGGCTGCTTGCTCTTGACGTCGGTTGCCCTGCTGGTGTCGAGCACTGCGATCCGCGCTCGCAGCGCCACGGGGCGCCCGCCGGCTGGGAACGTCTGGCCGGACCCGCGGCGGTCAACGCGGGGTCAGCGGTCGGCGATAACCCCTACCGTTGTGCACGGCGTCGATGATCGAGCCTGCCTCGGCGTCCGTTATGGTCGCGCACCGCGGACCGCAGCGCTACGAGAACACGCAGAGCACCCCGCGTAACAAGCACTCAAAGCCCAAAGGTGCGGGAGAGCCTGCGCAATGGTCGGCGACGCTCCGGCATCCGAGGCCGCGCGAAAAGGCGACTTCTTTCCGATCATCCGACCACTGACGCGAGAAGCGGAAACACACAATTATATGCCGGCCCGGCACGTAATGGAGTGGCGAACCCGCGGCCCTCATTTCCGTGTGCAGGCTTGGCGAAGCGCGCGGGTACGCCACCGAGGACCCGGCCCGGCCGCGGCAGGCCATGGAACGCACCCCGGACGACGGCCGTGGGGGGCTGGGCACGGTTGCGTGACGCCTACGACGGGCGCACGACCAGGCTCCTACAACGGCGGGCGCACGACCAAGCCCACCCCGTGGCCTTGAAGCTCCGCGGAAGAACGGTCGCAGCCGTTTCCCACGAGCCCCGTCAACCGGTACCAGCGGGGTGGGAGCGGCTCTCAGCCGCCGCGGCGCACCCGGGCCGCCTTGCGGGCCTCGGCGAGCATACGGGCCTCGCCGGCCTTGCGGGACTTGCCGCCGGTGCCGCGGGAGGCGTTCTTGCTGGTGCCCAGGCCGCGGAAGGGAGTGTTGGTGTTCTTGGCCCGGGGCGCGGCGGGTCCACCGTCGAGCGGGGTGCCGGAGGGGGCCTTGGCCCCGGTGATCCGGCTCAGCTCCGCCTCACCCGAGCGCACCTTGGTGGTCGTCGGCTCGATGCCGGCTTCGGCCATCAGGCGGCTCATGTCGCGGCGCTGGCCCGAGAGGACCAGCGTGACGACGCGGCCGGTCTCACCGGCCCGGGCGGTACGGCCCGCGCGGTGCACATAGTCCTTGGGGTCGGTGGGCGGGTCGACGTTGACCACGAGATCGAGGTCGTCGACGTGCAGGCCACGGGCCGCGACATTGGTCGCCACCAGAACGGTGATCTGGCCGTTCTTGAATTGTGCGAGGGTCCGTGTGCGCTGCGGCTGGGCCTTGCCGCTGTGCAGGGCCGCGGCGTGCACCCCGCTGGCCCGCAGGTGGCGGGTGAGCTGGTCGACGGCGTGCTTGGTGTCCAGGAACAGCAGTACGCGGCCGTCGCGGGCGGCGATCTCCGTGACGACGGCATACCGGTCGGGGCCATGGACGACCAGCACATGGTGGTCCATGGTCGTGACCGCGCCCGCGGACGGGTCGACCGAGTGGACGACGGGGTCGTGGAGGTAGCGGCGGACCAGGTGGTCGACGTCGCGGTCCAGGGTGGCGGAGAACAGCATCCGCTGGCCGTCCGGGTGCACCTGGTCGAGCACCTCGGTGACCTGTGGCAGGAATCCCATGTCACACATCTGGTCGGCCTCGTCGAGGACGGTGATCCGTACCCGTCCCAGGCGACAGGCCTTGCGCTCGATGAGGTCGTGCAGGCGGCCGGGAGTGGCGACGACGACCTCGGCCCCGTCGCGCAGCGCGGCGGTCTGCCGGCCGATCGACATGCCGCCGACGACCGCGGCCATCCGCAGCCGGAGCGCGTCGGCATACGGCGCGAGCGCTTCGGTGACCTGTTGGGCCAGCTCCCGGGTAGGCACCAGGATCAGGGCGAGGGGCTGCTTCGGCTCCGCGCGCCGCCCGGCCGTCCGCGCGAGCAGCGGCAGGCCGAAGGCGAGCGTCTTGCCCGATCCGGTACGCCCGCGCCCCAGGACGTCGCGTCCCGCGAGGGCGTTGGGCACCGTGGCCGCCTGGATCGGGAAGGGCTCACGCACGCCGAGCCCGGTGAGCGTCCGCAGCACCTCGGCCGGCAGTTCCAGGTCGGCGAAGGAGGCGACCGGAGACACCGCCGGGGTGAGGGTCACTGGCGGGGCGAGGTCGCCGTGCGAGGTGCTGGGGCGGTCCGGGTGGTTCATGACGAGCCTTCCGCGTGGGGAACGTACCGAGGAAGGCCCGGCAGGAAATGAGCAGCCGACGACAAGGGGAACCGGAGGAACGGATCGCCGGCCGTCACGGCCGTCCAAACGTTGGAGACTAACACAAAGTGACAGTCCGCTCCGGCGCTGTGGTGCAGAGCGCTCTGGAGCACCGGATGCCGAGTTCGCGCGACGGCGTGCCGTGAGCGGGGGGCACGTCGGGCCGGTTCCGCCCGGTTCCGCGTGACGGCACGCAGCCCGCCTCGCCGAGGGTGCAGACGTACGGAACGCAAGGGGCCTTCCGGGGCGACTACTCCAGGGGCATGGACCGGATCGCGGAGATGTCGAACTGCAGCCGGACCTTCTCGCTCACCATCGCGCCGCCCGCCTCCAGGCGTTGGTTGTAGACCAGTCCCCAATCGGTGCGGTCGATGGTGGTGGTGCCGTCGAAACCGGCTCGCTCATAGCCGAATGGGTCCAAGACCGAGCCCAGGTAGTCGAGTTGGAGCTCGACGGGCCGGGTGATGCCACGGATGGTCAGATCCCCCGTCATGCGGAAGCTCTCGGTGCCCTCGTGGATCGTGGAGGTACTGCGGAACACCATCTCCGGGTAGCGACGTGCGTCGAAGAAGTCGGTGCCGATGAGGTGTGCGTCCCGCTGATCCACGCCCGTGTCGACGCTGGCGACCCGAATGACGATTTCCGCCTGGGACTGGGAGGGCCGGGCTCCGTCGAAGTACAGCGCGCTGTCGTAATCGGCGAAAGCACCCCGCACCGTCGTGACCATGGCGTGCCGCACGGAGAATCCGATGCGGCTGTGCGGGCGGTCGATGGTCCATTGCCCGGTCAGCGCACGAAGTGCGGGGTCGAGCGCGACTCCGGTGACGTCGGCCGCCGGGAAGGGCGTACTGGGACCCGCAGCCGGTGTCGGCTCGATGGTCGCGCTCTGGCGGCGGCTGAAGATACCCATGCGGTCGTAGCCTCCCTCGAATTTGATTACTCCGTGCTATCACGGTATGAGCGGGCGCTACACAGCGAGATGGGCGGCCTCGTCCGGATTCCATGTCCCCGGCTGCAAAGATGCACAGGATCGACACGAATATGGATGCACTGTCGGGCAGCCCGGTGTCACGTAGTGTCACGCCAAGCGCTCGCTTCGCCCGTCGAGACCCACAAGGCGCCACCCGCGGCGCCGGTTGCACCCACGGCGGGGGCCGGCTCGGCGGCTCGGAGGTGTGCACGAACTCGGCGAGGTGACCGGCGTCATTCGACTCGTGGGATCGGACACCTGCCGAGTACCCTGCACTCTTCGCCGGTCGCCCGGACGGAGTTCCCGGTAGGTCGCCATGTCCCCTTTCCAGCAGCAGCTCATGACGGCGCTCGACGCCCTGGACCGCGCCTTTGCCGGCGAAGAGCCCTTCCCGGTCGAGGGGTGCACATATTGCTACGCCGAGCGGGACTTCACCGAACTCTCCGGACCGCTGCACCTGATATCCGACGACATGGTCACCTCGGTCGCCATGGAGGTGCCCGGCCACTGGAACGACTTCCCTCGCCTCTTCCGCCGCCTGACCCCACGCATCATCCGCCTCGTCGTCACCGGCCGGTTCCACGTCGACGAGGACCTCATCGCCTCCCGCTTGCTGGCGGCAGCCTGGACCACGTGGCGCGAGCCCTTGGTCGAGGCCCTCCGTGACGTCTGGTCAGCCTGGTGGCGGACCACCCTGCACACCCACCCCAGCCCCGTCCCGATCAGGGAAACCCTCAGCCTCGTCACCGTCGCCACCAACACCTTGCGCCCCTGGCTGGACATGTGGACCGCCACCCGCACCCCAGCCGCCGACGCCCACATGGCGGACCTCGTCGACGACGTGCTGTTCGAGTTCGAGATCACCGACCTGCGCATGGGCTTCTACGACGAGTACCACGCCACCGCGGAGTTGCTGGGCTGGCTCCTCACCGACGCGCGGGATCGCGTCGACGACGCACGCCTGGACGATCCATACCTTCAGGCACACCAGCGGACAGCGAGCCGGCATCGCGATTCTCCGGGCACGCCGTAGAACGATCCATCGGCCGACCCCAAGCGGCACTGGAGACCCGACGCTGGACACCGTCGCCGTGCTCATGCCGGCGCTAGGAGGCGCAGATCCTCCTGCTCAGAGGCGGGTTGGAGCCGTGCGCTCTCCTACGCCCCGCGCCGAGGCCGGTGCGGCAGGTGGCCGATTGCAGTCGGGAAGGTCCCGTCCGTCCCCCCACCCGTCTCGGCGCGCAGTATCGCCCTTCGAGACGAGGTTCGCCACCGGAATGAGAGAGCTACGCCCGTCTCGGTGGTCCAGCTGACGCTACGCCAATTTCCTTGCGCATATGCCTATACGCTCCCGCAGGTCTTCGGACGATCGTCTATTCCCACAGGTTGAAGGTGCTCATGGTCCAGGAGAAGTCGCTGTCCAGATTGCCGTCGGTGGCGGTGTACGCGTGGCTCATACCGGTAGTTGCTGCCGTGACGGTGGCGAGCTTGGTCGAACCGCCTGTGTTCGCTGCGGCTGTCTGGATCGGCGTGACGGCTGCGGGCGCGGTGGCCGGCGCCGCCGGCGTGGCCGTGCGTCGGACTCGACAGGTCGCGCAACTGCAGGAAGCCAGCCGAGCGCGGTCGGCAGCGTCGGTGCGGCAGCAGGAGGCAACCGCACGGCTGGCCGACAACCTGGTGCCGGAGATGCTGACGCGGTTGCGCCTGGACGAGGCTCCGGAGGAGGTTCTCAACTGGTTGACGGCACGCTGGGCGGGCTCCTACCGCGGCCTGCCTTCCGAGTTCCAGCAGGCCCACTGGGCGGTGCTGCGCACCGTTATCGATGCGGTGTCCGCCGAAGAGGGGCTGCGGGACTCCGCCCAGCGGGCCCTGGTGAATCTGGCCCGGCGCATGCAGGCGATCGTCCATCAACAGGCGCGAGAGCTGCGCGAGATGGAGGACCGGCACGGTCAGGACCCCGCCGTCTTCGGCGATCTCCTGCGGATCGACCACAACACCGCGCTCACCGGCCGGCTCGCCGACTCCATCGCCGTCCTCGGCGGCGCCCGGTCCGGCCGACAGTGGAACCGGCCGGTGCCGCTGTACAGCGTGCTGCGGGGTGCGATGTCGCGGATCGTGGGCTATGAGCGGGTCGAGCTGAGCACCAGCACGGAGTGCGCCGTCGTGGGACCGGCCGTCGAGCCGCTCATCCACGTACTGGCGGAGTTGCTGGACAACGCAACGCGCTATTCCCCGCCCCATACGAAGGTCCATCTCACGGCCGCGGAGGTGCAGTCCGGGGTCGCGGTGGAGATCGAGGACGGCGGTGTGGGCATGAGTGAGCAGGCCCGGCACCTGGCCGAGCGGCGCCTCGAACAGGCGCAGCAGGGCATCGACCTGACGGACCTGGGAGAGACCCCACGGCTCGGCCTGGCGGTGGTGGGGCGCCTTACCCAGGCGTTCGGTCTGCAGGTCTCGCTGCGCACCTCCGCCTACGGGGGCGTGCGGGTGGTGCTGGTGGTTCCTCAGGAATTGATCACCAGCGCGGCGGAGGCGTCGGGTGTGGCGCACGGCATCGGGACGTTCTCCGGGCCGCGGGCAGCGAGTCAGCCGGGCCATGTATCGCCTCGCCAGGCGGCGAGGCCACAGAGGCCGCAGAGGCCACAGGCGGCGAACCGAGCCGACGATGCGCCGCAGGTGGTGGAGCGGACAGCAAACGGACTCCCCCAGCGGCGACGCCGAGAGCGAGTGGCGGAGGCGCAGGCACCTGCGGGCAACGCCCGGCCGGCGGAGGGGTCGCAACGGGCGCCGGGAGAGTGGCTGGCCGCGTTCAAGACCGGACTGTCGGCGGAGGGCAGCTGTGGTGGCGACGACGCCGCCGCGCCGAGAGGAGAACTGTGAGTCAGCAGACGGCCAGCTTGGACTGGATGCTCAAGGACCTCGCGGAGAGCGTGCCGCAGACCCGCACGGTCCTCGTACTGTCCTCAGACGGACTGCGTATGGGACACCACGGCGGGACCATCGAGTCGGCCGAGCGGCTGGCCGCTTCCTGCTCCGGTCTGCAGAGCCTCGCCAGTGCGGTGGGCAGCGAACTCCCGCACCAGGCGGGCAAAATGCAGCTGGTGGTCATCGAGATGGAGGGCGGCTTCTTCTACTTGATGGCGGCCGGCCCGAGGGCCTACCTCGCGGTGCTCGCTGACGACGGTGTGGATGCCGGGCTCATGGGCCAACGCATGCGGGACCTGATCGCGCGACTCGGAGACCACATCACCAGCCCGCCCCGCGGTGACGGGCAGGCCAGGTGAGCGACTCCCACCAGGACGGCACGGAGGAAGGGCCGGAGCGCCTCTACGTCATTACCAGTGGCCGTTCCTCCGCATCCAACGACCTCGATCTGGTCACACTGATCGTAGCCAGGACGGTCGCCACGGCCGGCATGCAGCCGGAGCACACGGCGATCCTGAGTCTGTGTCAGGCGCCGCTCTCGATCGCCGAGATATCCGCGCACACAGGACTGCCGGTGAGTGTCGTCACCGTCCTGATCAGCGACCTGCTGGACGAGCAACAGGTGCTCACGCGCCCGCCAGTACCGCCAGCGGATCTGCCCGACCTTGCCCTCATCGAAAAGGTGATCCATGGCCTTCAAAAGCTCTGAGCTCGCAGAGCCCCTCAACGAGGAGCGGCTCCCCCACACGGCGTCCGCGGCGGTCAAGGTCGTGATCGTGGGCGGATTCGGGGTCGGCAAAACGACCATGGTCGGATCGGTGAGCGAGATCCGGCCGCTGACCACCGAAGAGACCATGACCCAGGCCGGCGCAGGAATCGACGACCGCGCGGGGGTGGAACACAAGACGGCCACCACCGTCGCGATGGACTTCGGCCGGATCAGCATCAGCGACGAACTCGTCCTCTACCTTTTCGGCACCCCGGGCCAGCAGCGGTTCTGGTTCCTGTGGAACGGGCTGTTCGAAGGCGCTCTCGGCGCGGTGGTGCTGGTGGACACCCGTCGGTTGGAGGACAGCTTCGACGTCATGGGCCGCCTGGAAGAGAGCGGCGTGCCCTTCGTCGTCGCGGTGAACTCCTTTGCGGGCGCTCCGGAACACACGCTGCAGGAACTCCGCAGCGCCCTCGACCTCCCTTCACACGTACCCCTGATGACCTGCGATGCGCGGCATCGCGACTCCAGCCGTGACGTCCTGATTTCCCTCATGCACTACCTGCACTCCCTCGTAGTAACGGAGTCCTCATGAGCACGTCTCCCTTCCTCCCGCCGCCCGGGTGCCCGGCCCACGGCCTGGGCCAGGACGGACCGCAGCGCCTCTACGGTCCAGCCGCAGAGCACGACCCCATGGCCCTGTACGAAGAACTGCGCGCCAAGCACGGCGCGGTGGCTCCCGTGCTGGTGCATGACGATCAGCCGGCCTGGCTCGTCCTGGGCCACCGAGAGAATCTGGAGGTGGCCCGAACCCCCGGCCGGTTCTCTCGCGACCCCCGCGCATGGGGCGCCGTGCAGGACGGGACGGTGGTCCCCGAGAAGTACGCCCTCGCACCGATGGTGACCTGGTGGCCGGTGATCAATTTCAACGACGGCCCGGTCTTCGAGCGGCTGAGGGGCGCGGTGCTCGAGTCCCTGCAGCGCTTCGACCGGCGCGGGATCCGCCGATACGTCACCCGGTTCGCCCACCAGCTCATCGACGACTTCGCCGCCAACGGCCAGGCCGATCTCGTGGCGGAGTTCTCCAGTCAGCTGCCGATGCTGGTGATGACGCAGTTGATCGGCGCTCCGGAGGAACACGGCCCCAGGCTCGTCCGGGCGGTGCCTGACATGCTGGAGGGCACGGAGACCGCCCTCGAGAGCGACGAGTACGTCACGAGGACGCTGCATCAGCTGGTGGAGAGCAAGAAGGCCAGTCGTGGCTACGACCTCACGTCCTGGCTGCTCGACCACCCCGCCGAGCTGACCGATGTCGAGGTCCTGGCGCACGTGCGAGTGGTCCTGGTCGCCGCGTACGCAACCACCGCGAACCTGATCGCGAACACCCTTCGGATGGTCCTCACTGATCCTCGCTTCCGCGCGAACCTCTCGGGTGGCCGCATGACGCTGGCGGAGGCGCTGGAGCAGGTGCTGTGGGATCAGACGCCCATCAACACCGTCCTGGGCCGCTGGGCCACGGCAGACACCAAGCTGGGCGGGCAGGAGATCAAGCGTGGTGACATGCTCCTGTTGTCCCTCGCCGCGGGCAACGTCGATCCCGCGGTCCGGCCGGACCTGACCGCACCGGTCCACGGGAACCGTTCCCACTTGGCGTTCAGCGCGGGCCCCCACGAGTGCCCGGGCCAGGACATCGGTCGGGCCATCGCCGACACCGGCATCGAGGCCCTCTTGGCGCGCTTGCCCGACATCGAGCTGACCGTGCACGACTTCGAGCTGGAGCGCCGGGGCACGCTGATGTCCCAGCACCTCGTACAGCTACCGGTGCAGTTCGCGCCCCGACCCGTCGCCGCCACCGCCCCGCGACCCCAGCCCGAACCGCTGCCGCCGCTCGCTCCGCCGGAGGAGGAAGTCCAGCCTGCGCCAGTCCGGCCGCGGTCTCCGCGGTGGTCGTGGCTGCGTCGGCTGCTCGGCCTGCGTTAGGACGTGTCCGCAAAGTCCCGTCGTCCGCCCGTAGGGCGGGCCCCGCGCCGCCGGCACGGTGCATTGCAAGCCGGAGCGATGTCCTCGTACTGGACTTACGGACGTACTGCACGTACGGACGTACTCGGATAGGGCAACAAGGCAGCACTGCCGTGCCAGGCATCGGGGCTCGTGACCTCGTGACCTCGTGACCTCGTGACCTCGTGACCGGACGGAAGAGGTCCGGGAGCGTCGCCTCGGGCGGCGGAGCGGGCGGGGCTGTTGCGACGGTGGGTGGGCCAGGTCCAAAACTGACGGGCACTATGGACAGCTGGGTCTCTCGTGTGGACCATGTCGCGGACGCGAGACCTGAACATCTTCGACGTTGCCGGACGACCGCTCAGGGGAATGAGTTGGCGTCACCGGGCGCCCTCCGGATGCCGGCCCCGTGCCGTGCGTCCCCCTCACCGGGGAGAGAGCCGCTCGTTGCCCGGACGCGTGAAATCCTGCGCCTTCCGGATCCCAGGTAGGTGGCGGCGATGGAGGCGCAGGCGACTGCGGCGATGCCGAGCCACTGGGACCGGTCGAGGCGCTGGCCGAGGACGAGCAGGCCGAACAGGGCGCCTGCGGCCGGCTCCAGGCTCGTCAGTACGCCGAAGACACGCGGTGGAATCCGGCGCAACGCTTCCAGGTTGAGCGAGTACGGCAGCACGCTGGAAACCACTGCCACGACGGCCGCCACCCACAGGACGTGCGGGTCGAGCAGCCCGGAGCCGGCGTGCGCGATGCCATAGGGGGCACTGAGCAGCGCCGCCCAGGCGATGGCCACGGCCAAGCCCTGGCCGCCGCTGAGGCGGGTGGCCATGCGGGCGGAGACGAGAATGTATCCGGCCCAGCAGCAGGCCGCCGCTGCGGCCAGGGCGAGGCCGACCGCGGGCAGAGAGGTACTGCCTCCGCCGCTGAGCAGGAGTACGCCTCCTACGGCCAGGCATGCGGGGAGCAGGTCGAGCGCGCGGCGGGAGCCGGCGAGGGCGATGGCGAAAGGACCGAGGAATTCGATCGTGGCGACGATCCCGAGCGGGATGTGGTTGACGGCTTCGAAGAAGGCGATGTGGTGTCCGGCGAGCAGGGTTCCGGCGGCGAGCACGGTCTTCCAGGCTCCCTGGGCCGACTTGAGTGCTTGGCGCCTCGGGCGCCACAGCACGCAGAGGATCAGGCCGGCGATGAGGAGTCGCAGGAACACCACGCCCGCGGCTCCTGCCTGGGGATAGGCGCTGGGGGCGAGGGCCGCTCCGAACTGGATCCCGCTCACTCCGGCCAGTACGAGACAGGGCGCGGGCATCTTGCCCGCGACGGCGGAGAATCCTTGGGCCGCGCTTCTTTGCTGCATATCTCCGTCCGCGGTTCTGGGCCCGGGCATGGGGCTGCCCGGGCCGTGGCTCTTGGAGGCCGCCCCGGACCGTGGCTCTTGGAGGCCGCCGATGACGTCGACTGCCTGCCGGGGAATGTTCAACCGGAAGCGAACATAAGCAATGTAAGATAGGGATCGAACATTCAGCAACAGTGCGGGGTCGCGGAAGGGGCTGAGGGATGCCGGAGCAGGCTGAAGCCGCAGGACACCGACCGGCCCCCGTGCACACCCACCCCGACGACGTCCCCGTGCTCACCGCCCTGTCCGCGCTCGCGGACCCGGTGCGGATGCGTCTGGTCCGCACTCTGGCGGACCACCCCGACTGGACGCTCAGCTGCAGCAACTTCGACGTCTCGGTCGGCAGAGCCGCCAAGAGCCACCACTTCTCCGTCCTGCGCGACGCCGGCCTCGTCGAACAGCGCGACCAGGGCACCAAACGGCTCAACCGCCTGCGCCGCGAAGAGTTCGACGCCCGCTTCCCCGGCCTCCTCGACCTGGTCCTCCGTGCCGACTAGGCAGTTTCGCTTGCCATCGGGCGGCCAGAGGGAAAGGTCCGCGACGCGGAGTAACGCGGACCGATGGGCTGCCGGCCGGCGGGCGACCAGGTGAGAGTCAGCGGCTGAGAGTGGCCCACACCTCGACAAAGACACCGCGGTCCACTTGGTCGACTTCGAAGCCGGCGTTGGCGACGGTGCCGGCGAACGTCTCAGCGTCCCAAACCGTGTACCAGCGGCGGCCGTCGACCTCGTCCAACCAGCCGGTCTGACCGGAGGACTTCAGACAGACATAGAGTCTGCCGCCGGGCCGCAGCAAGCGGGCGAACTGGTCGAGGACCTCCATGGTGTCCGACTCGGAGAGATGCACGAGCGAGGCAGCTGCCCAGACCCCGTCGAACGTTCCGGCCGGAAATCGGGACCCGACCTTGCGCAGATCGCACTGTGAGGTGGGCGCGTGGCGGTTGGCCATGGCGACAAAATCCGGGTTGAGGTCGACGCCACGGGCGATGTGCCCGTGGGCGTTGAACCAGGCAAGATCGCGGCCGGGGCCGCAGCCGGCGTCAAGGATCAGCGAGGGCCTTGGCAACGAGCTCGCGAATTGCTCGACCCTCTCGGACATCTTTGTGGCGTGCGTTGTCTCATAGTCGTCGGCGTGGTCGCTGTAGACCGCGACGGACTCGGCAACGGGGTCAACCTGCGGTTCCTCGCTGCTGCCCGTGGGGTGTGTAGCCATCCTGTCCCTCAGTGCCGGATTGCCGACGTGCTGTACCGCCGGTGCGTGGCACGTCGCTCGCAATCGATCATCCACCCATGCTGTCCGGCCGGGTGCCCTGTTGGCCAGTGACCCAAGCCGAGAGCGACCAAGGACGAACACGAAGTTCGTTCAACTAGTGAGTGGGAAAACAGGCACTGAGCTTGTCGTTCAACGTCGTCTCCGTTGGGGGTGGGGATGGAACAGGCGGTATTCGAATCCGTCAGGTACTCCGCTGTGTTCCCGGACTGCGGTGCGGGGCTGGAGTGCTGGGGAGTTCAGGCCCTAGTAGGGCCTGTCGTTTGGATCAGCCTGCAGACGCGGGGCGATCAGGCGCCGTCGCTCCCCCGCAGCCTGATCCACACGGCAGACCCTAACCATCTCCAAGCGGGCCGGCTGCATCGAGCATTTCCTCAATGTCGCCACCGGCGCCCATGTTCCGAGGGAGTTGGATCGGGAGCTGAGCAAGGTTGTTGAGGACTCCACTGGTATTCGCGGTGCGGCCGATCGCGGTGAGCTCGTGGTGTGCGTTGATCATGGTGTTGTTGTAGGCGGCATTCCCGATGCCCAGAACGTTCCCACTGGCCCATACCTGCGCGGCGCCAATGCCAGTGAAAGTAGTTGTAGTCGCCGCCACCGCAAGGAGACGACTGGCCGAACGTTTGGTAAGCGTGGAGCCCCCGGATGCTGAACAATTCAGGTGGTACCTCCACCCGGCCCTCTAACGAGCAACTCCATAGATCGGACACTGAGTCGGCGACGTCGTTCGAGCCGGTGAGGGGGCAGCATTCGACGTAGGGAGTTTCGTTTTCGCATCACCGTGCAGACCAGAGGAAGATGCCCGCGATGTGGAGTCCGGCGAGGTAGATGGTCGCAGTCTTCTCGTAACGGGCGGCGATGCCTCGCCACTGTTTCAAGCGGTTGATGCAGCGTTCGACGGTGTTGCGCTGCTGGTACGCCTCACGGTCGAAGGCCGGCGGCCTGTCGCCCTGGCTGCCGCGCCGCAGACGGTGTCCGCGCTGGTCGGCCGGGACGGGGATGACCGCCCGGATCCCGCGCTTGCGCAGGTGCTCGCGGATCGCGCGGGAGGAGTACGCCTTATCGGCCAGCACCACGTCCGGCCTGATGCGGGGCCGTCCACAAGGGCGGGGAACGCACAGGCGGGACATGACGTCCGTGAAGGCGGGTGCGTCGCCAGCCTGACCGGCGGTGAGGAAGAACGCAAGTGGTCGGCACCGACCGTCGGCCGCGAGGTGGATCTTCGTGGTCAGTCCGCCGCGGGACCGGCCGATGGCGTGGTCGTCGGCTCGTCGGCCGGGGCCCCTTTTTTCGGGCTCCGGCCGCGTGCTGGTGCGCGCGCACGATGGTCGAGTCGACCGAGACAGCCCAGTTGAGGACTTCGTCGGCGTCTGCCAGTGCGACCAGCGCGGTGAACACCCGCTCCCAGGTGCCGTCGACGGCCCACATGCGCAGGCGGTTGTACACGCCCCGCCAGTTGCCGTACTTCGCCGGCAGGTGCACCCATTGAGTACCGGTCTGGAACTTGAAGGCGATCGCGTCGATCACCTCACGATGATCACGCCAGCGCCCACCCCGCTTCGGCGTCCGGTCCGGCAGCAACGGCTCGATCCGCGCCCACTGCGCATCAGTCAACGGCACACCCGGACCAACGACCGCCTGCCCAAACGAAATGGCCTAGCCCGCCAGTGACCGCTCCACCATACGAACTAAGTCCTTTTCGCGTCAGCCCGCACAGCCGAGCTCTTCGTCGGACGCACAGCCATCGAACGCGCCCAAGAGCGCGCCCCTTCGACAGGTTGGCCAGTTGATCGGACGTACCTGCCGGACTAGTGATCACCGACGCACCGTGGGACCGAGTCGAGCCTTTAATGCCGGCCGATCCGGTCCCGCGACGACGGTGGGCCGATCACCGCCACAACCTTGGCCGCCACCCGGAAGTACCGCACCAATTCACCCCTGCGTGACTTGCCAGGCTAAATTGGACCGTTCCGGCCGCTCACATCAGTCCGCAGTTTCTACCTTCGCAGTTCCGGTGGTCCCGGCGAACACCGTGTTCCCCTGGTAGGTGAACTTGACTGTCTTCCCGCCAGTGTTGCCACTGGTATTGATTTCGCAGGCGAAATTACCCAGGAGATCTGTCGTAGCCTGGCATTCGTAACCACCAGGAACGACCATCTTGACCGGCTGGCCGGGCACTGGAACGAGGTTTGTCACGTCTTCCGTGAGGCGACCGCTGAGGTTCAGTTGGCCCACGATGTCACTGGCACCGAGCTCCGTGAACTTTGTCGGGACGATGGACGCGACCTGCTTGGTTCCGTGCACTGCGGTGGCCGGAGTGGCCCAGGCTGCTCCCGAAGTGACGCCTGCGGTCAAGAGAGACGTCATGGCGAGAGCCATCACTGTCTTGGTCAGTTTCAAGAAATCTCCCCTCTCGATTGGTTCACTAGATGGCGTGCCCATGGCGACAGCTCAGGAACGCAAATATGTGGCAGTTCACCCGTCCGGCCGATGACGCTGAGAATCCCCGCCTCGCTGAATGCGCCCTGAGATGCGCTGCGCGCCCCCGCGCATTCTCAATATTCTCACCAGCACCACGCAACACAGAATTACCTTGGTGCCCCCGGAAAAGAGCCAAGACTCCCGAGCGGCGAACACAGGACAGGCGCGCGACTTCCCATAGCACCATCAGCACACAAAGGAAATAACCTAACCTGTGGGACCGAGCATGGCATTAACGCTCTCGCCCGACTGCTTCGCGCAGCTGCAAGGCGGAGGAGGGCGGCAACGCGGAGCGTTGGCAACCGACGACATCGCCGCAGATGTGCGTGCCAGACCTCGCGTCTGCAGGCTGATCCAAACGACAGGCCCTAGCTCGGGCAGATCGAGGCCTCGATGTGGGCGAGTTGGGCGGCGAGGATCTCTTCGAACGCGGCGCGGCGATCCGCCCCGAGGGGACGGACGTCGCGGGCGAAGTGGGCCAGGGTCGGGAAGCGTTCAGGGTCGGCGCCCAGAACCGCCACGCGAAACAGCTCCATGCCCTGTTCGTACTCTCCGGGGGTGATGGTGCTGACCCCGGCCTCGGAGGCGATCAACGCGGCGATGAGGACCGCGATGCGGTGGTAGCGCGCCGGGATCTCCTCGTCGGGCAGCCCCGACGTGCACAGGGCGTGCAGCACCTCTTCCATGACCAGCCGGGAACCGGTGCCGCTTGATGCGTAGCGCCCCCAGACTGCGGCGAGCTGGGGCTGCCGCCCGAAGGCCTGTCTCACCTGCAGGGCCAGGGACGTGATGCGCTGCTTCCAGTCACCCTCGGGGCGGTAGCCGTCCATCGCGGCCAGCAGAATTCGGTCGGCGACTGCACGCAGCAGTTCGGTCTTGCTACGGAAGTGCCGGTAGAGGCTGGAGGAATCGGTCCCGAGGGCCGCGGCCAGCTTGCGCACGCTGAACGAATCCGCCTCGCCCGTGCGCAGCAACTCCGCCGCCGCATCCAGGATCTCTTCGGTTGACCAACGCCTTCGGCCTGCCATCTTGCTCCTCTCGCCGGATCTCATCCTACCTGTGCACCTAGCGTTGCACGCACCGCGTGCATAATGAGGGCATGGGTGTGCCGGGCGGACCGGCATGCCACTCGTGCCCAGTTGTCCGGGTCAGCGGCCGACGTGCTCACCCGGGGAACACGAAAGGACGCATGACGTGAAGAGCCCACTGGATTGCGCGGCACTGAACGCCGCCATCGAAAACGTCCACCGTGCCGGGATGCCGGGCCTGTTCGCCGAGGTGCGCGACGGCGACCAGGTCTGGCGCGGCGCCGCCGGGGTCGCCGATGTCGTCACCGGTCGCCCCGTCACCGCCGACATGCGGCACCGGGTCGGCAGCATCACCAAGACCTTCACCGCCGCAGCAGTTCTGCAGCAGGTCGAGAGCGGTCAGATCGGGCTCGACACACCGATCGGCCGGTACCTTCCGAAGCTGGTTCCCGGAGAACACGGTGACACGATCACGGTCCGAATGCTGATCAACCACACCAGCGGACTCGCCGAGTACCTCCCGTACGCCTACCCCTCCCTCAAGGCGTTCCCCGCCCTCGCCGACACCGGGCCCCAGAGCCTGGACGACCACCGGTTCACGCGGTTCGACCCCACTGAACTGATCGAGATGGGAGTCACCGCACCCGCCGTCGGTGCCCCGGGCGGTGCACCGGGGGTGTACTCCAACACCAACTACCTGCTCCTCGGCCGGCTCCTGGAACAGGTGACCGGCACGACGGCCGAGCGGTACATCACCCGGAACGTCATCGAGCGCGCCGGACTCCGGGACACCGCACTCCCCACCGGACCGTACGTCGACGGGCCGCACTCGCAGCTCTACGAGGCGTGGTTCGGCATGATCGACCCGCCGCGCGACTACAGCGTCTACGACATGGCATGGGTGCGGCCGGCGGCTTCGCTGATATCGACCGTCGCGGACCTCAACCGCTTCTACCGCATGCTGCTGGCCGGGGAGATCGTCAGCCCGTCGTCGCTGGCGCAGATGCAACGCACCGGCCCGGTCATCTCCCAAGAGGGAAAGACGATCGACTACGGTCTCGGCCTGCACCCGATGGAGGGTCCCGGTCAGGGCACCTTCTGGGGCCATGGCGGCACGGTCTGGGGTGGTGGAGCGCTGGCCATGACCCGTGCCGACGGCAAGCGGCAGATGGCAGCCGCGGTGAACCTCCAGCGGTGGAACAGGCTCGACTCCTCCGGCAAGCCGCAGCCTCACCCCATCGACGACGCGCTTGCGACTCTTCACCGCGTGGCGATGTACGGCTGACCGGGCCGCCTGCTGAACCCGTTGGCTGCTCTCATTCGTCGTCGTCCATCGTCGAGGCCGCCCGCCACGCGAGGACCTGCGCCCACTGCGTGACCCGGCGACCGTCCACCTCGACGAGGACGACGAGGGCCCCGGCCACGTGCCCGCCGGGATGGCGTGTCAGACCATGGCGAGCCGGTCCACCAGCAGCTCCACCCTCTGCTCGGTGTCCTCCGCCGGCAGCCGCCCGGCTCGGGTCAGGGTCGCAAGGCCGTGCAGGGACGCCCAGAACACCTCGGTGAACAGCCCCGGGGCGACGCCGTTCCCGGCGACCTCGCCGAGGCTCTCCAGCAGCGCGGCGAAAGCGTCCTTGAGAGGTTCCGGGGTGTCCTCCTGCGCGAACGCCAGGCCGCCGTCGAGCTGGAACATGGCGTCGTAGACCGCCGGGTTGCGTGCGGCGAAGTCGAGGTAGGCGCGCGCGAGGGCGGCGACCCGCTCGCGCGGGCCGTTCGCGCTGGAGGCCGCGGCCCGTACCGCCGCGGCCATCTCCGCAGCACCCTCCAGGGCGACGGCGCCGATGATCTCGCGTTTGCCGCGGAAGTGGCTGTAGAGGACGGGCTGGCTGTATTCGATGCGCTCGGCGAGCCGGCGGGTGGTGACCGCGTCCCAGCCCTGCTGCTCGGCGAGTTCGCGGGCCGTCGCCACGATGAGGCGCTCGCGGACCGCCCGTTCGCGCTGCTTGCGTTCCTGTACCGACATCACTCGATCCTAGCATCGCTAGACATTCAAGCGGCAGCAGTACTAGCGTGGCCACATCACCTAGCGCCGCTAGATTCCAGGAGAGGGCGTCATGCTCAACGCACTTCAGGTCATCACCACCGTGGTCGTCGGCCTGATGGTGGGGGTGGAGTTCTCCGTCGCCTTCGTCATCAACCCGATCCTCAACGCCCTCCCCGAGGACAGCGGCCAACTCGGCCGCTCCCATGGGGGCCGGATGCTCGGCGCCGTGATGCCGGTCTGGTACATCGGCTCGCTCGTCCTCGTCGCGGTCTGGGCCATCGCCCGATGGCACCACCACGGCACCGGCCTCGTCGTCACCGCCGGCGCGCTGCTGATCCTCAGCGTGATCATGTCGCTCCTGCTGCTCGTCCCGATCAACAACCGGGGCAAGACGTGGGCCCCTGACAACCGGCCCGCCGACTGGAAGGAGCAGATGAACCGCTGGGACCGCTTCCACTACGTCCGCGTCGCCGTCATCATCGCCGCCTTCACCCTGCTGGTCACCGCCCTCGTCTGAGCCCGCGGGCTCACCCGCCCGGTCGTCAGCCGCAACCGCTCGGCCGTGCGCCCGAAGTGCGGCACCGCCACCTCCATTCGCATCCAGGACCCGGACACCAACACCCTTGAAATCAGCTGCTATTCGCAGGACGCGGGCCCCAGCGACACCCATTGACCGACAGCGAGAGGACGTACCGCAAATGACCAAGCTGCAGAGTCTCGACCCGCACACTCCGATGTTCGCGCAGTTCAAGGAGAAGACCGGGCCCATCGTCCTGGCCAACACCTTCTTCGTCCCGAAGGGGAGGACTGAATCGTTCCTGGCCCTCTTTCGGAGGCAGGCCGAGTTCATGAAGGCTCAGCCGGGATTCGTCTCCCTGCAGATGCACAAGGGAACGGCGGACAGCCGGCTCCTGATGAACGTCGCGGTCTGGGAGTCGACCGAGGCGCTCGCCACGGCGTTCGGCAGCCCGGAGTTCCAGCGCATGGCGGCCGAGTTCCCCGACGACATCGTGTCGTACCCGCACATCTTCGAGCAGATCGACGCATGACACGGCAGCTGCAGCCGGGGTAGGGCAGCCGGAGAAGCCCTGCCCTCCCCCGGGCGGTCACGCATCCATGCACCATGCCGGGTCGCCAAGGCCACCGAGCACCGCGCCGCTGCTTGAAGCGGTTGAAGCACCGCTCGACCACGTTGCGCTGCTTGTAGCGCTCGCGGTCACAAGCTGGTCGGCACCCGCCCGCTCGGCCCCGCCGGGCCCGGTCGGCCACCTGATCGGCCCGCTCGGGAATGTGTGCCCGATCCCGCGGGCACACAGGTGCAAACGGATGGCACGGGTGCTGTAGCCCTGGTCGCCCAGCACATGGTCCGGGCGGGTGCGCGGCCGGCCCGAACTGCGGTGGCCGCCGCTCCGGTCCCGGGTCGATGCGGAGGCGGACATCGTCCTGCGCATGCCGCCCGGCACGAGCGTGTTGAGGCCACGCTGACCAGGCTGGAGGCCGCGGTCCCGGCGTGGGCGGCCACCGCCGGAGCCGACGAGCGCGACACCCTCGTGGCGACCCTCGCCGATCACCGGGCAGTCCCGCTCGAACACCTCGGCGACGAAGCGGCCACCCTCCTTCCGCTCGCAGCCGAGCACATCACCGAAAAGGAATGGGCCTCCCTGGGCGACCACCTGGTGGCCAACACGCCCAAGCTCACCCTCTTCGGCCTCGTCCTGGAGGACGCGAACCGCCGAGCGCGCCACGCTCCTGTCCGCCCTCCCCGCGCCGGTACGCGACATCTGGCACGTCATCGGCCGCCCTCGCTACGCCCGCCACATCAGCCGCGCCGCGCCGCCTGACCAGGCCCCCTACGACTCACCAGGCTCCACCAAGCTCACGAAGACTCGCAAGGAGAAGAACCATGCCGCTGAAGAAGATCAACACCGTCCTGGCCGCCGCCTTCATCCTCTTCATCCTCTGGTTCGGGACGAAGTTCATCCTGAGCCCGGAGACGACGGCGCCGGGCTACGGCCTGCCGAACCGGCCGTCCGGCGACGGCGACGGCTTCCTGGTCATCAAGGGAATCCGCGACGTCGTCCTGGCCCTGGTCCTGGGCATCCTGCTGGTGACGGGTCACCGCCGGGCGCTGGGCTGGGTGCTGCTGGTGGAAGCCCTCGCCGCGTACGGCGACATGACCAACGTGCTGGCCCACCACGGCTCCGTGGCCACCGCACTCGGCGTCCACGGCCTGACCGCGACGCTGATGGTGGTCAACGGCCTGCTGATGATGCACGAGACCCGCAAGGTCGCGGCCGCTCCGGCGACACCCGCCCCGCAGCCCGCCTGATCCGATCGGTCCAAGGTGGCCCGGACCCCGGCCGGGCCACCTTGGCACGTGCCGGTATTCGCGTGTCAGCACCCGCCGGGAACGGCCAGGCAGACGATCTTCTTCCAGTGAGCGACGACCTGACGGCCGAGGCGGCCTGCTGCACCGCAGCGGCCACGGCCACCTGGACTGGCCGGTATTGGGCGTGTGCGCCGCCTCGACGCGGCAGCCCGCAAGGGCAAGCACGGCGGCCGGCCCCCTTCATCACCGACGACATGCTGCACACCGTGCTCCGACGCCGGGCGAACGGTGAGTCAGTCGAGCAGATCCAGCCCGACCTGACCATCCCCACCGGCAGATGGCCGGCCGGCCTGCAGGCCGGAACGCACGTGGCCTGGCCACGTCAGGCGGGCGCGAGTCCGGTGATCAGGGACTGGGCGATCATGTCGGCGCCCTGAGCAGCGGACAGCTCCGGCATCTCGTGCGAGGCGAGGTTGGTGAGGTGGATGAGCAGCGAGCGGGCCCACCGATCCGGAAGGCCGGCGCGGATGACACCCTGGCGCACCGCGCGAGCCATGAAAGTGTCGAGTTGCTCGATCAGCCGGCGGAGGCGAGCGGCTGCCGCCTCGTCCTGTACCTGTTGCACATCCACCGGCCACCGCCTGCTGACGGTGATGATGCCCTCCGCGTACCGGTGCAGCGCCACCATCACGGGCGCCTCGGTCAGCCGCGCGTCGGCGATGACCTTCTCGCAGGCGTCGAGCTTGGCCGCGTGGACAGCGGCCATCAGCGCCTCGCGGGTCTTGAAGCGGCGGTAGACGGTACGTCGGTCGACGCCCGCCGCCGCCGCGATCGCCGCGATGCTCGTGCTGGGGTCGCGCGCCAGTAGGCGTGCTCCGGTCTGCAGGACCGCGTCCAGGTTGCGTGCCGCGTCAGCTCTCATCGTGACCGAAGCATACGCAGGGGTGGGGCTGATGAACCAGTAAGAGCCGCATAGCTATTGCGAGTTCCTATAGAACTGTCACATAGTTGTGGCGGTTGCCCTGCTCGGCGCGTCTACCGTCGCGTCATCCTCATTCCAGGAGTCATGCGTGAGCCCGATCCACATGTCCGAGAAATTGAAAGAAGCCCTCGATGCCAGGGTCTTCGTCACCGTGGCAACCCTTCAGCCTGACGGGAGCCCGCACCAGTCAGTGGTCTGGATGGGGAGGGACGGCGGCGACCTCTTCTTCGTGACCGGTGTCGACAAGCTCAAAGTGCGCAATCTGCGGCGCGATCCACGGCTGAGCGTGGCGGTCAACCCGCCGGACGAGCCATACGGGTACGCGGTGATCAGCGGCACCGCCCGGTTCGAAAGCGCGGGCAGCCGTCGGCGCATGGACGAACTGGCCGTCAAGTACACCGACAAGACCTACGCCGAACACCACCCGGAGTCCTACGCCACCCTCCCGGAACTGGTCACCGTCCACCTCACCCCCGAGAAGATCGCGGCCCGCTTCCTGTGAGCCGTTGGAGCAACAAAGGAGCACTGTGACGAAGACCTACGTCATCACAGGCGGCACGGACGGCATCGGCAAGGCTGTCGCCCACAGGTACCTGGAACGGGGGCAGGAGGTGGTGGTCGTCGGGCGCAGCGCGCAGAAGGGCCGGGCATGGCTCGATGCCGCGCGACAACGTGGCGCAGCCGAGCGCGCGCACTTCATACATACGGGCGCTCATGCAAGGCGGGCGGCTCAACGACCTGCTCGCCGTCAGCTTCACCGACGGCCGACCGGGGACGAAGGTGCGGTACGTCCTGCTCCACCCGGGAACGGTCAGCACGAGCTTCTCAGGGCAGTACGCCCCGGACGTCATGGCGCAGATCAACGCCATCCGCCGGACCGCCCAGCCGGTCCAGGAAGCCATAATCCCGATCCTCAGGACGCTGGACGACCCACCCGACGCGCCGCTCAGCGCCTTCGTGCGGGACGAACCACTCAGCCCACACGGTCCCGGGTTCACGGTCGAGGAAGCACGGCGACTACACCTGCACACCAACGGGCTGTTGGCTGACTGAGCAACAGGAACGACGGGGGGCTGAGGTGGCGGATCTCACGGGGCCTGACGAGGAGGGATCCGGCGATGGCCACCCAGCTCGACTACCACTGGCACCTGCGCAAAGTCATGGCCGACCGGGCGAGCCGCCGCTGGAGACTGGGCCGCCTACACCGCCGAGGTCAGCCGCCGCACTTCACCACACCATCCGATCCATGAACCAGGAGCACCGACGTGAGATTCGACGATCACCGCGTGGTCATCACCGCCGCCGGCCGCGATTTCGGGCGCACTTTGGCCATCCATCTCGCGGACCTCGGCGCCGAGGTCTTCCTCTCCGCGCGCACTCTCGCCGCCGCTGAGCGTGTCCGCGACGAGATTCGCGGCCGAGGGCACCAACAGGTCCACGCCTTCGCCTGCGACTTGACGGACCCCGCCTCGATCCGCGACTTCGCTGCCGACGTCACCCAGCGCACCGACCACATCGACGTGCTGATCAACAACGGCTCCCGCTACCTCGAAAGCCCAGATCTCCCATCCGCCTCCGACGCCGACGTCGTCGACACCATCGCATCCGGCGCCACCGGCACCGTCCTGACCGTGAAGAACTTCCTCCCTCTCCTGCTCAACTCGGCCAAGCCGGACGTGGTGACGATGGTTTCCGCCTGCGGAACGGGCGGTCATCACCGCTCGGACGCGCACGAAGCCTTCTACGCGGCCAAGAGCGCCCAGGCAGGGTTCGCCGAGATCCTCTCCAAGCGCCTGCGGCCGCGGGGAGTCCGGGTGATCTCCCTCTACCCGCCCGACTTCGACAACCCTGACCCGCTCTCCGAGGAATGGGAGACCACACCACGCGAGGCCAAGAACGCCCTCACCGCGCAGTCACTCGTGGAGTGCATCCTCTTCGCCGTCGCCCAGCCCCGCGACTGCTTCATCAAGGCATTCCACTTCGAACAGGTCTGACCGATTCCTGGCACGTCCACACAGGCGACTGACACCGCGGTCGGGGGCGGCGCTGAGGGCCCGCAGCACCTCGCTGCGGGCCCTTTGCCCGCTCGGCCCAGGCCCCAGGTGCGCCGAGCCGTCGCCGGCCGGTCACTGCTCCAGTTGCCGCCACCACCAGTTCAAGGACGGTACGGCGGGCGGCGCGAGGCTCGGGTCACTCGGGGAATCGCTCCGGACCACATCGAAGGTCGCCCCCTCCACCGGCCAGGCGTTGCGGTTGCGGGGGCTCGCGTAGCGGGGAGCGACGTTCTGCCACGCGATGCTGCCGGCGATGTAGCTCTCCAGGGAATCGAGGTATCGCTGGAGCTGCTCGTCCGCCCCCCGAGCGAGCTGTGCGCGTAGACGGAGGAAGAGGGTCATCACCCGGTCCCGCAGGGCGACTGCCTCAGGGACCGCCTCTCTGGGGGCGCATCCTCGCTCGTGGGCCAAGACGTTGATCAGGTTCTGCTCCCATGGCTCTTGATCGTCGTCCTTGTTGTAGGAGAAGAGATCGTTGTCGGCGGCGACGATCCACCCCGCTGCGTCGGTCACGGCCTGGACCGGGGCCGCGTAGAGGGTGTCCGGCGGCAGGTCGATCCCGTTCGCGGAGTCGGCCCATGTGAGGCTGAACCGGGTGCCGTTCGCGAGAGCGCCGAGGCCGGCGTAATCGGTGAGGCTGGGCATGCGACCGCGCTCGGCCTGAGCCGTGCGCCAGCCCGCCCCGGTCAACCAGTCCCTTGCTCCCTCCGCGAACCTGCGCAGCTGGAATGGCGTGAGCAGGTCGTGTGTCCTGCGCACCAGGTCGTCCAGCGCCGAGGTGAGGGGCCCCGGGGGGAGGAGGGCGCAGCCGGGCATCTCCAGGGACCGGGCAAGTCGGGCGCCGTGGTCGGTGATGGACGCGGTGCTGGTGGCGGCCGGTCCGGAGTCCTGCCAGTCGTCAACGGCGTTCGCCCAGTAGTTCCACAAGGTGAACGTCAGCACGTGGTCGACGTTGCCGTTGGGGATGATCCTGCAGGAGAAGTCGGCGCTGTGCGTGGCCAGGCCCCAGGCACGTTCGGTGGCGTCGGGGTAGATCCCGAAGGCATCGATCCATTCCGTGGCGTGCCTCTCGATCTCCGCTGCCCTGGGGTGGCGGGTGGCGGCGAACGGGCAGAAGAACGGCGGAAGTTGCCAGCCGATTCGTGACGCGTGGCCGTGTTCGGCGATCACGGTCAGCTGCCTCCGAGCCGGAAATGCAGCAGGCGGGTTTCCACGGCGTGGTCGCGCCAGATGCGGAACAGTTTGCCGTGGGCGATGGCGCTCTGTTGGAGCCGCTCCCGAGACCAGGATGCCCGATCGCCACCCCGTTCCAGACGAGACAGTTCGGCCGTGTTCCAGGCCATGGACTGCAGCCAGAACTCGCTGACGCCGTCCGTGACGTCCTCATCCTGCTCCAGCTCGAAGCCGGCGCTCTCAGCAGCGCGGATGTACTCGGTGAGGGTGCCGAGCCGCGTCTTGTAGTAGTCGTCGATCCAGTCGATCCATTCGGGACGGCAGATGAAGTGCTCCTGGATACCGAACCAACCCCCGGGCCGCAGGGCCTTCGCCACCACCTGAAACAGCCGCTTGCGGTCCATATAGCCTGAGCTTTCGATGGCGTAGGCAGCGTCGTAGCGACCCTCGTGGGTCAGGTCGTGGATGTCGCCGACGCGAGGGGCTACGCGGCCGGAAACACCTGCCTGCCGGGCGAGCTCCCTGATGACCGGTATGTGGTCGCTCGCGACGGTGAGACCCGTGACCTTCGCGCCATGTTCCTGCGCCCAGTAGAGGCTGCCACCGCCGAGCCCGCAACCGATGTCGAGCAGGTGCGCGGGAAAGGACTGGCCGACCGCCCAGGTGCGCGCGGCGCGGTCGAGAATCGCTTCCTGGGCGCTGATGATCCGGCTCTTGAGGACCCGCTGGGAGACGGTCGTGTTGAGCTTGTCTGCCGGATCGAACAGGCCCACGTGGAAGTGGACCCGGGGCCCAGGACCGTACTTGTGGAGTATGTCCTGGGTCTTGCGTGCGTAGTAACGCGGCACTTCCGTGTCATCGAACGCCGGACCGTCTGCGCGCGAATGAGTGACAGGGTGAGCGTTCATCGGTTCTCCGGATTGTCATCGAATCCACTCGGGGGCCGGGCCGGACTGCCCGCGACTGGCCGGAATGATGCCATCACGCCGCGCGTATCCGGCCGTTGATATTCAGTTGTGATCAGCAACGATCCTCTCTACGTTCCGGTCACGCCACATTGCTGTCGAATCTGGAAGCCCCGAGGGACCCGCGTGAAAGGTTGCCCGCAGCAGCCGCCCGTCGGCCACGCCTTGGTCGTGCCCCGGCTGCGGCCTCGCCGCCCCATGGCTGGTGATGCCGGACGGCGCCATCGACCGCTTCCATGGCGGCTGCCAACCGGCCCCGGCGTACTCGACCTTGGGCGGGGCTCGCGGAGGGGCGGGCGCGCCCTCGGCGGCATCCTCGTCGGAAGGGCAGCCGTCCGGCGTCGCCCCGGAGGCCAGCCGACCCGGGGCCACGCGCGCACACCGCACTGGGACGCCTCGTCGCGACAGCCCATCTCGCCTCGCCTCGTCGCGACAGCCCATCTCGCCTCGGCACGGGCGTCGCGCGCGCGGAAGACCGGGCCGGCGTTCGCCCGGTGCTGGAGGACCGGCGCAGGCTCTACCGCGACGAAGCGCCGCCGGGGCAGGCCGAATTACCCCGAGCCGAGGCGCCTCATCGGAATCCCTCAGGTGAGCGCCTCATCCCGGCTGGGCGACGCCCGCGGCGAGTGGCGATTCACCCGATGTCGACGAGGAGATCGCCTCCCTCCACCTGCTGGATCTGGTTGATGGCCAGCCTGGCCACCCGCCCGGTCTTCGGGGCGGTGATCGCGGCTTCCATCTTCATCGCCTCGATGGTGGCCACCGTGGTGCCGGCCTCCACCTCGTCGCCCTCGGCCACCGCGAGGGTCACCACCCCGGCGAACGGCGCGGCGACGTGGCCGGGGTTGCCCCGGTCGGCCTTCTCCGTCACCGGTACGTCGGCGGCCGCCGCGGTGTCACGTACCTGGATGGGCCGCAGCTGGCCGTTCAGGGTGGACACCACGGTGCGCATGCCGCGTTCGTCGGCCTCGCCGACGGCCTCCAGCTCGATCAGGAGCCGTACGCCCGGCTCGAGGTCGACGGCGTACTCCGTTCCGGAACTCAGCCCGTAGAAGAAGTCCTTGCTGTCCAGCACGCTGGTGTCGCCGTATGCCTGGCGATGTGCGTCGAAGTCGCCCGCCGGCCCGGGGAAGAGCAGCCTGTTGAGCGTCGCGCGCCGGTCCTTCTCCAGTCCGGCACGGTCGTCGGCGGTCAGTTCCTGCACGGGCCTGGGTTCGGCACGGCCCTCCAGCGCCTTGGCGCGGAACGGCTCCGGCCACCCGCCGGGCGGGTTGCCCAACTCGCCGCGCAGGAAGCCGATGACGGAGTCGGGGATGTCGAACTCGTTCGGCGTCGCCTCGAAGTCCTCCGGCTTCACCCCGGCGCCCACCAGGTGCAGGGCCAGGTCCCCGACCACCTTGGACGACGGGGTCACCTTCACCAGGTGGCCGAGAATCCGGTCGGCGGCGGCGTACATCGCCTCGATCTCCTCGAAGCGGTCGCCCAGGCCGAGCGCGACGGCCTGCGCGCGCAGGTTGGAGAGCTGTCCGCCGGGGATCTCGTGGTGGTACACCCGGCCGGTCGGCGAGGCCAGGCCCGCCTCGAACGGCGCATAGATCCTGCGGACGCTCTCCCAGTACGGCTCCAGGTCCCCGACCGCCTTCAGATCCAGCCCGGTGGGCCGTTCGGAGTGGTCGGTCGCGGCCACGATCGCCGACAGCGAAGGCTGCGAGGTGGTGCCGGCCATGGACGCCACCGCACCGTCCACCGCGTCCGCGCCGGCCCGGATCGCGGCGAGATAGCTGGCCAGCTGGCCGCCCGCGGTGTCATGGGTGTGCAGGTGCACCGGCAGGTCGAACTCGCGGCGCAGGGCGGAGACGAGCGTCTCGGCGGCCGGCGCCCGGAGCAGTCCCGCCATGTCCTTGATGGCCAGGACATGCGCGCCGGCCTCCACGATCTGCTCGGCCAGGCGGAGGTAGTAGTCCAGGGTGTAGAGCCGCTCGGACGGGTCGGACAGGTCGGAGGTGTAGCAGAGGGCGACCTCGGCGACGGCCGTTCCGGTCTCCCGTACGGCGTCGATGGCGGGCCGCATCTGCCCGACGTCGTTGAGCGCGTCGAAGATCCGGAAGATGTCGATACCGGTGGCGGCGGCCTCCTGCACGAAGGCGTCGGTCATTTCGGTCGGGTACGGCGTGTAGCCCACGGTGTTGCGGCCGCGCAGCAGCATCTGCAGGCAGATGTTCGGCACGGCTTCGCGGAGTGCGGCCAGGCGCTCCCAGGGGTCCTCGGCGAGGAAGCGGAGGGCGACGTCGTACGTGGCGCCGCCCCAGCACTCCAGGGACAGCAGTTGCGGCATCGTCCGCGCCACCACCGGGGCGACGGCGAGCATGTCCTTGGTACGGACCCGGGTGGCGAGCAGCGACTGGTGGGCGTCGCGGAAGGTGGTGTCGGTGACTCCGATGGCCGGTGACTCGCGCAGCCACCGGGCGAACCGTTCCGGGCCGAGTTCGGCGAGCCGCTGCCGGGAGCCGGCGGGCGGTTCGGTGGCGGGCAGGGGTGGCAGTTTGGTGCTCGGGGCGATCAGCTCGGGCCGTGCGCCGTGCGGCTTGTTCACCGTCACGTCCGCGAGGTAGGTCAGCAGCTTCGTGCCGCGGTCGGCGGAGTGGCGCGTGGTGAGCAGGTGCGGGCGCTCTTCGATGAACGACGTGGTCACCCGCCCGGCCCGGAAGTCCGGGTCGTCCAGAACGGCTTGCAGGAACGGGATGTTCGTGGCCACGCCGCGGATGCGGAACTCTGCCACGGCGCGCCGAGCCCGGCCGATGGCGGTGTTGAAGTCCCGGCCCCGGCAGGTGAGTTTGACCAGCATCGAATCGAAATGCGCGCTGATCTCCGTACCGGCGTGCGTGGTGCCGCCGTCCAGACGGATCCCCGAGCCGCCCGGCGACCGGTAGGCGCTGATCCGGCCGGTGTCCGGGCGGAAGCCGTTGGCGGGGTCCTCGGTGGTGATACGGCACTGCAGCGCGGCGCCGTGCAGGGCGACCGTGTCCTGCGTGAGGCCGAGATCGTCCAGCGTCTCACCTGCGGCGATACGCAGCTGCGCCTGTACGAGGTCGACGTCGGTGACCTCCTCGGTCACCGTGTGCTCGACCTGGATGCGCGGGTTCATCTCGATGAAGACATGGTTGCCGTCGCGGTCGAGCAGGAATTCCACGGTGCCCGCGTTGCGGTAGCCGATCTGCCGCGCGAAGGTCACGGCGTCGGCGCAGATCCGCTCGCGCAGCGCCGGGTCGAGGTTCGGCGCGGGCGCGAGTTCGATCACCTTCTGGTGTCGGCGCTGCATCGAGCAGTCGCGCTCGAAGAGGTGGATGACGTTGCCGTGCCCGTCGGCGAGGATCTGCACCTCGATGTGGCGGGGGTCCACGACGGCCTTCTCCAGGAAGACGGTGGGATCGCCGAACGCGGACGCGGCCTCGCGGGCCGCCGCCTCGATGGACTCGCGCAGCGTCGCGGGGTCCTCGACGCGGCGCATACCGCGTCCTCCGCCTCCGGCGACCGCCTTGACGAACACGGGAAAGCCGATGTCCTCGGAGGCGCGGACCAGTTCGTCCACGTCGGTGGAGGGCTGGGAGGACCCGAGCACGGGTACGCCGGCCGCGCGCGCGGCGGCCACCGCGCGCGCCTTGTTCCCGGTCAGTTCGAGCGTGTCCGTGCTCGGCCCGACGAACGTGATGTCCGCCTCCTCGCACGCACGCGCCAAGTCGGGGTTCTCGGACAGGAATCCATAGCCCGGGTACACCGCGTCCGCCCCCGCCTGGCGCGCGGCCCTGACGATCTCCTCCACGGAGAGGTAGGCACGCACCGGGTGTCCCGGCTCGCCGATTTCGTGTGCCTCGTCGGCCTTCAGCCGGTGCAGTGAGTTGCGGTCCTCGTGCGGGAAGACGGCAACGGTTTTCGCGCCCAGCTCATAGCTGGCGCGGAAGGCGCGAATCGCGATCTCACCACGATTGGCGACCAGTACCTTGCGGAACATTCACGATCCCTTCAGCCTGCCGTTGACGGACACCACGGTGTCCGCTGGGGGCAGATCAGACGCCGGGCTCGCAATAACGTGTCACCCGACCAGGCTCCATGTAACCCAGCAATGGGTGAGCAGGAACCCTGCCAGAGGTGGCAATAGCCGCGATGGCCGACGGCCGGGTTCGCCGGACAGGGCCCGGGCCCCCGCGCTACCCCCCCAGGCGGCCCGCGCAGGGGTAGCCGCGTGGACGCCCCCGCAGCACGCCCCTCGCCCGGCTCGCCACCCGCTACGACGGGACCGTCACCATCGGCCGAGCGGCACTCCAGCTCGCGGCCGTCCGGATCCGGACCGCACGATGCTCCGAATGCATCGGCCTAGCCGGAGATCTGGATGGCCCCGGACGGGCAGAGGTGGCCGGCCTCCCGCGCGGCGGGCTCGTCGTCGCCCTCTGGGGCGGACCGGAGCACTGTGACGAGGCCGTCGTCGTCCTGGTCGAAGACGTCGGGTGCGTTCAGCGCGCACATACCCGCGCCCACGCAGACGTTTCGGTCGGCGGTCACCCGCATGACCACTCCTTTCGCCGCAGTCACCAGGTGACCGGGAGTTCGTTGACGCCCTGGATCGTCGTGCCGGGGCGCAGCGTCAGTTGGTCGACCGGGACGGCCAGACGCAACGTCGGAAGGCGATCGAACAACGCGGTGAGGATCACCTCGAGTTCCAGGCGGGCCAGGTTCTGGCCGAGGCATTGGTGTACGCCGTAGCCGAAGGCGATGTGATGGCGGGCCGAGCGGTGCACGTCGAAGGTGTCGGGGTCCTTGAACACCGAGCCGTCGCGATTGGCGATGGAGTTGGTGACGATCACGCCCTCGCCCGCCCGGATGAACTGCCCGTCGATCTCGATGTCGGCCGTTGCGACGCGGCCGCCCGCGATGTCGGCGATGGCGAGGTAGCGCAGCAGCTCCTCGACCGCGCCGGGAACGAGGGCCGGGTCGCTCCGCAGGGCGGCATGCTGGTCGGGGTGCTCCAACAGGGTGATCACGCTGAGCGAGGTCATCGAGGCCGTGGTCTCATGGCCGGCGACGAGCAACAGCATCGCGGTCGAGATCAGCTCCTCGCGGTCGATCTCGCCGTTGGCCAGTTGCTCCGCCACCAGGCTGCCGAGCAGCCCCGACCCGGGCACGGCCTGCAGCTTGGTGATCAGTCCGTCCATGTAGCCCGCAAGGTCGTCGCGCGCGGTGGCCGCAGTCGCCGCGTCCATCGACTGCACCAGCCGCCTGCTCGCGTCCTGGAAGAAGTCGTGGTCGGCGTAGGGCACGCCGAGCAGTCGGCAGATCACCATGGAGGGCACCGGTAGTGCGAACCGGCTGACCAGGTCGGCGGGCGGGCCCGCGGAAATCATCTCGTCGAGGAAACCGTGCACGATCCGCTCGATGTCCGTGCGCATGCCCTTGATGCGCTTCACGGTGAACTCGCTGATCGTCATCCGCCGCTTGGGGCCGTGTTCCGGCGGATCCATGCTGATGAACGCCTGGCGGCGGTCCCGGAGGTTCGTGATACGCGGCGAGGTGGCGGGGAAGGCGTCATGGGTGCGGTCGGAGGACAGTCGAGGGTCGGCCAGCAGCTTTCGCGCCGCTTCATGTGTGGTCACCACCCATGCCCGGCGACCGTCGTAGAGGGTCACCTTCTGCAGCGCCTCCTCTTCGTCCCGCAGCCTGGTGTACTCCTCCGGCAGCTGGTAAGGACAGGTGCGGTCGCTCGGGAAGGCGGGGGCGTCCTGTGGGCGGGGCGTCGCAGCGGTCTCTGTCATCGTTCCCCTCGAGTCTCTCGCGTTTAAAGAACGGCAAGTTCTCTAATGAGGAGGATAGGCTGGACAGATAGGGAACGCAACGGCCTCTCCATCAACCCACAGGAGTCACGCTGTCACTGAACGCCGGTAAGGCGGCCGATTCGGCCGTTGACCACCGCAAAGGACCCCGCCGCCGCGGTGAGGAACTGGAAAACGCCATCCTGACGGCGACCCTGGAGGAACTCACCGAGGGGGGCTACACCACGCTGACCATGGAACGGGTCGCCACCCGGGCCCGCACCAGCAAGGCCGCCCTCTACCGCCGCTGGCCCGGCCGCGCCGAACTGGTCATGGACGCCTGCAAGTTGCGCGGCATCACCGACGTCGAACTGCCCGACACCGGTGCGCTCCGCACGGATGTCATCGCCCTGCTGCGGCAGATCTCCGCGAAGATGGCCAGCCCGCTCGGTGGCATCCTGCGCGGCCTGCTCACCGAGATGACGCGCGATCCGGATTTCGCCAGACTGATCCGGGAACGGGTCCACACCGTCGGGCCCACGACGCTCCACGTCATCCTGGAGCGGGCCATCGAGCGTGGCGAGGTCGAGCCCTGGATCCCGGACTCCCGGCGGGCCACGGTCGCGACCGACATGCTGCGCAACCATTTCCTGCTGTTCGGCGCACCCGTGGACGACACGATCATCACGGACATCGTCGACGACGTGTACCTGCCGCTGGTCCTGAGCCCGGCCCCGAAACGGGCCGGCGGCACCGATTCCGCCGGCGGCGCCGGGTAGGCCGGGCCGGTGGCGTGGCAGGGTGGACGGTATGTGTGGTCGATACGTCTCCACCCGCCGTCCGCAGGATCTGGTCGACCTGTTCGACGTCACACGCTGGGATTCCGACCGGGCGCTCGACCCGAGCTGGAACGTGGCCCCCACCGATGACGTGTGGTCGGTACTGGAACGCGTCGAGCACGACACCGGCGAGGTCACCCGGCAGTTGCGGCCGCTGCGCTGGGGGCTGGTGCCGTCGTGGGCGAAGAGCCTGAGCGTCGGCGCGAAGATGATCAATGCCAGGGTGGAGACGGTCGCGGAGAAGCCGGCCTACCGCCGAGCCTTCGCCAAGCGCAGGTGCCTGCTGGCGGCGGACGGCTTCTACGAATGGCAGGCCATCGCTGCGGCCGGGACGACCAAGGCCCGCAAGCAGCCGTACTTCATCAGCCCCGAGGACGGCCGGACCATGGCACTCGCCGGCCTGTACGAGTTCTGGCGCGCCCCCGACGCCTCCGACGACGATGCGCCGGGGGCGTGGTGGACCACCTGCACGATCATCACCACCGAGGCCACCGACGCGGCCGGACGCATCCACCCCCGTATGCCGCTGGCCATCGCCCCCGACGACTGGAACGCCTGGCTCGATCCCGCCCACCACGACCCCGCCGAGCTCCGCGCGCTCCTCACCACCCCTGCCGCGGGACACCTGGACGCCCGCGCCGTCTCCACCGCGGTCAACAACGTACGCAACAACGGGCCTCACCTTCTGGACGAGATCACCGAGGCCCCCTCCGGCGGCTGACGGCGACGGTCGGTGCTGTGCTGCCGTCGCCGCGACGTCGACGACCGACTGGGGCGGATGAGCGGCGAATGAGCGGCGAATGAGTGCACAGTGCAGACGGCACGCCCCGGAAGCCGTCGGCAGTCGTCGGCAGGGTGCCGCCCTCCTGCCTTGCATAGCAAAGCGCGATAATCACTCATAAAATGGGCGTTGCTGGCGCACTGGCGTGCAGACGGCGTGTGAAGTCGGTGCGGAAGAGCGATCGACTCGGGGATGGGTGCCTATGGACCAGGCCGCCGCTCCGGCGCGGACCGTCATCCTCACTGTGGACGACGATCCGGGCGTGTCGAGGGCCGTCGCCCGCGATCTGCGGCGACGCTACGGCGGGTCGTACCGTATCGTCCGCGCGGAGTCCGGCGAGTCCGCCCTTGACGCCCTGCGCGAGCTGAAGCTGCGCGGCGGTCCCGTCGCGGTGATCGTGGCCGACTACCGCATGCCGAAGATGAACGGCATCGAGTTCCTCGAGCAGGCTCTCGACATCTACCCGGGCGCCCGGCGGGTGCTGCTGACCGCGTACGCGGACACCAGCGCGGCCATCGACGCGATCAACGTCGTCGACCTCGACCACTATCTCCTCAAGCCCTGGGAGCCGCCCGAGGAGAAGCTCTACCCCGTCCTCGACGATCTGCTGCAGGCCTGGCGGGCCACCGACCACCGGCCGGTCGCCGTCACCAAGGTCGTCGGGCACCGCTGGTCGGCGCGTTCGTCGGCCGTACGGGAGTTCTTGGCCCGCAACCAGGTGCCGTACCGCTGGTACTCGTCCGACGAGCCGGAAGGCCGGCGGCTGCTGTGCGCCGCGGGCCAGGACGGCCTGCGGCTCCCGCTTGTGATCACTCCGGACGGCACGGCCCTCGTCGAGCCCGAGGACCAGGAGCTCGCCACGGAGGTCGGCCTCGCGACGACCCCGGCAACCGACTTCTACGACCTCGTCGTCATCGGCGGCGGACCGGCCGGTCTGGGCGCGGCGGTGTACGGGGCCTCCGAGGGCCTGCGGACCGTCCTCGTGGAGCGGTCCGCGACCGGAGGCCAGGCGGGCCAGAGCTCGCGTATCGAGAACTATCTCGGCTTTCCGGACGGAGTGTCCGGGGCGCAGCTCACCGACCGGGCCCGGCGTCAGGCGGCGAAGTTCGGCGCCGAGATACTGACCGCGCGCGAGGTCACCGGGCTGGAGATCAACGGCGCATCGCGCGTCGTCCGGTTCTCGGACGGCTCCGCTGTCGCCGCGCACTCCGTGATTCTCGCGACCGGCGTGTCCTACCGGCAGCTGGACGCACCCCACGTGACCGAGTTGACCGGCTGCGGAGTGTTCTACGGCTCGGCCCTGACCGAAGCGGCCGCGTGCCAAGGCCATGACGTGTACATCGTCGGCGGCGCGAACTCCGCCGGCCAGGCCGCGATATATCTGGCCCGGAGCGCAAAGTCGGTCACCGTAGTGGTGCGTAAGCCCTCCTTGGTCACGTCGATGTCGCACTACCTCGTCCAGCAGGTCGAGGAGGCGGCCACGATCTCCGTGCGCACCAACACGGTCGTCGATGCCGCCCACGGCTCGCATCAACTGGAACAGATCACCCTGCGCGACACGGCGACCGGCCACACCGAACTCGTCGACGCCCAGTGGATGTTCGTCTTCATCGGCGCGGCCCCGCTGACCGACTGGCTGGAGGGCACGGTGCTCCGGGACTCCCGCGGGTTCATCCTGACCGGCCCCGACCTGACCGCGGAGGGACGCCCGCCGGCCGACTGGGAGCTGGACCGGCCGCCCTATCACCTGGAGACGAACGTCCCGGGTGTGTTCGTGGCCGGAGACGCGCGTGCCGAGTCCGCCAAACGTGTCGCCTCCGCCGTTGGAGAGGGAGCCATGGCTGTCATGCTCGTGCACCGGTATCTGGAGCAGTCGTGAACGGCCGGCCGATGCCGTGCAGTCAGGAGGAACTCGGCTCGCTGTTCCTGTTCGAGAAGCTGACCCCCGACCAGATCGCCCGGCTCTGCCGCGAAGGCCGTGTGGAGGAGTTCGCCCCCGGGCCCGTGTACGAGGAAGGCGACGATGCCACGTGCTTCTACGTGCTGCTCGAAGGGACCCTCGTGCTCTCGCGCCGCATCGGGGACTACGACGTGGAGATCAACCGGAGCTCCAGCCGTGGGGTGTACGCGGGAGCCTTCCAGGCCTACCTGGGTGACCGCCTGCGGCAGGTGTACAACAGCTCCCTGCGTGTCATCGAGCCCGCACGCTTCTTCGTGCTGCCCGCGGAGACCTTCGCCGCGATCATGCGCGAGTGGTTTCCCATGGCCGTGCACCTGTTGGAAGGTCTCTTCTTCGGCGCCAAGAGCACCCAGGAGGCCGTCGGCCAGCGCGAACGTCTCCTGGCTCTCGGGTCGCTGTCCGCAGGGCTGACCCATGAGCTGAACAACCCCGCCACCGCGGCCGTGCGAGCCACGTCCGCGCTCCGCGACCGTGTTGCCGGGATGCGCCACAAGCTCCGCATGATCGCGGCACGCCCCTACCGGCGCGACAGCCTGGAGACCCTCATCGAGGTCCAGGAACGCACGGCCGAGCGGGTCACCAAGTCCACCACCCCGAGCCCGCTGGAAGCCTCGGACCGGGAGGACACCCTCTCCGACTGGCTGGACGACCACGACATCGGGGACGGATGGCAGCTCGCACCGACCTTCGTGCAGGCCGGCCTGGACACCGACTGGCTGGACCAGATCGCCGCAACCGTGGACGGGGACACCCTCGAAGGTGCCGTGCGGTGGCTCAACTACACCGTCGAGACCGAACTGTTGATGAACGAGATCGAGGAGTCGACCAACCGCGTCTCGGCCCTCGTCACCGCAGCCAAGCAGTACTCGCAACTCGATCGAGCGCCCCACCAGGTCGCAGACGTGCATGAACTGCTCGACAGCACCCTGCTGATGGTCTCCGCGAAGATCGGCGCCCACATCACCGTCGTCAAGGACTACGACCGCAGCCTGCCGAGGATCCCGGCTTATCCCAGCGAGCTCAACCAGGTATGGACGAATCTGATCGACAACGCCGTCTCGGCGATGAACAGCACCGAGGGCGACGGCACGTTGACCGTACGCACCGCGCGCGACGGGGACCATCTCCTCGTCGAGTTCCGCGACACCGGCCCCGGAGTCCCCGCGGAGATCCGCGACCGCATCTTCGACCCGTTCTTCACCACCAAAGCGGTGGGTGAGGGTACCGGTCTCGGCCTGGACATCTCATGGCGCATCGTCGTCAACAAACACAACGGGGACCTGCGGTGCCACTCCGTCCCCGGCGACACCCGCTTCCAGGTACGCCTCCCGCTGGCCTCCGCCGACCCCCCCACCCCCACAGGAGCCCTCATGAGTTCTCCGAACGGAATCGACCCCCTGGTCCCACCCAGCGGAACCGGATGCGTCGAGTGCGACGCCGGCGGCGGCTGGTGGTTCCACCTGCGACGCTGCGCACAGTGCGGCCACATCGGCTGTTGCGACGACTCGCTCGCCAAGCACGCGACGGCCCATGCGCGGGCCACCGGGCACCCGGTGATCCGCAGCTTCGAACCGGGCGAAGCCTGGTTCTTCAACTTCGAGACCTCGGAGATGTACGCCTCGGGCCCGCACCTGGCTCCCCCTGAGAGTCACCCGGCCGATCAGCCCACCCCCGGCCCTGCGGGACGCGTCCCGCAGGACTGGGCCGACCTTCTGGGATAGACGGAGAACCTCGGGGACTCGTGCCGGGCCGCACCTTCGCCAGCGGTGGACAGGACCGGGTGATCCGCCTGTGGAACGTGCGAATCCCGTGGCGGGTGCCGTCTCGGGCCCGAGAGGGGCTCGCCGTCTCAGCCGTCAGGGCGTCATCCGGGCCCGCGAGGGTGGGAAGGGCTGGTCGCGGGCAGTTCAGCCGCTGGCACTGTGCGCACCCGGATGACGACCCCGCACGCCGACCGCGGCCACCGGGTGCCGGCCCGCCGACGCCCTCCAGGCGGTACACGGCACCAGCTCCGGTCGCCGGTCACCCGGAACCGGAGCCCGGCCATCTGCCATCCGCCATCTGCCGTCTGAATCTACGGCGGTGCTACTCCGCCCCGGCCGGCTCGGCGAAGACCACCACGTTGTCCGGGTAGTAGTGCTGCGCTGCGTCGTACTGGCCACCGCAGGTGATCAGACGCAGCCCCGCATGATCGATGTTCTTGTAGACCTCGATGGTGGGGAACTTGTTCTTCGGGTACTGGGCAATGCGGCTGACCGTGAACTTCGAGGATTTCCCGTCCGTCCGCGCGACCTCGATCGTGTCGCCGGCTTTCAACGAGGACAGCCGATGGAACACCCCCGGCTTGCCGTTCCAGCTGACATGGCCGGCGATGACAGCCGGGCCCTTTTCGCCGGGAGCCGGGCCGGGCGTGTACCAGCCCGCCTGGTCGGGGTCGGCGGGCGTCTCCATCGTGCCGTCCTTCTTCCGGCCCAAGGGCTCAAGGACGGACGAGATGTCGAGCGACGGGACGGAGATCCGCTGTGGCGCCGACTTCCCCGCTGCACCCCCCGTTTCCCGCCCACCGTCCTGACCACTCCCAGCCTCCGTTCCCGTTCCCGTTCCGGTTCCCGTTTCCGCGGCGGCCTGGCCGCCCCGCGTGGGCTGCTGTTGGGCAGAGGGCGACTGCGAGACCGGCGTCTGGCCCCCGCATCCGCCGAGCAGCACCATCGCCGCGGCAGCGGCACAGGCTACGGCTTCGCGCTTGCCCCAGCCCCTCACGCGGCGCTCCGTCCGGTCGGCTCGGCAGAGGCGGTCGAGCGCCTCCTGCGGTTCAGGACCAGCGCTCCGGCGACCGCCGCGAAGGTGAGGCCGCCGGCGCCCACCAGTGCCCCGGGGACCCCGTCGCTCGTGGCCGTGCCGCCGCCCGTCTCCACGCCTCCCACCGGAATGGATCCGACCGCCGCGCCCTCCACGATTCCGCAGACCGCGGGAGCGGTGGCCTCCTGGGGCAGTTTGGGATCGAGCTCGCTCTTGCCCGCGCCGAAGTCGTACTTCTTGTTGCCGTTCGGGTCGATGCCGTGTTGCACGATGTGGAGGTCCTTGATGTGCTCGACCACGTCTTGGGACACGGGGATGGTGCGCTCGTAGGAGAGGTTCCCCTGGGCGTCCGCCTTGGGCATGCGGTCGACGGCGAGCCCGCTGTTCGGGCTGGTGTCGCCGTCGGTGGTGAGCGAGATGTTGATGTCGCCGTAATGCACCGTGGCTTCGGTGTTGTTGATGATCCCGTCGCCGTCCGTGTCGGCGCTGGCGTCCGGGCATTGGAAGTCATGGCCGTCGGTGGAGCCGTGGAGGTGCTGTGCGTGTGGCTGGCCCGGCACGAGCCCTTCCGACTCGATCTTCACGGTCAGCCGGGTGCCGTTGAGGCTGAGCAGCGCCGTGCCCTTGCCCTGAGAGTCGTTCAGCTGGTCCAGGTTGATCTGGTACGCCTTCTGCCCGGCGGTGGCCGGAGCGGCGGCGGCACCCGAGAGGACCAGGGCGGCAGGCAGAGCAAGGAGGGCGGCGAGGCGAGCGGTGCGCTGGGATGTCACGGTCGTTCGTTCCCTTCCGGCGGTTTCCCGTCTGGGATCGCCGTGGTCTCGTCCGAAAGGCCCGTACAACGATGCTTCTCACGGCTGGGGACCGCCTCTCGTTGCCCGGGCGCAAGTGGTCCGTAGTACGAGGCCCAGTGACGCCGCGCTCAGCACACCGCTCGATATGTCGCCTTGTCTAAAATCGACGGATTTTCTTGACAGGTACCTCTCTCCTGTGCGCACACAGGAGACGTTCTCCGGCGGCGCCGGGGTGGTGGCAGGCGGCCGTGTCCGAGGCGCTGTGCCGCCGACGGCACTTCTCGCCGTGGGTTCATGGCGTGCCGACCAGGACGGTCGGCCGTCGGCCAGGCCCGCCATACGGTCAGCGACCGCGGCCGCCTGACGGCAGCGTCACGGCCGGGGCTTGCTCGCGAACACCCACCGGTTGCCCTCCAGCGCGTCGTTCTGCTCGGGCAGCGGTCCGCGACCGTGCCGGCGGGTGAAGTCGAAGGGGGTGTGGACCGATGTGGACCAGCCCTTTTCTGCCAGATCACCTGCGGAGTCGGGCCGCGGCTCGCCGTCGAACAGGTTGAGCAGGTCGATGCCGATCTGGTGTTTCGTCGAGGTGTAGAGCGGGCTGCCGCGGTATGCCAGCAAGTCCTTTTCGAGCTTGACCTCGAAAGCCAGAGCGCTTCCCCCCGTACTCAGGCGATCCACCGTGTCGATGAGGTACGTCTCGGCGGCGTGGGGCAGGTAGAACAGCAACCCCTCGGCCAGCCAGACGCTCGGTGCGGCCGCGTCGAAGCCGGCGTCGGCCAGCGCGCCGACCCAGTCGGCGCGCAGATCCATCGGGATCGGTACGCGCGCCGCCTTCGGGGTGGCCGACAGTCCGCCGAGCACCTCGTGCTTGAACGCCAGCACGCCTTCCCTGTCGATCTCGAAGATCACGCAGCCGGGAGGCCAATCGAGTCGGAACGCTCGCGCATCCAACCCCGCCCCGAGCAGGACCACTTGGCGGGCGCCCGCGTGCATCGACCGGAGGAGGAAGTCGTCGAGGACCCTCGTCCGTAGACCGAAGTAGCGCGCGAACCGCCCCCACAGCGGGTTCGCGTCCCCGTCCGGTACCTGTTGTATGCGGACCGGCCAGCCCGCGGACGCCGGTGCGGCGCGCACGAAGTGCTCCGCGTAGACGTCCTGTGCCAGGCTGTCGTGGCGGTGGGTCTCGATCGCCCGTGCCGCGGCGACCAGGAGAGCGGTCAGGCCGACTCCCCCTGCCACGTCCTCCCCACCGGTGTTCCGATGCGCTGTGCCGATCATGTGTTCTCCCTTGGTGCGAGTCGAGACCACGAACAGCGAGGAATACGGATGAGGGATCCGCGGTGAACAGCCGGCGCCACGGCAGTCGATCGGATGGACAGCGGCGTGGCACGCCTCGCTCATCGGCCCCTCCCCTCCGGAACCAGGACGGGCTTGACCACGCGGCCCGCGTCGCAGTCGCGTTCGGCCTCGTTGATGTCGGCGAGCGGGTACGTACGGATCAGCTGGTCGAAGGGGAACCGCCCGGCCTGCCACAGCCTGGTCAGCCGCGGAATCAGCAGTCCCGGCACCGCGTCCCCCTCGCAGAGGTGGGAGATCCTTCGGCCCCGGTCCAGTGCCCCCGGTTCGAGCGGCAGCGCGGTGTGGAGTCGTGCCACCAGGCCGAGGTGGCCGTTCGGGCGCAGGGACCGGAGCGCGTCGTTGATCAGCCGGGCGGAGCCCGTGGTGTCCAGCGCGTACTGCGCGCCGCCGTCGGTCAGTTGCCGAATGCGGTCGGGCAGGTCGGCCGATGCGGCGTGCAGCGGGATCGCGCGGAATCGCTCGGCGAGGGCCAGCCGTTCGGGGTGCCGGTCGACGGCCACGGTCACCGCGCCGGCGGCGGTGGCCGCCATCACCGCGGACAGGCCCACCGCTCCGGCGCCGAAGACCGCGAGGGTGTCGCCGGGGCCGACGCCGAAGGAGTGGAAGACCGCCCCGGCGCCGGTGAGGAAGCCGCAGCCGAGCGGTCCGAGCAGTTCGAGGGGCAGCGAAGGATCGACCCGGACGGCGTTGCGGGCCGGCACCATCGCGTACTCGGCGAACGAGGACTGGCCGAACCACCGGGGGGCCAGTTCGCCGCCGGCCGCGTCGGTGAACCGCGCCGCGTTCTCCTTGCGCCCTCCGAAGAGGTTGAGCGAGGCGAAGGAGTCGCAGTAGGAGGGGGCCGCGCCCATGCAGCTCCGGCAGTGCCCGCAGGAGTCGAAGCTCAACACGACATGGTCGCCGACGCTCAGGCCGGTGTCCGGGCCACCCGTCTCCGCCACGACCCCGGCCCCCTCGTGGCCGAGCACCGCCGGCAGCGGGGTGCGGCCCGCCGAACGCCGGACCGCGAGATCGGTCCGGCACATCCCGCAGCCCGCGATCTCGACCAGGATCTCGCCGTCGGCCGGCCCCGCACTCAAGATCACGTCCTCGAGGGCGAATCGGCTCTCGTACGAGCGCAGTACCGCCGCGCCGAACCTCATCGTCACCCCTCCTGCGGACGGCGCACGACGAACGGCCTGAGGTTCCCGTAGAGCCCCCACGGCCCGCCCGCGACGCCGACCCCGCTCTGCTTGATGCCCGCGAAGGGCTGGGCGAGGGACAGTTCGGCGTGGTGGTTGATCCACGCCGTCCCGCACTCCAGCCGATCGGCAACCGCCTCGGCCCGGTCGAGGTCGGTCTCCCATACCGAGCCGCCCAGCCCGAAGCCGGTGTCATTGGCCGCCTCGACGGCTTCGTCGAGGCTCTCGTACGGCAGCACCGGCAGGACCGGACCGAACTGCTCCTGCGTCACCACCGGGCTTTCGGGCGGGACATCGGCCAGGATCGTCGGGGCGAAGAGTAGCCCGGCCGATCCAGCCGGTGGCCGCCGGCCACGGCTCGGGCGCCGTCCGCCAGGGCCTGGGCTGTGCAGCGCTCGACTCGGGCCAGTTGGGGGGCGTTGTTGACCGGCCTCAGCTGCGTGCCCGGGTCGAGCCCGGCTCCGACGGCGGACTTCGTGGGCGACCTCCGCGTACGACTCGGCCAGGGGTTTGCCCTGTTCACGGGTGAGCAGCGGAGCGACGTCGGCCCCGGCCGCCTCCACGGCGTCGGCCGCCGCGAGCAACGCGGTGGCGCGGGCGACGGGGTCGGCCCGCCAGCTGCGCCAGGCCGCGTGGGCCCGGCCGACGACGGCGTCCACCACGTCCGGCTGCTGGTCGGGAGCGTCGTCGAAGGGCTGGCCCGTTGCCGGATCGAGGACGGCGAAGCGCTCGCCAAGGGTCTCGGGCGCGCGACGGGACCGACGCGTCGGCATGCCGGCGGTCAGCTCGCGGCGGCAGCAGCGGCTGCGTATTCCCGGGCATGCCGGTCCATCTCCATCCGGAAGGCGGCCACCAGCTGCGGCTGAATCCTGCCGGTGGTGCGGTCGCCCCCCTCGCAGACCGCTCCGCGCACCCCCACGATGTCCGTGCCGATGCGGGTCAGCGCGCCGAGGTCGCCCACCTTGACGCTGCCCGCGAGGGCGGCGAGCAGACCGGCTTCGTGGGCCAGCCGGACGAACTCCGCGCAGACGTCGGGCGGAACGTGGTCGAACAGCCGCGTCCCGTCCTTGATCGCGGTGTCGAGCATGGCCGCGTCGGAGCCGGAGCGGCGAGCGATGTCGGGCAGCGCGAGCGGGTTGACGCAGCCGATCCGGTGGGCGTCGGCGTAGCCGGAGGCGACGACGAAGGCGTCCGGCCGATAGTCCTTCACCGCCCGGACGACTCCTCGCATCACATCGATGGCCTGTTCCGGCGTCGCGCATCCGTAGAGTCCGACCTTGATGTAGGTGGCTCCGGAGACAGCCGCACCGAGCGCCGCCTGGGCGACCGTGCCGGGCTTGTACGGGACGTCTCCCACCGTGGCGGACACCGGCTTGTCCGCCGGGACCGCGTCGCGGATCGCCCTGATGACCCATGGGAAGTTCGCGCCGAGCGAGCCCTCGTCGGGCTTCTTGACGTCGACGATGTCGAGGTGCTCCGCCGCCTTCGCGCAGTCGAGGGCCTCCTCGACACCGTCCGGGGAAATGAGCAGCAACATGGCGGAGTCCTTCCACTGCATGTCCACCTGACGGAGGTCAAGTGTGCGGAGTCGTCTCGATCACCTGCGGTCTGCTCATCATTACTGCGGCCCGTGGCCATCGGCAGAGCGCGCGGAGTGCGAACGGGTCATTGCCGTGATCTGGCCACGCCCCCTCAACACGCCGTCCACGCTGCCTCGGCCCTGGGGGCCTTCGAGTATTGGTGTCAGCTCTGCGACCTTCTCGGTCACTGCCACCAACTTCTCGGTGTCTTGGGGTGTGTTGAGCCGGCGAATCGCGGTTGCGCTCGAACCGTGGGCGCACCCTCCCCGACCCGGTCGAGACGGAAGGGCCGGGGTGTGGTCTGCAGATCAGACGTCGAAGTCGGGCTTGGCGAGGTGGCCCGCACTGCCGCCGTTCCACTCCACCAGGAAGAGCGTCGCATCATCGCTTGTGGTTCCCTCCCTCTCCTGTATCAGGGCATGGGAGAGGGCGCGCACCATGTGTTGCACACTGTGGCTGGTCGGTCCGACACGCTCGACGGTTTCGGTCAGGCGCTCCTCACCGAAGAGCTCTCCCCCATGTTTGTGTTCCTCGACAAGACCGTCCGTGTAGAACAGCAGCCGGTCACCCTTCTGAAGCTGCCGCGTGCTGATCTGTGGAGTATCTCCACCAAACCCCACGGGCAGGGTTCCTGGGCCTTCCAGTGACGTGATGACACGGTGGCCACGGATGAGCAGTGGGGCCGGGTGGCCGGCGTTGACCCACTCCAAGTGGCCGGTACGCACGTCAAGGCGCACCATCTGCGCGGTGACGAAGTTGTCCGGGCCGAATTGTTCGTCGATGACCCGGTCCATAAAGGCGTAGAGACCGGCGATTCCGACGTTGGCACGTCTGGCGTGGCGATAGGCGCCGACGGCAGCGGTCGCCAGCATGGCGGCGTTCAGGCCATGCCCCATGGCATCGATAATGGCCAAGTGCAAGAGGTCGTCGTTGAGGGCGTAATCCAAACTGTCGCCGGCCACGTTGTATGCGGGCTCCATGATTCCGGCGACAGACACCTGTGGGGTGACCATCGTCAGTGGAGGCAGAAGTGACCACTGGATCTCGGCGGCCACACTCATCGGTTGACGCCGCCGCGCCAAGAAGAACTGGTCCGTATAGCCATTCTTGGTGACGATCATGTCGGCGACCAGGCCGGCGAGTCGTCGCAGCAAACGCCGATCATCATCATCGACGCTGTCAATGGTGAGTGCCATCACCCCGACCTCGTCGCTGCCGTCGAGCAGGGGCAGATACATCCTCACACCGTCGGCCTGTGGGTGTTCGACCGCGGTGACATGAAGAAATGCCTCACCGGCGGGGGAATTGTCGATAGGAAGCGGATCGCCGATCATCAGCCCCTGGCCCGGCAGTGGAACCAACAGCAGCTGACCGTAATCCTGCAGAAGGATCATGACATCGCGGCCCCCGATCAGGCGGACCTCCTCCGCGACGAGAGGGGCGATGAGCTGCGGCGGCATCTCATGCGCGCGGTCCAACAGCTGGCCCAGCAGTCGCTCGCCGAACCCCTCGGCTCGGTCCGACGGAAGCCGATTGCCGTGCGCCACGGACACCCTCCTTCAGGCAAGCCATTCCTCTGACGAATCAGCTATGCGCCAGGCTTTGAGCGCCTATGGCACCATAAAAGACGTCCGTTATCCGTCATTCCGGACCCGTCATTCCGGTGCGCCTGCCCCCGAATTCACCGCAGTGCCGCCCGCGCCCTCCTTCAAGAACGTCGGCAGGCCGCCTCCGTCGACTCGCTTCACCGGACAATTCGCCGAGGCGGAGAGCGGGTGCGGCAATCAACTCAACCGATCGCCCTTCGTTCGCGCTCTCGGGAGTATGAGCAATCCGACCACGTCGCGTTCATGTTCCTGCTCTTCACCCGCCCGCGCCTCCGAAAGCCATGGCCATCGGGTTCCTAGCATGGCCGCATGACTGCCGAAGACCCCCTGGAGCGTGAGCAGGGACGGGGTCCTTCATCCTCTCCAGCCCTCACCCCGCGCGCCTCTGCCACAGACGCCGTGGAGCAGGCTGCCGACGCTTTGGAATCGCTCAAACCGAGGCTGCGCGGATGGCTTCACGCAGGCATACTCCCCACCTCGCTCGTCGCCGGCGTCGTCCTCATCCACCTCGCCCACTCGCCCCAGGCCACCCTCGCGTGCGCGGTCTTCTCGGTCTCCTCCTGGTTGCTCTTCGGCACCAGTGCCGTCTATCACCGCAGAGCATGGGGACGGCGCGGCGAGGCCATCTTGCGCCGCCTGGACCACAGCAACATCTTCGTGATGATCGCAGGCACCTACACCCCCCTGGGCGTGCTCCTTCTGCCCTCCCGACAGTGCTCGGTCCTGCTCTGGTGGGTCTGGGCCGGCGCGCTGGCCGGCATCGCCTTCCGCATCGTCTGGATCGGCGCCCCACGCTGGCTCTACACCCTCTGCTACATCGTGCTGGGCTGGGCGGCGGTCTTCTACCTGCCCGATTTCCTGCGCACCGGTGGAGCGGCCGTGATGATCCTCATCGTCACCGGAGGTCTCCTGTACAGCGCGGGCGCAGTGACCTACGGACTCAAGCGCCCCGATCCCTCTCCCCGCTGGTTCGGCTTCCACGAGGTCTTCCACGCCTTCACCGTCAAGGCCTTCGCCGCTCACTACGCAGCCGTTCTCCTTGCGGCCCGCTGACCCACAGCAGCCGTTCGCCACCGTCGAGGCAGATGGCAGGAGAACCACCGCCCGCCCCTCCGCGCGCCGATGAAATCCGGCACGCTGGACGACGAGAGCCGGCCGCCGGCACGGCACCACCACAGCACCGGACCGCCGCCCTGTACGTCGGCTCGGCCGAGCGCTCATGACCCGGATGTGCAGGCCCGCGCCAACCCCGCAGGGAGTTGGTGCGGTTCGGAAGCGTGCCTGATGAGAAGATCAGCGCGGCCCTCGCCGGCATGCTGCCGCACGGTCTTGCCGGACTCCGAGGGAGGGTTGACCGAAGTGCGAGCGGACGGGGCGAGTGGTGCAGGGGCGAACCGCAGAGCGGGACCGAATAGACCAGATGCTCGCCGGCAGCCGTCGGGGAACAAGCAGCGCCCTGCTGCTCCACGGTGAGGCGGGGATCGGCAAGACGGCCCTGCTCGACTATGCCGCCGAGCGGGCGGACGCCCTGCGCGTGCTGCGCGTCGAGGGCATCGAGTCGGAGACGGAGCTCGCGTTCGGCGGGCTGCACCAGCTCTTCCTGCCCGTACTGAACGTCCTCGACCTGCTGCCCGTTCCGCAGGCTGCGGCGATGAGGGCGATCTTCGGGCTCACCGACGACGTGGTGCGTGATCGCCTCACCGTCGGCCTTGCCGTGCTTTCCATGCTGTCGGAAATCGCGGATGAGGGTCCGCTCCTCTGCCTGGTCGATGATGCGCAGTGGCTCGACCAGCCGTCAGTGGATGTGCTCACCTTCGCCGCTCGCAGGCTGCGGGCCGAGGGTGTCGTCATGCTCTTCGCTGTCCGGGGTGAAGCCTGCGGGGCCGACATGAAGGGACTTCCTCGGCTGCTCGTCGAAGGCCTGGACCGGGCGGCGGCCGCGACACTGGTCCCCGGCCTGCCTCCTTACGTCGTGGAAAGGGTCATTGAGGAGGCCCAAGGCAACCCGCTGGCCCTCATCGAGCTGTCGGCCACGCTCACACCGGCACAGCGGGCCGGGCACCTGAGCCCGCTGGCGCTGCCTGAGGCGACGCCCCGGCTGACGAGCCGGATCCAGGAGGCTTTTCTGGCGCAGATTCGCCGCCTTCCCGAAGCCACCCAGGCGATGCTGCTGTTGGCCGCCGCGGACGACACCGGAGATCTCGCCGTGGTGCTCAGCGCAGCCGACCGGCTCGGTGCCTCGCTCGAGGACCTCGCACCTGCCGAACGCTCCGGGCTCGTCCTCCTGTCCGGGGAGGCGGTTCGCTTCCGGCACCCGCTGGTAAGATACGCCGCCTACCAAGGAGCCCCGCTCGCCGGACGTATTGCCGCGCACAAGGCACTGGCGGAGACGCTGGACAACTCCCGGCACGCGCACCGGCGCGCCTGGCATCTGGCCGCCGCCTCGACGGGCCCGGACGAACGGGTCGCCGACGAACTGGAGCGGGTCGCCGAGTGGGCCGACCGCCGACAGGCGATGGCATCCGCGTCCGCCGCCTACGAACGTGCGGCCCAGCTCTCGGCCGACCCGCAAAGACGCGCGCACCGCCTCATCCGCGCGGCTCAGAGGGCCGGCGACGCCGGTCAGGACGAGCGGTGCGGCCTCCTGGCCGACCAGGTGTCGCTGCCCCTCCAGGACTCGGGCATGGCAGCGGACTTCGCCCGGGTGCGAGCCGTCGTCGAGCTGGGATACGGCAGACCGACAACCGCCGGCCGTATCCTCGTCGACTGCGCGGACCGGATCAGCCGCAGCCGTCCCGACAAGCTCGCCTCGCTCCTGGTCGACGCCATGCACTCGGCCTTCTCCTCGGGGAACGTCGATCTGATCGTCGAGGTAGGGCTCCGCGCCCCGGACCTGCTGGTGCTGAAGGTGCCCGCCCGCCTGTTCACCGGGGATGTCTCCGGTTCGCTCGACGCCCTGGGCGAACTTGTCCGCAGAAGCCACGAGCCGGGTACCGCGTTCATGGACGGGCTGATGACCGGGGTCTACTGCCATGTGGTCGCCCGTCACGCGGACGCGCGCGAGATCGCCGCCACGGCTGTCGCCCACTGCCGCGACCACGGAATCGGCGGATGGCTGCCCACCGCGCTGCACCTCCTCTCCCAGGCGGAGCTGGCGCTCGGCCGACACGAAGAGGCGTCCGCACATGCCGCCGAGGGACTGCGGCTGGCCGAGTACTACAACCTGGACCACCGAGCAGCCCATCTGCGGGCCGTCCTGGCCGCACTGGCCGCCGTCCAAGGACAGGAGGAGCACGGCCGCAGCCTGGCGGCGGAAGCCCTCCACTACACGCGCCCGCGCGATGTCGGACGGGGCACCGCGGACGCCCTGTGGGCGCTGGGCCTGCTCGAGCTCGGCCTCGGGCGGGCGGAGGCAGCGCTGGAGCTGCTGGAATCGGCGCAGCAGGAAGTGGGCCATCCGCTGCTGGCCCACTTCCTGCTGCCCGATCTCGTCGAGGCGGCGGTTCGCGCCGGCCGGCCGGAGCGGGCGAAGGAGCCGACTCGTCTGCTCAGGGAATGGGCGGCCGCTGCACCCGAGCCGCCCCTCAACGCCCTGGCCCGCCGCTGCCTGGCCCTGACCGGTCCGGATGACGCGGCCGAGGAGCACTTCGCGGCGGCCGTGCACCTCCATGAGGGCTACGGCGACTTCGAACGGGCCCGCACAGAACTGCTCTACGGGGAATGGCTGCGTCGCCTGCGGCGCAGCATCGATGCCCGCGATCATCTTCGCGAGGCACTGGAGGTCTTCGAGAAGCTCGGTGCCCAGCCCTGGGCTCGCCGGGCTCGGGCGGAACTGCAGGCTGCGGGCGAGAGCGCCGGCCTTACGGGCCTGACGGGCCTTGCGGACGGGCGGATCAACCGGTTGAGCCCGCAGGAGCGCGAGGTCGTACGGTTGGCCGCCACCGGCGCGACCAACCGTGAGATCGCCACACAGCTGTTTCTGAGCCCCCGCACGGTCGGTCACCACCTCTACCGCGCCTTCCCCAAACTCGGCGTCAGCTCCCGCACCGAACTTGCCACGCTACTGGCGTCATGACTCCGGCGGCCTCATGACGCCGGCGATCCCATGACCCCGACAGTCCCATGACTTCGACGGTCCCCTGACTCCTGCGGTCCCGTGACTCCGGCGCCGAGCAGATCATCCGGAGCCGAGCAGCCCGCCGGTGGCCGGCCCGGGCGAAGGCAACGGTCATCGGCGCGCTACGGGGAACCCGGTGACCCGGTGAGGGTGACTCCGAGCGCGCGCTCCAGGCCGTGCGCGCCCTCGTCGGTCAGGTGCACCACCCGCGGGCTCGGTCCCCAGCGCACCCATTCCAGCGCGAACAGGCGCGCCGTCAGCGCGGCGCCGAGCCCTCCGGCGAGATGGTGCTGTTGTTCGCTCCAGTCGACGCAGTAGCGGACCGCAGGGCGGCGGGGCGGTAGCCGGTCGGGGTCGACGCCCAGTTCGGCGAGCTTCTCGCGACCCGGGCGGGTGAGTTCGTACTCGATGTCGTGCCCGTACGACGACGGCCGGTCACGTACCGCCTCTTCGGGCCGGTGGACGCCGTCGTGACCGGTGAGCACGCCACGTTCCAACAGGCCGCGCATCAGCGCCACACCGAGCTGACCCGCGAGGTGGTCGTAGCACGAGCGGGCCCGGTGCAGGGCGTTGGCGCGGTTGCTCTGCTTGAGCGAGGTGATGGCCAGCGGCGGCGCGATCAGGGCCAGGGACTCCAGTGCGGCGCTGATGTCCGGACCGGTGAGCTGGTAATAGCGGTGCCTTCCGCGCTGTTCGACGGTGACGAGTTCTCCCTCGACGAGTTTGGCGAGATGCACGCTGGCGGTGGCGGCGCTGATGCCCGCCTCGCCGGCCAGGGCGCTCGCGGGCAGCGCGCGGCCGTCGGCCAGACACTTGAGGATGCGGGCACGCGACGGATCGGCGATGAGGGCGGCGGCGCGCGCGATATCGGTCTGGTGCTTGAGTGGCTCGCCCCGGCGCTCGGTCGACGCGGCATCGGCCGACGAGGCATCGGCCGACGAGGAGCCGGCGGTGCGGCTGGTGTTCGGCATGGACTCAGCGTAGAACAACGACACTTCGTCGAACAGCGAAGCGTCTGACGCCGATGCTCTTCCCATGACCACCGCAGCGACTCCCACCAGCGTCCGCGGCCCGGCCGGCCGAGCGCCCGCACCGGCCGGCGGCAACGCGAAGCCCCTCACCCTGCCCCCGCTGATCGCACTCAGCCTCGGCTATTTCCTGGTCATGCTGGACGTCACCGTCGTGAACGTCGCGATCCCCGACATCCGGACCTCGCTGGGTACCGGTCCCTCCGCACTCCAGTGGATCGTCGACGGATACAGCACCGTCTTCGCCGCGCTGCTGCTGCTCGGAGGAGGTCTCGCCGACCGGTTCGGGCATCGTCGCGTGTTCCTCGCCGGGCTGGGAGTCTTCACCGCCGCCTCAACGGCCTGCGGCCTCGCCACGACCTCCGGCTCGCTGATCGCCGGACGTCTCGCCCAGGGCGCAGGTGGCGCACTGCTCGTACCCGCCTCGCTCGCGCTGCTCCGAGCGACCTTCCCCGACCGCGCGGTGCGGGCCCGGGCCATCGCGCTCTGGGGAGCCGTCGCATCGGTGGCCTTCGGCGCCGGTCCCGCCGTCGGCGGACTGCTCATCTCCGGTACGGACTGGCGCTCGGTGTTCTGGCTGAATCTGCCCATCGGCGCACTGGCCATGTTGTTGACGTTGCGACACATCCCTTCCTCCGCGCCCAAGCCGCGTACGCGAAAGACGGATCCGATCGGCCAGGCACTCGGCATTGTCGGCCTCGTCGGTGTGGCCGGCGGCCTCAATGAAGCGGGCTCGCGCGGCTGGACGTCGCCTCTGGTCCTGTCGGCCTTCGGCGTCGGCGCTGCGGCCCTGGTGGCCTTCGCACTGGTGGAACGCGCCGTGGAGTCACGCTCGGCGCGGGGTCGCACCCAGCGCGATCCGCTGCTGCGCCCTTCCCTGTTTCGCTCCGCTGCCTTCACCTCGACCACCTTGATCGGGATGCTGATCAGTCTCGGCTACTACGGCATGCTCTTCCTCGCCACGCTCTACTTCCAGCAGGAGCGCCACCTGGACGTCCTGGACACCGGCCTCGCTCTGCTGCCCTCGGTATGCATGGGGCTGGTCGCCGCCCCGCTGTTCAGCCGGGTCGCGGCCCGCACCGGCCCGTACGTCCCGATGGCCGCCGGTCTCGTGCTCGGCACCATCGGCTTCCTCGGCTGGCTGCTCGCCCGGCCCGGCACCCCCTACCCAGTCCTGCTCCTCGCACTGATCGCCACCGGCCTCGGCCAGACCATGACCGCGCTTGCCGCCACCGCCGCCATCGTCGAAGCCGCTCCGGTTTCCGACGCGGGTATCGCCACCGCCGTGTTCAACGTCTCGCGGCAGGTCGGCAGCGCCATGGGCGTGGCACTCTTCGGCACGTTCGCCGCAACGGCAGACGACTTCACCTCCGGCCTGCGCCTGTCGGCGGGCATCGCAGCGGCCGCCTTCGCCATCGGTGCCCTGCTCGCCTTGTCGGCCCGGCGGCGGGCCGGCTCAACGTGCACTTGACGCGCCCCGGTGAGAGGCACAGTCCTTGACACCGACAACCACCAACCGCCGGACCGCCACCCGCCGGCCCGAATGCGCGTACCGCCCGGAAGTCACCACGTCGATCACCGTGCTGACCCCCGAGTACACGGCCGCGATACCGGCAGCACCACAATCACCACCAGCACCACAACCACCAATGGTCCGCTGACCACAAGGAGTTACCAGCATGACGACACAGCCCCGCCGCCCCGAGATCCTCCGCTACACCGCATTCTCCGCCGACCCCGCCGGAGGCAACCCCGCCGGTGTCGTGCTGGACGCCACGGGCCTGTCCGACGACGAGCAGCTCGCGATCGCCGCGGAGCTCGGCTACAGCGAGACCGCCTTCCTCACCGCACCGCCGGCGGAACTCGCGGGCCGGGAACGGGCCTACACCGTGCGCTACTTCTCCCCCAAGGCCGAGGTCTCCTTCTGCGGACACGCCACCATCGCCACAGCCATCGCCTACGCGGAACGCCATGGCTCCGGCGACCTGGTCCTCGCCACATCTGCCGGCACTGTCCCGGTGACGATGACCGAGACGCCGGACGGGGCCCTGCGCGCGACCCTGACCAGCGTCGAGCCCGCCGTCCACGAGGTCTCCGGGAAGGACGTCTCCGAGGCCCTCGATGCACTCGGTTGGTCCGCCACCGACCTCGACCCGGCCTTCCCACCGCGGATCGGCTACGCCGGCGCCCGCCATCTGATCCTGGCGGCCGCGACCCGATCCCGGCTGGCCGACCTCAGTTACGACTTCGAGCGCCTGAAGGACTTCATGACCTCCCTGGACCTCACCACGGTGCAGCTGGTGTGGCGCGAGTCCGAGACGGTCTTCCATGTGCGAGACCCCTTCCCCGTCGGCGGGGTGGTCGAGGACCCGGCGACAGGTGCCGCGGCCGCCGCCTTCGGCGCGTACGCGCGCGAACTCGGCCTGGTCCCCGAGGAGTCGGTCCTCGTCCTGCACCAGGGCGCCGACATGGGCCGACCGGGCGAACTACGGGTCGAGCTGTTCGCCGACGACGCACGGGTACGGGTCGGCGGCACGGGGACCCGTATTCCGGAGTCCGACTGACCGCAGCGTGCCCGGACGTACCCTGCATACCGCGCGCGACTGCGGGCGGTCTTCCACGCCGCACCGAGCCCGGCCCCGGAAGCGGTGGTGCGGTGGTGCGGTGGTGCGGTGGTGCGGTGGTGCGGTGGTGCGGTGGTGCGGTGGTGCGGTGGTGCGGTGGTGCGGCTGCGCACATACCCGGCCGGGGCTCGGTCGGACCTGACCGGTCACGTTAAGTCGGGGTGACCGATGCCTGCGTCATGCGGATGGCCCTACCGTCGATGACATCACCGGAAGGGCTACCGCAGAGGGGCGTTGGTCCGCTCCCGTCTCCGGCTCACGCCTTGGGCGACCACCGCCGGACCGCCCGAACCTGTCCTCGTGGCCCCTCCCCTGCCTACCGACACCTACCGACCCGCTGACGACCGCACGGAAAGACACCCGCGTGACACCTGATCCGACCACCGTCCACCCACTGCCGGCCCACGAGCGGGTCGTCTTCCTCAAGCCGCTGGTCGATGGGAAGGCCGTTGTGGTGGGCGACTTCACCTACTACGACGACCCCGACGGCGCGACCGACTTCGTGCAGCGCAATGTCCTGTACGCCTACGGGCCGGAGCGGCTGATCATCGGCAAGTACTGCGCGATCGCCACGGGCACCCGGTTCTTGATGGCGGGCGCGGACCACCCGTCGATGGGTGTGTCCACCTTCCCGTTCACCATGTTCGGCGGGGAGTGGGCGGAGCGGACCCTCGATCTCGTCACCGGCATGCCCAGTCGCGGGGACACGGTGGTCGGCAACGACGTGTGGTTCGGGTACGGGGCCACCGTCATGCCGGGGGTGCGGATCGGCGACGGCGCCATCGTCGCTGCCGGTGCCCTGGTCACCGCCGACGTGCCGCCGTACACCATCGTCGGCGGCAATCCGGCCCGGCCGATCCGCCGGCGTTTCGACGACGGCGACATCGAACGGCTCGTGCGGGCCGCCTGGTGGGACTGGCCCGTCGCCCTGGTCACCGAGCATGCCCGGACCATCATGTCCGGCTCCCCGCACGACATCGCGCACATCGCCGCTTCCCAAGGTCTGGAGCAGGACCGTTGATGCCCCCGGAAATCGACGAATACCCCGTGTCCGACCGTGAGAGCGGCCCGTACGCGATCACCACGGGCCCGGACGGCGCACTGTGGTTCACCATGGTCCACAGTGGCAGGATCGGCCGGCTGGTCCCCGGGCAGGAGCCGACCAGCCACCGGCTCGACCCCGACAGCGGGCCGACCGTCATCACGAACGGGCCGGACGGCGCACTGTGGTTCACCGAGTACCGGGCACACCGGATCGGGCGGATCACGACGGCCGGCCAGGTGACGGAGTTCGGGCTGCCGACCGCGGAATGCGGCCCCTTCGGCATCGCCGCGGGACCGGACGGCGCGTTGTGGTTCACCGAGACCGCCACCGACCGCATCGGACGCCTCACCACCGACGGGGCGGTCACCGAGTACCCCCTGCCGCGCGCCGGTGCGTTCCCCTCCGCGATCGCCGCCGCGGGGGACGCGATGTGGTTCACCATGAACCAGGCCAACGCCCTCGGCCGGATCGGCATGGACGGTCACATCACGGTCCACGACCTGCCCACCCAGGCTGCCGCACCGGTCGGGATCACCGTCGGCCCGGACGGAAGTGTCTGGTTCACCGAGATCGCCGCCGGCCAGATCGGCCGGATGGCTCCCGACGGCCGGATCACCGAGTACCCACTGCCCGACCGTTCCGCCCGGCCGCACGCCGTCACCACGGGCGCCGATGGCAGGCCGTGGTTCACCGAATGGGGCGGCAATCGTGTCGGCTCGGTCTCCCCCGACGGCACCCTCGCGGTCCATGACCTGCCCACCCCGGCCTCCGAGCCGCACGGCATCACCCTGGGCCCGGACGGCGCCTTGTGGACGGCTCTGGAGACCGGCGCACTCGCCCGCATCGCGTCGGTCGACAGCACCGGCTGACGCACCACCACCCGCCTGACGCACCACCCGGCCGACGCACCAGGCGTGAAGGCCCCTTGCACCACCCCCGAAAGTCGACAGCGAACTCAGGAACCGAGGAACAGCTCATGAAGTACGCACTTGTGATCTTCGAGACGGATGCGTCACGCGCCCGGATCCAAGCCGACCGGGACGCCTACCGGAAGGCGTACGAGACCTGGATCGGCGAGATCGCAGCCGCCGGCAAGCTGGTAGGCGGCGACGCCCTCGACACCGAGCACCAGGGCCCGGTCACCGTGCGCAAGACCGTGGGCGGAGCTCCGGTGGTGACCGAGGGGCCCGTCCACGGTGGCGAGGAGACCCTCGGTGGTTGGTTCGTACTGGAGGTGGCCGACCACGCCGAGGCCGTTGAACTGGCCCGCGGCTTCCCCACCCCGGAGGCTCTCGAACTCCGCCCCATCCTCGAGTCCGCCTGAGCCGCAGGCAGCCCTCGACGACCGTCTGCTGGGGGCACCCGGTGCCCCCGGCCGGCGCCGTATGGAGGGATGCGAGCGGCCTACCCCTTCGCAGGAGCTGACGTGACACCGGTATCGGTGAGCTATCGCCCGCTGACCGGACCCGAGGAGATCGGCCTCTTCTGCCGCCTCTCCTACGTCCTCGACCACGAGCTGGCCGACGACTTCGCCGACGGCCGTCGCCGCCCCGAGTGGACCTGGGTGGCCCTGGACGGTGACCGGCTGCTCGGCCGGCTCGCCTGGTGGACGGCCCCCGGCGGCGACGTTCCGCTGCAGTGCGACTTCTTCGACATCGACGACACGTTGCCCTCGGCCGAACGCGACGAGATCGGCCTGCGGCTGTTCGAGACGGCGACGGCGGCCGTCTTTCCGGCGGGCGCGAAGCTCCCGGAGTACGGCCGCTTCGTCCCGCCCGACTGGCGTGAGGACCCAGCGGCCCGCGACGTGGTCGAGTCCCGCACGCGCGTGCTGGAGGGCACGGGCGCGCGGCTGCTGGTCGAGCGGCTGCGGCTGCAATGGACTCCGGCGTCTCCGCTCCCGGAGCCCAGGGGGCGTCTCGTCTTCCGCCCGGTGGCCGACCGCGAGGACCTCCTCGCACTGATGACCCCGGTCATGGAGGGCACCCTCGACGCCCACGGTCGGGCGGACCAGGCGTCCGGACGGAGTCCGCGTGAAGCGGCGGAGAGGCACTACGACGGAGAGTTCGCCGGGTTCAAGAGCCCGCAGGAGTGGTGGCGCATCGCCGAACTCCCGGACGGGGGCGGCCCGGTGGGCTTCGTCATCCCGGCCCGCAACAACTACCACCCCATCATCGCGTACATCGGGGTCCTGCCCGCGCACCGCGGCAACGGCCACATCGACGAGATCCTCGCCGAGGGCACTCGCATCCTGGCCGCAGAGGGCGTCGACCGGATCAGGGCGTCGACGGACCTCCGCAACGTCCCGATGGCGAAATCCTTCGCCCGCGCCGGATACGTCAACTTCGAACGCACCCTCAACTTTGTCTGGGATTGACCCACCTCGGCAAGCCCTCGCCGGGAGTCTGCCCTCTCCTCCTGCGCAGCTGCGGAACTCGCGTCGAACCCGCGCGGGGGTGAGGGTCCGACGGAATGGTCCAGAGCTGCGACCTACCGCTAGAGTGCGATCTTTGTTCGATTCGCCAGGTGGCGGAAGGGGAGATCGTGAGCGTCCAACTGCGAGAAACCGCACAGGCGTTAGCGCAGACTCTGTGGCGGGAGCACACCGTCTACCGCGAGCGGTCCGGCGGAGTGGTCATCCGGGGCGAGCACGTACAGCGCTGGATCAGTCTCGCGCCTGCCGGCGGCAGGGACGAGATCCTCGTCCGGGCGGGGCGCATCCTCGACGGTGGGACCACGGCCCCGGCGCGTTCAGAGGCTGTGGTGTCGCTCTCCACCGAAACCGACCAGCTTGCGGCGACCTGCCGCCGTCTGCTCGCCGAAGCTGCCGCCGGTCCCACACCAGCTGCATCCAGGCCGGCGGCACCTCGTCAGCCGATCGACTCGGCCGCGCGAACCGGTCGACGCACGGGTGGCAGGGGCTTCGGCTACTGGGTAATAGTCGCCTGCGTGGTCGGGATCGCAGCCCTCTCGATCTACGGGGCCTCGGTGGGCACGTAACGGATCCGGTACGGCCGTGGCCGGGACACCCACCGGAAGGTGGTCTGCCCCGACGGCTCGGCTGCCGACACCCTCCGCACCCGGAGGAACTGCGGCCCGTCCGCTGGCTCTTGGGCGTCACGAGATCACCTGCCCGGGGCGTCAGGGTGTCATCAGGGCCGGGTCGTCGCGCTGTGTCGTTCGGTCAGCGCCGACCCGCGGGCGTGGCACCACCGTGCGCCACTCGGGACAGAGCGGCCGACGACGACCGGGAGCGGGGCCGAGGTCAAGACCGGGACCGGCGTCGGCCACCTCCTGCTCTCGACAGCCGGCGTGAGGGCGTCCGCCGGATGGCGGGGCCCGAAGCCTTGCTCGGTGATGGGTCGGGCCGGCACGGCCGAGCGGCCCTGTGCCCTCCGCGCCTGGGCGGTGTTTGCCGGCTCGCGCATGATCGCGGCCCTCCTCGTTCCGGGCTTTCGGCACCGTGAACCGCCTGGTCGGCGCAGGTGCCGTGTCGGCGAGTCCCATAAGTGGCCGCCGCTGGGTCAACACCGGCCAGGCGTCCGCGGCCCACAGGAAGGGGTCGGTGGAGCGCCCCCGGCCTTCGGAACAGCGTGGGCCCACCAGCCGGCTGACAGGCGCCCGCAACGCGGGTACGGACCGAATCCGCCGAACCGTCGTATAGGAGAATGCGTCCGATACCGCGTTGTCGACCAGCAGGGAGGATGACCCGATGGGAAGTGACGAGCCCGGACCGGGCAGCGGCCCGTACGCCACCGACGGACTCCTTCCCCCCGGGCAGCGGCTCGCCCGCGGCTGGCCCGTCTCGCATTACGGCCCCGTCCCCAGGTTCCGGCCCGACCGCTGGGACCTGAAGGTCTTCGGCGCCACCGCCACAGGCGAGAACCACACCTGGGTCCTCGACGAGTTCATGGCCCTGCCGACCGTCGAAGTCGTCGCCGATCTGCACTGCGGGACCGGGCCCACTTCGACCGGCCACGAGTGGTTCGGCGTCGCTGCCACCACGCTGCTGGCACTGGCGCCTCCCTCGCCCCAGGTCACACACGTCATGGCCTGGGCGGAGTACGGCTACAGCGCCAACATCCGGCTCAACGACTTCACCTCCGCCCAGACCCTGCTGGCCACCCACCACAACGGAGAGTCGCTCACCGCCGAGCACGGCTTCCCCCTGCGCCTCGTCGTCCCCCACCTCTACGGCTACAAGAGCGCCAAGTGGCTGCGCGGCATCGAGTACATGACCGCCGACCGCCGCGGTTTCTGGGAAGAGCGCGGCTACCACAACATCGGCGAGGTCTGGCGCGGCCGGCGCCACTCCTACCAGGAGGAAGAGGGCGACGGGCCGCCGCTGTAAGGCGCGACGGCCGACAGGGGACGGTTCTTTCCGGCAGACAGTGCCGCGTCCGGCACCGGGCGGAGTGCCGGGACCGGCCTGTTGCGGTCAGGCGGCGGCGAGAGACAGCTCCGTCGACTTGATCAAGGCGACGACGGTGGAGCCGGCGGCCAGGCCGAGATCGGTGACGGCTTCCTTGGTGACCGCGGCGGTCAGCTCGCCGCCCTCGATCGCGACCTTCACCGAAGCCATGGCGCCACCGGTGGCGATGTCGGCGACGGTGCCGGGGATCTGGTTGCGGATGGACAAGCCCGCTACGGGGGCAGTGGCCAGCGAGACCTCGGTGGACTTGGCGAGGATGCGCACCGCGGAACCCTCCGTGAGGCCCAGCTCCTTGACCGCTTCCAGCGTGATCGCGGCGGTGACGTCCTGACCGCCGGCGAGACGGACCTTGACCGTCGCCATGACCTCGCCCGAGGTGACGGCGGTGATCGTGCCGGGGATCTGGTTGCGGATGCTCAGACTCATGGAATGCGCCTCACCGGGAAATCATGCGAAAAGTCAGGCTTTGCGCCTGCGGTGTTCCCCACAGTAATCGCGCGACCCGAGCGCGTCCCACAGGGCTTCCCATCTGCCAGACCGCCGGAACCGTACGCCTGGCACATGAGAGAAGCCCAGGTTGCGAACCTCCGGCCGTGGGCTTGCTCGCCGCGGGATGCCTTCGGGCGCCGGTTTTCTCCCCGCCCCAGCTCAGGGTCCGCAGAGGCGGGGAGAACGCACCGGAGAAGGTTGCGTACTGGCAGCCTTGCCTAAAGTGACGCACCCGGCACCTTCGCACGCCCCCCTTGTAGACCGATTGGGTAAGGGTGCGTCAGATGCCCCCGCCCGCACGGGCGTCCCACACGGGCGTCCCACACTCTGCCGGACGTCGCCCTGGCCGACAGCACTCGGCCGACAAGGCTCGACCGACAAGGCTCGGCCGACAACGCTCCCCCGCCCGTTGCCCACCGCCGTGGGCCGTCGGCGCCGATACGCACCTGAGGATCAACGGACCACCTCGTAGTGGAGGTGGGTCACGCCGGGTGCCGGGACGGCCTCCAGCAGCCGCAACCGAACGTGCTCGGGCAGGCTGTGGAAGTAGGGACGGCCGGCACCGAGCAGGACGGGCACCTGGTGCAGGATCAGCTCGTCGACCAGCCCCGCCTTGAGGGCTTCGGTCACCAGGACTCCGCCCATGAGGGCGATGTCCTTGCCCTCGGCGGCGTCCCGGGCGGCCGCAACGGCGTCCGCCGGCCCGGTGGTGATCAGCCTCTGACGGCCGGTCATCTGCGGCGCCGGCCGGTGGCTGAGCACGAACAGCGGCGCCGCCGGGTGCGGGGACCCGCCGTCGCCGAATCGGTCGGAGTCCTCATACGTGTGACGGCCGGCGATACATGCGCCGACGCGACCGGCCACGGCATCGAAGAACCGGGCGCTGGGCTCACTGAGCCGGAAGCCGTCGAACACCCGGCTGGGGACATCGCCGTTGAAGTACCAGTCGAAGAGCGCGCCACCGTCGCCGAGCCCACGGCCCGGGCCCGGGTCACGGCCGGTGATGTATCCGTCGACCGAGACCGCCAAAGCGCTGAACACCTTGCCCATCACCTGACTCCTTTTTTTGAGGTTCCGTCAAGAGATTCCATGACCAGATCCAGGCCGACCTCGGCATCTCGCGCAGGGTCCTGACCGAGCGGCTCAACCACCTCGTCGAACACAGCGTGCGTGGGCGCCGCCCCGACGACCGGCACGCACGGTACGAGTACCACCTGACGGCGAAGAGGGCCGAGCGCGCTGCGCCCGCTGCGGCGAGCCGATGCACGCGGAGATGTCGACGTGGCCCCGGCCCCGGACAGCGCTGCGGCCGGGGCCATGGCTGCGCCCTCGCGGCTGCGTTGAACAAGAGGCGGCCGGGATCGCGATCGGACGTGCACGCCGGCGCCATTTTACCGGCCTCAGATCCTGCCGTACCGTATGTCATTGACCATTGACATTGGTCGATGACACCAATTGATGACAAACGTCCGCGAAAGGACATCGCAGGGTGGCCGAGACCCATGCCGATACGCGTGCGGAAGACGATCGACGGGGCAGGGCCGATCGACCGCGAGGACTGCTGCCCTCGTTGATGTTCACGGCCCTGACGGTGTCCGTGATCAGTACGCTCGGAGCCCCGATGGTGCCGACCATCGCCCGCGAGCAGCATGTCTCGCTGAGCGCCGCCCAGTGGGTGCTGACCTCGACCTTGCTGGCCGGCGCGATCGCCGGCCCTGTACTGGGTCGACTCGGCGACGGGCCGCGCCGACGCGCGGCCATCCAGGGGGCTCTGACCTGTGTGTTCATGGGAAGCGTGCTGGCTGCGCTCGCGCCGAACCTCGCACTGCTGCTGGTGGGACGCATCCTGCAGGGTGCGGGCATGGGCCTGTTGCCGCTGACCATCGCCGTCGCCCGTGAACACCTTCCGGCCGAGCGGATGCGGTCGGGGATCGCGGCGCTCTCGATCACCACGTCAGTGGGCGCGGGAATCGGTTACCCCTTGACGGGCGTCATCGCCCAGCACCTCGACTACCGCGCCGGGTTCTGGTTCGCCGCGCTGCTCGGCGCCGGGGCGCTGTTCGTCGTGAAGTCGGTGGTGCCGGTGGGGTCGTCAACCCCGCGGCGTCCGCTGGACGTGACCGGGGCGGTGTTGCTCTGCTCGGGTTTGACTCTGCTCCTGCTGGCCGTGAGCCAGGGTGTGACATGGGGATTGATGTCGGGCGCCACCCTTGGGTGCCTCGGCGCCGGAGCCGTGGTTCTCGTCCTCTGGATCATGCAGGCCCTGCGCACCCCGAACCCCCTGGTCGACATCCGGTTGATGCGCAACCGAGCGGTACTGGCCGCCAACGCGACCGCCCTGCTCGCCGGCATCGGCATGTACGGTGTGCTGTCGCTGGTCAACCTCTACACGCAGGTCCCCGCACGGGCCGGGTACGGCTTCCACCTCTCGCTCACCGCTGCGGGGCTCGTCCTGCTGCCGATGTCTCTGGGCAGCCTGATGGCGAACCGTCTCGCCTCAGCACTGGTGTCCCGGTTCGGGCTCCACCAGATACTTCCCCTGGGTTCCCTCGTCATCACCCTCGACCTGGTCATGCTCTCTCTGTGGCGCGATCACCTGGCCGTGCTCGTCCTCGGCACGTTCCTGCTCGGCGCCGGGGTGGGGGCCGCGTACGCCGTCATGCCCCTGCTCATCGTCCGGCACGTTCCGCCGTCCGAGACGGGTAGCGCCACCAGCTTCAACCAGGTACTGCGTACGGTCGGGGGTTCCATCGGCAGTGCCGCCATCTCGGCGATCATGCTTGCGTTCACTCCGGCCGGCAGAGACCTCCCCGAGGGCAGCGCCTACACCACGGCCTTCCTGGCCACCGCCGCGGCGGCCTTCCTGGGGGTGATCTGCGCTCTCCTGCTCCCGCCACGCCGCGGGACCGCAACGAAGGCGGCGCGCGGCGTCGCGGCACAGGCCCCGGCAGCCGGCCCGCGGTCGGTGGAAAACGAGTCCGGTATTGTCCGCCGCGGCTCCGGTCGCTGAGAACATCCGGACCGGAAAGGACCAGCCATGGGCCCGCGTACGGAACACGCGCGAGGCAGGAAGCGCGACTCGGACGCCACTCGGGCCGCACTGCTCGACGCCGCCCGCGACCTGTTCGGCCGCCACGGATACAACACGGTGACACTGCGGGACATCGGTGAGCGTGCCGGTGCGGACGGCTCACTGGTCGCACGGTACTTCGGCAACAAGGCCGCTCTGTACCAGTCGGCGGTAGCCGAGGACAGCCGCGAAGTGACCGTGTCGCCCGAGCCTTTCGATCTCGACGCCTTCACCGCCCACGCGCTGCGCCGGGCCGACGAGAGGGGGGCGCCGGGCCCGCTCGTGCAGGCAGTCCTCTCCCAGGGCACTGCCCCCGAGGTGCGCGCCTCCGCCGCGGACGAGCTGCGCACCCGCCTGATCTCACCGCTCGCCACCCGATTGGCCGCCGAGGGAGCCGACGATCCGGTCGCTCGGGCCGAGGTCCTGATCTCCTGCCTGGTCGGCGTCATCGCCCTGCGCTCCAGCGGCCAGTTCGACGGCCTGTCGGCCATGAGCCCCGAGGCGATCGGCACCATCCTCGAGTCCGCCGCACAAGCACCCACCTCGACGACACCGCCCGTGTCACCGGCGAACGACTCGACGACTTCCGTCCAGGACTCCCCCGATCAGCCGGAGACACCGCAGCGCTTCTGACCACATCCCATCGGAAGTGGCTGCATAGGTATGCCGGGCGTGATGTGACCCGAGCCCACTCAGACGTCGGGCCGCACGGTGGGGATGCCCCGAGCCGGCCGGCGACGCGGACAGCTCCGGCCAGGTATCCGGCAATGCCCGCTCGATCCGTCCACAACACCTCAATATCGACAAAGAGGCTAGCCTGTGAGAAGGCACCGCCCACACGTGACCTCCCCCGCGTGGACGGTGCGGACGGCGGACCGCCGCCATCGCGACCGCGTACCGACCGGAGGCCACCTCAGTCCCCCACCATCGTGCAGTCCCCCACCATCGTGTCCGCCCCACGGAGCCCCGAGCCCAAGGGGATGATCTGCCAAGACCCCTCCCTCACGCTTCGGCAACCACGCCTGAGCTGCACCCCTCGGAGGTGGGCGACCGATGCACCCGACCAACGCCCTGTGCGGGAGCCGTGGCCGCTGCGCCCGGAAGGAGCCCAGCGATGAGCGCAGCTGATTCCTCCTCCGCCGGAGACGGCCTGCAACAGGGCGTGACGTCCGAGCCGGGCGGCTTGCTGGACGTGCTCAGCGTCGCTGCGGTCGTGCTCGACGGTGAGGGGCGGATCGTCCTGTGGAGCCCGCAGGCCGAAGACCTCTTCGGCTACCGGGCCGGCGAGGCCCTCGGCCAGTTCGCGGGGCGGCTGCTGGTGAACGAAGAGCACCTGGAACTGGTCATCCATCTGTTCACCCAGGTCATGGCGGGAGAAGGGCACTGGGCGGGGGTCTTTCCGGTGCGGCACAAGGACGGCAGCACCAGGCTGGTGGAGTTCCGCAACATGCGGCTGGAAGACCAGAACAAGGACCTGTACGCCTTGGGACTGGCGACCGGCCAGGCGACGCTGCGCGGGGTGGAGCGGGATCTGGCGCTGTCCACCCGGCTGATCTCCCAGTCCCCGATCGGTCTGGCGGTGCTGGACACCGATCTTCGGTACGTGAGCGTCAACCCGGCGCTGGAGCGCATCAACGGTCTGCCCGCGGCCGCGCATGTGGGCCGCAGCGTCCGAGAGGCACTTCCGTTCTTGGACGCCGAGGCCATCGAGTCCGCGATGCGGAAGGTCCTGACCACCGGAACCCCCATAGTTGACCAACAGTCCGTCGGGCGCACCGCCGCCGCCCCGGACGCTGAGCACGCGTGGTCGGTGTCCTACTACCGACTGGAGGCGTCGAACGGGACGGTACTGGGAGTGGCCGTCTCCGTGGTCGACGTCACCGAGCGGTACCGCGCCACGGTCGAGGCCGTGCAGGCCAGGCGGAGCCTGGCGCTCGTGGCCGAAGCCTCCCTGCGGATCGGTACCACCCTGGACGTCGACCAGACCGCGAAGGAACTCGCCGAGATGTCCGCGCCGGCGCTGGCCGACGTGGCCGCAACCCACGTGCTCGACGGCGTCCTGACCCATCGCTCGCCCCTCATCTCACCCGACGGCCCGGTACTGTTCCGTGTCCTGGCGGTCGCGGCTGCGTCGACGACGGAGCCTGCCGCTGCCGCCGATCCGTCGGGCGAACTCAGCCAGTACGACGCCGACCGGCTGGTCACTCAGTGTGTGCGCACCGGCCGCGCCGTCCTCGTGCCGCATGTGGAGGCCGGCGACCTGCCGCGCATCGCCGGCAGCCGGGAGGCCGCCGACCTCCTTGCCCGGTCGGGGCTCCACTCCTACTTGGTTGTGCCGCTGATCGCCCGTGGCAAAGTCCTCGGCGCGCTCGACCTCAAACGCACGGACAATCCCCACCCGTTCAACCGCGCCGACGAGGTGCTGGCCGGCGAACTCGCGACGCGGGCGGCGCTGTGCATCGACAACGCACGCTGGTACGAGAGCCAACGCCACACCGCGCTCACCCTCCAGCGCAGCCTGCTGCCCGAGCACCCGGAGCCGCGGCCCGGGCTGGAGATCGCCAACCGCTACCAGCCCGCCTCCATCGCCAGCGAGATCGGCGGTGACTGGTTCGACGTCATCCCCCTCGCCGACGACAAGACCGCGCTCGTCGTCGGCGACGTCATGGGCAGTGGCGTCAACGCCGCCGCCACCATGGGCCAGTTGCGCACCGCGACGCGCGCCTTCGCCGAACTCGACCTCGACCCCGCCCATGTGCTGCACCATCTCGACAACCTCGCCGATCGCATGGGGCAGACCATCACCACCTGCATCTACGCCATTTACGACCCCCACCATCACCAATGCCGCATCGCCAACGCCGGACATCTGCCCCCCGCCCTGGTCCGCCCCGGCCAGGACGCCGAACTGCTCGACCTGCCCACCGGCGCCCCCCTCGGCGTCGGCGACGTCCCCTTCCACACCACCACACTCACCCTGAGCCCGGGCGACGAACTGGTCCTCTACACCGATGGCCTGGTCGAGACCCGCGACCAACCCATCGACGAACGCCTCGATGCCCTCCTCGCCTTCCTCACCGGACCGGAGCGGTCTCTGGAGGAGACCTGCGACGTACTCCTGTACACACTGCGCAGCCCCTGGGAACACGACGACGTGGCCCTGCTGACCGTCCGGGCCTGCGGAGTGCCGGCTCGTCAGTGACACGCTCCGCGTAGTCGTCCCGCTCCCGGCCAGGCGCAAAGCGACTGCCCGACGTGGTGGGCCGCCCTTGGCCGACGGCACCGGCGTCGGAGGAGGAGGTCCGCGGCGCAGCCGCAGGTCATGGCCGGCGGAGTTCCATGGCGATGGCGTCACGGAGTAGCTCGTGGGCGCGATCGAGTGGTGTGGTCCCGCTCAGCCATCGTTCGCTCAGGCCCTCGACCAGGGCGGTGAGGCGTTCGGCAGCGGCACTCGGGATGACCTCGGGGCCGGCCAGGCCGGCGGCCTGGGCCTGGCGCACCAGGTGTGTGAGGTCCTCGACCCACTCCCTGGTCGAGGTGGCGAGCTGTTCCCTCAGGTCCGGGTCGAAGACTGCGGTGGCGCGGAACTCGCCCCAGGCGGCGCTGTTCTCCCTGATCTGGGGGGTGTCCTGCAGTTCCAGGAGCAGCAGTTCGGTGAGTTGGGTACGCGGATCGTCGGAGAGGCCCATGGCGGCGTCGGTGTAGCGCACGGCGCGTTGGTTGATGAACTCCAGCGTGCGGCGCAGCAGCCCGGCGCGGTCCTTGAAGTGGTAGTAGATCAGTGCCGTCGAGACGCCGGCCTCCGCGGAGACCTCCTCGACGCGCAGCCCGCGCACGCCGCGTCGGGCGATCAACCGGGCTGCGGCTTCGAGGATCTGGGCGGGCCTGTCCGGCATCGAGTGCTCCCACTGCCTGGAGGATCAACATGTGGCTGGGTCCGATCATGCCGTACCATCGTGTTGACTAAATTTTCAGTCAGGAGGTCGATCGTGCGCATATCCAGACGCCAGACCCTGCAGGCCGGGGCCCTGGCCGCCTTCGGTGCGGCGCTGAGTGCCTGCAGCACCCAGGAGAGCAGCCGGCCGGCACAGGGCGGCGGCGGTGCTTCCGTGGGGGCGACGCCGGCCGGTGGGTGGCGGATGCCCGACGAGGCCCACCCCCACGAGCTGACCTATATGTCATGGCCCACCCGGCAGATCTGGAAGTCGGACATCTACGGCGTGCGTGAGGACATCGCGCGGATCGCGCGGACCATCGCCGAGTTCGAGCCGGTGGCCCTCCTGGCCAATGACAAGGATGTGAAGGCGGCTCGGCGGGCCTGCGGCTCCGGGGTGGAGGTCGTACCGATTCCGGTGGACGACCTGTGGATGCGCGACATCGGGCCGGCCTTCGTGCTCGGGCCCGACGGCATCGCCGGAGTGGACCTCAACTTCAACGGCTGGGGTGGCAAGCAGACGCACGGCCGCGACGGTCAGGTCGCAGCGGCGATCCTGGACGACGAGCGCATCACCAGGATCAAGGCGCCGATCATCGGTGAGGGCGGCTCGATCGAGGTCGACGGCAAGGGCACCCTGTTGGCGACCGAGAGTTCCCTGGTCAACGGGAATCGCAATGCCGGAAAATCCCGCGACGAGATCGAGCGGGCGCTCAAGGCTCTGTTCGGCATCACCGCGGTGATCTGGGTGGACGGCGTCAGGGGCAAGGACATCACGGACTACCACGTCGATGCGCTGGCTCGGTTTTCCGAACCCGGCGTCGTGGTCATGAGCACACCGGACGAGGAGGCCCCGCAGGACCTCTGGACCGACGCCTACGACCAGGCCCGGAAGGTCCTGGACAGGGCCGTGGACGCCCGGGGCAAACGGCTCGAAGTCGTCGAGCTGCCCGAACCGGTCGACATCGGCCGCCGCGGGGACGGATTCCTGGCCAGTTACGTGAACTACTACGTGGTCAACGGTGCGGTCATCCTGCCCGGCTTCGGCGACAAGAAGGCCGACAGCGATGCCAGGTCCATCGTGCGCGAGCTGTACCCGGGGCGGAAGGTCGTGCAACTGCCCGTCGACACCCTCGGCGAGGGAGGGGGCGGCATCCACTGCTCCACCCAGCAACTCCCCAAGACCGCGGGGCGAGCACGTCGGTGAGGCCACCGGCCATGAACACCATGGCGCCGCCGGCTACGAGGCGTACGTGCAGCCTTGCTCGCCGTAATACCGCTCGTACTGACCCATCACCCACGGGTCCGACGTGATCGTGAAGGTGCCGCGCGGGGCGGGGCAGTGGAACGTCGTGGTGACGGTGTCACGGCCCGGCGGGGACCCCGGCAACGCGGTGGCCGCGGAGGCGATGCCGGCGCTTCCGGCGCCGATCAGTGCGGTCACGAACGCTATCGCGATGATCTTCTTCATCATGACTCCCAGCTCCATCGCGTGGGGAACTACCTCTGAGGACAGTACACGCAACCACCCAATTGGGAACAAGGTGATAATTCACCCGATGCCGGGGTGCCGACCCTGCGGTGCAGACCGCCGCCGTCGGCCGGGGCGGCGGCCGCGGTGAGAGCGGCCACCGGCTTGCGGCGCATGAGGTCGCCATGGGTCTCGCGACATACGACAGGGATGATCTCCTTCGGCTCGGCACGGCCGGCGTACTCCGAGCGCCTCCTGGGGGGTGCCCCAGGAGGCGATCCAGAGGGGCCCGGCGGCCGAAGGTCCCGTGGGCGTCAGGCCACGGCGGGTGTGTAGTGGTCGGTGTCACCGCCTTCGATGACCCGGCTGGCGGTGCCGTCGATGCCCACCGGAGCGTCCCCGGCCACGGTCACCCGATGCAGCAGGCGCGGAAGGTCGCCGTAGTCGTCGGGGGCGTAGTGCTGGGTGATGCGGTTGTCGAACAGGACGAGGTCACCCGGTGTCCAGGCCACCCGGAGGATGTTCTCCGGCCGCGTCACGTACGACTGGAAGATGCGCAGCAGGTCCCGGGACTCGGAGGGGCCGAGGCCCTCGACGGTCTGCGCGAAGCCGCCGATGAACAGGCCGCGCTCCCCCGTCTCGGGGTGCACGCGTACCACCGGGTGGGCGGTGCGGTACTTGCGCGAGACGAAGCGCTTGCGGTGCTCGGCCGCCTTGTCGTTCTTCGGGGCGGCGTAGTCGTAGTCGTTGGTGTGCACCGCCCACAGCTTGTCCGCCAGCTCGCGCAGCGGCTCGGGCAGATCCTGGTAGGCCCCGGCCGAGTTGGCGATCAGGGTGTTACCGCCGTAGGGCGGGACGACGATGCTGCGCAGGGTCGATGCCTTCGGGGGTGTGCGGACGAAGGTGACGTCGGTGTGCCAGTGGTTGGCGCGGATGCCCTCGTCCCCGTCGACGGGCAGGATGTTGGGCTGCCCGTCCACGGACGGGACGGTGGGGTGGGCGGTGGTGAGGTCGCCGAAGAGGGCGGCGAAGCGCAATTGCCCGGCGTCGTCCAGCTGCTGGCCGCGGAAGACCAGCGCCTTGTGTTCCAGCAGTGCCGCGTTGATCTCGGCGACGATCGCCGGGTCGAGGTCGGTGGAGAGGTCGACGCCGACGATCTCGGCACCGATGCGTCCGCCGATCCGGCGGATGTCGAAGCCTGTGCTGGTGCTCATGTGCGTGTTCCTTTCGGGAGTTTCGGCGATCTCAGGAGGTGGTGCGTCACTCTCAGGAGGTGATGGGCAGGGAGGTTCCGTTGGGGTCGGGTGGGTTGAGGTGCGGTCCTATGGCCAGACGGGCGCCGGGGGTGCGGCCTCGCCCCCAGCCGATGCGGCGGCGGTAGCCACCGAGCAGGCCGGCTCGGTCGAGACCGGCCGCGTCCCGGACGGTGGGTTCGTCGGGCAGGGGATGTGTCTGCGGGGCGACATAGAGGGCGTCGGCGGGGCAGTTCGCCTCGCACTGGAAGCAGGTCTGGCAGTCCGTGTGGCGGGCCAGGACCGGAATGCCGTCCTCGCCTCGGTCGAAGACGTTGGTCGGGCAGACCGTGATGCACTTGTCGCAGGCGATGCACCGCTCCGCGGAGACGAACTCGATCACGAGGCTGCCTCCAGGAGTGCGGCCACGGGCTCGGGCCGGGTCCACACCTCGTCGAGTCCGCCGGTGACGATGCGGTGGCGCTGCGCGGGGTCCCGATCGGGGAAGTCGAGGCGTCGTGCCATGCCGCGGCTCTCGGTGCGCGCGAGCGCGGCGGCGTACATCCAGCGGGCGTGTGCGGTCATCGCCGCGGCCTCGCGGGCCCCTACGACATCCGGCCCGCTGCCGAGCAGTGCGGCGCGGGCCTCGTCCCAGGTGGCGTCGAGGGCTGCCAGCGAGGTGGTGAGAACCGCGCCGTGGCGCAGGTAGTTCTTCTCGTACGGCAGGACCTCGCCCTGAACCGCCGCGATCACGTCACGGTGGGCACCTGGCGGGCCCGGTGCCCGGGTCGGCCGGAGGCCCGCCCCGCCCGTCGGTGCCAGTCGGCGGCCGGCGGCCCGGCGCCCGAAGGACAGGGCGTACCGGGCCGCACCCTGGCCCGCCCAGGTGCCCGACGAGATGGCCCAGGCGGCGTTGTGGCTGCCGCCCCCGGTGAAGCCGCCGCAGATCAGCTCGCGGGTGGCGGCGTCCCCGGCCGCGTACAGCCCGGGGACCGTGGTGGCGCAGTCGTCACCGGTGATGCGGATGCCGCCGGTGCCCCGCACCGTGCCCTCGGCGAGCAGCGTGATCGCGAACCGTTGGGTGAACGGGTCGATGCCGAGCCGGTCGAAGGTGAGGAAGAAGTTCGGCTGGGCCAGCCGCATCGCCCGCCGGGCCGAGGGGTCGGCGCGGTCGAGACGGCAGTACACCTTCTCGTGCAGCAGGGCGCGGGCGATCACCGACCGGCCGCCCTGGCTCGCCGCGCCTTCCAGGAGAGTTCCGTCCTCGTGGGAGAAGGTCGCGAACGAGTAGAACGCAGACTTGGTGACCGAGGTGCCCTCGGGCGCGATGCCGTAGGCGTTGGAGAACTCCATGCCGGACAGCTCGGCACCCGTCTCGGCGGCGAACAGGGCGCCGTCTCCGGTGTTGACGTTGCAGCCGAGCGCTCCGCTGAGGAACGCACAGCCGCCGGTCGCCAGGACCACCGCCCCCGCGCGCACCCGGTACGCCCCACCCGCCTGCCGCCGGTAGCCGCGGGCCCCGGCGACCACCCCGGACGGGTCCGTCAACAGCTCGGTGACCGGACTGTGGTCGAGGATGCGCGCCCCGGCCCGCTGGACGCGGATACGCATCCGGCGCATGTACTCGGGCCCTTGCAGGCCGTTTCTGAGCGGTGTCCCGTCCGGCCCGGTGGGGAAGGGGTACCGGCCCGCCGCGGCCAGCTCGTTCATGCCCGCGTACGTCTGGTCCAGGACGCGTTCCTTCCAGCGTCGGTCGTCGAGATGTCCGCCGAGCTTCTCCCGGCTCGCCATGGCCGCCTCCCGTGCGGCGGGCTCCGGCGGGACGTACCAGACCCCGGTGCCGCTCGACGCGGTCGCGCCGCTGGTGCCGCAGTAGCCCTTGTCGGCGAGGATCACCTCCGCACCGGCCTGGGCCGACTTGAGCGCTGCCCAGGTGGCGGCGGGGCCGCCGCCCACCACCAGGACGTCCGTGGTGAGGTCGAGCCCGGTCATGCCGGCTGTCCCTCGGCGGCGGTGACGGAGGGGGCGAGCCGGCCTGCGGGGCGGGGCAGGCCGTAATGCTCGCGCAGGGTGCGACCGGTGTACTCGGTGCGGAAGAGGCCCCGGCCTTGGAGGATCGGCACGACGTGGTCGACGAAGTCCTCCAGGCCGCCGGGCAGATGCGGCGGCATGACGTTGAAGCCGTCGGCGGCTCCCTGGGTGAACCACTCTTCGAGCTGGTCGGCTATCTGCTCCGGCGTCCCGGCGAAGACCCGGTGGCCGCGCCCGCCGCCGAGGCGCGCGATGAGCTCGCGCAGCGTCAGTCCGTCGCGCCGGGCCAGTTCGGCGACCAGCGTGAAGCGGCTCTTGTTGCCGTTGATGTCCCGCTCCTCGGGCAGCGCGGGCAGCGGGCCGTCCAGCGGCAGTCCGGTCAGGTCGGTGCCGAGCATGCCCGACAGCTGGGCGAGTCCGTACTCCGGCACCTGGAGATCGGTCAGCTCCTGCTCCAGAGCGTGGGCCTCCGCCTCCGTCGCGCCGATGACCGGGCAGATCCCGGGAAGGATCTTCAGGTCGTTCTCGGCACGTCCGTAGCGGGCGAGGCGGTTCTTGACGTCCTTGTAGAAGCCCTGCCCGTCGGCGAGGGTCTGCTGCGCGGTGAACACGGCCTCGGCGTACTGGGCGGCGAACTCCTTGCCGTCCTCGGACGAACCGGCCTGCACCAGCAGCGGGTGCCCCTGCGGGCTGCGCTGCACGTTCAGTGGGCCCTGTACGGCGAAGTGCTCCCCGCGGTGGTCGATGGGCTGCACCTTGCCGGCGTCCACGTAGATCCCGCGCTGGCGGTCGAGCAGGACCGCGTCGTCCTCCCAGCTGTCCCAGAGCTTGGTGGCGACGTCCACGAACTCCCGCGCCCGGTCGTAGCGCAGGCCGTGTTCGAGGTGCTCGTCGTGCCCGAAGTTGCGGGCCTCGTCCACGGTGCCGGAGGTGACGATGTTCCAGCCGGCGCGCCCGCCGCTGAGGTGGTCGAGGGAGGCGAACTTCCGAGCGGTGTGGAAGGGCTCGTTGAAGGTGGTGGAGACGGTGGCGATCAGGCCGATGTGCTCGGTCACCGTCGCCAGGGCGGACAGCAGCGTGAGCGGTTCGAAACCGCCGAGCGCGTTGTGTGTGGCCTGGCCCCGTAGGGCCAAGCCGTCGGCGAAGAAGATGGAGTCGAGCTTGCCGCGTTCGGCGGTCTGGGCGAGGTGCTGGAAGTAGTGCCGGTCGGTGACGTGTTCGGGCCGGGTACGCGGATGGCGCCAGGCGGCGTCGTGGTGACCGGCGTTCATCAGGAAGGCGTTGAGATGGAGGCGGCGGGGGCCGGCTGCGGGCATGGAGGACTCCTCTGGGTTCGTTGCGCAGGGGCGGACGCGAGCGTCAGCTCGTCGCAGGGACGCGCCACGAGCTGAGCCGCTTCTCCACGGCCACCAGCAGCTGGTTGAAGGCCACGCCGATGACGGAGATGGTGACGATGCCCGCATACATCTGCGGAATGGCGAAGTTGTACTGGGAGGCGTTGATCAGATAGCCGAGACCGGCCTTGGCGCCGATCATCTCGGCGGCGACCAGGACGACGATGGACACCGCCCCGGCCAGCCGGATTCCGGTGAAGATCGTCGGCACCGAGGCCGGCAGGATGACCTTCTGGAACAGCCTTGGGGCGCACAGGTCCATGGACTTCGCCAGCCTCAGCAGCGTGGGGTCGACGGTGCGTACCGCGCTGATGGTGTTGAACAGGATCGGCCACGCGCACGCGTACACCACGATGGAGATCTTCGACGTCTCGCCGATGCCGAGGAGCAGTACGAACACCGGCAGCAGGGCCAGGGCGGCGGTGTTGAGGAAGACCTGAAGCAACGGGTTGAGGATATCGGCGAGGGGCCGGTACCAACCGATGAGCAGGCCCAGCGGTACGGACACGGCGACGGCTATGCCGAATCCGGTGAACGAACGGACCAGGCTCGCCTGCGCGTTGTCGGCGAGCTGGCCGTTGGCGACGAGCTCCCACCATGCCCGGGCCACCTCACTGAACGGCGGCAGGAAGGTCCCGTCCACCAGGCCGAAGCGGGGCGCCAGCTCCCACGCGAGCAGCAGGGCGACGATCGCGACCGACTTGGTGGCGCCGGTCAGTACCGCGCGCAGGATGCGGGGCAGCGCGGGAGGGCGGTGGAGCCGCGGCCTGCTCAGCGCGATCGGCAGGACGGTCGCGGCTCCCTCTGCGGCTCCCTCTGCGGCCTCCACTACGGGCGCCGACGGCGTGCCGGTGGTCGGCGCGGAGGGTTCCTCCTGGGCCTTTGGTTCCTCCCGGTCCTTGAGATTGTCCGGGGTCTTGCGTCGAGTGCTCGGACCGCTTGCGAGGCTCATACGGAGACCTCCTCCTTCTCCAGCAGTTGGGTTCTGGTCACCTCGTCGTGCAGCAGCGTCCAGATCTCGTGTCGGTACCGTGCGAACTCGGGGCTGGACCGTAGGTCGTCCGTCGCCGTGCGGGAGTCGAGGCCGATCGGCACGACCTGCTTGATGCGACCGGGCCTGGAGGTCATGACGGCCACCCGCCGGCCCAGATAGACGGCCTCCTCGATGCCGTGGGTGATGAAGACGACGGTCTTGCCGGTGCGCTGCCAGATACCCAGCAGCTCGTCCTGGAGCGACTCCCTGGTCTGGGCGTCCAGCGCGGCGAACGGCTCGTCCATCAGCAGGACGTCGGGGTCGTAGGCGAGAGAGCGGGCGATGGCCACGCGCTGGCGCATGCCGCCCGACAGCTCGTGCGGGTGACGGTTCTCGAATCCGGTGAGCCCGACCAGGTCCAGGTATTCGCGGGCACGCGCGGCCCGCTCACGTCGTGGCACGCCGGTCGCCTCCAGGCCGAACTCGACGTTGCCCAGGGCGGTGCGCCAGGGCAGCAGGGCGTACTGCTGGAAGACGATTCCGCGGTCCAGGCCGGGCCCGGTCACGGGTTCCCCGTCCAGAAGGATCCGCCCGCCGGTCGGGCGGGTGAGTCCGCCCAGCAGGTCCAGGAGCGTGGACTTGCCGCATCCGCTGGGACCGACCACGACGACGAACTCCCCCGCGTCGATCCGCAGGTCGACACCGTCCAGGGCGGTGAACTCGCCGTCGCCGTGCGCCGAGCCGCGGCCCTGGGCCCTCCCCCTCTTGGCGGGACTCTTGGCGGGAAAGGTCTTGCGCACCTGCTCGAACTCGATCTTGGGTGCGCCGGATTCGCTGGATTCCGACATGTCGTCAGCTCCCCTTCCTGGAGGTCGACTTGGCCGCGGACGGTGTGTGCTTCCGGCTGTACGCGTTGAACTCGTTGGTGTAGAGATCCGACGCCTTGACCTGGCCCTTCTCGATGTCACCGCGTTTGCTGAGCCAGTCGATCCACAGCTGGAGCTCCTTGTCGGTGATGCGCCCGGCCGTCTCGGCGACGCCGAACGACTTCCAGTACTTCAGCGGGGCGGTGCCCTCGTTCCGGCCGCGCTTCTTGACGATCTCGACCTGCCGGGCGATGACCTCGTCGCGTGGTCTGGCACGGGCCCACTCGATGGCGCGGGCGACGCCCGTGACGAAGGTGCGCGCGGTGTCGGGGTTCTCCTTGAGGAACCGGTCGTTCACCACATAGGTGCCGGCGGAGAAGTCGCCGAGCAGCTGGTGGTCGGTGAACAGCGGCCTGATGCCGCCGGTCTGCAGGGCCTTGTCACGCAGGATGTCGCCGAGGACACCCACCTGGATCTGCTTCTGCCGCAGCGACTGCTCGGTGTTGACCGGGGGCACCACCAACGGCTCGACCTTCTTGAGGTCCGCCTGCGACAGGCCGTGGCGTTGCAGATAGATGTCGAGCATCGCCTCGGAGTGCGCACCGAGGGTGTTCATCCCGACCTTCTCGCCGATCAGGTCGCGGGCCGAGCGGATCGGGCTGTCCTTGAGGACGTAGAAGCCGTTGTAGGCGGCCTTGTCGACGCCGTAATAGCTGATGACCGCCGTGATGGGAGCCTTCCTCGCGGCGAGTTTGACGACCGCTCCGTTGAACGCGCCGCCGAAGTCGACCTGCCCGGTGGCCGCCGACTGGATGTCCTGCGGCCCACTGATCGTGTTGCCGACCCACTTCAGCTTCACGTCCTCCAGGAAGCCGAGGTCCTCGGCCAGTTCGGGCAGGATGACGGTCCCCGCCCAACCCTGGTATCGCAGGGTCTTGGCCTGATCCTTGGTTGCGCCGCCACCCCCGGAGCCGCAGCCGACCGCGACCGCCGAGAGGCCCAGCAGGGTGAGGAACTGTCGACGGCTCGATGGGGATATCAGCGTGCTCATGGAGGGGTCCTGTTCGAGTGGTGGGTGGAGCGCGGTCGGACGCGTACGGCGGGTGCCACGGACGCCGGATGAAGGGGTGGGGAAGGCGGATCGCGTGGACTGCGGGACTGCGGGACTGCGGGCGGCGGGCGGCGGGCGGCGGGCGGCGATGGCGATGACCGGTGCGTGGAGGTCGAGCGCGAGCGCAGCAATACGCGGCGTGCAAGAGCCGCAGTTCCTCTTACGGCGGGCGGAAAGATCACCCGAGGTGCGCAAACGGAAAGGACAATGCGCAGGGTGGGGCGGGACGAGCCCGGCTCGCGCACCGAATCCGGCGGATTCCAGGTGGGTGTGCGGCGAGATCACCGGGCTGTGGGGACATCCCGCGCCAGTGAGTGCGCCGGGGTCATGGGGCGCTCAGGAACTGACGCCGGTCGGCAGCTCTTGGGGGACAGCCCTAGCAGCCAGCGGCACAGATGGCACTGGCCTGGCGTCGCAGATCGACGTGCAGGCGTGCGGTGAAGTTCTCCGAGTGGCTCACACTCGGGAGGCTGGCAGTGAAAATCAGCCACGTCAATGACACGACGGCCGTTGCCGCAGTTTCTGATTCTCCCGCCACGCGCGCGCAGCATTTCGTTCACAATGGCGGCCGCGCGCGGCCTCCTGCGCCTCTCCCGGCACAGCGTCGCGACGGACGGACAGCACTCCGCCCGGTCGGCCTCGCAGCCGGCCGGCAGGGCGCGCGCAGCCCCCGCGCGAATGACGCCGAGTTCGGGTGAGAGTTCGGGTGAACGACGGTGAGGCTGCTACGCCAACAGTCGTTGGCTGATCAGTTCCATCACTTCCGCGCGGCTGCGCCTGCCGTTGTCGGCGGCGTTGAAGTGATTGCCGATGCGCACCGAGACGGCGAGCAGGCAGCGAACCTCGACCTCGTCCTCGTCGGGGCAGAAGGACGAGAAGAGGGAACGCAGGTAGTCCATACGACGGTTGTCGACGCGGCGCAGGCGCTCGGCGACGGCCGCGTCGCGCCGGGCCCAGTCGCGGATCGCCACGTCGGCGGTAGTGCCCCGCACCGGCCCGTCGGTGGCGGCGGCAACGATGGCGAACAGCCGCTCCAGCCGGGCCCTGGCGTCTCCCCCGCCGCTCTCGACCTGCTCGATCACACTCTCGGTCACCTCGTGCTCCCAGGTGTCGAGCATCTCGGTGAGCAGCGCGCCCCGGTTGCGGAAGTACCCGTAGAAGCCACCCTTGCTGACGCCGAGCGCCTGCGCCAACGCCTCGATCCGGACGGCATCCGGACCGCCCGCGACCAGTGCCCGCAGGCCTTCCTCGATCCACTTGCCGCGTGGCGTGCGGGTCGCGCCCATGGTGTGTGCCTCCTCACGTCGTACCGAGTATACGGCGGCGTATAGACGGGCCTATGCTCGATCTATACGCCACCGTATAGATATGGGGCCTGCTGATGCGACTTCCCCGAACCGCCCACACCGACCGCCCCTGGCGGATCCATGAGATCGCCGACGACTTCACGACCGAGGACGTATGGGCACTGCCCACCCCCGGCGGACCGGACGACCTGGTGTGGCTGGTGCGCCAGATCGCCGAGGGAATGAGGGGCGGGGTGCACGGCGAGGGTCTCGTCTCCCGCGTGCTGTTCACCGTCCGCTGGAAGCTCGGGGCGCTGCTCGGCTGGGACAAGCCCGATAGCGGTATCGGCACCCGGCGGCCTTCCCTTCGCGACCGGTTGCCGGCGGACCTTCGCGAGGGGCCCCAGGGCCCCGACCTCGGCTCGTCCGCGTTCACCTCCCTCTATGAGAGGGACGACGAGTGGGCCGCCGAGATGGCCAACAAGACCGTGCACGCGGTGATGCACATCGGCTGGGTCCCGGACGGAGCCGGCGGCCATCGCGGCCAGATGGCCGTCCTGGTGAAGCCGAACGGGCTGTTCGGCACCCTCTACATGGCCGCCATCAAGCCCTTCCGGTACATCGCGGTCTACCCGGCGCTGATGCGTTCCATCGGCCGCGAGTGGCGGGCGAACGCCGCCGGGCGGAGCGCGCACTGACCGGGCCCCGCAAACTGCCGCCGCCGCGCGGAGTTCGCCGGGCCGCTTACCGACCGCTTCCCATGGAGATCGTCGTGCCGTCGGGCAGTTGACGGTACGTCTGGGCGAGGTGTGTTCTCGGCCGCGTCGCGCTCAACCGCCGGTAGCCGCCCTCGTCCGCGCCGTCACTGTGATGCCGAAGAGGGCGAGGACGGTGACCACGGCGGCGAAGAGGGTGGCGGCGATGCGGAGCGAGGTGGCGGTGACGAGGAGACCGACGCCGACGGCAGGAAGGGCCAGGCCCAGGTAGACGGCGACGAAACAGCCGGAGACCAGTTCGCCGGCGCGGCCTGCCGGGGCCTGGGCCGCTACCAGGGCGAGGCCGGAGCGGAAGGCCACTACGGCCGTCAGGTCATGGCCTCCTGAGGAGCGGTGATGGTGGCTTCGCGGGTACTGACCACGTGCGTCGGCAGCATCCGCTCGACATACAGCAGGACCGCCGCGCCGGTCAGGACCATCAGCCCCAGGACCGTCCACAGTTGCCATTGCCCGGCGTCGAGCAGGAAGCCCAGCAGCAGGGGCGCGGCGGTGCGACAGACCGACCAGGACAGCTGATAGATCGACAGATACCGTCCCCGCAGGTGATCGGGGGCAGCCTGGACCGACAGGCCCTGCGAGGGTGCGGAGTGGACGAGCTCGCCGGCGGTGTAGAGGACCGCGACCGCCAGGACGGCGACGATGGCGTCGGCACCGCTGACGAGCCGGGGAAGGACCGCGAAGGCGGCGAAGGAGAGCGCAAAGATGACGGCGCCGAGCGCGGCCGCGCGGGTGCGCCTGCCGCGCCTGGTCAGGCGGGCGATGGGGACACCGAGCGCGGCGACCAGAACGGTATTGACCGCGAAGACGGCCCCGGCCAGGGAATCGGGCATGCCGACGTCGCGGGTGAGGAAGACCGGCAAGGCGATGGCCTGGGTGGTGTAGCCGAAAGCGATCAGGAAATTGGCAGCCGTGATGAGCAGGTAGGGCCGGTCGGCGAGCACCTGCCGGTACCCGTCCCGCGCCCCCTCCGGCCGCCTGTCGCCGCCGTGGACGGCCGAGATCCGGGCCACCAGCACCGCGGCGACGGCGAAGACCGTGGCCAGCACCACCGCGGCGCCGATGAAGCCGGCGTTGCCGTTCAACGCCAGCATGCCCGCCGCCGCCAGGCTGCCGCATCCCATGCCGGCGTTGCGCAGGCTACGGTCCCACGCCAGCAGCCGGTCACGCTCGACGCCTTCGGCGATCTCGCCGATGAGAGCCTGCTGGCTGGGCGAGGAGGCCCACATCCCCACCGCCACCACCAGGGCGATCGCCAGGAATGCGGGGTAGGAGTCGGCGAACGGATAGGCGGCGAATCCGACCGCCCGCAACGCGAGCACGGCGATGAGCACGCGTCGGCCGCCGAACCGGTCGATGAGGACGCCGGCGACGGGCATGAACGCCAGGGCGCAGAGCCCGGCGACGGTCAGGCCCGCGCCGATCGCCGTCAGCGACAGGCCGGTGAGCGAGTGGACGAACAGCATCGTCAGCGGCACGTAGATGCCGTCGCCGATCGAGCCGACCAGGCTTGCGGCGATGAGGCGGCGGCGGGTGCCGGCGCCCGTTTCAGCGGACGTCGAGCGCACCGCGTCCCCGCTTCGGTTCGGCGAACGTTCCCACCCCGGCAAGGGTCCGAGTGGCCCGGAACGGCCGGCTCGCGCCCTCGCCCTTCGGTATGGAGGTGAGGACGGGGTCGAAGTAGCAGACAACCGCCGCGGCGGCGCGAGGAGCATCGATATCTTCCATGGAAGGTAAATTATCATCCGCGGAAGATACAATGGAAGCCATGCAGCCCGACTCCATCGCCGCCATGGTCGAACAGTGGACACATGAGAGGCCCGATCTCGATGCGACACCGATGCTCGTCATCGGCCGCCTCTTCCGGCTCACCGACGCACTGGACCAGCGGCTACGCCCGCCCTTCGGCGCCGCAGACCTGGGAAGCGGCGACTTCGACGTGCTTGCGGCGCTACGACGTTCCGGGGCGCCCCACGCGCTGTCAGCGGGCGAGCTCAGCCGTACCGTCCTCGTCACCACCGGCGCGATCACCAAACGGGTCGATCGACTCGAAGCCCGTGGCCTGGTCGGCAGATCCGTAGCCGAGACCGATTCGCGCGGACGTCTCGTCACCCTCACCGCCGAGGGCGTCAAACTGACGGACGAGCTCATCGCCGTCCACCTGGACAACCAGCGTCGGCTTCTCGCCGGGCTCAGCGGGGATGAGCAGACCCAGCTTGCCGGCCTGCTCGAACGGCTCGGCTCCACGCTGGCCGTGGGCGATCGATCGCCCGCAGGCGAGGTCACGGGAAGCCACGGGAAAAAATAGACATACCGGGAAGTGGACATACCCGGGAAGTGGACATGCCTGCTCCCCATGAGCAGCTCCCACACACCCGCCGGGAACCACCACAGCGTGCGCTCCGGGATGTCGGTTCCCGGGAAGGCGACGGCCTCGGCCTATCCCTGACGACCCAGCAGCGGCAGGTCCGGATTGCGCCGCAGGGCGTCCAGCACGACGCGCACCGCCGCGCGCGGTGGTGAGCCGCGGCGCATCGCCGCCGTGATCGCGCGCGTCACGGGAGTCGCGAGTTCCCGGGTGGCGACGCGATAGCGGTCGTCGACCGCCAGGCCGGGCAGCAACGCGATCGACAGCCCGGCCTCGACGTGCTGCAGGGTCATCATGTAGTTGCTGAACCGGCACACCACCCGTGGCTCGAACCTCGATTGACGGCACAGCCGCAGCGCGAGATTCGCCATGTACGACTGGGGCATGTCGAACGCCCACGGCTCGTCCGCGTAGGCCGCGAGGTCCACGGCGCCACGCCCGGCCGCGGGATGCTCGGGCGGAACCACCAGCAGGATCGGGTCCGTGGTCAGCGGTACGAGGTCGAGGTCCGGCCCCAACGGCAGCTCGTCGAAGTCCGTGGTCGTGATGACGATGTCCGCGTCGCCGACCCGCAGCGCGGGCACGCTCTCGTGCGGCTCCAGCTCGAGCAGCTCTATCTCAAGGTGCGGATGCTCGCGCGCCAGCCGGGTCACCGCCGGCACGGCCATGGAGTGGATCGCGCTCTGGAACGCCCCCAGCCGCACCAGCCCGGCCGGTTCCTCGCCGAACCCGCGCAGCTCCACCTCGACGCTGTCCATGTGGTCGAGGATCGCCCGTGCCCGCCGCGCGAGGATCAGCCCGGCCGAGGTCAGCCGCACCCGGCGCCCCGTCCGTTCAAGGAGCTGTGTGCGCGTCTCGGCCTCGAGCACGGCGAGTTGCTGAGACACGCTCGACGGGCTCAGGTTGGCAGCTTGGGCAACTGCCCGGACGGTGCCCAGCGTGTCCAGCTGGCTCAGCAGCCGCAGTCTCCAGGGGTTCATCACGCCCCCATTGTTGTGCGGTTTTGCCGAACAGGACAGCCGGAATTGTGAGATGGACGTGTCGCTCGAGGGCGACCTAACGTCTGGGACATGGCTGCTTCGACCACCACCCCACCGTCCACCCCGCCGTCCACCCCGACCTTCTGGGCCGATGCCGAGAGGCATCTCGTACGCTACGGCGGCGAGTTCACCCGCGAGATCATCGACCGAGCGGCCGGGAGCTTCCTGTACACCGCGGACGGCCGGAAGATCCTCGACTTCACCTCCGGACAGATGAGCGCGATCCTCGGCCACTCGCACCCGGACATCGTCGCGACCGTCCAGCGACAGGTCGCGACCCTCGATCACCTCTACAGCGGCATGCTCAGCCGCCCGGTCGTCGACCTCGCCCGGCGGCTGGCCGACACGCTGCCCGCGCCGCTGGAGAAGGCCCTGCTGCTGACGACCGGCGCCGAGTCGAACGAGGCCGCAATCCGGATGGCCAAGCTCGTCACCGGCAGGCACGAGATCGTCTCGTTCGCACGGTCCTGGCACGGCATGACGCAGGCCGCCGCATCCGCCACCTACAGCGCGGGACGCAAGGGCTACGGCCCGGGCGCGCCCGGCAACTTCGCCATCCCGGTGCCGAACGCGTACCGGCCCGACTTCACCACCGCCGACGGCTCGTTGGACTGGCAACGCCAGCTGGACTTCGCCTTCGACCTGATCGACGCCCAGTCGACCGGCAGCCTGGCCGCGTGCCTCGTCGAACCGATCCTCAGCTCGGGCGGCATCATCGAGCCGCCGGTCGGGTATTTCGCGGCCCTGCAGGCCAAATGCCGGGAACGCGGCATGCTGCTGATCCTCGACGAGGCCCAGACCGGCCTCTGCCGCACCGGGGCCTGGTACGCGTTCGAACGCGACGGTGTCGTCCCCGACATCCTCACCCTGTCCAAGACGCTCGGTGCCGGACTGCCCCTCGCGGCCGTGGTCACCAGCGCCGAGATCGAGCAGGAGGCGCACGAGCGCGGGTTCCTGTTCTTCACCACACACGTCGCCGACCCACTGGTGGCAGCGGTCGGCAACACCGTCCTCGACGTCCTGATCGACAACAAACTCGACGAGCGCGCGCGCTCGCTCGGCGCGTTCCTCCGCCGCGGTCTCGCGGACATCGCCGACCGCCACGAGGTCGTCGGCGACATCCGCGGCCGGGGCCTGCTGGCCGGGCTCGAACTCGTCGTCGACCGCGAGACGAAGCAGAGCTCGGACGAACTGGGCGCGCGGGTCACCCGGCGCTGCCTCGAACTCGGCCTGCACATGAACATCGTCCAACTCCCCGGCATGGGCGGGGTCTTCCGGATAGCGCCGCCGCTGACCGCCACCGAAGACGAGCTTTCGCTCGGCTTGGCGATGTTGGATACGGCGATCGGCGACGCCTGTGCCGTCCGCTGATCACGCGGCCGGTGCCGCGAGGAGTTGGGGGATGTATGGGCATCCGCCGCCTCCGGATGGACGGACGGGCGAGCGGGTGAGCGGCTCGGCCTCGGAGCACCGGGGTCGGCCGGAAGGAATACTTCGAGCAGAGCCGAGGCTGAACTGATCATGAGTGAGATTCTTATAACGGGCGCGACCGGCAATGTCGGCAGACAGGTCGTTGCTCAGCTCCTGGCCACGGGCACCGCTGTGCGTGCATTGGTGCGTGAGCCCGCAACAGCCGGACTACCGGACGGAGTCCGGGTCGCCGGCGGGGACCTGTCCCGGCCGGACACGCTGGAGGGAGCGCTGAAGGGGGCCGACACGGTGTTCCTGATCTGGCCCTTCCTGACGACGGAGGGCGCGCCCGCCGTGCTCGAGGCGATCGCACGACATGCCCGCCGCATCGTCTATCTCTCCTCGTCAGGTGTGAACGACGACGCCGAACGCCAAACCGATCCGATCAACCAACTCCACGCCGACATGGAGCGCCTGATCGAAGGATCCGGCCTGGAGTGGACCATCCTGCGGTCGAACACCATCGCCTCCAATGGGCGAGGGTGGGCCCACCAGATCCGCACCACGCGCGCCGTTCGCGGTCCCGACATCGCCGCCACGGCGGTGATCCACGAGCGCGATATCGCGGCCGTGGCGGTACATGCGCTGACCGAGGACGGGCATGTGGGCGCCAAGCACGTCCTGACCGGTCCGCAGGTAGTGAGCAGAGCCGAGCAGGTACGTACGATCGGGGAAGCGATCGGCCGCCCGGTGACCTTCGAGAAGGTCCCCGTAGAGGTCGCACGACAGCAGATGCTCGCCGACGGCAGGCCGCCTGCTCTCGTCGAGGCGCTGCTGGCCAGCGCTGAAGAGCGGCCCCAATCGAACGTGATCACCACCACGGTGGAAGAGATCACCGGAACGCCGGCACACACGTTCCGCTCATGGGCGGAAGAGCATGCGGACGAGTTCCGCTAGGGCCTGTCGTTCAAGCCCCAGACCGAAACGGTCCTCGAACCGGGGTCGCCCACCTGGCCGTTCGCCGGGCGTGCGGGCGGCCTCGGCCTGATCGTGCGCTCCGCCCAAGGGCGCAGCCGACCAGGCCGAGGCCGCGACGGTCACGGGTGGATCGGCGTCCGGGCCGGGCTGTGGGGACGTTCACGACGCCGACCGTAGCGGTATCCGGACCAGGAGCCGCCAGCGCGCTCCCCCCGCGCCCCCGCCGTCGCCGCCGCCGATCTCCACAACCCCGGCGTGCGTCGTTCCCCCCAGCAGTCGCACCCGGTCCCCGATTCCCCGCACCCCCTGGCCTCCGGGCCGCCGGCGGGCAGGTGCCCCCGTCCCGACCGGATTGGTCAGCTCCACCTCCAGCCACCCGCCCCGCACCGTCGTCCGCAGCCGGATCTCGGCCCTCCCGCCGTGCCGCAGGGCATTGGTCAGCCCCTCCTGGACGACCCGGTACGCCTCCCGCGACACCATGGCCGGCACCCGGGCCAGGTCGCCGTCAACCTCCACCGCCACCTCCGCGCCCGCTCCACGGACTCCCGCCACCAGCGGGCCGAGGTCCGCGAGGGTCGGCCGGGGCGCTGTGGACGGCCGCTCCTCCCGCAGCATCCCAAGAACGTGATCGAGATCGTCCATGGCGGCCCGCGACGTCTCCTCAATGCTGTTCAGGGCGCGCCTGGCGCCCGCCGGGTCACTGCCCATCAGCTCCACCGCCACGGCCGCCTGGATCGTGGACGCCGTCAGGGTGTGGCCGATCGAGTCGTGCAGCTCCTGCGCCAGCCGGTTCCGCTGCGCCAGCAGGTTCATCCGCGCCTCGACGGCGGCAAGCCGCTCGCCGGGCCGGTGGCCGAGGAGCACCGACGCGAGCGGTCGAAGCACGGCCGCGCCACCGAGTGTGACCCCGGCGGCCAGCGCCAGACATCCCACGGCCGGCAGCAACGCCCACATCCCCCGCCAGCCCTCCCCGATCCGCAGGGACAGCCCGAAGAAGGCCATGCGCTCCTCACCGCCCCACCAGGCGGCGGGAAACACGACGGCTCCGAACACGGCCAAGCACGAGAACGCCGTCACCACCCCGCCGAGCACCATGTGCGGCATCAGCCACACCGCCGTGCGCAGCCGGTTGACCCAGCGCGACCCCCGCGTGTCCACGGGCGCGGGCAGACCGGCCCCCAGCAGCCCGTTGGCCAGCCGCACACTCGCGCGCCTGGCCGTCAGAGGAACCCCCATGGCCACGGTCACCACGGCGAACGCGAGCACGAAGCCCAGCACACGGAGCCACACCGGCCACCTCGGCGGCGCGAACAGCAGCGCCGCCGTCAGCGGCGGCAGGCTCAAGGCCGCGCCCAAGGCCGCGTGCACCCAGTTCCGGAACACAGTGCCGCGCGAAAGCGGGCGAATTGATATGCGCACGGTCGGACCGTACCTCGGCACCGTCCGCGGTCGCCTCCCCCAAAAGCGCCAGAACGCATCCCGAGAAATGGGGAACCTCAATTCGTTCCGCATGGCGATACGAATTCCTGCCGCCGCATGTGCGGGCTGGGAGCCCGCAGGAGAAACAGGGTGAAGGGAAAACCCCACCCATGGGAGCCGCCGCCCGAACGCGGGTACCAGAAATTCACACGACGATAGGCGAACGCTCGTGCTCGCCGACCATTCAAAACCCGTCATCCGTTGAGGCATGACGGTCTTTCTCACATGCCCAGACGGAAAGCGCCGTAAGGGTTGACGCTCGACCGGGGCGACCCGGAAGAGCGCTGTCGGCCCGCGCCGGTCCTCGTCCGAGAGCTTTCTTCGCCCACGCCGGTTCGGTGAGGACCCGTTGAAGCACCAGGGCGTTGCTGTGATGTGTGGTCGCGTTGGGGCCGCCGTCGCCGTGACCCTCGGCGCTGTGGTCGGCGTGGCGCTTCCCGCCGCGGAGTTCACGAACGCGGTATTTACGAACGCGGTGTGCACGAACGCGGTGTTCACCAAAGCAGTGTTCACCAAAGCGCCAAGGCGGATCGCCTGGCGGAACACGGGTGGGTGATGAGGGGATGTCTGCCCGGCTACGAAGGAGGGCGCCATTCGAGCAACAGGATGGTGGCGTCGTCGTTCATCTTGCCGTCCTGGTGGTCCAGGATCGAGTGGATCAACTGCCGCAACGCCTCGGCGGCGAGCTCGCCGGCAGCGGTGGCGCGAATGATCGATTCGGAGAAGCCGGCCAGCCCGAACCGTGCACCACCGGCCATGCGGGCCTCCGTCACCCCGTCGGTGTAGAAAAGGACCCGGTCCCGCGGCTCCAACGCCACCTCGTGGACCGCGCGGTCTGTACCGGCAAGCTCGGCCGGTATCCCCATCGGCGGTTCACCCGGACGTTCCAGCGCCGCCTCCAGGACCTGATGATCACGGATGAGAAGCGGAGGCGGATGACCACAGTTGCACCAGGTCAGCACGCCGCTGGCCAGGTCCAACTGGGCAGCGATCCCGGTACAGAACTGGTCGGGCAGCCAGGTGGCGAGTACGTCGTCCACGGTCTTGACGAGTTCGGGGAGCGTGGCACCCATCCGACGGGCACTTCGGCACCCGGCCATGGCGATGGCCGTGGTCATTCCCGACGCGAGGTTGTGCCCCATCGCGTCGAGGATCACCGCGTGGAGTGTCGATTCCGTCAGGGAGTGGTCGAAGGAGTCGCCTCCGAGCTCGTAGGCGGGCTCCAGAACGGCCGTCGAGACTGCGTGATCGCTGCCGATGGTGCGCGGCGGCAGGAGCGCGCGCACCATTTCCGCAGGCAGGGTCATCGGCTCGGTGCGGGCCTTCTGGGCGAAGCGGTCGCTGGTTGCACGTTTGGAGGAGATCGCCATGGCGAGAACGGCCGCCAGGGTCCGGCAGCGGCGCAGTCGGAGGCTGTCCATGGAGTCCACCTGAATCCCGAGCACTCCCAGCCGTTCCAAGGCGTCCACGAGCGGAAGCCAGATGACCAGAGTGCCGGTGGTGGTCTCCTCGACCCGCAGCGAGAGGGTGCGGTAGGCCCAGCCGGCCAACGAGGAGTCGACCGGGAGCTGCTCCCCGTCGGCAAACGGCGTCAGTCGTCGCTGCTGGAGGTCGACCAGATAGATGTCCACCCGCTGCAGGCCCAGCTTGGTGGCGTACGCGTTGACCAGCTCGGTCAGCTTTGTCGGCGCGATGGTGTGAATTTCCGCCAGGAACTCCTGGAGAAGGTCCTCGCCCTCACCGGTCGTAGGGCCCACATCCGCCACGCGTCACCTCCCGCTCGACCGCCGGCGGCGGCAGCCACCCGCCTCCAGCCAACTGCTCTCGCAGGGGCCCGCGCCATTCGAAGCCGCCATCCGGCGCAAGACCCGGGTGCGGGGTTCTCGCTCCCCAACGGACCGCACCGCCCGTTCCTGCACCGGGGACTGTTGGAGGCGCCGATGGATTTGGCCCGCCCGGAGCGGTAGATCTCCTCCATGGCCTTCCGGGTCTCCACGAAGTCCCCCTCGTCGGGCAGGGGCCAGTGGATGAGGAAGAGGTCCAGGTATTCCAGGCCCAGTTCCGCCATGGTGTGGTCGAACGCTTCGAGGGCGTCGTCGTGCGCGTGGGCGCCGTTGTTCAGTTTGCTGGTCACGAAGACGTCGGCACGGTCGAGACCGGAGTCCCGGACCGCCTGGCCGACCCCCTTCTTGTTGCCGACCTATCTCCATTCCCTCTTGGCTGCATTCACTCACTCTCTCCACCCGGCGGAGCCGGCTGGGGGGTGTCGTCACCCCGGATGCCTGCTCAGGGGGCTCCGCCGGGTTCCGGTCCCGCGTAGCCCGGTCGTGAGGAGGAGTCGATGCCGACCTCGTACGCGATGTGCGGGCTCACCTTGTTGCCGCCGATGTGGGCGCCGGTCGAGCCGATGGCGAGGCCGATGGCGTGGTGCGGTCCGGCGGGGAAGGTGTTGCCGGTGATGGTGGCGTTCCGCACGTCCTCGAACATCAGGGCCTGGGAGGCCTTGCGCGCCGCGCAGTAGTTGTCCCGGATGGTGAAGTCGGAGGTGACGCCGTGGCCGTTGCCCTCGCCGTCATTGGGGCCCTCGGCCATCAGGCACATGTTGTCGATGTCCTCGCAGCGGTTGCCCTCGATCAGGACCCGTCGGCTGGGCGGGGTGTCGTCGGCGAAGGTCTGCATGCAGTCGGCGTGGCCGTAACGGTTCGACGTTCCGCTGATGGTGTTGCGCTGGATCTTCAGGTCGTCGCCGAAGAAGCGCAGGCCGTCGCCGTCACCGCCGTGCGGACGGCGGACGGTGTTGTCCCGCACGGTGATGTCGTGTCCGGTGATCTCGATGCCCGGGGCTTTTGGCCTGTCGACCCGATAGCCCTCCACGACGACATGGTCGGCCTCGACGGTGATGTCGCCGACGGTGCGGCCGCCTCCTCGGTAGACGGCCGGGTGCTCGGCGGTACCGCCCTCGGTGATCACCAGCCGGGGGGCGGCGCCTTCCTGGGCGGCGGAGGCCGCGGACGTGGCGGGCAGCGCCGGGGACGGGGCGATCACGACGGCGAGAGCCACGAGCAGCGCGACGCCGGTGAGAGCGAGCCGTCCGCGAGTCCCCCGCCGGGCGGGAGCGTGATGGTGAGTCGTCATGGCGCGTGACACTAGGCGCCTTCCCGGGGAGGGGTCCCGAGCCCGGTCGTCGGGCTGACGTGGCCTCGGAGACCGTAGGAAACCGTAGGAGATCGCGGGCGGGAGCGGGGCGACGGGCATGCCCACTGCGTGGACGTACGTCAGATGGCGTCGATCAGTGCCAGGTCCGTCGGGACGAGCGTGGTCGACGTCAGCAGGGCCCGGATCAGGTGGTCGTTGAGGGCGTTGCCGACCGGTTCGCCGACCTCCTCCCGGGTCAGCCACGGCTCACCGTCGCGGGACAGCCGGGTGCGCACCCCGTTGACCATGTGCTCGACGCGCTTCTCCCGCCAGCCCTCCGTCGGCCGCAACTCGGCGAGTTGGGCGGCCGTCTGCTTCCACGTCAGCGGCTGCGGCCGGGGCTCGTGCAGCAGATAACGCCGGCCGAGGACGACGAGGGCAAGCTTCTCCGGCTCGGTGAGCACCCATACGCGGGGCGGGCGGGTGACATCGCCGTGCAGCGGCACCGGGCGTACGCCCTCGGGGCCGCTGACGAACACCTCCATCAGGTGCTCGCGCCCGCGCGAGCCCCGAACGAACAACGGCGTGTACCCGGCGTCGAGCGGCAACGGCTCCTCGCCCCGGAACAGCAGCCGGCCGCCGGCGCACCGGATCGGCAGCCGCCCGGCGTTGCTCACCCACCACTGGCCGCCACGGTGGGTGAGCGTGCCCTGGTGGCGGCTGACCTGGGCGTCGTCCTCGCCCAGACAGACGTGCGTCCGGGGCCTGTTGCGGCCGAACAGGATCTCGCGGCCGTCCCCGGGCCCCAGCGTCATGCCCCCGGTCAGGGCGAGCGCGAAGACCGTGCCCGGCACGGGCGCGCAGACGCCGCGGGCGAGGCTGCCGTGGCCGGCGGGCAGCACCCGTCCGTCGGCCACGGGCCGCCCGGCCCGCCCCGAAGCCCCAGCCGACCCCGTCGATCCTGCTGAGGTTCCCCGTACCGTCACTTCCCCTTCCGACCCTTCGGACCCTTCAGGTCCCTCAGGTCCTTCGTGATGTTCTTCGTGGCCGCGGTCGCGAGCGTCTTGGCCGCGCCGCACAGCCGGCCGGTCGACTGCGGCCCGTGCACGGTCACCATCAGGTGCTCGACGGTCTGGTCCCCGAGGGAGTTCGTGTAGGAGCGGTGCGGCGTCCGTACGACGCAGTCGTCGTCGCCGGACTCCCGCGGCGACACGTAACTCCTGCGCCCCGCCACGACGGTCGGATCTCCGTCGTCCTCCAGAGTGTTGTCCCTGCTGAACACCAGCTCCGCCCCCGTGTCGCCGTCCGGGCTGCTCCAACCGCAACCCCAGTCACCGAAGTAGGGGTCGGGATCGCGCGGGTCGATGCCCGGCAGCCGTTCGAATGCGGCGGCGTCCAGCAGGTCGCAGGCGTCGAGCCGGGCCAGGGACGTCGCGGCGGGCTCCGCACTGCGCCGGGGGACGGCGCCCCGGTCCAGTACGCCCACGGCGTGATCGGTGGCCGCGTCGGCCAGCCGGCACGGGTCGGGGGACGGGGACTCGTACCGCTCTCCGACGAGCACGATCTGCTTGCGGTCGGCGGTCGCGATGACGCGTTCGCAGTCGTCCCCGTCGCGCTGCATCGTCCCGACCGTGACGTTGCCGACCCGCCTGGTGGGCACGTCGTCCCCGAAGTCGGCCGGGTCGTTGTCGAGGTTCACCTGGACACCGGCCACTTCGTCCCCGCTCCTGCTCTTCACCAGGACGTCGCAGCGGTCGAACCGCCCGTAGTCCGGGTCCCGTTCGGTGTCTCCGAAACGGCTCAGGGAGGGTGCGTCGAGGAGTGCGCAGGGGTCGGCCGTACGGGCGGCGCCGATGGTGCCCGCCTCCCCCGGGCCCGAAACCGGGGTCGACGTCGAGGGCCTGGCATCGGTCCTGCCCTGCCCGTTCTTGCCGGTCGCGCTCTTCCTGCCGCCGTTGTCGTCGCCGGGGAGGAGGACGAGGAGGCCCGTCGTGAGCGCCGCCACCGCGATGAGCGCCACCGCCGCGAGAGTCAGGGGCCGGCGCCGACGGCGCAGGTGCCGCGGCAGTCGTAACGTCAGGGGATCGAGCGCCCGCGACCGGGTGCGGCCGTCGTGCAGCATCTCCCGGACGTGCGGGGGTGGCGGCACGGTGCGCGTCAGCAGCTTGTGCGCCTCGGCGGCGTTGGGACGGCGCCGGGGCTCGGTCGCGAGGAGCGCGGTCAGCGGGGCGGCGAGCCGGCCCGCGTGCTCCGCCGACTCGATGTGCCCCTCCATCGCCCGCGCCAGGTAGGCCATGGGGTGCTCGACCTCTCCGTACGGGGACCGGCCCTCGACCGCTGCGAACAGGGACGCGCCCAGCGAGAACACGTCGGCCTTCTCGTCGCCGGGCCCGCCCTTGGCCACCTCCGGCGCCAGGTACTTCGGCTTTCCCCACACAGTGCCCGTCATGGTGTGTGTCTGCGTGGTGTCGCTCCACAGGGCGCGGGCGATCCCGAAGTCCATCAGCCGGGCGACGCCCTCCTCGGTGACGAGGACGTTCTCCGGCGTGACGTCGCCGTGCACCACCCCCTCGGCGTGGGACCTGGCCAGTGCCGCCGCGATCTGGCAGCCGACCGACCCGGCGTCCTCGGGCGTCAACGGGCCGCGCTCCGCGACCAGTTGGGCGAGGCTGCGCGAGGGGACGTACTCCATGACGATCCAGCAGGCGGTCTCCTCCTCGACGAAGTCGAAGACGGGCACGATGTTCGGATGGTGCAGCCGCGCGGCGTACTGCGCCTCCTTCTTGAGCCGCTTCGCGGCCTCGCCGTCGTCGGGGCGCGCGCACTTGACCGCAACGCGCCGCTTCAGCGTCTCGTCCCAGGCCCGCCAGACGACGCCCATCCCGCCTTGGCCGATGGGTTCCTCCAAGAGGTACCGCTCAGCGATCTTGTCCCCGGCCTCCGGCGTCACCAGCACCGCCACTCCAAGTCCCCTCGGTCCACACGTGGTTGCGGACAGTGACGGAGTGTACCGACCCCCGAGGCGGCGCACAGCGCTTCGGGCGGACTGCCCAGGGACCCCTCGGTGGGCCCCAAGGCGCCAGGTACCGGCAGCGGGCCCGACGCCCGAGGCAGTCCCCCGTAAGGCCGTGCTCCCTCACACGTCGTGGAACGGCTGCTCGCCGGTCTGCGCGTCCGCTGTGGTGCGGATGGCGGCGCGCGGGTCCCAGCCCGGCCGGGGGACGCAGCGCAGCAGTACGCGTGTGTAGGGGTGCGTCGGGTTGCTGAGGACCGTGTCGGTCGGACCGTGTTCGACGGTGCGGCCGGCCCTCATGACGAGGAGGTCATCGGTCACCGCTCGGACGACTCCCAGGTCGTGGGTGATGAAGATGTAGGAGATGCCGGTGTGTGCGCGGATGTCGGCGAGGAGGTTGAGGACCTGCGCTTGTACGGAGACGTCGAGGGCGGCGACGGCCTCGTCCAGGACGAGGACCGTGGGGTCGACCGCGAGTGCGCGGGCGATGGCGACGCGCTGGCGTTGCCCGCCTGAGAGTTCGCGGGGTCGGGCGTCGGCATCGCGGCTGCTGAGCTGGACCTGGTCGAGGAGTTCGGTGATGCGCTGCGGCCGGTTGATGTCGGGGTAGTGCAGGCGCAGGGTTTCGTTGAGTACGTCATGGGTGGTCAGACGGGGGTCCAGGCTGTGCATCGGGTCCTGGAAGACGATCTGGACCTGGCGTGCGCGGGCCAGTCGGTGTGCCTTGCGGCGGCTGGTGGTGCGGGGGCTGCCGTCGATGGTGATGGTGCCCCTGGTCGGGGTCTCGAGGCCGGTGATCATGCGGGCTGTGGTGGTCTTGCCGGAGCCTGATTCGCCGACGATGCCCAGTGAGCCGCCTGCGGGGACCGTGAAGGAGACGTTGTCCACGGCCGTAAAGGCTCCGAAGTGTTTGGTGAGGCCGCGTACGTGGAGCAGTGCGGGTGAGCGGTCCGAGGGCTGGGTGTCGTCAGGCATGGAGGTCCAGTTCGGCGCTGTGGTGGCAGGCGACGGGGTCGGCGGGCGGGGCCTGGCGGGTGCAGATGTCGGTGCGGTGGGGGCAGCGGGGGGCGAAGGCGCAGCCGTGCAGAGGGGTGTGGAGGTCGGGTGGGCTGCCGGGGATGGGGGTGAGGCGCCCGGCTCTGGTGTTCAGGCGCGGTGTGGCGTGCAGGAGGGCCGCGGTGTAGGGATGGCGCGGGTTGCCGAACAGCTCTTGGGGGGTGCCGCTCTCCACGATGCGGCCGGCGTACAGAACGCAGATGCGGTCACTGATGGCGGCGGCGAGGTCGAGGTCGTGGGTGATGAACAGCAGGCCGGTGCGGAAGCGTTCCCGTAGGTCGCTCAGGAGCACGATGATCTCCGCCTGCGTGGTGGTGTCGAGCGCTGTCGTGGGCTCGTCCGCCAGGAGGAGTTGCGGGTTGGGCATGAGGGCTGCGGCGATCGCGACGCGTTGGAGCATGCCGCCGGACAGTTCGTGCGGGTACTGCTTCAGGACGCGGGGCGGCAGGTGGACGGCTTCGCACAGTTCGCGGGCGCGGGTGTGGGGATCGCCGTCGTACGGCGGGCGGGCGTGGCGGGCGGGTTCGGTGAGGAAGTCGCCGATGCGGTGCAGCGGGTTGATGGCGGCCTTGGGGTCCTGGAAGACCATGGATGCGGTGTGGGTTCGAAGGGAGTGGAGCCGGTCGGAGGTGGCGGTGAGGACCGGCTGTCCGGCGACGGTGACGGTTCCGCTGGTTCGCGCCCGGGGTGGCAGGAGGCCCACGGCGCTGCGAGCGGTCAGGGATTTGCCGGAGCCTGATTCGCCGACGATGGAGAGGGTCTCACCGGCCGCCACGGTGAGGGTGACGCCGTTGAGGACGGGGCGGGACTGGTGGGGCAGGTGCACGGTGAGTGCGTCGATGTGGAGGACCGTGGAGCCGTGGCCGGTGGGCGGGTTGGGCATCAGGGCCTCCTGGCCACGGTGTCGGCGATGCGTTCGCTGACGACGTTGAAGGTCACCACGGTGAGGACGATGGCGAGGCAGGGGATCGCGGCCGACAGGGGGCGCCCGTCGAGGATGGCGGACTGGCCTTCGTTGACCATCGTTCCCCAGTCGGGCTCGAGCGGCGGGGTGCCCAGTCCGAGGTAGGAGAGGGACGCCAGATCCAGGAGGGCGTAGCCGAAGTTGACGGCGGACTGGGCCAGGACCACGGGGGCGATGTTGGGCAGGAGGTGGCGCAGGCACACCCACCAGCCGGAGAAGCCCTGGAGGGTGTAGGCGGAGAGGTAGGGCTTGTTCATCTCGCTGAGGGCCAGGGACCGGGCGAGGCGGCTGACGTAGGGAATGTAGGCGACGGACAGGGCCAGGACGGGTGCGACCGGTCCGCGCCCGTACAGGGCGACCAGGAGCATGGCCAGCAGGAGCCCGGGGAAGGCCAGGACGAGTTCGCTGCTTCGGGAGAGGAGGGTGTCCACGATGCCGCCGCGCCACGCGGCGGTGACGCCGACGAGCAGGCCCGCGACGGTGGACAGGACCACCACGCACAGGGGGCCGAGCAGTGAGATGCGGGCGCCGAGCAGCAGACGCGAGAGGGTGTCGCGTCCGGTGATGTCGCCACCGAGGAGCCGTTGGGGCGAGGGGTCGGCGAGTGCGGTGGAGAAGTCGATGCTGTTGGGGTCGTGCGGCGAGATCCAGGGTGCCAGGACCGCGGCGAGTACCAGCAGGGCCAGACAGGACAGGCACAGGGTGAACAGCACGTTGTTGCGGGTGGTGAGGCGACGCAGCAGGGGGCGTCGGCGCACCGCCGGTTCGTGCGGCCCGGCGGCCGGTGCCGTCCGGGTGCTCATGCGGTGTTCCTTGCGCCGAGCGTCGTGCGGGGGTCGACCAGGGGGTGGAGCAGGTCGATCAGGGCGTTGACGCTGATGAACAGGGCGATGATGAGCAGGGAGATGGCCTGCAGGACGGGAAAGTCCTTGACGGTGACGGCTTTGGCGAGAAGGTCGCCCAGGCCGCCGAGGCCGAAGGCGTACTCGACCAGCACGGTGGACACGACGAGGTTGGCGACCGCGAGTCCGCTCTGGGTGAGAATGACCCCCAGGGAGCCTCGCAGCAGGTGCCGGCGAATGATGACGCGTTCGGGTACGCCGCGGGCGCGGGCCACGGTGGTGTGGTCGAGTTGGGCCTGCTCGAGGATGCTGGCGCGGGTGACGGTCGACAGCACACCGATGAACGGAAGCGCCAGGGCGATCGCCGGCAGGGTCAGGTGCCACAGAGTGCCGGTGCAGCCGTCTCCGCTGCCCAGGGCCGGGAACCAGCCCAACTGTACCGAGAACACGGACAGCAGGGCGATGCCCGCGATGAACGAGGGGGTGGCCACCGCGGTCGAGGTGGCGACGGTCACCGCGGTGTCGGTGTGTCCGCCGCGCACGGCGCCCAGGGTTCCCAGCGCGATACCGACGAGGAACACGAGCACGGTGGACAGGGCCAGCAGTTCGAGGGTGACGGGCAGTCGTGCGGTGATCAGCGAGAGGACGTCCGACCGGTATTGGACGGAGATGCCGAGGTCACCGTGGAGTGTGCCGGTCAGCCAGTGCCAGTACTGCGACCAGAAGGGAGCATCGAGGTGGTAGCGCTCCCGGGTGGCGGCCAGGGCTTCCGGGCCGGCGCCGCGGCCGCCGAGCAGGAAGGTCTCCGGGCGGCCCGGAGCGATCTGCACGGAGGCGAAGATCAGGAAGGATGCGGCCAGCAGGGTCACCGCCAGTTCGACGAGACGGCGTGTCAGGAACCGGATCATGGCCGTGCCCTTCGTGCGTGAGCAGCGCCGATGTCCGCCGCCCAGGGGTAGTAGAGGTAGGCGATCGTGGTGGGGGCGCCGGTGATCCGCTTGTTCAGGAAGACGCTGTTGGGGAGGTCGGCCACGGGGATGACGGGCAGCTGCCGATCGGCGACGCGCTCGAGTTCCGCGGTGAGTTCGCGGCGCTCGGCCAGGGAGTCCCGGGCCGATGCCGCGTCGGCGAGTCTGTCGTAGGCCGGGGAGGAGAAGTCTCCGTAATTGGCGAACTCCCCGGTGCGCGCGGTGGTGTAGAAGTCGAGGGGATCGTTGATCGACTGGTAGTAGGTGTAGGGGAACAGGTCGAGGCCCTTGCGTGCCTGTGCGTCGCTGAACAGGGAGGTGTAGGCGTCCGGGGCGATCGTCTTGAGGTCGACGTCGAGTCCGATGCGCGTCCCGGCGTCCTGGACGGCGGTGGCCAGCTGCGACACGTCAGGGCCGACGGGGCTGGTCGCGATGGTGATCTTCTTGCCGGTGGCGTGGGCCTCCCGGATGAGCCGGCGTGCTGTGGGGAGGTCCCGTTGTGTGGAGGGCCGGCTGTGTCGGCTCCTGGCCTCGGGCAGTCCGCGCCAGGCGGCGGAGGTGACGAGTGAGGTGCTGGGGGTGGCGGAGTTGCGCATGGCGACGCGAGCGAACCCGGCGCGGTCCAGAGCCAGCGACAGGGCGCGTCGCACCCGCACGTCGCGCAGCGTGCCGTGGAGGTCGGTGACGGCGAGGTTGACGGTCGTCAGCCCTTCACCGAAGTAGACCTGTCCCTCGTCGCTCGCTCTCAGCCGCGCCAGGGACTCGGGCGGGGGCTGGAAGGTCCCGTCGACTTCACCGGTGAGCAGCGCGTTGGTCCGGGCCGTTGCGTCGGACAGGAAGGAGAACGTGATGCCCGTGTTCCTGGCCGCCCGGCCCCAGTAGCCGTCGAAGCGGGACAGCCGGATGGAGCTGCCGCGTGACCAGCGGGACAGGGTGTAGGGGCCGGTGCAGTTCAGCGAGCCGTCGGCGGTGCCGAACCGGTTCTTCTCGGCGCGCAGGGTGCGGGCGCTGGCCACTGTGCCCGCGCTGTTGGCCATGGCCTGCGGGAACAGCGCGTCGGGTTCCTTGAGTGTGACCGTGACCTGCAGTGGTCCGGTCTTGCGGATGGAGCGGACCTTGCGGAAGTCCTCGGCCCAGTAGGAGCCGGTCTCCTTGTCCATGTGCCGGCGCAGGGAGTGGACCGCGTCATCGGCGGTCATCACCCCGCCGTGCTGGAACCGTACGCCGCTGCGCAGGTCGTAGACCCAGGTGAGGGCGTCGGGGTGGCGGGCTGTGCGTGCCAGGCCCGGTTCCGTGCGCAGCGAGGGGGTGAGCCGCATGAGGCTCTCGCAGACGTTGGACAGGATGGTGTTCTGCGGGTAGTCGAAGGCGTAGACGTAGTCCAGGACGGGCGGTTCGGCGTAGAGCGCCCACCGGATGTCTCCGGTGTCGGCCTGTGCCGGCGGTGTCGTGGCAGACAGCCGGGGTGGCGCGTCGGCGCTCAGCGGGCGGCCGCAGCCGGCGAGCAGCAGGAGGACCGCGGTGGCGGCCGCGACGTGGTGGACGAGGCGAACGCGGGGCAGGTAGCGCAGGAGTGGAGGCATCTGGGCTCCAGCGTGATGGGGGGAGCGTCTGGGGGGCGGGCCTGCACTGGTGCACCGCAGGGGCCGGGAAGCGAGCCGGGGACTCCTGCTCCTCTCGCACAGCAGGAGCCCCCTGGCGCGTGAGGTCAGGTCACGCCGTGGCCGGACGGGTGAGCTCGCCGTAGAGCTCGGGGCGGCGCGTGGCGATCAGTCCGAAGTCCAGCCAGTCGCGCCGTTGATCGAGATCCAGGTCGGCGACCAGGACAGCGCGCCGGGTCCGTGGCGCGCGGAGCATCACACGTCCGTAGGGGTCGGAGATGAACGACGAGCCGTAGAAGGCCGAGACTCCCTCCTGGCCCGTGCGGTTGGGCACGACCATGAACAGGGCGTTGGCCAGGCCGTTGCCGCTGATCGCCTGCTCCCACATCGGGCGGGTGTCGAAGTCGGGGAGGTCGATCTCGGACCCGATGGCCGTGGGGTGCAACAGCACGTCCGCACCGCGCAGCGCGTAGGTGCGGGCCAGTTCGGGAAACCATTCGTCCCAGCAGGTCGGGAACCCGAACCGGGCGCCTTCGATCCGAGTGACCGGGAAGTCACTGTCACCGGGTCGGAAGCAGAGGTCCTCACGGTAGCCGGGGAAGGCGGGGATGTGGTTCTTGCGGGTGCGTGCGACGAGCCGTCCGCTGGGGTCGGTGCACACGGCGGTGTTGTAGCCCAGACCGCCGTCGGCCGCCCGCTCGTACAGGGACCCTGAGACGTGGACGCCGAGCTCGGTCGACAACTGGGACATGAGCTGCACGGTGGGCCCCGACTCCACCTCCTCCTGCCAGCGGGCGGCCCCCTGGCCCATGGGGTCGTCGACGTTGCAGAAGTAGGGCGAGCGCGTCAGCTCGGGCAGCGCCACGAGTTGGGCACCCTGCGCGGCCGCGGTCCGCACACCGGCGCTCAGCGCCCGGTCGTGTGCCGCCGCATCGCTGTGCCACGCCATCTGCACCAGGCCGACGCGCAGCATTCCGCGCTCCGGCTCCCGTGTGCGCATGGGTGAGCCGAGGGGCGAGCCGAACGAGGTCAGCAGGTCGTAGCCGCCGTAAGTGCCTTGGGTGGCGTGGGTGGCGTGGGTGGCGTGGGTCATCGTGTCTCCCGCGGGATCTGCTGCGTGATGCAGTGCACGCCACCGCCGCCGAACGCGAGAGTGGGCGCCACCACAGGAACCACCTTGCGCTCGGGCATGGCCTTGGCCAGCACGCGCACGGCCTCCTCGTCCTGGGCCTCGCCGGCGACGGGAACGACACAACCGCCGTTGGCCAGATAGAAGTTGAGGTATCCGACCTCGACGCGCTCGCCGTCGGCGTCGCTGTAGCCCGTCTGTGGCAGCACCACGATGTCCAGCGACCGGCCCTTGGCATCACGGGTCGCTTCCAGGACGGCCAGGTTGGCCCGCATCCGCGCGTGGTCGGGATGCTCCGGATCATCCGGCAGGCTGACCACCACACGGCCGGGCGCGATATAGGCGGCCACCCCGTCGACGTGCCCGTCGGTCTCGGTGTCCTCAAGCCCTCCGTAGGGCAGCCAGATCACCTTCTCGACGCCGAGCGTGCGGGCGAGCTCGGCCTCGATACCCGCACGGTCCCACTGAGGGTTGCGATTGGGATGCAGCAGGCACTGCTCGGTGGTGATGAGCGTGCCCTCGCCGTCGACGGTGATCGCACCGCCCTCCAGCACCATGCCCGAGTGCAGCCGCTCGACACCGAGTCGGTCCAGAACGCGCGCCGCCAGCTTGTCGTCCGCGTCGTAGGGCCAGTGCTTGCCGCCCCAGGCGTTGAACCGGAAGTCGACGCCGAGCCGGCGTCCCGCGGAGTCGAAGACGAAGATCGGCCCGCTGTCCCGGGTCCACGAGTCGTCCAGCGGAAGCTCGACGACCTCGATCTCCTGCGCCGTCTCCCCCTGCGCGAAGAGCTGCTGCACCGCATCGGCGGTCCCCGGCGCGGCCACGATCAGGACCGGCTCGAACTCCGCGACGGCCCTGGCCACCGCCGCGTACTCCCGCTGCGCGGCCGCCAGCTGCCGGCCCCACAGCTCGCTGCGGTAGGGCCAGGCCATCAGACAGCCCTCGTGCTCGGCCCACTCCCCTGGCATGCGCACATCGCGCAGCGCCTGTGCAGTCATCGCGCACTCCTCTCGCAGGCCACCGCAGTGGCCGAAAACCGATACGTGCCCGCACAGAATGCTCCTGACTGAAATTTCAGTCAAGATGTTGGGCGTCGCAAGGATCAGTCGCTCGGTGAGTGAGAATGAGCCTGCCGACCGTCAGAGAGAGAGGCCCGGGGTGTCAGACCGCCAGCGGACGATTCTGGAAGCAGCCGTACGGACCATCGCCCGTAACGGCGTCCGCGGACTGCGGGTCGAGGAAGTGGCAGCCGAGGCCGGCGTCTCCACATCGCTGCTGTACTACCACTTCAAGGACCGCGCCGGACTCGTGCACCGGACGCTGGAGTTCATCAACGAGCGCACCGGAGACTCCACCGACCCCAGCGGCGCATCCGACCAGAGCCCCCGCGGCATGATCGAGCACCAGCTGCTGATGGAGCTCCAGGACACCCCGGCCGCCCGCGAGGACTCCACGGCATGGGGGGAGCTCCGCGCTGCCGCTGTCTTCGAGCCCGGCCTGCAACAGACCCTGGCCGATTCGACACAGGTATGGGTCGACGAGGTCGACGAGGCCATCCAAGCCGCACAGCAGGCACAGGAAGCCAGCCGGGACATAGACCCCCGGGCCGCCGCCGAGCGCCTCACCTCCCTCATCGAGGGCCTCAGCGAACGCTGGCTCAGCGGCTCCCTCACCCAGGAGCGAGCCGTCTTCCTGCTACGCGGAGCCATCGACGCAGAGCTGGGCCCGCCCCCGTCCCGCCTCCCTTGAACAGCTGCACACGTCGGCGCACACGGAATCGGCCGGGAAAGGGGCGTACTTGGACCTCCGGGCCGACGGACGGCCTGTGCGTCGTCTCCTGCAACAACCTCGGCGCGTACCAGAAGTGGCACTACGACGACGACTACGACTGCACCGCGCTACGACTGCGCCGCGCTACGGCACGTGGCAACGAAGCTGTGCCTCGCGCGGGACTCCAACCGGCCGCGTCTCCAACCCGACGGGCACCGGGGGTGGTTCCCCACGCTGGGTGGTCCGCTACGCCCAGAAGAGGTGAGGTGGGAGCCGACGTCGTGGGTCGGCTCCCACCTCGAGTACGACGGGTCGGCTGACCGCCGGCCCCTTGAACCACGCGCTGTCTGAGTGGCCGCGCGCCCCGTCATCAGTGCTGGGGATGGGGGCGGGAGTGGAACATGGGCCGCCGCTTGGTGGCGGTGCCGTGGGTGAGGCGACCGACTTCGACGCGCATCTTGATGGCGTGGAAGACCTCGACAGCGCCCACGACGATGGCCATGATGCCCACCACCAAGGTCAGCGCGGCGATCGAGCTGAACGGCGACACGATCAGCACGATGCCTGCCAGAGCGGTGACGATCCCCGAGAAGAGCTGCCAGCCGCGCGCCGGGATGTCCTCGGCGGAGACCGCCGTGGCAGTCACCATGATGCCGCGCAGCAGCCAGCCGAAGCCGATCCACAGGGCCAGCAGCAGGATCGATTCCAGGGTGCCCCGGAAGCAGACCAGGCCCAGCAGGATGAAGAGCGCGCCCGCGACGAAATGCAACACCCGCAGATGCCGAGGGACGTGCGTGCCGAAGGCACCCGCCAGTTGAAAGACACCGGTGACCAGCAGGTAGATACCGAAGAGCACGCCGACGACCCGCAAGGTCTGGCTGGGCCAGACCAGGACGACGACACCCAGGGCGATCGCAGCCAGGCCCATGGTGAGCAGGAACTGCCAGCCCATGTTCGCCAGGGTGCCCAGCCGCCCGGCCGGGGAGGGATCTCGTGGTTCGGTGCCGTGCGGAGGGCCGGTACCTGAGGAATCGGAGGGGTATGTCATCCGTCTGCCTCCTCCAGGAAGTGCACGGTCAGGTGGGTCCGGTTCCATCGTCACCCGCCTGGCCCCGTCCCGCCTGGCAGGCGCGTTCGGTCCCGCTGGTAGCTGCACGTGCCCACACCCCCCGAGGAGGCGGAAGGCCACTCGGACTCGGCCTCTGGCCGGGCGCCCACTGATGTCGCATCTCTTGACGGCGCGTGATGCGGCGGATTCCCATGGCATGACGAACCAACAGGGCCGGTCCCCCCGCCGTGCCCGGCTTCTCGGCGTACGTGCCGGTGCACCGGGTGGCTGCCGAGGACACCTCTGCCGGCACCGGACGACAGCCGTCGGCGGTTGTCGCGTGCCGCGCCTACTGGTTGGTCTTGATCTCCTTCATGGTCAGGTGGGATTCGAGGCGGAGGACGGCGGGCAAGCAGCTGAGCTTGCCGGTGAGGAAGGCTTCGTAGGCGGCGTGGTCGGCCACGGCGACGCGGATGAAGTAGTCGGGGCGCCCGTACATGCGGCGGAATTCGACGACCTCGTCATAGGAGGCCACGGTCTCCTCGAACTCCTCGAAGCTCTTGCGGTCCTGGGCATAGATCTCGACGTCGACGAGTACCTCCAGCCCGCGGCCCGTGGACTCGGGATTGATCACGGCCCGGTACCCGGCGATGACGCCGGCCTCTTCCAGCCGCTTGACCCGGCGCAGGCAGGGCGGCGGGGTCAGGCCGACCCGCTTGGCCAGCTCGACGTTGGTCAGCCGCCCGTCCTGACGGAGATGAAACAAAATTTCACGATCGACCTCATCCAGGATCGCTTCATTGCTCATAGTGCCATCGTAGAGCGATAAGTGGCAACCATATGAGCCGGGATTCTTCCTAAGATTTCTCCATGGAAACAAGCCCCGCCGTTGCTGGGAGCCGTCCTCGGCCTGCCCCCGTCCCGCCCTCCGCGAGCCCTTCCGAGGCGCGTGCGGCGTTCAAGGACTCCGCAGGCGCTGTCCTGGGATTCGTCCCGCTCGGACTCGCCTTCGGGGCGCTCGCGACCCAGTCGGGCCTGGACTGGTGGTGGGCCGGACTGTCCGCAGCGCTCGCCTTCGGTGGATCGTTCGAGTTCCTGCTCATCGGCATGGTCACCGCCGCGGCCCCGCCGGCGGCCATCGCGCTGTCCGCGTTCATGGTGAACGTCCGGCACGTCTTCTACGCGCTGTCCTTCCCCCTGCACCGCGTGACCGGCCGCCTCGGCAAGACGTACGCCACCTTCGCCCTGTGCGACGAGGCGTACGCGCTGACCACCGGGAAGCAGGCCCGCACCTGGTCGAGCCGGCGCATCCTGTGGCTGCAGTTCTTCCTGCATCTGTGCTGGGCAAGCAGCGCGATAGCCGGAGCCCTGCTCGGCTCCCTCATCCCGGACGGCGTCACCGGCCTCGAATTCGCCCTCACCGCCATGTTCGCCGTCCTCGCCCTCGACGCCGTCCGAGACCTGCGCGGCGACCTGCCCACCCCCGCGCTCGCCCTGCTCAGCGCCCTGGCCGCCCGGCTCCTCCTCCCGGGCCAGATGCTCCTGGCCGGCTTCACCCTGTTCACCGCCGCCCTCCTGGCCCGCCACCTCACCACCGGCAGGAACCCGACCCATGCCTGACACGCGCTACGCCATCGCCGCCGTCCTCGTCGCCGCCGCCGTCACCTGGGGCCTACGAGCCCTCCCCTTCGCCGCGCTCACGCCCCTGCGCGCCAGCAGCACCGTCCAGTACCTCAGCACCCGGATGCCCGCCGGCGTCATGCTGATCCTCCTCGCCTACTGTCTGCGCGACCTCCCCCTCACGCACGCGCGCACCCTGGCCCCGCTGGCCGCCCTCGCCCTCACCGTCGGCCTGCACCTGTGGCGCCGCAACGCGCTGCTGAGCATCCTCGGCGGCACGACCGCCCACGTGATCCTGGCCAGCACGATCCTCGCGTCCTAGAACGGTCCGACGGGCCGAACCCAGGGGACCGTGGTGATGCGTGGTGGTGGCCGCCTGCACGGCCGCCGATGACCGACAGGTGGGTGGGAAGAGGCGGCAACCGGCCGGCACGGCCCAGGACCGGCGGTACACCGAGCCTGTTCGGCTGTCGGGGTGGTCGTCGCCGGCCGGACGTGCCGGTGCGGTTCGCGTGGCCGCCGGACGCGCACGATGGTCTGCGCTGATCCGCCGTGAACGGCACGGCGGCAGGATTCCCGGGAGCCTTCCGTGACCGCGCAGTCGCACGCCGCCGATCCGCCCCCCGCCCACTACGGCGGCCTGCGTGCCCTGGTGTTCAACTGCACCCTCAAGCGGTCGCCGGAGCGGAGCAACACCCAGGGGCTCATCGACCGCAGTGCGGGCATCATGGAAGCGCAGGGTGTGCACGTCGATGTCGTGCGCGCCGTCGACCATGACATCGCCACCGGCGTCTGGCCGGACATGACCGAACACGGCTGGCGGAGCGACGCCTGGCCGCAGCTGTTCGAGCAGGTGATGGCGGCCGACATCCTCGTTCTGGCCGGCCCGATCTGGCTGGGCGACAACAGCTCCGTGACCAAGCGGGTGATCGAACGTCTCTATGCCTGCTCCAGCCTTCTCAACGAGTCGGGCCAGTACGCCTATTACGGGCGGGTCGGCGGCTGCCTGATCACCGGCAACGAGGACGGCGTCAAGCACTGCGCCATGAACGTCCTCTACAGCCTTCAGCACCTGGGCTACACCATTCCGCCGCAGGCCGACGCCGGGTGGATCGGCGAGGCGGGCCCCGGCCCCTCCTACCTCGACCCAGGTTCGGGCGGCCCCGAGAACGACTTCACGAACCGCAACACCACCTTCATGACCTGGAACCTGCTGCATCTGGCGAAAATGCTGAAGGACGCCGGCGGCATCCCCGCCTATGGCAACCAGCGCACCGCCTGGGACGCCGGTTGTCGGCACGACTTCGAAAACCCGGAACACCGATAGGCGCCATCGGGAACGCCCTCAACACCCCGTGCAGACAAGCAACACCCCGTGCAGACAAGGGAAATGCCCGTCTCGCAGCCCTTTTGCCACACGCTTCAGGGCCTGTTGCGAACTACTCTCCGGCATGACGGTTCTCCTCGAACGACCAGCCAGCTCCAGCAGGAGGCGACAGAATGCCGGCCAACGCCAGTGCGCATGTGCGCATCGCCCGTCCGTCACGTGATCTGCAAGCGGCGGAGAGGTTCTGGGTTTCCGGTCTCGGCCTCGACATCCTGTACCAGCATGCGGCGGACGGCACTCCTGGGCAGCATTCACTCTTGATGGTCGGCTGGCCGCATGGCGCCTGGCACCTTGAGCTCACCCACGATCCCCTTGCGCCAACGGATCCGCAGCCGACTCCCGATGACCTCTTGGTGATCTACCTCGGCGAACCGGTGCCGGACTCCTTGACAGAGAGACTCGAACAGCACGGTGGGAAGCGGGTGCCGGCGCACAATCCGTACTGGGACACCTGGGGCGTCACCGTTCAAGACCCGGATGGCTATGTGCTGGTGGTGTCCAGCCGCTCCTGGTCCAACTCGTGACACCGTCACGAATCCGCTGATCACCACCACTCGCCCAATTGCCCGTGCCAACGCCCAGGTTCAGTGTCTTGCGCGCGGGTGTGCGGGACGGACCGCGTACATGCTCGGGTGCGGGCGGAGACCGCGTTGCGCGCCAACGGGCTGGACCGGACCGGCCTGGCCAGGCCGGTCCAGGCCAAGCCACGCAGAGTGATTCCCTCAGGATTTCGGCTGCGGCGGATGGTCGGGGCGCAGGGGTGTGGTGGGTGGGGTCGCCGGTGGTGGCCGGGTGGGGGCGACGGGGTGGGCGGCTGCCGGGTCGGCGACGGTCGTGGCGGTGGTGGTCGCCGCCTGTGTGAACGTCGCGTCGACCAGCGCAAGATCGGTGGTGGTTGCGGAACGGGATCGGCGGCGGGCGAGCGTGAGCCAGAGGCCGGCGGCCAGCAGGAGGAGGGCCCAGACGGTGCCCGAGGCGGCGATCGCGGTCGGTTCCGGGCAGTCGCCGCCTGGGAACGTGCGGGTGCCCCGGTAGTTGGGACCCGAGCACTGTGCCGACGCCGTGGCGGGCGTTGCCAGGACGAGAAGGGCGGTGGCGGCGGCCAGGGTGGTCAGCCGCACGGCGCGCGAGCGGATCATGGCAGGACCTCCGGTGCTGGAGCGGCGGTGGCGGGCTGGACGGGGGTCGAGGGGAGGTCCTTCAGCCGCCGAACCCGGTCGCGGAGTGCCGGCTCGTCGGGAACAGCGGTATCGGCGCCGAGCGAGGTGCGGTGCCAGCGCTGGGTGGCCAGGTCGAGTTGGGCCTGGTGCAGGCGCAGGAGGTGGCGAAGGCCGGCGGTGCCGTCGCGGCGCCAGACGCGCAGTTCCAGGAGGAGGCGTCGACGCGGATCGAGCAGCAGGCCGGCCTCGGGTCCGGTGACCGCGCCGGTGTCGGCCTGCGCTTCGCTGTGGAGTGCGTCGGCGAGGCCGGCGGCCTGGGCGTTCAGGCCGCGCTGCAGGATCCACACGTACAGGACGACGAACACGCCCGTGGTGAGGGCCGTGATGAGTGGTATGCCCAGGAGCAGGCCGAGTGTCTCGTTGTGGGAGAAGAGGTTCTGCGTCACCTTTCCGAGCTGGGGGGCGACGGCGTCGGTCAGGAAGTGCCCGCCGATCGCGGCCAGGAGGCCGCCGGCGACGACCAGCAGCCGGTCCCGTCGACCGACCAGTCGGCGGGCGGCCCCGAAGCCGGCTCCGGCGAGCGCGGTGAAGGCCACGTGTACCGCCATCAGCCCGACCACCTGCCGGATCCAGAACTGTGCGGGCGCCTGGCCGGGTTCGATGGTGTCCATGTAGCGCACGGTCTCGGTGAGGTTGAAGCCGAGGCCCACCGCGGCGCCGAGGGCGACCCCGGAGACGACCCCGTCGAAGTGCCGTCGGAAGAGGAAGAAGAGGACGGCGACCCCGGCCGCCTTGCCGAGTTCGGAGAAGAGGGCGGCGTTGAGGTCGACCAGGGTGTAGATCGATCGGACGGCGTCGCGGGGGCGTTCCCAGTCGAGCAGATAGCCCGGTGCGTACCGCTGAAAGAAGATGATCATGGCGTTGCCGAAGCCGCCGCCGATCAGGGTCCCCCAGCCGAATCCGGCGAGCAGCAGCCATCCCGGCATCCGGCGGAACAGCTGCGCGCGGTGTACGCACAGCAGTGCCACAGCGGTGGTGGGCAGGCAGAGCAGCAGGACGAGCGGGGCACTGCCGAGGATGTCCAGCGGGATGACGACGTAGGGCAGCAACAGGGCGCCCAGTACGCCGAACTGGCAGACGCGGGTGCTCGGGGCGCGGGCGGCCGGTTCCGCGCTGACGGCCCGGCGCCGAAGCAGGAGGATCAGACCGAACAGGGCGGCGAGGGCCCAGCCGGCGTAGAGGAGAATCCGGGTCAGCCGGAATTCCCCCGGCTCCGGCAGCAGGAAGATCCGCATCCAGGGCAGGGGCGAGGTGACTTCGGGCTGCGCCCAGTACAGGACGTGTGCGAGCGCGAAGGCCACGGACAGCCCGGCCGCCACCGCGATGGCGGCCGGCAGTCCCGGGCGCGGGGTCCGGGGGCCGGGCGGCGGCTCCGGGGACAGTGCGACCGGTTCGTGTGCGGTCGTCATGGGGTACCTCCGGGCCGCGGGACGTCAGGCATGCCGGTGGGGAGTCCGGTCGGGAAGCCGGAGGGGATGCCGGTCGGGAAGTCGGTGGGGATGCCGGTCGGAAAGCCGGAGGGGATGCCGGTCGGAAAGCCGCTCGGGAAATCCGTCGGGAAGTTGGTCGGCAGGCTCGTGGGCAGGTCGGTGGGGAAGTCCGTCGGGACGGAGGTGGGGTAGCCGCTGGGGAGGCCGCCCGGGCCGGTGGGCATGCCCGGGATGGAGGGCATCTTCGGCATCTTCTCGGGCAGCGGGAAGACCGGGTCGGTGGTGAAGCCGACGATCGCGGCGACGGCGGAGGCGATCACCCCGACCCCGCCGATGGCGGTCATCAGCCGTACGTAGGGGCGGTGGCGGGACGCCCCCGGTGTGGGGTCGGTCATCGCGGGCTCCGCGGGTCGTGCCGGGTCGACGAGGAGGTGACTGCCGCCCGACGTAGGGGACTTGTGGCGGTGACGGAGTTGAGGCGGCGTCGGCGCCACCACAGCACGGCACCCGCCGGGAGGATCAGCAGGGGCAGCAGCCGCAGTGCGAGTCCGCTCGCGGACAACGTGTCCTGGGACGTGCCGCCGCCGGATGCCTGGAGCGGCGTGGGCGCACCGAGCAGGATGGCGTTGTCCCCTCCGCCCGCTGCCGGGGTGGTCAGCGAGCTGTCGACGTTCTTGGACAGGCCGGCGTCCTTCTTGCGGAAGCGGTCGTCGGAGAGCTTGTCGAACGGGACCCGGGTGAGGTCGACGCCGCCGTAGACGTAGGTGCGGAGGTAGACGTTGTTTCCGCTGGTGGTCTTGTGCGTGACGTGGAACTCGCCCTTCTTGTACGAGTCGACGTACTTCTGGAAGGTGTCGGTGGGCTTCCACGTGCTGGTGGTCCGCCAGTTCTGGATGTCTCCCTTGTCGATGAGGTCGCCGTAGGTGGTGTGCCGGGTGCGGCTGAGGTTGCGGTACCACTCGGCGGCGACCCGTGCCAGGTAGACGCGGCGGACTGCGGCGTACTCGGGTGCGGTGTTGATCGCGTGCTTGAGTTCCGGGAGGACCAGGCTGCGGTACAGCTGCTCGTTGCGGTCCTCGGTGGCCTTGTCCTGCTGCGGACACGACCTGGCGGCCGACTTGCCGCGCTGGGCGAGGTACTGGGTCTCCATACGGACATCGAGCGGTGCGTCGATGATGTAGAGCTTGTCGCCGTCCTCGCGGACCGTGGCGGGCGCGGGCAGGATCCAGTTGCGGAAGGACAGGCAGTTGCCGCTGACGCCGGCCCAGAAGCGGCGGCCGAGCGCGCTGTCGGGGTGGATCAGTTTGCCGACGGTCTTCTTCATCCGCAGGTCGGCCTCCAACATGACTCGGCCGGCGTCGGTGCGGCCCAGTTGCGGATCGACGATGCGATCGGGCTCGTTGGGATTGAGGTTGACCCAGAACGAGGAGGGGTTGAGCGCCAGCCAGACGAAGAAGGCCTGGGAAGTGCCCTTGGCGGCGTTCAGGCCCGTCGCCGGGGAACTGCCGCCGGTGGTCGAGAGCGGCGCCTGGAAGGAGTACTGCAGACCGCTGCCGTCGCCGGGGTCGGAGAGATAGCGCAGTTGCAGCGACGAGAAGTCGATGCCGCCAGGTGCCTGGGGGACGGGTTGGGTCAGTGCCTGGGCCAGGCCGCCCGCGGTGCCGCCCGCGGCGTCCTCCGCGGCGTCGTCTTCTCCGCACGGTCCGGCCGCCCGAAGGGCGCTGCGCGACGCGCTCAGCGCCGCCACGGTCGTCAACGGGGAGCGGGCGCCGAGGGCCTGGCCGTCGCAGGGCTTGGCGGCACGGGCGTTGCGGAAGAACTGGTTGTCCTTCCGCGTCTGTTGCCGGCGCTGCTTCTCCGCCGCTTTGCGCTCCGCGATCAGCTTCTTCTGCGCCGCCACTTCCCGGGCCACGGTGGCTTCCTCGGCTGCGGCCTTCGCCTTGGCGCCGTCGATCAGGCTGTTCAGCTCGTCGACCGAGCCTTTGCCGTCCACGACGCCGTAGAGGACGTCGGTGGTGGCCGGGATCCTGCCGGCACACTGTGGCTTGCAGGGCGAACGGTCGGTGTAGAGGGCGAAGAGCCGTTCCGATGCGACCGGATTCCGCAGGTCCTGGCTGAGGAAGGCCAAGTCCCAGATCAGGATGCGCAGTTCGGAGTGGGCGCCGTCCGTGCCCGCGGAGGCGTCGTTGGCGCTCGGGACGACGACGAACTTCTTGACCTCCGGCCGCTCGTCCATGCGCAGCCGCTGGTAGAGCGCAGGGTCGCGGTGTTTCAGCGTGGCGGTGTCCACCACCTCCAAGCCCCGGGTGTCCACGTCCTCGAGTCCCGTGATGTCCACGAACCCGATCGCGACGTTGCGCTGTCCGTCGATGCGGCGGCCGTCCTTGCCGCCCTCGAGCTGCGAACGGTGCCCCCACACCGCCTGCCGGAAGACGAACGACCGGTGCCCGATGGGGTCGCGGTACCAGTCGCCGTCGATCTGTGTCATCGATCTGCCGGACGGGGTCGGCTTGCGCTTGCGCTTCTTCTTCCCCCCGTCGGCCATGAGGTTCTGGGTGTGGGCCAGCGGCTGCATCTGCACTCCGGTAGCCGACCCTGGCGCCGGGTCGTGGCCCGCGCCCGTACGCGGCTGTACCGCGCCGAGCAGAAGACCGAGTATCAGCCCGAGCGCGGCCAGGCTCCGGGGCCGGGTGCGCCCCATGGTCAACGGCATGACTCTCCTTCCGCATCCGGCCACGCATCGCCGGGTACCGGCCTGGCCGGCGCAGTTCTCCTTGATGACGTGCCACGATCGCGGGAGGCGATGAAATGCCGGTGAAATCCCGATCCTGTACGGGATCTGAGACGTCGGGATGGGCCGGGGGGGGCTCCTCAGCGGCTTCGGCGACGGCCGTACTGGTGCCGCGTCCGAGCACGCTGGTCAGCCGCGAGCAGCGTGCCCGGCGGCGTGTGGGGTACTCGGCTTCCGAAATCCGGGCACCGCGCCGGGTACTGCCCAAGTACTCCTACCCGCTGCGGAAGGCGTCCGACACGTGTCCGCTGGGCTGTCGTGGGCGGCGGGAGGACCGGTAGGCGCCGGCGAGATGGTGTTGCAGGCGGGCGTGGCGGAACTGGTAGACCGCGCCGGCTTGGCGGAGCACGCCCCGCTGGTAGGCGTCTTCGAGGAAGGTGACGACGGACCAGGGCAGCCGACCGGTCAGCGGCAGCCAGATCCGGGAGAAAACCGCCCACTGGCCCCAGGCGGTCAGACCGAGCACGTAGCCGAGGGCGCCGCCGAGCCCGCTGATGACGCCGAGCTTGAGCGCGGCCGTGACATTCCAGACGACCGGTCCCAGAATCACCGGCTGGGTCACCACCACGGATACGCAGCCGACCAGGAGCCCGAAGGTGGGCGCCCAGACCAGGAGTTGGGCGGCGGCCGTCCGGCAGTTCGTCCGCAGGAGGCTGACCGGATTGACGGCGGACCGGATGTCGAGAGGGGCTTCGAAGAGGGTCAGGAGGCCGAAGGTGGGGCCGGCTGCCAGCGCGAACACCAGGCCGTAGATGATGCCGTCGTCGAGGCCGACGGCCAGGACCGTCGGGAGGTCGACGTGCGAGAGGACGCCGTTGAGCGCTCCGCGTACGAAGCCGTAGCCGACGCCGAACACGAGGCCGCACAGCAATCCGATCACCAGCCGGGGGAGGGCTCTGCGCCTCGTCCTCCCCTCCCCGCCGAACAACTTCATGCGCACGCCGGACGGCTCCACGGCCGCATCCTTGGCCGCGACCAGGAACCAGTAGGCGACCCCGAACAGGAGCCCGGAGAGGATTCCCGCCACCGGCCCGTCCGCGAGCTGGAATTCGAGGGAGTCGAAGAGGGTGCCGACGACACAGTCGGCGAGTCCGATGGCCAGAGCGATCACCAGCGCGCTCACCAGAGTGCGCGTGACGCGGCTCAACCCGCAACCGAGCCGCCACCACTCCAGGTTGGGGGTGTCGAGCCGGGTCAGGTGGTGGGCCAGGTAGCCGAGCCAGTACTGGGCGCGTTCCGGGTCGACGTCGCGTCGCGACCCGCTGCCCAGGAGGTGCTGGGGCCGGGGACGGTAGACGGTGGCGGTGAAGTTGTCGAGGAGGTGGTCCTCCAACTCTTCGGGGCTGCCGAATCGCCGGGTGTCCAGCAGCGAGGCCGGGTCGTGGTCGGGGGTGTCGCTGTAGACGGTGCGGGCGAGCGTGACCATCAGCGGGGTGGTCAGCACCGCGGCGAGGTTGGCTCCGGCCCGGCTGAGCGGCCGCTCGCGCAGCTCGCTCAGTACGGGATCCCAGGCGGTCGCCGAGTTGTCCCCGCCGCGGGCCTTGCGCGTGGTGCGCGGCAGGTAGTCGGCAAGGTCGCTCAGGGTCAGATCGGTCAGATCCACCGCGGCGGCGGAGGTGAGCACGTCGGTCTCCGCCACCGCGGCGGCGTACTCGGACGGACGGCTCGTCAGCAGCAGGGGGAGGGTGGTGGCGTTCAGCGCCTCCAGCGCGGGACGCCGCAGGCCGTCGGCAATCTCGTCGAAGCCGTCCAGCACGGGGAGCACCCGGCCGGTCTCGACCAGTGCGGCGGCCAGGCTCGATCCGCCGGGGCCCGGGCCGGCGAGTCCGGGGTGATCGCGCGTCAGTTGCGCCGTCAGCCAGTCCCGGAACGTGAGGGCGGTCGGATCCCACGAGCCGATGCTGAAGATCACCGGCACGGCTTCGGCGCGGCGCCTCGATCTCACGTGGTCCAGGACGAACCGCACGGCGAGAATCGTCTTCCCGGAGCCTGACCGGCCCAGCACCACCAGCCGCCCGGACGGGATGCGACGGTACACGCCCACGATCTCGTCCAGTTGCCCGCTCAGGTCCAGCGGGCCGTGCGTACCCCCGGGGGGCAGCCGGCGGATGTTGGCCCAGTGATCGGTCAGTTCCTCGGCCACCGGCCGCCACTGCACCGGCAGCGGGTAGGGGTCGTGGACCTGCCGCTGCTCTTCCTCGCGCTGCCAGCGTGCGGCCACCGTCTGCGCGAGCTGCTCGGCGACGTCGGCCAGGGTTTCGTGGAGCGCCGACCGCGGCTGGTCGCCTGCGAGCGGTTCGGCGTGGTCGGTCGAGTCGTCCGGTCGGCCCTCCTCCCCTGCCGAGTCCTCCGGCCGGCCCCCCTCCCCCGTCGGGTACTCCGTACGGCTCTCGACCCCGGTGCGGAGGACGGCAGCCGCCAGGAGCCCCTCGCGTGCCTCGGGGCTCAGCCCGAGCGCATCGGCCAGCAGCCGCACCGTGGTCACCCTGGGGTCGGCGCGCTCGCCGGTCTCCAACCCGCGGATGGTGCGCACGCCCACTCCGGCACGCTCCGCCAAGACCTCCTGTGTCATCCCCGCTTCGCGCCGCAGCCGCCGCAACAGCGCGCTGAACTCACTGGTCACAGCTCGCGCCCTCTCCCCCGGCAAGTCGATTTCCCCAGGTGAGGGACTCTAGCGCGGCACCGGCCGGATACGGCCGGTCTGCTGGCCTGTCCGTTGCACGGTGCCGGGACCAACGTCGTCGTCATCCGCCAGACCGATCACCCGGAGCCAGGGAGCCCGCGATGCCGACGACCACACCCACCGGCCGACCGACCGTCACCACGCTCACACATCAGGAGCGCGAGGTGCTCCACGCGGTCGGCTGCGGCCTGAGAGACACCGAAGTGGCCTCCGTCCTCGCCCTTCCCAAGGACGCCGTGGCCGGGCACCTCGCCCGGATCCTTGCCAAACTCGGGCTGCGCGACCGGGCCGCCGCCATCGTCCACGCCTTCGACTGCGGCCTCGTCGTCCCCGGCCACGGCCCCCGCAAGGGGGCAGGCCCGGTGCCGCGGCCCCGGACCCGCCAAGGGCACGCACCGCGGTTGCGGATCTCCCTTCTCGGACCGCTGCAGGCATGGCGTGACGAACAGCCCCTGGACCTGGGCCATCTCCGCCAGCAAGCCGTGCTGGCAGCGCTGGCGCTGTGCCCGGACCGGACGGTCAGCCAACACGAACTGCTCGGCGGGGTATGGGGGACGGAGCCGCCGATCACGAACGTGGTGCCGGTGTACATCCACCGACTACGGAAGGTCGTGCGCACAGGGGACAGCCCGAACTCGGTGATCCAGCGCGATCGGTGCGGCTATCGGCTGGTCCCCGGCGCGGTCGAGGTGGACGTGGCGCGCATGGAGGAACTGGTCACCGCTGCCGGGGCGGCCGAGCGGGCCGGCGAACTCACCGAGGCGGTCCGTGCCTGTTCCCAGGCGGTGAGCCTGTTCCGCGGGGAGCCCCTGGCCGGCCTGCCCGGACCGTTGGCCGAACTGGAGCGGCTACGGCTCACCGCGCGCAGGATCGCCCTCGTACAGCGGAAGGTGGACTGGCAGCTGCGGCTGGGCCGGCACTCCGAGGCGCTTGCCGAGCTGTGGGCCCTGAGCGGGGCGCAGCCCCTGAACGAGCCGGTCGCCGCGATGCTGATGCGTGCGTTGTACCGGAGCGGCCGGCAGGCCGACGCGTTGGCCGTGTTCGACCGCACCCGCCGCCGCCTCGCCGATGACCTGGGGGTGTCACCGGGCCAGCTGCTGCGGCGGACGCACCAGATGATCCTGCGCGGGTACGACGCCGGCCTCATCCGCACCACGCCATGACCCGACCGACGCCGCGTACGCGCGGTGCGGAACTGCTGCTGGCGAGGATCTCAGCGGCGGCCGGCCGCGCGTCCATCGGCAAGCGGCGCGCCACCTACGCGGGAGCCGCGCGCACGTCCCCCGCGCCCGCCGGCCCGGTCCGGGTGATCCGGGGGCTGCTGGCCTTCGCCCGGTACGGCCGGTCTGCCACGACGACGTGCGCGGACGCGCGATTGGACATGTACGACCAGGGGTTGACTGTCGCCGTCGAAGGGCGGATCCACGTCGTCCGCTACGACACCACGTCCGTATCCGTGTCCGTATCCGTATCCGCGTCCGCGTCCGCGTCCGCGTCCCAGAAGAGCCTCCGGCTCCCCCAGCGCTCGGCCCGGGGCGGTACCACGCGCACCTATACGCTCACCGACGTCGAAGGGAAGCGGGTCGTGCTGTACGGCGGCCCGGAGGACAGCGGTGCGGAGGAGTGGGGGCCCGAGATCCAACGGGCCGTCACCCATGCCCGACTGCCCCTGGCAACAGCCGCGCTCAACCGGGGCGAACGGCTCACCTTCGGTGACGTCTGGTTGACCAGGGAGGAGGTCGGGTCCGCAGAGGTGTCCGCGCGGTGGCCGCAGGTGCAGCAGATCGAGATCCAGCAGGGGCCCATCAGGCTCAACATCGATGGCGATTGGCACGCTCTGGCGCACACCGCCTCCGAAGTCCCGAATCTCCTCCTCTTCTGCACGCTCGTCGAGCGCTTGCGAACCGACGGCGTGCACTCATGACGACGAGCCGATCCGCAGGACATCCGCCGGTGCCCGCCGGCGAACCGGTTGGCCGCCACCTGCGTGACATCGGGTGGGCCCGGCACCTGATGCGTTTCATCGCGATTCCAGCCCCCGTGGCTAACGTCAAGGCCGAGCACAGCAGTCGTTCACTACGTCAACTCGAGGGAAGCGGAACATGACCCTGTCCGGCAGGTGGAGAAGGACGATCGGCGCTGCCGGTGCGACGGCAGCCATAGTGGCCGCCACCACCGTCGCACCCGCCGTTGCCCACGCCGATCCCGTCCACCACTACTACCTGGAGGTCGGCGGCACGGGCTCGGCGTCGCCCGCGCCCGACTGCACCTCCACCTACACGTTCGCCAACAAGCACCTCAACGGTGGCATTCCGGTGCCGGTGTGCTATCCGGCGAGCGCCGGACCCTGGCTCAACGGCCACAACGTCCCGGACGTCAACGCACCGAGCTTCGACGCCAGCGTGCGCGAGGGGTACCGCAATCTGCTGGCCGCCGCCGAGGACACCTACCACCGCGATCCGGGTGCCCGCTTCACGATCGTCGGCTACTCCCAGGGCGCGCATGTGGCCGACCAGGTGCTCCAGACGATCGCCAACGGCGGTACCGACATACCCCGTTCGCAGGTGAACGGCATGCTGTATGCCGATCCCCTGCAGCCCGGCACCGGCATCTGGGCCCGGACCCCGAAGGGGTGGAGCGCCTTGGGCTTCACTTCTCCCGGCGCCGGCCCGGCGAGGTTCGACGGCGTCCCCGTGCAGCGATTCTGCATCCGCACCGACGGGGTGTGCGACGCCACCTCGCTCCAGTCCATCGGCGGCTTCCTGAAACAGCACCCCAAGTACTGGCAGGACGGCAACGTCATGACGCAGACCATCGGCCACGACGGCGGCGACGGAATCGCCTGGTACGACTCCTGACGTCCGCCGGAGGCCGCCTATCAGGTGGCGGAAGCGGCAACCGTGAGGTCGGTCGGATGTCCGGCCGACCTCACGGCTTGTTGGGCGGTCAGGTCATGGTGTGGGGGCAGTGGGTCAGTGGCCGCCCTCGTCCACGACCGCGACCTCCTCGATGTTCTGCTCGATGGCCGCGCCGGAAACGGCGGTGGAGCGGGCCCAGTAGTAGATCGCCACGGAGAACGCCGTGACGATCACCATGTCCCACCACAGCGGGATGTGGCTCTGGCCCCCGAAGCCGCCCTGCCAGGAGATGAGGCCCATGCCGAGCAGGTACACCGGAAGCCACTGCGCGGCCTTCCAGTCCAGCCGCGGGGCGTTCGGCAGCCGCTTCCTCGTCGCGTACCAGGCGTAGCTGCCGAGCAGCACGTACCCGATGATGATCGCCCAGCCGAGCCGCTGGAGGGTGTCCCAGCCGGCCCAGTAGATGATCAGGCTCGCGACGACGAAGGACATCGGCGAGATCACATGCCCGCCGGGCAGGCGGTACGGGCGCTCGTGGTGCGGCAGCCGGTTACGGAACACACCGAAGGCCAGCGGCGCACCGGCGTACATCAGGACGCTCGCCGAGGTGATGAAGGAGACCAGCTCCTGCCAGCTCGGGAAGGGCAGGAAACAGATCACGCCGGTGACGAACGAGATGATCAGGCCGAACCACGGCACGCCGCGCGCGTCGGTCCTGTCGAACAGTCTGGGCGCGTAGCCGTTCTTGCTCAGGCCGTAGGAGATGCGCGAGGTCGAGGTCGTGTAGATCAGGCCGGTGCCGCCCGGGGAGATGATCGCGTCCGCGTAGAGGACCCATCCGAGCCAGCCCAGCCCCACCACGGTGGCCAGACCGGCCCACGGGCCGCTGATGCCGGCATAGTCCAGCTTGGCCCAGCCGTGTGCGAAGGAGGCCAGCGGGAGAGCGCCGATGTAGACGACCTGGAGAAGGATGTAGATGACCGCGCCGATCAGGACCGACCCGATCGTCGCGCGCGGCAGGTCGCGCTTGGGGTTGCGGCTCTCGCCCGCGAGCTGGATGGCCTGTTCGAAGCCGAGCAGGGCGAAGATGATGCCGCTGGTGCTGATGGCGCTGAGCACGCCCTTGGCGCCGAACGGCGCGAAGCCGTGCGAGGTGAAGTTGTGCGGGTGGAAGTTGGTCGCCGCGATGACGAAGATCGCCCCGAGGGGTACGGCGATTTTCCACCAGGTCGCGGCGCTGTTGGTGTGCGCCAGCACCTTCACACCGAGGAAGTTCACCGCTACGAAAATCGCCATGAGGATGACGGCGACGATGAAGCCGCTCGTGGTGAGGGTCCCGTTCGCGTGCAGGAACCCCTGGGCCCATGACCAGTGACCGGCGTAGCCGATCATGGCCTCGACCTCGATCGGGGCCACTGTCGCGGCCTGGAGCCAGGAGAACCAGCCGAATGACATGCCGGCCAGGCCACCGAAGGCGTAGTGCGGATACCGCGCCGTTCCACCGGCGACCGGGAAGAGACCTCCGAGCTCGGCGTGCACCAGTGCCAGGAGGACGATCGCGATCGCGCCGATGCCCCAGGAGATGACCGCGGCAGGACCCGCCACCACTACGGCCTTCTGCGCTCCGTACAGCCAACCGGATCCGATGATGGAACCGACCGAGGCCCACATCAGACCGATCAGTCCCACATCCCTGCGGAGGGAGCCGGATTCGCGCGTCCTTGGGGGAGCGATCTCGTCAACGCTTGCCATAGGAGGCCTTTCAAGACAGGTCTGGCCGAAAATTTGCCTAAGGCTAGGGAGCATTTACGGCCCTGCAAAGAGGCGTCGACTGAATAGATATATTCCTTGAAGGATTCCTTGCCTAAATTTCAGCCCGTCACTGTGGATATTCCGTCGAATGTGCGCAGACAGGCTCCGCGAGCGGGCAAAACAGCGGATAGCGACCGGACGATTACCCTTTCGACTACCTGCACGGCGCCATCTTGAAGGAAATTTGAACTTTCGCAGAGAGGAATTGCTATTTCGTAGACAGCCCGCTTCGGCGGCCACTGGGCGCCTTACCGGATCGCCACCGAGCCGAATCCCCCCTCACCGAAAGGCCGTTGGCGGAACGACGGAACCGGAAAGGACGATCAGGGGGACCGGCGACACGGCTTGATCGGCTTCCGCCGGCTCCGGCTGCCGTGTCACCAGCCGACCGGACGGGGTCGTCGACCGCCCGCCGCAGCTGGTACGGGCCGGCCGACGGCCACCGCCCGCGCCCGACGTGGAGTGGTTCGCCGAATTCGGCGGCCGGTTCGCACAAGGGGTCTCCGGCGAGCCGGGCCGCGCTCCCCCGCACCCGGCCGACGATCGGCACCCACCGGATTGCCGCCGCCCACCTCATGAACACGAAGGCTCCAGAAGGAGCGCCTACGCCGGCCGCCGGGTTCGTTCGAGGACTGCCCGACCAAAGAATCCGGCACGGCCCACGAACCCCGTTTCCGCGCGCATTCCCGGCGCCCGAATGCGGACCCGAAGAAGCCCCGTTGATCTCTTTGCGCGGATCAACGGGCCGCCTGCCGTGAACTCGTCGTCCATGAACGGGGGTTCGCGGACCGGGAAATCTCCACAGAATCCAATCCGCCCTACGCTTGCGATCCCCCGACCGTGATCACGGGGCCACCCCCAGGTCAGAGACGTGCAGGGTGACGGAGCCCGCGGACACCACCACGTGAGTCGCCTCATGACCCCTCGCGCCCCACCACCGCAGCCCGCACCAGGCGAACCCCGGGCATCAACGACGGGGCATCACCAGGACGACTTGGTGACCCCGGGAAGGAACCCGGCGTGCGCCTGTTCCCGTACACGCACGCGGGACAGGCCGAACTTCCGCAGATGACCGCGGGGTCGGCCGTCCACGCCATCCCGGTTGCGCACCCGGGTAGCACTCGCGTCGCGTGGCTGGCGCCTCAGTTCGGCCTGGGCGGCGACCCGTTCGGCCTCGGTGGACGAAGGCCGCCGGATGACCTCCTTGAGTTCGGCGCGCCGGGCGGCGTATCGCTCGACGATCGCCTTTCGCCGCTCGTTCTTTGCGATCTTGCTCTGCTTCGCCATCAGACCTTTCCTCCTCGTGCGCGGATGCGCGCCACCGCCACCTCGACACCGATGGCATCGACCGTCTTGATCGCCTTGGTGCTGAGCGTGAGCCGGACATGCCGACCCTCGCCCGCCAGCCAGTAGCGCTTGCGCTGGATGTTCGGATCGAACCGGCGAGGCGTCCGGCGGTGCGAGTGGGAGATGGACTTACCGAAGCCCGGCTTGGCGCCGGTCAGTTGACAGTGGGCGGACATGGCGCCGGGCACCTTTCATCGGGGATGTTGTTGGCAATGGTAACCATTTCCAATACGGTCCGCCAGCGGCGTGCTCCGAAGCGCCGCCGATCACCAAAATCCCCCTCCCGGGGCGGCGTGGGCGGGGGGATGGAGGCCCGGGGGCGGCCCGGGGGCCGGCCGGTCAGATCCAGTACGGCGCCGACGGCACTTCGCCGGCTTCCGGGGCCGTCAGGCCCGTACCGGGCGAGCGCCCTGTGAGCCAGGCCAGCAGGTCGGCCTGGGGTCCCGTGACGAGCGGGCCGCCGGAGCCGAGTTCATGGGAGAGGGCGGTGTCGGTGGCCTCGATCCGTACGGCAGGGATGCCGTCGCGCCGGTGCAGTGCCTCGACGATGTCGTCGATGATCCAGCGTGCCGCGGCGGGGGGCACGTCGGCGAAGGTGTACCCGGCCGCCAGGTCGGCGTGGTGCACCTCGAGTTCGCGCAGCCTGGTGGGGACCAGGGTCGCGGGGGTGCGCAGTTCTCCGGTACGCATCCGCACCTCCACGCGCCATGCCGCTTCGGGCAGGGAGCGCACCGCCTCCTCGAAACGTGCGGCGGTGTCGGTGACGTCGGCGATCAGGGCGGCGACCGGCCGTGCCGCGCCCGCCTCGATCTCGGCCGCCCGCGCGTCCATGCTCGCGTACTGCGGGGTCTCCACACCGGTGCGTGCCCAGGTCAGCAGCCGACAGAGGCTGTCGGTCGCCCGCGCGACATGGGTGATCACATGGCCGCGGGTCCACGGAGGCACGAGCGTCGACCCGCCGACCTGGTCGTCGGTGAGGGTGCCGAGGGTGGCCACGAGCCGCTCGGTGGCCTCGGATACCGGACCCAGCGCCTCGACGCCCTGCATGCTCCACCCTCACTCATTCGCCATGCGGAATTGAAGATTCGTATACCGATAGGTGATGCGAAGGTAGGCAGAGGGCCTCCGGGGAGTCAACCACCGCGAAGGAACTCCCGAGTCGGGCCGAGGCGCCTTGCCCTGCAAGGGTCCGCCCCACTCTTTGCGCAGGAGCCACCAGCCGTCGCTCAGCCAGTGCCGGTTACTGGCATGGTTGGCCCGATGCAGGCAGATGCCGTCATTCTCGACGAGGTCGATCGAGGGCTGGTGCACGCCCTGCAGATCGACGGCCGGGCCGCTTTCCGCGCCATCGGCGAGGCCCTCGGCCTCTCCGAGAACACCGTGGCCCGCCGCTACCGGCGGCTGCGTACCGCCGGCATCCTGCGTGTGGTCGGCACCCTGAACGGCGCCCGGCTCGGCTACAGCGCCTGGACGGTCCGGCTGCGCTGCACCCCCGACGCGGCCGGAGCCATTGCCACGGCGCTGGCCAAGCGCAACGACATCTCCTTCGTGCATCTGCTGTCCGGCGGTACGGAGATCTCCTTCAGTACGCAGACCCGCTCCGGCGACGAGAGCGACGCACTGCTCCTGCACCAGCTGCCCCGCACCGCTCGCGTCACTTCGGTCTCGGCGCATCTCCTGCTCAACCACTACGCCCTGCCCAACGACTGGGCGGGACCTGCTGGGCTCACCCCGGAACAGGTCGCACTCCTCGCCCCGCCTCCCGCCGTCGACATGGCCTCGGAGGGACCGATGGATCTGAGGCAAGGGGACCGAGCCCTCCTCGGGGCCCTCGGCCGGGACGGCCGGGCCGGCTACACCGAACTCGCCGCTGCCACCGGCTCGTCGGACGCGACCGTCCGTCGCCGCATCGCCACCCTGCGCAGAGCCGGAGTCCTGGTCTTCCTGGTCGACATCCCCTCCGCCGCCCTGGGCTTTCGTGCCGAAGCCCGGCTCTGGATGTCCGTCCGACCCTCGGAGCTCACCGCCGTGGCAGCCGCGATGGCCGATCACCCGGAAGTCTCGCTGGTCGCGCTGACCACCGGTCCGACCAACCTGCTCGCCGCCATCAACTGCCGTGACACGCAAGGCCTTTCCCGATACCTCACGGAACGGATCGCGTCCCTGGACGCGATCCGCACGATCGAGACCGCACCGGTCATCCGCACCCTCAAACGGGCCGGCACCCTGCTCCCGCGCGCCTAGGCGGCGTCCGCAACGTCCCGTCGTCCGCCCGTAGGGCAGGGAGGACGGGCGAGGGACCCCGCCCGGTGCGCCATGACGCCCCGGCCGTGGGCGAATCCATGGGCCCCGCCGCACTGCGGGAGTTCGTCGGACACGCCCGTTCGAGTCGGCGTTGCGGAACATCGCAGCCGACTGTGGGCACTCTCCGGGATTCGCCGGGACCGCCCGATGAGCATTCGAGCAACTCCCTCCACTATCGCCCCTTTTAGGGAGAATTAACGGATCTCACGTATCCCCGTGAAACGAAAACGGGCGAGATTTATCACCAAAGGAATGTGCGCGATCGCACCTCAGTGAATAGTCTGCTTCTGCTTCCGCAAGTCGGCACTTCATGAGCGAAGTTGACAGACACGTTGCACAGGACACGCATCTCGACATACAGGAGATTCCGGTGATCGCCCCTCAAGGCAGGATCGGGCTTTCGCCTCCGCACGAGAACGCACCGCGGCACGGGCCGGATCCGAGGCTCGCGGGCACCGCCTCCGGGTCCCGCCACGGTGGACCCTCATCTGGAGGCCGGAAAAGTGCCTGCTGATGCCGCTCGCGCTTATCGTGCACCACTGCTCCGCTCGCCCGCGAAGACCTCGGCGGGAAGGCCGTGAGACGCCGACCGGTGCTCGACCGGAATCCGGCCCGGGACGACTCCCCATTGCGCACAGTGGTGGAGGACGCCGCGATGGGCAGATGGGAAGGCGCACGCGAACTGCTGGTCGCGACCGGCGCCGACTGGGACCGCCGTATTTTCCGCCTGCAGGTGCTCGCCCGTGCCGGGGCGCGGCTCACCTTCGCCGACACCTGGGCACAGGCCGAACCCCGCTCTCCGCACGCCCTGGCCCTCCTCGCCACCGTCCAGGCCCTGCGTTCGATGGCCGGACCACGGGGCCAGGGCAGCGGGACGGAGATGGAAGCGGCGTGGGAGCTGTGCCATGCCGCCGGTGACGCCCTGCCCGCCGATCCGACGCCGTACGTCGTCATGCTCGCCCTGCTGCGCTTCCACTCCCCCGACCGCGACCGGCAGTGGCGGGACACGGTGCAGAGCGTGTGGCAGGAGGTCGAGGAGCGCGACCCGTGGAACAGAGAGGCGCACCACGAGCTCCTCACCTACATGTTCCCCGACTGGCACGGCGTGGCCGGGGAGATGTTCCACTGGGCGCAGGACCGGTGCGCCCACGTCCCCCGCGGGATGCCGTTGCACACCCTGCCGCTGGTCGCGCTCGCCGAGTCGCACCGCCTGCGGATGCAGAAGGAAGGGCACCGGTACGGCCTGACGGTCCACCCCTGGACGGACAACCCGTCGACCCATCAGGCGTGGGAGAACTGGTGGACGTACCGGGCCCCGTCCCGCCCGCACGCCGCCTTCCACGAGGACGCCAACTACCTGGCCCACGCGATGTCCTTCGCGAATCAGCACCGGGCGGCGGCCGAGGTGTTCGACGCCATCGGCCCGTACGCCACGGATGTGCCGTGGAGCTACTGCGGAGACGCCCAGCAGCTCTTCACTCGTCATCGGAACTGGGCGGTCAAGGCGTCCGCGCCATAGCGCCGCGCCGAGGCCCGCGGGCCGATGCCGTTCCGCAATTCGCCGCGCCACCAACAGGAGAGGGTCCAGCCATGCCATTGGACATACCCAGCGTTACGCAGACGGAGGAGGAACGCCTCGCCGAACTCGGCATCACCCAGACGTTGGACCGCTCCATGTCCGGGCGGCAGAACTTCGCCGTCTCGTTCACCATCATCAGCATCCTGTCCGGCTGCCTGACGATGTACGGGTTCGGCATGAACACCGGCGGGCCGGCCCTGATCATGTGGGGCTGGGTTCTCGTCGGCCTGATGACCCTCTTCGTCGGCCTGGCCATGGCGGAGGTCTGCTCCTCGTACCCGACCTCCGCGGGGCTCTACTTCTGGGCGCACAAGCTCGCCCCGAAGAAGTCTGCTCCCGCCTGGGCCTGGTTCACCGGCTGGTTCAACACGCTCGGCCAAGTGGCGGTCACCGCGGGAATCGACTTCGGTGCCGCGTCGTTCCTCAACGCCTACCTGAACCTTCAGTTCAGCTACGCCGCCACCCCCGTCCACACGATCACGCTCTTCGGTGTGATCCTCGTGCTGCACGCAGTGGTGAACACCTTCCGCGTGCGCGTCGTCGGCTTCTTCAACACCGTCTCGGTGTGGTGGCATCTGATCGGCGTCGTCGTGATCGTCGGCGCCCTCCTGGTGATCCCCGACAAGCACCAGTCCCCCGGCTTCGTCTTCACCGAGTTCGTCAACAACACCGGCTGGGGCTCCGCGGTCTACGTCGCTCTCATCGGTCTTCTGATGGCCCAGTACACCTTCACCGGCTATGACGCCTCCGCCCATATGACGGAGGAGACGAAGAACGCCTCGGTCGAGGGGCCGAAGGGCATCGTCCGCTCGATCGTCGTGTCCTGGGCGGCCGGGTTCGTGCTGCTCTTCGGCCTGACCTTCGCCATCCAGTCCTACACCGGCGCCCTGGAGTCGAGCACCGGTGTGCCGCCGGCGCAGATCTTCCTGGACGCCCTCGGCGCGAGCACCGGCAAGCTGATGCTGCTCGTCATCATCGGCGCCCAGCTGTTCTGCGGTATGGCCTCCGTGACCGCGAACTCCCGCATGATCTACGCCTTCTCCCGCGACGGGGCACTGCCGTTCTCCTCCGTCTGGCACAAGCTCCACCCGGGGACCCGCACCCCGACCAACGCGGTGTGGCTCGCCGCGGGCGGTGCGTTCGTCCTCGGCCTGCCTTATCTGTTCAACACGACCGCGTACGCCGCCGTCACCTCCATCGCGACGATCGGCCTCTACATCGCCTACGTCGTGCCCACCCTGCTGCGGCTGCGCCAGGGAGAGAACTTCCGGCGCGGTCCCTGGCACCTGGGGCGCTGGTCCAGGCCCGTGGGCCTGATCGCGGTCGGCTGGGTGGTGGTCATCACCGTGCTGTTCATGCTGCCCCAGCTGAATCCGGTGACCATCGAGACGTTCAACTACGCGCCCATCACGGTGGGTGTGGTGCTGGTCTTCGCCGGCACCTGGTGGCTCGTCTCCGCCCGCAAGTGGTTCCTCAACCCCAAGCACCCGAGGAACAGCCCGCCGCAGACGTCCGTGCCGGAGCGAGCGGCCTCCAGCTCGCGCTAGGTCCGCCCGGCCCGCCCCGACGGCCCGCGGCCCCGCCCCAGGCTCCGCCCTGTGGACCGGGCTGCGGGCCGTCGGCGTGGCCGACCGCACCCGCCGGGGTCGCCGTTGATCAGGCCCTTCGAGGCGGCGACGCCCAGCCGGACGGCGCCCCGTGTGCACCGCCCCACGCCATGGAATGGCGCGGATGAGGTACTCGGGCCGCGGCGGTAGCCTGGTTTTCAGGACCTCTGTTCGCCGGTTCTCCCGGGCGCGGGCGATGCGGACCATGGGGCCCGGGACCGCCCGGGAGAGGGCGCGGCCGACTTCCGGTACGGCGTCGGCCGCCCGCCGGCAAGGTGGTGACGATGGCCGCGTGGCGACTGCGGGACTACCACGACGACGATCTGGACCGGGCGATCCGGATCTGGGATCAGGACCGGCAGCAGGACGCGTCGCCCCCGGTGTTTCCCATCTCCGAGGTCGTGGCCGTGGCCCGGTCCGGCGGGCCCGCCGTGGTGGCGGTGGTCGGCGAGGAGCTGGTGGGCATGGCGGTCGCCCAGGTCCAGGGCGAACGGGCCTGGATCACCCTGGTGGCGCTGGCCGGTATGTGGCGCAACCGCGGCATCGGCAGCGCCCTGATCGCAGAACTGGAACGGCGGCTGCGGGTACGGGGCGTATCGCGGATCAGCGCACTGCTCGCCCCCGGGGCCACGGGCACCTCGGCCCTGGAGAACTCCGGTTACCGGGCTCGGAACGGACTGGTCTTCTACGAGAAGGCCGACCACCTCGGCGCGGCCGACGCGGGTCTGCTGGCGGAACTCGGCGGGCGGGTACTGCCTCCGGGGCTGTGGTCCGCCCTCTCCGGCATGGAGCGGGAGAAGGCGACCATCGAGCGGCGGGTGGTGCTGCCGCTGGCCGAGCCCGTGCTGGCCGAGAAGCACGGGGTCACGCCGCCCAAGGCCGTCATCCTCTTCGGCCCGCCGGGCACCGGCAAGACGAGCTTCGCCAAAGCCGTCTCCTCCCGACTCGAGTGGCCCTTCGTGGAGCTCTTCCCGTCCCGGCTCGCGGCGACCGGAGACGGCGGCCTGGCCGCCTCGCTGCGGGACACCTTCGCCGACCTGGCGGAGCTCGACACCGTCCTGCTGTTCATCGACGAAGTCGAGGAGATCGCCGGCATCCGGTCCGGCCTGGCCGTCGACCCCGGCCACGGCGTCACCAACGAACTGCTCAAGCTGATACCGGGCTTCCGCGACCACGACGACCGCCTGCTGATCTGCGCGACCAACTCCGTACGCTCCCTCGACCCGGCCTTCCTGCGCCCCGGCCGGTTCGACTACGTCATTCCGGTCGGCCCGCCCGACCCGGCGGCCCGGGCGGCGATCTGGCAGCGCTACCTCGGCCCCGCCGCCGACAGCGTCGAGCTGCACCGGCTGGTGGCGGCCAGCGAGATGTTCACGCCCGCCGACATCGAGTTCGCCGCCCGCAAGGGCGCCCACGCCGCGTTCGAACGCGAGGTCGCCGACCGGCACGGCACGCCCGCCAGCACCGAGGACTACCTGGCCGCCATCGCCGACACCCGCCCCGCCCTCACCGACCAGGCGATCACCGCGTTCCGGGAGGACATCGAGCACCACTCCCGCATGTGACGCCCCCGTCGGCGGGTGAACGGACGGGCCGCGGGGGGGCGATGTGTGTGACGACCGCTGCCGCCTTGGGCCGCGCTGCGAGGGCGCCGCTCGGTGTGGCTCCGTGGCTTCGTGGCTTCGTGGCTTCGTGGCTTCGTGGCTTCGTGGCTTCGTGGCTTCTCCTCACCGGGTGGAGATGCGGTCCTCCTCGTGGTGGGAGGCGAACTGGGCGATCAGTCCCTCGGGCGCGTCATCGGCGAAGCACGTGGCCAGGCCGGCGGCCGAGTCGGCTGCGGCGGCGCGGGAGCGGGGGAACGCGGCCGCCTCGTAGCGGGCGAGCGCGGTCTCGGTGTCTTCGGGGTGGGCGATGAGTGCCTGCGCGAGCTCGGCGGCGTCCTGCATCGCGCTGTTGGCGCCCTCGCCGGCAAACGGCGACATCACGTGCGCGGCGTCACCGAGAAGCGTGACCCCGGGAACGCGGTCCCAGCGGTGCCCGACGGGCAGCGCGAAGATCGGACGCGGTACGAGCGGGCCGTCGGCGTCGGCGAGGAGGGCCGTCAGGCTGGGGTGCCAGTCGGTGAACTGCTCCAGCACGCGCTCCTTCGCGAGGTCGGTGCGGGTGAAGTCGATGCTCTCCAGCCACGCCCGCGGGGTCTTGACGGCGGTGTAGATGCGGAGACTGCCGTCGGATTCGCGGTGGGCGAGGAAGCCCTTGGCGTCCGAGAGCGCGAAGAGCATGCCGCCACCGACCACGGCCGCGGCTTCGGGGTGGCGGGTGAGGGCGTCGAGCAGGTCGCTTTCGACGACGGACACCCCGGTGTAGGCGGGTACGGCGGCGGAGACGAGGGGGCGGACCTTGGACCAGGCCCCGTCCGCGCCGACGAGCAGGTCGGCGGTGAACACGGTGCCGTCGGCGAGAGTGACCTCGTGGCGCCGGTCGTCCAGTGTGCGGGCGCCGGTGACCTTCGCTCCCCAGCGCACCGTGCCGGCGGGGAGGGAGTCCAGCAGGAGGTCGCGCAGCCGCCCGCGGTCGATCTCGGGTCGGGTGTGAGTGGACTCCTCGTCGCTCTCCTCCGTGTGGAGGGTGGCGTACTTGTCGAGGATACGCATCGCCTCTCCGCCGGGAAGGACGAACTTGCGGAATTCCGCGTGGAGTTGAGCGGCGCGCAGCGCCGCCTGACCGGACTCCTCATGGATGTCGAGCATCCCGCCCTGGACGCGGGCGTACCGGTCCGCATCGAGGTCGAACACCGCCGCTTCGATGCCGTGCACGGCCAGGATGCGGGCGAGGGTCAGGCCGCCGAGACCGGCGCCGATGACGGCTATCGGGTGGTGGGTGGTGCTCATGGTGGTCCCCTCGTTCACGGGTGGGTTCGGTCCGCCGTGCGGGGCGTGCCGAGCACGCCGTTGATGACGACGCGGAAGATCCAGTCCAGACGCTGCTCCGGGGTGCCGGACAGGAGATCGGCGCCGAGGCCGGCGATCCTTGGGTGGTTTTCGGCGGAGGCGTGCCCCAACGCGTCGACGAGCGCATGGTGTTCGTCCTCGGCGTCGCTCGAGCGGTCGCGGGTGGAGTGCTCGGCGGCGGTCGCGGTGGCCACCTGCAGCAGCACGTCCACGCCCCAGGCGGCCTGTGCGCCAGGGACGCCGCCCTCATGCAGCAGGGCGAGGATCGCTTCGACCAGGTCCAGGTAGTTCGGCCCCGACGGACGGGCCACCAAGGCGGACGGGGCGAGGGTGGGGTGCGCGAACAGGACGCCGGTGTAAGAGGCCAGGACGGCCGCCAGCCGGCCGCGCCACTCCCCCTCGGCCGTGGCGGGGCCGAGATCGACGGCGCCGAGCAGTTCGTCGAGGATCGCCGCATGCAGTTCGGCCGTGTTCGCCACGTACACGTACAGCGAGGCGGGGCCGGTGTCGAGCTCCTGGGCGAGGCGGCGCATGGTGACGCGCCGCAGGCCCTCGGCCCGCATCAGCCGCACCGCGGTGGCGACGATCCCCTCGTGGGTGAGCGCGGGCTTGGCGGGCCGCTCACGGCGACTGCGCGGGGCGGGAGTCTTCGAAGCCATGTCCGGGACGATAACGAACATGTTCGTTACGAACAAGTTCGGAGTTCGGTCACGCCTCAGTCATGGGGTACCACCGCCACGGGGCAGGTCACGTGGTGGATGGCGGCGTGTGCGACGGCACCGACGCGCGGCGCCGGCGCACGACTGTGCGGCCTGCGCCCGACCACCAGGAGTTCGGCACCCGGAGCCGTCTGCACGAGGGCCCGTGCCGGGTTCTCGGGGAGCACCGTCATCTGCACCGCCACATCGGGGAAACGCTCACGCCACGGCCGAAGGGCGGCACGCAGTTCGGCGTCGGCCTCCTTGACCACGTCGGCTGCGACATCGGGGTCGACACCCCACGGCGCGTAGGCGTGGAGGGGGAGCGGACGGCCGTGTACGGCTGCCAGCGGGATCCCCCGGCCCGCTGCGGCATCGAAGGCGAAGGCCAGGAGGCGCTCGCAGGGAGCCCGCAGGCTCATCCCGAGGACGATGCGTGGCTCCCGGGCGACCGGGGGCGCCTCGGCGCCGACCGGATCCCTCGGCGGCGCGGTCCTCGGCGCGCGTACGAGCACGACCGGTCCCTCTGCCCGGCCCACCACATCCAGGCTGACGTCGCCGAGTACATAGCTTTCCCAGGCACCCACGGCTCTCGACCCGAGCACGAGCATCTGCGATTCCCCGGCCGCGCGCAGCAGTGCCGGTTCGGCTTCGGAACCCACCAGGTCCTCGATCGCCTGCAACTGCGGATGGCGCTGGTGCACCGCGTCGAGCGCCTGGCGCACGATCTGCCGGGCGACGGCGTTCCGGTCACGGTCGGGGGGCGTGTCAGGCCCCTGCGCGGCGAGCAGGATCCACGCGTGGAGAAGTCGCAGCACCCACTGCCGGCGGTCCGCCTCGTCGGCGGCCCACTGCGCGGCCACCAGGCTCTCGGGGGAACCGTCAATTCCCACCGTGATGATTTCCGGTGCCATGGCTGTCCTTCTTTCGCGGCGAACCGTCCTTTCGACGGCCCGAGGGGGCACGAGAGCGGCACGCGAGCGACGCGAGAGGCGCCACGAGGGAGAAGTTCGCCGTATTCGTTCCGATGCGGCGAGCGTGCGCGCGGCTCCGACCCACGCGCACGCTCCGCAGGAACACCGTTTCCCGCGTTATCGAGCTTCCCGGACGGCCCGACCGTCGGCCAATGAGCCGATGGGCGCCGAGCGGGGGCCGAACGGCCCTGTATACGCAACCGGAAAGATCCCCGCCGGGCCGTTCCGCCGGCCGCTCCGGGTGGCCCTTCCTCGCCCCGACGTGCCTGTGTGCGCACGGCGCTTACCGTGGAACGTGTGGCCGTGCCCAGGGTGCCGGCCACAACGGAGGGCGCCGTGAGAACCGAGGAACCGGGCCGGACGGGGAGTGCGTTCCGCCCGGAGGCCCTCCCCGACGATCTGCTGGAACGCCTGCGCACGCTGGAGCGGGCCGCCGGCCACCCCCTCCATCCACTGCTCGAGGCCGTGCTGTCCGTGGGAAAGGGGCTGGAGCTGCCGCAGGTGCTGCGCCGCATCGTCGAAGCCGCCGCGACGCTTGTCGATGCGGAGTACGGCGCGATCGGCGTGATCGGTGACGGCACCCGGCTCAGCCGGTTCCTCACGGTGGGAATCACCGAGGAGCAGAGGGGAGCCATCGGTCCGCTGCCGGAGGGACAGGGGATTCTCGGTGAGCTGATCCGCCACCCCGCACCGCTGCGACTGGCGGAACTGGGCGCGCACCCGGCCGCCTACGGATTCCCGCCGCATCACCCGCCCATGCGTTCCTTTCTCGGCGTCCCGATCAGGGTTCGGGACGAAGTGTTCGGCAACCTGTATCTCACCGAGAAACGTGGCGGCGGGGAATTCGACGCGGAGGACGAGACCGTACTGTCGGCGCTGGCAGTGGCCGCCGGGATGGCGATCGAGCACGCCCGGCTGTACGAGGAGGCCCGTTACCGTCAGCGGTGGTTGGAGGCCAACGCGGAGATCGTCGCCGATCTGCTGCCCGGAGTGGAGGAGTCCGGCGTCCTGTCGACCATCGTCGGCCACGCCGTACGCATCCTCTCGGCCGATCTGGGCGTGCTGGCCCTGCCCGCCGAGGATGACCGCCTGAGCGTGGAACTCGCCGTGGGTGTGGACGCCGAGGCGCATCACGGGCTGGCCCTGCCGCGTCGCGGATCGTTCATGGGGGCTGCCCTCACGGCCAGGGCCCTGTTGGTCAGCACCGATGTCCAGCACGACCCGAGGATCACCGTCGGCCCGCCCCGCTGGAAGGGCCTGGGCCCCGCCGTCGCCGTCCCGATGATCACCGGCGACCGGGTGCGCGGTGTGCTGCTGCTGGCCCGGCTCAGCGGCCGCGGCCCGTTCACGGACCCGGAGACCGCACCGCTGCTGACCTTCGCCGGGCAGGCGGCACTGGCGATCGAGCTGGCGGAGCGCCGCGAGGCCGCCGAGCAGCTGACGGTCCTCGCAGACCGTGAGCGGATCGCCCGTGACCTGCACGACCTTGCCATTCAACGGCTCTTCGCGACCGGCATGACGCTGCAGAGCGCCGTCCGCTTCGTGGACCATCCGCAGGCTACGGAGCGCCTGTTGCGGGCGGTGGACGACCTGGACGACACCATCAAGATCATCAGAACCACCATCTTCGGACTCCGCGCCCACGACTCCGCCCGCGCTCGGCACAGCCTGCGGGTCCGTGCCGTCACGGTGGTCGACCAGGCGTCTCGTGTGCTCGGGTTCGCCCCGTCCCTCCATATGGAGGGGCTCGTCGACACGGACGTACCGCCGGAGATCGCGGATCACGTGGTGGCCGTTCTGGAGGAGGCCCTGAGCAACACCGCGCGGCATGCGCACGCGAGGTCGGCGGACGTCGCACTGATCGTCCACGACGGGAACCTCACCCTGACCGTCACCGACGACGGGGTGGGCCTCTCGCGAACCGGCCGCCGCAGCGGGCTGGACAACCTGGCGGAGCGGGCGGCGGGTGCGGGCGGCGCGATGACCGTCGAGCCGCGACCGGGCGGCGGGGCCCGCCTGGTGTGGCGCGTTCCGCTGCCCGGATGACGCCGGACGTCACATGTCGCTTCCCGTGCGGCCCGGCAGTCACTGCCCGTGCGGCCCGGCATGATGCCCGGCATGACTTCCAGGGGTCGGGGACGACGCCTGGGTGGCGAGGACCGCCGCCTGGATACGCCGTTCCACGCCGAGTTTGGCCAGCAGGCGGGAGATGTGATTCTTGATGGTCTTCTCGGAAAGATAGAGCCGCTTACCGATTTGACGGTTGGTCATGCCTTCGCCGATCAGGGCGAGGATCTCCCGCTCCCGGGGGGACAGCGTCGCCAGCGCATCCTCTTCGGGTTCGGTCTCCGCCTCCTCGCCCCGCAGACTGGTCATCAGCCGCGCCGTCGTCGCGGGATCGAGCATCGAACGGCCGGACGCGATCGTGCGCACCGCGGCAACGAGATCGATGCCCTTGATCTCCTTCAGCGCATAACCGGCCGCACCGGCCATGATCGCGTCGAGCAACGCGTCATCGTCGTCGAACGACGTGAGCATCAAACACGCCAGCCCCGGCATGCGCGAGCGCAGCTCCCGGCAGACGGACACCCCGTCCCCGTCCGGCAGTCGCACGTCCAGCACCGCGACATCCGGACGCAGCGCCGGCCCCCGGGTGAGCGCGTGGGCGGCCGTGCCGGCCTCGCCCACCACTTCGATGTCGGGTTCGGCCTCGAGCAGATCCTGCACACCACGGCGGACCACTTCATGGTCGTCGAGCAGGAACACGCGGATCGGCCGCTGCGGTGAGAAGGTGCCCGCGTCGCTCATCGCGCCCTCCGGCTGCGTACGGCTCCCCCGCTCCCCATCGTGACCCCGATTTCTCACCGCTGCCAGGGCGGAAGGGGCCCGAGGCCGCCTCGTCGAGGACGCCCGGCCCCGGATGGGCCGTTCGGCCCCTCACTTGCGCCGCCGGGACCTGCGACGGTCGAAGGGGGCGAAGGAGGGCCGACATGTCTGTGTGGAACATCCGCCGGCCATGGCAGCACGGCCCGCTCTGGCGTGGCACCGACGCGGCGGAGTCCTGGATGGTCATTGTCACGGGGCTGCTGATCGCCGTACTGGCGCCGACCGCCGGCGGGGTGGCGGCGGCCTCGGTGGACGCCGCCTCGCCGCTGCGGACCCAGCAGTGGCGCGCCGTCTCCGCCGTGGTGGCACATGCTCCGCCCGCTGCCATCGGTACCGGCTCCGGGGACGGCACGATCGGCCGGGCCCGAGCGACCGTCCGGTGGACCGCCCGGGACGGCACGGTCCGCACCGGGGAGACGACCGTGCCGGCCGGGGTGCACGCCGGCGACCGGACGACCGCCTGGCTGAACCGGCACGGTTCCCTGGTGCCGGATCCCGTCTCCCCCGTGGACTCCCTGGCCGCGAGCATCGCCGTCGGCACCGTGGCCGCTTCCGCCACGGGTCTGGTGCTCGTGGGCACGGAAAGGGCCGGTGCCGCCGTACTGCGGCGTCGGCGCTACACGCAGTGGGAGAAGGAGTGGGCAGACATGGACGCCCACTGGCGGCACCCGCAGAAGTGAAGCGCGGCATGGGTGGTCGACGGCAGCGCGCCGCCGATCCCCGGTACGACGTGGTGGTGGGCACCGGTATACGGGTGGCGAGCAGTGCTCCGTGGTCGGGCCGGCAGTGCTCCGTGGTCGGGCGGGCGACCGGTGTCCCGCTCGCCTACACGGGCTGTTCGTACGCGGTCTCGTGCCGGTGGGCGAGGCGATCGATGACCGCGACCACGCCGTCGACCTGGCGCACCATGCGCACGACGACGACCGCCTGCCCGCTGGTCGCCACCTGTCCGACGAGGGTCACCACACCGTCGTGTACGGACACGTCCACGCTCCGCGGGCTCAGTTCCAGGGTCCGCACCACGATCTCGTCGACCACCTGATCGCGGATGTCCGCGTCCGGCGGGGTGAAGATCCGCAGCACATCACGGCGGGTGACCATGCCCACGAGACGCGCCTCCTCGTCCACCACGGGCAGCCGCTCGACGCCGCTCGCACTCATCAGGCGTGCCGCCCGGACGACGGAGTCGTCGGCCCGGATCGTATGGGCCGGAGCAGACATCACCAGAGCGGCGACGGGGTTCGCCCGGGCGCCGGACACTCGTCGCACCCGCGCCAGGTCCGTGGCGGACACGATCCCGAGCACCTTGTCGTCGGCATCCACCACAGGCACACCGTTGATGTCGAACTCCGTGAGCCACCGTGCCAGTTCATCGGCCGGTGTCTCGCGCCGCGCGGCGACGACGTCGCCGGTCATGATGCTGCCCACCCGTCGGTGTCTCATCTCCGCCTCCCCCGGCTCGTGCCCACCGGCACCAATCCGATCGCCCGCCCCTCCCCCGCAAGCACGGGCAGCGCGGTCACCTTCCGCTGCTGCATGGTCTCGACGAGCCCCGCGAAGGGCGCGTCCTGACCGATCGCGACCACGGTCCGCGTCCTCATATCGCCGACGGTGTGCGGGGTGTGCTCCACGACTCCTCCTCGGTACGGTCCGGCCTCACGGCCGGACCGACACCTTCACCTTCAGCCTGCTCCGTCCCGTGCGTTCCTGGTCAGGGGCCGTCCGGCCCCGGTCGCCGCCGTCCCGCACGGCTGACGGCGCCGTGCCCCGTTCGGCTCCCCCGTCCGAGCCGGGCCCGGCGGTTCTCCGTACCGTCGTCGTATGGCGGAGAAGCGGGACGGCGACGGGCGGGGAAAGCTGCCACGGCCGCTGTACGAGCGGGAGCTGTACCGGTTGCAGACGGAGCTGGTGAAGCTCCAGGAATGGGTACGTGCCGAAAGCGCCCGGCTGGTCGTCGTTTTCGAGGGACGGGACGCGGCCGGCAAGGGCAGCACGATCAAGCGCGTCACGCAGTACCTCAACCCACGGGTGGCGCGGATCGTGGCGCTGCCCCGGCCCACCGAGCGTGAGCGGACCCAGTGGTACTTCCAGCGGTACACGGAGCACCTTCCCGCCGCCGGCGAGATCGTGCTCTTCGACCGCAGCTGGTACAACCGGGCCGGCGTGGAGCGGGTGATGGGCTTCTGCACCCCCGCCGAGCACCAGCTGTTCCTGCGCCAGTGCCCGGTCTTCGAGCGGATGCTGGTCGAGGACGGGATCCTGCTGCGCAAATACTGGTTCTCGGTGAGCGACGAGGTGCAGGAGCAACGATTCCGGCGCCGGCTCGAGGACCCGACGCGGCGCTGGAAGCTCTCCCTCATGGATCTGCAGTCGCTGACGCGCTGGGAGGAGTACTCGCGCGCCAAGGACGAGATGTTCGTCCACACGGACGTCGCCGAGTCACCGTGGTTCGTCGTCGAGAGCGACGTCAAGCGCCGGGCCCGGCTGAACATGATCGCCCATCTGCTCTCCACCGTGCCCTATCGCGACGTCGCTCCCCCGACGCTCGAACTGCCCGCGCGCCCATCCGCCACCGGCTACCAGCGGCCGCCCCGGGACCTGCAGACCTATGTGCCCGACCACGCCTCCGGCATCGGGTGACGAGCACGCCTCTCACGCCTGCTGGGCCACGACCGCCACCGGGCAGGAGGCGTGGCAGAGGGCGGTGCGGGCCACCCGCCCGACCTGGAGGCCGGGGTGGTGGCCGTGCCGGTGCACTGCGCCGAGGACGAGCAGATCCGCACTCCCGCTCCGGCGCAGCAGCACTTTGTGCGGGCGGCCCGCGACGGTGGCGCGGCACACCTGGACGCCCGGGTGGTCGGCCACCACCTCACCGAGCGCGTCGTCCAGCAGTGCCGCCGCCTGCTCTTCCTGGCTGCGCCTGGCCGCTTCGGCCGGCAGCGGGCGGTTGCTCGCCCGGTAGGAGGCGGGACGCCGCCAGGCGCGCACGGCTTCCAGCGTGCCGTGGCGGATCTCGGCCTCGCGGAAGGCGAAGCGGACGGCCTCCGACGCCCTGGCCGGATCATCGACCCCGAGGAGGACGCGGCCACCGGAACCGACCGCTGCGGGACTTCCGCCGCGCACCACGATCACCGGACACCGGGCTCGCGCCGCGATGGCCAGGCCGACGGAGCCCAGCAGCAGACCGGCGATCTCGCCGCGGCCGCTCGTTCCCAGGACCAGCATGGACGCGTAGTGTCCCGCGTCGAGAAGCGCGGTGACCGGGTCGTCGGCGACCACCTCGGCCGCGACCGCGACATCCGCGGCGCGGCTCCGGACACGCTCGGCGGCGCACCCCACGGCGTCCTCCGCAAGGATCTGTTCGCCGGGGCGTTCCGGGTCGTCCGCCGGTGCGGTGCCCTCGTACCGCTCCCACCGGGAGGCGTGGACGATGCGCAGCGGCAGTCCACGACGTGCGGCCTCGTCCGTCGCCCAGTCCACCGCCCGCAGCGCGGCATCCGTTCCGTCGACCCCCACGACCAGGGGATGCTCCATCGCCTCCATCACCTCCCTTGTCCCCACCGCCCTTCCTTGTCCCCACCGCCCTTCTCTTCCCCGTATCCACGGCAAGGAGCCACTTTCAGCCTGAAGGGCCCCGGAGCTTCTTCACAGGGCCGTCCGGCCCCTACCGCTGCGGTCCGGTCCGGTGCGACGTGCCGCTGATGGGTGAGGGCCGTCCGGGATCCCCCCCCCCCCGCACGGCCCTCACCCGTTGCTCGCCGTTCCCTGCCGTGCCCTGGCGTTCCCTGCCGTTCCCTGGCGTTCTCTGCCGTTCTCTGCCGTTCCCGCTCGGGTCACAGCCGCTTGGCGCTGCGCAACGTACTCGCGTAGTAGCCGTTGCCGTCGAGGCGCGACGTGCCGCCCTTGTCACCGATGGTCGGGCCGTTGGCCTCTTCCCGGCTGGACACGAAGATCATGTGGCCTTCGGTGTCGTGGCCCATGTACATGCCGACGTGGTCGAGGCGCTGCTTGGTGCGCTGGTCGAGCTTGAAGAAGACCAGGTCGCCCGGTTGCAGGACGTCGATGGACTGCGGGCGGTCGGCCGCGCCGACGCCCTTGAGCGGGATGACGTCGGCGCCGGCCTTCGAGCGGGCCATGCCGTTGGCGGTGCGGGGCAGGCCGTCCCTCGAGGTGTCGGAGGAGGCCAGGGGGTAGCGGGCGCGGTAGCCCCACACCAGACGCTGGAAACCCGAGCAGTCCACGGAACGGGCGCGCGCGGTCTCCGGCCGCTGGGCCACGCCGTCGCGGAAGCTGTAAGAGGTGCCCAGGTAGTCGTAGAAGTCCGAGAGTTCGTCGCGCAGGTCGTTGCCCTCGCTGCCGTTCGGGTTCAGCGGGCCGAAGTTCGCGTCACCGGCGTACGCGACGCCCTCGTCGTCCTTCTTGACCGGGGCGCCCTCGACGTACTGGAAGGCGTAGGCGAAGACGTCGTCCTCCTCGCTGCCGTAGAACTCCTTGAACCAGTCCTTGAACCACTTCTCCTTCTCCGCACCCTTGCGCCAGGGTTCGGGCATCAGGCGCACCCAGTCCTCCGTCACCACGCGGGACTTGGTGTTGGCGGGTTCGGTGAAGGTGCGGCTGGGGCCCTTGAGGGTGGCGGTGCGGGCGCTGTCCGTGAAGGTGGCGAGCACCTGCCCGCCCTCGCCGCGCAGCACCGAACGCTCGGGATTCTTCAGGCGCTCCCAGCTCAGCTTGCCGCCCTTCTGCCCGGTACTCGACTCCAGGCCGGGGGTGTCGGTGACGGCCTGCACGGCGGGCGCCTTGGCCTGTTCGTCCTTGCGCAGTTCCACGGTCAGGTAGCCGCTGGTGCCGAGCAGCGCGAGCACCGTCACGGTGTGCAGCACGGGGCGTTTCTTTCGGGGACTCATGGGATCGGCTCCGATCGGGTCAGACGGACGGCATGACGCCGAGGAGGATGCCGGCGGTGAGGACGACATAGGCCGTGAGCGTCACCGAGCCGGTGGCGAGCAGAGTGGGGCCCTTGGGCTGGCGCACCAGTTGGTAGGCGATCAGCCCCGGCACGATGAACCCGAGAGTCTGGTTGGCGTACATCAGCGGGAACTCGAGCGCGAGCACGATCATCACCGTCGCCTGGAGCGTGACGCCGAGCAGTACGACGGCGGCGAACAGCCGCTTGCCGTAAAGGATCACGAACTTCTGCATCAGCAGCGTGCCGACGTAGGTCAGGACCGTGACGCCGACCACCATGGCAGCGCGCTGCAGGTCCTCGACGAGCGTCAGGGCCAGCCAGCCCGGGGTGATCATGCCGCCGGGCGAGAGGTTGGTGGTCAGATAGCAGACCAGCGAGAACAGCAACCCGATGGCGATGCCGACCGCGGCGATCTCGGGCGTGAGGACGGAGGGGATCAACGCTGCTCTCCTGGGCTGTGCCACTGCTGGGGGTCTTCGGTGGGCGGGGCGGGCGGGACACGGGGCTCGAACGGGCCGCGCGGGCGGTCCTGTTGCGGGGGTGCGGCGGCCAGGGCCCGGGGAGCGCCGACGGCCTTCTCCTGCGGGCCCTGCCCGTACGTCGCCTGCGGATTCGGGTCCCGCGGGCCGCACAGCTCCGGGACCTGCGGCGCGTACCGCATCTCGTACGCCGGCGAGTACTGCGCGTACGGGTCGATGTGCGGCGCGTACAGCGCCACCGTGTCGACGTGCCGGTCGAGCGGGGCCGGTTCGTCCGCTTCGCCGTCGGCGCTCTCGTCCGGGGGGAGTTCGGCGAGGTGCTCCAGGAGGACCTCGCCCTGCCCGTGGATGTTGCCGACGGCGACGAGCGAGGAGTCGGCGCCGAGCCGGTCGAGGAGCTGCGCCATGAACTCCTCGGGGTCGCGGCGGTCGCCACCGAGGTCGACGGCGCGGTCGCGGTAGGCGGCCGGGATCGCGTCGATGGCGGACTTGGCCGGGTGGCCGATCACGAACACCTGGTCCGGGTCGAGGTCGGGGATGATCTCGCCCATCTGGCCGTTGCGCTCGACCCGGTCGGGGCGGCAGTTGATGACGACGTTCAGCGGCCGGTGGACGGCGCCGAGGCCGAGCAGTTGGTTGATGTTCATCAGCGTCGACTCGGGGTCGTTGGCCGCGAAGACGTTGGCGAAGCGCAGCTTCTTGCCGTCGGGTGTGAGGTAGCGCTCGACGGAGAGGACACCGGGGTCCGGCGGGGCGTCGTACATGCCCTTCAGAGCGGTCTCGCGGTCCACGCCGACGAGTTCGGCGACGGTCAGCGCGATCGCCACGTTCTCCTTGAAGGTGAACCAGCTGAATCCGCGCAGCTCCTCGTCGCTGACCGTCTCCGGATCGGCGTAGATCAGCTTGCAGTCGCGGGCGTCGGCCTCCTCCTGGAGGATGTGGAGGCGTTCCTGCTCGGCGGTGACACAGATGCCGCCCTCCGGCATGGACCGGCACAGGGAGCGTGCCACGTCGTCGAGGGTCGGGCCCATCTCCGCGAGGTGGTCCTCACGGACGTTGCACAGGACGCCGATCGTGGAGCGGATCAGCTTCGACTGGTTGATCTCCTGGAGGGCCGGCATGACGGCCATGCACTCGATGACGAGCGCGTCCGGGTCGTATGCGGCCGCGCGGCGCACGATGCCGATCTGCTCGACGACATTGGCGATGCCGAACTTGCGGTAGACCGGCTCCTCGGTGGCGTCGGGGTGGATGAACCGGGCGGCGGTGCCGGTGGTCTTGGCGACCGTGGTCAGGCCGCCGCCGCGCAGGGCGCCCGCGCACAGGCGGGTGATCGACGACTTGCCTCGGATGCCGTTGACGAGCACGCGGGTCGGTATGTGGTCGAGGTTGACGAAGTGCCGCCGCTGTTCGACGATCCCGGCGATCAGCAGGATGACTCCGCACACCACGAGCACGGTGTAGAGGAAGAGCACGGGTGGTCCTAGTTCCTTCCGGCACCGACCGGGGCACGCCCGCGCTCGCGGGCGCGCTGCCGGTCCTGGAGCTGCTGCCGGATCAGTTCGAGGCTGCGGGCCACGGCCCCGACCTCGTCGTGATGGCGCGGGTAGAGCACGGTCTTACGGTCGCCGGCGGCCAGCGCCTCGGCCTGGCGGGCCAGTTCGCGCAGCGGACGTACGACGACGATGTGCAGCCAGCCCAGGCAGGCCGCGGCCGCGGTGATGCCGAGCAAGCCCGCGAGGACCGTGCGGTTCTGATAGCTGTACTCGGGTATGGCGAGTCCGGATGCGGGCTGCCAGCTGACGACGGTCCAGCCGAGCGTCTTGGCGGCACCGCCGCCGACGAACGGCGCGGCGGCGGCGATCTGGATGTCGCTGCCCTCCCGGAAGAGGACGCCGCTGGGGCGTGGGTTCATGCCGACCTTCTGGTTGGTGCCGTCGACGAGCTCGTCGATGCGGTCGCCCGGCAGCTTCCCGAAGGCCAGATAGCCGTTGTTTCCCCCGATGATGCGGCGCTTGGCGTCGACCACCCGTACCTCGCCCAGCCCCGGCCGCTTGAGCAGGGCGTTGAGGAAGTCGATGCGGAACTCGCCGACCACGGCGGCGCCGTGGCGGCCGGACAGCTCGGCCCTGCCGACGATCACGGGCTTCTTGCCCTGATCGTCCAGGACGCGCATCGGCCGGGTGGCGTGGCCCTCGCCGCGGTCCTCGCCGCGGTCCTCGTGCGGCGGTTCGCCGGCGCGCGCCAGGACCTCGCCCCGGGCGTCGAGCACGTACAGGCTCTGGTAGCGCTCGTGCTCGTTCATGGTGCGTTCCAGCACCTCGGTCATCTGCGCGGGCCCGGTCCGGTCTCCGATGAGCGAGGCCACCGACGCGAGGTCGGCGTGGCCCTCGTTGAGGGCCCGGCGCACCCGGTCGGTGAGGGTGTCGGTGCGCTCGCGCTGGTCGTTGACCATCTGCTGCGGTACGACGACGGTGTCGCCGGCGCGGTTGAGCAGGAGCAGGAGCGGCCCGGACCACAGGAGCAGCAGCACGCCTGCGGCGGCGACCAGGGTGCGGGCACCGAACCGCGGGGCCCTGCGGGCACGTTCGGCCGCGGGGCTCTCGCCGGTGAGCTGGCCCCGCAGCCGCTCCAGGGCGTCGCCGATGCGGCGGGCCTCGCCGCGCCGGGGCACGGTCACCGGGCGGGTGAGGTCACCGCGGGTGAGGCGGCGGCTCTCCAGGAACAGCCTCAGCAGGGGCCGCTGCACCGTGCCGAGCAGCAGGGCGACGGTGAGGCAGCCCATGAGCAGCAGGGCTCCCGCGGCGAGCAGCCCGAAGGCCGGGCTGCTGACGGTCGACGGGTCCTCGGCGACTTTGACTATGGCCACGACGGTCAGGCCGAGACCGGTGGCGACGGTGGACTCGCCCGGCTGGGGCGAAGCGAGCGTGGCGTATCCGGCGACGGAGCGCTCGCCGAGAAAGCGGTCGCCGCTGAGGCTGCCGCTGACGCCGAGGAAGCCGCCGGTGCCGGGCACCTTGGCCTTGAGGGGGTGTTGCCCGGCCCTGCCCGATGCCGCCTCGGCGAAGGCCCGCAGCTGCCGGTGGGAGTCCTTGACCTCCTTGCGCTGCAGATCGGTGCTGACCTGCTCGGGCTCGGGGATGCCGTCGCTGCTCAGGACCGTGCCCGCCCGGTCGATGACCGCGATGGTGCGGAACTCGCCGAGGCTGATGCCGGGGAACTTCAGGCTGCTGGAGGCGATGAGCAGCTGCTGCGGCCTGCCCTCCCAGGTCAGCAGGGCGAAGGTGAGCAGCCGGGTCTCACCGTTCCGCAGCCGTACCATGCGCGGGGCCAGGCCGTCCTTGTCGCCGAGCCTGGCCCGGTCGACGACGGTCAGCGGGACGTTCTCGCCGCGGGCGGCGAGGAGTCTGCCGGACTTGATCTCGACCACGGCGGTGCCCGTCCACTTCTGGTAGACGTTGCCGATCTTGTCGAGGACCGCGTCGGCCGGCACCGGAGCTCCCGCGCTGAAGAGGGCGGCGGTCCGGGTGAGGTCCGTGACGCCTTCGTCGACGGAGGCGCGCAGCGCGATCGCGCCGTCCTCCGCGAAGTGCTGCTGGGAGGTCAGGACGGCCTTGGGCACGCGGTCGTGTCCGACGCGGCCGAGAGTGAGGGCGGTGATGCCCGCCAGGGCGAGGAGCAGAACCGACAGCACGGCGATGGGCGGCCGGATGCCACCCAGCAGGGACATGTCGGCCCTTCGGCGGACCTTGTGCCGCCGCTTCATACGCGAAGCGGCCAAGGGAGAGCTCCAATCCGGGAAACCTGAAGAAGCGCACAGGCGTGCGATCCAGAACGTTTTGACCCATGACTTGGTCAAAAGGTTGCGCACAGTGAGAAAAAAGTAAGAGGTGTCGGATGTGACGACGCACACCCTCATTGCCGGACACACCGGCCCTCGGGTCAGCGCGGAAGCTGTTCCAGCGGTTCCAGGCCGTCCTTGGTCGCGCCGAGGTTCAACACGGTGCCCTCGGTCCGCTCGAAGGCGAGGCGATAGCGGGCGCGCTGCTGTGCGGTGAGGCCCCGGCCGTCCCTGAGGGCGGCGGCGAGGTCCACCAGGCGGTGGTCGCGCACCGCCCCGTCGGGCACCTCGCCCGACTCGTCCGGGTCGGGCGGGATCTGGAGGAAGGTCGGCACGTACTTCGCCCGGACGTCCCACTCACCGCCCCGCCGGGTGAACTCGAACCACCCGATGATGCCTTCCTCCGTCAGACCGGTGGGCACCTCGTGGCGGGCGATCTCGTTGCCGAGTCCGTACGCGATCCAGGTGCCGTCGACCTTCTCCATCGGCTGCACGACGTGCGCGTGGTGGCCGATGATCAGGTCGATGCCGGTTTCGCGGGCCAGCCTGCGGCCCAGGGTCAGCTGTGACCGGCTCGGGTTGGGTTGGTTCTCGCGGCCCCAGTGGATGCTCAGGATCACCACTTCGGCGCCCGCCTTGCGGGCCCGCTTCTCGGCCGCGGCGATGTTCTCGAAGTCGGCCTGGTTGGTCAGCCAGGGCTTGTCCTTGGGGATCTCGTTGCCGTTGAACATGGAGGCGTACGAGAGCTGCGCGACCTTGACGCCCTTGACGTCCATGATCAGCGGCTTTGCCGCCTCCGCCGCGCTGCGGGCCGAGCCGGTGTGCTTCAGGCCGGCCTCGTCCAGCACGTTCAGCGTGTTCGTGACACCGCCGGCCCCATGGTCCAAGGTGTGGTTGGAGGCACTGGAGCAGGTGTCGTAGCCGACGTGCTTGACCGCGGTGGCGATCTGCGGTGGCACCCGGAAGGTCGGGAAGCTCTCGAAGGGGCCCTCCGGCTTGCCCGCCACCGCCTCGAAGTGGCAGATGCCGAGATCGGCCTTGCTGATGACGGGCTCGACCCCGGCGAGCAGCGGATCGAAGTCCAGGCCCCGCACCCCGTGGCCCGTCGCCCTGGCATCCTTGCGCGCCTGCTCGGTGAGCTGCGGGTGGACGAGGATGTCACCTGCCGCGGCGACGGTGAACGAAGGGCCGTCCGAGGCGGCCGACTTGCCGTCGTCCGAGCCGAAGGGTCCACAGGCGGCCGTCCCCACAAGAAGCGCGAAGAGGGCTATGCCTGGCAGCGCCTGGCGGGCGGCGCGAGAGGTGCGTCTGGTCACCGGGTTATCTTTATACAACTATGGCGGCCAATCGGACACAAACGATAACAATTGCAACAATGCTGCTGGTCGTCGGCACCGCGCTCACCGCTCTGGTGTCGTGCGCGCCGGGTCCGCGCCGCGCCGACGACAGGCCCCGCGCCGCGAACAGCGCCCCGGCCGGCGCGGACCTGCTCGCCCGAGTCACGGACTATACGGCTCGGTTCGGCGAGGACACCGGCTATCGGCGGCCGTCGCGCCAGGACCGCGCCAAGATCGCCGGTGGGGTCGCACTGCTCCTGGACGGCAACCGCCGACAGGCGGAACGCACCCTCTCCGACGTCGACTTCAGGGTGCGCACGATCACCGAACGCACCACCGGGCGACGGTACGCGGAAGTCTCCGACGCCACCGACGACGGTCCCCGGCCGCGGGGCTGGGGGCGCGTGTACGTCGGACTCGACGGCCCCGCCCGCTGGTCCGTGCAGATCCCGCACCCGGTCGCGGACCGCGCGACGGAGCGGCTCGGTGTGGGCGTACTGCGCGGCTCGTCCGGTGGCGTACTGGTGATCGCCGGGGCACACCGCAAGGCCGGCGACGGTGACGCGGCCGATGTGGCACATCGCCGCGACACCGTCTTCGACGCCGTCTGCGCCGAACTCGCCCGGCGCGGGCTGCCCGGCCTCCAGGTGCACGGCTTCGCCGACGGGTCGGCGCCCCGCTACGACGCGATCGCCTCGACGGGGCGGGGTCGGGTGGCACTCGGCGACGGCCGCGCGCTCGCCGACGCGCTGCGCGCACACGACTTCGCGGTGTGCCGCGCGTGGGCCCGTTCGTGCCCGCTGGAGGGGCACACCAACGTCCAGGGTTCCAGGGCCGCGGCGGAGGATGTGCCGTTCCTGCACGTCGAGTTCAGCAACCGGCTGCGCACGGACGACCGGCGCGCCGCCCGTGCCGTCGACGCGATGGGCCGGATCACCACGCTGTGGCAGAAGGGGCGGCGCTGAGGGCGCTGCTTCTTGTCCGTGGGCGGCGCCAAGGCCGTCGGCTCAGCGGCGGGTCGGGACCTCGCGCAGCCGCACGAACCAGGCCCGCAGCCGCATTCCGGCCAGCGTGAGCAGGAGCGCGCTCGCCGCTTCTCCTGCCGGACCCCGCCCCGAACGCGCGTCGAGCGCTCCGTGGTCCATTGCCGACGCCAACGCCTTCGTCATCACAATCCCCTGCTTGCAGTCCGGACAAGGCTCACCCCATGTGCCCCGGCAACCGGGAACAATGCGGGGCCGTGACCACATCGCAATCTGTCGATGGGCTATGGCGCATCACTCCGCACCGAATCGGACATTTCCTTCCAACGTTCGGACTGCGACGCCCCATCGCGGCGAATCCCCGCCACATTGGCTGACAATTTCCGTGTGAACGGCGCTCTTCCGTAGAGGAGTCACAGGATGATGAACGACAGGCTGAGCGAGATCGAGCGAAGCTTCGCGTTGCGTACCTGGGTGCCGACCCAGGACGAAATCGCCCTCGGCGAGGCGTTTCGCTGGTGCCATGATTCCCTGGAGGCCGACCCCCTGCCGGCCGCGATGCCGCCCCTGAGCGGTGCCGGCGGTCGCTGGCTCACACAGCGCTTGGTGTGCGAGGAGCGGCTCGTCCGTGAGGTGACGCAGATCCTCCCCTCGTGGCGCAAACGGCTTTCGGGAACGCCCATGCTGCATCTGGTCGAGACGTACACGTCAGCCGGCAGGGCGCTGGCTCCCTACGCCCGACGCCTGCTCACCGCATGGGAGTCCGCACCGCCGGCAGACCCGCCCGCGCACCTCGTCGAGACGGAGGCCCGGCGCCTGAGCATCGATCCACGGGAAGCCGACGGCATCCTCCGCTATCACGCCGCCAGGCGGTGGGAACGTCAACAGCTGTCGGAGCGCGAGCGTGAACTGCTCGACGCCCCCGGAGCGGTGATCCGGTCCATCTCCTCGACCATCGACTTCGCCGTCGCGGCCGGCACATCCGCCTGAAGACCTCCCGAAGACCGCTCCCGGGCCCGACGGGTCGGGCCGTCCGCCCGGCCCGTCGGGCGCCCGGGACGCACGCGGCGCCCGGGACGCACGCCGATGCCCGCGTCGGCGGAGAAGGGTGGGTCTGTTGCTGCGGGGTGACTCTCACCGACACCGACGCTATTTGAACATGGAATCCATTTTCATATAACGTGGCCGTCCCCGTCCCCCCGTCACGCACGTAGGAGAGAGCCATAGCCGTCCCCAAGCGGAAGATGTCCCGCAGCAACACCCGCCACCGCCGCGCCCAGTGGAAGGCCGGCACCCCCCAGCTCGTGCCCATCACGGTCGACGGCTCCGGCTACCTGGTGCCTCGGCGACTGGCGAAGGCGTACGAGCGTGGGCTGCTGCGACCCGAGAGCTGAGGCGGCCCGACGCACACCCGACTGCCCGTCACCGTCCGGTCGGGCTCCCTCGGAGCGGGCAAGACCGCCCTGCTCCCTCACCTGTTCGACGGCGACGAACGCACCGTCAACGACCTGTCGATGCGCGCACCGTGCCCTCGGACTCGGCGACGCCTGCGCACACGAGCGCCCCGACCTGGTGCCAGGGGCCTGGAAACCGGTGCTGCGCCGGGCCCTCAATCGGGGCTGTCGGGGGGAGTCGTCCGCTGCAGAAGCACGGACGGGAAGCGGGTGCCGCACCCGGTGGCCGGGGCGGTGCTGATGCGGATGCCCGGCGGCGTTCCGGACGGGGCGGGTGCGGCGGGCAGGGCAGGAGAGGCCGACTCCGGTGGCCCGGACCCGATGTCTCCGAGAACGGTGGTGGACAGGCGCCGCAGTACCTGCGTGTGCGCCGTCAACGCTGCCAGGGTGTGCACATCCTCGGGATCCGTCAGGAGGATTCGGGCGGCGGCATTGAGCGCCCGCAATCGCGGAACCTGCGACTCACGGTGCGGGCCGGGGAGCGAACGCCAAGCAGTATTTCCTACGGATACCAGTCGCCATAGTGGATTGGCAGCCGGATCGGCCTCGTAGAACCGCAATCCGTATCGGCCCACGAACCAGTACGAGATGCTCAGAATGAATCCGACGCCGATGTCGAAACCCACCCACGAACGCGCCAGGCAGTGACACCCCCACACCGCCTCAATGAGCCCTGCGAACCCTGCTCCACCTGCACCGAAGACGACTGAGGCGATCAGTATGAAAAAGGCGATCGTCGGAATGACCCCGACGCCGTTTTCACTCTCCAGGCACATCAGCCCCTTCCAATGAGGCGCAAGGTACCTGGCAAACCGGGCCGGCTTCGGCGCGGGCTCGGCAATGACAATTCTCTTGGCCCAGCTCACCGCCACCAGCGATCACCTCTTCAATCCTTGCCGTTCGCCGTTCACACCTCTTTTCGCTCCAAGAACGATCTGAAACCTTAAAGGAGTTGTGCATACCCCCGAATGGCCGCGCACTGTGGCGCGGGGTCGGCCACCCGGCCTCCGGGCGACGGTCCGCCGGCGCCGCCCTCGGTTTGTCACCGGGCACACACCACACCCTCACGCTTCTCTGACCGTCACCCGTTGTCGCTGGTCAGCGGCGTGCCACAGACTGTGGGGCCGTTCCCCGTCCATGAACAGAAGGTGGCGCCCGTGACGACGTCGATCACCGAAATCGAGACCTACGGCGTCGAGCGCATCCCGGACGCGGACCGTTCCGCCCGCCCCCTCGATCTCTTCCGGCTGGCCTTCGGCGGTGCCAACACCTTCGCCACCTGTGTCCTCGGCGCCTTCCCGATCCTCTTCGGGCTGTCCTTTCGGCAGGGCCTCGCGGCGACCGTCCTCGGCCTGGTCGCGGGCGCGATACTGCTCGCCCCGATGTCCCTCTTCGGCCCGGCGAACGGCACGAACAACGCCGTCTCCTCCTCGGCCCACTTGGGGGTGCACGGCCGGGTCGTCGGCTCCTTCCTCTCGCTGCTCACCGCCGTCGCGTTCTTCTCGATCTCGGTGTGGTCGTCCGGCGACGCGCTCGTGGGCGGCGCCCACCGACTCGCCGGTGTCCCCGAGTCGGACGTGTCCTACGGCATCGCCTACGCGGTTTTCGCCGGGCTCGTCCTGGTGGTCTGTGTCTACGGCTTCCGCTTCATGCTGCTGGTCAACAAGATCGCCGTGGTGGCGGCATCGGCCCTCTTCGTCCTCGGCGCCGTCGCCTTCGCGGGCGATTTCGATCCCGGCTACGCGGGCTCCTTCGCTTCGACGGCCGATCCGCTGTTCTGGCCGTCGTTCATCGGCTCCGCGCTGATCGTGCTGTCCAACCCGGTGTCCTTCGGCGCGTTCCTCGGCGACTGGTCCCGCTACATCCCGGCCGGGGCCCCGCGTCGCCGGGTGGTGGGCGCCGCGTTCCTCGCCCAGCTGGCCACACTTCTGCCGTTCGTCTTCGGGCTGGCCACCGCATCGATCATCGCGACAAGGGCCGCGCGCTACGTCGACCCGGCCGCCCCCAACTACGTCGGCGGACTCCTCGCCGTCTCACCCGGCTGGTACTTCCTGCCGCTCTGCCTGATCGCTCTGATCGGCGGCCTGTCCACCGGCACCACGTCGCTCTACGGCACGGGACTGGACTTCTCCAGCGTCTTTCCGCGCTTCAGCCGCGTCCAGGCGACGTTCTTCATCGGGGCCCTGTCGATCGCGTTCATCTTCGTCGGCCGCTTCGCACTGAACCTCGCCCAGTCCATCTCCACCTTCGCCACGCTGATCATCACCTGCAGCGCGCCGTGGATGATCGTCATGGTCCTCGGCTACGCCACCCGCCGTGGCTGGTACGACGCCGACGCACTCCAGGTCTTCAACCGCCGCCAGCGCGGCGGCCGGTACTGGTTCACGCACGGCTGGAACTGGCGCGGCATGTCCGCCTGGCTGGTGTCCGCCGTCGTGGCGCTGCTCTTCACCAATCTGCCCGGCCAGTTCGTCGGCCCACTCGGCGAGCTCGCGAACGGCGCCGATGTCTCCCTGCCGGTCGGCCTGGCCCTCGCGGCGGTGCTCTACCTCGCCCTGCTGTCCGTCTTCCCCGAGCCGCGCGCGGTGTACGGACCGGACGGCCCGCGCTTCGTCAAGGCGTCCACCGCCGACGTCCCGCCGATCATCGGCGGCCCTGACCGGCACGCGGACGCACCGGCCAACGCCTCCTGAACGCCCACGCCCAGGCCGTTTCGTCGCACGCCTGCCCCTTCTCTCCGTCGTGACCGACGAGTGCCGATAGGTTGGCGGCAAGGGTGATCAACGCGGGAGGGGCGTTCATGCGTGCCATGCGGTTCGAGCGGTTCGGTGGTCCCGAGGTTCTGGAGGAGGCCGAGGTGCCGGACCCGGTGGCGGGGCCGGGCGAGACCCTGGTCGCCGTGGAGGCCGCAGGCGTCAACTTCGGCGACATCAAGCAGATCGCGGGCGAGCACACCGACGGACCGTATGCGCCGAAGGGGCCACTGCCGCACATCCCCGGCATGGAAGTCGTCGGCCGGACCGAGGACGGCCGGAGGGTCCTCGGTTACGTCCCGCAGGGTGGCTACGCCGCGAGGACTGTCGTCGCCGACCGCGATCTGGTCGTGCTGCCGCAGGAGGTGAGCGCGGGTGCGGCACTGGCTCTGCTCGTGCAGGGCCTGACGGCGTGGCATCTGCTGCGGTCGGTCGCCCGCGTGCGGCCCGGGGAGAGCGTCGTGGTCCACGCCGCTGCGGGCGGGACGGGCAGCCTCGCCGTGCAACTGGCCCGCGAGTTCGGGGCAGGCCGCATCATCGCCACGGCGTCGTCCGAGGAGAAGCGTGCCTTCGCCCTCGAACTCGGCGCCGACGTGGCCATCGACGGCGAGGCGGCGGGCTACCGGGAACGAGTCCTCGACGCCAACCAGGGGCAGCCGGTCGACGTCATCCTGGATGCCGTCGGGGGTCCGGTCCTCGACTCCGCTCTGGACGCACTCGGGTATCTCGGAAGGCTGGTGACCTACGGCGCCTCGTCCCGCCAGGCTGCCACCCCGCTCCCGCCGAGCCGCCTCGCGGTGGAGAGCATCACGGTCGGCGGGTTCTGGCTCGTTCCGCTCATCACCCGCAACGGGGCGGGCGGTAAGGCACTGGAAGAACTGCTCGACCTCACGGCGCGGGGCCGCCTGCGGCCGCTGGTCGGTTCGGAGTACGACCTCGGACGGGCACGCGATGCACACGAGGACCTCCTGGGCCGTCGGACGAAGGGCAAGCTGCTCCTCCGCCCCTGAAGTCCCAGGCCAGGTCGACCAGTCCGATCAGTCCGATCAGAAGTGAGGAACGCAATGGGCTTCCCGCCCATGCCACCGACCAGGAAGGCAGCCGTATGACCGCCTCGTCACCGATGCCCCCGGCCTCCGCGCCGGAACCGGACATCACCCTCGACGGCACCGGACTGCTCTGCGTCGCGCTCCTCCTGCGCCTGCGCGCCGCCATCGACCCGGCCCCGCCGGGGACCCTCGTGCACGTCATCACGACGGATCCGGCCGCACCCCTCGACCTGCCCGCCTGGTGCCACATGACCGGCCATCACTATCTGGGACCGGTACCCGACGACGGGTACCGAAGCATCCACGCCCTGCGACTCGCCACCCACGCGCGCCCGACCCGCACCGACGCCCCCTGGCACCCCGCCCCATAGTCGCTTGGCCGGTCCTCGGTGGCGAGATCATCACGCGGGGGTGTCTCCACGGGCTGAACTGCAGTGCACGCGACGTCGCGCACGATGGTCCGACATGCTCCTCAACCTCACCCGTTACGGACAGAGCGAGATCGACGCCGCGCAGTCGGAGTTCCACGCCTACCTGACAGCGCATCTGGAAGCGAAGCGCGCCGAGCCGGGCGAGGACCTGCTCAGCTCCCTGACCACCGCGACCACGCCGACGGCGGGCGGCTGACGGACACCGAACTGGTGGCCACCGGCCAGGCGTGCTGATCGCCGGGCACGAGACGACGGCGAACATGATCGGCAAGATGACGGCCCTGCTCCTCGCCGACCGCCGACGGTGGGAACAGCTCCTGGCCGACCCGTCCCTGGCGCGTACGGCGGTGGAGGAAGTCCTGCGGTTCGACGCCAATCCCGGGTTCGGGATGCCGCGGTACGTACGCGAGGAGGTCGAGGTGTCCGGCACCGTACTGCGGGAACAGATGCTCACGGACACCGGCGATCCGGAGAGGTGCGCGACTGGGTGGCCTGTCTGGTCCGTCCCGGCACCGAGCACCTGGCCGAGCTGGGCAGCCCCACCTGGTACGGGCGGTTCGCCGCCCAGGTGATGACCGATCCGGTGCTGCGCGAGGTCATGATCGACGAGACGTTCGGCCCGTCCGTGCGGCGCACCTCGACGGCCTGAACCGGTGCCTGCCCGATCTGCCGCTCCCCGTACGCCTCGAATGCGGTGACATGGCAGGCCACTTGCTGGTGCAGATGCTCGCCGAACGCGAACGCGCCCTCGCGGACGGCGCCCACACCGCCCGGCCCAGCTGGCCCGCGTACGCCACCGGGCTCGTCGACGCGCTCACCGGGCTCTGGCTCGCCCCCGTCACCCCTGCCCGAAGAGGGTCATCGGCTTCGCCCTGAGGGACGATCCGAACACGCGCGGCTGCGCCGGACGTGTTCGACCAGCGCGCGGAGGACGGCATCGCCGTGCTTCTCGATTCCGCACCGGCACAGGACGATGCGTCCGCACCGGCACAGGACGACGCGGAGGACGTACGGCACGCCGGCGCCGGCTGCCCTCGCCCTCCGCCCGACGGCACAGCCCCGCCACCGCGGCACCCGCGCGAGGCCGCGAGCGACGGTCGGCGGCCGTCGCTCGCGCCCGGCGGACTCACCCTTCGCGATGACTGCTTGGCCCACTTGGCCCCATGGGGTGTCGGTGATGCCGGTGTCACCGGTCCGCCGTGCTTCCATCGCGTCATGGAGATGCACACGTGATGGCGCGGAACCGACAGCAGGACAACTGCCCGCGAGTGGAGACGTCCCGGCGACGCGTACTGGCCACGGCGGCCCTGGCGCCGATCCTGGCCGGGACGACGACCCCCGCTCACGCCCTGTCCACCAGGACGACGACCGAGGCGCGCAGCGGCCTGGTCAGGCCGGTGCCCACCGCCCTATCGGACTGGAGTGGCGTGGCCGACGCCCTCGGACGATCAGGCGACTTGAAGCGGAAGGTCATGTACCACACGGGCCTCCCCCGCCGGGACCTCTTGGTGGTCTCCCGTGGGGTGCGCGTCGAACCGGCGCTCGCCCTGGGGTCGCACGTGTCCTTCGTCCGCTACGACGACGGCAGCACGCTGGTGATGGGCGATGTGGTGGTCACCGAGCATGAACTGCAGCAGTTCACCGACGCCCTGCACGAGAACGGGATCCAACAGACCGCGATCCACAAGCATCTGCTCTCCCAGAGCCCCGACGTCTGGTGGATCCACATCCACGGGCACGGCCACGACCCGGTGGTCCTCGCCCGCGGCCTGCGGGCGGCGTTCGACCGCACCGGCACCCCTGCCCCGCTGCCGTCGCCCCCACCGCAGCCCGTCGACCTGGACACCGCCGGCATCGATGCCGCGCTGGGCGTCAACGGTGCCACCGACGGCGGGATCTACAAGTGCATCTTCGTCCGACGGGAGACCATCACCGACGGCGACCTGGTGCTCCCGCCGGGCCTGGGGTCGACCAGCTCGTTCAACTTCCAGCCGCTGGGCGGCGGGAGAGCCGCGATCAGCGGCGACTGCGCCATGATCGCGGACGAGGTCCAGGACGTCCTGGTGGCCCTGCGCCGTGCCGGAGCCGACCTCGTCGAGCTGCACAATCACGGCCTGAGGGACGAACCCCGGCTGTTCTTCACCCATTTCTGGGTCGTCGGTGACGGCGTCCGGCTCGCCCGGGCCCTGCGCACCACGGTGGACGCCACCAACGTCGTGCCGGCGGCCGTCTGACCGACCCGCGCACCCCCCTCCGCACGGGCTCGATCGGGCCCGTACGGAAGGGGCGGCGGTCAGCGGAGTCGGGCGGCCGCCTCCCGCTACAGCACCGGGTCCGACGTCCCGCGCTGGTGCGGAATCGCGGGGCCGTCGGCCTGCTGCAGTGCCACGGTGCGCCTCGGGGCCGGAATCCTGATGCCCTCGGCCCGGTAGCGCTGGTGCAGGCGCTTGATGAACTCGTGCTTGATCCGGTACTGGTCGCTGAACTCGCCGACCCCGAGGATCACCGTGAAGCCGATCCTGGAGTCCCCGAAGGTGTGGAAGCGGACGGCCGGTTCGTGGTCGGGGAGCGCGCCGCTGACTTCGGTCATCACGCTTTTGACGACCTCGGTGGTGACCTGCTCGACGTGTTCGAGGTCGCTGTCGTAGCCGACTCCCACCTGCACCAGGATCGACAGCTGCTGTTCCGGCCTGGTGAAGTTGGTCATGTTGGTGCCGGACAGCTGGGCGTTGGGGATGATCACCAGGTTGTTGGAGAGCTGACGCACCACGGTGTTGCGCCAGTTGATGTCGACGACATAGCCCTCCTCGCCGCTGCTGAGCCGGATGTAGTCACCGGGCTGGACCGTCTTCGAGGCGAGGACGTGCACGCCGGCGAAGAGGTTGGCGAGAGTGTCCTGCAACGCCAGGGCGACCGCGAGGCCACCCACCCCCAGGGCGGTGAGGAGCGGGGCTATGGAAATGCCCAGGGTCTGCAACACGACGAGCATGCCCATCGCCAGCACCACGATCCGCGTGATGTTGGCGAAGATGGTGGCCGACCCGGCCACGCCGGACCGGGACTGGGCCAGCGTCTTCACCAAACCGGTGATCACCCGGGCCGCGGTGACGGTCACGACCAGGATGAGCAGCACGGTCAGCGTCCGGTTGACGGTACGTCCGACCGTCGCCGCCAGTGGCAGGGCCGCGGCCGCCGCCGCCAGGCCGGCGCACAGCGCCGCCCAGGGCACCACGGCCCGCAACGCATCGACGATGACGTCGTCCCCGCTCCACCGCGTCCTGCGGGCGTGCTTCCCCAACCACTTCAGGCTCGCTCGCAGCAACAGGCCGGCGGCCACGCCGGCGACCAGTGCGGCCCCGGCGACGATCAGGTCGTGCAGCGTGACAGCACGGTTCACCGGCCGGCTCCCGCTGTCCGGTGAAATGGCCCTGCGGAGCGCGGTATGTGATGTTTCGTCATCTTGGCACCTGCTTGTCTCTAGGACTGCGAATGCGCCGGGACGTCCGTGGACGTCCCGGCGCCAGCTGCCATCCTGCCGCACGCCGCGTCGCGGGCGGTGCGCACCCCTGGAGGTCCTCGCCGGTCCGCCGAACCGCCCCGAACCGCCCGGGCCGCCGGCCGGACCCCGGGCTCAGATGTCGGGGAAGGTCTCGGGCACGCCGAGGGTGCCCGCGACGGCGCGCCAGATGGCGGCCTGGGCGGCAGGGAGGTCGATCCGCGGGTCGCCCAGCATCAGCCGGATGCCGAAGCCGTCGCTCAGCGCCAGCAGCAGCGTGCTGGTCCCCTCGACATCGCAGTCGGTGAACTCGCCCGAGTCGATGCCCCGGCGGATCGCCTGGCTGATCCAGGCGTGCAGTTGGTCGTAGAGGTCGACGGCGAGGTGCTGGGCCGACGCGTCACGCAGGGCCCTGACCCACAGCTCCTGCCACAGACGCCAGTCCTGTTGCAGCTCCGGGTCCGTGGGAAGCATGTTGTGCAGGATGCGGGCGAGGACCACGGAGGCGGGCACGGTGTCGGCGTCGCGTTCCAGTTCCGTGCCGGTCTGGCCGAAGGAGTGGGTCATCGCCTCGGTGAAGAGCCGCTCGCGGTTCTCGAAGTGGTAGTGCAGCAGGGCCGTGGACACCCCGGCGCGTTCCGCGACCATGCGCATGCGGATCTTCTCGAAGCCGACCTCGGCGATCACTTCGCACGCGGCGGAGAGAATCCGTTCCCGCGTTTCGAGAGTGCGTTCAGCCTTGGCCACGTGTGTGCTCCCCGGGTCGGTGTCGGCGTTCGGCGGGCTCCATGGGCCCGTCTCCTTCCATCTTCCCGCATCGTCCCCCGCGCACGTTCTCGCACGTCGCCTCCGCCGGTCGTCGTCGCGGCCCGGTCATCCGGTCGTCGCACACTCACTCATCGGTAGTGGTGGAAGCCCCGGCCCGACTTGCGGCCGAGCAGTCCGGCGTCGACCATCCGGGCCAGCAGCGGCGGAGGCGCGTAGCGCGGCTCGCGGAACTCCGCGTAGAGCGACTCGGCGATGGCCCGCGTCGTGTCGAGGCCGATCAGATCGGCCAGTGCGAGCGGGCCCAGCGGATGGGCGCAGCCCAGGCGCATCCCCCGGTCGATGTCGGACGCCGTGGCCACGCCGGACTCCACCATCCGCACCGCGTCCAGCAGGTAGGGGACGAGGAGTGCGTTGACGACGAAGCCGGCGCGGTCCGCGGTGTGGACGACCTGCTTGCCCAGGACGTCCACGGCGAAGGACCGAGTCCGGCTGACGGTGTCCTCGCCGGTCAGCAGGGAGGGCACCAGCTCGACGAGCGGCAGCACCGGAACGGGGTTGAAGAAGTGCAGGCCGATGACCTGCTGGGGGCGCTCGGTCGCGCCGGCCAGGCGGATGACCGGCAGGGACGACGTGTTGGTGGCCAGGATCGCGTCCGGGCGCCGTACCGTCGCGTCCAGCCGCGCGAAGACGGCCAGCTTCGCGGCCTCGTCCTCGGCGACGGCCTCGACGATCAGATCGCGGTCGGCCAGCGCATCGTGGTCGGTGGCCACGGTGACCCTGGCGAGTGCGTCGTCCCGCTGCCGGGCGGAGAGCTTGCCGGCCGTGGCGGCGCGTTCGAGCGAGCGGGCGATCCGGTCCCGTCCGGCATCCGCCGCGCGCGAGCCGGTCTCGACGACGAGCACGTCGCGGCCCGCGCGGGCGCACACCTCGGCGATTCCGGATCCCATCAGGCCGCAGCCCACGACGCCGATCCGTTCGACAGGATTCTCGGACAACGGTCCTCCTCCACAGGTGCGCCGACCGCCCGGCGGGTGCGCTGACGGTCCGGCAGGTGAGCGTGCGGCGGTGGTGCCGCGGGGTTGGTTCCGGCGTGCCCCTCCCCCGGTGGCCGGGGCACGCCGGAACCGTCAGGGGGCGGTGGGAAGTTGCAGTACGCCCGTGCCGCGCTTGACCAGTTCACCGGCGATGATCAGGCGCTGGATCTCGGAGGTGCCCTCCCAGATCCGGTCCACCCGCAGCTCGCGGTAGAGCCGCTCGACGGGGTAGGAGCGGTCGTAGCCCCGCCCGCCGAAGATCTGCACACAGCGGTCGATGACCCGCCCCGCCGCCTCGCTCGCCGCGAGCTTGGCGATGGCGGCCTTCGCGTGCAGCGTCTTGCCGTCGGCGGAGCCCTCGTCCACTTCCCAGGCGACCTGGTGGGCGTAGGCGCGGTTCACCGCGATGTCGACCGCGCAGTCCGCGAGCATCCCCTGCACCAGCTGGAAGTCCGCGATCGGCGAACCGAACTGCTTGCGCTCCACCGCCCAGTCACGGGCCAGCCGCAGGGCGCGTTCCGCGGCGCCCGTCGTACGGGCCGCGATCATCAGCCTCTCCTCGGTGAACCAGGACCGGGTGATGTCGTAGCCCTTGCCGATGCCTCCGAGGACGGTGTCATCGGGGACCCGGACGTCGGTGAAGGTGAACTCGGGGTGCTCGTAGACGAAGGTGTGCATGAAGCGGGGCACCCGGGTCATCTCGATGCCCGGTGTGTCCTTGTCGACGAGGAAGAGCGTCGGCTCCCGGTCCGGGCCGGCCGCGGCCAGCACGATCATGAAGTCGGCGTGGTCGCCGACGGTGACGAACCACTTCTCGCCGTTGAGGGTCCAGCCGTCGGCGGTGCGCGTCGCGACGGTGGCCAGGTTCTGCGGGTCGGATCCGGCACCGGGTTCGGTCACCGCGTAGCAGTCCCGGCGCTCGCCGCGGATGACCGGTTCGAGGAAGCGTGCGCGCTGTTCGGGCGTGCAGAAGCGCAGGGCGTTGGCGGGACGCCAGACGGTGTCCCACAGCGCGCCCGTGAGCTGCCCCAACTCCTCCTGGACGATGGCCTGTTCCAGGATGGTGAGCCCGGCGCCGCCCCACTCCTGCGGCATGTTGACGGCCTGCAGACCGCTGGCGAGGACGGCGTCGCGGATGGCCGCGTGGTCCTGGGGGGTGAGGCCGTTGTTCTCCTCGCAGTCGGTTTCGTAGGCGGTGAGGGTCTCGGTCAGTTGGCGCGCGGTGCGCTTGAGGTCCGCCTGGCGCGGGGTGAGACGGAAGTCCATGTCAGTCCTCGGAGGTGGTGGTGGGCCGGGTCGGCATCGGGCGGCGGTTCAGGGCTGGGGGAGGTTGAGGGCGCGGGTGCCGCGTTTGATGAGCTCGTTGGCGATGATCAGGCGCTGGATCTCGGAGGTGCCCTCCCAGATCCGGTCCACCCGCAGCTCGCGGTAGAGCCGCTCGACGGGGTAGGAGCGGTCGTAGCCCCGCCCGCCGAAGATCTGCACACAGCGGTCGATGACCCGCCCCGCCGCCTCGCTGGCCGCGAGCTTGGCCGTGGAGGCCTTCGCGTGCAGCGTCTTGCCGTCGACGCCCGGCTGGTCGGCCTCCCAGGCGACCTGGTGCGTGTAGGCGCGGTTCACCGCGATGTCGACCGCGCAGTCCGCGAGCATCCCCTGCACCAGCTGGAAGTCCGCGATCCGCGAACCGAACTGCTTGCGCTCCACCGCCCAGTCGCGAGCCAGTTGCAGGGCCCGTTCCGCGGCGCCCGTCGTACGGGCCGCGATCATCAGCCGCTCGTCGGTGAACCATTCCTTGGTCAGCTCGTAGCCGTTGCCCACGCCGCCGAGGACGTCGTCGTCGGGGACGAAGACATCGGTGAAGGTGAACTCCGGGTGCCCGTTCACGGCGGAGTGCATGAAGCGGGGCACGCGGGTCATCCGCAGGCCCGGTGCCTGCTTGTCGACGAAGAAGAGGGTGGCGGCCCGCTCCGGTCCGGCGTCCGCCTGCACCAGCAGGAAGTCGGCGATGTCGCCGCAGGTCACGAACCACTTCTCGCCGTTGAGCAGCCAGCCGCCGTCGGTGCGGGTGGCCGTGCTGGTGCCGGATCCGGGGTCCGAGCCGGCGCCGGGCTCGGTCACCGCGAAGGCGTCGAAGCGCTCACCGCGGATGACGGGGAGCAGATACTTCTCCCGCTGGGCCTCGGTGCCGTACGCCAGCACGTTGGCGGGACGCCAGGGGATGTCCCACAGGCAGTTGGTGACCTTGCCGAACTCCTCCTCGACGATGACCTGGTCGAGCAGGGACAGCCCTGGGCCGCCCCACTTCTCGGGCATGTTGATGGCGTAGACACCGGCGTCGATGGCGGCGCGGGTCAGCTCGCGGACGGTCTCGGCCGGCAGCGGTCCGCCGGCCTGCTCGGCCTGGTCCTCGTACGGGTACAGCAGCTCGGTGTAGGCGGCGGCGCGGGCCTTCAGATCGGCCTGTCGGGGGGTGTAACGGAAGTCCATGTCTCCTCCGGAGCGGCGGGCGGGCGGGGGTGCGGGGGGGGCGGGATGTCAGGCCAGTACGGCGCGGGCGTCGAGGGCGAGGGCGCCGTCCGGGCGGACGAGCAGCGGATTGACCTCGATCTCGGCGATCTCGGGGTGGGCCGCGGCGAGCGTGGTGATGCGTTCGATGACGGCGGCCGCGGCGGCCACGTCGACCGCGGGCCGTCCGCGGACGCCCTGCAGGAGCGAGGCGGTCCGCAGCCCGGCCAGCAGCTGTGCGGCGCGGGCCGCCGGGAGGGGCGCCAGCGCGAAAGCCACATCGTGCAGCGCCTCGGTGAGCACTCCGCCCAGGCCGACCATGGCGACCGGGCCGAACCGGGGATCGCGGTTGACCCCCACGATCAGCTCGACGCCGTCCGAGAGGTCGGCCATCGCCTCGACCGAGTAGGAGCCGGCGCCGAGCCGGGCGTGCATGTCCCGGTAGGCGGCCAGGAGGGCGTCGCGGTCCGGCAGGCCCAGGGCGACTCCGCCGGCGTCGGACTTGTGCAGGAGGTGGAGGGCCTTGAGGACGTACGGGCCGGGGAACGCGTCGGCGGCGGCGAGCAGTCCGGCCTCGTCGGTGATCTCCCGCGCCTCCGGGAACGGCACGCCGGCGGCGCCGAGCAGCGCGCGCACGTCGTGGTATCCGGCGTGGCGCAGCGGCGGTGCCGCCGGGGGCAGCGGGCGCACGCCGCGAGGGCCACCGGGCGCGGGGACGGTCAGAGCCGTCAGTGCCCGGGCGGCGTCCTCGGTGGCGGCGAAGACCGGTATTCCGGCCTCGACCAGCGTCCGGCAGCTGGGCGAGTCCGGGAACATCGACTGCACCACCAGGGGTTTGGCCGTGCTCGTCACTCGGTCCGCCATCCGGCGCGCGGTCTCCAGCTCGCCTGCGGCCAGCGCACTGCCGCCGCCCGCGGTGCCGGTCTCGCCCGCCGGCCCGCCCAGGCCGCCGGTGGCCGCCGAGTAGCCGCCGAAGTACCCCGTCAGCAGAACGGAGTCGACCTCGTCGAGGGCGAGCAGGGCGGTGACGGTGTCGCCGTAGGAGTGCGGGTCCTGTTCCCCCATGCCGGCCAGATCGACGGGGTTGCCGACCGCGGACTGTTCCCACAGCTGCGTCCGGAGCTGGCGCTGGGCCTCCTCGGTGAGTTCGGGGACGGCCAGCCCCGCGGTCTCGGCGGCATCCGCGGCGATGGCTCCGTGGCCACCGCCGTCCGTGCAGACCGCGGTGCGGCGGCCGGCGGAGCGGCGGCGGCCGTTCAGCGCGGCGAGGACGACGGCCATCTCCCTCGGCGTGCCGACCAGTTCGACCCCGGCGTCGCGGCAGGCGGCGGTCACGACGTCGGCGGAGGTGGTCAGGGCACCGGTGTGGGACTGCGCGCTGCGGGCGGAGGCGGTGCCCCGTCCGGCGGTGAGCAGGACCACGGGCTTGCCGGCAGCGGCGGCGGCCTCGGCGAAGGCGCGACCGTCGCCGAAGTCCTCGGCGTACACGGCGATGGCCCGAGTGGCGTCGTGCCGGGCGGCGTCCTCGACGAGGTCGACGAGGGTGACATCGGCCTGGTTGCCCAGGGAGACGAAGCGCGCGAATCCCAGGCCGTGGGGCGCGCAGCGGAGTTGGAGCTCGAGTGCGAGATTGCCGCTCTGGCTGAGCAGGGTGACGTCACCCGGCGCGAAGCGGTCCGAGGCGAGGTACAGCTCCGTGGTGTTGTCGGCGACGCCGAGGCAGTTGGGCCCGACGAGGACGGCGCCGGCGTCGCGTACCCGGGCGGCGATGGCCTGCTGGCGGGCGAGGCCCGCGGGACCGGTCTCGGCGAAGCCGGCGGTGATGCCGACGAGGGCGCGGGCCCCGCAGGCCAGTGCGTCGTCGACGGCCGCCTCGAACCCGGGGCCCGGTACGGAGATCACCACCAGGTCGACGGGTTCACCGATGGCGGCGAGCGAGGGGGCGGTGGTGTGCCCCAGGACCGTGCCGCCGCGGCGGTTGACGAGATGGACCGGGCGGCGGCCGGGTGCCCGCAGCGCCTGGGCGGCGACCGCGTGCCCGTACTTCGCCGGGTCGTCGCTGGCTCCGACCACCGCGACCGACGTGGGGTCGAACAGGGCCGACAGATCACGTCCCATGGTCACCTCGCCAGTCGGAGCGCGGAGTTGGGGCAGGCGGCGACGGCGTCGCGTGCGACGTCCTCGGCAGGGCCCGGTGCGGGCTCGGCGACGACGGAGGCATAGCCCCACTCGTCGAGGTCGATGAGGTCCGGTGCGGGTTCGTGGCACAGGCCGTAGCCCTGGCAGCGGGTGGAGTCGAGGAGGAGTTTCACGGGGCGCTTCCTTTCAGCGGGAGCGGGGAGCGGTTCGCTGGTGCGGCACGACGGGGCCGACGACGAGGGGTACGGCGACGGTGAGCCGGGCGGCGGGCGCGGCACAGGCGGGACAGGCGTTGCCGAGGTGGGAGCGGACGAGGTGCGGGAAGGCGCGCAGGAGGCTGCCGGCGGTGCCCGCCGCGGCGTCGAGCAGGCCGCAGGCACCGCGGCCGGGCAGCGAGGTGGACCAGCGGTGCAGCCGGTCGGCGACGTCAGGGGCTGCGGTGCCGGTGGTCAGCGCGCCGACCGTGTCGCGGATCGCTCCGGTGCCCGCGACGCAGACGCCGCACTGCCGGGCGCTTTCTGCGGCGAGATGGGCGAGGGCGGCGGAGGCGAGGGAGACGGGGCACTCGCCGGGGGCGAGGAAGCGGAGCGCCCCGCATCCCAGTGCCGTGCCCGCGGCCGTGAGGGTGTCGGGGTCCAGGGCGAGGCCGAGGCTGCCGGGGCCGATCAGCCCGCCGAACAGGCCGCCCATCAGGGCGCCGGACGGCTCGGTGCTGCCCTGGGCAGCCGCCAGACTCCGCAGCGTCTGCCCGTAGGGGACCTCGGCGAGCAGCGGATCGGCGCCGCCGCCGGCGAGCGTGACCAGTGTGGTGCGGGCCGTTCGGTGCCGCTGGTCGGGCCGGGCGGCGATGAGCGCGATCCGGGCCAGCGTCTCGACGTTGGCGACGAGGGTCGGTGCGTCGCCGACGCCCTGTTCGTGGGGTCGAGGCGGCTTGGCGGTGGGGAGGGCTGGGCCGCCGTTGATCCGCCGGACCACGGCGGTCTCCTCCCCGGCGACGTAGGCGTGCGGGGTGTCGACGACCTCCACCTCCAGCCCCGGTGCCCGTTCGGCGAGGGCGCGGCGGACCCGGTCGCCGGCCGCGGCGTCGGAGAGGTAGACGTAGCCGCGGTCCGCGCCGGTGATCTGTGCGGCGCGCTCCAGCCCGTCCAGGACCAGGTGGGGGCGGGCGCGCAGCAGCCAGCGGTCCTTGACCGAGCCGGGCTCGCCCTCCTCACCGTTGGCGACGACGACGGGGCGGGTGCCGGCGTCGCGGACGGCACGCAGTTTCACCGCGGTGGGAAAGCCGGCGCCGCCGCGGCCGCGCAGCCCGGCGGTGGCGATCAGTTCCAGCAGTTCGGCCGGCCCGGTCGCCGTGCCGTAGCCGCCGGTGGCCGTGTATGTCCCGGCATCCTCGGTCGTCCCCGGGGCGGCGCCGAGCACGGTGGGGGTTCCCGGTCGCGTCAGGGAGTGGGTCCCGGTCATCCTCGGTCTCCGTCCGGTGCGGCGGCGCGCAGGGTGCGCACCGCGCCCTCCAGCGCTGTGCGGTCCGCGGCCGTCCGCCCGTACCCGGGGCCGGGGAGGCCGATCAGCATGCGGTGGTGGTCGAGCACGACCTCGGCCGCCAGGAGCGCGGCGTGCCGGTCGCCGGGGCGGGATCCGTCGGCGACCGCCGTCACCAGGCGGGTCACCTCGGTGAGGTAGCGCAGCCAGCCGCGCTGGGTGCCGTGCAGCACCAGGCGCTCCACGCGGCCGCGTTCGTCCCGCATCGCCTGGGCGGGTGTTTCCGTCGCGTGCCCCGCCGCGGTGCGCAGGGCGGCGACGGTGGCGGGCAGTTCCCGTTCCGGCTCGGGGGTGAGCCCGAGCCAGACCAGGCTCCGACGACCGCTCATGCGTGCCTCCGGGGAGAGGGTGGGGTGCCGGCACTGTGCGGGCCTGCGCGCCGGGTGCGGGGCGGGGGCTCGGTGCCGGGGTGAGGTGCCGTTGTGGGTATCGACGGGAGGATCGGGGCGCGGGGCGCCCGCTCGCTTCCGGTGTCCGTGCGAGGGGGCACTGGAGCGGCTCTCCCACTAAACTAACTAATCAATTAGTCAGGACACAAGTCTTGACTTCCCCGAAACCCGCCAGCAATCTGACTGACTAATTAGTCAGCACGGGATCCGTATCCGCCGGCACGGGCCGCCCAGCACGCGCCCCGGCGCCTCCGCCCCCTACGCCCGTGCGGCACAGAGGAGTGACCCGATGCACCCCGAAGCCACCACAGCACCCCCGCAGCAGGACTCCCCCGGACACGCCCTGTCCGCCCGCCACTACACCGACCCCGCCGTCGCCACCGCCGAGACGCGGCACATCTTTGCCAGGTCCTGGCAGCTCGTGTGCCACGAGTCCGACCTCCCGGGTCCCGGCGCCCGGCTCGCCGCCACCGTCGCCGACCGCGAGGTGCTGGTCGTGCGCACCGAGGACGGCTCCCTAGCCGGCCATCTCAACGTGTGCCGGCACCGCGGCACCCGCCTGGTGGCCGCCCCCGAACCGGACGGCAGGGCCATCCGCTGCCCGTACCACGGCTGGACGTACAAACTCGACGGGCGCCTGGTCGGTGCACCCGAAGCCCGGCAGATTCCCTGCCTCGACAAGCCGGCCCTCGGCCTCTTCCCGGTCCGGGTCGAGTCGTTCCTCGGTTTCGTCTTCGCCAATCTCGATCCGGACGCCGTGCCACTCGCCGAGCAGTGCGCCGGGCTGGCCGAGGCCGTCGGCCACTACGCGGGCGCCGACCTCGTCCCGGTGGGCCGCAGCCGTATCCACGACCTGGCAGGCGCCGAGGTGCAGGAGGCCAACTGGAAGGTCGCGGTCGACAACTACCTGGAGGGCTACCACGTACCGGTCGCCCACCCCGGACTGATGCGGCTGCTCGACTACCAGGGCTACACCTGCGAGATCGACTCCTCCTACGCGCTGTTCGCCTCGCCGCTGCGCGACAAACCGTCCGCGAACTGGGCCGAGCGGCTCTACCAGCGCCTGGCCTCCCCCATGCCGGGGCTGGCCGAGGCCGACCGGCGGGTCTGGCGGTACGCGGTGATCTACCCCAACACACTCATCGACTTCTACCCCGACCATGTGCTTGCCTGGACCGCCATCCCGACGGCCGTCGACCGGGTGGCCGTCCCCGGCGCCTTCTACACACGCCGCGGGACCGGTCCACGCACCCGGCTCGCCCGCCGGCTCAACATCCACATCGGCTGGATCACCAATGACGAAGACGCCGAATTGGTGGCCCGGGTCCAAAAGGGCCTGGGTACGCCGGGCTTCGAGCCGGGCCCCCTGTCCCGCCGCGAGGCCGCGGTCGGCTGGTTCGCCGACCGGGTACGCGCCGACCTCGGTGACGCGATGAGCTGAGTCGCGTCGTCGAGGCCACCGTACGAGCCGTCCCCCTCGACGCGCGCCGCCCCACGCGTCACGGCCGACCGGTCCGCACGGAGGTCAGGGCCTCCGTGCAGCTGTGACCGCGCCCTGAACCAGCGCTCACCCCCTACGGAGAGGACACCGATGTCCCCCGAGGAATCCCCACCCCCCTCCCGGCGCGCGTTCGTGCGCTCGGGCGCCGCCGCGGCCCTCGGCCTCGGCCTCGCCGGATGCGGCTTTCTGCCGGAGGGTCGCAACGCCTTCGGCGACCCGGACCGGCCGATCGACGTCAAGGTCGACGGCGACCTGGTGTATTTCAACTGGGCGGACTTCGTCGCGCCCGCCGTCTTCGACGGTTTCGAGAAGGAGTACGGCGTCAAGGTCATCCAGTCGAACTTCGACTCGATGGAGGGCATGGCCGCCAAGCTCAACGCCGGAAACCGCTACGACATCATCTTCCCCACCGCGAAATGGGCCCAGCGACTGACCGCCGGCCGCCGGCTGCGCCGTATCGACCGTGCCCGGCTCCCGCACGCCGACGCGGTGTTCGGCCACTACCGCTACTTCGCCGACCCCTGGTACGACCGCCGCTCCGCGCACACCGTCCCGTTCACCATGTACAAGACGGGCATCGGCTGGCGCAAGGACCGGATCGGGGACGATCTGACCGACTCCTGGGACGACCTGTGGAACCCCCGGGCCAAGGGCAAGGTCTTCGTGCTCGACGACCGCGACGAGGTGCTCGGCCTGGCCGCGCTGAAGCTCGGCCTGGACCTCGACACCTCCGACGCCCACGACCTCGCCCGGATCACCAGGACGCTGCAGAACCTCCGCCCCCGGCTGCGCGGCTTCTCCAGCGACAGCTACAACAACCTGCTCAACGGCAACGCGGCGATGACCCAGGCGTGGAGCGGGGACATGGCCGCGATGCTCGGGCAGGCCAAGGACCCGTCCGTCCTCGGCTTCGAGGTCGCCCGGGAGGGCGCGCCGATCAACTCGGACTGCTACGCCATCCCGGCCAACGCCCGTCACCCCGGTACGGCGATGCTCTTCATCGACTACATGCTCCGGCCGGAGAACGTCCGCCGGAACATCCGCTACATCGGCTACCCCATGCCGGTCCACGGCAGCGAGGACGTCTACGCCGCGATCGTGAAGCCGTTCCCCCAGTGCCTGGTCGGCCCCGACGACCTCAGGCCCGAGCTCTTCTTCCGCAACGCCTCCTCGAAGGGCGAGCGGGCCCGCGACACCGCCTGGACCCACGTGAAAGCCGGCTGACATGGCACAACGCACCCCCTCTCCCTCCAGGGCACTCCGAGCACCGCGCGGTCGCGCCGCGTCCGGCACCCGGCTGTGGACCTGGCTCATGATCCCGGGCACCCTTTGGATGACCGGCTTCCTCATCGCCTCGCTGATCCTGGTGGCCACCCTGGCGCTGGGCACCACCGACCCTCTCGGCAACCCGCGGTTCGGTTTCGACCTCGACAACATCCGGGCGCTGGCCGACCCCGCGTACCGCATCGTGCTGCTGCGCTCCCTGGGATTCGCCCTGATCGCCTGCGCGGTGTGCCTGATCGTGGCGTACCCGGTCGCCTACTTCATCGCCCTGCACGGCGGCCGGTTCAAGAACCTCCTGATCGCCGCGATCGTCGTACCGTTCTTCGCCAACTACCTGGTGCGGATGTACGGCTGGTCGGTGGTCCTCTCGGACGGCGGCCCGGTACTGAAAGTGCTGCGCGCGGTCGGACTGGCCGACGACCACACCAAGATCCTCCAGAGCGGCGTCGGCGTCATCGCGGGCCTCGTCTACGGCTTCATCGTCTTCATGATCATCCCGCTCTACGCGGCGCTGGAGCGCATGGACCTGTCGCTGATCGAAGCGGGCCGGGACCTCTACGGAGGGCCCCTGCGGACCTTCTTCTTCGTCACCCTCCCGGCCACCCGGCAGGGCGCCGCCGCGGGCGCGGTGCTGGTCTTCCTGCCCGCCATGGGGGACTTCGTGAGTGCACAGCTGATGGGAGGCCCGGACCAGATCATGATCGGCAACCTGATCCAGGACAAGTTCTTCCAGGGCCAGAACTGGCCGCTGGGCTCCGCCCTGACCATGTTGATGATGGCCGTCCTCTTCATCGGGATGCTGGGCTATCTGCGCCGGACCCGCAAGGACGAGGCGGAGGCCACCCGATGACGCTCCGCCCGCCGCACCGTCGGCACCGCCGCGGCACCGACCGCAGGCCCCGCACCGCCCTGGCCGTCACCGCCGTCTTCTTCCTCCTCCTCTACCTGCCCATCGGCGTCGTCGTCCTCTTCTCCTTCAACGCCCAGAAGTCCCTCACCGTCCTCAAGGGCTTCAGCCTCCGTTGGTACTCGGCCTTCTTCCACGACAACGTCCTGATCGACTCGCTCGCCATGAGCCTGCGGGTCTCCCTGGTGGCCATGGCGGGTTCGGTGCTGCTCGGGGTGGCGCTGGCCCTGGGCCTGGTGCGCTGCCGTACCCGGCTCGGGTCGCTGGCCGGCCTGATCATGCTCGTACCGCTGATCACCCCGGAGATCGTCACCGGCGTCGCCGCGATGCTGCTCTTCAAGGGCATGGGCATCACCCTCTCCTCCGGCACGGTGATGCTCGCCGAGATCACCTTCTCCATCTCCTATGTGACGGTGATCCTGCGTTCGCGGATCGCCGCCCTCAACCCGGAGGTCGAGGAGGCGGCGATGGATCTGGGCGCCACCCGCTGGCAGGCACTGCGGCTGGTCACCCTGCCCGCCCTGCTCCCCAGCATCCTGGCCGCGGCGGTCCTCGTCTTCGCCCTGGTCTTCGACGACTTCGTGCTCGCCTACTTCACCACCGGCGTGGACCCCCAGCCGCTGTCCGTCCGCATCTACTCGGCGATCCGGTTCGGCGTACAGCCCACCATCAACGCCGTCGGGACGCTGATGCTGGCCGGCTCCATCGGCCTCATCGGTCTCGCCCTGGCCATACCGCGGCTGTTCGGCCGCCGCGGTGGCCTCGACCTGCTCTCCGGGAAGTGACCCATGACTTCATCGACCGCCCCCTCCCCCTCTCCCGGCACTGCCCCGGCCGACGCCCGGCCCGCCGTCCGGCTCGACCGCGTCAGCAAGAGCTACGGCGCCTCCTGCGCAGTGCAGGACCTCTCCCTGGACATCGCGCCCGGTGAGTTCTTCTCCCTCCTCGGGCCGTCCGGCTGCGGCAAGACCACCTCGCTGCGGATGATCGGCGGTTTCACCGATCCGACGGCCGGCTCCGTGCTGCTCGGCGGCACGGACGTGACCGCGCTGCCGCCGGACAAGCGCAACGTCAACACCGTCTTCCAGAGTTACGCCCTCTTCGACCACCTTTCGGTGGCCGACAACGTGGCCTTCGGACTCAAGCGCAAGGGCGTGGCCAGGGCCGAGATGCGGGAGCGGGTCGCCACCATGCTGGAGCGGGTGCAGCTCGGCGGCCTGGGTGACCGCAGACCGCACACCCTCTCCGGGGGCCAGCGGCAGCGGGTGGCGCTGGCGCGCGCCCTGGTCAACCGTCCTCAGGTGCTGTTGCTCGACGAGCCGCTGGCCGCGCTCGACCTCAAGCTCCGGCGACGGATGCAGGTCGAGCTCAAGCAGATTCAGCGCGAGGTCGGTATCACCTTCGTCTTCGTCACCCACGACCAGGACGAGGCGCTGACCATGTCGGACCGGGTGGCGGTGATGAACGAGGGCCGGGTGGAGCAGTGCGGGACGCCGGAGGACGTCTACGAGCGGCCCGCGAGCCGCTTCGTCGCCTCGTTCATGGGCACCTCGAACCTCGTACCGGGCACCTACCGCGACGGCGAGGTCGTCCTGGACTGCGGCCCCGCGCTGCCGGTCGGGCCCCGGAGCGGGATCGCCGACGGCAGCGGCGTCAGTCTGTCGATCCGGCCCGAGAAGATCTGGCTCTCCGACTTCGAACCGGACATGGCCCTGGTACGCGGCGTGGTCCGGGAGACCGTCTACTCCGGCCCCACCACCACCTACCTGATCGAACTCGCCCCCGGCGTCACGGTGTCCGTGCTGGAGCAGAACACCGACCGCTCGCGCATGGAGGACCGTTGGAGCGGCGGCGAGAGCGTGGAGATCGGCTGGCGGCCCGAACACTGTCTGGTCCTGGACTGAGTTCGCCCGCCCGCAGCCGCCCCACCGACAGCAAAGGAACGCTCCCCCATGAACCACGACGTCATCGTGCTCGGCGCCGGCCTCGCCGGTCTCGCCGCGGCACGGGACCTGAGCGCGGCCGGTGCCGACGTCCTCGTCCTCGAAGCCCGGGACCGGGTCGGCGGACGCGTCGAGCAGGCCGTGCTGCCCGGCGGCCGGCTGGTCCAACTCGGCGGAGAGGTGGTCGGCCGGGCCCATGACGCCTATCTCGCGCTGGCCGCGGAACTCGGACTGACCCTGGTCCCCAGCTATGTGGCCGAGCCCGGCCGGATGGTGCGGGCCACCGCGGAGGGCGTTTCGGCCGGCGATCCGCCGCACTGGTTCGGCCCCGGTGACGACGCCTGCCACCTGCGGGTGACCGACGCGTTCGTCGCACTGGCCGGGACCGTCGACCCGCACGATCCCTGGTCCCATCCGCATGCCGAGGCCCTCGACCGGTTGTCGGTCGGTGCCTGGCTGCGCTCCGAAGGAGCGAGCCCGGCCGTCGTGCGCCTGTGGGAGATCGGCCGGCTCGCCCTGGCCGACGGTTCGTGCGAACGCACCTCGCTGCTCGCCGCGCTGCGCAAACACGCCGCCGTCCCCGGTGACGACGCCTATTCCTACGAGGACTGGGAGGGTCTGCGGGTGGCCGAGGGCTCGGCGACCGTGGCGCTGCGCATGGCGGCCGAGCTGGGCCGGCACATCCGGCTCGACGCGCCCGCCGAAGAGGTGGCGGTGGCTCCGGGCGGCTGCCGGGTGCGGTTGCGGGGCGGGGAGACGCTGACGACCGGCGCCGTGGTCAGCGCCCTGCCGGTCGGCCCGCTGCGCTCGGTCGCGCTCACCGGGGTCTCCGACGCGCGGCTCGCCTCCTTGCACCGTCAGCGCCAGGCCGTCGCGGCGAAGTTCGCCGCGGCGTACGACAAGCCCTTCTGGCGCAGCCAGGGCCTCAACGGTCTCTCCGAGTGCGAGGGCGTGCTCGGCAGCACCTGGCCGCAGAGCGAGGGCATCCTCTCCGCACTGATCCCGCCCGAACGCTACGGCGTGCTCCTGGGCATGCCCGAGGCGCTCCGCGACCACGAGCTGCTGCGCGACGTGGCCCGCCTCTTCGGCGACGAGGCCCTCCAGCCGTTCACGTCGTACCTGCGGCTGTGGGGCACCGATCCCTGGACCCAGGGCTATGTCACGCAGTGGAACCCCGGGGACGTGATGGCGGTCGGCCCGTTGCACGGCACCCATGAACCGCCCTTCTACGTCTGCGGATCCGACCAGTGGGTCGCCGGCTACATGGAGGGTGCGGTACGCACCGGCCGGGCGGCGGCCCAGGAGGTGCTGCGCCATGGCTGAGACCGGCACACCCGCACCCGTCCTCAACCACATCGCGGGCAAGGACCGCCCGGCGGCCTCCGGCGCGACGATGGAACTGGTCGACCCCGCCACCGGTGAGGTGCACGGCGGCGCCCCGCGCTCCGGCGCGTCCGACACCGACGCCGCGTGCACGGCGGCGGAGGCGGCCTTCGCCCGCTGGTCGCTGACCACTCCCGCGGAGCGGCAGCGGGCGCTCCTGAGGATCGCCGATGCGCTGGAGGAGCATGCCGACGCCCTGGTGGCCGCCGAGGTGGGGGACACCGGCAAGCCGCCCGAGCGGTTCCGGGACGACGAACTGCCCGCGGTCACCGACACCTTCCGCTACTTCGCGGGGGCGGCGCGCAACCTGCCGGGAGCGGCCGCCGCCGAATACACCGAGGGCCGTACCTCGCTGCTGCGGCGCGAACCGGTCGGGGTCTGCGCGCAGATCACCCCCTGGAACTATCCGCTGATGATGGCCGCCTGGAAGGTCGCGCCCGCCCTCGCGGCGGGCAACACCAGCATCCTCAAGCCCGCCGACACCACCCCGTCGTCCGCCGTACTGCTGGCCCGGATCGCGGCGGAGCACCTGCCGCCCGGTGTGCTGAACGTGGTCTGCGGCGACCGCGACACCGGACGCTCCCTGACGGCTCACCCGGTGCCCCGGCTCCTCGCCGTCACGGGCAGTGTCCGGGCCGGGCGGGAGATCGCCGCCGCGGCGGCCGCGGACCTCAAACGGGTACACCTGGAACTGGGCGGGAACGCCCCGGTCATCGTCCATGACGACGTGGACGTGGCGGCCACCGCGGCCGAGCTCGCCGCCGTCGCGTACTACAACGCGGGCCAGGACTGCACCGCGCCCACCCGGCTGCTGGTGCACCAGCGCGTGCACGACGCCTTCGTGGCCGCTTTCGCGGCCTGTGCGCGGACCCTCCGGACCGGGCCGCCCGACGGTCCGCCGGCGGACTACGGGCCGCTCAACAGCCGTACCCAACTCGCCTCCGTGGAAGGTCTGCTGAGTCGCCTGCCGGCTCACGCCGAGGTGGTGACGGGAGGCGCGGCGACGGGGCGGCCGGGCTGGTTCCACTCCCCCACCGTGGTCGCCGGGGTACGGCAGGGCGACGAGATCGTGCAGGAGGAGATCTTCGGGCCGGTCGTCACGGTGCAGCGCTTCGCCGACGAGGCGGAGGCCCTGCAGCTGGCCAACGGGGTGCGCTTCGGTCTCGCGGCGAGCGTGTGGACCGGCGGCCACGACCGTGCCCTGCGGGCCACCCGGGCCCTGCACACCGGCATCGTCTGGGTGAACACCCATGGCACCACGGTGTCCGAGATGCCGCACGGCGGGGTCAAGCACTCCGGTTACGGCAGCGATCTGTCCCTGGCGGGCCTGTTGGACTACACCCAGGTCAAACACGTCATGCTGTGACCCGCACGGTGCGCGGCCGGACGCGTGCGGATGTCCGGCGGCCGGTCGGGAGCGGTCGGGAGCGGTCGGCGAAGGAGTGACACACGTTCGGGCCGTCCGGGTGGCCCCGGGGCCGCGGTGGCTGAAGGCTGGGTGCGCGTCCGTCCGCACAAGGAGTTCCCGATGGCCCCCACACACCGCTACGACGAGCACGGCGACCAGCGCCCCGGGCGGGATGCCGGCTGCCGGGCGGGCGCTGCCGGCGCGGGGCATCGCTGAGCGCCCGCGGCCGGGCACGGTGACGGTCGCCCCTCGCCCGCCTGCCGCCAGGCGATGGCCCCGCTACGTCGAGCTCGCCCCGGGCGTCCTGGTGGCCGGCGGTCTCCTGTGGAACGCGTTCTCCCCTCAGGACTACTGGGGAGATCCGATGCTGACGGCGGCCGGCGTGACAGCCGGTGCCCTGCTCTCGCTGCGGCACACCCTCACCATCGGCATCGTCATCCTGTGCGGCGTCTTCGCGCTGACGGTGAAGGACGGCAGCGCCGACACCGCCGTGGGCCACCTGGAGCTCATCAACACCCTGTTCGCCGCGCTGATGGGCGTGGGGGTCAACCGGGTGATCGCCCGGCACGGGCGCCGGCTGGATCTCGTCCGGACGGTGGCGGAGGCCGCCCAGCTCGCGGTGCTGCCGGCGCCGCCGGAACACATCGGCCCGCTGGCCATCGCGGCGCGCTACCAGGCTGCCCAGAGCGAGGCCCGGATCGGCGGTGACGCCTACGCCGTGCAGCGGACCCCCTTCGGCGTGCGGCTGCTGATCGCCGACGTACGCGGCAAGGGGCTGGGCGCGGTGAGCGCGGTGTCGGTGCTGCTCGGCGCCTTCCGCGAGGCGGCCGAGCAGGAGCCGGAGTTGCCGGCGCTGGCGGACCGGATGGAGCGCGCGCTGCTGCGCGAGGACGAGCAGACCTCCGAGGAGGACCGGCTGGAGGGGTTCATCACCGCCCTGATCTGTGAGGTGCACCCGGGCGGCGACGGACTGCGGCTGCTGAACTGCGGCCACCCCGCGCCCTACCTCTGCCACGACGGCGAACTGCGCGCCCTGGAGGCCGCGGACCCGGGGCTTCCGCTGGGGATGGGCGTGCTCGGTGTGCCCCGGCCGGCGACGGTCAACTGGCCGTTCCCGGTGGGCAGCACGCTGCTGCTGGTCACCGACGGCGTGACCGAGGCCCGGGACCGCAGGGGCACGTTCTACGACCCCGTGATCGAACTGGCGGGGCGCGGGCCGTTCCGGGGTCCCGAGGAACTGATCGGCCTTCTGATCCGGGAGGTCGAGCGCTGGACCGGCGGACCGCGCGACGACGACATGGCGGTCCTCGCGGTCACCCGGACCGCGGGGCCCGGCGACGGCCGTCCCGCCGCGTGACCGGACCGCCCGCAGTACCGACGACGACAGCGTGTGATAACAGCTATCCGCCGGGAAGATGAGAAGATCGGTCAGAGCATCAGCATCCGCCAGAGCGACCCCCGCTCCCGCGCAGATCGGAGTTGATGTGTCCGAGAACAGATCAGCCCTGCTGAGTCAGCGCGCCGCCGTCATCTTCCTGCTCGGCGCCCTCACCGCCATCGGCGCCGGTGTGCTCACCTGCCTCAACGGCGGCACACCGGCGTCCGCGGCCCTGGTCGGCGGTGCCGCCTTCGGCGCCGCCGTCACCTTCTTCCATACCGTCATCGACTGATCCCCGCACCGGTGTCACCGCGGTCACCGGCTTCACCGGTGCGGGTACATCCCGATCCCGAGGCCCTGTCGGGGACAAGCGCCTCCCGGGCGCGGCCGCCCGGACCGAGTTGGGCGGCACGCTCCGACTTCTCGACGGCGAGCGGGACGGCCGCACCGACCTGCTGACCGGCGCCGCCTCCACCGGCTCGGCATACCATCGCGGCGGTTTCCGGGGGTTCCGCGGCGGCGCGGCCGGACTGCCCACGGACGGTGTCCGCCACGACGGGCCCGCGGGATTCGGGGCTGCTCAAGAGGTGCGGGGCAGGGCGTGCGGGGCGGGACCGGCGACGCCCAAGGGCGGTTGTCCGCTGCCGACTTGGCACCATGAAGCGACGGAAACTGTGAAATTACTGTTTCTTGCGCGTTGGACATCTGTCAAAAGAAGTCAACTAGTGGCACTCTTCCCCTCGATTCACTCCTGCTCCACCGGGCACCCCACCCCTCGGTTGCCCGGCCACCTCTGGGGACCGCGACCCCGCGGCCCGCACAAGGGAGACCGAGTTGAGACGGATCTCGTCCACCCCCCGCAAGAACACTCTGCGCGCTGCCGCGCTGGTCGCCTCCGCCGCCATGGTGGCGGTCGGCGTCCAGGCCGGTTCGGCCAGCGCGCAGCAGGACCGCGCTGTCGGCGCATCGGCGGTCCACCTCTCCTCCGCACAGCGGGCATCCGCTCTTCAGGATGCCCGACACGACGCCTCCGCCACGGCCGCGAAGATCGGCCTCGGCGGACAGGAGAAGCTCATCGTCAAGGACGTCGTCAAGGACGCGGACGGCACGGTGCACACCCGCTACGAGCGCACCTACGCCGGGCTGCCCGTCCTCGGCGGCGACCTGGTGGTACACCAGGCCAAGAACGGCACCCACAGCGTCACCAAGGCGGTCGGAGCCCGGATATCCGTGGCCGGGACCACCGCCGCCCTCGCGCCCTCCGCCGCGAAGAAGAGCGCACTCGGCGCTGCCGTCGCGGAGAAGAACACCAAGGCCAGTGCCTCCGCCGCGCCGCGCAAGGTGATCTGGGCCGCCACCGGCAAGCCCGTTCTCGCCTACGAGACCGTCGTCACCGGCGTGCAGAAGGACGGCACGCCCAGCGAACTGCACGTCGTCACCGACGCGACCACCGGCAAGAAGCTGTTCCAGCACGAGGCCATCGAGACCGGCACCGGTACCAGCACCTACAGTGGCAAGGTCGCGCTCACCACCACCAAGAGCGGATCGACCTACCAGCTCACCGACGGCGCCCGCGGCGGCCACAAGACGTACGACCTCAAGCAGGGGACGTCGGGCACCGGCACGCTCTTCACCGACGCGGACGACGTATGGGGCGGTGGCCGCCAGACCGCCGGCGTCGACGCGCACTACGGAGCGGCCGTCACCTGGGACTTCTACAAGAGCACCTTCGGCCGGAACGGCATCCGCAACGACGGCAAGGGCGCCTACTCCCGCGTCCACTACGGCAACGGCTACGTCAACGCCTTCTGGGACGACAGCTGCTTCTGCATGACCTACGGCGACGGCGAGGGGAACACCCACCCGCTCACCGCCCTCGACGTGGCCGCCCACGAAATGAGCCACGGCGTCACCGCGGCCACCGCGGATCTCAACTACAGCGGCGAGTCGGGCGGCCTCAACGAAGCCACGTCCGACATCTTCGGCACATCGGCCGAGTTCTACGCCAAGAACGCCTCGGACGTGGGTGACTACCTCATCGGCGAGAAGATCGACATCAACGGCGACGGCAGCCCGCTGCGCTACATGGACAAGCCGTCCAAGGACGGCGCCTCGGCCGACTACTGGTCGAGCACCGTCGGCAACAAGGACGTCCACTACTCGTCCGGTGTCGCCAACCACTTCTTCTACCTGCTGTCCGAGGGCAGCGGCGCCAAGACCATCAACGGCGTCAGCTACAACAGCCCCACCTCCAACGGCTCCAAGGTCACCGGCATCGGCCGGGACAAGGCCGAGAAGATCTGGTACAAGGCGCTCACCACGTACATGACCTCCACCACCAACTACAAGGCCGCGCGCGCCGCGACCCTGAAGGCGGCGGGTGACCTGTACGGCACGACCGGCGCCGAGTACAAGGCGGTCGGCGCCGCCTGGTCGGGCGTCAACGTGAAGTAGGAGCCCCTCGCGCGAGCGTCCCGACACCGGCGCCGGTGTCGGGACGCTCGCGTACACCCCCGGACGACGCCCCGCCGCTACCCGGCCTCTGATGCACTCAGCGCGTCCAACAGCTCGGCGACCTCCTGGGCGGACGGGGGAAGTCCCGCCTCCTCGTACGCCGACCGGGCCTGCTCCCAGTGGCGGCGTGCCGCGTCCGGCCGTTCCGTGGCGACGGCCAGATGGCCGAGGTGGTGCAGGGTGCGCGCCCGGCCGGCGGAGTTGCCGAGCCGCTCGTAGACGTCCAGGGCGGACTCGTAGTGGTCCAGGGCCGCCGCGTGGTCTCCCTGCTTCCGGGCGGTGTACCCCAGGTTGAACAGGGTGTGCCCGCTTCCCGGCTGGTCGTCGAGCACGCGGAAGAGCGGCAGGGCGGCGGCGTAATGGCTCTCCGCCTGGGCGTACCGGCCGATGCGTCGGGCGACCGTGCCCATGCTGTGCAGCGTCCGGGCCTCGCCGGTGCGATCGCCCAGCTCGTGGTAGCGGTCGAGGGCCTCGGCGAACACGGGCAGCGCCAGGTCGAAGTCCTGCTTGTGCTTGAGGAAGTCGCCCTTGTTGTACAGCGCCAGTGCCAGCTCTGCGCCGTCGGCAACGGAGTCGGCGAACTCCACGGCCATGTCGCACACCTCCAGGCCGGCGGCCCAGTCCTGCTGTCGGCGGAGAAACCAGCTGACGTTGTGCGCCAGGGGCAGCACCATGGCGGGCCGATCGTGCCGGTGGGCCAGATGCAGGGCCGAGCGCAGATTCAGGCGCTCGGTGTCCAGCCAGTCCTCCGCGGCGTCGGCACGCCGGCGCAGCCGGGCCGCCTCCACGATGCGCTCCGTGGCGTCCCGGGCGGCGTCACGATAGTGGGCGAGCAGCCGGTCGACGGCGGCCTGCACACTCGCCGCGTCGTCCTCCTCCTCACTGCACCGCTCGGCGAACAGCCGCAGCAGGTCGTGGAAGCGGACCCAGCCCCGTGGTTTGCCGTGCTCGAGCATGTGGACGTCGCGCAGCGCGCGGAGCAGCTTCCCGGCCTGCGGCACGGAACGCCCGGTGAGCGCGGCGGCCGCCTGCACGCTCACCTGCTGCCCGGGGTTGAGGGACAGGTACCGGAACATCCGGGCTTCCTCGGGGCCGAGTCGGGCGTAGGAGAGGCCGAAGGCGGCGGTGACCGAGCGGCGGTCCCCGTAGGAGAGCTCCTCCAGCCGGGTGGCGCGGTCGCGTAACGCCGCGGTGAGTTCGCCGATGGTCTGGTCCGGGTCGCCGGCGAGTATCGAGGCCACGACGGCGAGGGCCAGGGGGAGGCGGCCGCAGAGCGCGGTGAGGTCGTGGACGGCTGCGGGCTCGTCTTGGGCACGCGTGTCGTCGGAGCGGCGCATGCGCAGCGTACGGGCGATCAGGGCGGCGGCCTCGGGCGGTTCCAGTACGCCGACGTCCACGATCCGGGATCCGGGCAGATCGCCGAGGGTGTGGCGGCTGGTCACCACGACCCGGTGGACGGGGGACCCGGGCAGCAGGGGGCGGATCTGTTCCGTCGAGGACGCGTTGTCGAACACGATCAGGGCGGCGCCGTGCCCGGAGGCGAGCTCCGCGAGCTTCGAGCGGTAGAGCGACAGCCGCCCTTCGAAGGTCGACGGAAAGAGTTCGGCGGGGACGCCCAGGGCGCTCAGGAAGACGGACACCGCGATGTCGGGCTGGACGTAGCGGGTTCCGTCATAGCCCTGGAGATTGATGAAGAGCACGCCGCCGGGGAACCAGCCCGCCGCCACCGCGTCATGGGCGGCGCGCAGCGCCAGGGCCGTCTTGCCGACGCCTGCGGTGCCCGCCAGCGTGGACACCACGAGCGGCGAGGCGCCGGACCCGGGACGCAGTGCCTCGGTCACCCGGCGCAGGGCGTGGGCTCTGCCCGTGAACTCCGGTACCGCCGGCGGCAGGCCCGCCAGCGCGGTGGGCACGGGAGGAGCGAGGTGCAACTGGCCGACGTGGCCCGCTTGGACGACCGGGCCGGTGACGTTCCCGCTCAGATCGTTGGACGACTGATTCACATCCCCTTTCTAGCCCACCGGCGAAGTGGGGAGGAAGGTATCTCCCGGACCGGCGTCCTTCGACGACGGGCTGTACGCCCGCCGTGCGGAGCCGGGCCGGGCCACCGGCTCGTCGGGCGCCCGCGGCGGACCGCGTCGCCGCCCTCGTCGGTCCACCGCAGCCGGGGTGCCGGAGGCCGGAGGGGAGAAGCGGCGGCGCGCCTCCCCTCCGGCCGTGTTCCGGGAGGTCAGCCCGTCTGCAGCGTGGCGTCGTCGATGACGAAGCTGCTCTGGAGGGTGGCGTCCTCGGTGGCGGTGAAGGTCAGGGTGATGCGCTGTCCGATGTAGGGCGTGAGGTCGACGGTGCGCTGGGTGTAGCCGGTGGCGGCGTCGGTGTTGGACAGGGTGGCCACGCTGGTGCCGCCCACCTTGAGCTTGAGGGTGTCGTAGGCGGCCCTCGGGTTCTCCTCGGTGTCGATGTGCAGCCAGTACGTCAGGGTGGCCCGGTGGCAGCCGGTGGGCACGGTCACCGTCTGGCCGATCGATTCGGTGGCGGTGGAGCCGTAGCCGCCGAGCCAGGCGAACCGGCTGCCGCCGTGGGCGGACTGGCCCGAGTGGGCGCCGATGGTTCCGGTGTCGCCCGTCCACGGGGCGGTGCCGCTCTCGAATCCGCCGTTGCCGAGGAGCTGTTGGGTGGTGCAGCCGCCGGCTCCGTCGACCGTGAGGGTGTAGGTCGTGGTGTGGGTGACGGATCCGGTGCCGGTGACGGTCAGTGGGTAGCTGCCCGGGGCCGTGCCCGAAGCCGTGGCGACCGTCATGGTGGAGCTGCCGCCGGAGGTCACCGTGCCCGGGCTGAAGGAGACGGTCACGCCCGAGGGGGCGCCCGACGCCGAGAGCTTCACCGACTGGGCGGAGCCGCTGGTGGTGGCGGTCGTGACGGTACTGGTGGCCGACGTGCCCGGCTCGACGGTGCCGGTGGCGGGCCCGGCGCTCAGGGAGAAGTCGTTCGCCGGGGTGGAGTTCGCGACGGCGACCTGCCACAGGGTGGCGGCGATGCCGTCGACGCTGCGGTCCAGGCCGGTGCTGTTGATGTTGCTGGTGGTGTCGCAGGACTGGTGGTAGCAGGAGTCATAGGCACGGTTGGCCGTGCCGCCCCATTTGGCCGCCTGGGACGAGGTCTTCCGGGCTCCGGCGCCCATCGCGTACCCGGAGGTCGCGATGCCCGCCCGTTCGAAGGAGTAGTCGTCGGAGCGGCCGGCACCTTCGGTGTTCTCCTCCGGCTGGAGGCCGAGGGAGTCCCAGTACGCCTTCATCGGCTGGGCGGCGGCGGAGGTGATGTGGTTGATGAAGTAGCCGCCGTTGAGCGAGGCGATCATGTCGAAGTTGTAGTACGCCTTGATCCTCGAACGCTCGGCGGAGGCAAGGGAGTTGACGTAGAAGTCGGAGCCGTTGAGGCCCTGCTCCTCGTCCGTCCACCAGCCGAAGCGGACCCGGGCCGCCATGGCGGGGTTCCGCTCGGCGAGCGTGAGCGCCGTCTCCAGCAGGGCGGCCGAGCCCGAGCCGTTGTCGTTGATGCCGGGCCCGGCCCCGACGCTGTCGAGGTGGGAGCCGAACATGTACACCTTGGCGGCGTCGCCCTGCGGCCACTCGGCGATCAGGTTGGGACCGGCTCCGGAGGCGCAGCCGGAGGTACAGGGCTGCTCGGTGACGGTGTAACCGGCCGCCTGGAGCTTGCTCTTGACGTAGGCGACGGAGTCCCGATAACCCTGTCCGCTGGATTTCCGGGTGCCGCCGTTGCGGGTCGCGATGGCGTTCAACTCGGCCAGATGGGCCTGGACCTTGGTGACGTCGATGTCCGGGGAGCTGCCGGCGGCCGTCCCGCGGGGCGGGCTGTCGGCCGCACCGCCGGTGGTCCTGCCGTCCGCGGAGACGAGGCGGACGAGCGGAGCGGCGGCCGGGTCCGCCGGTGGGGCCGCGACTGCCGGAGCCGCGACCAGCGCGGCCGCGGAGAGGGTGGCGGCAAGGGATGCGCCGGCCACCGCGAGTCTTCGTATCACCATGACTCCTCGAGGGGGGTGGGGAGTTCTACCGATGGAGGTTCTGGTGGAGCACCGGACCGCGGCAGCGCGCCCTGCCGTCGCGACGTCCCGCCGACTGCGCACTGGTGGCGTGCGGGAGGCCGGGAAGCGACACGCGGGCGGCATGTCCATGACCCAGGCGGCCGCACCATCACACCCCCACACCCCCGACGTCAACAGATGTCCCGGCATGGGGCGGTGTTTGTCGTAAAGCCGTAGATGCCGACCGATATCCGGGCACCTGGCGGTTCCGCCTGCACCGCCCACCCCCGGTCGCCGCCCACCCCCGACAGCCGGACGACCCCGGTCCGCCCGGGCGGCCCCGTGCGGACCGTTGGGACAGCACGTTCCGCACCGCTCGCGGTCCGCACGGGCCCTCAACGAAGCGTCCACGTATGTAAATTCTTCGTCAATTAGCATGGAGTGCCGTGACGTTCGAGGCGATGTCCGTATACCGGGCATCTCCTCACGGAGAGCGGTCGCACCTACGAATGAGAGGCAAATGCGCACTCTGACCCCCAGGTTCATCGACTCATACCGGAACGCCTCCCTGACTTGCGAGAGTTGGCGTTATCGCTCCGTGAACATCCCGTGATCGACAATCAGGTCTTATCGCTAAAAGATGACGCTCGACCAGCACCGCCCCCACCACGGCCGTCACGCGCTGATGCGGTGCGCACGAGGGAGAGGCATCGAAACATGGGCCGGTATCTGCTGCGCCGACTGGCGAACTATCTGGTCCTGGTGGTCGTCGCGGCGGCACTGACGTACTTCCTCGCGGGGCTCAGCCTCAACCCCCGCGCCAAGTTCGAGGGCCGCAACCCACCGCTGCCCGCGTCGTCCATCACCAAGACGCTCGACGACTACAACATGAACCCGGACACCCCCGTCCTGACCCGGTTCGGGCACTGGGCGGACGGCGTCGTGCACGGAGACCTCGGCAAGACCATCGACGGCGACAGCGTCAACGACGACTTCGGCCGACGGGTGGGCGTCTCCACCAGGCTGCTGCTGATCGCCACCCTCGTCGGCTCGCTGGGCGGTGTCGCCCTCGGCGCGTTCGGGGCCATCCGCCAGTACCGGCTCTTCGACCGCTTCACCACCCTGGGCTCGTTCTTCGTGCTGGCCATGCCCGTTTTCGTGATCGGCGTCGCGCTGAAGATCGGTGCCACCGCCGTCAACGACGGCTCACAGACCATCAAGGTGCTCGGCGAGTACGACCCGCAGTACGCGGGGCAGTGGAATCTCGACGCCCTCGTCAACCGCGCCCAGCACATGCTGCTCCCGGCGCTCACCCTGATCATCCTGCAGATCGCGCTCTACAGCCGCTACCAGCGTTCCACCATGCTCGACGTCCTCGGCAGCGACTTCCTGCGAACGGCTCGCGCCAAGGGACTCCGCCGACGAACGGCCCTGGTCAAACACGGCCTGCGCACAGCGATCCTGCCCGTGGTGCCGCTGCTCGTCTACAACATCGTGCTGCTCTTCACCGGCGCCACCTTCACCGAGAAGACCTTCGGCTGGCACGGCATGGGCGAGCTGCTCGTCGACTCGATCAACAAGCAGGACGTCAACTCCGTGGCCACGGTGGGCCTGTTCACCGCCGTGCTGGTGCTGATCGCCGGAGTGCTGTCCGACCTGCTGTACGCGGCGCTCGATCCGCGCGTACGGGTCCGCTGACTTCCCCAGCCACCGCTGGGAGGTGCCCCCATCCCAGCTACTGCTGGGAGGCCCCCGTCGCCGACCGAACCCCACCCACCGCACCTCAGGAGAGCGCGCGATGAGCGTCCAGCTGCCCCCCGCGTCCGAACCCGCCCCCGGCCCCGTCCCCTCCGTCGAGACCGATGGCCGCCCGGCCGAGGCCCGTACCTCACGGCTGCGGTTGACCGTCCGCCGCTTCACCCGGAACCGCCTGGCGCTGTTCGGGCTGTGCCTGCTCGTGCTGCTGTTCCTCGGTGCCTACGGCGGCCCGTTCCTCACCAAGTGGGACTACCAGCAGCACGACTACCTGAGCTTCCTCTCCAGCCCCTCCGGGGACCACTGGTGGGGCACCACACAAGCCGGCGTCGACCTCTTCTCGCTGACCATGCGCGGTCTGCAGAAGTCGCTGATCATCGGTCTGCTGGTCGGCGTCGTCTCGACGGTCCTGGCCGCCACCGTCGGCGCCTTCGCCGCGTACTTCGGCGGCTGGACCGACCGGGTGCTGATGTGGATCGTCGACCTGCTGCTGGTGATGCCCTCGTTCCTGATCATCGCCGTCCTGTCGCCCGCGTTCCGCGGCTCCACCTGGCTGATCTTCGTGGTCCTGCTGGGCGCCTTCAGCTGGATGGTCACCGGCCGCGTCGTGCGGTCCATGACCTTCACGCTCAAGGACCGGGAATTCGTCAAGGCCGCCAAGTACATGGGCGTCCCCGCGCCGGTCATCATCTTCCGGCACATCCTGCCCAACATGGCCTCGATGCTGATCATCGACGCGGTGATCCAGGTGGGCGCGGCGGTCATCGGTGAAAGCAGCCTGTCGTACTTCGGATTCGGTGTGCAGGCGCCCGACGTCTCCCTCGGTACGGTCATCGCCGACAACACCACCAACGCCACCACCTACCCGTGGCTGTTCCTCTTCCCGGCCGGCTGCCTGGTGCTGATCGGCGTCTCCATCTCCTTCATCGGTGACGGTCTGCGCGACGCACTCGACCCCAACGCGTCGGGTGCGAAGGCACGTTCACCCCGCAAGCGGAAGCAGCCGAAGGTCCGGGCGACCGCGGCCCCGGCGGTTCCGACGCAGGCCACGGCCACCGCCGGTGTGCCGGTCGCCGCCGACGACCGGCACACCGGCCCCGGGACGTCCGCGGGCAGCAAGGGCGCCGCCTCGTGAAGCGCGCAGCCCGCCCCCAGCACCAGACCTCCGCGCACCGCGCGCCCCAGGAAGGACCCCGACGGTGACCGAGACCAGCCCGGCGCAGCCCACCGAGGCCGCCGACGCGACGCAGCCCGCCCTCGACGTGAGCGACCTGACGGTCTCCTTCCCGAGCGAAGCGGGCGACGTGCAGGCCGTACGCGGCGTCTCCTACGCCGTGCGCCCCGGGGAGGTCCTCGGCATCGTCGGCGAGTCCGGCTCCGGCAAGTCCGTCTCCTCCATGGCCGTACTCGGTCTGCTCCCCGAGAGCGCCGACGTCGCCGGGTCCGTCCGACTCGCCGGGCGGGAGCTCCTCGGCCTCGGCGACGCCGCCCTGTCGAAGATCCGCGGCAACGACATCGGCATGGTCTTCCAGGACCCGCTGTCCGCCCTGACACCCGTCTACTCCATCGGCGACCAGATCGTCGAGGCCATCCAGGTCCACCAGTCGCTGGACAAGGGCGTCGCCCGCAAGCGGGCCGTCGACCTCCTCGACGTGGTCGGCATCCCCGACGCGAAGCGCCGGGTGAACGCGTTCCCGCACGAGTTCTCCGGTGGTATGCGGCAGCGCGCGATGATCGCCATGGCCATCGCCAACGACCCCAAGGTCATCATCGCCGACGAGCCCACCACCGCCCTCGATGTGACCATCCAGGCCCAGGTCCTGGAGGTGCTCAAGACCGCCCAGGAGGTCACCGGCGCCGCCATCGTCATGATCACCCACGACCTCGGAGTGATCGCCGGCTTCGCGGACCGGGTGCAGGTGATGTACGCGGGCCGGCCGGTCGAGGCGGGCCCGGTGGACGAGGTCTACTACCGGCCGCGGATGCCGTACACCATCGGCCTGCTCGGCTCGATCCCCCGGCTGGACGAGGCGCGGGCGGAGGGCACCGCACGCCGTGCCCTCACCCCCATCGACGGCAACCCGCCCAAGATGGTCGACCTGGCGCCCGGCTGCCCCTTCGCGCCGCGCTGCCCCCTCGCGATCGAGCCCTGCCACACGGTGGAACCGGAGTTGGCGGTGGCCGAGGGGGCCGGGCACCCCACTGCCTGCCACCGCGCACACGAGATCGGCGCCGGGCTCGACCGGGACACGGTCTATCCACTGCCGGTGCTGCCGGAGACCGGTGCGATCGAGCGGCTGCCGCGTGCGGAGCGCGCCACCGTCCTCGAACTCGACGGACTCGTCAAGCACTTCCCGCTGACCAAGGGCGCGATCGTCAAGCGCACGGTCGGCACCGTACGGGCGGTCGACGGCATCAGCCTCGACATCCGCGAGGGCGAGACGCTCGGCCTGGTCGGCGAATCCGGCTGCGGCAAGACCACCACCCTGCTGGAGATCCTCGATCTGCCCAGTGGCCAGGCCGGCACCGTCACCGTCTTCGGCAAGGACATCCGCGGCCTGAGCCGGGCGGACCGCAAGGGCCTGCGCCGCGACATGCAGATCGTCTTCCAGGATCCGATGGCGGCGCTCGACGCCCGGATGCCGGTCGGCGACATCCTCGCCGAGCCGCTGAAGACCCATGGCTGGGACAGGACGCGGATCGCCGCCCGGGTGCCCGAACTCCTCGAGATGGTCGGCCTGGAGGCCGAGCACGCCGAGCGCTATCCGCAGGAGTTCTCCGGCGGCCAGCGCCAGCGCATCTCCATCGCGCGCGCCCTCGCGCTGGAGCCCAAGCTGGTCATCCTCGACGAGCCGGTCTCCGCGCTCGACGTCTCCATCCAGGCGGGCGTTCTCAACCTCCTCGACGCGCTGAAGACCCGCCTCGGGCTCAGTTATCTCTTCGTCGCGCACGATCTGTCCGTCGTACGGCACATCGCCGACCGCATCGCGGTGATGTACCTCGGTCGGATCGTGGAACTCGGCGCGGCCGACGACGTCTTCGCCGCGCCCTCCCATCCGTACACCCAGGCGCTGCTGTCCGCGGTCCCGCTGCCCGACCCGCGCAAGGAGCGGGAGCGCACCCGGGTCCTGCTCAGCGGCGATCTGCCCAGCCCGGCGGACGTGCCGGCCGGCTGCCGGTTCGCGGGCCGTTGCCCGAAGTACGCCGAGCTCGACGAGAGCGAGCAGGCGCGCTGCCGGGACGAGGACCCGGCCACGGCCGTCCTCGGACCGGACCACACCGCAGCCTGCCACTTCGCGACCGCGCTCGATGTCGTCCGGTCCGCACCGCACTGATCACCCGTACCCGCGCGCCACACCCACACGTCCACTGCACTCCCACACATCCGTGGCCGGCATCCCGCGGCCACCGAGGAAGAGGAACTCGTGAAGGTCTCCCGATATCCACTCGCCCTGGTCGCGACCCTCGCCGTGTCGTCACCGGCACTGACCGCCTGTGGCGGCTCGGACGACGACGCGGCGGAGAAGGCCCCGCAGAAGTCGACCGCCCTGAACATCAAGGCCACCGACCCCGCGAAGCTCACGCAGGGCGGGACGATGAACTGGGCCATCCAGACGTTCGCCACCCAGTGGAACATCGTCGAGATCGACGGTCTGCAGACCGGCCCCACCGAGGTGATGAAGGCCCTCATGCCGAGCTTCTGGCACACCGACGCGCACGCCCAGCAGTCCCCGAACAAGGCGTACCTGCTGGGCGCCGACTCCAGGACCGTGAAGGGCAAGCAGGTCGTGACCTGGCACCTGAACCCCAAGGCGAAGTGGTCCGACGGCACGCCGATCACCTGGAAGGACGTGGCGGCCAACACCCGTGCCCTGGACGGCCACGACAAGGCGTTCAAGGTGACGTCCACGGTCGGGTTCGACCAGGTGGCGGACGTCAGGAAGGGCAAGGACGACCACGAGGCCGTCATGACCTTCGACAAGCCGTTCGCGGACTGGAAGGGCATGTTCAACGCGGCGACCAACCAGCCGCTGTACCCGGCGAAGTACGTGTCCGACGCGAAGACCTTCAACACGGCCTACGTCAACAAGATCCCGGTCACCGGCAACGCCTTCAAGCTGGGCAGCATCGACAAGTCCGCCAAGACGATCACGGTGGTGGCCGATCCGAAGTGGTGGGGCGACAAGCCCAAGTTGGACAAGATCGTCTTCCATGCGATGGACCAGGCGTCGATGCCGGGCGCCTTCGCCAACGGTGAGGTGGACTACTTCGACGTCGGCGGCAACGCCTCCGCCTACAAGCAGGCGTCCAAGGTGTCGGCCGGCGAGATCCGTGAGGCGGGCGGCCCCAACTACCGTCAGTTCACGTTCAACGGCAAGAGCGCCAAGCTCAAGGACCCGAAGGTCCGTCAGGCGCTCTTCATGGCCACCGACCGCGAGACGATCGCCAAGTCGGACCTCAAGGGCCTGGGTTGGAAGCCCGCCACCATGGACAACCACCTCTTCGTCGGCAACCAGAAGGGGTACCAGGACAACGGCGGCAAGCTCGGCAAGTACGACCCGAAGGCGGCCGGGAAGCTGCTGGACGAGGCGGGCTGGAAGCTCAGCGGGAAGATCCGCAAGAAGGGCGGCCAGGAGCTGTCCCTGCGGTTCATCATCCCGTCCGGCACTCCCGCTTCCACCAACGAGGGGTCGATGCTGACGCAGATGTACCAGCAGATCGGCGTCAAGCTGCAGGTCCAGACGGTGCCGACCAACGACTTCTTCGACAAGTACATCAGCCCGGGCGACTTCGACGTGACGCCCTACACCCTGCTCGGCACGCCGTTCCCCGCGAGCGGATCCACCAACGTCTACAACTCCAAGGGCGGCAACAACTACTCCAGGGTCGGCAACAAGAAGCTGGACGGCCTGCTCAACGCGGCCAGCACCAACGCCGCCGACCCGGCCGGCGCGCTCGAGCAGGCCAACCAGGCCGACGCCGAGGCGTGGCAGATCGCCGGAGTCCTGCCGCTCTACCAGCGCCCCGACATCGCGGCCATCAAGAAGAACCTCGCCAACATGGGCGCTCTCGGCATGACCGACCCGGTCTACGAGCACATCGGCTTCACCAAGTAGCTGCTGGAGCACCGCCCCGAGCCGAGGGCCGGACCCCTTTCGTACGGGTCCGGCCCTCGGCCTTGTCCGGGGCGGCCGCAGGCGCTGTCCGGCGCCCGGGCCGCGCGGCCGTCCCGGGGGAGCGCCGATGCCGGGCGGAACGACGAACGCTCCCCCGGCCGGCGGCGTACACACGGGCGGAGCAAGTCCGCCGGCGACATGCGCACGAGCCCGGTGACGGCCCGCGAGGCCGCGTACGTTCGCCCCATGACCGCACCCTCGCCCCGTTCGGCCCACGTCAACGGCCAGACCATCGAGTATGTCCGGGACGGCGACGGGCCGACGCTCGTGCTGCTGCACGGCTACCCCCAGACCTGGTACGAGTACCGGGCCGTCATGCCCGCGCTGGCCGAGCACTTCACGGTGATCGCACCGGCGCTGCGCGGGGCGGGCGGATCGAGCGCGCCCGCCGGCGGCTACGACAAGAAGACGATGGCCCAGGACCTGCGGGCCCTGCTGAGCGACCTCGGCCTGGAGCGGCGGATCAGCCTGGTCGGCCACGACATCGGCACCATGGTCGCCTACGCGTATGCGGCGCAGTACCGCGACGGCGTGGCCAAATTGGTGCTGAGCGAGGCTCCGATCCCCGACCCGGGCATCTACCGGTTCCCGTCGCTGACCCCGTCCGGCCCGGGCTTTTGGAACTTCGGGTTCTTCGGTCTCGAGAACGGGCTGCCGGAGGCGATGGTCCAGGGCCGGGAGCAGGTGTGGGTGGAGAAGTTCATCGCCTGGCTCGCCGTCCACCACGACCGGGCCACCGAGCCCGCCGCCGTGCGCGAGTACGCCCGGCACCTCGCGGACCCGGCCCGGCTGCGGGCCGGGTTCGAATGGTTCCGGGCGCTGGGTCAGGACGTGGCCGACAACCGCGAGTTCGCCGGGCAACCGCTGACCGTGCCGGTGCTCGCCGTGGGCGCCGAGGAGAGCCTCGGCGAGGCCGTACCCGATCAGGTCCGCCGGTACGCCACCGACGTCAGGAGCGAGGTGATCGCCGACAGCGGACACTGGATCTTCGAGGAGCGACCGGAGGAGATGGTCCGCCTGTTGCTCGACTTCCTGCGCTGAGGCGCGGCAGGGCGTGCCTGGTCGCATGGCGTGAGGACGGTGGTGGCGAGCCGGCGCGGGTGGCCCTGCCCGGGGCTCGGCGGGGCGCCCCATCCCACAACGGGTCCTGTCCGGGTGGGTGGTTAGTGTGGGGGAGTCCGCCGGCCGTGGCATCCGGCGGACGGGCGGCCGCCTCTCGTGCGCCGCCGGGGAGCCCGATGAAAGGTACGGACATGACGATCGTGCGCGATATGGCCCTGGACATCCCCACGCCGGACGGTGTCGCCGACGCCTATCTCGCCCACCCCGACGACGGCGAGCCACATCCCGGGGTGCTGCTGTACATGGACGCCTTCGGGCTGCGCCCCTCGCTGAAGGCGATGGCCAGGCGCCTGGCCGAGCACGGCTACACCGTGCTGGTGCCCAACGTCTTCTACCGCTCCGGGCGCGCCCCGGTGATCGAGCTGCCCGATCACATCGACCCCTCCCAGCGGCCGGAGATCTTCGCGCAGCTCACCCCCCTCCTGCAGGCCCTCACTCCCGAACCGGCGATGCGGGACGCCGGCGCCTACCTGGCCCACCTGGCCGCCTCGCCCCTGGTCACCGACGGCCCGGTGGGCACCACCGGCTACTGCCTGGGCGGCATGCTCGGGGTCCGGACCGCCGCGGCCTTCCCGGACCGGATCGCGGCCGCGGCCGCCTTCCACGCCGGCCGTCTGGCCACGGATGCCGAGGACAGCCCGCACCGGCTCGTCGACCGCATCACGGCAGAGCTGTATTTCGGCCACGCCGACCACGACTCGTCGATGCCGGCCGACCAGATCAAGAAGCTGGAGCAGGCCCTGGACGCCGCGGGCGTGCGCTACCGCAGCGAACTGTACGAAGGCGCCCACCACGGATACACCCAGGCCGACACCGCCGCGTACGACGCCGAGGCGGACGAGCGGCACTGGCGCGACCTGCTGGAACTCTTCGCGCGCACGCTCTGACGCGATGCCGGGGGTGGCCCGGCGGCCGCGCAGTCCCGCGCCGACGGGGGCCGGTGCGGCCGGGCACCTGTCCGGAGCCTTCCTCCGGTAGCGCTGCCCGGCCCCCGTGGGAGCCCTGGGGCAACCGCCGGCGGCCGGGCCCGACCGATGCCGGAGGGCCTGAGGTGGGCGGTCGGCCCGTCCAGAGGGACCATGGAAGCCGAAGCACTCTCACCGTACGAGGGGCAGGCCGCCACGGACCGGCGCGGGGGCACTTGCCCACACGGTCCGTCGCGCGGAAGGAGGGCCCGGGTGAGCGCAGCCGAGGGGCCGCCGGCGGACGCCGGGGAGCCGGAGGAGAGGTCGCAGCCGAGCGGGCTGCTGGACCTCCTCGGCGTCGCCGCGGTCCTGGTGGACGCCGAGGGGCGGATCGTCCTGTGGAGTCCGCAGGCCGAGGACCTGTACGGCTACACGGCCGCGGAGGCGCTCGGGCAGGCCGCCGCGCCGCTGCTCGTCGACCGGACGCACTGGGATCTCGTGATCAAGAAGTTCGCCGAGGTCATGGAGACCGGGCAGAGCTGGGGCGGGGTGTTCCCCGTCCGCCACAAGGACGGCAGCGCGCGCCTGGTGGAGCTGCGCAACATGCGGCTGCTGGACGACCGCGGCGACTTCTACGCCCTGGGGCTCGCCACCGACTCGTCGACGCTGCGCGAGGTGGAGCGGGACGTCGCCCTGTCCACCCGGCTGATCTCGCAGTCCCCGATCGGGCTGGCAATGCTCGACACGGATCTGCGGTACGTGGCCGTCAACCCGGCCCTGGAGCGGATGCACGGCATCCCCGCGAAAGATCATCTGGGCCGGCACTACCGCGAGATCATGAGATCCGCGAAGTTCGCGGTGCCCGAGGCCGCGATGCGGAAGGTCCTGGAGACCGGGGTGCCCATGGTCGACCAGGCGACCATCGTCGGCCACACCCCGGCCGACCCGCACAAGCACGCCTGGTCGATCTCGCTGTACCGGCTGGAGGACCCTCAGGGGCGCGTCCTGGGCGTGGCCGACCTGGTGGTGGACGTCACCGACCGGTACCAGTCCGCCATGGAGGCCGCCGAGGCACGCCGGCGCCTGGCGCTGATCGCCGACGGCTCCGTCCGTATCGGCACCACCCTGGAGGTGGGCCAGACCGCCCGGGAGCTGGCCGAGGTCGCCGTTCCCGAGCTCGCCGACGTGGTCACGGTCGATGTGCTCGACTCCGTCCTGGACGAGCACCGTCCGGCCAGCAGGAACGGCCCCGCGACCTTCCGCGCCCTCGCGGTGAAGGCCGCCTACCCCACCGACGCCGCCCGCGCCGTCGATCCCCCCGGCCAGATGGCCACCTACGACGCCGACCGCCTGGCAACCCAGTGCGTGCGCACGGGCCGCCCGATCCTGATCTCGCACGCCGACGTGGGGGACCTGGCGCGGATCGCCCGCGACGACCGCGCCGCCGCGCTGCTGGCCGCCTCCGGGGTGCACTCCTACATGCTGGTCCCGCTCACCGCCCGCGGTCGCATCCTCGGCTTTCTGGGCCTCAGCCGCGCCCGCAATCCGGTGCCCTTCGACGAGGACGACCTCGCCCTCGCGGCCGAGCTGGCGTCGCGTACCGCGGTGTGCATCGACAACGCCCGCTCGCACCAGAGCGTGCGCTCCGCCGCCGTGACCCTCCAGCGCAGCCTGCTCCCCGATCACCCGCCGTCGCTCCCCGGGCTGCGGATCGCCTCCCGCTACCGGCCCGCGCAGGCGACGTACGAGATCGGCGGCGACTGGTACGACGTCCTCCCCCTCGACGGCGACAAGACCGCCCTCGTCGTGGGCGACGTCATGGGCAGCGGGATCGACGCCGCCGCCACCATGGGCCGGCTGCGCACCGCCACCAGCGCCTTCGCCGATCTCGACCTGGACCCCGCCCAGGTGCTCCAGCACCTTGACAAGATCACTTCGGGGCTGGAGCACTACATCGCCACCTGCGTCTACGCCACCTACGATCCGCACCGCGCCGAGTGCCACATCGCCACCGCCGGCCACCTGCCCCCGGCCCTCGTGCGCCGCGGCAGGCCCCCCGAACTCCTCTACCTGCCCAGCGGCACGCCGCTCGGGGTCGGCGGCGTCCCCTTCGAGACCACCACTTTCACGCTCGCCCCCGGCGACCAACTGGTCCTGTACACCGACGGCCTGGTGGAGACCCGCCACCACGCCATCGACGAACGGCTGGAAGTCCTGCGCCAGTTGCTCGATGCGCCCGACCGGACGCTGGAAGCCACCTGCGACCGGCTGCTTCGCGAACTCCGGCGCCCCGACGACCCGGACGACGTCGCCCTGCTGATCGCGCGCATCGAGCCCTTCGACGCCGACTCGTAGCCGTGCGGCGGCCGTCGGCGCGCGGGTCCCGCGCCCCGGGGTCCCCAGCGGAGAGGCCCAACGCCGAACCGGGTGCGGGCAGTTCCGTTCGGCGCTGGTCCAGTCCAAAGTGTTGACGCGCTCGTGGCCAGGGGTCACCCTATGGGGCAATTGGTCTGGACCACCTTCGGTTCGTGGGAGGGCTTGTGCCACCTCGCAACATCAGATCTCTCGCCGCCGCCGTCTCGGCGGCCTGCCTCGCGCTCGCGGCGGCCGGCACGGCTGTGGCCGCCGGACACCGCGCCGCTCCCCCGGCCCCGAAGGCCGTGGGCAACAACTGGTATGCGGCTGCGCCCTACCTCATGCCGCTCGACAACGACCCGCCGGACGCGGGCGCCGTGATGGACGCCACCGGCCTCAAGGCGTTCCAGCTCGCCTTCATCCTGGCGCCGAACGCCGGTGGCTGTTCGCCGACATGGGGCGGCACCAACCCGGTCGGGTCGGACACCGCGGTCGCCGGCGTGATCTCCGCGATCCGCGCGAAGGGCGGCGACGTGTCCGCCTCCATCGGCGGATACGGCGGCACCAAGCTCGGACAGAGCTGCGCCACACCCGAGGCGACGGCCGCCGCGTACCAGCAGGTCGTCGACAAGTACGGCCTCAAGGCGCTCGACTTCGACCTGGAGGAGCCGGAGTACGAGAACACCGCCGCCATTCACAACGAGATCGGGGCCGCCAAGATCCTTCAGCAGCGGAATCCGGGCCTCTACCTCTCCGTCACCACCGCCGGGACGGCCGACGGTACCGGATGGTTCGGCAAGCAGATGCTGGGCGAGGCCAAGTCCCAGTCCTTCACCCCGGACAACTTCTCGATCATGCCCTTCGACGGAGGCTTCAACGGCGCCGCCTCACAGACCGCGGCCCTGACGAACTTCAACGCCCTCCTGCGGTCGACCTTCGGCTGGGACGAGGCCACCGCCTACGCCCACGAGGGCGTTTCGCAGATGAACGGCCGCAGCGACACCGGTGAGTACTTCACCCAGGCCGACTTCCAGACGGTGCTGGACTTCGCGACCGCCCACCACATGGCGCGGTTCACGAACTGGTCCGTCAACCGGGACCGCCAGTGCTCCCCGCCGGACAACAACGGCAAGACGTCCGGTACGTGCAGCAGCGTTCCGCAGGGCGCGTACGACTTCACCACGTACTCGGTGAGGTTCGCCGGGGCCACACCGCCCACCACACCACCGCCCACCACACCACCGGGCAACGGCAGCTGCACCGCCGACGCGTACAGCGCCGGCAGGGTCTACGTGGGCGGCGACACGGTCGCGTACAACGGCCACACCTGGAAGGCGAAATGGTGGACGCAGGGTGAGGCGCCCTCCACCGGCGGTTCGGGAGTCTGGCAGGACCTGGGCGCCTGCTGACTCCGCGGGGGGGAGTGCCGCGGGGGAGGAGCGCCGCGCCTGACCAGTGCTCCGGCACGCCTCCCCCGCGGACGGCTCGGATCGGGTACGGCGGTGTGCGCGATGAGCGTTCACCCGGCGGAAGCCATCCACCGGCCGCCCGGTCCCGCCGCCTCGGTATCGTCCGACGCAGTGGCCGTTCCGCCCTCGACGGCGAAGAGACGGAGTCCGGCGCCGCCGACGACGGCACGGGGTGAGGGGCGCACCCCGCTGGGGCAGACTCGTCGCCATGAGCTCCGTTCCCCCACCCTGTCGGGCCGCGCACGACCCGCCGGCGCCGCCCCTGCCACCGTGTCCCCAGCGCCTCTCCCCCGAAGGCTTCGCCCCATGACAGCTCCCCGCATCATCAGCGAGACCGGCCTCCTGAGCGCACTGCCGATGGCCGCGGCCATCGACGCGCTGCGCGCCGCCCTGCGAGCGGGGACGGATCCCGAGTCCGACCCGCCGCGCACCATCGTGCCCGTCGAGCACGGCCAACTGCTCCTGATGCCCGCACACCGGAACCGGTACGCGGGGGTCAAGATCGCCACCGTCGCGCCGGACAACCCGGGCGCCGGGCTCCCCCGCGTGCAGGGCCAGTACCTGCTGTTCGACGCCCCGACGCTCACTCCGGTGGCGCTGCTCGACGGGATCGCGCTGACCACCGTGCGCACCGCCGCCGTGTCCGCCCTCGCCGCCGACCTGCTCGCCGCACCCGACGCCCGCCGGCTGGTGGTGTTCGGCACCGGCCCCCAGGCGCGTGGGCACCTGGACGCGCTGCGGGTGGTCCGCCCGCTCACCCATGTCACCGTCGTGGGGCGGACGCCCGCCAACGTCGAGCGGTTCGTCGAAGCCGCCCGCCGGGACACCGGACTCACCGTCGAACCCGGCGATCCGACCGCCGTCGCCACCGCCGACCTCGTCGCCTGCTGCACCACCGCCAGAACGCCGCTGTTCGACGGCACCCTGCTCGCGCCCCACACCACGGTCATGGCGGTCGGATCCCACGAACGCGACAGCCGGGAGGTGGACAGCGCCACCGTCCGCCGCTGCACGGTCGTGGTCGAGTCCCGGGCGGCCGCCGCGCGGGAGGCCGGCGATCTCATCCCGGAGCTGGACAGCGGCCGGCTCGACCCGACCTCGCTGGTGCCGCTCGCCGACCTGGCCACCGGAGTCGCGACCGCGGACCCGGCGCGCCCCAGGTTCTTCAAGAGCGTGGGCATGGCGTGGGAGGACCTCGCCGTGGCGGGCGCCGCCTACGAGGCCGCCGAGGAGGACGGCCGCTCGGGCCCGTCCGCGGGAATCGGCTGAGGAGGCCGGCCCGGAGGGTGTCGCCGTCCGCTCCCGCGACGGGGCGTCAGGTGCACCCGCCGTCGCAGACGTCGGGTGGCCGAAACCGCCCAACGGTCCCGGGCGACCGGCACCGCCGAGTGGTGCGGGGCGGGCAGCGACACCGGTGAGGTCCGGACGTACCACCGCGAAGCGACCGACGCCGGCCCCGGAGGGGCGTCGTGCAATGCTGGGGGTGCCCCGGCCGACGGCGCACATGACCTCGGCCGATGCCGAGAATGGGGAGCGTACGGCAGCGTGATGGCAGCGATACGACGAACTGCGACCCGCACCTGGAACCGCTTCGCGGCATCCGACCCGGGGCTCCTGCGGCTGATGGCGGGGTTGCGGACGGTGGGTGCGATCGTGCTCACCCTCATCTCCCTCGCCCTGCTCCACACCGGCGTCACCCTCATGGTCGCGGGCGCCATGGCGGCCATGGTCGCGACGTTCGCCATCAGGGAGAAGGAGGTGCGCGGCCAGGCGATCACCCTCGCCCTCGGCCTGCCCGTCGCGCTCGCCGCCGTGACGCTGGGCGCTCTGCTCCACAGCAGGATCATCGCGGGCGACCTGTTCTTCCTCGCCCTGATCTTCGGCGCCGTCTACGCCCGCCGCTTCGGCGACCGCGGCATGGCGCTGGGACTGATCGGCTTCCAGGTCTACTTCGTCTCGCTGTTCGTACAAGCCACCGTGCCCGCCCTGCCGCAGCTGTTCCTGACCCTGAGCCTCGCCTTCGCGTGCAGCGCGGTCGCCCGGTTCGCCATCGTGCCCGACACCCCCGAACGCACCCTGGGCCGGCTGCGTGAGGCGTTCCGGGCACGCCTCGCGCAGCTGGTCGCCACCCATCGGGAGCTTGTGGACGCCGGGCCGAAGCAGCTGGACGGCGTCCTGGACGACCTGCGGCGGCACACCTCCCGGCTGCACGAAGCGGCGCTGATGATCCAGGGCCGCCTGGAGGAGGGAACCCGCGACGCGGCCACCGCGGGGCTGCTGCAGCGCCGGGTCGCGGACGCGGAGATCGCCGCCGAACGGCTGGGGATGATGCTGCTCAACGCCCGCAGTGCGGAGCGTACGGACACCCTCACCCTGCATCTGCCGCATGCGCCCGTACCGGCCACGGTCAACCGGATGCACGTCGAAGGCGATGCCGTGGCCACGCTGCGCCGGGACCTCGAAGCGCTGCACCTGATGGTCGCGCGACAGGCACCCGGCGACCGCGGCACGGCGCTGGCCCACGTACGGAACAGGCTGCTCGGCTATCGCGACGAGGACAGCCTGCCCCGCGCCTCGCCGGCGGTCCAGGATGCCTTCCGCGGTCTCGGCGAGGCCGCACGCGCCGTCCTGGGCCTGCGGCTGGCGCTGGACGGGCCGCAGGACGAGTCCGACGACACCTCGGCCACCACACGTTCGCGGGAGGAGTTCGACGCCGAGGATCTCGCGATCGTCGGAGCGGAGCAGGAGGACGAGGACGAGGACGACCGCACCGGGCTGCAGCGGCCCACCACCCGGGCCGCGTTCCAGGTCGCGGTGGGTTCGGCGCTGGCCATCGTCGGCGGCGAGTTCCTCTCCAGCCAGCGCTGGTACTGGGCGGTGCTGACCTGCTGGGTGGTGTTCCTCAACACCGCATCCACGGGCGAGATCCTGGTCAAGGGCTATCGCCGGCTGTTGGGCACGGCGCTCGGCGTGGTCGCCGGTGTCGGACTCGCCGGCCTGGTGGGCAACCACACCTGGACCGCGTTCGCGCTGGTCCTGCTCTGCGTCTTCGGGATGTTCTTCACCGCACCGCTGTCGTACGCGCTGATGTCCTTCTTCGTCACCGCGATGCTCGGCCTGCTCTACACCCTCCTCAACACCTACAGCCTCGCCACACTGGTGCTGCGCATCGAGGAGACGGCGCTGGGCGCGGCCTGCGGGATCATCGCGGCCGTACTGGTGCTGCCGGTGCACACGGACCGCCGTACGGACGAGCACCTGGGCACCGTCCTGACCCGGCTGCGCGAGTCGGTGTCCGCGGCGGTGGCGCAGCTCAGTGGCGGGCCGGCCGCCGACCTGCTGAGCGGAGCCCGCGACCTGGACACCGCCCTGAACGATCTGCGCGACTCCACCCAGCCGTTGACGCATCCCATCACGCCGCTGCGCGGGCGCCGGCAGACCGCCCGCTATCTGGTGGCGCTCCTGGAGACCTGCGCCTATCACGCCCGCTCCCTGGCGGCCACGGCCGAACTCCTGCCGGCGAGCAGGACCGTGACCCCCGACCCCCGGCTCGAACGCGTCGGCCGGCGCATCGCGCGCAACATCGATCTCATCGCCGCACGGGTGGCGGACGAGCACACCGAGGACGAGGTCGAGTCCGGCGCCAGCATCGCCTCGCTGCTGGAGGCGGACGGCGCCCCGGCCCCGACGTCGGGCACCGTCACCTTCCGCGTGCTGCGGCACCTCCAGCGCCTCGACGAGGGTGTGGTGGGTATCGCCCGCGCCCTTGAGGTACCGGTGGCAGGGCGCGGCGGACGCAGGAGCGGCTGACGCGCCCTCCCCGAGGCGGGCCCGCTCCCCCGCCGTATCGGGTAAAGCGTCCTCTCCTCCTCGTATGGCGCAACCGTTCGCCGGCCTGCCCCCTGGGCCTCGAAACCCGTTGACATCGCAGCTCAGGCACCCCTCACCGGCTCCTCCCGGACGCTGCGGCGCGCGCTCTCGGGCCTCAGGTCGGGTGACGGGCCGGTTGACGAAGCGGCGCCCGAGGACCACGCTCGTTACATAGATGCTCGATACAACTGCCTCCGACGGCGTGGTCGGGCATCGATCGGGCATCGGCGTGCCCTCTCGTCGTGTCCGGCAGCTCCGGAGTCGGATCAGGAGGACATGGCATGTGTGGCATCACCGGCTGGGTTTCCTTCGACCGCGATCTGCGCTCCCAGCAGGGGACCGTGGACGCGATGACCGAGACGATGTCCTGCCGCGGGCCCGACGACCGCGGCATCTGGGTGCAGGGGCCCGCCGCGCTCGGCCATCGCCGCCTCGCGATCATCGATCTGCCCGGTGGGCGTCAGCCGATGACCGCCGAGCGGGCGGACGGGACGCAGGTCGCCCTCGTGTACTCCGGCGAGACGTACAACTTCGGTGAACTGCAGGCGGAGCTCGCCTCCAGGGGCCACCGTTTCGCTACCGATTCCGACACCGAGGTCGTGCTGCGCGGCTACCTGGAGTGGGGCGAGGCGGTCGCCGAACGGCTCAACGGGATGTTCGCGTTCGCGGTCTGGGACGAACAGCGTCAGCGGCTCGTCATGGTCCGCGACCGGATGGGCATCAAGCCGTTCTCCTACTACCCGACCCCCGACGGCGTGCTGTTCGGCTCCGAGCCGAAGGCGATCCTCGCCAACCCGCTCGCCAAGCGGAACGTCGGCCTCGACGGCATCCGCGAGCTCTTCGCCTTCGTCAAGACACCCGGCCACGCCATCTGGGACGGCATGTACGAGGTCGAGCCGGGCACGGTGGTCACCGTCGACCGCAACGGGCTGCGCCGGCACACCTACTGGGCGCTGCGGACCCAGGCGCACCACGACGACCGCGACACCTCCGTCGCACAGGTCCGTACCCTGCTCGACGACATCGTCCGTCGCCAGTTGGTCTCCGACGTGCCGCGCTGCACCCTGCTCTCCGGCGGCCTGGACTCCTCGGCCATGACCGCGCTGGCAGCACGCCAACTGGGCGAGGTGGGCGAGACGGTACGGAGCTTCGCCGTCGACTTCGTCGGCCGGACCGAGAACTTCGTGGCCGACGAGCTGCGCGCCACCCCCGACACCCCGTACGTCCACGACGTGGCCCGCCTCTCCGGCACCCAACACGAGGACATCGTCCTGGACTCGGCGGAACTGGCCGATCCCGAGGTACGGGCCGCGGTCATCCGGGCCCGGGACATCCCCATGGGCCTGGGCGACCTGGACGCCTCCCTCTACCTGCTGTTCAAGGCGATCCGCCGGCACTCGACGGTCGCCCTGTCCGGCGAGTCGGCCGACGAGGTCTTCGGCGGCTACCAGCAGTTCTTCGACGAGGAGGCGCGCCGGGCCGACACCTTCCCCTGGCTCGTCCGCCACACCCGGCACATGGGCGACGACGGTGACATCCTCACCCCCGGCCTCACCGACGCCCTCGACCTGCCGGCCTACATCCAGGACGGCTACCACTCCGCCGTCAAGGATGTCGAACGCCTCGACGGCGAGAGCGACTTCGAGTTCCGGATGCGCAAGATCTCCTACCTGCACCTGACGCGCTTCGTACGGATTCTCCTCGACCGCAAGGACCGCGCCAGCATGGCGGTCGGTCTGGAGGTGCGGGTGCCGTTCTGCGACCACCGGCTGGTCGAGTACGTCTACAACGCACCGTGGTCGCTGAAGTCGTTCGACGGACGGGAGAAGAGCCTGCTGCGCGAGGCCACCGCCGATGTGCTGCCCAGGTCCGTGTACGACCGCGTGAAGAGCCCCTACCCCTCCACCCAGGACCCCCAGTACGCGGTCGCGCTCCAGCAGCACGCCAAGGACCTGCTGTCGCGGACCTCGCACCCGGTGTTCGACCTCGTCGACCGCGACTGTCTGCGGCGCGCGGTGAACAACCACACCCGGCAGATCACCCAGGCGTCCCGGCACTGCTTGGAGAGGACGCTCGATCTCGCCGTGTGGTGGGACATGTACTCCCCCACCGTTACGCTCTCTTGACCTGATCCGGCAGGCGATGGGTGAGCGATGACGATCGGTGACAACGAGGCACTGCAGCTGGTGATCTCCCTGCACCGGCTCACCCGGAGCCTGCGCCGGTCCGCCACGGCGGGCAGTATCCAGCTGACCCACATCGCCGTGCTGGCCCTGCTCACCCAGCAGGGCCCGTCCCGGATCGGCGAGATCGCCCAGTGGGTGCCCTGCTCCCAGCCGACCGCCACCGCGACGGTCCTCGGGCTGGAGGCGGCGGGCCTGGTCCGCCGCGAGGGCGACCCCAAGGACAAGCGGGTCAGCCGCGTTCTGCTCACCGAACGCGGCACCGCCGCACTGGCGGACGTCGCACGTGGCGAGGCCGAGGTGCTCGCCACCCGCCTCGCCGCGCTCCGCCCCGAGGAGGTCCGCCAACTCGCGGCGGTGGAACCGCTGCTGCGCCGGCTCGCGGAGGCGACGGACTGAGGCGGGGCACGCGCCGGGCCCGGTCCGCCTTCCCTGAAGGAGCGTCACACGCCCCCGTCGCCTCGGCCGGCAGGGTCAGCCCGCAGCGGCCGCCCGGACCTCCTCGGCGATCTCGCGGTCCAGCGCCGCACGCACCAACGCCGAGGCGAACGCGGCGGCCTCGTCCGCCGTGACCAGCCGCGACAGCTTCGTACGGTCACCCGGCAGGCCCAGCCGCTCCGCACCCTGTACGGCCTTCGGGTCGAGGAACGGCGCGAACTCCGTCCAGACCCCCTGCACCTCCCGCAGGAAGATGGCGGATCCCGTGGGCCCGACGCCGGGCAGCTCCTGAAGCGCTCGGCGCAGCGTGCCGGTATCGCCGTCGGCGCGCTGCCGCATCCGCCGCAGATCGCCGCCGTAGTCGTCCAGCAGCAGCGTGGCACCCTCGCCGAGCCGGGTGGCGGTGCTCTCGTCGTAGCGGCGGTAACCGCCCGCGCCGAGCGCGTCCACGCGCTGCTGCCAGGTGGCGTCCAGCATGCGGCGCGGAGTGCTCATCCCCGCGTCGAACAGGGCTCGCGCCGACGCCACCGCCACCGACGCGCGGATCCGTGTACTGAGCAGATCGGCCAGTACCAGGACCTGGTAGAGCGGCTGCGGGGTGTTCCGGACCCTGATGCCGCACTGTTCGGCGTAGGTCTCGCCGTACCCGTCCAACAGGGCTCGGGCGATGGCCCGGTGCCCGCCGCCACCACTCATGACCGGCCGCCGGCATGCGCACCGGTGGACTCCGCGACGCGGCCCTCCCGGCTGCCCCTGGGCATGTCCTTCCCTTGGGTGACAACCACGTCTTCACCTCCTGTGCGGAGCACCTCACGCGTCCTGTCCGCCGGGTGGGCCGGTGGGATCCGCGAAAATGCCCTCCAGCATGCCGGTGGCCTGTCCCACCTCGATCAGATGGCCGTCCGGATCGCGGAGGTAGCAGCGGAGTTCGGCCTTGCGGTCGAGGGGCTCGGTCAGGAACTGCGCGCCCTTGGCGGTCGCTTGCTCGTAGAAGGCGGCGATGTCGGCCACCCGTACGTTGAGGAAGGACGAGACGGGATCGCCGGGTTCGGGTGCGGTGAGGGTGACGTCGGGCTTGTCGGGGGTGGGGCCGCCGCCGGGGTTCATGATGATCCAGCCGTTGGCGATCTTCACGATGCAGGGATTCTCCGCCAGCACCACCTCCCCGCCGAACACGTCCGCATAGAAGCGACGCGAGACCGCCACATCGCGCACGGTCAGGAAGTGCGTCAGCACCAGCCCCTGCGCGGGTACCGGCCAGTCGTCCCGGTGCGTCATCGGAGTCACCCCTTCGCCTGGGCGCCGTGGGACCAACGTGCCGGGTCGACCTCGAGTGCGGCCCGGTCCCATCCGGCCCGCTCGGCGGCCGCCTCGTAGGTGCTGTGCAGGAAGCCGGAGAGCGCCCGGTCGGGGTCGCCGGCTGTGCGGACGGCTTCGTACGGCAGCAGGAACTGGCCGTTCTCCTGGCTGTAGAACGCCTCGTCGGGGACGACCGGGCTGTCGGCGTAGCCGTCCGGTTCGGGGTAGGCGTAGGAGTAGAAGGCCCCTTCGTCCCCGCCGCCGGGCCAGAAGCCGCAGCTGCTCAACTCATGTGAGTAGCCCTCCACCATGACCCAGTCGCCGCAGTTCGGCGCCCCTCCGGGATGGCGCGGGGCGCGGCGTCCGGAGAAGCGGGTACACGCCAGGTCCATGGCTCCCCAGAAGAAGTGGACCGGGCTGACCTTCCCTGCGAAGCTCGCCCGGAACTCCCCCAGCACCCGGTTGGCGTGCAGGAGTTGGCGCCAGAACAGCTGCGCGGCGGACGGGTCGTAGGTGTGGTGCCGGTAGTCCTCGGCGAACGGTGTCGCCGGCTCCACCTCGTTCGGGTGCCCCTGGATGGTGGTGGGCACGCCCAGCTCCTCCAGCACCCGCCGGACGCGGCCGTAGAAGTCGGCCACCGGCATGGATTCCAGTGCGAGATGGCGGGCGCCGCCGTCGCTGGTCCGCAGGCGAAGCGTGTGATCGACGAAGTCGAATTCGATGTCGAAGGCGCCCGCGCCGTGCGGAATGGCGGACGTGGTCAGACCTCGTGGGCTGACATACAGCGTCACCTGCCACCAGTGGTTGACCAGCGGAGCGTGCGCCAGCCGGATCTTGCCGACGATCTGCGTCCACATGTGCAGTGTTTCGCGGGTCTCGGTCCAGTCCGCGACGCGCAGCGACGGCCACGCCGTACCTGCCCGGGAGGTTTCCGTCGTCCCCATGGCTCCTCCGCTCCGTAGCGGCCGGACGGCCCCGCCTGTGCCGCGCGGGCACTGCCGATGTGCCGCCGCCCAGTCGCTGGGCGGCGGCGAGGCGTGCACCGTCACTCACCGTCGCCCGTTCCGCTGCCCGAGCGGCGCGGTGGTACCTGGCGCACCGGCCGCCGGGCGGGTGCCGGGCGAGTGCCGTGGGAGGCCGTCGTGGGACGGCCGTTGCCGCTCTGTCCAGCGTGCCCAGGACCACTGACCTCCGGCAACTCGACGGGCCCGGGGCGCCCCTCGGTGCAGAGTGTGGCCATGGAGTTCTTCTGCTATCACCGCGATCGGCCCGGCTCCGTGGCACTGCGCCACGAGTTGCTGGAAGAGCACTGGACCTACATGGACCGCTATGAGGAGGAGATGATCGCCCGCGGCCCCACCCTCACCGGTGACGAGGGCATGCCCACCGGCAGCATGCACATCGTCGACCTGCCGGATCCCGCCGCCGCCCGCGCGTTCGCCTTCGACGAGCCCGGCTACCAGGCCGGCGTGTACCGGGACGTGCTGCTGCGCCGGTGGCGCAACATGCTGGGGCGCACCATGTGGGATTCCCCCGCCGGCCGGACGGGTGGCAACCGCTACCTGGTGCTCGGCCTGGGCACGGGGCAGGGCGCCGACCTCGCCGTGCCGCCCGACCGGGACGAGCTGATCGCGTACGGGCCGCTGCTGTCCGACGACGGCACCATCTGGCTCGGTACGGCGGCACTGGTCCGGGCGCCGGACCCGGACACGGCACGCGCCGTCCTCACCTCGGGTCTGTATGCCGGCATAGAGGTCCACAGCTGGCAGTTCGGCGGGCGGCCGTCGTGAGCTGAGGGCGCCGCCGGCCTTTAGCCTTTTTCTCGATATTTTATCCGCGTTATATGGGTTGTTTACTGGAATACGGAAATTCCGGCCTGGCGACACGCCACGGCACCCCCAGGAACGCATCACCCCCTCCCTCCGGGCAAGAAGCGAGCTGCGACACCCCGGCTACCGCAATGTGAACCATGCGCACCGTACTGTTTCCTCCAGTTCCTTCAGTGCCTTGCTGTCTCTTGGGTTCCTTGCTGTTTCTTCGGTTCCTTGCTGTTTCTTCGGTTCCTTGCTGTTTCTTCCGGTGCACACCCTCCGCTCTCTTTGGCAGAGGTCCTCTGCGAACGGGATGGAGTGGGCGACGTGGGGTTCGCTGCGACGGCCGGCGGCGGTGTGTCCGGGCCCCCTCCCGGGGCGGCCCCGGAGTCCAGGTGGCGGTCCCTGGCGCCGCTGCTGGCGGTGTGTGCCGGGTATTTCATGGTGATCCTGGACGTGACGATCATCAATGTCGCCGTGCCGGTGGTGGGCCGGGACCTGTCGGCGTCGCTCACCGGCATCCAGTGGATCACCGACGGGTACACCCTGGTCTTCGCCGGCTTCCTGCTGACCGGCGGGGCGCTGGGCGACCGGCTGGGGAACCGGCGGGTCTTCTGCACGGGCGTGGCCGTGTTCACCGCGTCCTCGGCCGCGTGCGCGCTCGCGCCGAGCACCTCCTTCCTGGTTGCCGCCCGGCTGCTGGAAGGGCTCGGCGCGGCGCTGATCGTGCCCGGTTCCCTGGCCCTGCTCCAGCAGGCCTACCCGGCGCCCGCCGCACGCTCACGGGCCTTCGGGCTGTGGGGTTCCATGGCGGGCATCGCGGCCTCCGCCGGACCGTTGCTGGGCGGGCTGCTGGTGTCCACGGCGGGGTGGCGATGGGTCTTCCTCATCAACCTGCCCGTCGGTGTGGCCTGCCTGGTGCTGACGCTAAGGCATGTGGCCGCCTCGCCCCGGCACGCCGGCCGAACCCTGGACTGGCCGGCGCAATGCCTGGTCGTGGCGGCGGTGGCGCTGGTGACGGCCGCGCTCAACGAGGCCGGGCGTCGGGGCTGGTCCGATCCGGTCGTGGCCGCCGGGCTGGGTCTGTCCGTGATGGCCGTCTTGGCGCTCGCGGTGCGTGAGCGGCTGGCCCGGTCTCCCGCCCTGCCGCCCAGCCTGCTGCGCTCACGTGCGCTGAGCGGCGGTGCCCTGATCGGCCTGCTGTTCAACTTCGGGTTCTACGGCATGGTGTTCACCACCAGCCTGGACTTCCAGCACCAGCGCGGTTTCAGCGCCCTCGGCACAGGGGCGGCCCTCCTTCCGGCGGTGGCGATGACCATGTTCGCCTCCGTCCTGTCCGGGCGGCTGGCCCGCACCACCGGCGACCGTCCCCTGGTGGTCTCCGGCATGCTGCTGGCTGCCCTGGGGCTGGCGGGCTGGGTCGTGGCGGGAGTCGATCCGGCCTACCTGCTGCTGGTGGCCCCGATGATGGCCGCGGGCTTCGGCACCTCCTTCGCCCTCACCGGCGCCACCTCCACCGTGATGGGCGCCGCACCGACGGCGTACTCGGGGACCGCCTCCGCCCTGTTCAACACCACCCGCCAGATCGGCAGCGCCACCGGCGTAGCGTTGGGCGGCACCCTGCTGGCCACCGCCACCGACTACAACGCGGGGACACGCCTCAGCATGGCCATCGGCGCGCTCGCCTACCTGATCGCCGCAGTCCTCGCATGGCGGTGCATTCCGGCAAAGCCCGGAAGGACTCAGCACGCGTAACACGACCAGGCGTGGTGTCTCCTGCGGCATGGCCGACAGGTCGGGCTGCAGGCCAGGGAGACGAAAGCATCGTGGAGTTCGGGGCGACGTTCCCAGCGGGCGGTGGGGCGTCGTCCAGGGCTCTCCCTGCGCACGCCTTTCCGCGCTCACGCTCTTCCGCTTTCACGGATTCTCTGCCGTCGCGGACTTTCCTTCTCCCGGCGTTCCGGCCCCTCCCGGATTCGCCGCCGATTCCTGGCATTCGCCGCCTGACGCTCCGGGCCCGCAGGCTTCCCGCACACTCCACCATCTGTAGCTCCATCATGCACGCGCCGCCGCACAACGCTCCACCCGCCAGCGCACATTGCGCCGAAGTTCTCGCCCTGTCGATTTCTCGGTGATCGGGAACAGGGCCGACTCACACCATCTGAACTGGGGAAACGAGAAGAGTACTTGATCGATGGTGGTCTTTTTCCGGAGGGTGGAAAGTTCCGGCACTGCCACCACGCATACGTTCGACTCCGAGGGGCAGGCGGAGTTCCATCGCCGTTACGGCCAGCCGTACTTGGCGCTTTCATAGGTATCGCTACGACGCACCACAGGCGGGATCATGGCGACAGCGGAAAGCAAGGAAGGCAAAACCGAATCGACGCGCATGGGCGCTCCCAAGGCAATGCGCCTCGCAGCCGCACAACTCGCGCAGATGCTCCGATGCGAGCCCGGCTCGGTATCCGCACTCAAAGCCACGGACAACGGTTGGTCGGCGGACGTGGAAGTGGTGGAGATCGAGAGGATCCCGGATACCGCGAGCGTCATGGCTTCGTACCGTGTCCATCTCGACGAACAGGGCGAACTCGTGGGATACGAGCGGGTTCGCCGCTATGCGAGGGGCCAGATCGACCGATGAGCGGAAACGCGCTCGTCAATTGTCACGAACGGCCCCGTACCCGCTCCAGCCAACTGGAAGGGAAGACAGACCGTGACCGTCGTTCAGCAATCCAACGCACCGAACACGGGAAGTGGCTCGGGCAATCTCTACGATGTCCTTGAGCTCATCCTCGATCGAGGGCTCGTCATCGACGCCTTTGTCCGCGTCTCCCTCGTCGGTATCGAAATCCTCAAGATCGACGTACGTGTCGTCGTCGCCAGCGTGGACACCTATCTGCGCTTCGCCGAGGCATGCAACCGGCTGGATCTGGAATCGGGCCGAAAGGCGCCCAGCCAGCTCACCGACCTGGTCGGCGAGGTGACCGAGAACGGCGCCAAAGGAAAGTCGAAAGGTGCACTGACAGGCGCCGTCGAGGCTTTCACCGACTCCTTCCAGAAGGGGCACGAGGAACCCGAGGAGGAAGACGCCCGCCCGGCGCGCAAATCCTCCGCATCCAGCAGCCGCCGTACGTCCCGCCGCCGGGAGGAGTAGGGAATGCCGACTTACGTCTACGCCATCACCGAAGCCGGCCATCCGCTCCGCCTGGACGGCATCGAGGGGGTCGGCGACCCCGCGGCGGAGCTGCGCACCGTCAGGGCCGAGGGCCTGAGCGCGGTGGTCAGCGACGCGCCGCCGCATCTGCGGGCCAAGCGCCGGGACCTGGCCGCCCACCAGAACGTGCAGGAGCGACTGCTGGCCGACGGTGCCGCGTTGCCGATGCGGTTCGGCCTGGTGGGCGCCGACGACGACCAGGTCGCAGCCGCCCTGGAGGAGCAGCGCGACACCTACACCGAGCGCCTCACGGAGGTCGGTGGATGTGTGGAGTACAACCTCAAGGTCGCCCGCGACGAGGACGATCTGCTACGGGACATCGTGGCGGAGTCCGCCGAGATCCAGCGGCTCAACGACCGCACCCGGCAGGACCCCGGTGCACACCACGACAGGATGGCGCTCGGCGAGCTGGTCTCGCGGGAGGTCCAGGCGCGCCAGGACCGCACGGGCACCGACGTGGTGGCCCGTCTCGCACCCGCCGCGGAACGTACCGCGGTCGCCGACCCGACCAAGAACCACTTCCTGAACGTGTCGTTTCTGGTCCGACGAGAGAAGGCCGGAGCCTTCTCCGCGGCGGTCCATGAGGAAGCCGGGCAGCGCGGTGACGCCTACACCTTCACCCTGAACGGGCCACTGCCGCCGTACAGCTTCGTCTGACGCGTCCCGACGCGTCCGATACTTCCGACACATCGACGCGTCGTCCGCATCCGACACGGACGACGCGGACGACACGGACGACACGGACGACACGGACGACGCGGACGACACGGACGACACATCCGATACGGACGACCGACCTCGCCGAGCGGAGTTCCGCCATGGGCCTCATCACGCACATCCTGACCCTCCCGCTCGCTCCGGTGCGGGGCACGGCCTGGGTACTCGACCAGGTCCTGCGCACCGCGGAGCGGGAGTACTACGACCCGGCGCCCGTTCGCGAGGAACTGGCACAACTGGAGCAGCAGTTGCTGGACGGAAGCATCGAGGCCGAGGAGTTCGACCGACGCGAGGACGAACTCCTCGATCGCCTGGAATGGCTGGAGGCCCGCCGGCAGCAGCTACCCGCCGACTCCTGATCACGGGGAGAACGAGGTGTACGACAGATGATGAACAACGCCAAACTGGGTGTGGCCCTCGTAGGGGGCTACTTTCTGGGACGCACGAAGAAAGCGAAGATGGCCATCGGCCTGGGCATGTATCTCGCCGGCCGGAGATTGAGCCTGGACCCGAGGCAGTTGGGCAAACTGGTGGCCAATTCACCGGTCCTCGGGCCCCTCAACGACCAGGTGCGCCGGGAGCTCGTGGACGCCACGAAGTCGGCAGCCACCTCCGCGCTCACGCAGCGCATGTCCGCTCTCGCCGACTCCCTCCACGACCGGACCCTGGAGCTCGACGGCGCGGAGGCCGAGGCCGGGAACACGAAGGACGACGAACCGAGGAGCACGGAGGACGAACCACACGGCCAGGCGGACGAGGCGGCCGAGGCGGACGCGATGAATGAGGCGGATGAGCCTCGGGGCGAGGCAAACCCGCCGCGTCGTAAGGCACCGGCCAAGTCGGCCCCCCATGGGAAACGGTCCACGTCGACAGCACGGAAATCAGCCTCGGGGGCTCGGAAGTCCGCCTCGGGGGCCGGGAAGTCCGCCTCAGGAGCCCGGAAGGCCGCCTCCGGAGCGCGCACGTCCACGTCCGCTGCCCGGAAGACTGCCACCGCCGCGGCGCGCAAGGCCCCCTCGGCGCGCCGGACGTCCGACCGCGGAGGCCGCGATGACTGAGTCCACGTTCAGCCGGGTGAAGGGCGAGGTGGCGAAGCATCCGGCCACCGAAGAGCTCAAGGAGGAGTTCCAGAAGTATCTCCAGGCACGTGCGCAGCACGCCGTCACCAGCCTCGGACACAAGCTGGGCGAGCGCGTCGCCACACTCGGCGAGCCCGGCCAGGGCGCGGGCGGGCTCGTCAACAGCCTGGCGAAGGGCGGACAGGCGCTCGGCAAAGGGGCATCGCCGGCCCAGGCCGCACTGGTCACCGGCACCACGCACCTCAAGGACACCCTCAAGGGCAAGGTCAAGGACAAGGTCAAGGGACTGTTCGGCAAGGGCCGCAAGGGCGGCGGCGGCAAGTCCAAGAGCGTGACCATCGTCGAGGACATCGACGTGGGTGTGCCGGTGCGTGAGGCGTACGACCAGTGGACGCAGTTCCAGGACTTCAGCACCTTCGCCAAGGGCGTCGTCAGCGTCGAGAAGTCCGACGACACCACCAGCAACTGGAAGGTGAAGGTCGCCAAATCCACCAGGAGCTGGCGGGCGAACGTCACCGAGCAGGTGCCCGACGAGCGCATCACATGGACCACCGAGGGCGCGAAGGGCACGGTCAAGGGCGTGGTGACCTTCCACCGCCTCACCGACGACCTGACGCGCGTTCTGCTGGTCCTGGAGTACTTCCCCAAGGGCCTCTTCGAGAAGACGGGCAACATCTGGCGCGCCCAGGGCCGCCGCGCCCGTCTCGACCTCAAGCTCTACCGCAAGTTCCTCATGATGCGCGGCGAGGCCACCGACGGCTGGCGGGGCGAGATCCAGGACGGCAAGGTCGTCGTCGCGCACGCGGACGCCGTAGCCGAGGAGGAGCACACCGGCGACGACGAACCGGACGAGCGCGAGCCCGCCGTCGCCGAGGACGAGGCCCCGGACGACGAGGCATACGAGGACGAGGCGTTCGGGGACGAGGACGCCTATGAGGGCGACGACGAGCGCGCGGACGACCGGGACGAGGACGAGCGGGACGACGAGCCCGACCTCGAAGAGGAGACGGACGAAGAGGAGGACGAAGGGGCCGACGGAGAAGACGAGGCCGACGACGACGCACTCGTGGACGAGAGCGACGAGAGCGACGAGTTCTCGGACGCGGTCGACGACGACGCCCCCTCCGGCGGCCGTCCCCGGCGCCGACCCGCGGTATCCCGGCGCTGACCCGTTCCCACCGCACAGACGAGGCTGATCACGTGTCCGATTCACTGGCCGGCCGTATGGGGCCGTCCTCCGCGACGTCCCCGTACGGCGGGCAAGGTTCCTCCGCCAACCTGGCCGACATCCTCGAACGCGTCCTGGACAAGGGCGTCGTGATCGCGGGCGACATCCAGATCAACCTGCTCGACATCGAGCTGCTCACGATCAAACTGCGGCTGCTCATCGCTTCCGTCGACAAGGCCAAGGAGATGGGCATCGACTGGTGGGAGCACGACCCCTCGCTCTCTTCGGGCGGCCGCGCGCGCACGCAGGTCGCCGACGCGCGCCCCCCGGCGGCGGACGACGGCCGCCTGACCGAGGAGAACGCCAGGCTGCGCGCCGAACTCGCCGAGCTACGGGCCGCGGCCGGCCTGCCGAAGGGGTCGGCCCCACGCGACGACGCCCCACTCGACGACACCCGACACGACGGCACCCCGCGGACGGCGCCCGAGGAGGAACGGTGAACGCGCAAGCCCGGATCACCGAAGCGGCCGACACGCCGCCCGACCGGCCGGACACGTCCGAGGCGCCAGGCGCCACGGTCTCCTACGCCTACGCCGTCAGCCGCGCCGGTACCGCGCTCGACACGACGGCCCCGCAGCTCACCGGGTTGGAAGGTCGCCCCCTCCGGACAGTCGTCTCGGGCGGGCTGGCGGCTCTTGTCTCCTCGGTGCCCGCCGGCATGTACAGCGAGGAGGGCATGAAGGCGCAGCTGGGGAATCTGTCCGCCCTGGAGGTCATCGCCCGCACGCACCACGCGGTGGTCGACGCTGCCTACGCCAGGACGACCGCCCTGCCCATGCGGCTGGCGACGGTCTACCGCGATGACGCCCGGGTCCGGTCGATGCTCCGCGAACGCGGTGCGGCCTTCGTCGAACTGCTCAGCTGGCTCGAAGGGCATGTCGAGCTGGGGGTGAAGATCTACGCGGATCCGCGTGAGGCGGCCACCGAGGCGCCCTCCCCCGCATCGGTCAGCCCCGGCCGAGCCTACCTGCAGCGACGTCGGGCGCAGCAGCGCTCCCAGCGGGACGTGTACCGCGCGGCGGGGGCGGTCGCGGCCGACATACCGGGCCGGGTGGCCGCCGTCGCCCGGGCCAGGTGCGCGCACCGTCCGCAGCAAGGCGAACTGGCGTCGGGGGCCGGCGAGAACATCACCAACGATGCTTATCTGGTTCCCGCCGAGCGGACCACGGAATTCCGTCAGGTGTTGGCGGGCCTGGCTGACGGCGTACCCGGCGTACGTATCGAGATCACCGGCCCGTGGGCGCCGTACTCCTTCGCAACGCCACCCGCGGCGGGCGGGAGCGCGTAATGGGCGACGACGTACCGGCGGGCGCCCTCACCGAGTCCACCGAGTCCGCCGGGGCCCCCGGCGCCCCCGGTGCCCCTGACATCCCTGACGCCCCTGACGTCATGGGCAGCTTCGGCCTCCCTGGTGGCTCCGGCGTTCCTGGTGACCATGGCGTCACCGGTCCCTCCGAGGAAGAGTCTCTCGCCGGCCGGCAGGTCGCACTGATCGACCTCCTGGACCGACTCCTCAACGGCGGCGCCGTCCTCACCGGTGACCTCGTCCTGTCGGTCGCCGATGTGGACCTGGTCCGGATCAACCTGCGGGCGGTCATCCACTCCATCACGCCCGACGACCCGGCACCGTGGTGATGCAAGGCCGAGGGAGCGAGGGGAACTTCGCTGCACGACACAGCAGTTCGCCACAACGCCGAGAAGACCCCCAGGAGGAGGCCTCGTGACGGAAGACGAACCCGCAGTGCCGGAACCCGCCTTGGTGGAAGTCGCCCGCGCAGCGGCACAGGCATTCGCTGTGGCGCCGGCCGAAGGAGAGGATCAGCGGTCGGGCAGTGACCCGGCCCAGCGGCTGAGGACCGATCCGGAATCCGTCGAACGTGATCTCATCGCCTTGGTGCTGACCATCGTCGAGCTCTTGCGGCAGCTCATGGAGCGCACCGCTCTGCACCGCGTCGACCAAGGCGACCTGAGCGAGGAACAGGAAGAACGGGTCGGGCTGACGCTGATGATTCTCCAGGACCGGATGTCGGAACTCTGCGGCCGCTACGGGCTCACCATGAACGACCTCAATCTGAATCTGGGCCCGCTGGGCTCCTTGCTGCCCCGAACGACACCCGATGTCGCTGATGGCGGCGGATGACAGTGGATGACGACAGATGACGCTTTCGACGCCTGACCATGCCCATTTCTCATGCCCGTGCCCGTGCCCCTACCCATGCCCATGCCCATGCCCATGCCCATGCCCGGGGACGCTCGGGGATGTCCGACGACGCTGGTGAGGAAGCCTGTGATGCCTGACGCCGGCAGTGCCCGACGATTTCGCCGTCGAGTGCTGCTGTTGACGGTAGGAAAACTCCCGAGGTTTCAAAGCGACTTGAGCGGCGAGACGAATGGTATGAGTACCGAACGCAAGAATTCCGAAGGCCCCGCCGGAAAGCTGTCTCGCGATACCAGGGAGACCGCTTCCAAGGGCCGGAAAAGCGTGGAGCGCTCGGGCGGTGTCGCCACAGAGGAAACCGCGGCGGCCGGCGGGCAGGCCAAGACGAGCATCGAAAGCGGTCGACGGGCCGCGGTGGCCGCGTCGGAGAAGTGCGCCGCCGCAGCCGGCACCGTATGGACGGCCGTCAAGAACCGCAAGGTCGTCGCCGCGGGCGCCGGCGCCGGGCTGATCGGCATCGTCTCCGCCGCGTTCGCCGCAGGCCGCGCCACCGCGAGGCCGCGAACCGGGCCGCTGACACGGCTCGCCCACGGGCGTATCTAGGGCCTGCCCTCCCCCTCTCCCCTTCTCCCCCATCGAGGAACACGACAATTCCCGATCAGACCAATCGGCGCTCTCGGCCGGTGGGACACACCCCCGCCGCGCGGAGAATACCCGGTTCGGAGGTTGATCCTTATGGTCCCCCTGCTTCTCGTACTACTCCTCGCACTGCTGCTGTTCGGCGCCGGATTCGCCTTGAAGGCGCTATGGATCGTGGCCGTGGTCGTGCTGGCCGTCTGGCTTCTCGGCTTCGTCATGCGGTCCGCCGGCGCCGGCGGCCGACGGGGGCGCTGGTATCGCTGGTAGCCGTCTCGCATCCCCTCAGCCGGAGCCCCGCCGATCAACACGGCGGGGCTCCGGTTCGCCGGAGGAAAATAAGAAGAACCGAGAGAGGTTGAACAGAGGAAGAACACCGGCAATATCGCACCACACGGCTGTGGGAATTCCGTAGAATTCCGGCCGCCGGACCACCCACCGCACCACGGAGGTTTCTCATGACGGACAACTTGTGGGGCTTCAAGGAAGAAACGGGCTACCAGGCGGGTACCGACCTGATCGGCTTCCATGTCGAGGCGATCGACGGTCGGATCGGCACGGTCGACAAGCACTCCGACGAGGTCGGCGCCGCCTACCTGGTCGTCGACACCGGAGTGTGGATCTTCGGCAGGCATGTTCTGGTGCCGGCCGGGACGATCTCCTCCATCGACCTCGAAGAGACCACGATCTACCTCGCCCTCACCAAGGACGACATCGAGCAGGCCCCGGAGTTCGACCAGGAAAAGCACCTGGACAACGACGAATACCATCAGCAGCTGGCCGGCTACTACGGCGCGCCGCACTCCTGACCGCGCCGCCGGGACGCGAGCCGCGCCACCCCACTGGCCGGGCCGCCCGGCCGAAGAGCCGGGTCCCGCCGTTCGAGCCCCCGTCGGAGCCCCCGTTCGAGCCCGCCTCGCGAGCAGGTCAGACCGTTTCGGCGGCCCCGACCGCGAAAACCAGTTTGCCGGTGGTGGCGCCGGACTCGATGCGGCCCGCCCGGCTCGTCGCCGACGCCGCCGGAGTCGACGACCCGGCCGCCGTAGCGGCGCTGGCCCTGTCAGGTCGCCGGCTGCCGCCGTGGCCCGACACCGTGGCAGGGCTCGCCCGACTGGCCGAACGGTTCCCGCTGATCGGACTCTCCAACGCGAGCCGGACGGCGCTGCTGGGACTCAACCCCCACGCCGGACTGCGCTGGCACCAGGCCCTGTCCGCCGAAGACGCCCGGGCCTACAAGCCGGACCCAGCGGTCTACCAGCTGGCCGTCGCCGTCTCCGGACGACCGCCGGAGCGGCTGTTGATGGTCGCCGCCCACGCCTGGGACCTGCGCGGTGCGCAGGGCCTCGGCCTGCGCACCGCCTATGTCGCCCGCCCCGTCGGCGACCCGCCCACCTCCTCGGACCGGTTCGACCTGCACGCCGACGGCCTGGCGGACCTGGCCGACCAACTCGACAGGGCCTCATAGGGCTTCGTCCGGTGGTGTCAGGGGGCTGCCACGGGGTGGGTGGTCGGCAGGCGGAGCTCGCCCGTCGCGGCCAAGGCCGCTCGGCCGGTGAGGCGCGGGATGCCGTCGGCGACGGTGACCTTGATGCGGGAGGGCCGGTCCAGCACGTGCCCCTGCACGATGGTGACCTGGTCATCGGCCCGCCCGTGGTCGCTCAGGAGGCACGCGAGGGGGCCGGCGGCGCTTCCGGTTGCCGGGTCCTCCGTGATGCCGGCGACCGGATTGACGAAGCGGGCATGCACATCGGCGTCGGCCTCCGCCGGGTCGAGGGCGTACAGGTACACCCCCTGTCCTCCGACGTCGGTCAACAGCGTCCGCAGCCGTGCGGCGTCCGGACGCGCACCGTCGACCACGTCTCGGTCGCGGAGCCCGACCATCAGGTGCGCGGCGCCGGTGGAGACGACCTGCGCCACGGGCAGTTCGGCGGCTGCGCCGAGTGCTTCGCCGTCGACTCCGAGCGCGTCGGCAAGCGCGGCCCGATCCGCCAGGAGGCCCCCGTACTCGACGGCCTGTTGCTCCATGGCCACCTCCACGCGACCGCTGCCGTCCACGGTGACCTCGACCGGCAACACCGCGGAACCCAGCTGCTGGTACCAGCGGCCCACGCCACGGCGGGGGCCGAGCAGCTCGGTGGCGGCCAGCCACCACCAGGCACCGAGCGCGTTGTGGCCCGCCCCGAACACCTCGACGCCCGCCGCGGTGAAGGAACGCAGCCGCCAGGTGGCCCCGGGCTGTGTCGGACGCAGCAGAAACGTCGTCTCCGCCTGGTTGAACTCGCGGGCGATGCGCGGCAGCAGCTCCTCCGGCAGCGCGTCCGCGCCGGGCACGAGAGCCAGTGGGTTGCCCGCCAGGGGCTGGTCGGTGAAGACGTCAACCAAGGCGAACGGAGTGCTGTCGGCCATGCTCTGCTCCTGTCGACGGACGATGGACGATGGACGATGGAAGGCGGAAGGCGGAAAGCGGAAAGCGGAAGGCGGAAGGCGGAAGGCGGATGGCGGATGGCGGATGGCGGATGCGAACGTCACCCAACACGTTGGGGGTCAGCCGTTCGCAGCCGCCCACGGGAACGTGGCATCCCGACCGGCTTCCAGGAGCGGGATCATGCGGAACGCCTGGTCCGTGAGCCCGCCGAAGGTGTGCCGATTCCGGCCGCCTGACGGAGCGTGTCCGGCCTCGTATCCGGCGAGGTTCCAGGTGTACATCGGGACCGTCGCCGGTGCGGACTCGGTGACCTCGCGGGCGTCGTGCCCGGCCTGCTCGTCGGTGACGATGACGACCCTGTCGTGGCCCTTGAACTTCTGCCGGAGCGCGAGGGCCGTGTCGGTGCCACCGCCGAGGAACCAACCGCCGTCCTTCCAACGGCCGACCGCGCGCAGCAGCGACTCGCCGCGCTCCAGCGGGAACCTCTTCGTGGCCGCGCCGGGCTCATCGCCCACGTACCGGCGGGCGGAGGAGAACGAGACGACATCCGCGCGCTCGCACCGCTGCCCCAGCGCGACGCCGAACAGGGCTGCCGCGTCCCACCGCATCAGGGTCCCGTCGCGGGAGAATCCGGCTTCCATCGAGCTGGACGTGTCAACCAGGACCAGCGTCCGGCCTCGGAGCTTCGGAATGTTCGTCAGCGACGCGGTCAGGGCCTTCTCGATGGCGTGGCCCCAGCGCAGGGACGGCGCGGCCCGGTACGCCGAGTAGAAGCGCATCGGCAACTGCCGGGAGCGGGCGACCTGCTCGGGAGCGGCGAGCTTCCGCGCGACCGTGTCGGCGACCTCGTCGGAGACACCCGCCTCGTCGAAGTTGCGCAGGTTCCGCAGCAGGGCCGTGTAGCCCATGGACGGGATGACCGCCTCCCATGCCGCGGCGTCCATCGGCCCCTGGAGCCAGCCGGCCAGCGCCTCCCACGTCATGCCCGCCTCACGGAGCAGATCGGTGACGTCGGGGTCGCTGAGCACGGCACGCCTCCGGTCGACCGGCATCCTCATGAGCGAGTCTCGGGCGTGCAGGGTGAGGAGCCGGGCGGGAATCTCCTCGTCGCGCTTCTTGCGCCGGTCGAGGGCGTGCTTGAACAGGTCTCCCTGCCACGGCTTGTCGTCGGCAGGCGTGGGGTGCACGAGGTTGAGGACGTCGCCGAACCGGTAGTCCTTCGACTCGGTGTCGTACTTGAGGAGCGACCGCTCGCTGTACAGGCGCTGCACGGCGTCGGCGATGCCGCGCTTCACCGGCTTGGGCAGCTTGCGGCCGTACTGGGTTGCCCAGTAGCCCAGCATCTCCCCGGGCTCGTCGGGGCGCTGGAGCACAGCGTCGATGACCTGCCGGGAGTGACCGGGAAGCTGAGCATCGAGTCGCGCCTTGGTGAACTCGGCCGCGCCCACGAGCGCCGCGGTGCGCATGTTGCCCTCGCCGCGGAGCCAGCGCAGGAGACCCGCGGTCCACTGCGGGTCCTCGACGGCGAGCCGCCGCACGAGCTGGGTGTAGCGGTCGTCGCGCTCTGTCGCCTTCTCGTAGAAGGTGTCGGTGCCGACGAAGTTGGCGACAGCGAGGAGGAAGAGCTCCGACTTGGCATCGCGCAGGTGGCCGGCGCCGCCTTCGTGGGTGGTGGTGCGCTCCCCGGTCGTGGCCACGGGCGAGCCGGCGGCCGGGCGGCCCGTGCGGGAGTTGAAGCGAGACAAGAGAGAGCCCCTCACCTGGAGGGGAAGCTCAGCAGTGGGGTGCCCGAGGTCAGAATCGGCTGAGGAAACAAGGTGCTCTACCAACTGAGCTACGCCGACCGGTAGTCGACGACGGGACTCGAACCCGCGACCGCCCCATTAGGAGTGGAAGTATCCCCTGCCTGCGCGCACCGGGCACCCCGATGCTGTGCCTCCCGAGATCAAGACGGCTGCGGTCTGTGGGGATCGAACCCACCCACCTAAGTGGTTCTGCCAAAAGAAGTAACCGCGGCCTGCGCACCGGGAGGTGCATGACGTTGCGGATCCACTGTAACTCGCCCTGCCGACAACGCCACTGGGTTTCTCCGCGAGGGAGAGCCGCCGCTCGCCGGCCGCGGCGCTGGGCACGGAGCCGGTCCGGAAACCCGACGCCGGGCCGTGAGCGCGCGGTCGCCCACCTGCACTGGTTCCGCCGCCGGCGGAGCCGTGCGGGTCAGCGGGGCAGCACGGTGATCCCGAGCATCCGTGCTCCCCTCTCGGTACGGGGCCGGTGGCGGCTGCCCGGTGCGAACACCACGTACGTGCCGGCCCCGTGGCGTTCCGCCCCTTCGATCACCTCGCCGCTCAGCACGTAGTAGCGCTCTTCGGTGGCGTGCACGTCGACCTCCGGCCATTCGGTTCCCGGGGCGAAGTCGATCAGCCAGCCACCGGCGTATTCGGTCCTCGGCAGCCTGCGGCGCACGATGCCGGGGGTGACCTCGACCGGTGCGACCTCATCGACCTGGACGGCGGTCTTCAGCGCGCCCGTTTCCGTGGTTTCACTCATGGGACCACTGTGGCCCGGGCCGGCCTCCCGGCCCGAGAGTCCAGATGGACATCCATGGGTATCTTTCTGCCATGAACCGTCATCGGGTGGTGGCCCTCCTCAACCCGCCCCAGTCCCCCTTCGAAGTCGCCTGCGCCGCCGAGGTCTTCGGCACCGCCCGGCAGGACCTGCCGGTCCACTACGACTTCCTGGTCTGCGCCGAGCGCCCCGGCCCGCTGCAGACCACCCTCGGCTACGCGATGCTCGTCGACGCGGGGCTGCCGGCCCTGGAGGACGCGGACACGGTGATCGTCCCTGGTTGGCAGCCGCCCGGCACACCGGTGCCGCCGACCGTCCTGGAGGCGCTGCGGGCCGCCCACCGGCGCGGGGCGAGGATCGTCGCCATCTGCACGGGGGCGTTCGTCCTCGCCCAGGCCGGACTGCTCGACGGCCGCCGCGCCACCACCCATTGGCGCCGCACCGCCCAACTCGCCGCCGCCTTCCCCGAGGTGCAGGTGGACCTGGACGTGCTGTACGTCGACCACGGCGACGTGGCGACCAGCGCCGGCAGCGGCGCGGGCATCGACCTGTGCCTGCACCTCGTGCGCTCCGACCACGGCGCGGCATACGCCGCCCAGATCGCCCGGCACATGGTGCTGCCGCCCCACAGGGAGGGCAGCCAACTCCAGTACGCCGCACAGCCCGCCCCCGCCAGGGCGGACGAGTCATTGGCACCGCTGCTGGAGTGGGCCACCTCCCGGCTCGACACCCGACTGACCCTGGGCGGCCTCGCCGAACGCGCCGGACTGTCGAGCCGAACCCTCGCCCGGCGGTTCACCGAACAGCTCGGCACCAGCCCGGGACAGTGGTTGCTCGGCCGGCGCCTCGACGCGGCCCGGGTACTGCTGGAGCAGACCGACCTACCGGTGGAGGCCATCGCCACCCGCGTCGGGCTCGCCTCGGCCGTCAACCTGCGGCGTCGCTTCCGGGCGGCCCTCGGCACCACACCCGGTGCGTATCGACGGGCGTTCGGCGAAACGCCGCAGGCATGAGTGCCCGTCCGGCGCCGACGTCGCTCGGGCTGCCGGGACGCCGGGACGCCGGAGCGGCCGAAACGGTTCGACCGCCCGGCCGGTCCGTCCGGCCCGGTCGACCGGCGCGGCTACTCGAACCGCGTGGTGTCGCCCGCCCCTCGGCGTACGATCTCCAGTTCGCCGCCGGAGAAGTCGAGGACCGTGGTCGGTTCGGTACCGCAGTCACCGGAGTCGAGTACGGCGTCCACGACGTGGTCGAGCCGTTCCTTGATCTCCCAGCCCTGCGTCATCGGCTCGTCCTCGTCGGGCAGCAGCAGGGTGCTGGAGAGCAACGGCTGGCCGAGCTCGGTGAGCAGCGCCTGGGCGACGGTGTGGTCCGGGATGCGGACCCCGACCGTCTTCTTCTTGGGGTGCAGCAGCTGGCGCGGCACCTCCTTCGTCGCCGGGAGGATGAAGGTGTAGCTGCCGGGCGTCGCGGCCTTGATGGCGCGGAAGACGTCGTTGTCGATGTGCACGAACTGCCCGAGCTGGGCGAAGTTCTGGCACACGAGTGTGAAGTGGTGGCGGTCGTCGAGGTTCCGGATCGACCGGATCCGGCTGATGCCGTCACGGCTGCCCAGCTGGCATCCCAGTGCGAAACAGGAGTCCGTCGGATATACGACGAGCGCGCCGGAGCGGATGCTGTCAGCCACGCTGCTGATGGTGCGCCGCTGAGGGTTCTCGGGGTGCACGTCGAAATACTTCGCCATCCGGTGAGTCTACGGGGTGTCCGGAAATCTCTGGCGGGTCAGCGCGCGGCATCAGACGCGGTGCCTCGTACGGCGGAGGGACATCCGCGTCCGGGGCGATCGCCCCGGACGCGTCAGGCGTTCCGGATGGCCGCGATGATCCGACGGGCCCACTCGACGGGGGTGTGGTCGTCGAGCAGGCCGGCGAGCCGGGTGAGGTGGGCCCGTCGCTCGTCGGGGGGCATGGCCAGGGCGTGGTCGAGGGTGTCTGCCAGGTCTCGGGGTGAGCTCGGGTCCGTGAGGAGGGCGGCGGCGCCGAACTGGGCGGCGGCGCCGGTACGGCGGGAGAGGACGAGGACTCCGGACAGGCCGGCGGCGGCCTGGGCGGCGATGAACTCCTTGGCGGTGAGGTTCATGCCGTCTGCCAGTGACGTCACCCAGAAGACGTCGGCGGCGAGATAGTGGTCCACCACCTCGGCGAAGGGCAGGGCCGTGGGAATGTAGTCGACGGGCTCCCAACTCCCCTGCCTCCAGGACCGGTTGACGTCTCCGATGGCGTGTTCCAGGCGGCTGCGGGTGGTGTCGTAGGCGTGGATTCCCGGTTCCGGCGGCGGACAGACGAGGCGGAAGCGCAGCCGGCCGCGGAGCTCGGGACGCCGGGAGAGCAGGGCCGACACGGCCTGCACCTTCTGCCAGGGGGCCTTGGTGTAGTCGAGGCGCTCCACCGACAGCACCAGCGCGGTGCCGTCGTCCGGGCGCCGGTGCGGGCGGGCGCGCACCAGGGTCTCGACCGTGCGGCGGTCGATGGGCAGGGGATGCACGCCCACGCGGGGTGGGCGCCGGCTCCCGGCGAGTGCCTGCCGGAAATGGGCGCCGAAGCCGGCCGTGTGGAATCCGGCCCAGTCCAGATGGGCGAGGGAGGCGCGGATCCGTTCGGCGGCGGGGATGCGGGCGAACACCTCCGGCGGCGGGAAGGGGGTGTGGTGGAACAGGCCCAGACGCAGGTCCGGCCGCGCCGCCCGCAGCATGCCGGGCACCAGCCAGAGGTTGTAGTCGTGGAGCCAGATGGTGGCGCCGCGGGCCGCGTGGGCACTGATGTGGTCGGCGAACGCCGCGTTGAACCGCTCGTACGCGGCCCAGGCCGCGGGGTCGGGCCGCAGGAGGTCGGGCTGGGACATCAGGGCGGGCCAGAGCGTCTCCTTGCACGCGCGGTGGAAGTAGCCGGTCCATTGCGCGGGCGTCACCGGCAGCAGGGCCAGGGGCAGGCCGGTGCCGTGCGGGCCCGGTCGGGTGCCGGAGGCGTCGTCGACCAGGGCTGCGGTCCAGACGGCGTCCAGGCGGTCGGCGCCGGCGTGGAACAGGCCCTGAAGGCTGGGCAGGATTCCGTTGGGGCTGACCGGCCGGTGCCATGCTCCGTCGGCCCAGCGCACCGGCGGTCGGTGATAGCCGACCACGGTGGCGAAGGTGGGTTCCACCCAGCCCAGGTGCTCCAGGGCGGACAGGATCGCGCCCGCGCCCTGCCGGTCCGGCCGGTGCACGGCGGGGACGGACGACAGTCGCTCGCGGAGGGCGGGCTCGGCATTTCCCATGAGCACGCCGTGGGCGCCCAGTCGAAACAGCGAGAGGTCGTTGAGCGAGTCGCCGGCCACCAGCAGGGAGCCCATGGGCCATTGGAGCTTGCCCGCCAGTAGGGCGAGGGCGTTGCCCTTGCTCGCCGCGGCGGGCAGTACGTCGAAGTAGCGGTGGGCGGAGTAGGCCCAGCCGCAGCCCAGCTCCGCCACCGCGGCGGTGATCCGCGGCGACAGCAGCTCCGGGCGGAGATAGAACGAGCAGCGCCCGTCCTGAGCCACCCCGTCCTGGTGGACGAGTTCGGGGAAGCGCCCCAGGGTTGCCCGTACCTGCGCCCCTCCTGGCCATCCGGTGCGCAGCTGGTTCTGGAGGACGTCGAGGGGGCTCATGTCGGTGGCGTCGATGACGCTGGCACCGACGTCCGCGATGATCCACCGGGGACGCGGAACGACCGGGTCGCGCGCGAGGATCTCCTCGACGGAGGGCAGCCCGCGGCCGGTCGCGAACACCACGGTGATCTCCGGGTGGCGGTCCAGCGCCTCCCGCAGCCGCCGGCGGTCGGTGCGGTCCCCGCCCAGGAGGGTCCCGTCCAGGTCTGTCACCAGTACCCGGACGCCGTCCGCGGGCGCCGGCCCGTACGCCGCCTGTTTGCTCGTCAGCACGCCAGCCATGCTTCCCCTGCCCTCGTCGGAAGGTGTTCGGGTCACGCCGGAAGGCGCGCCACCCACTGCTCCAGCTCCGTCGCGTCCGGAGCCGCGCTGGAGCCAGTGGCCGTGACCGATGCCGCTCCGCAGGCGACGCCCGCGGCCAGGCAGCCGGCGAGTCCGGCCCCCGCCAGCCGGCGGTGCAGGAATCCCACGTTGAAGCAGTCACCCGCTCCGGTGGTGTCCACGACCTCCACCGGCGGCGACGCCTGCGCCACGCGCTCACCGTCGTGCACGGCGACGGCGCCCTGGCTGCCGCGTTTGACGACCACCGTGGGAACCAGGTCCGCCAGCACCTCCAGGGCCTCGTCGACGGTGGCGGTCCCGGTCATCCGCAGCGCCTCCGCCGTGTTGGGCGCGAAGACGTCGACCTGTCCGAGCACCTTCTGCACGGCGGGCATGGCGACGCTGCCGGGGTGGTCCTGGCAGTCCATGAACACCGTCACCCCCAGCCGCTCCGCGACCTCCAGCGCCTCGGAGACGTCCGGGCCGTAGTGCAGGTACGGCAGCATCAGCGCCACCGGCCGGTAGGTCTCGACCAGTTCAGCGAGCGGGCGCGCGGCCACCGGGTCCTCATAGGTGATCATCGCCCGGTCGTCCGGGCGGGACAGCGCGACGGTGACATTGCGCACCGGGCGAGGATGGTGCCGGAAGCCCTGCTCGTCCAGGTCCTCCCCGCGGGCCACCTCGAGAACCTGACGGCTGAAGACGTCCGTGCCGAAGTCCGCGGCCCACACCGCCGCGCGTCCCAGTCGGCGCAGCCCCATGGCCAAGGTGAACGCCCCGCCGGGCACCATGCCGAACCCGTCGGCCCACACCTCGTGGCCGAACGCCACCGGACCTGCCAGTCCGCGGAACACGAGGTCGACGGAGTACGCCCCGGCCACCAGTACCCGGCCGTCGGCCGCGGGCGAGCGCACCGGGTCAGCCGGCGCGTCCGGCTCCGGTACCCCTGCCACCGCCGCACGATGTGATCCGCTCACGTCCACCAGCAGCCACCCCCACCCCGATTCGCCGCCACTCCCGACGGGCGGCGGTCGAACAGTCAGCACCAGGCGCTCCCGGGCCCGGGAGCCACGAGGCCTGTGCATCATGGCGGGACTGTAGGCAAACAGTCAGTGAACGACGCCGATAACGGAAAGGGATGTCCGAAAAGGGATGACCGCGTGCGGCTCGAAGCGATCCGCTCCTGCCGTCTCCACAACGGTGGGCCGCAGCGGGGGTCGGCTCGACCCGCCCCGCTGCGGCCCGACCCGCCCCCACTGCGGCCCGGCGACACCGTCGCCTCACGATCGGAGGCATCGGGAACGGTGGCCGGCACCGTGGTGCCCGGACCGCAGCCCGTTCCGCTGCCCTTCCGCTGCCCTTCCGCTGCCCGTTCCGCTCCCCGCCGCCCGCAGGCGTCCCGGGAAGCGGCCGTGATCGGGCTCGTCGTCATGCCTCCCGCGGCGCGCCGACCGCGGCCGGGGCCGCGGGCAGGAGGTGGTCGCCGGTCTTGTCGATGGTCAGGCAGAGGGAGCAGACCATCGCGTCATGGGTGTGACAGGCCGCCAGGTCCGGCCGCTCGAAGGTCTGGTGGCACACATGGCACGCGTAGAGGCCGGCGCTCGGGTTGCCGTCGTCGTCGAGGAGCGGCTCCGCGATGCCGTCGTCGGCGCGGCGCAGGTAGTACCGGCCCTTGGTCAACACCGCCATGACCGGGGTGAGCACGAAGGCGATCACGGCCGCAGCGACCGGCGAGTAGGGCTGGAGGGCATCGCCGAGGGCATGGAAGTACATGGCGATCGACAGGCCGGAGGCGGCGACGAAGGCCACCACGCCCACGGGGTTGACGGCGTAGAGCATGCCGCGTCGGAACTCGGGCGCCTGCGGGGAGAGTTTGAGCAGGTACTTGTTGACGATGATGTCGGTGGCGACGGTGACGACCCACGCGATGGCGCAGTTGGAGTAGAAGCCGAGCACGGAGTTCAGGACGCTGAACATGTCCGTCTCCATCAGCGCCAGGGCGAAGGCCAGGTTGAGCAGCACGAAGACCATACGGCCCGGATAGTGCTTGGTGATGCGGGTGACGGAGTTGGTCCACGCCAGCGACCCCGAGTACGCGTTGGTCACGTTGATCTTGATCTGACTGATCACGACCAGGACCACGGCCAGCGGGATCACCAGCCAGGAGGGCAGCATCGCATCGAACGCTCCCCGGAACTGCTGGATCGGCTCGGTGGCCGCGGCCGGGCCCACCTCGGCGAGGATGTAGACCGCCAGGAACACCCCGATGGCCTGCTTCACGGCACCGAGCACCACCCAACCGGGGCCGGCCATGACCACGGCGGTCCACCAACTGCGGCGGTTCTGGGGGGTCTTGGGCGGCATGAACCGCAGATAGTCGATCTGTTCGCCGATCTGCGCGATCAGCGAGAGGCACACTCCCGCACCCAGCAGCACCGAGGCGGTGTCGATACCGCCGTCGCCGCCACCCGTGTAGGACAGGAAACGGTCGACCGTGCCGGGGTCGGTGCCGATCAGGTACAGCAGGGGGCCCACCATCAGGAGCAGCCAGATCGGCGTGGTCCACACCTGGAGTGTGCTGAGTGCCTTCATCCCGTAGATCACCAAGGGGATCACCATCAGGGTGGAGACCAGGTATCCCAGCCACAACGGCAGCCCGAGGCCCAGTTTCAGGCCCTGGGCCATGATCGAGCCCTCCAGCGCGAAGAAGATGAAGGTGAAACTGGCGAAGATGACGCCGGTCAGCACCGAGCCGTAATAGCCGAAGCCGGAGCCACGGGTGATCAGGTCCAGGTCGATGTTGTAGCGGGCGCCGTAGTAGGCGAGGGGAAAGCCGGTGACGAAGATGACCGCGGCCGCGACGGCGATCGCCGCGAGCGCGTTGCCGGTGCCGTGGGCCAGACCGATGCCGGCCCCGATCGAGAAATCGGCCATGTAGGCGATGCCGCCGAGGGCGGTGGTCGCCACCACCATCGGGGTCCACCGGCGGTAGCTGCGCGGAGCGAACCGGAGGGTGTAGTCCTCCAGCGTCTCGGAGGCTGCCGGCTTCTCGGCGGCAGGCCGCTCTTCGGGCGCCGGACCGCTCCGGACGTCGTCCACTGCCGGTTGTGGTGAAACACTCATGCCGCGCCTCCTGGGGGTGATCGGCCCTGTGCTGTGCCGTACGGCCGGGCAGACAGCCACGGGCCTGCGCGAGGCGGGCAGCCGCCGGCCGTACGCGTCCCCGCTTGGCACCGTTGGCAGGAGGGGAGGGAGGGGAAGCCCGCTCGGGAACATCCGGGCGCGGGCAGCTCAAGACGGCAGTGCGGCGCGTACCGGTGCGGGTCTCCGGGGCCCCTGCGTCAGGACGGACCGTGCCGGACCGGTGGGTCCGTTTCGGTGTCCGTGACACGAACGCTAGGCACGGCGTATTTCGCGCCCCCGCTCCCCCGGTGAACGGGAGGTTTCCGGGGTCTCACCGAGTGCGGCGGGTGGCGGGCGCCGCGCCTCATGCCCGCGCTCCGGCCGGACCGGCCTGGAGCCGGGCGAGGGAGCGGGCCCGGGGCGTAGCCCGCCCCCGAGCCTGGGATGCCACCGGTTGCGCACGCCGGCACGGTGCAGAACGCGGGTCGGTCGTCATGCCGGCGTGTTCCGCCGTTGAACTACCGCGCACCGAACGAGAGCCGCACGGGACGGACTTGAGCGGCGTCGGACGACCAGGGGGTGTCCGCAACGCCCCGTCGTCCGCCCATGAACGTCTCTCCCGTGGGCATACGCCAAGCCAGCAGGTATTCCCTACTGACCACGACGGAGAGGAAGCCATGGGTATCGGTGGATGCATAGGACTGCTCGCGGTGGGCGCCATTTTGACGTTTGCCGTCGACTGGCACATATCCGGGGTCAACGTCGACCTGGTGGGGATCATCATGATGGTCGTCGGCGTGATCGGTCTCGCGGCCTACGTGAACATCCTCAAGCGCCGCCGGGTCCAGCCCCCGGCTCCCGGGGCGCCCGTGGTGGACGTCGAGGAGACGCGGACCTACCGCTGACCGACGGCGGGCACCGCACCTGCGCGGACGCCTTCACTTCGTCGTCGTCCGCTTCGAAGAAGGCAGCTGCGGTCCCCGCCGTCGCCGCTCGACTCCGCGGACGGCACGCAGGGACCGAGGAGGGCAGAACGATGGCAGGCGACCGCACCGCAGCGGACGGGGCCGACGGGAGTGACCGGCAGGCAGGGCGGAACGACGCCCCCGGGGCGCGCTATCTGCCCATCGCCGACCACGGACTTATCGGGGATCTGCGGACGGCGTCGCTGGTGGGGACGGACGGCCGGATCAACTGGTTCTGTGCCCCGCGCTTCGATTCGCCGAGCATCTTCGGGGCGCTGCTCGACGCGGAGAACGGCGGCTGCTGGCACCTCGGCCCCGTGGACGGTGTCGCCAGGCACCAGCAGTACTACCTGCCCGACACCAACATCCTGATCACCCGGATGCTGACCGGAAGCGGCATCGTCGAGATCCAGGACTTCATGCCGGTCGTCCGGGAAAACGACCGGCACCACCGGCAGCGCCTGGTGCGACGGGTGATCAGCGTCCGCGGCAGCACCCGCATCCGGACCGTCATCGCCCCGCGGATGAACTACGGCCGTGACGAGCACACCGCCGAACTCCAGCCGCACGGCGTGCGCTTCACCAGTGCCGCGCAGGCCCTCTCCCTCCAGGCCAGCGCGACACTGCGGGTCGAGGGCCGGGATGCAGTCGGAGAATTCGGCCTGGCCGAAGGGCAATCGGTGCTCTTCGTCCTGGAATCCGCGGAGACGGTCGGCGGTGACCCCGCCGTCGACCTGGTCGATGCGCAGGCGGCCGAGGAGCTGTTCCAGTCCACCACGCGATTCTGGCGGGGATGGCTGAGCCGGTCCACGTACACGGGGCGCTGGCGCGAGCGCGTCCACCGGTCGGCACTGACACTCAAACTGCTCACCCATGAACCCACCGGCGCCATCGTGGCCGCCCCCACGCTCGGCCTCCCCGAACAGATCGGCGGCGAGCGCAACTGGGACTACCGCTACGTCTGGATCCGCGATGCGGCCTTCTCCCTCCACGCCCTGCTGCGCCTCGGCTTCACCCGCGAGGCGGAAGCCTTCATCGGCTGGCTGACCGCGTGCCTGCGCGGCGCCCACGACGGCGACCGCGGGCCGTTGCGGGTGCTCTACTCCATAGACGGCGATGCCGACCTGCCCGAGACCGTCCTGGACCACTGGGAGGGCTACCAGGGGTCGCACCCGGTGCGGGTGGGCAACGGAGCGGCCGACCAGCTCCAGCTGGACATCTATGGCGAACTCTTCGACTCCGTCTACCTCTTCGACAAACACGGCGCCGGCATCTCCCACGAGAGCTGGCGGGATCTGTGCACGATCCTGGACTGGCTGCTGGAGCACTGGGACAGCCCCGACGCGGGCATCTGGGAAACCCGCGCCGGACAACAGCGTCACACCTATTCACGGTTGATGTGCTGGGTGGCCGTCGAGCGGATGATCCGGATCGCCCGGCGGCGCGGGCTGCCCGGTGACCTCGAACGCTGGATGTCCGTGCGCGACACGATCTACCACCAGATCATGGAGCACGGATGGAGCGAGCAGGACCGGACGTTCGTCCAGCGGCTCGGTGACGGCGCCGACGAACCGCCTGCGAGCATCCTGGACGCGTCGCTGCTCGTGATGCCAATGGTCAAATTCCTGTCGCCGGAGGATCCCCGGTTCTGTTCCACGGTGCGCGCGATCGAGGCGAATCTCGTCACGGACAGCCTGGTCTTCCGCTACGACCCGAAGCAGTCGCCCGACGGGCTGGACGGTACGGAAGGCACCTTCTCGATCTGCTCGTTCTGGTGGGTGGAGGCGCTGGCCCGCAGCGGCCGGCTCGAAGACGCGAGGCTGGCGCTGGAGAAGATGTTCACCTACGCCAACCACCTCGGCCTGTACGCGGAGCAGATCGGGATGACCGGCGAGCACCTGGGCAACTTCCCGCAGGCCCTCACCCATCTCGCGCTGATCAGTGCCGCCACGAGCCTGGACGGTTTCCTGAAGTAACCCATCTCAGGGGCCCGCCGACGTGGCGCGGGGAGCGCCTCCAGGGACCGTCCGGCGGATCCTGCGGCCGCTGCGCGGCCATGGGCCCGGCGGCTTCGGAAAGTGGCGGCGGCGTGCGGGGGGGGGGCCGTTTGCGGGTGTGTCCGGCAGTGGGGGCGTACGGGGTCCGCACGAGGCTGCCCGAGGCGCTTCCCGGGGCTTTCTTCCAAGTCCCCCCAAACCGGCTCTGAACTTCTGACCCACCGGCCCTGCCCCCGGCCGCCGGCGCCGCTCGGGCACGCCCCCGCTCACCCGTGGGCACCGGCAGGGGAGGGCCCCGGGCAGCGCTCCGCCCAGCGACAGCCGTTAGCGGGCGTCGTCCTGCCGGCGGCCGGCCACCACGTCGTCCAGTTGGCGACGGGCGCGGCCGGCCCGACTCCGGTCGGCGGGGGAGGCGTCCGTGACGTCGAGGAACAGTTGGTCGAGCTCCGGCCAGTCCGCGCGGAGCTCGGCCTTCGTCCGCACCAGGGCCTCCTCGACCTGCTCGCTGTCGAGGCCGGCCACCAGGTCGATGCGTGCCGCGAGCATCACCGAGTCCGGTCCGAGCCGCATCGTCATGGCCGCGGTGACGGTGTCGATCTCGGGCCGCGTATGCAGAAAGGTGATGACCTGCTGTTGCAGCTCGGGGGCGGCCGCCTCGCCGATCAGCTGTGCCCGGGCGCTCTTGCCGAGCATGTACGCCACGTAGACCAGCAGAGCGCCGATCAGCAGCGAAGCCCACGCCTCGTAGGCGCCGTTACCGGTCACCATGTGGAGTGCCATGCCGAGCATGGCCAGCAGGACTCCGAGGCAGGCGGTGCTGTCCTCCGCCAGGACGGTGCGCAGGGTCGGATCGTCGGTGGCCCGGATCTCGCCCAGCATGCCGCGCCGGTGGGACTTCGCCTGAGCCCGTACCTGTGTCAGGGCCCTGAGCAGCGAGGTGCCCTCGGCCAGCAGGGCGACGGTCAGGACGATCAGGCCGATGAGATAGCCCTCGCGTGATTCCGACTCCCCGGCACCGAATGCCTCGATGCCCTGGAAGAACGAGAAACAACCGCCCGTCACGAAGATCCCGACGGCCGCGAGGAGGGACCAGAAGAACCTTTCCTTTCCGTAGCCGAACGGGTGGAGGCGGTCCGCCGGACGCTCGCTGCGTTTCAGGGCGGCCAACAGGAAGACCTCGTTGAGACTGTCGGCCACCGAGTGAGCGGCTTCGGACAGCAGGGCCGGGGAGGCGGCCACCAGGCCACCGACCGTCTTGGCCACGGCAATTCCGAGGTTGGCGGCGAGAGCCACCCACACCGTTTTCCGGGTCTCCCCGTCGCGCCCGCCGGATGTCGATCCGGCAGGGTCCCGCTCACGGTCACGGCTCATGTGAAACCTGTTCTCCTTCCCGGCTCCGGGTCCGAACTACGGTCCCCAGCAAGGGTTCCCCGCAATGCCGGCACCATTCCTCCGCCGCTTCCTGCGGACCAGGAATACTCGGATGCCATCGGGGCAGGCGACACTCCGTCACGGAGTGGCACGCCATCTCGTCACGAAGTGGAACACGAAGCAGACACAGCCTGGCCGAAACACCTGGGCATGAATTCGGAACCACTGCGCCGCGCTCACCGCGAGCTGATCGCCGCTCCGGCGCGACGCGATGTACGTTGCCGGTGTCCCATTCCACCGAAACGTCCGACGACCTTTCGTCGGGGCATGACACCAGGTCATCCCGGGCACGCGAAGGCCCGAGACGGTGAAATCACGGAAACCAGGCCAAGCAGAAGGATGGAGAGTCATGGCTGAATTCCTTACCGACATCGAGACCATTCGGGAGCGGGCGCGCCACGAAATCGAAAAGGGTCCGGTCACCGACGCGTACGGCGCCGACCTGAAGCGCGTCCTACAGGTGCTGAACGAAGCCTTGGCCACCGAAATCGTGTGCACCCTGCGGTACAAGCGGCACTACTACACCGCTTCCGGTCTCTATTCCGAACCGGTCGCCGCGGAGTTCCTGGAGCATGCCACGGAGGAACAGCAGCACGCCGACAAGCTGGCGAAGCGCATCGTTCAGCTCGGCGGCGAGCCCGATTTCAACCCGGACACGCTGACGAAGCGCTCGCACTCGGGGTACGACGAGAACCTCGACCTGGTAGCGATGATCAAGGAAGACCTGGTCGCGGAGCGCGTGGCCATCGCTTCCTACACGGAGATCACGAAGTGGCTGGGTGACGGCGACCCCACCACGCGGCGCGTGTTCGAGGAGCTCCTCGCCCAGGAGGAGGAGCACGCCGACGATCTGCGCGGCCTGCTGGAGCGGATGCCGCAGCACAAGAAGGGCTGACGCCGCGCCGGAGGGGCGGGGCCACCGCCGCCGTACTACTTCTCAGGAGCGATCGTGTCCGACAACGGTGGTACCGGTGGGGCCCCGACCGCCTCCGGCATACGGAGGCCCGGCCGGGCGATACGCCGCGCTCCCCATCTGGTGCGGCAGGCGGCGGTGGGTGCGCTGCTGCTCCTGGCCGCCGTCCTGGTGACAGCGTCGGTGCAGGCGTCGCCCTGGTGGTGGCCACCGGCCCTGCTGTTCCTGGCACTCGGTGCACTCGGCGTGGCCGATCTGACGCAGCGCACCCACTCGGTGCTCCGCAACTACCCGGTTCTGGGCCATCTGCGGTTCGTGCTGGAGGCCCTCAGGCCGGAGCTGCAGCAGTACTTCATCGAGCGCAACTTCGACGGCCGCCCCTTCGACCGTGATGTGCGCAGCATGGTCTACGAGCGCGCCAAGGGCACCGAGGCGGAGGCGCCGTTCGGCACCGAACGGGACGTCTACGCCACCGGCTACGAGTTCATGGTGCCGTCCATGGCTCCCAAGCCGGTGCCCGATCCCCCGCCCACGGTCCGGATCGGTGGCCCCGACTGCACCGAGCCGTACGACATGGCGCTGCTGAACGTCTCGGCCATGAGCTTCGGGTCGCTGTCGGCCAACGCCCTGCTCGCCCTGAACCACGGGGCCGCCATGGGCGGGTTCGCACATGACACCGGTGAGGGCGGTCTGTCCGAGTACCACCTGCGACACGGCGGCGACCTCGTCTGGGAGATCGGCACCGGCTACTTCGGATGCCGGACCGGGAACGGGGAGTTCGCACCGTCCGAGTTCGCCGACAAGGCCGCCCACGAGCACATCAAGTGTGTGTCGCTGAAGCTCTCCCAGGGGGCGAAGCCGGGCATCGGCGGCGTACTGCCCGGCGGCAAGGTCAGTTCCGAGATCGCCCGGGTGCGCGAGGTGCCGCAGGGCCGGACAGTGGTGTCCCCGCCCTACCACCGGACCTTCTCCACCCCGCGTGAGCTGGTCCGTTTCCTCGCCAGGATGCGAGAGCTGGCCGGCGGCAAGCCGACCGGATTCAAGCTGTGCGTCGGTTCCCGGGCGCAGTTCCTCTCGGTCTGCAAGGCCATGCTGGCGGAGGGCGTGACCCCCGACTTCATCATCGTGGACGGCGCGGAGGGCGGCACCGGCGCCGCTCCCCCGGAGTTCGCCGACCACCTGGGCTCTCCGCTGACCGAAGGGCTGATCACGGTGCACAACGCGCTGGTCGGCTGCGGCCTGCGCGACCGCATCAAGATAGGCGCGAGCGGCAAGGTCGCCACCGGCGCGGACGTGGTCAAGCGCCTGGTGCAGGGTGCGGACTACACCAACGCGGCGCGAGCCATGATGATGGCCGTCGGCTGCATCCAGGCGCAGCGCTGCCACACCAACACCTGCCCGGTCGGCGTGGCGACCCAGGATCCCCGCCGGGCCCGTGCGCTGGACGTCGGTGACAAATCCGCGCGCGTCCACAGGTTCCAGCGGGCGACGGTGGACAGCGCTGCACGGATCATGGCGTCCATGGGTGTCCAGCACCCGGACGAGCTCAGGCCGCACATGCTGCGCCGCCGCATCGACGCGCTCACCGTCCGCTCGTACGCGGAGCTCTACGACTGGCTGGCTCCCGGCGAGTTGCGGGCCGGCCCGCCGCCGGCCTGGGCCGCGGACTGGGCGGCGGCCCATCCCGATCGCTTCACCGTCTGAGAAGGGACCTTCCATGCCTCGCACCGTCGCCCAGGTCATCGTCGACGCACTGGCCCAGCTGCAGGTTCAGCAGGTGTTCGGGGTGGTCGGGGATGCTCTCAACCCGCTGACGGACGCCATCAGGCGTGCCGACGGCCCGGAGTGGGTCGGCTGCCGGCACGAGGAGGTGGCGGCCTTCGCCGCGGGGGCGCAGTCCCAGCTGACCGGGACCCTGGGAGTGTGCATGGGGACCGTCGGGCCGGGGTCCGTGCATCTGCTCAACGGCCTTTACGACGCGGCCAAGAGCCACACCCCCGTCCTGGCCATCGCCGGGCAGGTGCCGCTGGCCGAACTGGGCAGCGACGCGTTCCAGGAGGTGGACAACGATCTGCTGTTCCGGGACGTCGCCGTCTTCCGCGCCACGGTCGCGTCCCCGGACCAGTTGCCCGCCCTGCTGGAGAGTGCGGTGCGCGCGGCGCTGACGCGTAAGGGCGTGGCGGTGCTGACCGTGCCCGGGGACATCGGCGACCGGGAGGTCCCGGACGACCGGGAGCCCCGCTTCGCGTCGCCTCGGGCGAGCAGCCGTCCCGACGACCCCGTGCTCGAGGAGGCCGCCGGTCTCCTGGACGCGGCCGACCGGGTCACCCTGCTGGTCGGCCGCGGCGCCCGGGACGCGCGCGAAGACGTACTGCGGCTCGCCGAACGGCTGGCCGCGCCCATGGTGCTGACCCTGAAGGCCAAGGAGGGGTTCGAGGACGGCAATCCGTTCGAGGTCGGCCAGACCGGCCTGATCGGGAATCCCGCGGCCGCGAAGGCGCTGGACGACGCCGATGTGCTGCTGATGCTGGGCACGGACTTTCCGTACCGGGAGTGGTATCCGACGGGCAAGAAGGTCATCCAGGTCGATGTCGAGGCCGAGCACATAGGCCGGCGGGTGCCCGTGGACGTCGCGCTGGTCGGGGACGTCGGGCCGACCGTGCGCGGCCTGCTCGGCCAGGTGACGGAGCGGAAGGCGGCGGACCATCTGGAGCAGGCCCGAGGCCGTTTCGAGCAGTGGCAGCGGTCGCAGCTGAAGCTGGCCGCGCCCGGCCACGACAACGGGCTCCTCGGCAAGGTGCGGTCCAAGCTGGACAACCGCCGGCATCTGGTCCGGCCGGAGGCCCTGGCGTCGGCCGTCGACCAGGTCGCCGCCGACGACGCCGTGTTCACGTCCGACACCGGCATGGCCACCGTCTGGCTCTCCCGTTTCGTCCGCATGCGCGGATCGCGACGCCTGCTGGGTTCCTACAACCTCGGGTCGATGGCGAACGCGATGCCGCAGGCGCTGGGGGCGCAGTTCCTCGACCGCGACCGGCAGGTCGTGGCGTTCTGCGGTGACGGCGGGCTGAGCATGCTGCTGGGTGATCTGCTGACCATCCGCACCTACCGCCTGCCGGTGAAGCTCGTGCTCTTCGACAACCGGCGCCTGGGCATGGTCAAACTGGAGCAGGAGCAGGCGGGTCTGCCGGAGTTCGGAACGGAGCTCGACAACCCCGACTTCGCGGCCCTCGCCACGGCACTGGGGATCACGGGCATCAGCGTGACCGATCCCGCGCATCTCGCCGACGGCGTGCGGAAGGCGTTCGCCACCGACGGTCCGGTGCTCCTGGACGTGCTCACCAACCCCGACGAAATCTCCCTGCCGCCCAAACCCACCGTGGAGCAGGGCTGGGGTTTCGCCATAGCGAAGGCCAAGGAATTCATCCGCAGCGCGGGCGACACCGGCTGAGGGGCCGATGCCGGGCGGGGGCGGCGGCGGGGACACGGCACCGCACTGCGGCGCGGCATTCGGCAGCGGCAGCGGCAGCGGCAGCGGCGCTGAAATGGTCTTCGCTCCCGGGCGAGTGCGGACCTCACTCGCCCCTCGCCAGTGTGGTAATTCAAAAGGGGGGCACACGTGGTCTTGGAGGTTGATAACCATGGTTCCCCTGCTGCTCGTTCTTCTTCTCGCACTGCTGCTTTTCGGTGCCGGATTCGCCCTCAAGGCCCTGTGGATCGTCGCCGTGGTGGTGCTCGTCATCTGGGCACTGGGGTTCGTGATGCGCTCGGCCGGCGCCGGCGGGAAGCGTGGCCGCTGGTATCGCTGGTAGCCGGGCGCGACGATTGCGGCGCCGTACGGCGCGTGCTCTCCCGCCGCGGTTGCGATTCCGCGCACATAGGGAATCATGTGGTGCGGAGCCGATGCCGCCGCGAGCCGTCCGGCTCACGGAGAGCTCCACAGTGAACAGCTCGACGGGAAAACCCCCCGTTCCCTGCGTGCACCATCGGCCGATTCCACAGTCGTTTCCGGAGTTCCGGCCGTCAGCCACAGCATTCGAGGCGGAAGACTTTCGACAGCGAAAGGACTCAGAAATGAGCGCGGAAGAAAAGGCAAAGGCCAAGGCGGAGCAGCTCACCGGCAAGGCCAAAAAGGAGGCGGCCCGCGCGGCCGGCAACGAAAGCGCCACCGCCGAAGGATCCGCCCGGAAGTCCAAGGGGGATCTGCGTGCGGCCAAGGAAAAGGTCAAGGACGCCTTCAAGGACTGACCGTAAGAGGTGCGGGTGGGCCACAGCGTGACGCTGTGGCCCACCCGTCCGTCTCCGGACCGGCGCCCACCGCCTCGACTCCGCAAAGCGGAGGCACATATGTCGCCCTGGACATCCCCGACCGCCCCTGGTCGCCGGGGGTGTCCAGGGCTCTGCGACCTGTCCAGCGGAATCAGGTTGCGGCGCGACCGACCGCACGGGGGCCCGGCGGCGGCTCGGCGCGACCGCGATCCGGATTCGGTCGTGTGGCAGGCTGGTGGCCGGTGCAGGATTCGCCATGGGGCGGGTAGGCGAGCAGGCAGAGGCCGATGCATGCGCCGCGGAGGAGGTGAAGGGTGACACGGGCAGCGGAGATACCCACGACGGCAGCCGAAGCGCGCGATCGTGTCCATGACCTCTTGGAGATCTGCCTCCGGACCGTCGACGAGGTGGTGCTCACCGACGCCTTGCTGATCACCTCGGAACTCGTCACCAACGCCCTGCGCCACGCCGGTGGCCTCACCGCCTTCACGGCCCGCGTCGTGGACGACCGATTCGAAGTAGCGGTCGAGGACGCCAGCCCCGTCCACCCCTCGCTTCCCGGCGACCGCCCGGTGGCGGCCATCGGTGGCTACGGCTGGCCGATGGTGCGCCAACTCGCGACGTCCCTCGCCATCACGCCGACGGCCGGGGGCAAATGCATCCACGCCGCGCTTCGGCTGTGGTGAACGGCCCCGCTCCCACAGCCCGCTGACGGCACGGCCTCCCGGAGCGGAACACCTCCCCGGGAGGCCCGTCCGGCCGAGTGCGGGGTAGATCACATCACCGAAGAACAACATCGTGTGCATTACCCGGCACTTTGCGGGTAGGCGCGCGCTGCAACACCCGAGCGTGTCGGGTGAGCAGGAGGGCGAGATGACCACCGTCGTGAACGACAGCGTGATCGAGCAGGACTTGGAACCGGCCGTGGGCCTCCCGGAGATCGTGTGCCCGAGCGCGGTGGCGCCGCGGGACGCGCGCGAGCTCTCGAAGCGGTTCTTCGACCGGCTCCAGGTACTCGAAGAGGGCACCCACGAGTACCAGTACGCACGTAACACCCTCATTGAGATGAACATGTCGATGGTGCGCTATGTGGCCCGCCGCTACCGCAACCGCGGCGACGACATGGAGGACATCATCCAGGTCGGCACCATCGGCCTGATCAAGGCCATCGACCGGTTCGACCTCTCGCGTGAGGTGGAGTTCTCCACCTTCGCCGTCCCTTACATCCTCGGCGAGATGAAGCGGTTCTTCCGGGACACCGGCTGGGCCGTGCACGTCCCCCGCCGCCTGCAGGAGCTGCGCAGCGACCTGGCCAAGGCCAAGGAAGAGCTGCACATCAAGCTCGACCGCGACCCGACGGTCCGTGAACTGGCGGCTCATCTGGAGCTGTCGGAGGAAGAGGTCATCGAGGGCGTCGTCGCGGCCAACGGCTACACCGCGGGCTCCCTCGACACACCCGCCGACCCCTCCCCTTCGGACCAGCGCCGCCCCCTCGCCGATGTGCTGGGCGAGGACGATCCGGCGATGGAGACCGTCGAGAACCTCCACGCCCTCGCGCCGCTGGTGCAGAAGCTCGACGAGCGCGAGCGCCATCTGATCGAGCTGCGCTTCGGGCAGGAGATGACGCAGTCCCAGATCGGTGACGAACTGGGCGTTTCCCAGATGCACGTCTCCCGGCTGCTCAACCGCACCCTGACCAAGCTCCGCGACGGCCTGCTCGTCGACCGGTACTGACGGGCCGACCGCTTCGGGCGGGCGCCGGGCGTTCGTGGCCCGGCGCCCGTCGGCGTTCCCGGCGGGCCGGGATCACCTCGGGTCAGCCGGCGCGGAGGAACTCCTCCCAGCCGTGGCCGGGAAAGGCGGCGGCGGCGTGCCGCAGCAGGCTCACGGGCTGACGGCCCATCCCGTCGACCACCAGCCGGCCGTCCAGTGCCCGGGTGCGGGACCGCAGCCCCTCAAGAAGGTGCAGCCCGGAGATGTCCATGAACGAGACGTCGTCCATCCGCAGCGAAATCTGTGTGACCGCGGGCGGCAGGCCCGCCGTGGTGCTCTGGAGCTCCGCGCACATGTCGTAGTCGATGTCGGTGTGCACGGCGACGATTGCCGTGGTGCCCTCAACGGTGGTGGTGTGGTGCAGCATGTGGACGCCCCCTTTGGTGAGGTTCGGGAGCCCAAAGCGACCGGCTCCGGGGCCGGCCGACGATGGCGGCGCTGACGGCCCGGGGAGGGCGATCGGCAGCTCCGGTGACCTGGCACCCGCATCGTCACGGGCCAGGAAAGACTCATTTGCCCCCCACCATCGCACGCATTTCTGCACGCGGCCAGGACTTCACCGGCCAGGGCCGGCGCCCGACGGCGGGAAGCGGCTCAGGCCGCTCGGCGTGTGCGACGGCAGCGGACGGTGTAACGCCCCTGGTCACCGGTGGACTTCCAGCCGGCGTCGACCTCGTCCCGGTCGGCGATGGTGAAGCCGTTGTCGAGCAGCTGGTCGCGGAGGGCGCTTGCCGGGAAGGCGTCGCCGTCGGGTGTCGCGGTGGCGGGCCAGAGGGTGACGAGCAGCGCTTCGGTGTCGCCCGTGTCGAGTTCGCTCTCGAGGCCGGACACTTCGAGATGCCAGCGGCCGTCGCGGAGGAAGGCGTCCGCCTGGTAGACGGGGGCTGTCGGGGCGGTGCGACGGGTCTCGGTCATGCGGTGGGGATCCCTTCGACGAGGTACACGGTCGGGTGGGAGGTATGAGGTACGTGGTACGTGGTCAGGTCGGGGTCGGGTACCCGCGACGCCGGACCGCGGTGCGGTGGGCGCCTCGCCGGGCGGCGTGCCGCCCGATGCGCGGTATCGCAGTTGTCGAGTCCGTCGGTGCCTCCAGGGGTGTCTCTGCCCGCCGTCGAGGGTGAACTTCGTCTGCCCCGGGCACGCGGCATGAATCCCGGGAAACCACCGCATCGCGGTCCGGGCCCGGTCCCTGTTCCGGTCCGACCCGAGCGAAGGGGCCCGCCGGCCGCCGATCGCGAGCGGGGTGGTCCAGTCCGCCGAGCGTGCCCTGGTCAGGAGCGCGACCACCCCTCAGACCGATTGGTCTAGTCCTCTCTTGCCTTCGGCGGCGACATCGAGACCCTCCAGGCGAACGGCGGCGACGCCATCCCGTCGTTCGGCGGCTACGCGGCGGACACCACCGGCACCGAGATCGCCGACAGCTGCACCGATGTCCACCGGATCGCCGCCGCCTACGAGAAGGTCATCACGACCTACGACGTCTCCCGGCTCGACATGGACGTGGAGGTCGACTCCCTGGACAACGCCGCCGGTATCGACCGGCGGAACAAGGCGATCAAGCTCGTCCAGGACTGGGCGGCGGCCGACGGGCGCAAGGTCGAGATCTCCTACACGCTGCCGACGACCACCCGCGGCCTCGCCTCCAGCTGGCTCGCCGTACTCGAGAACGCGGTGCGCAACGGCGCGCGGGTCGACGTCGCGAACATCATGACGTTCGACTACTACGACAACGCCACCCACGACATGGCCGACGACACCCGGACCGCGGCCCAGGGGCTGTACGACCAGCTCGCGCGGCTCTACCCGAACAGGTCCGCCGCCCAGCTGTGGGGCATGATCGGCGTCACCGAGATGCCCGGCGTCGACGACTTCGGCCCGGCCGAGACGTTCACACCGGCCGACGCGGCCGAGGTCTACGACTGGGCCACCTGGAACGGGCCCCTCGGGCGGTCATACGACGACCTACGCCCTGACGGTCACGGGCGGGACCGGCGACCCGTGCACCGCCGCCCCGTGGGCCACCGGCACGGTCTACACCGGCGGCCAGAAGGTCTCGCACCAGGGCCACGGCTGGCAGGCCAAGTGGTGGACGACGGGCGAGGAGCCCGGCACCACCGGTGAATGGGGCGTCTGGCAGGACCTCGGCGCCTGCTGAACCGGGCACCTCCGGAGCGGCGACCGGGGCAACTCGCCGGCCGGACACCGTACGTCGGCCGCAGAGGTGCTTGAACCGCACCCCAACGGCGAGCGGAATCGGGGAAGTTGCCCGTCCCGCCGTACGATGCCGCGATGATGCGACCGCCCCGCCCTGCACCGCCCCGCCCCGCACCATCGCCGCTCCGGTCGCCGTCGACACCGAACGGCACTCCACCTATACACCTGATGTATAGATGAAGCATAGAGTGTCCGACATGTCTTTCGATCTCGATGCCGGATCCACCACCGCCCTCGCACGAAGGGCCGCGCCGACCGCCGTCGGAGCACACCGGTGGCCGGCCTGGGTGGTGCCCGGGACGCCCGCACTGCTGGCACTCGGGCTGGGCCTGTGGGGCCTGTCCCGACAGGGCGCGATATGGCGGGACGAGGCGGCCACTTGGGAAGCGGCCCAGCGGTCCATACCCGCGATAGGGCATCTGACCGACCATGTGGACATCGTCCACGGGCTCTACTACCTGCTGATGCACGTCGTGTTCGAGGTCTTCGGAGCGAGTCCGGCGGCCCTGCGGCTGCCCTCGGTGCTCGGCGTGGTCGTCGCCGCGTCCGCCACCGCGGCGACCGGCCGCCGGCTCGCCGGGCCCATGGGCGGCCTCGCAGCCGGCCTGGTCGTGGCGCTGCTCCCGGTGATGCAGCGGTATGCACAGGAGGGGCGTTCCTTCGGTCTGGTGACGGCGGGGGTCGCGGTGGCCACCTGGCTCCTGGTGGGCGCGGTGGGGGCGGCGGGGCCCGTACCGTCGACCGGCGGCCGAGGGCGGCGGGCCACATGGGGCCGGCGCTGGACCGGCTATGCCGCTGTCATGCTCGTCACCGGACTGCTCAACTGGCTCTCGCTCCTCGCGTTGGCGGCGCACGGCGTGATCGTCGCCCACGCCTGGCGTGCCGGTGAACGCTCTTCGGCGAAGCGGTGGTTGGCGGCCGGCATCGTGACGGTGGCGGGTACGCTGCCGCTCGTTCTCGCCAGCCGTCCGCAGGCGGATCAGGTGGCGTGGATAGAGCCCGCCTCGGCGGTCACCCTGCTGGGGGTGACCGCGATGCTGGTGATCGCGCTGGTGTGTGCCCGGGTGCCGCACCCCGGAGGTACGACACTGTCGCCGGCGTCGGTGGGGCTGCCGCTCCTGGCCGTTCCGCAACTCGGCCTGCTGCTCGCCTCCTTTCTCGTCGAACCGCTGTACGTCGACCGCTATGTCCTCTTCGCCTACCTCGGGGTGGCGCTCCTCGTCGGCCCCGCCGTCGCCTGGACGGTGCAGGCGGCCCTGGCGTACTGCCGGGGCCGCGGCTGGACGCGGGTGCGCGGCGAAGCGCTGCTCGCCGGGGTCGTGGCCATCGTCTTCGTGGCGCTGCTGCCCCTGGAACTGGGGCTGCGGTCCCCGACGAGCCGGACGGACGACGTCCGGGTGACGGCCCGCGCGGTCGCGGCGCTCGCCCGCCCTGGAGACGGCCTGGTGTTCCTGCCCGACCAGCGACGGGACGCCGCACTCGTCACGCCCGCCGCCTTCCGCGGACTGGACGATCTCGCGCTGGGCCAGGACCCCGTCGCCTCGGGGACCCTGTACGGCGTGGAGGCGGCACCCGGACGCATACGGGCCGCCATGCTGGCCCACCGGCGCATCGTCGTGGTCAGTGACATCGTCTCCTCGCCGGCGCCGTCGACACCCCGCGACCTGGTCAAACGCGCCGTTCTCAGGAGCCACTTCACCCGGTCCGCCGGCACCGGGACCGGGGGACGCCGGGTGACCGTGTACGAGCGGACGCGGTGATCACCCCCGAACACGCCTGCCCGATGGCCCCTGGACAGCCTGCGCACCTCGTCGGCCATGGCGGACCTCATCCGCGGCGTCCCGCGAGCGCCCCGCCGCTCAAGCCGTCCCGGTCACCCGGCCCGGCTTGCCGGCCGCATCGCCGTGCGCCGCGCCGTGGCGTACGAAGAGCTGGTGCAGGGTGCGCACCGCCCGCGGTACGGAACCGGACGGGCGGCGCTGGATCACCATCAGTACGTCCGTGGCGTCGTCCGCCAGCGGTCGCCAGGTGAGGGAGCCCTGCCGCTCCAGGGGATCACCCACCACGCTGTACGCGGGCAGCACCGTCGAGCCGAGACCTTCGGCCACCATCAGCTTGCCCATCTCGGCACCGTCCGTGGAGTACGAGAAGGAGGGCGTGCGGCCACGCAGCAGCCGGTGGACGTATCGGTGCATGACATAGCCGGAGCGCATCGTGATCAGCGGCTCCGTGAGGAGGTCGGCGACGCGGACGGTGCTCAGTGCGGCCAGCGGGCTGTCCGGGCGCATGCACACCACCGCCCGGGCGCGCAGCAGTTCGGTCGTCTCGACGTCCGGCGGGGGATCGTCGCCCTCCAGGTAGTTCACCAGCCCGAGGTCGTAGCTGCCCTCCAGCAGTGCCCGATGGATGTCGGCCTGCTGCGCTCCGACCACCTCGACCTGGGTCTCCGGGTGCCGCTCGCGGAACTCGCGCACCACCGGTACCAGCAGTGGCACGGTCGCGGCGTTGACCGTGCCGAGCCGGACCATCCGCGTGGTGTGGTGCTGGTGGTCGGCGGCGCCGCGCAGCCTGTCGACCGATTCCAGTACGTCGATGATGTACGGCAGCAGCTCCCGGCCGTCCTCGCTGATCTTCGCCCCGGACCGCTTCCGGTCCAGCAGTGCGACACCCAGCTCACGTTCCAGATTGCGGACCGTCTCGCTCAGGGCCGGTTGGGACAGGTGCAGCTCCTCGGCCGCCCGGCGCAGCGATCCCAGGCGGGTGACCGCCTCGATGTACTGAAGCTGTTCGATCCGCACGGTGCGCCTCGCAGGAGATGGGGAACCGGCTCGGAGTGGAAGGGAAAACCTATCAGTCCCTCGTGAATGCCTACTCGACCCGGATGCCACCCGGTGCGTAACCTCGGTGCCGTGCGCATCTCCCAGTCTGCACCGATCACGGCGCAACGGCCTCTGACGCAGCGACGTCACATCGACCTCGCGCGCGTCTTCAGCGCCTTCTGTTGTTGCGAAGCCTGAGGGACAACTCCCCCTTCGCTCTCTCGGCCCGTCCGGCCGCCCGGACGACCGGAACGATCCGGATCTCCCACCGGTCCCACGTGCCCGCCTCCGTGATGCCCGCCCGGCCCGACCGGGCCGTGTATCGCCGCCGCGCGGGCGGCCACCGGCCGTAGGGCCGACCGCAGCCCCCTCCCGCCAGGCGCCTCCCGCCAGGCGCCTCCCTCCTTCGCACCTTCCTCCTTCGCACCTTTCTCCTCGGCACCTTTCGCCGTGTCCGCACACGAGCGCCGGGCCGCGTTCCGCCGCGCCCGCCTTCTCGCACACGTACCAGGAGTCCCCCATGTCCGTCCCGCCGTCCACAGAGCCGGCCCGCTTCGCCTACTGGGTGCCCAACGTCAGCGGTGGCCTGGTCACCAGCCGCATCGAGCAACGCACCGACTGGAGTTACGAGTACAACCGCGAACTGGCCCGGCTCGCCGAGAACAACGGCTTCGAGTACGCGCTCAGCCAAGTGCGCTACATGGCCAGTTACGGCGCCGAGTTCCAGCACGAGTCCACCGGCTTCAGCCTCGCCCTGCTGCTGGCAACCCAGAAACTCAAGGTCATCGCCGCCGTGCATCCCGGCCTCTGGCATCCGGGGGTGCTGGCCAAGCTGGGGGCGACCGCCGATCAGATCTCCGGCGGCCGGTTCGCCGTGAACGTGGTCAGCGGCTGGTTCAAGGGCGAGTTCACCGCGCTCGGCGAACCCTGGCTGGAGCACGACGAGCGCTACCGGCGCGCGGAGGAGTTCATCACCGCGCTGCGCACCATCTGGACCGAGGACCACGCCGAGCTGGCCGGCGATTTCTACCGGATCCGGGACTTCTCGCTCAAGCCCAAACCGGTCAACACGGCGGACCGGCCGCACCCGGAGATCTTCCAGGGCGGCAACTCCACCGCCGCCAGGTCCATGGCGGGACGGGTCTCCGACTGGTACTTCAGCAACGGCAAGGACTTCGCCGGCGTCACCGAGCAGCTGAACGACGTCGCCGCATCCGCCGCGCAGGCGGGCCGGCCCCGGCCCCGCTTCGGGCTCAACGGCTTCCTCATCGCCCGCGACACCGAGGCCGAGGCCCGCGAGACGCTGCGGGAGATCGTGGCCAAGGCAGACACCGAGGCGGTCGAAGGGTTCGGCGCCGCCGTCAAACAGGCCGGCCGGTCGTCCGCCGACGGCAAGGGCATGTGGCAGGACTCCTCGTTCGAAGACCTCGTCCAGTACAACGACGGTTTCCGCACCGGCCTGATCGGCACGCCGGAACAGATCGCCGAGCGCATCGTCGCGTACAAGCGGCTCGGCGTGGACCTCTTCCTCCTCGGCTTTCTGCACTACCTGGAGGAGGTGGAGTACTTCGGCAAGCGCGTGCTCCCGCTCGTCCGCGAACTGGAGGCCGATCTGCCCGACGGGGAACCGGCCGGACATCCCGCCTCCTCCGCACTGTCCTGACCTTCCCGCCCCCGCGTGCGCTTCCGCACGCCCCTCCCCCGCACCCCTTCAGGAGGATCCATGAGCACCGTCGCACCGTCCGAGTGGCAGACCCGTCCGGCCCCCGCCGGCCCGCAGGGCTGGATCGAACGGGCCGCCGAGGCCGCCGCCGTCCTGGCCACCGACGCCGCGGCCCGCGACAAGGCGGGCGCCACTCCGCACACCGAGATCCAGCTGCTCAAGGACGCCGGCCTGGTCACCCTGCTCGGCCCCGTGGATCACGGCGGCGCGGGCCAGGACTGGACGACCGCGTACCGGGTGATCCGTGAGGTCGCCAAGGCCGACGGCTCCCTCGGGCAGCTGCTCGGCTACCACTACCTGTGGAACTGGGCGGCCCGACTGGTCGCCACCCGCGCGCAGTGGGAGCACGTGGAGGCCGAGGCCGCCCGCAACCGCTGGTTCTTCGGGGGCGCGGTGAACCCCCGGGACAACGACGTCGTGGTCCGCGACGAGGGCGACACCCTCACTTTCACCGGCGGCAAGACCTTCTCCACGGGCAGCAAGGTCTCCGACGTCACCGTGCTGGAAGGGGTGCTGGAGGGCACCGACAAGCACCTCTTCGCCATCGTGCCGTCCGACAGCGAAGGGCTGACCTTCCACGACGACTGGGACAACATCGGCCAGCGGCTGACCGAATCCGGCAGTGTCACCCTCGACGGTGTCCGCGTCCCCTGGACCGATGCCGCCGGGTTCGTAGACAAGGAGTTCCAGCCGAGGGTCTACAACACCCTCAACGTTCCCACCATCCAGTTGGTCTTCGTCAGCTTCTATCTGGGCATCGCGGCGGGAGCGCTGGAGACCGCCGCCACCTACACCCGCACCAAGTCCCGCTCGTGGCTGCACGGGGGCCACGCGAAGGCGGTCGACGAGCCCTACGTCGTCGACGCCTACGGCGACCTGACCGCGAAGCTGTGGGCGGTCGAGGCGCTGGCCGACAAGGTGGCGGAGGAGGGGCAGCGGCTGCACGACGCCCCGGACGACGTCACCCCGCGCGCCCGCGGGGAGTTCGAGGTCCGGGTGGCCGCGGTGAAGGCCCGAGCCACCGACGTCGCGCTGGAGATCACCAACGGGATCTTCGAGGTGACCGGTGCGCGGGCCACCGCGAGCAGCGAGGGCCTGGACCGCTTCTGGCGCAATGTGCGCACCCACACCCTGCACGACCCCGTGGCGTACAAGCGCCGTGAGGTCGGCCGGCATGTGCTCACCGGAGAGCTGCCCGAGCCGACCTGGTACTCCTGACCCGCCCAGGTCCCCGGTGTGCCGCCCACCGCGGGCGGCACACCGGGCCCTCCCCTGCCGACACCCCGCCGACACCCCCGAAGCGAGAGCATCCATGGCCACCGTCCTGTCCGTCTCCGGAAGTCCCTCCCCCACCTCGCGCACCGCCCGCCTCCTGCGCCACCTGGACGAGGAGCTGACGGCCCAAGGGCACCAGGTCGTCCCGCTGGACGTGCGGACGCTGTCCCCGCAAGCCCTGCTGGGCGCCCAGTTCAACCATCCGGACATCGTGCGTACCGCCGAGCTGTTCGACCGGGCCGACGGCGTCGTGATCGGCACTCCGGTCTACAAGGCCGCCTACTCCGGCCTGCTCAAGTCGCTGCTCGACCTGCTCCCGCAGTACGCGCTCGCCGGCAAGACCGTGCTGCCGCTCGCCACCGGCGGCTCCACCGCGCATGTGCTGGCCATCGACTACGCACTGCGCCCGGTGCTGTCGTCGATGGGCGCGGACCACATCGTCCCCGGCTGGTTCGTGCTGGACCGGCACATCGACGTCGCCCAGGACGGCTCCGTGCAGGTCGAGGAGAGCACCGCCGCCGCCCTCGACCAGGTGCTCGGCACGTTCTCCGCCGCCCTGGGCCGCAGCTCGCTGCTGGCCGGCACCCACTGACCCGACCGCGCCCCGCACCCAGGAGAACCGCTGTGAGCACTCCGCACCCCTCCTCCCCCGCCCAGGTGATCGCCGACGACGCCGAGGCGCTGCGCGCCGCCACCGCACTTGCCGTCGAGTTCCGCTCCGGCGCGGCCGAACGGGACGCGGCACGGCGGCTGCCCCGCGCGGAACTCGACCGCCTCTCGGCCAGTGGGCTGCTGGCCGTCACCGTCCCGGCCGCCTACGGGGGCGCCGACGTAGGGGCCGAGACGCTGGCCGAGGTCTTCCGGCTGCTGGCGACGGCCGACTCCAGCCTCGCGCAGATCCCGCAGAGCCACTTCGCGTACGTCAACGTGCTGCGCCGGCAGGGCACCGAGGAACAACGGAAGTTCTTCTTCGCCGAGTTGCTGGCGGGCCGCCGGTTCGGCAACGCGCAGTCGGAGGCCGGCACCCAGCACATCCAGGACATCCGCACCCGGCTCGACCCGCTCCCCGACGGCGCGTACCGGCTGACCGGGGTCAAGCACTACGCCACCGGTGCGCTGTTCGCCGACTGGATTCCGGTGCTGGCCCGGACGGCCGGCGAGGAACTGCACGTGGCGTACGTACCGCGGGACGCTCCCGGGCTGACGGTGGTGGACGACTGGGACGGGATGGGGCAGCGCACCACCGCCAGCGGTTCCGTCCGGCTGGAGGGTGTCGTGGTGCCCGCCGACCGAGTGGTTCCCCATCATCTGACCTTCACCGGACCACAACTGCACGGCGCCCTTGCGCAGTTGCTCCATGCGGCGATCGACGTCGGGATCGCCGGCGGCGCGCTGGCCGAGGCGGTGGAGTTCGTCCGCACCAAGAGCCGCCCCTGGTTCGAGAGCGGCTTCGAGCGGGCCGACCAGGACCCGTTGCTGATCCAGCGGTTCGGCGAACTCTCCCTTCGCCTACGGGCCGCCGAGGCGTTGTTGACGTCCGCGGGCCGGGCGGTGGACGCGGCCGCGGCCGATCTCACCGACGAGAGCGCGGCCGATGCCTCGATCGCGGTCGCGGCGGCCAGGGCGTTCGCCGCCGACGTCGCCGTGGAGAGCGGCAGCGCGGTGTTCGAGGTCTCGGGCACCCGGTCGGCGCTGAGCGGACTGAACCTCGACCGGCACTGGCGCGACGCCCGCACGCACACCCTGCACGACCCGGCCCGCTGGAAGGTCCAGCACATCGGCCGCTACGTACTCAACGCCACCCTGCCGCCCCGCCACGGCCTGCTCTGAGCCGCCGCGCCCGCCACGCCCCGTCCCTTCCCCTCACTCCCCTGCCGCCGCGGCCGAACGGAGACACCCATGCCCCTCACCTTCCACTGGTTCCTGCCCACCTACGGCGACAGCCGTCATGTGGTCGGCGGCGGCCACGGCCTGCCCGCCGGAGCCGCCGGCGGAAACCGGCCCGCCACCCTCGGCTACCTCACGCAAATCGCCCGGGCCGCCGAGGATTTGGGGTTCGTCGGGGCCCTCACGCCCACTGGCGCCTGGTGTGAGGACGCCTGGCTCACGACCGCCATGCTCGCCCGGGAGACCGAGCGCCTGAAGTTTCTGGTGGCCTTCCGGCCCGGCATGATCGCTCCCACCCTGGCCGCCCAGATGGCGGCCACCTTCCAACGCCACTCTCAGGGCAGACTCCTGCTCAATGTGGTCACCGGCGGTGAGAGCCACGAGCAGCGCGCCTACGGGGACTTCCTGGACAAGGACGCCCGCTACGTCCGCACCGGCGAGTTCCTGTCCATCGTCCGGTCGCTGTGGCGGGGCGCATCGGTGGACTTCACCGGTGAGCATCTGCGGGTCGCGGACGCCCGGCTGGCGCGACTGCCCGATCCGGTGCCCGAGATCTACTTCGGCGGCTCGTCGCCGGCCGCCGGCAACGTCGCCGCCCGGCACACCGATGTCTATCTGACCTGGGGGGAACCGCCCGCCAAGGTGGCCGAGAAGATCGCCTGGATCCGCGGGCTGGCGGCGGCCGAGGGACGCACGGTGCGGTTCGGGATACGGCTGCACGTCATCGCGCGGGACACCGCCGACGCCGCTTGGGCCGAAGCCGAACGGCTGCTCAGCGGCTTCTCCCCGGAGGCCGTCCGAGCCGTCCAGACGGGGCTGGCGCGCAGCGAGTCCGAGGGCCAGCGCCGGATGCTCGCCCTGCACGGAGGCAGCAGCGACGGCCTGGAGGTCTCCCCCAACCTCTGGGCGGGGATCGGCCTGGTGCGCGGCGGCGCGGGGACGGCCCTGGTCGGCAGCCACCGCGAGGTCGCCGACCGCATCGCCGAGTACCACCGCCTCGGCATCGACGAGTTCATCCTGTCGGGCCACCCCCATGTGGAGGAGGCGTACTGGTTCGGCGAGGGCGTGCTGCCGCTGCTGGCCGCGGACGGCCTCTGGACGCACCCGTCGGGCGGCCCGGCCGCACCGGAACCGCCCGACCAGATCCCCTTCGCCACGAAGAGCACCGTCGGGGCCTGAACCCGGGCCTCAGCCGGCCTCGGGGGTGCCGACGGGCCGGACTTCGGTGTGGGCCATCAGCCGTACGGCGTCGTGGTCGCCGTCCTGGCACTCGGCCCATTCCCAGTAGTGCGGGCCGGGGCCGGTCTGGACGTACGCCAGGAGGGCGAGCGCCTCGCCGCGGGCCGCGAGGGTCGGCGCTTCGGGGCCGGGCAGCTGCGTGGTGGGCCACTCGTCCGCGGGGACGCCGTAGAGCACCACGGCGACCTCCCAGCTCGTGTCGCCCGGCGAGAGGGTCAGCTGAGCGCGGGTGGGATGGCCTTGGGCGACCGGATCCGGCTGGGGTCCGGGCAGTTCGGCCTCGGGCTCGGGGATGTCGGGCTGGGGGACGGGAAACTCAGCGGTCACCGGTTCTCCTCACTACGGGCGGCACGGGGCTCGGGCACCTCGTCCGTGCCGTGGGCGTGGCCTGTGGCCGGTGAGCGTGCCCGGCGCGCGAACCGCGAACCACAAACCACCCGATCCGGCACCCCCGTGCGGCGCGGCCGAATGGCCGTCAGCGGGGCAAGGTCGCATGAACGGCCTTTCCGCCGCCGGGCAGCGGGCGGACGATGACGGTGCGGGCCAGCCGGCAGATCATCGGCCAGCCGAAGCCGCCCGTGCGGCCGGTCAGGTCCGGGCTGCGGTCCTGGGGCTGCGCGGGACTGGGGTCGTGCACGGTGACCTGGATGCTGTGCCGGTCCGCGGTCAGCCGTAGATCCGTGACCTCGCCCGCGTGGCGCAGGGCGTTGGTGACGAGTTCGGACACCAGCAGTATCAGGTCCTGGGCGGCGGGCGCGGAGAGAGCCGGATGGAGACCTGCGAGAAAGCCGTCGGCCGCGTCCCGGGCGTCGGCGGCCCTCTGTGGTCGGCATACGTACCGGGCCGGCTCGTACTCCTGGACCGCGTACGGGTGGTGCATGTCCTTCACCCCATCAGTGGAACCTTCGGGCGACTGGCGTTACGCCGCGCCTACCCGGACACGCCGGCATTAAAGGATCCGACCTCTTCCGGCCTACCGCGGATCCCCGCCCGCGGTCGTGGGAGCGAACACCGTCGCAGGTGGGGCCCCGTCCGACGCCGCCGGGCACGTCGCAGCGGCGCCGCTCTGACGGAGGTCTCGGGATCCGGTGGTGTGACGCTCCGTTACGCGGGTACGGGCAGAACGTGCCGGGGCGGCGCAGCGGCGGCGGTCAACCTCGCGGCCCGCCCCGGCCCGACAGAGCCGAGCGAGAAAGGACTCACCCGTCATGAAGAGCATTTGGGCCTACCCGGCAGACATCGGCCACCTGGGCCACACGTCGCTGGCGGGGTACAGCGTGGAGACGCCCGACGGGACGCTCGGGCAGGTGGAACGTCAGATGGACGTTCCCGGAAGGCAGCACCTCGTCGTCGACACCGGAGTATGGGTCTTCGGCAAAAGCGTTCTGATCCCGGCGGGCGTCGTGCACGCCATCGACACATCCGCCAAAACGGTCACCGTCACGCGCACCAAGGACGAGATCAAGGCCGCACCCCGCTTCGTCCTCGACAGTCAGACCACCGAGGCCGGCTACCTCACGGAGGTCGGGGCCTACTACGCCGCCTTGGGGGCGCCTGCCCTCCTGTGAGGAGCGGCGGCTCTGTCCGGGCGGCTGTCCGGCGCGCTCGTCCTCGACCCGTTCTGCGCTCCGTCAGAACGGGTCGAGGGCTGCGCGGACGGCGCTGCTCAGGTCGGCACCCGTCAGGTCGAGATGGAGGGCCGCCTCCAGGACGAACCGTGGCTGGGCCTGCCAGCCGCGGGTGAAGAGGCTGATGCCGTGGCGGGCGGTGTGCCGGTGCATCCCGCGCAGGAAGTGCAGCCCAGCGGAATCCATGAACGGCACATGCTGCATGTCCAGGACCACGCTGGACAGCGTTCCCGGCAGCGCGGCGAGCGTGCGTCTCAGGGCGGGCTCGGTCTCGTGGTCGAGTTCTCCGTTGAGCACGAGCAGGACAGTGTCACCCACGTACTGGGTGTTGACGGTGAAAAGAATAATGTCCTCAGACGATCGGGGGCAGCGAACAGCAGCCGTGGCGCTGCCCTGCACGCGGCAGCGGCCACATAGGTCCAGCTACCCGGATTGCCCCGTTCGTGCCGGGGCGTAGACCCCGGATCGCCAGGCATCGTATGAGGCTCACCCGCGCCGACCCGGGCTGGTCGATTCCTCACCATCCCACACCCCGGCCTTTTGGCGAAACCCGGCCACTCCGGGCGGGCCGCCGGTCCCCGGTGTACGTGACGCGGCGTCGGGAGGCCACCGGCCGGGCGCGGGCCGCGAGCGGCACGCGCCCGGCCGGTGGCGTACAACCGGCTCCGGTTCAGTGCTGGTTCTTCTCCAGGGCACCGATGTAGTTGTCGATGAAATGGTCGCGGACCCCGTCGGAGGCGGGGGCGAGCGCATCGGCGGTGAAGCCCTTGGCACGGTCGAAGAGGCCGCCGATCACGGGCAGGGCGTCGTGCAGGGTGCCCTTGGAATCGATGTACCGCAGGGCGTCGACATGGTGGAAGACCGGCTCCGGCGGGAGATGGGGCACGACGTCGTTGTTGTTCACGAAGCGGTACATCCGGTCGGCGAACGCCGTGTTGAACTCCTGGGCCAGAAGGCGGTCGCAGGTGCGTGGCTGACCGAAGGTGTAGATGCCGTCGGCCGTCAGGCCGGGCGCCTCGAAGTGGAGGCGGGCGCCCGCGAGCATCGCGAGGGCGCCGCCGAGGCTGTGGCCGGTGAACCAGATCGTCTGGCCGTTGTCACGGAACTCGTCGACGGCCGCGTGCACCTGCGGCCAGATGGAGTCCAGCGCCTCGCCGAAGCCGTAGTGCATGTATCCCTTGCCGCCGGGGCCGGGCCAGGGCGGGGTGGTGGTGTCGGACAGCCAATCGCGCAGCTGCGCCGGCTCCGTGCCACGGAAGCCGGTGATGATCATGCGCTCCCCGGCGATGGTGTACGCCTGGGTGTCCTCCAGGGGGAACGGGGGACGGAACCGGGTGTGGTGGTGGCGCACCCGGTCGAAGCCCCACTCGCGGGCCGTGCTCTCGATGGTGCTCTCGTCCTTGTAGGCGAGACCGGCGGCGTGGGCCATGCACAGGGCGTGGCCGAGGCTGTATCCGGTGGCATGGTGGTCGATCGTGGGGGCGGTCATGGGGGTGGCTCCTCGGGGCGACGCGGGATCGACGGCGACCGGCAGCGGCGGTCACGCAGCGCTGCCGTCGACCACAGAACGTAGCGCCCACCCCTCGTGCGGCCCCTCATTTCTCCAGGCGTGGCGCCACCGGAACGCGACGTCGCAGACGCTTCGCCGGCGTCGACCGCCCGGACGGGGCGGCAGGGAGCTCAGGCGACCGGCACCGAGGCGCTCCCCGTCCGCTCTCCGGAACCCGACCAGTTGCGCCGGGGCGGGCGGCCGACGAACCTCCCGAACAGCAGCGCGGCCGCCGTGGCGGCGAGCACCCCGGGGACCATCTCGTAGATGCCCGACCGGAGCGGCCCGAGGAGGGGGTCGATGTGCTTCCACAGGACCACGGTGGCCGCTCCCGTCACGATGCCCGCCATCGCCCCGGCCCGGGTCATGCGCGGCCAGTAGAGCGAGAGCAGGATCACCGGGCCGAAGGCGGCGCCGAAGCCCGCCCAGGCGTACGCGACGATGTCGAGTACGGCACCGCCGCTGAGCGCGATGACGTACGCCACCAGCGCGACGGCCACCACCGTGGCGCGGGCCGCCAGCAGCATCGACGCGTCCGAGGCCCGCCGCTTGACGAACGCCCGGTAGAAGTCCTCGGTCAGGGCCATCGCGGAGACCAGCAGCTGACTGTCCGCTGTGGACTTGATGGCGGCCAGCACGCCGACCAGGAGGAGGCCCGCGACCCAGGGGTTGACCAACTGGGCGCAGAGCTCGATGAAGACGGTCTCCGGGTTCTCCAGGGGGTGGTCGAGGGCGGCGATGCCCACCAGCCCCACCAGGGAGGCGCCGGTCAGACAGATGACGACCCAGCCCACGCCGATGCGGCGGGCCAGGGGAATCTCGCGGGCGCTGCGGATACTCATGAAGCGGACCAGGATGTGGGGTTGGCCGAAGTACCCCAGGCCCCAGGCGAGCAGGGAGATCACCGCCACCGCGCCGAGCGGCGCGCCGGTCACCCAGCGGCTGCCGTCGAAGGTGGCCCGGACTCCCATGTCCACGAGGGACGGGCTCTTGTGGCTGAGCACCCGGTGCAGGGCCCCGAAGCCGCCCAGTAGTCCGATCCCGATCGTCGGAAGGGCCACGGCCGCGCAGAACATCAGGGTGGCCTGCACGGTGTGTGTCACGCTCAGCGCACGGAACCCGCCCAGGACGGTGTAGACCACGATCACCACGGCGAAGACGGTGAGCGCGAACTCGAAGCCGCCCCCGAAGATCCCCTCGAACAGCACGCCCCCGGCCAGGAGTCCGCTGGCGACGTAGACGGTGAAGAACACGACGGTGACGGTTGCCGAGACCAGGCGCAGCATCCTGCTGCCGTCCTCGAAGCGCTCTTCGAGATAGGCCGACAGCGTCTTGGCGTCGCCGGCCAGTTCGGTGTACGTGCGCAGGCGCGGCGCGACCAGCCGCCAGTTGAGGTAGGTGCCGACGGCCAGGCCGACGGCTATCCACGTGGCACCGATGCCGGCCGCGTACACGGCCCCGGGCAGTCCCAGGAACAGCCAGCCGGACATGTCGCTGGCCTCCGCGGACAGGGCGGCCAGGGGGGCGCTCAGCCGGCGCCCGCCCAGGGCGAACTCGGAGAACGTCTGGGTTTCCTGATAGCTCCAGATGCCCACGGCCACCAGGGCGAGCAGGAAGATCCCGAATGTGATCATGACCGGTACGATCAGGAGTGTCACCACTGCTCCAACGGTGCGGCGCTGCCATGAATTGCGGGGCCTTGGGGCCTCCTTCGAGGAGGCCCCGGGTGAGAAGGCTCCGGTGCCAGCAGACCCTACGGATCCGCCTTCGGGAGCGGCACCCCTTTGACGGATGTGCCTGGCGATCGCGACCTCTCCGGCGCCGTCAGGTCAAGGTGAGCCCGGTCTTGAGCGTGGCGTCCGAGCTGTTGCCCGCGTACACGTCGAACTCGCCCGGCTCCACGAGGAATTCACCGTGCGGGTCGTTGGTGTGGAAGCCCAGTTCCCGGCGACCGAGAGTGAAGGCGACCGTTCGGCGCTCCCCCGGCTCAAGATGCAGCCGGGTGAAGCCGACCAGCCTGCGGACCGGCTGGACGACGCTGGCGACCTTGTCGCGGAGGTAGAGCTGGACGACTTCGTCGCCCGCGCGCGTGCCCGTGTTCTCGACCTCGACGGTGGCCCGGACCGTGGCCCGGCCGTCGGCGACGCTCTTCGCGCGCAGCACCTCGGTGGCGAGCTTCGGGGCGGTGAGGGTGAAGGTGGTGTAGCTGAGGCCGTGCCCGAAGGGATAGAGCGGAGTGTGCGGGAGGTCCAGGTACTTCGAGGTGTACTTGTTGTCGGGGTCGAAGGGGCGGCCGGTGTTCTCGTGCGCGTAGTGGAGCGGGAGCTGTCCGGTGGAGCGGGGCAAGGTCGCCGGCAGCTTGCCACCGGGGTTGACCTTGCCGAAGAGGAGGTCGGCGACGGCATGGCCGCCCTCGATGCCGGGGTGCCACGCCTGCAGGATCGCGTCGGCCCGGTCGGCGATGGCGGTGAGCACCAGGGGGCGGCCCGAGAGGACGACGACGGCCACCGGCTTTCCGGTGGCGGCGACCTTCGCCACCAACTGGGCCTGGACGCCCGGGAGGGTGATGTCGCTGCGGGCGGCGGCCTCGCCGCTCTGCGCGGCCTTTTCCCCCACGACGACGACCACGGCATCGGCGGCCCTGGCCGCGGCGACCGCTTCGCCGAAGGAGCTGGTGTCGTCGCCCTCCACGGCGCAGCCGCGGGCGAAGCGCACGGTGGCTTCGGGGGCGGCCTGCTTGATGCCGTCCAGTACGGAGACCGCGGGGAAGAGCGCGGCGCCGATGCTCGCCCAGGTGCCGTGGAGTTCCTTGGTGTCGTCGGCGAGCGGGCCGATGACCGCGAGGGAGGGGGTCTTCGGTGACAGCGGCAGGGTCTTGTGCTCGTTGCGCAGCAGGACCATGGAGCGGGTGGCCGCGGTCCGGGCCGCCGCTCGGGCCGCCGCGCTCGGTTCGGTGATCTCCGCGGCCTCGTCGGCGTAGGGGTGCTCGAAGAGTCCGGCGCGGAACTTGACACGCAGGATGCGGGCGACGGCGTCGTCCAGCCGCTGCCGGCTGATCTTCCCGGCCGCCAGCAGTCGCCTGCCGTGCTCCGCATAGGTGGTGGAGACCATTTCCATGTCGACGCCGGCGCCCAGGGCGAGGCGGGCGGCGTCGGCGCCGTCGGCCGCGATGCCGTGGGCGATGAGCTCCTGGACGCCGGTGTAGTCGCCGACGACGAAGCCGTCGAAGCCGAACTCCTCGTGCAGGATGTCGGTCAGGGTGTGTCGGTTGGCGTGCGCGGGCACGCCGTTCACCGTGTTGAAGGACGCCATGACGGTGGCGACGCCGGCGTCGACGGCCGCCTTGAAGGGCGGCAGGCAGACATCGCGGAGCCGCCGCTCGGAGACGTCGGCGGTGTTGTAGTCGCGGCCGCCCTCGGGGAAGCCGTAGCCGACGAAGTGCTTGGCGCAGGCGGCGAGCCGGTCCTTGGCTCCGTAGTCCTCGCCCTGATAGCCGCGGACCTTGGCGGCGGTGAGCTTCGCCGTCAGATACGGGTCCTCGCCGCTGCCTTCGGCCACCCGGCCCCAGCGCGGCTCCCGGCTCACGTCCGCCATCGGGGCGAACGTCCAGTGGATGCCCTGGGAGGCGGCCTCGCGGGCGCTGGTCTCGGCGTCGGAGGCGGCCACGGCCGGGTCGAAGCTGCTGCCCTGGGCGAGGGGTATCGGGAAGGTGGTGAGGTAGCCGTGGATGACGTCCTGGCCGAAGAGCAGCGGGATGCCCAGCCGGGACTTCTCCACGGCCGCGCGCTGGAGGTCGTTGCACTTCTTGGCGCCGACGAGGTTGAGCACCGAGCCCAGCAGGCCCTTCGCGGCGAGCTCGGCGCACTTCTTGTTCTGGCCCTCGCCCGGTCCGGTGTCCGCCTGCCAGGTCAGCTGCTGGAGCTGACCGAACTTCTCCTCGACGGTCATCTTGGCCAGCAGCGCGCGGACCCGGCGTTCGGTCTTCGGATCGCGGGGCGGGCGTGCCCTGGTGGGGGTGGCCGCGGCGGCGGGGGCCGGCAGTGACACGGACGCTCCGGTACCCGCGAGGACCGCGGCTCCCGCGGATGCCTTGAAGATGTGACGGCGGCTGATGGATCCGGGACCGGACACCGGCGACTCCTCGCTGCGTGGGCACACCGCCGACGTGGGCCGGGGTGGCCGATCAACCCGCTGATGGCGTACGGAAGTTAAGTCATCCACGCGTTACGGCGTCAAGAGATTGAACACGGGGCAGGCAAATCGGGCGCCGGTCGCTTCATGGCCTGTACCGACCGCCGACGCACGGGTGTCTTCACAGAAAACATGCATTTCTCACGCCCCCTTCGTGACATTCATGACTGTTTCACGACTCCGCGAGGTGACAGCGTCTGCGTGTCAGCGGCCGACGGAGTGGGACGAACGAGGGAGCGGGATGAACAAGGGTTACGCGGTCTTCTGCGACGCCGACCGCCAGTTCTACGACGCTCCGCACCGGCTGTCGGCGGACACCACGGGCCGCAACACCCCGTACGCCACGCTCGGCCGTGAACTGCCCGAGGGCTGGCAGCGCCATCGCTCGGGCGACTGGCTGGCGTTCCGCCCGCTCGACCGTGAACTGCCCAGCCAGGGATGGAAGATCCACGTCTCGGCCTGCCTGGACAACGCCGAGCGGGTGCTCGCCAAGGTCTGGGACTACTGCGTACCGCGGTCGATCGCCTTCAAATGCATGCCGAGCCGCTATCTGCTGCACCTCCGCAACGCCAAGTACACGGACCGGGGCGCGAGCGGAAAGTTCCTCACCCTCTACCCGGCCGACCCGGAGCGATGTCGCGTCATCGCCGAGGACCTGGCCGAACTCCTCGCCGGCGAGCCCGGCCCGTACATCCTCAGCGACCTCCGCTGGGGCGCCGGTCCGGTCCATGTGCGCTACGGCAGTTTCACCGAGCGGCACTGCTACGACGACCAGGGCGAGCTCTGCCCCGCGATCGAGAACGACCGCGGAGAGCTGGTTCCCGACCGCCGGGAGCCGGCGTTCCGGGTGCCGGAGTGGATCACCCTCCCCGACTTCCTCGAACCGCATCTGGCCGCGCGTTCCGCCACCACCGTCACCGACCTGCCGTACCGCATCGATCAGGCGCTGCACTTCTCGAACGGCGGCGGCGTCTACCTCGGCCGGGAGCTGCGGACGGACCGGCGGGTGGTGCTCAAGGAGGCACGGCCCCACGCCGGCCTGGCCGCCGACGGAGCCGACGCCGTGACCCGGCTGGAGCGCGAACGGGACGCCCTGCGAAGGCTGTCCGGGCTGGGCTGCGCTCCCGAGGTACTCGACTGGTTCACGCTCGGCGAGCACACCTTCCTGGTGCTGGAACACATCGAAGGCCGGCCCCTGAACAGCTTCTTCGCCCATCGCCATCCGCTGATCGAGGCCGACCCGAGCCCGCAGCGGCTCGCCGAGTACACCGCGTGGGCCCTGCGCGTCCACCGGCTGGTGGCGGAGGCGGTCGAGGCGATCCACTCGCGCGGCGTGCTCTTCAACGACCTGCATCTGTTCAACATCATGATGTCCGAGGACGAATCCTCGGTGGTGCTGCTGGACTTCGAGGCCGCCTCCGTCGACGACCCCGCCAGTCGGCAGGTGATCGCCAACCCCGGCTTCGTCGCCCCCGCCGACCGCCGCGGCCGGGACGTCGACCGCTACGCGCTGGCCTGTCTGCGCCTGGCCCTGTTCCTGCCGCTGACCAGCCTGTTCGCGGTGGATCGGCGCAAGGCCGCGCATCTGGCGCGGATCGCCGCCGCACAGTTCCCGGTCCCCCGGGAGTTCCTCGACGCCGCCGTCACGGAGATCCTGCGCGGTCGGCCCGCCCCGAGCACCCCGGCGACCGCGGAGGACGACTACCTGCCGGTCTCCCTGGCCGACTGGCCGCACAGCCGGGACTCCGCGGTCCGCGCCGTGCTCGCCTCGGCCACCCCGGACCGGGAGGACCGCTTCTTCCCCGGCGACATCGCCCAGTTCGCCACCTCCGGGGGCGGCACCTGCTTCGCCTACGGCGCGGCCGGCGTCCTCTACGCCCTGGCCGAAACCGGTGCCGAGCGATGCCCGGAGGCGGAGGAATGGCTACTGCAGCGGACGAAGAACCCTCCGTCCGGCAGCCCGGTCGGCTTCTACGACGGCCTCTCCGGCGTCGCCTGGGTCCTGGACCGGCTCGGGCACCGCGAACGCGCCCTGGATCTGGTCGACATGGCAGCCACCCGGCGCTGGCAGGACATCGCGCCGGATCTGCACGGCGGTCTGGCCGGCCTGGGCCTGGCACTGGGCGAACTGGCCGACTCCACCGGTGAGAGCGGGCTGCTGGACCAGGCCCGGCGCTGCGTGGAGCTGGTCGCCGGCAGATTCTGGGCCGCCCGTCCGCCCGGTGGCGCCGCGGCGCCGCCCCGCGCCGGACTGCTGCACGGCAACAGCGGCGCCGCCCTGCTCTTCGTGCGGTGGTACGAACGCACCGGCGACACCCAACTGCTGGACCTGGCCGCCGACGCCCTGCGCCGGGACCTGGCGCGCTGTGTCACCGCCGTCGGCGGCGCTCTCCAGGTCGACGAAGGCCGGCGGACCATGCCCTACCTCGGCGCCGGCAGCGTCGGTATCGGCATGGTGCTCGACGACTACCTCGCCCACCGTCCGGACGACGACTTCGAGCGGGCACGGGGGGAGATCGTGCAGGCCGCCCAGGCCAAGTTCTACGCCCAGCCCGGGCTCTTCCGCGGCGCGGCGGGCATGGTGCTCCACCTCGGCCGCACCACCGCCACCGGGCCCGGCACCGGCGCCGCCGACCTGCGGCGCCAGATCGACTCCCTCTCCTGGGGAGCCGTCCCCTACCAAGGGCATCTGGCCTTCGCCGGGGAGCAGATGATGCGACTCTCCATGGACCTGAGCACCGGCACCGCCGGATGCCTGCTCGCGCTGGGCAGCGCGCTGCACGACAAGCCCGTGCACCTGCCCTTCCTCCCGCCGCCCAGGCGGCCCTGAAGCCGGCCCCACCGGGGCCGAACGAGAAACACCCCCGTCCCCATGACGAAAGGACCGATCATGTCGATTCTCGACCTGCAGACGCTGGAGACCCCCAAGCCCGAGACCACGGAGGAGTCGTACACCGGTGGTGGCGGCAGCCGCGCGAGCCTGCTCCTCTGCGGCGACAGCAGCCTGAGCGTCACCACCTGTAACTGACCACCGGACGCCACGGGCCCTCGGGCCCCGTAGCGACGAGGTCATGGCGGGCCCCGGGAGCACCTCGCCCGGGGCCCGCCAACCCGCTCAGATCCGTCCGACGGAGGCGAGGTCCCCCATGTCCACCCCACCCGGGCCCTCCTCACCCGCGCGGCCACCGGCCGCCGAGCGGACGCCGGACGCCGGCGCCGGTCCCGTCCTGACCGGCGCCTTCCGGCACAGCCCCGTGCACACCGTCGCCGTCTGCCTCTTCGGCGCGGCCGCCGCGGCCACGGCCGTCGCACTGCCCGCAGTGCTCGGGCACACCCTCGACCTGGTGCTCCGCGCGGACCCCGGCGTGGCCGATGCCGTCCTCCTGTGCGCCGCCCTCCTGACGGCGGAGGTACTCCTCGACGCCCTGGTGGCACTCACCGGGGGCGTCACCACGGCCCGCAGCACCGCCTGGCTGCGCCGGCGCGGCATCGACCATCTGCTCGCCCTCGCCCCGCACCGTGCCACCGGCCACTTCACCCCCGGCGACCTGGTGACCCGGCTGACGGGGAACGCCGCCGAGGCCGGAACGGCCCCGACCACCGCCGCCAACGGCCTGGCCGCACTGCTCACCCCGGTCGGCGCGCTGGTGGCACTGGCGCTCACCGACATCTGGCCGGCGGTCGTCCTCCTCGCCGGACTCCCCCTGCTGACCCGGCTGTTGCGTTCCTTCGCCCGAGGTTCCGCCGACAGCGTCCGGCAGTACCAGCGGGTGCAGGCGGAGATCGCCACCCGCCTCGTCGAAGCGCTCGGCGGCGCCCGGACGATCGCCGCGGCGGGCACCGAGCAGCACGAACGCGACCGCGTCCTGGCACCGCTGCCCGAACTCGGCACCCAGGGACGCCGCATGTGGGAGGTCTACGGCCGGGCGGTGGTCGGCAGCGGCATCCTGGTGCCGCTGCTGACCACCGCGGTCCTCGCGGTCGGCGGGCTCCGGCTCGCCCACGGCGCCCTGTCCGTCGGCGAGTTGCTGGCGGCCGCCCGCTACGCCGCGCTCACCGCGGGCCTGGGCGGAGTGGTCGGTCAGCTCAACGCCCTGGTGCGCAGCCGCGCCGCGGCCGGGCGCACCGCCGCACTGCTCGCGCTGCCCCCGGCGGGGCACGGCACCCGGCCGCTGCCCGCCGACGGCCGCGGACGGCTCGAACTGCGCGCGGTCACCGTCACCCGCGGCGGCGCCCCGGTGCTGCGCGGCGTCGATCTGGTCGTACCCGGGGGGACGACGATGGCGGTAGTCGGGCACTCGGGCGCCGGGAAGTCGCTGCTGGCCGCCGTCGCGGGGCGGCTCACCGACCCCGACAGCGGGCAGGTACTGCTGGACGGGGTGCCGCTCGACGAGGCCGAGCCGGACGGGCTGCGCCGCGAGATCGGCTATGCCTTCGAACGGCCGGTGCTCTTCGGCGACACCATCGGCGCGGCGATCGGTTTCGGGCCCTTCCGACCCCCGGACCCCGCCATCGAGGCCGCCGCCCGTGCGGCCGGCGCCGATGCGTTCGTCCGGCTGCTGCCCCAGGGCTATGCGACGCCGCCGGCCGACGCCCCGCTCTCCGGCGGAGAGTTCCAACGCCTCGGTCTGGCAAGGGCCTTCGCGCACGCCGGTCGGCTGCTCGTCCTCGACGACGCCACCTCCAGCCTGGACAGCGTCACCGAGCACCATGTGAGCCGGGCCCTGCTGCGGGACGTGCGGGCGGGCAGCCGGCTGTTGATCGCCCACCGGGTCTCCACCGCAGCCAGCGCCGATCTCGTCGCCTGGATGGAGGGCGGCCGCATCCGTGCCGTCGCCCCGCACGCCGTGCTCTGGCAGGACTCCCGCTACCGAGCGGTCTTCGCCCCGGCGGACCACGCCCCCCGGCCCGTCCCGTGAGCGCGACCGCCCGGCTGCTGCCGCGCGCCGTCCGCTTTCTGCGGGCCCGCACCCGTGTGCTGCTCCTGATGGGCGGCTGGTCGCTGCTGGAGTCCGCGCACACCTTCCTCGGCGGCTACGGCGTGGCCAGGGCGCTGGACGACGGCTTCCTGGCGGGCCGCACCGGCACCGGTCTGGCGTGGCTGGCCGTCGCCGCGGTGGCCGTCGTCATCGGCGGAGCGGCGGGCCGCGGCGTCTTCCGTGGGCTGGCGGACCTGGTCGAGCCGCTCCGCGACGGTCTGGTGCGGGCCGTCGTGTCACGGTCGCTGGCCCGGGCGCTGGCGGACCCGGCACGAGCGGCGGACAGCGCGGCGGTCTCCCGGCTGACCAACCAGACGGAGATCGCGCGGGACAGCTTCGCCGGACTGGTGCTGGTGGCCCGTTCCTTCGTGTTCACCCTGGCCGGCGCGCTGCTCGGCCTGTTCTCGCTGGCCCCTCGGCTGCTGCTGATCGTGCTGCCTCCCCTCGTCGCGGGCCTGCTGCTGTTCGCGGCCACCCTCGTGCCGATGGCGCACCATCAGCGCGACTTTCTGCGCGCCGACGAGGCGCTGTCGACGCGGTTCGGCGCCGTCGCGGAGGGACTGCGCGACATCGCGGCGTCCGGGGCGCGGCAGCCGGTCGCCGCCCAGGCGTACGCCCTGATCGAGGACGGGGCACGAGCGGGGCGGCGGCTTGCGCGGTGGGCCGCCGTCCGCTGTCTCGCACTCGGTGTGGCCGGCCAGTTGCCGGTGCTCGTACTGCTGGTCACCACCCCCTGGCTGCTGCGCGGCGGGCTCACGGCGGGCGCAGTGCTGGGCGCACTGACCTATCTGACCCAGTCCCTGCTGCCCGCCCTGCACACCCTGATGAACGCGCTCGGCTCGGCGGGCACCCGGCTCCTGATCGTGCTGGACCGCCTCACCCGGGACCCGGGGGCGCCGGCGGCCGCACCTGCCCCGGAGCCGCCCGCACCCGCCCAGGGCGCGCCGGCCGGGCCGGAGGTCGCGCTGCGCGCGGTGACGTTCGCCTACGGCCCCGGTGCCCAACCGGTGCTGCGCGACCTCGATCTCACCGTCGAACGGGGCGAGCACCTCGTGGTCGTCGGCCCCAGCGGCATCGGCAAGTCGACCCTGGCCGGGCTCGTCGCCGGGCTGCTGGAACCCACTTCCGGCGAGGTGCGGGTGGACGGCCGTCCGGCCGGTGCGGGAGCCGGTGCGGCGCCTTCCCGGCGGCGGGTCCTCATACCGCAGCAGGCGTATGTGTTCTCCGGGACCCTGCGGGAGAACCTGCTCTACCTCTGTCCTGACGGTGCGTCGGCAGCGGCCTTGGCGACGTCCGCGGACGCCGTCGGCCTGGGCCCTCTGGTGGACCGGCTCGGCGGCCTGGACGCACGGATCGACCCGGCGGCGCTGTCCCAGGGGGAGCGCCAGCTCGTCGCGCTCGGCCGGGCCCACCTCTCCCCCGCGCCGCTGCTGATCCTCGATGAGGCCACCTGCCACCTCGACCCGGCGGCGGAACGGCGGGCCGAGCGGGCCTTCGCCGAGCGGCCCGGCACGCTGATCGTGGTGGCCCACCGGATCAGCTCTGCCCGGCGGGCCGATCGCATCCTGGTGCTCGACGGCGTCCGGGCCGCCTGGGGCAGCCATGACGAGCTGCTCGGACGCTCGGCGCTCTACCGCGACCTGGCCGGGAACTGGCAACCGGATGCGCTGGAGCCGGATCGGGGGGCGCCCGGGCGGTGAGACCGGCCGGGGTCGTGCGGCCGGTGAGACCGGCGGCCATGGGGCCGGTGAGACCGGCAGCGGCCATGAGTCCGGCGGGAGCGGTCCGGGCCCCGCTCGACTACACCCATCCCGCACCCTGCGATATGCGGATGGCGTCGACGCGGTTCCGGGCACCGGTCTTGCGGTTGATCGCCGCCATGTAGTTGCGCACGGTCCCGCTGCTCAGATGCAGTTCGCGGGCTATCTCGGGGACGGAGGCGCCCCCCGCCGCGAGCGAGAGCACGCTCAGTTCCCTCGGGGTCAGCGGCATGTCGGCGGCCTGGAGGAAGTCCGGCATCAGCGAGTGGTCGACGTAGCGTTTGCCCGCCGCCACCAGGCTGATGGCATGCCGTAATCGGGCCGGTGGGGCGTCCTTGTCCACGAACCCCCGCGCCTGGGCGGCGACGGGCCGCCGGAGGGTACCCGGCCGGCAGACGCTGACGAGCACGAGCAGGGCGCAGCCCGGCCCGCCCGGGTGCCCCGTCGCCTGGACGGAGCCCGCGCAGTCGCCGTCCACGACGCATACCTGGGGGCGGAAGGAGCGGGCGCGGCCGGGCGCGGTCCCCCAGCAGGCGGCGACCGCGTCGATGTCGCTCTCGTCGCGCAGCAGTGCGGCGAGCGCCGAACGCATCAGCCGCGTCTCATGTACGACCAGGACCCGGATCACGCTCGCCCCTCCTGCCGGCCTGCGGTTTGCACTGCTGAATTGTCACGGCTGGCATTCTCGCCAGATGTCGCTTCGGAGTATCTGACCGGAAACGGTGGCCGCCCGCCCCGCCGGCGCAGGGGGTGTCCGGCGGGCTCATGGCAGGAGTCCACAAGCAGGCCGACGCCAAGCCGTCGATGGCAGCGGCGGCTTGGTAGGAACTTCACACACCCACGGGTCTTGTTTCCGGCAAAGACACACCACCGCAAACAGTGACTTCCCGCCATGCCGCCGTTGGCCGTTTAGCGCCCTGCTTCCGGGTCCCGGTGCGGATGTGACGGGTGCGCAGGTTGGGTCGTGGAGGGGCTCCGCGGCCCCTGAGGCCGATGCGTCGGGGCGAGCACCTCGGCCTCCGGCCGGGCGCCATCGCCGGGGACAGCCACCCGCCACCCCGAACACGACCCCGCCCCGCCGACAGCGCGGAGGCGGACGGCGGGGCGGAGGCGGACGGCGGGGCGGCAGACATCGGGACCCGGATGCGGGCCGGTCCTCGGGATCAGGACGCGGCCGGCGAGCCGTCCGTGGAGGCGCCGGAGGCGAAGCCGTACGCGGGCTCCGGCAGGGACTCCGGTGCGATCAGCACCGAGCGTCGGCCGTCCACGCCGACCGGCACCTCACCGTCGATGGTGACGCGGCGCAGGGTGCGCTCGTGGTCGTCGGAGTCGTCCACGCCGTAGTGCTGCGTGGCGCGGTTGTCCCAGATCGCCACGTCGCCTGCACTCCACTGCCAGCGGACGGTGTTCTCCGGGCGTTCGATGTGCGACTGGAAGATGTCGATCAAGCCGCGGGAGTCCCGGCTGCCCAGGCCGGTGAGCTTCTGCACGAAGTTGCCGAGGACCAGGGTGCGTTCGCCGGTCTCGGGGTGGACGCGCACCACCGGGTGCTCCGTCTGGAAGGTGACCGCGGCGTAGACCTTCCGGTGGTGCTCCAGCGCCGCCGAGGGGGCGTTGGGGCGCACCGCCGCGTAGTCGAAGTCGTTGGTGTGCACACCGCGGAGACCGTCGGCGAGCGTCCGCAGCGGCTCGGGAAGCCCGGCGTAGGCCGCCGCGGTGTTGGCCCAGAGGGTGTTGCCGCCGTACGGCGGGGCGACCTCGGCGCGGAGGATGGAGAACGCCGGATAGGCGGGGACGAAAGTGATGTCGGTGTGCCACCGGTTCGCCCGGCCGCCGTGCGCGTTGTCGACGCCGTAGGCGTAACGACCGTCGACGGAGGGGACGGTGGGGTGGGCGACGAGGGCGCCGAGCCGCCGGCCGAACGCCTCGTGGCTCTCCCCGTCGAGGTGCTGCTGGTTGCGGAAGAAGACCACCTTGTGCTCGAGGATCGCGGCGCGTACGGCGGCCACGGTGGCGTCGTCCAGATCGCCGCCGAGGCGGACTCCGGAGATCACGGCGCCGAGCCGGCCGCCGACCTTCCGGAGGGTGAGCGGCGCGGCGTGAGGAGTGGTGACGGCTTCGGCTTCCGTGACGGGGGCGGACGTCATGGGGTCTGGTCCCTTTCGATGGGCGGCTATTAAATGTTCTCGGAATAATTGTTCTCGGAGCGGAATGAAGTCCGCGCAGCCGAGTTTCGTACGGGAGGCGAGGGGCGGTGGCTCGGCCCGAGCGGCGCCGGGCTCTCCCGGGGCCGGGCCGGGAGGGGTGCCGCGGGACGGGCGCGTCCGCACGGGTGTCATGTCCAGGAGCATGGCCTGAAGCCCGAAGACGGGTCAAGGTCCAGCCGTTGCACTACAGGACCCTGCAATGCGGTTGACACGCGACCGCACCCCAGGCCCTTGCGTACTCGCCAAACCCCCTGTCCCCACGGCAGGTTGGTGCGCGCCACGTCAGGCAGGCAGAAAGGGCGTCATGCGGAACACCCCTCCCCCGGCCCCTCCGCACACCTTCGGTGACGGGCGCCGCGAGGCGAATGCCGCCGCGGTACTGCGGGCCGTGCTCGACCACGGGCCGGTGGCCCGCAGCGGGATCGCCCGACTGGCCGGACTGAGCCCGGCCGCGGTCTCCCGGCAGTGCACCGACCTGGCGCGGCTCGGGTTGGTCCGGGAGATGCCGGAGCTGGTGGCGGCCGAAGGTGTGGGCAGGCCGCAGATTCCGGTGGACCTGGCCCCGGGCCACGCCGACGGCCCGGTGGCGGCGGGTGTGCACATCGGCGTACCCCAGTCCACCTTCTGCCTGGCGGACCTGAGGGGCCGGGTACTGGCCCGGCGGACGTTCCGGCACGACGGGCTGCCGCCGGGCGCCCTGCCGGGCGAAGTGGGGCGCGGGCTGGCCGCGTTCCTCGCGCGGCACGCCACGGGCGGTCCGGTGCTGGGGGTGGGTGCCGCCATCGGCGGCCGGGTGGATCCCGGCTCCGCCACGGTCGTACGTCATGACGCGCTGGGCTGGCATCAGTATCCGCTCGGTGCCGAACTGCGGCGGCACACCGGGCTCCCGGTCCGGATCGACGATCACGCCCGGGCGGTGGCGCAGTCCGAGCTGCTCCTCGGGCGGTCGGCGGCCCGCCGATCCCTGCTCCACCTCTTCGTCGGCGATGTCGTCGACGCCGCGCTCGCCATCGCCGGGGTGGTACACCGCGGTCCGCGGTCGGGCGCGGGCGAGGTGGCACATCTGCCGGTACCCGACAGCACGGTCGAGTGCCCCTGTGGCCGCATCGGCTGCCTGGAGGCGACCGCCTCCGACACGGTGCTCGCCCGGCTCGCCACGGCGCGCGGCATCGTGCCGGAACCCAGCGCCGCGCTGCTGGTGGACGCGGCGGCTGCCGGGGACCGGCGTGCCGACACCCTGCTGCGGGAGCGGGCCCGTGCGGTGGGCCGCGCGACGGGGTTGTTGCTCGATGTGCTCAACCCGGAGCTGGTGGTGGTCACCGAGCAGTCGAGCCTGCTCAACCCGGAGTATCTGGAGGAGATCCGGGCGGCCGCTACGGAGCATTCACATCTCTGCGACGACCCGGAGCGGATCGTGGGCCCGCATGCCGGGCCCGCGGTCCTTCCCGTGGCGGCCGTCACGGTGCTGCTGAATCCGCTGTTCGGAAACCCGCTGCGAGCTCTCGGCGGCACGGGAGCGACATCCGTTTCCTGAGGACCGGCCTCGATGCGGACTTTCGCGCATTCGGCAGCCGCAGCCGGGTAGCGGGATGGACAGGGTGATCCTGAACAGGAGACTGGAGGTGGACGCCAGGACCCCGGCCGAGCTGCCGGCCAGGACGCGCACCGACGTCGACGGGCCGCAGAGCCGGCCACTCGTGAGGCGCCCGCTCATGAGACGCCCGCGCGACAGACGCCCCGACACACCGGAGGGAACATGAGTTTCGCCCCGACCGTCGTCACCACCGGCACCGCGCCGGCCGAACCGGCGCCGCCGCCCGTCCCCACGCCCGGCGAACCGCCGCTGCGGCCCCGCCCCGACGCACCGGACCCGCCGCCGCCCGGGCCGCTCGATCCCGTCCACCCGGACCCCCAGCCGCCGCCGGTCCCGGACCCCTCACCGGAGCCGCAACCGAGCCCCGACCGCGGCCGGCAGCGGAGCGCGGCACACGGTCGCTGACCCGCGGTGGCAGGCCCCGGCCCTGCCGCCGGTCCGGCCGGGCCGCGGCGTGCCGCAGGGCCGCCTCAGCGGTCCCGCCGGGGCCGGGCCGGGAAGGCGCGGAGCACGGAGTGGACGGACCAGATCACCGACACCAAGGGTACGGCGACGACCGCCCCGGACACCCCCGCGGTGACCGCACCGCAGATGACCGAGAGGGCCACCACGACGGGATGCAGACGGACGGCCCGGCTCATCACCAGGGGGTGCAGCACATGCCCCTCGATCTGTCCGATGACCACGATCAGCAAGATGACGATCACGGCCACCAGCGGTCCCTTCGCGGCCAGTGCCACCACGGCTGCGATGGCCAGCGCCACGGGTGAGCCGACCAGCGGGATGAAGGCGGCGAAGAACTCCAGTACGGCCAGCGGGAGGGCGAGCGGCACTCCCAGGACGAACAGCGCCGTCCCGACGAGTACGGCGTTGATGGCGGCGACCAGCACAATGCCGCGGGTGTAGCCGGTGAAGGTCGTCCACGCGGCGCATCCCGCGGCATGGACGGGCCGGCGGCGGCCCGCGGGCAGTTGGTCGCCGAACCAGCGCCACATCCGTTCACCCGAATGCAGGAAGAAGATCGAGCAGAACAACGCCAGCACCGCCACCGTCAGCACTTCCACCACCCGGTTCACGCCGCTGAGCGCCGTGCTGATCAGCGCCGACCGATGGCTCGTCACGAACCGCTGCACCCAGCTCTGCAGATGCGAGAGCGTCGCCCGGCGAAGGTGGAACGGCGGCTCCGCGAGCCACCGCTCGATCCGCGCCACGCCCCCGTCGAACTCCTGGCGGAGTCCGTCCCATTCACCTGCGACATTCGCGCCGATCAGGCTCAGGACGCCCAGGAGAACGACGATACCGAGCAGCAATCCGGTGGCGACCGCGGCCGAGCGGGGCATCCAGCGGCTGAGCAGGCCGGTCAGCGGGCCCAGCAGAGCCGTCAGCACCAAGGCCAGGAACACCGCCAGCGTGACCAGGTGGAACCGCCCCAGTGCCACGAAGATCGCGTAGACGGCCGCACCCACGATGATCAGCCGCCACGCGTAGGCCGCCGCCGCACTCAGCACCGGGGAGACACGAACGGCCGCGCCGCTGCGACGGCCCCCCGCTCCGCTCACCGCACGTCGCCCGCCGACGGGCTTCGGGCCGACCCGGGCCGTGAGCGCCGCCCTGCGCCGGCGCCACCGGGCCCGGCTTCCTTGGGTGGCGGACGCGTCGTCCCGCTCCTTGCCGAGTCGGTTCCGCACCTGGCCGCCACCGCCTCCCACCCCGCCGTACCCAGGCCCGGGCCCGGCGGGGGACGACTGCCACGCGAAAGGCAGGCTCCGGCCCACGCGCGCCTACCCGAGATGACGTATCACCGGGCGGCACTCTTCGAACGCGTGCGGGCGCGCATTCCCCCGAAGGCGTGCGCACCCGCGCGCCGGAGCCCACCGCCCGTCCGGACCACGCGCGGCACGGAGCGCCGCATGCTCGGCCGCACGTCGCCGTGACCATGTCGAACCGCTCCCCGTTGTGCCGGGCATGAGCGACATGGATGACCGCCTGTTGGCGCTGGTGGACGGCGTGGTGGATTTCGACGAGGAGCGGGCACCGCTGCTGACGCTCCGGGAGGCGCGTGCGGCGGTTGAGCTCCTACGGCTGCTGGGCTCCAGGGACGGCGAAGGAGCCCATGCCGCCCGCCGCCTGGCGGGAAACCTCGCCCGCCGGTTGCCGGCGGACGGCTGACCGACACGCCTCTTCGAACTGCGCGGGCGGCACCGTTTCGCACCGATGTCGAGCCGCCGCTCACGGCCGGGCGGGCGGACGGCATACTTGCCCGTCGGCGCGACGTGATCTTTCCCGCATGTGAGGAGCAGTCATGGCCGAGCAGTCCGCCGCCGAGAAGACGACTTTCCGGACGGTCTTCGAGGTGGACACCGCGGCACTGGAACAAACGCAGGACATGGCCGAGAAGTTCCAGCACGCGATCGCCCCGGCGACCGTGGACCACGACTTCGGTGAGATCAGCCGGGCGGCGGGCGCCGTCCCCGACAGCTCGACGGTGAAGATCATCCGTGGCTGGGGGCTCCAGGAGACGGCCCCCGTCGGCGTCATGGCGCTCTCGCTCAGGGAGGCCGTCCGCCAGGCGCTGACGCATCCCTTCACCAACCCCGTCTTCTGGGAGAAGGCCGAGACGGCGCTCGCCGACGCGTTCGTCGGCCTCGGGGAGCAGGAGGGCACACACCTCTCGTTCTACGGGGACGCGGCCGAGAGCACGAGCTACTACTACAACCTGCTGTTCGCGCTCCAGGACGAGGAGACCGCCGGCTTCCTCTACGCCGTCGCCCTCTGCGTCGATGTGACGATCGCGCTGGCCCCGGAGAAGGCCCGTGTGCTGACCCTCGACGACGTCGTCCACTGCGCGATCCGGCTGAACGCGATCTCCGTACGCCAAGGGCTCCGTCCCGCCGCCTGATCACCGGTCGGGGTGTGGAGGGGACCGCTCCACACCCCGGCCCGTCGGCGGCGCCGGCCCCGCCCCGCCCCGCCGTCACACGGGAGCTGACGGCCCCGCCGGAGAGTCAGTCCTACGGGGTTCCGCCCGGAGCGATGGCGAGGATGGCCACGTCGTCGTGGAAGACGTGGGTGTGGCGCGGCAGGTCGGTGTTGAGGAAGTCGATGACATCGGCCGGGCCGGGTGCGGACTCGCCGGCGAAGCGGTGGCGGAGCCGGTCGAGGAGGGGGTAGAAGGCGCCGGTGTGGTCACGGGCCTCGATCAGGCCGTCGGTGCAGAGCAGGAGGACGTCGCCGGGGGTGAAGGGATGGGAGTAGGCGACGGGTTCCTCCTCTGCCAGGGTGCCCAGGCCGAGCGGGAGGGCGGGGGGTCCGATGAGTGCGGTCACCTCACCGTGGGCGATCAGGATCGGTTCGATGTGTCCGTGGTTGACGATGGTGATCCGTCGGGCGGGGGCGTCGTACTCGACCAGCGCGGCGGTGACGAACAGTTCGTCGTCCCGGATCTCTTCGGCCTCGCGGGCCATGCTCCGTTCCATGCGCCGGGCGACGGCCCGCAGGTCCCCCTGTTCGTAGGCGGCCTCCCGGAAGGTGCCCAGGAGGTCGGCGACGGTGCGTACGGCCTTCAGCCCCTTGCCGCGGACATCGCCGATGATGGCGCGCTCGCCGGCGTCGGTGGCGCGGATGTCGTAGAGGTCGCCGCCGACCATGGTGCCGACCTCGCCGGACCGGTACAGCCCTGCCGCGAGCACCTGCCCCACCTGGTGCGGCACCGGCCTGAGCAGAGTGCGCATCAGGGCTTCGGCCACGGTGTTGGCGCGTACCAGGTGGCGCTCCTGGCGCTGGCGGTGGGCAGCCAGGGCCACGCCGAGCACACCGACCAGGGTGGTGGAGATGTACGCGGCGACATGGTGGCTCTCCCACAGCTGATGGAGGTTGTGGCCGGTACAGCACGGGGTTCCCGCCAGGACGCCTTCGAACACCACGGCGAAGACCGTGACCGCGGCGACGCTCACCGGACCGAGGGTGTAGGCGGCGGTCACCGGCAGGGCGACGAGCAGGAAGCTCACCGGCCACGGTGTGGGGGTCAGCGGTTCCAGCAGCAGGACGACCGCGACGTAGGCGGGCGGCAGCCAGCGCATCCACGCGGGCGGGCGCAGCACCTCGAAGCCGTTGTTGTCCACCAGCACCGGCCGCCGCCCGGCCAGGTGACCGTGACCGGTGGCCGGACCGTGACCGGGGCCGGGGCTGTGGCCGGCGCCCATCATGGCGCGCCCTGGGGGCCGGGACGTGCCGGACGCCACCGGCCCTTCGTGGCCCCCGGCTCGCGCTGTCCGGGCGGCGGCTTCCCCCGCGTCGCAGGAACAGGACACGTCAACGCCTTCACCACCGTCTTCCGCGACACCTTGTCCCACCGCGCCGGCGTCCGCCCCGGGACCGGATGGTGCCACCGGCGACCACGGGAGATCCGCTCAAGGCCCTACGTGCGGCCTGCGCACACGGGCTCCTGGTACGAACGTGACCAAGGGCCATAGCCTGACCGAGTCGAACGGCCCCACCCGATGATTACGCCGTCGGCGGCATGTCAGATGGCGCGGCGGGCGCCCATGAAGGCGCCCTCCCAGAGGAAGGGGGCCCTGGGAGGGCGGGTGGGCGCCGGACTTCGGCCGGTGCCGGAGCGGAGGGCGCAGGCGGCCCGTCAGCCGGCCAGGAGCGAATCGTCTGCCGTGCGGGAGCCGGGCAGCCGATGGCGGCCGGCGATCAGCGCCGCGTCCACGTCGCGGGTGCCGGTGGAAACGCACAGGGTGTAGGCGAGGTCGTCCATCCTCCGGCGCACCTCGGGACGGCCCTGCCGAGCGTGCAGCAGCTCCAACGTCTCGTACTCCTCGATGAGTTCCAGCAACACGGCGGGGTGGGCCATCAGCATCGTGCGGTTCCCTTTCATCGAGCGGAGTGTTCACCGCTGCGGTTGCCCCGCGATCGCCTCCCTACACCTGACGGGAGGTCGGGACGGCCGGCGCCGCCGTCCCCGTGCGGGCGGGCGCGCGGCCCGGTCAGGTGCGCGGCGGAGGACACCCGGGCCGGGTGTGGCCGCCGTTCCGGGTCCGACGACGGGCACAGCGCAGGCGTCGCACTTCGGCAAGCGATGCCGGTGCGACGCCTGTTGGCCGAAGCCGTCCCGATGACCGGCGGCCGGAACCGCGGTGGGCGCCGGTCGCGGCCCGGGCGCGGTGTCATCGGGGGCGGTTCACGCGCTCATCTCCTCCCTCCCCCGCCGGGGTGTACCGGCCGGTCGTCGCGGATGTCGTGGAACACCTGCCGGGCCCGTGCCCTGTCCCAGAGCACGGCGCTGCCCTTCGAGGTGGGAAACCCGACGCTGGCCACGGGCACGTTGATCTGCTTTCCGCGGCCGCGGGTGACGCCATGGACCGCACGGAACATCGACGCGAGGTCCAGCAGCCCGGTGTTCCGGTCGACGATGAGCGTGTTCAGCCCGGCGTCCAGCGCGGGATAGATCGCGAGCGGGTTGAGGACGGTGCCGGGCGCCCCCGCCCGGTGGGCGAGGGCGGACAGGAACTTCTGCTGGTTGCGGGTGCGGCCCAGGTCGCCGCGGGCCTCCTGATGGCGCTGCCGGACGAAGGCGAGCGCTTCGGGGCCGTTGAGGGTCTGGCAGCCCTTCTTGAGATCGGCGCCCGACTTCTTGTCCTTGAGGTCCCGGTCGAGGCACATCGGGACACCGCCGACCGCGTCGACGAGGTTCACGAAGCCCGCGAAGCCGACCTCCACATAGTGGTCGATCCTCAGGCCGGTGTTGCGCTCGATGGTGTGGACGAGCATTTTGGGGCCGCCCAGAGCGAACGCCGCGTTCAGTTTGTTCTTCGCCGGAGCGTGCCGCTTGCCGGTCATGGGGCTGGTGTAGCCCGGGATGGTCAGCCAGGAGTCGCGCGGCAGGCTCATCATCGTGGTGCCGTGGGAGCCGGTGTGGAGCAGGATCATCGAGTCCGTACGGCGGCCGCCGGCCGATCCGGTGTGCAGATCGCGCTTCTCCTGGTCGGTGAGGCCCTCGCGGCTGTCGGATCCGACGAGGAGATAGTTGGTCCCCTTGCCCGGACGCAGCTGTGGCTCCGACGCGCCGAGATCGACCCCGCTGTTGAGCTCGGTGTCGGCCCAGGCCGCGGTGCCGGCGGGAATGGCCACGAGCGTGACGAGCACGGCGACGGCCGCCCGGCGCAGGGGCCGCCGGCGGCGGGCGCGGTGGGCCCGCCGCCGGGCGGCCGGCCGGGGAGCGGCGCCGTCGGCGGCGGGGCCCGGGCCCGGGCGGCGCTCCGCCGGCCCGGGCGGGGGCGGGGACTGCCCGTCCCCGCCCTGCCGGGGACGCCGTCGGCGCTCCCGCCCCGGCCCGCGATCCGCCCCGTCGTCCGCCGCGTCGCGGACGGCCCACGAGGGGACCCGCGGTTCTCTCATGTGCTCACTCTCCTCGGTCACTTCGACGGAACGCCGGTCGGGTACGGGACGGATTCCTTGAGCAGGTGCTGATCGGCGGTGCCGGAGCGTTGCATGCGATGCCACTTCAGCCGGGTGCCGAGCAGGGCGGTGACCACGGACTGGATGACCACGAGGTACAGCAGCTGCCGGTAGAAGAACAGCTGGAGCGGCAGTGCCCACAGCGCCCGGAGCCTTTCGTGGTCCAGCCGCAGCGCGTATCCCGCGGTGATCACCTGTACGGCGAGGAAGCCGAGCCAGATCCCGACCGCCTGCGCGGTCTCCCCGAAACACACTCCGTAGAGGGCGAAGATGTCGACGACCGGCGCGAACAGCGGCAGGACTATCTGGAACAGCGCGAGATAGGTCAGGCCGCGGCGCCCGAAGCGCCCGGCCGGCCCCGTCTCCACCACGGCGTGGCGGTGCTTCCACATCGACTGGAGCGTTCCGTAGCACCAGCGGTAGCGCTGCCGCCACAACTGGCTGAAAGTGCTGGGCACTTCGGTCCAGGCGATGGCCGTCTCCTCGTAGACCACGCGCCGGCCCACCCGCCACAGTGCCATCGTCAGATCGGTGTCCTCGGCGAGAGTGTCGTCGCTGACACCGCCGATGGCCGTCAGTGCGTCCCGGCGGAAGGCACCGATGGCGCCGGGCACCGTCGGCATGCACTCCAGCACCTCGAACATGCGCCGGTCCAGGTTGAAGCCGAGGACGTACTCGAGGTGCTGCCATCGGCCCAGCAGGCGTTGCCTGTTGCCGACCTTGGTGTTGCCGCTGACCGCACCGATCGACGGGTCGGCGAGCGGCTGGATGAGCCGGTGCAGGGCTTCCGGCTCGAACACCGTGTCCGCGTCGATCATGACGATGATCTCGCAACGCGCGTAGTTCAAGCCCGTGCTGAGCGCCCCCGGCTTACCGGAGTTGGGCTGTTGCACCACGGACACCCGAGGGTCACGGATGCCCCGGGCGATCTCGGCGGTCCGGTCCGTCGACCCGTCGTCGATGACGATGATCTGCAGGTCCCGGTGGGTGGAGGCGAGGAGCGAGCGCACGGTGGCCTCGATGCCCGCCTCTTCGTTGTGCGCGGGGACCAGCACCGTCACCGGTTCGTTCACTTCGTACTGCCAGGGCGCACCGGATCGGTGCCGGCGCCTTCGCCGCACGTGTACGCGGGCGAGGGCGGCGAGCATCAGCAGCCGGAGGATGCCCAGCCCGCCCGCGATCCCCAGCACCCACGTCATGGAGCGCGCGAAGGTGTGCCCGATGGACTGGGTCCAGATCAGCGCCTTGCCCTGAGCGCGCTCGGGCAGGGCCGCAGGGGTGGTGAGCGAGGGCCGACCGAGCCCGCCCGTGACGGTGGTGAACCGCTCCACGTCCGGGTCGGCGAGCAGTTTCGACGCCTCCTGGTATCCCAGAGCGGTGTGGCTGTACTGCCGCACCACACCCTGCGGTGGTTTCCGGGAGTGGTGGGTGGCGGCGACGAGCACATAGCCCTGCGCCGAGGCGCGCCGCGCGGCCGACCACTCGGCGCCGCACATCGTGTCGGCGGTGGTGGTGTGCGGCAGCCGCAGCAGCCGGGTGGTGACGTCCGCGGAGCCCGCCAAGGCGGTCTGCGTGAGCGACAGTTCCAGCTGGGAGCGAATGGACGAGGCGCTGCCGAGGTCGCCACCGGTGTAGGTGTACGAGCCGATCTCGTGGCCCTCGTCGCGGATCCGTTGCACCAGTTCCGGGTGGCGTGCCACCTGGTTCCCGTAGAGGAAGAAGGTGGCGTGCGCGTGGTGTCGCCGCAGCAGGTCGAGCAGCCGCGGGGTCCACACCGCGTCGGGCCCGCCGTCGAAGGTGAGCGCGGCGGTCCGGTGCGGCATCTGCGCGGTCTCCGCGCCGTGGGCCGTGATGCGCAGGACCGGGTCTCCGTTGTCCGCGGACTTGGGTATGGGGCTGGTGCACGCGCGTCTCGTCCGGGCTCCGTCGACCTCGTGGGTGTTCCAGCCCTCGAAGAGCAGCGACGTAGCGACTATGGGGAGGATGAGCAGCAGCAGTAACCAGTGCCAGCGTGGGGGGCGACGTAGCGCGTGCCGCCCCAGCCCTGACATCGCCACAATGGGCCCTTTCTGTCGGGGGACATGCCACGTGTGCGGCGTGCGCCCGCGCCGGCGCGCCATGGCGGCCGGCGCGGGCGGGCACGCTTCGGATCCGTGCCGGCGAGGCTTCACACCTGGTGGGTGGCCTTGCCGGTCCGGTGTCCGTCACGGGACAGGAGCGGTGTGCGCGGGAGCCGGGGACGAGTGGTGGCCAACGGGCATGGCCGCCCCGGGGTTGCTGGAAGGTGCCGGCGGGCGGGCGTCACCCGGGTCGCCGGACGGGTGCGGTGCGGTGTGCTCCGGGAGCGGGTCGGCGCGTCCCGGCACCGGCTTCTGGGCCGGTTGCAGGAGGCCGCCGAACACGACGACGAGGAGCACGAGATATCCGGTGCACATGCACCCTACGGTCAAGGCTGCGTGCCCCAGGAAGCGTCGGCGCCGGCCTGAGGCGTCGACGAATACGGGACGATTCCGTTGCTTACCGGGGCGACTGCTGTGGGGGGTAGCGGTTCGCATGGAGCGTGAGTGTAACCAGATAACCACGAAAGAGAATAGGAAAGAAGAGCCAGCGGCTTCTCCGGCCGGCCGGTGGTAAAGACCACAGGACCAGGCGTGGCTCCTACCCGCCAATTACCGTCTCACTCGTCAACATACCTATTCACGCACCGCACTGGCCGGTACCGGGCCGGCACGAGGCCCCGCCCGAGACCCTCGGGGTGCCGTCGACGACCGATTCGTACTGTGAAGTAACTCACTTGACCCGGTGTTAGCGCCGAGTAATTGAAGCGCTTACTACAAGCCGTGTTCGTTTTCGCCCCAGCTGACCTGGAACGGGACGCTTGCGCGCGACGCCGCCGACCTCGCGCCGCCTCGCCCCGAGCACCGACCCCGACCCCCGCGCCACCCCGCCGCCGGGCCGCACCGAACCCACCCCGCGACGCTCCCCATACGGGGAGGTGGCGCCCCCGGGGGCGCGGAGCGCCACCCCCGGCGACACGGGCGGCATACACCCTCCCGTAACCCGGATGACATCCTGACGGAACAGAGGAAGGGGAAATGAGACACCCAGGAATTCCCGGCAAGGCATCCCGATGAACTGCAGCACGAGCCGCATCCGGGATATCGCAATTGATTCCCCGGACACAAAAAAGCCCATGGGTCTTTACGTTTGTGAACGCCGGAAAGTCGACTTCCGCCGCCCTTCGGCCCATGGCGCCGGCAGGTGTCGCCAGAACGTTTCGGGTGTCCGTACGACCGTCTTCTCCGACCGCCTTCTCCCTGGCCCGCTCCGCCCGGCCGCAAGGCCGGAGTATCGGGAAAGCGCCGAGCGATGCCGTCACCGACATGATGCCGAAACGAGCCGGCCGAGACGCGTGGGAAGCATTTCCCGGCGTACGGCCCACGACACCCCTCGACGGCGGCTCCTTCGCGACGGGTGGCCGGTCGGGCACAGCGCCGGAAGCCACCCGGGCCGTCGGCCGCCGAGCCGGGCGCCGGCCCTTGATCGGGCCGTCCCGGCGCCGCCGTGGCAGCCTGGGACGAGCCTGCCGCCGAGGTCATGCGGCATGTTCCGGTAAGCGCCGCAGGCGGCCCGGAGCAGCGCCGACGTGGCGCGACGGGGTTCCGGTTCCGCCGACCGAACGCCGCCCCGGCATCGTTTACCCGTTGTTCTCCTGATGTTTTGCCCGGTGTCGTGGACGGCCCGGAAGAAAGCGCACTCGGCGACCCGATGCCCGCCGTTGTCGGGATTTCCGCACCGGTCGGAGGGATGTGCACCATCGACGGTCGGGACCGGGCGGCCCGACGGCCCGGAATTCCGAACGACCGCCCTGCCACCCGTCCCACAGTTCCCACCGACCGCCCGCCCAAACCTCTCCTCTGCGTCCCGGCAATATCACTGTCTGCCGAACGCCTGAGCTGTTCTCGGCGGTGGGTCCATACACCCTGAAGGGGACAGGAAGCGGCCGATGACCGTCCGATAACCGGGAATTGGTGTGTCACCGTCACGTGTCATCCATGTTCACAACGTGTGCGGTTCCCTGCGCAACGAGTGGGGTCCGGCCGCCCTCCGGCCCGCCGCATACCCACCGCCGCGGGAGGGCGCCCCGGCAACGCCGCGCGACGGGCGCCGGCCACCACAACGGCCGGGAGTGTACGGCCCGGTCAGGCATAGGCGCGCCGAATCCGGTGAGGCGAGAGACCGTTCACGCCATCCGGCAGACGTCTCCGGGACGTCACCACGCCCGCGCACCGGCTGCCGCGACCCGTGCCCCGCTCACAAAGCGGTGCACGGCGGTTTCACCGAGCGGTGCGCGGCCGTCCGAGCCGTCGACGCTTCCTGCACCGAAGAGAACTGGAGAGTTTCCCCTTGTCACCTCTGGACGCATCCGCGTCGACCGCCCTCGCCGGCCCCGCCGCGCGGGCGATGGCCCTGCCGGGCCGGCTACCGGACAACGCCGACACCTTGATCGGCGTGCCGTTGCGGATCCTGCTGATCATCGTCGGGGCGGCGCTCGTCCGGGTGGTGGCGAAGCGGGCCATCACCCGGGTCGTTCAGCGCATCCTGCAGCCCTCGGACGGGGACCGGGAGCCCCGCCGCACCAACCGGGGGCCGGCGGTACGGCAACGCGACCGTTCGCGTGCCAGCGAACGGCGGGAGCAGCGGGCCCGCACCATCGGCTCGGTGCTGAGCAGCATCGTCACCATCGTCGTCGCCGTGATGGGACTGGCGATGATCCTCGATCAGATCGGGATCGCCCTGGGCCCGCTGCTCGCCAGCGCGGGCGTCGTCGGTCTGGCCATCGGATTCGGTGCCCAGAGCCTGGTTGCCGACTACCTGTCCGGCATGCTCATCATGGTCGAGGACCAGTACGGGGTCGGCGACTCGGTCGACCTCGGCGAAGCCGTCGGCGAGGTGGAGCACGTCGGCCTGCGACTCACCCAGGTCCGTGACCTCAACGGCGGCCTGTGGCACATCCGCAACGGCGAGATCCTGCGGGTCCGCAACGACAGCCAGGAATGGGCCCGCGCCGTCCTGGACGTCTCGGTGGCCTACGAATCGAACCTCGACACCGTCCACCGGGTCCTGGAGGAGACCGGCCTGGCGCTGCGCGAGGACCCGGAGTTCGCCGGCCTCCTGCTGGAGGACCCCTCGGTGTGGGGCGTGCAGTCGCTCGACGCCGACGGCATCGTGGTCCGCCTCGCCGTCAAGACCGTCCCGCTCCAACAGTGGGGCATCACCCGCGAGCTGCGTCGGCGGGTGAAGGAGGCCCTCGACGCCGCCGGCATCGAAATCCCCCTGCCGCAGCGCACCGTGTGGATGCGTACCAGGGAGGACGACGACCGGCACGCTTCCGACGTTCCGGTGCCGCGGTAGCGAGAAGCGCGGCGGCGCGGCCGACGGAGGGTCGTCGGTCGGGCCGCCGCCGCTGTGCCCGCCGCTGTGCCCGCCGGTGAACCGGCGGGCACAGCCGACCGGTTCACCGGCCGCTGGTGGCGTAGTACGCCCGGCACACTCCCTTGTGGTAGTCGGTCGCGACCTCCAGGACCCGGCGGGCGTCGGGTGACGGCAGCAGGCTGGAGCTGTAGTTGGGGCAGAAGTCGACCTTGCCGGACGTGACGGCGAGGGGCGCGCGGGTCTCCCGCCAAGGACCGGCACCGCCCTTGCTGTTCGCCCAGACGGTGCGCCCGCTGCCCTTGGCCCTGGTGCCGTCCCGGTCGTACATCACCTGCCCGATCAGCAGCAGTTCGCCCCGCGGGTTCCCGGCCTCCGGCGCCCAGGCCAGATTCGGTGCGTGCTTGAAGTACTTGCCGTCGGCCGTCTCGGGCCGGATACCGAGGTAGGCGGGGTCGCCCCAGTCCCAACCGTCGGACGAGGTGCGGTAGTGCACCACGCAGGAGAACCGACCCGCCGCGGCACAGATTTCGTAGGCCATGACGTACGTGCCGTCCGGCAGCTTCCGTACGACTGCCATGCCGGGGCGGTCGGAAGCCGGCGTGCCGGCGACGGTGTCGCGGCGGTCGTGCCACGTCACGCCGTCCGGTGAGCGCGCGGCGACGAGTTTCTGACTGTGCCGTGGATCGGTCTCGTCGGAGTAGTGGCAGACCAGGTTCCCCTCGCGGTCCACGGAGAACTCCGGCTCCCACAGCCCCCGGGTGTCCGATGCGGCGGCGACCGTGGACAGCCGGGTCCACTTCCGTCCCAGATCCGTGCTCTTGAACACCCGGATCGTCATCCGGCGGTCGTGCTCCGTCAGGCCGAAGGACGCGGCCCACAACAGCGTGCCGGCCGGCAGTTCGCCGATGCGCTGCGGCAGTTCGTAGAGGGTGGCACAGCACAGCCCCCGGCCGGCCGCCGACTGGGGTGCGGTGGCGGAGCCCACCGAGTGGAAGCGCACGCCCCCGTCGGTGCTTTCCTGGACGGCGCCGACGCCGTCCTCGCCGTGGTGGACGACCGTCGCGACGAGCACCCGCCCGTTGGCGCTGCCGCTGTGCTGCAGACGGATCGCCCGGGGGTAGAGGGCACTGCCGTCGCGCAGCGGGGCCGGGGCGGTGTCCCGCACGGACTGCGTACCGCGTGGTCCGGGTTTCGGAGGCTGCGCGCCGGCGTGTCCGGGCCGCGGCGGCTCCGCACGGTGGAGCTGCAGCGCGACGCCCAGTGCGACGAGAACGGCGAGGGCGAGGGCGAGCGCCACGATGGCAGCCGGGCTGCGCAGGCGGGTGCGGAAGTGGGTGCTCCCTGGCATGAGCCTTCCTGAGGTGGGAGTTGGCGGTACGGGCGAGTCGTCAGGCGCCGTCGGACGGGGCGGGCCCGAAGAGCTCGATCTCGGCGGTGGCCACGTGCCTCTTCGGCCCGACGCCGCAGGCGGAACGCAGAGTGAACCGTACCGTTGTGACGTGCGGGAACCGGAAGGTGCGCCGCTGGAAGCCGCCGGCCCGGTCCGGGGTGAGTCCCTTGGTCGTGGTCCTGCCGTTCTCCGGTACCGGACGGGGAGACGCCCGGGGCCCACCGGCTGTTGCCGACGGGGCGGCTGCCGGCGGCGTACGACGGTTCCGCGGTCGTCGCGGACGGCGGTCGTGCCGCGTTCCCGCCGATTCATTCCCTATCCGCCGCAGATCCTCGTCCACTTCGTGAATCATCGCCGCCGCTCCTCGCTCCTCGCTCCTGGACGCGGCCCTCATGAGATGTATCCCTCGCGCAGGGCATAGGCCACGGCGTGTGCGCGGTTGCGCAGTTCCATGCGGGTTGTCAGTCCTTGCAGGATGTTTTTTACGGTCCGTTCGGAATACGAGAGTTTGGTGGCGATCTCGCCGGTGCCCATGCCGTCGGCCACCAGCCGCAGAACGTCGGTCTCGCGTGGCGTCAGGCCGGATGCCTGTACGTCGGAGCTCCCGACCGCGCCGGGCCGCAAGGTGCGGACCTGGCTGATCAGCCGGCCGATCAGATCGGCGGGCAGGTCGCCGTCGCCGCGGGAGGCCGCGAGCACCGCCTGCAACAGCCGCTGCCCGGTGGCCTCGTGGCGCCAGACGATGGCCCCGACACCGCACTCGACGACTTCGAGGAGATCGGCCTCGCGGATCAGGCTCACGACCAGGACGGCGTGCAGTCCCTCGCTCCGTACGAGTCTGCGCAGCGAGGAGAGCATGGTTCGGTCGAGCGATTCGGCGAGCAGGACGGCCACACCGTCGCCCTGATGGGCACCGTCGTCATCGATGAGTTCGACCTCGGGGTGCCGCCGCAGCTGGCTGATCGTTCCCTCTCGTGAGATGGGGTCCGGGGCGTGCACCACTACCGGAATTCTCTTTCCCACTTCCGTCGCCACCGAGCGACAAGAGCCATGCAATTTCCATCCCCCTATCGAGTGGAATCGTACGGCAGATTCGTATCAGGACAGGGCGAAGGGAATTCTCTTTGCCATTTCTGCATTGTCCGGATACCGCTCACAAATAGCCCACGAAAATGCTCAGAAAATGTCCGCGCAACTGCTCGATCGATGTGGCGCGGTGGCTGCGGGACGAGTGCCTCCGCCCCACCCCCCGGGCGCCGCCCCGCCTCCCCCTGTGGTCAAATGGGCAGGTCAGCAAGGGGGTTGAGATGGCTCACACGGACAAAAGCTCACCCACCAGCCTCGGTGAGCATCTGCGCATCGCACGGCGGCGCGCCTTCGTCGGGCGGGCCCACGAGTTGGCCCTTTTCCGCTCGGCGCTCGGGCGCGGCGCGGACTCCTTCACCGTGCTCTTCCTCACCGGTCCGGGCGGAATCGGCAAGTCGACGCTGCTTCGGCGCTTCGCCGACGAAGCCGCTGCGGCGGGGCGCACCGTGGTGGAAATCGACGCGCGGAGCGGCGAGCCCTGCCCGGCGGCCTTCGAGGCCGACGCGGCACAGGTCTTCACCGACGACCGGGCAGTACTGCTGGTCGACACGTTCGAGGAGTACCGGCCGCTCGAAGGCTGGCTACGCGACCACTTCCTTCCCCGGCTGCCCGCGGGAGCGGTGGTGGTCTTCGCGGGGCGGCAGCCCCCGGAGGACAGTTGGCGGGCCGCTCCCGGCTGGGACGAGGTCCTCCAGGTCGTCAGCCTGCCGGAGCTGTGTCCCGACGATGCGGGCACCATGCTCGCGGCCCGCGGCGTGCCGCCGGAGGAACAGCCCGCCGTGCTGGCCTTCGCGGGCGGCAATCCGCTGGCCCTCTGCCTGGCCGCGGAGCTCGCCGGGCCACGGGACTTCGACGGTACGGGCGCCTGGGCGCCGACCCAGGACGTGATCGGCACGCTGGTGTCGCGGCTGGTCGGCGAGGTGCCTTCGCGGCTGCACGGGCAGGCACTGGAGATCTGCGCCCATGTCCACATGACGACCGAGGAGTTGTTACGGGCCACCCTCCCGCAGGCCGACGCGGGCACGCTGTTCGCCTGGTTGCGCGGACTGCCGTTCATGGAGACGGGCCCGTTCGGAGTCTTTCCGCACGACGTGGTGCGCGAGGTCCTGGACGCCGATCTGCGGTGGCGCGACCCGCAGCGCTACGAGGCGATGCACCAGGGCATCCACGCCCATCTCATCGAGCGCATCCGAGAGGCACGCGCGGCTCCCGACCCGGTTTCCGGCCCTGCCGCGCGCTCCCTGTCGGCCGCGGTGCTGTACCTCCAGCGCGACGGCTTCGGCAGCGACGGGAACGGGAGCAACAGACCGCACGAGGTCTACGAGGACACGCTCAGGAGCGGCGACCGGGACGTGGTGCTGGAGTTGGCCGCCGAGGACGGCCCCGAAGAGTCCGTGGCCCTCGTGCGCCACTGGCTGGACCGACAGCCCGAGTCGTTCTCCGTCTACCGGCATGCGGTCTCCGGGGAGCCGCTCGGCTTCATGTCGTGGCTGCGGCTCGCCGCCCCCCGGGCCTCGGACACCGAGGCGGATCCCGTGGTGGCTGCGGCGTGGGCACATCAGCGCCGGACGGCGCCGCTGCGGGCCGGAGAGCATCTGGCGGTGGCCCGGTTCACGGTGCGTCGGGCTCCGGACCCGTCGCCCACGGCAGATCTCATGAGCGCGCGGATCATGTCCGAGGTCTTCACGAGCGTCGGGCTGGCGTGGTCGTTCGTCGTCATCGAGGATTTCGCGACGTTCCAACAGTCCTCCTCCGCCACGCGCCTCGTCGCGCTGCCTCCGGTCGGCGTCGGCGACCGGCGCTACGGACTCTTCGGCTCCGACCGGCGGGTGATGCCGCCCGAGTCGTTCCTCGAGCAGATGGCGCTGGCACAGTTCCCGAACGCCGGGGGTGCGGAACGGACTGAGCGCGGCCCCGCGGCGCCTGCGCCCGCCCCGCCTGCGCCCGCCGCGCTGGCACGGCCCGAGTTCGACGCGGCGGTACGCAAGGCGCTGCGCTCGTGGCACCGGCCCGACGCGCTGTCGGCCAGCCCACTCGTCCGCAGCGGGGCGGTGGCGGCCGACGGCCGCGCCACCCCGGTGGAGGCGCTGCAGAAGGCGCTGACGGAAGCGGTCGACAGACTGCGCGACGACCCCCAAGGGGAAAAGCCGCACCGCGCGGTGATAATGACGTTCTTCGCGGACGCCCCGACCCAGGAGGCCGCCGCCGAACGGCTCGGCCTGCCCTACGGCACCTACCGCCGTCATCTCGCCCGTGGCATCGCCCGGGTCTGCGAGCTGCTGTGGCACCGTGAACCGCCCGGCGAGCGGGGCGGAAGCGGCTGAACCGGCCCGCGGCCGGTCATCCGACGCGGGACCGGCGACGGGTGCCACGCCTCCCTCTGGGGCGCGGCACCCGTCCGTGGCACCCGTTCTGTGGCAGCCGTCCGTGGCAGCCGGTCCGTGGCACTCGCCCGGATCTCAGCCGGCCATGATGGCGCCGAACTCCGGTGCGCCGGCGGTGGAGACGCCGGCCGAGGCCGCCGAGAAGAAGCGGGAACCGGTGGTGGTGAGGCGGGTACCGTCCGAGGGGAGCGTGATGACGGCGCCGTCGCCGCCGTCCTCGTAGACGGCTCCGACGGTCAGATCGGCCTTCTTGTCGCCGTTGAGGTCGGAGAGGAAGACCTCACCGCCGAAGAGGTCCTGCTTCTCCGCGGTGCCCGGCACCCCCGGGGTGTTCTGGTGGAAGTACTGCACCTGGTGCGTGGTGTCGACGCCGGACGGCGAGCCGCGCAGCACGGTCACCGCGCCCGCCTCGCTCACCCCGTCGAGCGCCTCGTGGGCGACGCCGATGGCCAGGTCCTGTCGGCCGTCGCCGTTGATGTCGCCGAGGGACACCTCGTACCCGAACTTGTCGCCCTTCTCGGAGCTGCCCGGTATCGCACCGGACTCCTGGGTGATGGTGTCGACACGGTCCACCCGCGGGCCGTCCGCCGAGCCGTGGATGACACTCACCTTGCCGCCCTTGGTGGCGCCGGGGATGCCGTCGTCGAAGTGCATGCCGGTGACCAGGTCACCGAAGCCGTCGCCGTCGACGTCGCCGATGGCCGTGATGAAACCGCCCGGCAGCCGCTCGGCGCGGGTGCCGGAGAGGCCGGACGCCGTGCCGGGAAGGAAGTAATTGACGCTGGCGTACGGGGTCTTGCTGTCGTAGGCGCTGACGACGAGGTCGGCGTAGCCCTGGTCGGTGACCTCGCCCGACGTCATCTGGAGAATGCCGTTGGTGGCCCCGCCCAGGACGGGCAGGCCGATGGCCGAGTGGGCGCCCGGTGCCCCGGACCTGGCAATGCCCCGCTTGAAGACGTGGAGTGTCGAGGACGAGGTGCCGACCGCCAGGTCCGCGGCGCCGTCGCGGTCGAAGTCGCCCGCGGCCAGTGCCGTCCCGAGGCGGTCGTGCTGCGTGGGCGCCGGGTCGGCGAGCGTGGCGGCGCCCTTGCCGGAGAGGCCGCCCGCCGCGCCCCACAGGATCTGTACCGTGCCGCCGTCGACGTCGCCCGAGACGTCCTCCTTCGGGGCGGCGACGGCGAGGTCGGCGAAGCCGTCGGAGTCGAAGTCCCCGGCGGCGAGGGCGGCGCCGAAGAGGTCGCCGGCCTCGGCCGCGCCCGGAACTCCCGGTGCGTTCTGGCTCAGCGTGGCCCGCCGGGAGGCGTCCAGGCCCTGCGGCGATCCGTAGAGCACGGTGACGGCGCCGGCGCTCTTCCTGCCGTCGACGGTGGCGGCCGGCGCGGCGATCGCGAGGTCGCGGTAGCCGTCGCCGTTGAAGTCTCCCTGGCGGCCGTTGGCGGCCGGTCCGGCGGGGGCGGCGGCGGCTGCGGTGCCGGGGACGGCCGTCAGCAGCCCGGCCGCCACGGCGGTGGCGGCCGCGGTGGCCAGGGTCGTGCGGAGCTGCTTGGACATGCGGGGCTCTCCTGCTGCCTGTGGGATGCGCGGGGCATCCACAGCGGAATGGTGTGCCGGAACCGCGCGTCCGGGGCGGGTGTTCTCCCGTTGCCTGAACGGCAGTTGGCGGTCAGGAGACCTTCGGGGAAAGAGAATGGTTGTAGTGAAATGGTGAAGAAGAAGCGATGGAGGCGTAACGGCGCACGACGGTCCGCGCACGGATAGGGTCGACCGCATGCTGATCCGGTTACGGCGCCCCTGGCGCGCCAGGCTGGCGGTGACGTGTGCCGTCCTGGTGCTCGCCGCGGCCGGTGCCGCACTGCTGCTGCGGGACGCCGCACCGCCTCCGTTCGCGCCACTGCCCCGCCTGCCCCCGCAGCACGTCCCGACGGTGGTGACGGTCCTCACCCGGGACGAACCGGATCGCGAAACCCCGCCCGGACCGGCCACCCTCGCCGGGGCGGTCATGCTGGCGGTGGCCGGCGGCCTGGGTGTCGGCGGCTGTCTGATCCGCCGGCGCCGGTAGCCGTTCGGCGGGCGCAGCTGGGGGGACGCGCTGCGGGCACAGTCGCACAAACCGGCCACTCCGCGCTGCGCCGGGCCGCCCCGCCGACCGTGCCCCCGTCCGGCGTCCTACGGCAGCGGTGCGGACGGCTTCCGGGCGCGGAGTCGGCGCAGCATCCGGGCGTCGTCGAAGCCCACCTCGCGGGCCGCGGCCTCCCTCATCCTGCCGTGGCTGATGAGGTGTTCGGCACGCTCCAGTCGTAGTGTCTGCTGGTAGCGCAGCGGGGTCAGGCCGCCGGTGGCCCGGCTGAACAGCCGGGTCAGCGTGCGTTCGCTCACGCCCGCGTGAGCAGCCAGACGGGCCAGGGGCAGCGGTTCGGCGAACCGGGCGTCGATGAGGTCCTGGACGCGGTGGACGGTGTCGTTCAGGTGTGAGCGGTGCCGCAGCATGGCGCCGGCCTGCTGTTCGTGACCGTTGCGGCGGGCGTAGACGACCATGTTCCGGGCCACCTGAGCGGCCAGGGCCGGTCCGTGCCGCAGGGCCAGCAGGTGCAGCGCCAGGTCGATGCCGCTGGCGATGCCCGCGGCGGTCACCACCCCGTCGTCCATGGTGAACAGCACGTCGCGTACCACCGTCGCGCGGGGGTGACGGGCGGCCAGTTCCTCCTGGAGCTGGTGGTGCGTGGTGCACCGGCGCCCGTCCAGCAGCCCGGCCTGGCCCAGCGCTTCCGCCCCGGCACACACGCTTGCCAGGGTGCCCCCGGCGGCGTGATGGGCCCGCAGCCGTGCCCGTATGTCCGGGCTCAGCTCCGGCGCCCTCCGCAGGGTGGGTGCCCGCCAGCCGGGCACCACGATCAGATCGCGGGGCCCCAGCTCCGGCCAGGTGGTGCGCGCGGTGAGCGGCACTCCTTGGGCGCTGGGCACCAGCTCCTGTTCGGCGACATAGCCGAGCCGGTAGGGGTGCCCGAAGTCCGCCGCGGTGCTGAAGACCTGGGCGGGACCGGCCAGATCGAGCAGGTGGACTCCGGACAGCAGCAGGAAGACGACGTGGCTCACGCCGTTGAGGCTCCCACCTGTGCCTCCAGTTCGGCCACCGTGGCGATGCGCGCGAACCGGTCGCGGAGGACCGTGGTCGTACGCTCGATGATCTCCTCGGCGCTGAGCCCGCCGACCGGGTTCGTCGTGGTGGCGTCGGCGACGAAGACCATGTCGTATCCGAGGTCGCTGCCCAACCGGGTGGTGGTCTCCACGCACTGCTCGGTGCGGATGCCGCAGACGCGGAGCTCCCGCACCCCCGCCCAGGTCAGCAGCTGTTGCAGGGGGGTGGTGGTGAAGGCGTTGTGGGAGGTCTTGTGCAGTACCGGCTCGCCGGGCTCGGGCCGCTCCAGCTCGTCCAGCAGCCGCACGTGCCCCTGCGTCGGATCGAAGACGTCCCCGCTGCCGGGCTCGGTGTGCAGCACCCAGACCACCAGGTCACCGGCCGCACGCGCCAGGCCGACCAGCCTGTTGACGGGCTCCGCGATCTGCGGGTTGGCGATCCGCTCCCACAACGGACGGGCACGGAAGGATTCCTGGACATCGATGACGATCAGCGCTCGGTTCATGTCACCCATTCTGACCAGGGGTGATGCCGCAACGGCAGGGACGATCCGGGCAGCCGGCGGAACGATCCGGGCAGCTCGTCCACCTCCCGGGCCGGGGCCGGGCACCGCCTCCGCGCAACCGCGGCGCCACCCGGCGGATCGTCCCTGTCGGTTCACCCGGCTCCGCCGGTGTTCCCCCGTCCTCAGGGGCGGGCGGCACCTCGCTCCTTGCGGCGGCGCAGCACGAAGAAGGTGCCGGTGACGCCGCCCGCCAGCACGGCCGCGCCGACGCCGGCCGGGAGCACCGGGAAGCCGGCGGAGTCACCCTCCAGCGCCACGTTCCGCATGGCGGGGCCGGGGGCGATCTTCGTCACGACCGGATCGACGTGCCGGACCGGACCGACCGACTTCACCGAACCGTCAGGGTTGAGCAGCACCTGACGGTTGTTGGGGTGCCGGAAGTCGAACATGCCCGCCAGCGAGCCGGCGCGGGTGTCGAAGGCGGCGTCGCCGATCCGGCCGGTGTGCCAGTTGTCCTCGATGAATTTGATGATCGAGGTCTGCTCGGTCCGGGTGTGGTCGATCTTGTTGACCTTGCTGTACGGGGAGATCACCAGCAGCGGCTGCCGGGTGCCGGGGCCGCACCGGTCCGGGTATCCGCCGGCGGCCACGGGGCCCGCCTGGCAGGCCGGGCTGTCGGTGGGCTTGCCGTTGGAGCCGGTCGAGGTGTCCTTGGAGCCGTTGCGGGGCCGGGCGTAGGTGTGGTCGTACCAGCCGTCGGAGTCGTCGTAGGCGATGACGACGGCGGTGTCCTTCCACTGCGGCGACTGCTGGATGCGGTTGATCTGGCCGACCAGGAAGTGCTGTTCGTCGATCGGGTCGGAGTAGCCGGCGTGCGCGTCCTGGTACTCGGGGGCCTTGAGGAAGCTGACGGCCGGCAACTTGCCCGCCTTGAGTGCGGCGTCGAAGTCGGTCAGGTCGTAGTTGTGGTTGGCCGGTCCGGCGTGGCCGATCTCGTCGACGCTCTTCGGCGGCAGGTGGTGCGGGTTGGACGTCGACCGGTAGTACTCGAAGGGCGCGTGGTGCGGGCTGTAGTCGACGACCGCCGCTCCCCCGACGTTGGTGTGGGTGGTCCCGCCGCACTCGGCGAAGTGGTCCGGCCGGCCGTCCCACGGGGTGCTGGGCCGGAAGCCGCCCTGGAACCAACCCCAGCTCACCTTCCGGGAGTTGAGAAGGTCACCGATGTTGCGCCCCTGCATCGCGCCGAGCGCGCTCTTGCCGGTGTGGTCCTTGTTGGAGCAGTCGTCGTACGCCGGCTCCGGGTCGGTGACCATCGTGCCGACGCCCTTCGCGTCGGGCGACTTCACGACGTGCGGGTCGGGCTTGTCGGTCTGCCGGGGGTTCTCCGTGCCGGAGGCCGGGTCCATGGAGACGATGCCGTGGGTCTGCCCGGAGACCAGGTCGATCGCTCCCGGCGTGGACGGGCCGTAGACCGAGCCGAAGGAACGGTCGTTGAGCGTGTAGTGCTGGGCGTAGTTCCACAGTCCGGTGACGGTGTTGCCGTCGTAGTAGTCCATCACCAGCCCGGGCTCGCCGAAGAGACCGCCGGAGCACTTGCCGGAGTCGGTGTTCTCGACGAACCGGTCGGCCTTGCCTCCGTTGTACGCGTACTGCTCGGGCCCGTAGTCGTGGTTCTGGTCGCAGGTCATGGCCTGTTCGGGGGTGAGCCGCTTGGGGAGGTACTGGTTGGGGTTGTGCTTGAGCAGCCCGGCGGTGCGCAGGTTGTCGATGCGCCGGGGCGTCCCCGGAGCGGCGGTGAACCTGGTGCCGTCGGTGTTGGCGGCCTCGGGGTAGGTCGCGAAGTAGTGGTCGAACGAGATGTTCTCGTCGAAGAGCACGACCAGATGCTTGATCGGGGTGGCTGTGCCCGGCGAGGAGCCGGGGTGCTGCCCGTCGGCGGCCCACGAGGGGGCCCCCGCGCCCAGGACCGCGAGGGCCGCGGCGCCCGTGAGGGCTCCCAGGCTCCTCAGTGCTGCTGTTCTTCCCCTACTGGCCATGCTGGTTCACCCTCCGGACAGGGACGTGGTGGTGCGGTACGGCCGGGATGTTCTGCCGGGCGGACGGCGGCCCGGCAGAGCCATCATGACGCCGGAGTGAACACCGAGTCAGGTATGCAAGGTCAATCTTTGACCGTGTATTGACTCTTCGTGACTCTTCTCGCCCACTGTTCAGCCGAGCAATGCCCGGCCGTACCAGTCCGCTGCCTCACGCACCCCCGGCAGCGCGAAGAAGTAGCCGCCGCCGAAGGGCGTGATGTAGTCCGTCAGCGGCTCGCCGGCCAGCCGGTGCTGGACGGTTTCGAACTGGCGGACCAGGTCCCGCTGGTAGCAGCAGAACAGCAGGCCCATGTCGAGGTTGCCGTTGCCGTCCACGCCCTTGTCGTAGTTGTAGGCCCGCCGCAGGATCCGCTGGTCGGCCGTGGCCGCGGTACGGGGATTGGCCAACCGGATGTGGCTGTCCAGGGGGATCACATCGCCCTTGGGGTCGAGGGGATAGTCGGGTGTGTCGTGTTCGGCGTCGCCGTCGAGGGGCGCTCCCGTCTCCCGGGCGCGGCCGAACATCCGCTCCTGCTCCGTCAGCGAGACCCGGTCCCAGAACTCCACCAGCATGCGGATCAGGCGCACGACCTGATAGCTGCCGCCGACCGCCCAGTCCGGCTCGCCGGCGCCGCGTCCCACCCACACCAGCCGGTCCATCTCCCGGGCACTGCGCCCGTCCGGATTGGCCGTGCCGTCCTTGAACCCCATGAGGTTGCGGGGCGTACCGGACGGCCGGGGCGGACTGCTGAAGCCGTCCAGCCGCCAGCGGACCTGCATCCCGCCCCGGGTGTGCCGCGCGATGTCGCGCAGGGCGTGCAGCACGGTGTCCGCGTCATCGGCGCACAGTTGGAGGCTCAGGTCGCCGTGGCACCACTCGGGCCGCAGGTCGTCGTCGGGGAACGAGGGCATCGCCTTCAGGCGGCGCGGCGCGCGGCCGTGCAGCGCGAAGCGGTCGTCGAACAACGACGCCCCCAGGCCGACCGTCACCGACAGCGCACCGGCCGGCACCTGCGGCCCCAGGATGCCGGAGTCGGTGGGCGGGCCGGTGATGCCGACGGAAGCCGGTGCACCGCCGCCGGTCAGAAACCGCGCGCGTGCGGTGAGACCACGCAGCAGATCGGCCAGCTCGTGGCGGTTCTCGGCGGTGACGTCGAACGCGGTGAACGCGGTGACCCGGCAGGGCGGCGCCAGGACCGACGCCTGACGGGCGCCGTGGAAGGGAATCGGCGTCGGGGTCCTCGGGGCCAGGCCGGGGCCGGGCATCGGGACCGTCACGCCGGCCTGCTGCGTACCGTCGGCGGGCGCGGCACCACCGGCCGCGAGACCGGCCCCGGCCAGGGCCGCACCGCGCAGGAACCGCCGCCTGCCGACGCCGTGCAGATCGCTCACACCGCTCACACCGCTCACACCATTCTCCGCACATCGCACAGCGTCGCCACCGACGCCAGCCGCTCCACCAGATCCCCGAGCAGCGCGTCGGTCCGCTCCCGCTGCGTACGGTCGAGGCGGGCCTGTGGAGTCCACCGCCCGCCCTGCCGAAAGCCGTCGAGCATGCGCTGCGCCCGGCTCAACTCGTCCTCCAGCGCGGGGACATCGGGGTACCGGGTCACCAACAGGGGGCGCAGCCGGACGAGGACGGCCCGGGTTCCGTCGAGGTTGGCGCGGGCGGTGGCCAGGCTGGTGCCGCTGCCGTAGTCGGTGCGCCCGGTCAGCTCGAACTGCAGGGTGTTCTCCAGGATCTCGTGCGCCCGCAGGCCGAGTTCCGCAGGGTCCATCCGCGCCTGCGCCCAATCGTCGCGAAGCCGCTGCACATCGTCGGCGAGCGCGGCGGCCGGGCCGCGCAGGGTGTCGGCGGAACGACCGTGCCACAGCCCGTACTCGATGCGGTGGAATCCGGTGAAGGCCGGGTCCTGGTCGCCGTCCGGCAGACCGGCCCCGGTGCCGTTGATCTTCTGGTCCGCGTCACCGAACGCCCCGTACGCGGCGCCGAGCCGCTCGTAGGCGAGATGCGCGGACAGCCAGTCCCGCCGAGCGGCCGGCAGGTCCCCGCGCCCGATCGCGTCCCGCAGTCTCGCGGCCCGGTCGACGAGGCCGTTGAGGCCGCGCGCGACCCACTTCTGGTAGCCCAGCGTCGGGGGGATGAGGTCGTGCTCGGTGACCGGTGCCGCCGCCGGTCCCCCGCGGCCGCCACCGTGGATGCGGACCGTCGGCCCGGTGACCGCTTCGGCATCGTCCGGCAGACACATGAAGGCGTACGCACCCCGGCCGAGCCGGACCCGCAGCTGCCGCGTGGTTCCGGGGCCGATCCCCTCCGCCTCGCCGTACACGGCCCCGCTTCCCGCGGCCTTGAGATAGACCTCCGCAGCCGTAGCGGACGTGTTGTGCAGGTCGAAGACCTGGGCGCCGGGCCGGGGATGCACCCACCCCCGGCCGCAACCGCCCGGCGACACGTCGACGGTGGTGTGCGGCAGTCCGTCCGCCGTGGCCGGCACGGACCGGCCGGCGCCCTCCGGTCCACCGGTCAGCACCAGCCCCACCAGCAGGCCGCCCGCGAGAAGAACACCTCCGGGCCCCCACACCCGGGGCGAGGACAGTTCCTTGAGGCCGGGTCGCGGCACTCCACGCCTCCCGAGGTCGTTCGGAATGCGGCCGCAGCCCTTGGCGCGGGACGTAGGTCCGGCCCCGGACACAGCCACAGCCACAGCCACAGCCACAGCCACAGCCACAGCGTCCGTGCACCGTGCCCGGCAGCATCAGTGCGTCCATGCTAGACAGCCCGGAACTCCCGAACACCCTTTCCTCTGGAGGAGATGCCGAGAATTTTTCGGCAGTTCAACGGCTCGCTGGTGAGAGTGGACGCCGCCCCTCGCCCTGCTCATCCCTCGGGGCCGAGGGTCGAGGAACGCAGGAACGCCGCCTTCGCACTCGCACTCGCCCTCGCCCTCACACTCGCCGTGATCGGGGTCTGGCTGGCTGGCTTCGTTCGTGATCCACCGGACAGGGCCGGTCAGACGAGTACGGAGTCGAGCCGCGCCCCCACCTGTGCATGGTGCCCGAGCACACGGCTCAACGGCGCGGTCCGGCCCGGGTGTCGCTACCGCCGCGGAGCGGCTCACCCCGCGCGGGCCGCCTCCGGAGGCCGCGCGGCACCCGCCTCTTCACCCGCCGGTCCGCCGTACGCCGCCGCCCGGCTCTCCGGACCGCCCGGCCGAACGGTCGCCCCGCCGGGGGCGGCGTCGACCCGGCCAGGTCGCCCAACGCAGCGTGTCGGCCGCCTCCGGTGGCAGCACCCCCGCGCCGATGAGTGCGGCCCGGCCGGCCTGTTGTCCGGCGATCCCGTACCCGTACTCGGAGGAGTCCACCTCGTGGAAGCCACCGTCCGTGAGCAGCACCGCGGCGGCCACCCCGCCGAGCCCCGCCACCAGGCCCGCCCGCACAGCCGAGAGGTACTCGACGGGCAGCCGCCGGGCCGGCACCACGTTGAGCACCTCCAACCCGCCTTCCGGGCCGGGCGACCCGCCAGGGCTCCGGGTCCGGGGCCCGCCAGATCGAGAACGACCGCGGGACGGTCGCTCGCCACCCGCGTCGACGGCGGCGGCGCCCGGCTTCACTTCCTACCCGGCGGCGAACGCCGAGCGTATGCGCTTGCCGTTCACGCCGCATGGGCGGCCCGTCGGTGTCTCGGCGGCGCCGCCGACGACCCCCGTGAACGAGCCGTTCTGCTGTTGGTGATGGCGTGGTACGCGGACGATCTGGACGAGATGCCCTACAGCGTGGGCAAGGAGCTGCGGACCGCCCTGCGCACGGTGGACACCGCCCCTCTCGACGCCGAGTGCCCGCACGGCGACGACGGCCACCCCGAGAGCGATGACGCCCTGCCGTCCCTGCTCGGCCACCTCTACGCGCCGGACGAGTTCCCCGCGCCCTCCGATGCCGCGGCCCGTGAACGGTGGCTCTGCTCCCGCCACTTGGCCCGGCGGGCCCAGGACGCGATCGCCGCACTCGACGAGTACTTCTACGCGGACGAGGAGGAAGGGGAGGAAGGCGAAGGGAACGGCGTCGGCGACGAGGCCGCGTAGCGGTGTCGTCCGGGGCCCGTGCGGGGCGAGTCCGGGCCGGGCGGCGCTCAGCAGGTGCTTCGGCGGGGCCGTGGGCCCTCACCGGAAGCGCACGTCGTGTGCCGTCTCCGGTCAGGTCGTCCGCGCCGTCTCGTACGGGGTACCGCGCAGTACGGTGTCGACGAAGCGGCGGCGTGGGACGGCGTGGTCGGCGAACCACAGGCCCAGCCGGTGATCGGCTTCGTGGTGGACGAGCCGGGTGTGGTGCGAGCGGGAGGCGCCGAGGGCGGCGGCGACGGCCTCGGTGACGGCCGGGGGGATGACCGCGTCGGTACCGGGCGTGACGAGCACCGAGCGGGTGGCCAGCGACCGGAAGACGTCGAGTGCGGAGGACCGCCGCCAGCTGTCCGGTGTGCGGATGATCCCGGTGAAGCCCGCGGCGAAGGGGACGGACCACGCCTGGGCCGCGTACACCGCGGGGGCGCACAGCCCGATGGCGGTGACCCGTGATCCGTAGTGCGTCACCAGGTCGGCGACGGTCTGCCCGCTCATGCTGAACCCGATCGGCGCCAGCCGGTGCCCGGGCCCCGCATGATGGTCGATCACGGCTTTGGCCTGCGTGAACCGGCGTTGCAGGCTCAGTTCCCCAAGGCGGCCGGAGCTGTCGCCGTGCCCGGAGAAGTCGAAGGCGAGCGCGTGGTGCCCGCGGGCGGCGAAGTCGGCCAGCAGACCGGTCAGGCGTGCCGAGTCGCTGGTGCCGGCGCCGTGCAGCAGGACGGCCGTCAGGGGCGGGGAGGGCGTCGCCGGGTCCGTCGACGGGACCGTCGACGGGACCGCGACGGTGCAGCTGAGGCGTTCGCCGTCGCACTCCACGGTGGAATACCGGAAGACGGTGCGCTCTCCGCTCGCACGGTGCGTGTCGGTCATACGGTCTCAGCCTCCAGGAGGGTGGGGGTGCGACGCCCGGACCGCAGGATGCCCGCCGCGCAGGCGGCGACGAGGCAGCACGTCACGGGCAGGAAGAATGTCAGGTTGAGCGGGACGGCGTGCGTCAGCGGTCCGATGACGGCGGGTCCGGCGAGCATGCCCAGGTAGCCGAGGCCGGCGACGCGTGAGACGTTGGCGCCGGCCGCGTCCTGGTCGGCATGGCCCGCGGCGCTGAAGAGTTGGGGGATGCAGCCGGACAGCCCGGCCCCGAACAGCGCCCAGCCGGTCAGTGCGAGGGGTGTCCACGGGGAGAGTGCGACCGCCGTCAGGCCGAGCGCGGCCACCGACGCGCCGTGCCGGAGCACGGCCACCGGCCCGAAGCGCGCGGCCACCCGGTCGGTCAGCAGACGGCCGATGGTCATGGCGGTGGCGAACGCCCCGTAGGCGAGGGCGGCAGTGGCGGCGGGCGCGCCCAGGACGTCCCGCAGATGCAACACGCTCCAGTCGTTCGCCACGCCTTCACAGAGCATGAGCATCAGTGCCAAGGCGGCCAGCGTCCAGATACGCCGGGGAGTACGGCGCCGGGTGCGCTGCCCGGCGGCCGCCGGTGCGGCTTGCCCGGCGGGCTCGGGCCGCAGCAGTGCGGGGGCGGTCAGTACGGTGACGACGAGGCCGGCGAGCGCCGCCGCGCCGAGGGTCACCGTCGGGCTCCAGCCGCGGTCGAGTGCGCGGGCGCCGACCAGTGCGGCAAGGACCCCGCCGAGGGAGAACGTGACATGGAAGGCGGACATGACGGGCCGTCGGTAGCCGCGCTCCACCTGCACGGCGTGGGCGTTCATCCCGACGTCCAGGCAGCCGTTGCCGAACCCGAGTGCCAGCAGCGCCGCCCCCAGCGTCCAGACGTCGGTCGCCAGGCCCGGCAGAACGAGCGTGGCGCTGCACAGGGCCGCACCGGCCGGGACGACCGTGCGGGCGCCGAAGCGGTCGGCGAGCGGACCCGCGATTCCCATGCCGGCAACGGCTCCCGCGCCGAGCAGCAGGAGGAGCCAGCCGAGCACGGCGTGGCTGATCCCGGCACGGTGCTCGACGACGGGGATGTGGACGACCCACATCCCCATGAGGAAGCCGTTCAGGACGAAGCAGGCGAAGGTGGCCAGCCTGCCGATCCGCAGTGATCTTTCCATGGGAACGAACATAGCGAACAAGTTTCTTGTTCGTAAGATTGCTTTTCACGCGAGATCGATGTTCAATCCGGCCATGGCGAGCACAGACCGACTGAGACAGATCACCGACGCGGTGCGCGAGGCGGGCCGCCTCGGCGTTTCGGAACTCGCCGCGCTCACCGGCGCCTCGGAGATGACCATCCGCCGCGACCTGGAGGTCCTGGCCGAGCAGGGTGTCCTCGAGCGCTACCGCGGCGGAGCGCGGAGCCTGCTGCTGCGCGGCGCCGAACCCCCCTTCGCCCTACGGGTGCAGGAGGGTCAGGAACGCAAGCGGCGCATCGCCGCCGAGGTCGCTGGGCTGATCGCGGACGGCGAGTCCGTCGTCCTGGACAGCGGCACCACCTGCCTGGAGGTGGCCCGCGCGCTGGAGCACCGCCGTCTGACCGTGATGCCGCTCTCCCTGCATGCGGCCAATGCCCTCACCGGAGCGGCCCACTTGACGCTGCTGGTGCCCGGCGGACGGCCCCGGCCGGGAGAGTTGGCGCTGACCGGCCCGCTCACCCATGCGTCGCTGGGCGCCCTACGCTTCGACACGGCCGTTCTCGGCTGCTGCGGCCTGACCGCGGCGGACGGTCTGACCGCGTACGACCTCGACGACGCTGCCGTGAAGCGCGCCGCGATCGCTTCGTCCCGGCGCGTCATCGCCGTCGCGGAGGCGGCGAAGTTCTCCCGTACCGCCCTCGCGTTCGTCACTCCCGCAGCCGCTCTGCACGCCGTCGTCACCGACGAGGCCGCACCGAGCCAGGAGACCGATGCGCTGGCCGCCGCGGGGGTGGCCGTGCGGCGGGTGTGACCGGCAGCGGCTCGTCCGGTTCGGTCTGCTCCCGTCATGCCCGGAGGCGACACCGGGGCAGGCCGACGCCGTACTCCTTCCCGCACTCCGGACTGTTCCTTTTCGGCCTTCCGATACCGCGCCTTTCCCGCGCCGGAGGTGTGGATAAAGGAACTCGGAACGGGCGCACAAGGCCGGCAATGCGTACGGGAGTTGTCCGGGAGCCAGGAGCGAAGGAGGCCCGCCGGCCGGTGGCCCGGCGCTCGACGAAGCGGCGGCAACACCCGCCCGCCGGCTGAGGAGTTGTCGATTGCCGGGGGGAGTCGTCGAATTCTTGACGAGTTGTCGATATGGCCGAACAGTGGGCTGTCCAGAACCTTTGTCCGAACCTCATGGCATGCTGTCGCCCATGCACGTTCACACGCCGGTTGTGGTGACCCATGCGGTCGAGGGCGACGTCTTCGTCATCCGTGTCAGCGGGTCCCTCGATGACGACAGTTCCGCCCTCCTCAAAGAGGCGTGCGCGCTGGCAAAGGATTCCGGTGCGCCCCGTACCGTCGTCGATCTGTCGCTCACCGACTTCGCCGACTCCACCGTGCTGCATGTGCTGCTCGCCGCCCAGCGTGCCCATCACCGCGAGGCACGCAAGCTGATCGTCGCGGGCCCGTTCCACGAGATCATCGGCAGGCTCTTCGATGTCACCGGCACCACCGGATACTTCACACTTGCCGACACCATGCTCGACGCCGTGAACCGCTGAGCGGCACAGCCTCCGGGACGGACGGCAAGAGGGCCGGGAAATCCAGGATTCCGGCGACGGGGCATGCCGCCCGGCCGCTAGGTCACAACGGCAGCGTGACCCGAATGGTCTTGCCCGTCGCGGTCACGGCGACGTCGACGGTGCGAGCGAGCCGCTGCACGAGGGGCCAGCCGTAGCCGCCCGGAGCGTCGGGAGCGCGCGCGGCGGCAGTGGCGGGCACCAGGACGTTCCCGTCCTCGACGGAGAGTTCCAGGTGACCTCGGACGACGCGGACGGTGAAGTCGACGAGGCCGCCGCCGTGCCGCTGCGCATTGGTGAACAGCTCCGTGGCCACCAGGAGGGCATCGACGAGGGCCCGTTCGGCTACCGCCGCGCTCGCCCGCTGCAGCGCATGGGACACCAGGTGACGCGCTTCGGCCGCCGTCACGGGCACTCCGTGCGTCCGTCCGGCCCCGGGCGCCGCCGCGAGGGCCGCACCGTCATGCACGAAGCGCACGCGAGACGCTGTCGACGAATGTGAAGTGACCGGCCGTACCGGTGATCTCAAAAAGCCGGTCGACGACCGCATGGAAAGGACCGGCCATCACCAATTCCCGCTGCGCTCGCTGGTGTTTGCGGTGCGCGCTGAGCAGCACATGGAGAAAGGTGGAGTCCGCGAAATCGGTTGCCGACAGATCGATCACCGTGCGCGCGGTGTCGCCCTGGAGGGATTCGGTGAGCGCCGCTCCGAGAAGTGAGGCGCTGTCGTAGTCGAGGCCGCCGGACACCCGGATCACGCGGCACTCGCCCTCGACGGAGGCAGTGACCTCGGCCGGTGAATTCCCCATCATCATATCCTTCAGGATGCCACGGCCCCGGATGAACCCGCGAGGCCCCCGGCACCCGGCGGCCTCGCCTTCTCCCACGTTCTTCGAAAGGGGCCGGCATTGCGGCGGGGCGGGCGCAGGTTGCCCGGATTCGGGTCCGTGCGCGGTGGCTTTTCCCTTCTGTGACGGCTCAGCCGGGCGAGCGGTCACCGGCGAGAGACATCGTCACGGTAATGGCCTTGCCGTCCGCCGTGCGGGCGATGGCGATGCCGGTGGCGAGTTGCTGGATCATCGGCCACCCGTACCCCCCGACCGCGTACTTTTCCCGTCCGGCGACCGTGCTGGGATGACGGGGACTGTAGTCGATGACCGTCACTTCCAGGCAATCGGCGACAATCCGGGCAAAGAATCCGGCAATTCCACCTCCGTGCCTCTGTGCATTGGTCACCAATTCCGACGTGACCAGTAGCGCGTCCATCACGGAGAGTTCGTCGACCTGCGGACGGTGAGCGGCGATGAGATCCCGGACGTGGTCCCGCCCGTCGGCCGCCGCGTTCACCGGGACCTGCTGCGTTTCCGTCACACCTCTCACCTCCCCTTGTCGACTCGTGCCCGGCATTCGCCTGCGCGGGGTGCGGAGACGTTCCCTTCGGGGGCTTCCCCCTTTCGGGGATTTCACGCCGTACTCTTCCTCACCCGGATCGCGCGGCGACGCCCCACGGTGCGGGCGTCGGGCCGGCCACCGGCCGGCCCCGCCCCCGCCCCCCTCTTGCCTCACCAGACCTGCCACCGGAATTTTCGGCATCACATGAGCGGAAATCCACCGAAGTAGGTCCCGATCTGCTGCAGATAGTCGGCGCCGACCTCCTGCTTGCCGCTCTCGAAGGGCGGCGCTCCCTCGACCTCTTCCTTTGTGCGGCCGACGAAGACTTTCTTCTCGTCCTCGTCGATTCCGGTCACCACTCCGGCCGGCAGCACCACACGCCGACCGATGAGCCAAGGGCCCGTATCGACGACGAGATGTTGGGAATCCACCTCGTCGGAATGCTTGTCCACCTTCCCGATACTCCCGTCGAGCGCCTCGACGCCGTACCCCAGAAGGACCGTGCCCGCCATGTATCCGGAATCCGGCAGGTATCCCCAGACATTGGTGCTCATAAGACATCCCTTCTGTGCGGCGCGAACAAGCAGGTCGTGAGCTGTTGTCCCGACAACAGCTCTGCTGCCCCGACATCGGTATCCAAAACGGCGGAGCGGTGAAGGTGATTTCGCTCTGCGGCGTGCCGCGGCACGCCCGGCGAAAGGGCGATGCCGCCGAAGGTGCTCTGCGGCCGGGGCGCCGCCGACCCCGCCGGCCGTCGCGGCCGTCCGGAAACTCCCGCGGTCCAGGCGTGGTTGCCGGCCCACGGCACCACCGTGCATGCGGCCTCGCTACGGTGCGTCCGCCCCCCTCAGTCGCGGGCGTACCTCGCGGCCATCGTCCGGAAGACCTGCTTCGGCTCCCAGCGCGTCTCGTCGAGCATCCGGACCACGCCGTAGGAGGCGATGTCGCGGTCGCCGGGTTTGTCGTAGTTGGCGAAGATGAACCAGAGGGCGGTGTCCACCCCTTCCTCCTCGAAGAGGTCCAGCAGGTCGGTGAGGTAGCGCACCTGCTCGCCCTCGTCCGGGACCGCTCCCGCCGGCGGCTGCCAGGCCATGCCGCCCAGTTCACCGGCCCCGCGGTAGGCGCAGGTGCCGTATTCGGTGATCGCCACGGGCTTGCCGTGGGAGAAGAACTCGCGCAGGTGGCCACGGAAGCTGTCGCCGTCGTCGCCGGTCCGGTAGGCGTCGACGCTGACCAGGTCGAACGGCTGCCAGTCGACGGACTCCCAGGGGCCGGAGGCGTAGGTGATCCGGCCCCCGAAATGGGCGCGGACGGTGGCGGCCGCCTGGGCCAGGAACTCGTTGAGGCGTTCTTGCACCGGCCCCAGGGAGGTCCACCACGTCAGGTCGGCGGAGACCATCGACCGAATCCGGTCGACATAGGTGTCCCCGGGGAGGAAGCCGCTGCAGAAGGCGCTCATCTCGCATCCGGCGACGAACACCACCTCGGCGCCGGTCTGCCGGATCTCCTCGGCCCGCCGCGCGCAGTCGGCGAAGAGCGGCAGCACCTGCTCGGGCGGGACGTCCACGGGGAAGGGCGCGAACCAGACCTCGAGGCCGGCTTCCGCGGCCAGGCGGGCGGCGGTGCCCAGCCGCTCCGGCTCGCGGCCGGAGATGCGGATAGCGTCGCAGTGCAGCTCGTCGGCGATCACCCGCATTTCGTCGCGGACCGCCTCGGGGGTGAAGGTCTTCCGGGTGAAGTGGTCGCCGGGGAAGATGCCGGTGTCGTAGTTGATGCCGCGGGCGCGCATGTCATGTCCTCTTTCGTGCCGGGTCGAGACCGTGTTCCAGCAGGTCGAAGGCGAGCTCGACGTCTTCGACCAGCGCGCGGCCCGCTTGCTGCGGGGATCCGCCGTCGAGCAGGCGCTGGAAGTACGACTCCTGGAGGGTGAGCAGGGACGCGGCGATCTGCGCCGCCATGAGCGCAGCCGCCGTCCGGCCGTGCTCCTCGGCCAGCACCTCGGCCAGGGCCTGGCGCTGCTGGTAGCGCAGGCCGTTGGCGGCGCTGCTGAGGACGGAGCTGTCGAAGATCACCCGCACCGAGGCGATCAGGGCCTCGGTCTCCTCTGCCGACACGTGCCGGGAGGCGACAGCGCGGTGGTGGGCGCGCAGCGCCTCCAGGGGGGACTGTTCCGGCGGGCGCCGGGCGACGATCTCGGCCAAGTCGTGCTCCCCCACCCCCTGTAGGGCGAGCGACTCCTTCGTGGGGAAGTACGTGAACAGCGTCGCCTTGGCCACCTCCGCGGCCTCGGCGATTTCGTTGACCGTCACCGCGTCGAAGCCGCGCTCGACGAACAGCCGCCGGGCCACCGCGCCGATCCGCTGCCGGGTCTGTTCCTTCTTGCGTTCCCGAAGCCCTGTCATGACACCAGACTAACCAGACCGAGTTCAAAAACAAACTCGGTCTGGTTTTTGCACTCGCACCGGGGCACCGCAGCGGGCGGCGGCGGGCGCGAGGAGGGCTACCGCCCCCGCGGCCACCGCGCGCCGGTCACGAAGGCGCCAGGGGGTTCACCGAGCGCAGGTGCGACGGACGGCGAGGGCGAGGGTGTCGTCGGCGTGCAGGATGAGGGTGTGCATATCCCGCCCGATACGCCCGGGGATGTCCTCGATGCGGTGCTGCGTATGCGCCTTCGCGCTCCGGACGAGACGCTTCTCGCCCTCGATCGGGTCCCGTCGGCTCTCGGTGAGACCGTCGGTGTAGAGCAGCAGCAGATCGTCCTCCGCGAGCCGCCTGCGCAGTACGGCGTCGCTCCCCGGCAGCGGATAGCCCACGCCGCGTCCGCGGACGGTGAGGTATTCGTGGCTCCCGTCGCCGCGCAGCAGCAGCGGGGGCGGGTGGCTGCCGTTGGCCAGCTGCATCTCCCCTGTGCCGGGATCGATCCGGACCAGCGCGAGCGTGGCCATCAGCTCCGGATCGAAGGGGGCGAGGATTTCGTCGGTACGGGCGACGATCGACGCCAGGGGGTGGCCTTCCAGGGCGAGGGTGCGCACGGCGTGGGTGACGTTCAGCGCGCTGCCGGTACTCCGTATCCCGTGGCCGAGGGCGTCCACGACGGTGATGTGGACGCTGCCGTCGGGCAGCCGGAACCAGTCGTAGTGATCTCCGCCGGTGGGGGCGTCGGTGCCGGCGGGCGCGTAGTGGACGGCGAGTTCGAGTCCGTCGATGACGGGTGGCGAGGGCCGCAGGGCGTCCTCGAGTTCCCGCAGCATCTGGCCGTGTGCCAGCCGTAGTTGCTCGTCGCGCTCTTCCAGCTGGACGTAGAGGGCGAGCACCCCGCTGTTGGTCTCGTTCAGCTCGCTCTGGAGACGCTGCAGCTGGGAGGTGAGGGAGTCGACGCTCTTCAGAGCCGCCGCCAGCTCCGCCTCCAGCTCCTTGATCTCCGCCTCGGGTCCGCCGGTGGCCGTGGCGTCCGCCTCCTCCCCCGGCGCTTCGGCGGGCGGCAGGGGCCCGGACAGCACGCTCGGCCGCTCCGCGGTGACGGGAATGTGCCAGGCGGCCGCACCGTCGGCCAGGGCGTGCGCGGTCAGCGGCAGCCCGTCCAGTTGCAGCCTCTGGTCGGGGCGGGCGGGCCGAATCGTGACGGTCAGCAGTTCGTGGTCGGTCGTCCCCGGCGTCAACGCGGTGCGCAGGGTGACATGGTGTCCGGCCCGGAGCACGGGAGCCGCGAGGGCGCTCACGGAGAGCGCAAGCCGGGCCCGGGTCTCGGCCGGCAGCTGGTGCGTGGAGCTGATCCGGCGCACGGCGCTGCGGACGGCCGGCAGTGTGTGGAAGGTGTGGGGGATCACGGCTGGCTCTGGAGGGGGCGGACGGCGAGCACGGTGGCGTCGTCGCGGACGAGGCGGTGGTCGTGGAGGACCGCTGCCGCCAGCAGGGGCGGCGGCAGGCGATGGAGGAACGGCGTGGGTGTCCTGGCCCACCGGTGGTCGACTCCGTCGGAGTGCAGCACCACGGTCGCATCGGGCGGCAGCGGGAAGCGGTGGATACGGGGGGCGGTCATGTTCAGACCCACGACTCCCGGCTGTCCGGTGAGCCGATGGCCGACGTCGTGCCGGTCCAGGGTCAGGGCACGGATGTTGCCGATGCCGCTGTACTGCGCCGAGCCGGCGTCCAGACGCAGCACACCGACTGCCGCGCCGCGGGTGTGCCGCAGAGCGCGGTGCATCGTGGTGAGGATGTCGGGCACCGGGGCGTCGGGGGCCCGGTGGAAGGCCCGGAGCGCCGTCCGGGCGGCCTCCGATGCCAGTTGCCCGTGCCCGAGGCCGTCCACGACCACCGCGGTGCGCATCCCCTCGTGCTCCACGGCGGCGACGCCGTCACCGCAGTCCTGCTCCCGGTCGGCCGCCACGCACACCGCCCCGATCCCGTCGACCTCCGACTGCTGCGGGACGGCGAGCCGGGCACCGGCCACGGTGCCGTGTCCGGGCTGCGAACGGATGGTGAAGGCCGTGGCGATACGCATCACCGCCCCCAGCCCGGCCCCGAGCGTGCCGTTGGTCGTGTAGCCGTCGGCCAGGCACTCCTGGACGTCGCGAATCCCCGGCCCGCGGTCCACGGCGACGATCTCGATGCCGGTGCCGAGCGCGAGCTGGTGGATGTACAAGGCGCCCTGGACGGCGTGGTTGGCGAGGTTGCTGGCGAGTTCCGAGGCGACGACGGCGGCCTGGTCCGGCATCGAACCGGGCAGCGGGCACCGCTTGGCGGCCGACTTCGCGGTGTCCGCCGCCAGTTGCACCGCGCTGTAGTGGTCGATGGGGACCAGCGCCGTGATCACGTCCGGGGAGCCCGTCAACGGGCTGCCCAGCGCGTCGCGACCACCGTGGTGCCCTGCCCGGGAACGGAATCGACCTCGAACTCGTCCATCAGGCGCTTGGCGCCGCCGAGTCCGTGCCCCAGCCCCGGGCCCGTGGTGAACCCGTCGGTCAGGGCCGTCGCGACGTCGGCTATACCGGGGCCGTCGTCGCGGACCGTCAGGCGCACCCCTAGCGGACGCCTTTCGGACCCGGCCAGCAGCTCGACGCTCATCGTGCCGCCGCCGCCATGGATGTAGGCGTTGCGGGCCAGCTCGCTGGCCGCGGTGACGACCCGCGTCTGGTCGACGATGCTGAAACCGGCGCGGACGGTCGCCGCGCGCACCGCGTGGCGGAGCAGGAGGAGGTCTTCCTGCGTACGCACGTCGTGGACGGTGGTGCCGTTGTCGCCGCTCACTGTGAGCTCTGCGTCCACTGCGTTCACTTCACCCGCGAAGGTCACGCAGATCCTCCTCGGAGGGTCGGGGGGTCTGGCTCCAGCCCAGGGCCGCCATGCCCTGTTCGGCGTTGAGTGCGGTCTCCACGCCGGTGAGCTTCAGTCCCAGCTCCACAAGGGTGATCGCCACCGGTGGGCGCATGCCCGCGACGATCACTCGGGCCCCCAACAGCCGGGCCATCGACGTCAGTTCCATCAGCATGCGGGCCGCGAAGGAGTCGATGATCTCCATCCTGGAGATGTCGATGAGCACACCGCTCGCCCCGTCGTCGGTGATCCGCCTGGTGAGTTCCTCGGTGAACACCACCGCCGAGGTGTCGTCGAGCTCGTTGAGGAGTCCGGTGACCAGCACATCCCCCAGGCGCAGGATCGGCACGCCGGACGAAGGAGCGTTCACCGGCCCGCCACCGTGTCGAGGGCCGCCCCCGGCCCGGTGAGCTTGACCGCGGCCGCGAGGGCGTCGGCCAGCGTCGCGCGGGTGAGGATGGTCGACAGATCGATTCCCAGCTGGGCGATGGTCTGGGCGATGGGCGGCCGGATGCCGCTGATGACGCAGTCGGCGCCCATCAGCCGCACGGCGTTGACGGTCTGGATCAGATGCTGCGCGACCGAGGTGTCGACCGTGGGGACGCCGGTGATGTCGATGATGGCGACCAGCGCCTCCTTCTCCTGGATCGCCTCCAGCAGGTTCTCCATCACCACCTGCGCCCGCGCGGTGTCCAGCGTGCCGATCAGCGGGACCGCCACGACCTGGCGCCACAGCTGTACGACGGGCGTCGACACCTCGAGCAGTTGTCTGCTCTGACGCCGGATGATCTCTTCCCGGCCCTCCACGAACGTCTCGAAGGTCAGCGCACCGGCGCTGTCCAGCAGCCGGTTGATCAGCATGGCGCAGTCCAGAAGCTGCTCGGCATCGCCGGTCTGCCGCTTCATGGCCGCCAGCAGGGCCTCCTTCAGCGCCAGCACCGCCAGGGCGGTCCCCGTCGGGGTGGCCCCGCGGCGGGCGCGTCGCATCGCGAACTCCACCACGGTCTGGTGCAGTTCGCGACGGGAGGCCACCACCCGCTCCACCGGCGTGCCGCTCTCCAGGCCGGCCAGGAGCGCCACGATCAGTGCGTCGGCCTCCTCGCGCAGCTCCGCCTCGCGGACTTCCGCTTCCGAGGCACGCCCGAGCTGCAGCCGTACCCAGTGATCGGAGATCGCGTCGGCATCGGCACGCAGCACATCGGTCACCCGCGTCCGTACGGCATCCTCGGTCCCGCTCACTGCGTAGTCCTTCCACTGGTACGGGCAGAACTGCCCACTTCGACACACTGTCGTGGTCGCGAACAGGTCGCGACCACAGGGTTCAGCCTGCCCCGGACCGCATTCCGCACACAGACGTCACCGCGCTCGCGCCTTCCGCGAGCCCTCGTACGTTACGGCAGGCCGGCGGGGCGGGTGACACCGCCGGTACCGGACCGCGGTCGGCATGCGGAGAACGGCACGATTCGGTCCCGCTCGGGGTGGGAACGGAACGGCACCTGCGCGGGAGCCGGCCGTCCGCGGCCTGCTGCCGGTCCGGGGCACCTGCCCTCCGTCGGGCCGTCCCGCGGCTCGGGTCCGGAGCACCGGGGAGGCGGCGACGCTCAGGGACGCTGGTCGATGTGCCCGCAGATCCAGGCCAGTGCCGTGTGGACGCCCTGGATGTAGTCGCGTGCCGCTGTGTCGCGTGCGGTGCCTTCCAGCTGTACCGCCGCCGCATCGACCTCGGCCGTCAGCAGCGGCAGGGCGGGCGACCCGCCACCGCGGGCGCCTGTGATGGGAGAGGCCGCCTCGACTCCCAGCGCCCACCGGTAGGCCGCCAGCGCACCCTGGGCGATCCGGGTCTGCCGGGAGTGACCGGGAGGGAGTCCTTCCAGCGCCTCGCGGGCGTGGACGACCTCCGCGCGTGACCGGATGCCGACCGCTGATTCGCCGTGCGCATCCGGCTGCTGAGTTCCCATAACGACCTTTTCGTCCCTTGGTGGCGTGGTGGGTCCGGGCCCGGTGCCGCTGCCGCAGGGGTTCGGCCGGCCGACCCAAAGGCAGTGCGCGGTGAGGTGGGCCCTCGCCCAAGTGAACCGGCTTCCCAAGGCTATTGCGCCCGGCCGGCTGCCGCGCGCCGGCCGGTGGGACGCACCAGCTTGCCACTCGGCTCTCCCCGAAGCCCGGGGCGCGCCGTGGGGAGTCCGAGCCGGCCGGCACGCCCCGGCGGAAATCCTTTCGCCGGCCGACCAATCCACCTCGGGAGACGGCCCGAATGACGGGTATGAGCTCGCGACGGAAGACTCTTCTGCACACGGCACTGGGCGCGCTGAGCGGCCTGGTCGCCGGGTACTCGGCGCTGGCCGTCGCGGAGTTGGTCTCGGCCGCGGTACGCCCCGAGGCAAGCCCGGTCACGGCCGTCGGCGGTGCGGCCATCGACCGCACGCCGGCGGGCGTCAAGGACTGGGCCGTCCGGAACTTCGGGAGCAACGACAAGTTCGTCCTTCAACTGGGCATCGTCGTGGTGCTCGCGCTCTTCGCCATGACGCTGGGTACGCTGGCACCGCGGTTCCGGAGGGCGGCGCCCGCAGGGGTGCTGGTCCTCGGCGCCGTGGGCGCGCTGGCCGCGACCGGGCGGCCGGACTCCACCGGCTCGCTGGACGCCGTTCCCTCCGTCGTGGGGGCGCTCCTCGCGGCCGTGGTGCTCCATCTGCTCGCGCGACGGCCGAGCACGTCCACGAGGCCGTCCCCGTCGACCGCACCGGACCCCGGGGAGATCCCTGTGAGCACCCTGCGTTTCCGCCGTACCGCTCTTGCCGTCACCGCCGCCGCGGTCCTGCCGATCGCACTGGCCGCCTGCTCCGACGACATGGGCAGCAAGGACAAGGCGTCCGACACGTCCTCGTCCGCGTCCGAGCCGTCGAAGGACAGCAGCGCCGGCAAGGGCGGCACGGACGCCATGGCCAAGCCGTTCGGTCCGGCGTGTTCGACGGTGCCCAAGGACGGCAAGGGCAACTTCGACGGCATGGCCAAGGACCCGGTGGCCACCGCGGCCTCGCACAACCCGGCACTGTCCACCCTGGTCACCGCCGTCAAGAAGGCCGGCCTGGTCGACACGCTCAACAGCGCCAAGAACATCACCGTCTTCGCTCCCACCAACGACGCCTTCAGCAAGATCCCCAAGGCTCGGCTGGACAAGGTCCTCGCCGACAAGGCCATGCTCACCAAGATCCTCACCGGCCACGTCGTCGGCGAGAAGGTCTCCCCCGACAAGCTGGCCGGCGGCTCCTACGACACCCTCGCCAAGACCACGCTGACCACCTCCGGCTCCGGCGAGTCGTACCAGGTCGACGACTCGGCCAAGATCGTCTGCGGCAACGTCCGGAGCTCCAACGCCACCGTCCACATCATCGACAGCGTCCTGCTGCCCAAGAAGTAGGCGGTCACCGAAGGAACGGTGCCGTGGGGCGGCCCCGGCACTCCGGGGCCGCCCCACGGCACACCTCACCCGGGAAGTGCGCGCCGCTCAGGCAAGAATGTGCGCGCCGACCCATCCGTATCCCGCCCGGTTCCGAATCGGCAGTGTCCACGTAGGTCACTGTCCGGAGGTGTCCATGCCCGTCGCAGCACGCGGCGACCAGTCCCCGGCGCCGCACCATGGCGCCCTGGAGTCCCTGCTCGACCGCGTCTCCCGCGGCGACCAGCAGGCGTTCGAGAGTCTGTACACCGCGGTGGCCGGCGCCGTGCTGGGCCTGGTCCGCCGGGTGGTGAGGGACCCGGCCCAGTCCGAGGAGGTCGCCCAGGAGGTCCTCATCGATGTGTGGCGGTCCGCCGCCCGCTACGACGCCCGTCAGGGCAGCGCCATGGCCTGGATCATGACGCTGGCACACCGGCGCGCGGTGGACCGGGTGCGCTCCGCGCAGGCGGCCGCCGACCGCGAGCACCGGGCCGGGGCGCGCTCGTACACCGCGCCCTTCGACGAGGTCAGTGAGCAGGTCGAGCGGCGCCTGGAGCGGGAGCAGGTGAGGCGCTGTCTGGAGCAGCTGACCGCACTGCAGCGGGAATCCGTGACGCTCGCCTACTACCGCGGGTACACGTACCGGGAGACCGCGGACCTGCTGGGCTCGGCCCTGGGAACCGTCAAGACCAGGCTGCGCGACGGCCTGATCCGGCTCCGTGACTGCCTGGGGGTATCGGCATGAACACCGTCGATCTGCACACGCTGACCGGTGCCTACGCCCTCGGCGCGCTGTCCGGGCGCGAGGCGGACGAGTTCGCCCGTCACCTGGCGCACTGCCCGGCGTGCACGCAGGAAGTCCGGGAGCTGCGGGAGACCGCGGCCCGGCTGGCGCTGGCCGTCGCCGAGGTGCCGCCGGCCGGACTGCGGACCCGGGTGATGGCGGCACTGCCCGAGGTCCGCCAGTTGCCGCCGGTGCGGCAGGAGGCGACGGTGGTGCCCCTGACCCGGCGGCTGCGGCACCGGCTGCCCTATCTGGCCGCCGCCGCCTGCCTCGTCCTGGCGGCCGTCACCGGCGGGCTGGCCGTCCACGCCCAGCACGAGGCCGATCAGCAGCGCGACCGGAACACCCGCGCCGAGGAACGGGCGAGCGCGCTGAGCGCGCTGATGGCGGCGCCGGACGCCACCTTCCACCGCACCGCACTCAAGGGCGGGGGCAACGGAACGGTGGTCTCCTCCCGGCAGCAGAACCGCAGCGCCTTCGTCTACCACGGTCTGCCCAAGCTGCCCGGCTCCCGGGTCTATCAACTCTGGTACAGCCGCAACGGCACGATGGTGCCCGCCGGGCTCGTCGAGACCGGTCACGCCGGCGGCGCGCTGCTGCTGACCGGCGGGCCGCGCGGCGCGGACGGTGTCGGTGTGACGGCGGAACCTCCGGGCGGCTCCAGTCGGCCGACGAGCCCGCCGCTGGCGCTGCTCCCCGTGTAACCGCCCGCGCTCGCCGCAGGGACGGCGGCGGGCCACGGCCTTTCATGGCTGCGGCCCGCCGCCGCGGCATGCCCGCATCGGGCGGGTCCTTCGGCAGCTGCCGGCAACTTCCGGGATCCGTTCACCAATCCGTGCGTCGTGCGGCTCCGAACTCGTGTCAAAAGGCGGGTTCCGCAGGACCGGAGCGGGCCCGAACGGCAGGGAGGAGTGGCCGTGGTCCCTCGACAGGTGGCTGTGGTGGGCAGTGGGGTGGCGGGGCTGACCGCGGCCCACGTCCTGCAGCAGGGTGGCCGTGAGGTGTCGCTGTACGAGGCGGCGGACCGTCTCGGTGGTCATGCCCACACCCATGACCTGCCCGCGCGGGGCGGTGGGGTCATCCGGGTGGACACGGGGTTCATCGTCCACAACGAGCGCACCTACCCCCTGCTGCTGCGGCTGTTCCGCGAACTCGGCGTCGCCACCCAGGACTCCGAGATGAGCATGTCCGTACGGTGTGAGGGCTGCGGTCTGGAGTACGCCGGGGCCCGCGGGCCGGCCGGCCTGTTCGCCCGGCCGCGCAGTGCGCTGCGCGGCCGCTATCTGCGGATGCTGACGGAGGTGCGGGCCTTCCACCGTGCGGCGCGCACGACGTTGGCGAAGGGCCGCGGCGACGACACGCTGACGCTCCGCCGGTTCCTGACCACGTGCGGTTTCTCCCGGTACTTCGAAACCCACTTCGTCGTACCGCTGGTGTCCGCGGTGTGGTCGTGCGCGCCGGAGACCGCCATGCGGTACCCGGCCGTCTATCTGTTCCGCTTCCTGGAGCACCACGGCATGCTGTCGGTCAGCGGCTCGCCGCAGTGGAAGACGGTGACGGGCGGCTCGGCGGAGTACGTCGGCCGGATCGGCAAGGAGCTGACCGCCGTCCACACCGGCACTCCGGTACGCGCCGTGCACCGCTCGGCGGACCGGGCGCGGGTGGTCGCCGAGGACGGTACGGAACGCGCGTACGACGCCGTGGTCGTCGCCGTCCACCCCGACCAGGCGCTGGAGCTCCTCGCCGAGCCCACCGCGGACGAACGGCGGTACCTGGGCGCCTTCCAGTACTCGCGCAACACCACCGTGCTGCACACGGACACCTCGCTGCTGCCGCGCGCCCGCGCGGCGCGGGCCTCGTGGAACTACCTCATGGACTCCTGCCACACCTCCGCCGACGAGGTGAAGGTCAGTTACGACATGAACCGGCTGCAACGGCTGTCCTCCGGCGACGACTTCGTCGTCACCCTCAATGCCACCGACCGGATCGCCGACGACCGGATCCTGGCCCGCATGACGTACGAACACCCCGTCTACACACCGGAGTCGGTGGCCGCGCAGCAGCATCTGCCGCAGCTGAACACGGCGGTGACCGCGTTTGCCGGCGCCTACCACGGCTGGGGCTTCCACGAGGACGGATGCCGCTCCGGGGTGCAGGCGGCCGCGGCGCTGGGGGTGCGGTGGTGAGCACCCGTACCGCCGTGCCGACCGGCGCGATCGTCACCGGCGCCCCTGAACCGGCGCTCTACGACTGTGTGGTCGCACACGCCCGCACCGCACCGATACGCCACTCGTTCCGTCACCGCACCTATCTGTGGCTGGTCGACCTCGACCATCTCCCACGGCTGCCCCGCCCGCTGCGCCCGCTGGCCCGCTTCGACCACCGCGACCACTTCGCCGGCACCGGGCCGACCGTCCGGGCCGGTCTGGAACGCTTCCTGGCCGCCCACGATGTGCGGCTGGACGGGGGCCGGGTGCTGATGCTCGCGCACGCCCGGGTCCTCGGATACGTCTTCAACCCGCTGACGCTGTACTGGTGCCACGACCGGGACGGCGCCCCGGTCTGCGTGGTGGCCGAGGTGCACAACACCTACGGCGAGCGGCACTGCTACCTGCTGCGCCCCGACGCGCGGGGCCGGGCGGACGTCCCCAAGGAGTTCTACGTCTCGCCGTTCTTCCCCGTGGACGGCGACTACCGGATGCGGCTGCCCGAACCGGGCGACCGGCTCGACCTGACGGTGGCGCTGCGGCGCGGCGACACCCGGCCGTTCACCGCGACCGTGCGCGGCAGCCGGCGCCCGGCCACCACCGGGCAGCTGCTGTCCGCGGCGTTCCGCCATCCGTGGTCGACGGCCTCCGTCGCGGCGGGGATCCGCCGGCACGGCATCTGCCTGTTCCTGCGCCGACTGCCTCTCGTCCCCCGCCCCCGTCACCGTATCCAGGAGTGCCCGAAGTGAAGACTTCCGTCTCGGACCGCACCGCTCCCGTCGCCGCCGCCCGGCCGGTGACCCACGTGCCGGCGGCGCGCACACAGGTGGACGCGGCGGCCTGGCCCGACGTGGCGCGCCCGCCGCGTGCCTCCGCGGCGAGAACCGCCGTGACGCGGCAGATCGTGCGGCGGGCGCTGGCCGCCCTGCCGCTTCGGTGCGCCGGCGGCAACGGCGCCGTCTCCGGTACCGAGGGTCCGCTGGTGCGGATACACGATCCGCAGGCGTTCTTCCGCCGGGTCGGCGGCGACGGGCTGATCGGCTTCGGCGAGTCCTATATGGCCGGGGAGTGGGACGCCGACGACCTGGTCGGCGCGCTGACCGTCCTCGCCTCCCACGTCGGCTCCCTGGTGCCCCGCCCGCTGCAGCGGCTGCGCGCTGTCTGGGCGCGGCGGCAGCCGAGCGCGCAGCGCAACACCCTGGCGGGCTCCCGGGAGAACATCCACCGGCACTACGACCTGTCGAACGACCTGTTCGCGCTCTTCCTGGACACGACCATGACCTATTCGTCGGCCGTCTTCCGCGGCCTTCCCGCCACGTGGGATGCGTTGGCCGCCGCCCAGGAACGCAAGATCGACCGGCTGCTGGACCTGGCGGGTGTCGGTGCGGGCACCCGACTCCTGGAGATCGGCACGGGGTGGGGCGAGCTGGCGCTGCGCGCCGCCCGGCGCGGCGCCGAGGTGGTCACGGTGACCCTGTCCCAGGAACAGCGGGCGCTGGCCACCCGGCGTGTCTCCCAGGCCGGTTACGGGGACCGGGTCTCGGTGGACCTGCGCGACTACCGGCAGGTCGAGGGCACCTACGACGCCGTGGTGAGCGTCGAGATGATCGAAGCCGTGGGCGCGCGGTACTGGCCCGTCTATTTCGCCGCCCTCCGGCGCCTCCTGGCCCCGGGCGGCAGGATCGCGATCCAGGCGATCACGATGCCGCACGAGCGGATGCTCGCCACCCGCACCACCTATACCTGGATCCACAAATACATCTTCCCCGGCGGCATCATTCCCTCCGTCGACGCCATCGAGCAGGAGGCAGCGGCTTGCGGGCTGCGGGTCGCTCAGGACGACGGCTTCGGCGCGCACTACGCCGAAACCCTCAGGCTGTGGCGCGAACGCTTCACCGAGCGGGCCGACGACGTGACGACGCTGGGGTTCGACACGACGTTCCGCCGGATGTGGGAGTTCTACCTGGCCTACTCCGAGGCCGGGTTCCGCGCCGGCTACCTGGACGTACGCCAGATGCTGCTGACCGCGGACAGCACCAGCGACGATCACGACGGAGGTGTCCGGTGACGCGCGTCGCCCCTCAGCTCATGCAGCTCCTGGAGGAGTACTTCGCGGGGAGTGTGCCGGTACGGATGCGCGCCTGGGACGGCAGCGAAGCGGGTCCGCCCGGGGCGCCGGTGGTCGTGCTGCGCTCGCGTCGTGCGCTGCGCCGGCTGCTGTGGCAACCCGACGAACTCGGCCTGGCCCAGGCGTACATCGCCGGCGATCTGGACATCGACGGCGACCTGGCCGACGGTCTGAGCCGGGTCCGGCGGTCCGTGCGCGAACGGGGTCTGCCACCCACCGCGCCGGGACTCGCGGACCGGGCCAGGGCTGCCGTGACCGCGCTGCGCCTGGGAGCCCTCGGCCCCCGCCCGCCCGCGCCGCGCGCCCGGCGGGCCGAGCTGAGCGGCAGGCTGCACAGCACCACCCGCGACCGGGCCGCCATCAGCCACCATTACGACATGTCCAACGACTGGTACGCGCTGCTGCTGGACGAGTCGATGGCGTACTCCTGCGGCTACTGGACCCGCCCCGAGACCCCGTCCTACGGCCTCGCCCAGGCGCAGCGGGACAAGCTGGAGCTGATCTGCCGCAAGCTCGACCTCGCGCCCGGATCCCGGCTGCTGGACGTCGGCTGCGGCTGGGGCAGTCTGTCGCTGTACGCGGCACGGGAGTTCAAGGCTTCCGTCACGGCGGTCACGCTCTCGCGGGAACAGCGTGACGTCGTCGCCGCCCGAGTCCGGGAGGAGGGGCTGGACGACCTGGTCGACGTCGAACTGCGCCACTACCGCGACATCGAGGCCGCGTCCGGCGGCCATGACGCCATCTGCGCCGTCGAGATGGGCGAGCACGTCGGCGACGCCGAGTACCAGGGGTTCGCCGCCCGGCTCCACGGCCTGCTGCGCCCCCGGGGCCGGCTGCTGATCCAGCAGATGTCGCGCGGCGCCAACGCCCCCGGAGGCGGTGCGTTCATCGAGTCCTACATCGCACCCGACATGCACATGCGCCCGGTGGGTGAGACCGTCGGCCTGCTGGAGACGGCCGGGCTGGAAGTACGGTCGGTCGAGTCGCTGCGCGAGCACTACGCACACACGATCGCCGCCTGGCACCGGACGCTGGAGGAGCACTGGGCGGAGTTCGTGGCACTGGGCGGGGAGGCGACCGCGCGGGTGTGGCGGCTCTATCTGGCGGGCGGCGGGCTGGCGTTCACCGAGCGCCGGATGGGCGTGGACCAGGTCCTCGCCGTGCGCCCGACGGCAGAGGGGGCGGCGGACCTCCCCGCGACGCCCCACGACTGGTACGCGCCCCACGACCGGTACGCGTCGGAGGTCCGCAGGTGAACGGATTCCCCTGGGCGGCCTTCGCCGTCAACCTCGCGGCCGGGGCGGGCGCCGCGTTCGCCGTCATGCTGGCCACCTTCGGAGTCGCCCTGGCCAAGGGCGTACACCGCGTCGTGGACGTCGCCTGGGGTGCCGCGTTCGCGGCGGTCGCACTGGTCAGCTGGGTGCTGTCCGCGGGACACGGCGACGACGGGCGGCGCCTCCTGGTGACGCTCGCCACGGTGGTCTGGGGGCTGCGCCTGGCCGTGCACATCGCCCGGCGCAGTCGCGGCCACGGGGAGGACCCCCGCTACGCACGCATGCTGGCGAAGGCCCGGGGCAACCGGAACGTCTGTGCACTGCGCAAGGTCTATCTCCTCCAGGGGGCGTTGGTGTGGCTGGTGTCGCTTCCGGTACAGGCGGCCGGGTACGTCGCCGCCCCGCTGGACGCCGTGGCCGTCGCCGGCGGGCTGCTGTGGGCCGTCGGTCTCGCCTTCGAAGGGATCGGAGACTTCCAGCTCGCCCGCTTCAGGGCCGACCCGGACAACCGCGGCCGGGTCATGGACCGCGGGCTGTGGGCCTGGACCCGTCACCCCAACTACTTCGGCGACCTCCTCGTCTGGTGGGGCCTGTTCCTGTTGGCCTGCGGCACCGTGCAGTCGGCCGCGGTCTCCGTCGTCTCGCCGCTGGTCATGAGCTGGCTGCTGACGTACGGCAGCGGCAAACGGCTGCTGGAGAACCATCTGGCGGACCGTCCGGGATACGCCGCGTACCGGGCGCGCACCAGCGGATTCCTTCCGCTGCCGCCGCGCCGCCGGGCGCATCGGGAGGCGGGACGGCGATGACGACCGGCACCACCGGGCTCATGGGCCCCGGCCCCGGGTCCGGCGACAGCGGCGGGCACCGGGGCGCCCCCGGCCCGCTGCGCCTGCTCACCGCGCCGACGGCCCCGCGGACGGCCGTCCTGCTGCTGCACGGCGGGCGGGCCGACAGCCTCGCTCCGCCGCCCCGGCTCCATCTGCCCGCGCTGCGGATGCGGCCCTTCGGGTCCGCGCTCGCGCGCAGCCTGCGCGCAGACGACCCGCTGCTCGCCCTTGTGCGCTACCGCCACCGCGGCTGGAACGGCGCACGGGCCGACGCCGCCCAGGACGCCGGGCAGGCCCTCGACGAGCTCGCCGCCCGCGCACCGGGGGTGCCGGTAGTGCTCGTCGGCCACTCCATGGGGGGCCGGGCGGCGCTGCGCATCGGCGGTCATCCCGCGGTCCGCGGCATCGTCGCCCTCGCGCCGTGGTGCCCGGAGGACGAACCCGTCGGCCACCTTCGGGGCCGGACGCTCGCGCTGCTGCACGACCCGTGCGACCGCGTCACCCGGGCCGAGGACACCTGGCACTTCGCCGACCGCGCCCGGATGGGAGGAAGCCGGGTCCATGCGATCGCCATGCCCTCCGGCGGGCACGCCATGCTCCGCGGCGCCCGCCACTGGCACCGGCTGACCACGCACCTCGTCACCGCCGTCCTGGACGGAACACCGCCGCGCATCGCGCCCGGCCGGCCGGCGCCCGGACCGCGGAGCTGAGCGGGCGGGCGGTCGGGCGGTCGGGCGCGGCAGCGGCAGCGCCTCGTCTGCGGCCGTCGGCGGTGGGGCCCGAGCCGCCGCAGTGGGCCCGGTCAGCCGCAGTGGCCGGTGTTCACGACGGTCAGCCGCAGTGGCCGGTGTTCACGACGTACTGGTCCGCTATCTGCCCTCGCCAGGTGACGCACGCGAAGCGCGCCGGGATGTGGACGGGACCTGCGTAGGAGGTGTAGGCGCCCGAATCCGACGAGCTGATCTGCGTGTCGTCGGTCTGGAACACCTTCGCGTGCATGTAGACCGCCGCGCCCGGCTTGGTGCGCACGGTCACCACGCAGTTCTCACCGTTCCGGTCGTTCCACGTCAGATACACCGTGCCCAGCGTGCCGACGTCGCTGGAGTCCACAACGGTGTACCCGGCCCCGCAGGCGCCGTTGTACGCGGCCAGCGGGGCCGTCGCCGCCGACGCGGGCGCCGCGAACCCGGTCGCGCCGATCGTCCCCGCAGCGGCCAGTGCGGTGACGACGATGCCTCGTTGCCCACGCTTCATGGCACTCCCCATGGCACTCCCCCAGTCCCTCTCGCGGGCGCTCCCTGCGCCCGAAGGAACAGACCGCTCAGGCCCGTTGACGGTTGTGGGGTGTCAGGTCACCGTTGTGTCACCAGCGGGCGCGTCCGGACCGCGCGGCGCCGGCATGCGGCGCCACTCTTCCGATGCGGACCGGCGTCCGCCGAGGTCAGGCACGTCCGGTCGCGACCTTCTCGGGGATGAAACAGGATGAAATAGCCGTCCCGAGGAGGTAATGCCAGTGTCTGCCCCCCATATCCCGTCCCGGGCGACCACGGCCGCCGTTCTCCCGGAGCGGGGCCCCGAGCCGGTACGCGTCACCCTGTCGATCAACAGAACCGAGCACACGTTCGACATCGAGCCGCGGGTCAGCCTCCTGGACGCGCTGCGTGAACGGCTGGCGCTGACGGGCGCCAAGAAGGGGTGCGACCAGGGCACCTGCGGTGCCTGCACCGTCTGGGTCGACGGGCGTCGCGTCCTGGCCTGCCTCACCTTGGCGATCACCTGCGAAGGGCATGAGGTGACCACCGTCGAGGGGCTCGCCGAGGGGGACGCGCTGCACGCCATGCAGAGCGCCTTCATCGAGCAGGACGCCTTCCAGTGCGGTTTCTGCACCCCCGGCCAGATCATGTCCGCGGTGGCGCTGCTGGAGGAGGGCCATGCCTCCGACGACGCCGAGATCGGGGAGTGGATGAGCGGCAACCTCTGCCGCTGCGCGGCCTACCCCCACATCCGGGCCGCCATCCGCGCCGTCCGCGACCAGACCTGAGGAGGCCCGTCGTGCGGCCCATCAGCTACTCCCGCGCCAGCGCGGTGGCCGACGCGGTCGCCGCCGTCGCCGCGGACCCCACCAGCGACTTCCTCGCCGGGGGAACCACCGAGATCGATCTGCTGCGGCAGAACGTGCTGCTGCCGCGCCGTCTCGTGGACATCAACGATCTGCCCCTCGCCCAGATCGAGGACCGGCCCGACGGCGGCGTCCACATCGGTGCCCTGGCCCGGATGAGCGAGGTGGCCGAGGCCCCCGCCGTGCGGGAGCGCTTCCCGGTGATCGCCGAGGCGCTCGTTCTCGGCGCCTCGGCGCAGCTGCGCCACATGGCCAGCGTGGGCGGCAACATGATGCAGCGCGTGCGCTGCGGCTACTTCCGCGACGCCACATCACCGTGCAACAAGCGCGACCCGGGGAGCGGGTGCAGCGCACTGGACGGCTTCCACCGCGGTCATGCCGTCCTCGGGGTCAGCGATCACTGCATCGCCACCCACCCGTCGGACGTCGCCGTGGCGCTGACGGCGCTGGACGCCCGTGTCCACACCGAGAGCCCGCGCGGCCGGCAGGTGTACCCGATCGACGATTTCTTCCTGCTGCCCGGCAGCACCCCGCACCTGGAGCATCCACTGGAGCACGGGGAGCTGGTGGTGGGGATCGAGGTGCCGGGCACCCCCGCCGCCCGTACCTCGCGCTATCTGAAGGTCCGCGACCGCGAGTCGTACGAATTCGCCCTGACGTCCGTCGCCGCCGCGGTCACCGTGACGGACGGCGTGCTCGACGACGTACGGATCGCACTGGGCGGCGTCGCCACCAAGCCGTGGCGGGCCCGTCGCGCGGAGGAGATCCTCCGGGGTGCAACCGCCGACACCGCGGTCTTCGCGCGGGCCGCCCGCGAGGAGCTCGCCGCTGCCCGCACGATGCCGCTCAACGCCTTCAAGGCCGAGCTGGCCCAGCGGGCCATGGTCCGCGTACTCGAAACGCTCACCGGTACGGAGGGGCGGTCATGACCACAGCCCTCGCGATCGGCCGACCCGTCGACCGGGTCGACGGCCGCCACAAGGTCACCGGTGGCGCGCAGTACTCCGGGGACGTCCTCCTCGCCAACATGACGTATGCGGCCCTGGTCGGTGCGCGGGTGCCGAGCGGCCGGGTCACCGGCATCGACACCGCCGAGGCGCTGCAGGCCGGCGGAGTGCTCGCCGTCCTGACCCACGAGAATCTGCCCAGGATCGCCACGCAGCCCCCGCTGCTCCCCTCCCTGGCGGGGATGCCCGCCCCGGGCCAGACCTTCTTCCCCCTCCAGGACGACGTCGTCCACTACACCGGGCAGCCCGTCGCCCTCGTCGTCGCCGACACCCTGGAGCGTGCCCAGCACGCGAGCGCGCTGATCCGTGTCACATACGAGCAGACGCCCTCGGTCACCACCCTCGACCAGGCCCGGAGCGCGGCGTACGAGCCCGAGGCGATCTTCGCCGGCTTCGTCCCTGGCCGGAACCGGCGCGGCGATGTCGAGACCGGGCTCTCCGGGGCAGAGGTGCGCATCGACGCCACCTACGCCTTCGCCGCGAACAACCACAATCCCATCGAGCCCTCGACCACCACCGCGGCCTGGGACGGGGACCAGCTCACGCTCTACGACGCCACGCAGGGAGTGGCGGCCACCCAGCTCACCGTGGCCGCGCTGCTCGGCGTGACGCCGTCGAAGGTGCGTGTGCTCTCGCACTACGTCGGCGGCAGCTTCGGCTGCAAGGCCATGATCTGGGCGCACCCCGCGCTGGCCGCGCTCGCCGCCCGCCGGGTCGGACGCCCCGTCAGACTCGCCCTCACCCGTGACCAGATGTTCACCTCGGTCGGCCACCGCGAGGAGCAGGAGCAGCACATCAGCCTGGGCGCGGACGGCGAGGGCCGGCTCATCGCGCTGTGCCACCACAAGCTCTCGCCCACCTCGCACTTCGACGACTGGGCCGAGCCCTCCCTCAGCGTCGCCTCCCAGATCTACGCCTGTCCGCACTACGAAGGCGTCTACCGGCTGATCCGCGCCAACACCATGACGCCGACGTTCATGCGGGCCCCCGGCGAGGCGTCCGGCATGTTCGCGCTCGAGTGCACCATGGACGACCTCGCCCACCAACTGGGCATCGACCCGGTCGAACTGCGGCTGCGCAACTACACCGACGCCGACCCCAACACCGGTCGCCCCTGGTCCAGTTCCGGGCTCAAGGAGTGCTACCGGCGGGGCGCCGAACGCTTCGGCTGGCATCGGCGCAACCCCGTACCCGGGTCCCACCGCGACGGACACTGGCTGATCGGCTACGGCATGGCCGCCTCCGGATACCCCGTCTTCGGGCCCAACAACCCGCAGCGCGCGCGGGCCCGGCTGTACGCCGACGGCACCGCCGTGGTGCAGGCCGCGACGCCCGACTTCGGCACCGGGGTCGCCACCGTCATGACCCAGGTGGCCGCCGACGCGCTCGGGCTCCCCGTGGAGCGCTGCCGCTTCGAGGGGGGCGACACGATGCTGCCCACCATCGCCGCCGCGGTCGGCTCCTCCGGAGCGGGGATGATCAGCGCGGCCGTCCACACCGCCGCGACCCGTCTGCGCGACCAGCTCGTGGCGCAGGCCGTCGCGGACACCCAGTCTCCCCTGCACGGCGCCGATCCCGCCGACATCACCGTTCGGGACGGCCGCATGGCGCTCCGCGCCGCCCCCGGGACCGGGGAGGGCTACAGCGATCTGCTCCACCGCAACTTCCTCCCCGACGTCGAGGCGGCCGGCTCCTGGTCCCCGTCGCCGCAGAGCACCCGCTACGCGATGATGACCTTCGGTGCCCAGTTCGCCGAGGTGGCTGTCGATCCGGACCTCGGGCTCGCCCGGGTCCGCCGCATGGTCGGCGCTTTCGCTCCCGGCCGGGTCCTCAACCCCAAGACGGCCCGCAGCCAGCTCATGGGCGGGATGCTCTGGGGACTGGGCCAAGCCCTCCTGGAGGGCAACCGCATGGACCCGCGCCGCGGCCGCTGGGTCGCCTCGAGCCTGGGTGACTATCTCGTGCCGGTCAACGCCGATTCCCCCGAAGTGGAGATCGAACTCGTGGAGGTGGCGGACGAGATCGTCAATCCGCTCGGCGTGAAGGGCGTCGGCGAGGTCGGCCAGGTCGGCGCCGCCGCGGCCATCGCCAACGCCGTCCATCACGCCACCGGACGCCGTATCCGCAACCTGCCCCTCGCCCCCGAAGACCTGCTCCGCCCCGGTTGCTGACCCCCGGGAGCGGCTCCCGGCCTCGTACGCCCTCGGAGGGCGGCCCCCGACGATCCCTCATCAAGTCTTTACCAGGGGCCCCCGGACGGGTGGCCGCACGACTGTACGATGCCGCGGTGATCTTCGCCGGGCGGCCGCGATCGACCGCGGACCGGCACTCGTCCTACGCCCCGTCATCCACCGACCGGGTGCGCACACATGGGGGAAAGTTGTCCTTTCGTCATGCCTTCGCGGTGCGTCACGCCTTCGCGGTGCATCGTGTCTTCGCGGTGCATCGTGTCTTCGCCGCGGCCCTGCTCGTCTCCGGAGCCCTCGCCCTGACGGCCTGCGGGCCCGAGGACAAGGGCTCTGCCGCCGGCGACCCCAGCCCCTCGGCGAGCACCGGCTCCCCCGCCGCCGCCGGGCCCTCGGTGAGCGCCGACCCCTCGACGCCCCCGGACGGCGGCCAGGTCGGCGCGCGATGCCCGAAGCTCGGCGCCGGCCATGCCTTCGTCTGGGTCACGGGCGTCGAAGGAGCCATGAACAACGTCATCGCCCGGCCCGCGAAGCTCTCCTGCGCCCAGGGCGTCCACCTCCGCCCCGCCGGCCCGGACCACACCTACCGCTTCTCCCCTGACGCCAAGGTGACGGTGTGGCAGCAGAACGGGCCCGCACGACGCACCGACAAGTCGGGTCCGCACAGCGGGATCGCGCATGTGAAGCAGTGCGCCGACCCGGGCGGCACCAGCTACGACGGCGGGCGGGCGACCCCGCAGGCCAAGGAGTTCTGCAACGGCGGCAACTTCTACGACATCGGCCTGAAGGGCGGCACGATCACCGAGATGACCGAGCTCGGCGTCATCCAGTAGGCCCCCCGGCCGCCAGCTCCGCCAGCGACGCGGCCCGGGTCAGCAGGTCGAGAAGCATGGCCGGGGTGAGTCTGCCGGTGAAGGTGTTGCGCTGGCTGGGGTGGTAGCTCCCCAGCACGTGCAGCGGGCGGCCGCCGCCGATGCGGGGCAGGGTCAGCTCCGCGCCGTGACCGAAGGAGGGGCGGGGGCGAGGAAGCTGCCACCCCGCGTCGCGGAGGACGGGCAGCAGCGCCTGCCAGCCGAAGGCACCGAGGACGATCACGGCCTTCAGGCTCGGGCCGAGGAGTTCCAGTTCCCTCGACAGCCAGGGCCGGCAGGTGTTCCGCTCGTCGGGGGTCGGCTTGTTCTGCGGCGGGGCGCAATGGACCGGTGCCGTGATCCGGACCCCGTACAGCTCCAGACCGTCCCCCGGGTGCGTGGCGTCCGGCCGGGAGGCGAGACCGGCGGCGTGCATCGCAGCGAACAGGAAGTCGCCGGAGGCGTCCCCGGTGAACATGCGTCCCGTGCGGTTGGCGCCGTGCGCGGCAGGTGCCAACCCGACCACCGCCAGGGCGGCATCCGGCGGACCGAATCCCGGCACCGGCTTCGCCCAGTACTCCCAGTCGCGGTACGCCGCCCGCCGGGCCGCCCCGACCTCCTCCCGCCAGGCCACCAGCCGGGGACAGGCACGGCAGCCGATCAGCTGCGCGTCGAGCTCGTCCAGCCCGCCGGAGCACGCCGCGCGCTGTGCCGGAAAGTCACGGTCGCTGGTGGGCGGGGGCTCGCCCGACTGCCCGGAGTTCTGCATCGCACCACGCTAAGGGGTGTGCCGTCCTCCCTGACGGGGCTGAGCGCGACACCTGGTGAGCCTGCCGGGTCCGGCGGGGCTCGTCACGGAGCGGGGCCGATGAGGTCCTGGGTGCCGAGCACGGTCAGCAGGGCGAGGCGTTCGGCATCCTCGGTGCCGGGTTCGGCCGTGTAGACCATGATGCGCAGGTCGCCGCCCGCCACAGTGAGGACGTCGCAGTCCAGCGTCACGGGCCCGACCTGCGGGTGGTCGATCGTCTTGCGCGAGGCCCCGTGGCGGCCGGCCGCTGCCGTGACCCACAGTTCGGCGAACCGCCCGCTGCCCGCGCGCAGTTCCGCGATCAGCCGCTGCAGCCACCGGTCGGCCGGGTAGCGTTCGGCGGCGGCGCGCAGGTCGGCGACGAGCGCGGCTTCATGGTCGCCCTGCGCCTGCGGCGTGCGGCGGGCCCCGGTGCCGGGGCCGAGGAAGTGGCGCCACACGCCGTTGCGCTCGTTGCCACGCCGGGCGGACGGGTCACCCATCAGTGCCGCGTACGGGGCGTTGGCCACGAGCAGGGTCCAGGTGGCGTCGAAGACCGCCACGGGCGTCTCCGTCAGCCGGTCCAGCAGCCGCTGGACGCTCGGGGTGAGGTACGTGGGCACCGTCTCCGGTCCCGGCGGCGCGAGCCCGGCCAGTCGGAACAGGTGCGCGCGCTCCTCCTCCGACAGCCGCAGGGCGCGGGCGAGGGCTTCGACGACCTGGGTCGAGGGGTTGGTGGCGCGGCCTTGCTCGAGCCGGGTGACGTAGTCGACGGAGATCCCGGCGAGCATGGCCAGTTCCTCGCGGCGCAGGCCCGCCGCGCGCCGCTGCCCGCGGGCAGGCAGCCCGGCAGCCTCGGGTGGGACGCGGTCGCGCCAGCGGCGCACCGCCTTGCCGAACTCCGCCGTCGCCATGAGACCAGTGTGCCCCGCCGGACGTGTGGCTTCCTGGTACCGCTGGTCCCAGGAAGGCGGGACTCCTGGCAGCGCGGGCGGGTGTGGCGGACGGTGGAGACATGACGACGACACTGATCACCGGAGCGAACAAGGGCCTCGGCCTCGAGACCGCCCGCCGCCTCATCGCCGCGGGCCACACCGTCCACATCGGCAGCCGGGACGCGGCCCGCGGCCGTCGCGCGGCCGGGCAGCTGGGCCCGCGGGCGCGGTTCGTACAGCTCGACATCACCGACGACGCGTCCGTCGCGGCCGCGGTGAGGACGATCGAGGCCGACGGCGGCCTCGACGTGCTGGTCAACAACGCCGGCATCGAGGCGCGGGGCGAGAACAACGAGGTGGCGGGCGCCGCGGACCTCACCGCCGACGTGATGCGGGAGGTCTTCGAGACCAACGTCTTCGGCACGGTGCGCGTCACCCACGCGTTCCTGCCGCTGCTGCAGCGGTCCGCCGCCCCGATCGTGGTCAACGTCAGCAGCGGCCTGGCCTCGCTCGCGCGCGTGGCCGAACCGGGCCACCCGGCCGCCGGCTACCCCGGCGTCGCCTACCCGGCGTCGAAGACCGCGCTCAACATGATCACCGTGCAGTACGCGAAGGCGTTCCCGGGCATGCGGATCAACGCGGTGGAGCCCGGCTTCACCAAGACCGACCTGAACGGGAACACCGGCGTGCAGACGGTCGAGGAGGGCGCCGAGATCATCGTTCGCATGGCGCAGGTGGGCCCGGACGGCCCTACCGGGGGTTACTTCGACGCGGAAGGGCCCCTGCCCTGGTGAGCGTCCGCAGCTCCGGCCCGTCCTGCCTCAGCGCGGCGCGGCGGGGGCGTCGCCCCGGACGGCGTGCAGATAGAGGGCGACCGTGTCGAGGGTGAAGTACGAGCTGTAGGAGACGTCGGGGAAGTCACCGCCCGTGTGATAGCCGCCGATGACGCCGATCAGGGCATGACCGGTGAGGTTTCGCACCAGGAAGGGCCCGCCGGAGGTGCCGCCGATGTAGCCCGCGCAGGCGATCTCCAGGAAGTCTCCCGGCGCGGCCGGATCGGTACTGGTGTACCGGTGTGTGGCGGAGGTGCAGTCCAGCGGCTGGGGGTGGGTGGTGTCGCTGTTGCCGGGGTAGCCGATGAGCCGTACCCGGCGGTGGTCGTAGCCCGGGTAGGGGCGAAGGTCGAAGCCGCCGGTGGCGTCCTGCACCGCGGTGCCGTCCGCCCGTGCCCCCAGGCGTACGACCGCGTAGTCCCATCGGGCGCCCGCGTCCGTGCCGAGTTCGTCGTACCGATGGTCGCGGTAGATCGCCTCGACGGGAAAGGCCCCGAAGGGCTTCCGGCCCTCGTGGTACTGCGGCACGAACGACAGATGGCGCTTCGGGTCGGGGGCGCGCAGGCAGTGTGCGGCGGTGACCACGAGATCGCGGTGCGGGCTGCGGACGACCGTCCCGCCGCAGAACCGGCCGGTGTTGCTGCCGTCCGTCCAGAAGAAGGTCCCCACCTGAGGCAGGCCGTCGAACGGGTGGCTGGGCGGGGCGGGCTCCGCCACCGGCCGCGTCTCCCACGAGCGCCTGCGCAGGGAGACGGGCTCCGCGGTCCGCATCCGCTGCGGGGTCCAGTACGTGTCGTCGGTGGCCGCCGGACCCCGCGGGGTGTCGGCGGCGTGGGCGAGCGGTCCGGGCAGCGCGGTGAGCGGCGTTCCGAGGAGCAGGGCGGCGAACAGCAGGACGGCACGGGCGCGTACGGCGAGGGGTCTGCTCATGGGCAGCGTCCTTTCCCGGGCAGGGCTACGGAGCGTACGAGGAGTGCATGCGGCGCGTGGTCATGGTCGTACGGCAGGGAGGTCCGTGGCGAGAGGGCCGCACCGGACGTGGCGGCCGCCATCGACGGGCAGCGGGCGGCGGAGCTTCGCCGTCGGGAGGGCCCGGCGAGCGGCGGGTCCGGCCGGCTCCGACCGGTGCCGGACATGACACCCGGTGATCGTTCGTGCTGCGTTCCGTGAATTTGCCCCAGGCCAGGGGCGGTGTGCGACAGTGGACCGCCCCGGTCGGCCGGGCGCGCCCGTGTGCGCAGCCGCCGCCGGGAACCCCCATACCCCAGACCGTGGTTCCGGCCGCGCCCTGCGCGCGTCCGGGCCGTCACCTCACCTACGTCCTTCCCAGAGAGCGATGCAGGCAACGACACTTGTCCCCCGGACCGCAGACCTGTTCCACGAGGGCCTGGAGCGTCAGGCCGGCTCCGCCCTGCTGCGCTTCGGCGCCGCGCGGCGACGGGCGGCCGACCGCGTCAGTTGGTCCGGCAACGGCGCCGCCGCCTGGCTCGACGATGCCCGAGGTCACCTGTGGAGCGTCGGCGAACCCGACGCCGCGGCCGGTCTCGTCCTGCGTGCCGCCCATGGACTGTCGGATCAGGTAACGGAGTTCACCGGCCCGCGGCACACGGAGGCCCTGGTCGGCCGCCACCTGCCGGTGACCGATGTCGTCGAATGGGTCTTCCGCTGGACGCTGGACGAACCCCCCGTCCACCGGGCGGAGGAACGGGTCGTCGAGCTCGACGCATCCCACCACGACGAGCTGCTCGCCTTCCTCAACGAACACAGCCCGGGCCATTCGACCGGACCCGGTTCCGCCGCCGTCAGTCTGTGGGTCGGCATCCGCGGTGCGGACGGGCGGCTGGTGGCCTGCGGCGCCCTGAGCAGCCTGCGGGACAGCGGCGCTCCGCTGATGGCGTCCGTCGCGACGGACGCCGCGCAGCGCGGCCAGGGCCTGGGCGCCGCGCTGACGTCGTGGCTGACCCGCTACGCCGTTCGCCGCTACGGCTTCTGCACCCTGTGGCAGCTGGCCGACAACACCCCCGCCGAGCGGCTCTACACCCGCCTCGGCTACCGCAACGAGGATCCCTGCGTGGCCGCGCGGATCATCGTGCGCTGACCGGCGGCCGCCGCACCCCGCTGCGTCGTTCCGCCCACCGGATGGCCGGCGTCACGCGACAATCGACCCCGGCCCGGGTGACATCCGTACCGTCGTCAGCCGGGCGAACCTGTACGCCGACGACGCCGAACGGGCGCGGTCGGTCAGCACATCGGCATGGGGAGGGGACACCGTGGTGTCGCAGGAGTTCGACCACATCATCGTCGGCGCCGGATCGGCCGGCTGCGTGCTCGCCGCGCGACTGTCCGAGGACACGGACCGCACGGTGCTGCTGCTCGAAGCGGGGCCCGCGGACACGAAGGCGGAACTGGCCGCGCCGCCCTCCTGGCCCGCACTGGGGGGCACCGAGGTCGACCACGGCTATCGCACCGTGCCGCAGGCCGGAATCGGCGGCGCGGCACTCCCGTACCCGCGCGGCAGGACTCTGGGCGGCTCCAGCGCGATCAACGCCATGGTGTTCCTCCGCGGACACCGCAACGACTTCGACCGCTGGGCGGCGTCCGGCTGCGCCGGGTGGGACTACGACGCGCTCCTGCCGTACTTCCGGCAGATGGAGACCGTCGCCGGGAAGGATCCGAAGTTCCGCGGCGACAGCGGCCCGATGCGCCCGGCACAGGCACGGCCCCAGGACGCCAACCCGCTGTCGCAGGTCTTCATCGACGCCGCGGTCGCGGCGGGCCACCCGCCGACGGAGGACTTCAACGGCGCCGACCAGGAGGGCGCCGGGTGGCACGACATGAACATCGCCGACGGCACGCGGCAGAGCACGGCACGGGCGTACCTGCACCCGGTCCGCGCCGAACGGCCGCGGCTGACCGTCTCGACCGGCTCTCGGGCACGCCGCCTGCTCTTCGACGGCAACCGGTGCACCGGCGTGGAGTTCGAGCGGGACGGCGAGACGCTCATCGCGCGAGCCAACGCCGAGGTGATCGTCAGCTCCGGCGCCGTCGACTCGCCCCGCCTGCTCCTGCTTTCGGGCATCGGCCCCGCGGACGAGCTGCGGCGGGCCGGTGTCGCCGTCCGCCACGACCTGCCCGGGGTCGGGCGCAACCTGCACGACCACCCGCTCTGCCCGGTCGTCTACGAGGCGAGCCGACCGATCCCGCCGGCGCTCACCAACCTCGCGGAGTCCTCACTGCTCTGGCGCAGCGAGGCGTCCCTGCCGGGGCCGGACATGCAGCTGATGTTCATCCACGCCCCTTACCTCCCGCCGACGATGCCGGCCCCGGCCCACGGCTTCACCCTCGCCGTGGCAACGGTGCCGCAGAGCCGGGGCTCGGTGCGTCTGGCCGATGCCGACCCGCACACCGCGCCGCTGATCGACCCCAACTACCTCGGCACGGAGTCGGACGTCCGGCGCATGCTCCACGGCATCGAGGTGGCGCGGGACATCGCCGCGGCGGGACCGTTCGACCCGTGGCGCTCGCGCGAGGCCCTCCCCGGGGACCCCGTCACCGACGAGGCGGGGCTGCGCCGCTACCTGGGGGCCGCCACCGGGACGTACTTCCACCCCGTGGGCAGCTGCGCGATGGGCACCGGGGTCGACGCGGTGGTGGCCCCGGACCTGACCGTCCACGGCCTGGCGGGCCTGCGGGTGGTCGATGCGTCGGTCATGCCCACGATCGTCTCCGTCAATACGAACCCGGCGACGATGGCGATCGCGGAGAAGGCGGCAGACCTGATCCGCCGGACAGTATAGGCCGGTTGGACGCCTGGGGGCCGGCCGCCGCCCGTCACCTGGCCCGGCCGGCTCCCCCAGGAGCCACCAGGTCCGACGGCGGTCGGCGTCCCCCGCGACCTCCGTCCCCAACGGTCAGCGGCACCCCGGCCCCGGCCTCGGCACCCGGCACCCGGCACCCGCGCGGGCATCGGGGTGGCCGCGGTGAGCAGTTCGCCGTGGCAGTCGGCGGCACCGGATCCTGTCAACTGACCCAGGACGGTGAGGAGTTCACACGGCCGGGAGATGGGCCGCTCGAACCGCACACCGAAGCCCGCCTCGGTCAGGAGCTTGGCGCCGAGGGCGCGTTCCGGCAGTCATGTCGGCCGGAACCGGATCCGGTCGGTCGGCATTCCGATCCGCCGTGACGACTTCCTGCCGGCGATATGAACGCCCGGCGGCGTGAACGCGACGACGACCACCGCCGCTGCCACCTCCACCTCCACCTCCACCGCCACCGCCACCGCCGGGAGGAGAAGCGGACGCATCTCCGCTCACCCGGTTCATGGCCCTCTCGTGGCGTCGGCATGCGGCTTTCGATACGTTCCACGCCACCACACCACGGACATCACGTACTCTGCGGCATGTTGTGTGGACTTCCCCCGTACCGCCGTCGGCCTCGCCGAGCATCCGGCGTGGCCGGCCGGGGCGCCCGACCACAGCGGCGAACCCCGCCCCTTCACGTCTTCACCACAGGCGGCACCGCAGGTTGTAACGAAGCCGTAGCAAACACCAGCTTGAGGACATGTCAGGTCTGGTGGTTAAAATTTTCAGTACCGATCGGTATCAATCAGCATCTGCGCGGTCATGGCGGGATCCAAGCGAAGGGCACCTTGGTGGGAGACGGACTCAAGGCCGACATCCAGTCGCTCCGTACGGGCGGCGGAGATTTCGACCGAATCGGCAAGGATTACCAGAAGTTGGTCGATACGCTGCAAAGCGGTCTGACGGCCCTGGAGGGCCAGGACACGCCGCCGTGGGGGGACGACGACCTCGGGGAGAAGTTCGGTGTCGTCTACGAGGGTCTGCGGGACGGCATGTACGAGTCGATGGGCCATCTCGCCGCCAAGCTCCAGGAGATCGGCGGCGGGTTGAACAACATGGCCAAGAACCACGAGGCCGACGAGAACTTCAACGACTCCATGCTGAAGCAGCACATCGCGAACGCCGAGGCGGACAGTCAGGTGCTCGCCCGCTTCAAGAGCCCGAACGTCTAGCCGCGAGCCGCGGCCGCTCCACCACCGACCGGTCACCGACCACGCCCCTCGGCCACTGATTCCAGGGGTCCCGGTGTCCTCGATTCCGTCATCCACGAACCAAAGCCAGCTGGGGGAACGCAGCCGTGTCGCTGATGCTGCCGGACGCACTTGAGTGGGTCCTTGAAATGCTGGGGTTCAACTGGCCCACGGCCGACGAGGACAAGTTGATGGATTCCGCCCAGAAGTGGCGGGATTTCTCGGCCGGCGTGGAGGGTCTCCAACATCAGGGCGTCAAGTCGGCCGGCAACGTCCTGTCGGCCAACACCGGTGACTCCATCGATGGTTTCCAGACCACCTGGGACAAGTTCGCCGGCGGGTCCGGTTATCTGGACGACGCCCGCAACGCCGCGGACGCCATCGCCATCGCCCTGGACGCCGCGGCCGGGCTCGTCATCGGTATGAAAGTCGCGGTGATCGCCCAGTTGGCGATCCTCGCGGCGGAAATCATCGCGGCCCAAGCGGCGGCGCCCTTCACCTTCGGACTGTCCGAGATCGGAGCCGCGGCCGCAACGGGAGCGACCCGGCTGATCGTCCGCAAACTCATCAAGGAAGCCGCGAAGCAGCTTCTCGACGCGGCACTGGAGACGGCGAAGGAGCCCGCGGTCTCGGCGCTCCAGGCCATGATCTCGGACGTCATCGCGCAGTCCGTGAACATGAACTTCGACGCCCAGAACGGCTTCGACGTCAACCGCACGGTGAAGAAGGGCGCCGAAGAGGGCGTCAACGCGCTCAAGAACTCCGGGCAGACGTTCACCGAGGCGCTGCGGGACGGTGCGGGCGCCAAGGCCGGGCACCACGCGCGGAACGGGCTGGAGTCGGCCGCCGGCCACAACAACGGCGAGAGCTCCGGACATGAATCCGGATCGGATTCCGGTGGTGGGAACGAAACCAGCGGCAATTCGGACAGGGGGAATCCCAGCACCGAGTCGACGTCGAACGACTCCTCGTCGAGCAATTCCTCGTCGTCGGGCGATTCTTCGTCGTCGAACGACTCCTCGTCGTCGGGTACGTCCGGCTCTCCATCGGGTGGCTCGTCGTCCACGGGCGGCACGGGCGACCGCGGCTCGACCGGCGGTGGCCCCTCGCACAGCGGCCCTTCCGGCGGTAGCACCTCCGACGGCGCCCCCTCGACATCGACGAACTCGGCATCGACGAATTCGACACCGGGCGATACGAGTTCGGTGGCCGGGCCCGGACAGTCTCCGGACGGCGGCAGCTCGTCCACTCCCTCCCACTCCTCGTCTGCCCCGAGCGGGCTGACGCCGTTCGACGCGGGCTACCGCGAAACGCACGGTGACGGCGCCCCATCGGCCGACTCGTCCCCCGACTCGTCGACCGGCCCCTCGCCTTCCTCGTCCACCCCCACCGCGTCCCCGGATTCGAGCCCCTCTCCCGACTCGGGCAGCACCCCGGACGCCTCGCCGACCCCGGACCGCTCCCCCGCCCCCGAAGCCGGCGGGCCGGACAGCTCGCCCAACTCGGCGCCGGACCACGGCTCGCCCGCGCCGGACGCCGGGGGGCGACCGGACAGCGATGCCTCGCCCACCCCCGCCCACGCGGACGGCCCCGCTGTCACCACGTCGGAGCACCACACCACGACCAGTGACCCTGGCCCCGACACCAGCCGGTCGTCGGATCCCTCGCCCTCGTCCTCGTCTCCGGACCCCTCGTCCTCGTCTCCGGACCCCTCACCCTCGTCTCCGGACCCCTCTCCCTCGTCCTCGCCGTCTCCCGACCCCTCTCCCTCGTCCTCGCCCTCCCCGGACTCGGGGAACCAGTCCCACGCGAGCGTTCCCTCGCCGTCGCCCGCGCCGGACAATGCCCCGGCCGCCGGACCGGGCCCCGACCACTCGACGCCGCCGAACGACCACGACAACGGCGCCACCGGAGGCGGCCGCGGCGCCATGCCCCAGGGCGCCATGCCCCAGGGCGCTCCTTCCGCCGGACACTCCGCTCCGACCTCGTACGGGTCGCCGCAGCAGCACGCTCCCGGGCGGCCGGACGACGAAGCCTCCACCACCGTGCACACGGAGAGCGCGACCCTGGCACCGCCGCCCCCTACGGCCGTCCCGCAGCAGGCCCCGGGCCACGGCGACTCGTCCGGTTCGTCCGCCCCTTCCACGGCATCCGGCGCACAGTCCCCGCAGCCCGGCATGGCGATGGGCGGCGGCCCCATGCCCACCCCGAGTGCCCCCGCCGGTGCTGCGCCCGCCGCCGCGCCCCCGCGTTCGGCACCGACCGGCAGCGGCACAACGCCCCACGCCAACCCCGCCGGAGATCCCCGGACCGTCCCCTCCGGGGAGTCGCGCGGCGCGTCCCCGCGTCAGCGGTCCGGCGCGCCCGACCAGGCGTCGCGTCCGAGGCCCACGCCGCCGCGCGCGGAACCGCCGCGCCCCACGCAGCCTCGGGCCGAGCAACCGCGCGGCGACGACTCGCCCCCGCATCAGCCTCAGACGCCGCCCAGCAACGGGCCGGAGCACGACGGCCCCGACCAGCACACGCCGAAGCAGAACACTCCGGACCAGAGCACTCCGGACCAGAGCACTCCGGACCAGGACACGCCGGATCAGGACACCCCCGAGCAGAGCCCCCCGGTGCAGACGGCGCCGCCGAACGACGGCACACCGCCCGCTCCTGATCACGGCACGGATACGCCGGAGGCCGGTCACCCGGCCGACCAGCCCGACGCCGGCCCCGATGACCAGAACACGCCGGACTCCGCGCAGAAGCCCGACGGCGAGCCGGACTCCGTCAACGAACCGGCACCGGACGAGGATTCCGCTCCGGACAAGGATCAGAACGACCCCCAGAACCAGGCTCCCGACAACCCGGGCCCGGAGCAGCAGCCGGAATCGCACGACTCCGACTCCGACCCCGACTCCGAGAGCGCCGACTCCACCCAGCAGGACGACAACCAGCACGACGACCAGTCCGACGACAGCCAGTCCGACGACTCCAAGGACGACGACGCGACGTCCGACACGTCCGACCAGCCCGGCGACGACGGCTCGTCGGACACGGATGCCGACACGGACACCGACGCGCAGTCCGACCCCGACGCGGAGTCCGACCCCGACGCGCAGTCCGACACCGAGCCCGACGCGCACGACGACCGGCCCAGCCTCGACGAGGTCCGGGCCGGCATCCAGGAGGCTCCCGGTGGCCTGCTGCCGCCCGACACCGCGGACCAGCAGGCACTGGAGAACGCCGTCCCACGGAACGACGACGGCACTCCGCAGCGCTTCCCCGACCCGTCCGGGGACTGGAGCCAGATCCAGAACGACGGCGGTACGGACGTGCCCGGCCGCTCCAACAACTGCGCGGACTGCAGCCGTTCGTTCCTCGAGACCTGGTACGGAAACCCACAGGTCTCCGCGCCTCGGACGCCGGACCTCAATCCGGACGGGAGCCCGGACCGCTGGTCGCCGGAGACGAACGCCAACGAGAACATCATCGACTGGACGGGTGCGCCGCACTCGTACGCCGGCACCAGCCCCGACGGCCACGCCGCCATCGCCCAGGACCTGCTGAACGCCGGTCCGGGCTCCTCGGCGATCGTGCAGGTCAACTGGGCCGGGGGCGGTGGCCACGCGTTCAACGCCGTCAACCACAACGGCAAGGTCGTGTGGGTGGACACCCAGAGCGGGGAGGTGAGCGATCAGCCCATCAACACCGACGGCGCCACCGATGTCTTCTACATTCCGATGGATGCCGACCGGAATCCGCTGTACCCCGCTCCGGATGCGGACTCCGACTCCCACACGTCGAATGACGACTCCGACACGGCGGACAACGACTCCCACGCGTCGGACAACGACTCGTCCACGGCCGACGACGGCTCCCACGCGTCGGACAACGACTCGTCCACGACGGACGACGGCTCCTCCACGGCATCGAACCACTCCGGCGACCCGGAAGCCGAGTCGTCCTCTTCCGCACCTTCGGACGCCGCGCAGGACCACGGTTCCCAAGCCCACGACGCGCCGCACTCCGACCCGGCTTCCGGATCGCCCTCCGACCCGACACAGCACTCACCGGAAACGCAGCAGACACCGGATTCACCCGACACCCCGCAGGCGGACACCCCGCAGGGGGACGGCAAGCAGGCGGACCACACGCCGACGGACAGCGCGCCTTCCGACCAGTCACCATCCCCCCAGGCTCCGTCCGATCAATCACCCTCGGACCACTCACCTCAGGACCACTCACCTCAGGACCAGTCACCGTCCGACCCGACACCGTCCGACCCGTCACCTGGCGACAGCGACACCACCGCGAACGCGAGCGACCCGGGCAAGGAGTCGCCGGACGACGGTCCGAGCGAGGCGACCGGCGACCACGGCAAGCCCGATGGCGACCCGTCCGATACCGCGACGACCGCGTCCGGTACGCCGGACTCGCCGGACGCCTCCCGACCGGAGGGATCCGACGCCCCTCCGCGCCCGGACCACGACGAGTCCACCTCGCTGGCCTCCGACACGCCCGCCAACGGGCCGGTGGGCGGGCCGCCACGGCCGGACGGCAACCAGGGCCAGGCCGACCCGGGTGACAGGTCCCGGACTCCCGGTGACGCCCCGCGGCGCGAGGGTGATCCCGACGGTGCGGGCCGTCCGACCTCGGGGCGGCCCGATGCCACGCTTCCCACCCCCGACAGCCGGCCGCAGCACACGCCACCCGGGGCGCGTCCCAAGTCGCCGATTCCGGAGGCTCCCGGCGGTAAGCGGAAGGCCGGCGGGCCGCCGGCCGACCCGGACAACGCCAACGCCGAGTCCAGCACCACGGACAAGAAGAAGCGGACCGACCCGGATCACCACCAGTTCGCCGCGATGAAGATCAGCGATTCGCCGCCGGAGCACGACGACAGTGCGATGGACGTCGACAAGGAGCCGTACTCCGACCCGCACGACCGTGGCGACAGCGACACGACCGCCCAGGAGAAGGAGGGGAAGACCACTCTCGACGCGGAAGGCGACGGATCCAAGGAGTACGGACTCTCACCGGACAAGCTCCAGGCACAGCTCCGCCGGGACCGGCCCGTGCACCGCATCCCGCTCGACAACGTCCGCGACCACCTGGACCGTTGGGCTGACGACGGGAGTCTGGCGAACACGCTGCGGGCCTCCACCGGCCATGCGCTGCCCTCCTCTCCCGACGCGGGCAATGGGCCACGTGCCTTCACCAAGAAGGACCTGGAGAACCGACTTCCCGGATTCAAGGACATGGACCACGGCGAGCAACTGGCCGTCGTGACATCCCTGGCCCGGCTCAGCGTCGGGTTCCACGAACAGCACGGCGTGGGCAAGAATCCGGAGAACATCGACAAGCCGTACCGCAACAAGGACGAGGGCGACCCCAAGCCGGAGACCAAGGACAGCGTTGCCAAGGACTCGGTCGAATCGCTGGGTGTCCGCGGGCACCGCCAGAGCAGCGACAAGTTCCTCCAGGACCTGGAGAACCCGGACAGCCATCCGGACAGCCTGAAGGACAACGCACCGGACCTCACCGAACGCAATTACGCGGTGCTGGAGGTCGAGGGCCCGCCGCCCGCGCGGGAGACGCACTACGTCACCGATTCCTCGGTCCCGGTGGGCGAGAAGTTCGTTTCGGGCCGGCATTCGGAAAAGCACCTGGCCGATTGGCTGAACCGTGTCAACCAGGGCGACACCAAGTACACGCCCAAGGCGGTCTACACGGAACGTGAGCCCTGCGGAAACGGGCGAGGGCACGCGAAGTGCTCAACGGTGCTGCGAGGCAAGACACTCGACGACACGAAGGTCTACTACAGCACGACGTATCGCACCGACCCGGCCGACGACAAGGCGAAGAAGCAGCTCGACAGCCAGAAGCAGGTGGAGAAGAAGAACGTCGACAAGATGTCGGCGGCCGACGTGAAACGGGACCTCGTGGAGTCGATCAACGACCGCCAGGGCAGGACGGCCGATTGGAAGGCGAAGCAGGTCGCGGCGGCCGGGAACCTCACCGACGACAAGGCCCGTGAAGAGCTCAAGAAGGCCATCGAGCGCGACTACAAGAAACTCAAGGACGACGCGACCACGCCCGAGAAGAGGGCCATCGCCCGGGAAATGGACCGGCATTTCGACCACTTGGAGTCGACCTGGCGGAAGATCCAGCCGAGCCTGATGTGACCGGTCGGCCGGAGCGGTGCCGCCGCCCTGTCGCGGCGGCACCGCGCTCCGGCCCCGTCCCGGCTCAGATCGCGAGCGCACCCCGGAACCGACCGTGGTCGGCGTCCGGGCCGGTCACGGCGAGCCAGCCGTGGCCCACGGTGTCGAGTACCTCGACCGTCGTCGGCTGGACGGAGAGATAGGAAGCGGCCTCATGCGGGTCGCGAACGCCCTCGGCGTATTCCTCGGCGTCCTCCGGGTCGTACATGTCGTCGTCCTCGTCCTGCATCAGGCTCCGCTCGAACTCCAGCGGTTCGCCGATCCATTCGGGGTCGCCGTACGTGCGGTACGCGCGCTTGTCCTGCCCGTTCTCGGAGACCCACCACACCTGCGCGCCGTTGTAGTCGTCGACCGCGTAGAAATGCGCTTCGCCGCACTGCGTGCTGAGCTTGGTGATGACTTCCGACCAGTTGTCGTTGAGGTAGTCGGTGCCGTAGACGAGCCGCCAGCCTTCACATTCGGGGGTGATGAAAACGCGGTATGTCGTCGCCTCGGTCCCGTCCTCGGCGGTCTCGTTCACCGAATTCTCGTGGCGGACGGCTGCGGAGATTCCCAGCGCAGTCGTCACGGGGCGCGCGTCGTGCAGTTCCAATGCCCGGACGATATCGGCCGCTTCCGCCCGGGGCACCGCGACCCAGAGATCGTCCGGCAGGTCACCGGGCTGCTCGTCCGGCAGCTTGATCCGTACCAGCCGTTCGACGGCCGCCCGTTCCGCGGCGCTCAGGGCATCGCCGCCACCGAGCTCCGCCAGCATGCGCAGGGCGGCTGCCCGCAACTCGCCCGGGCCTCCGTCGCGCACCGCTCTCAGCTGCTCGATCGCCGCGGTACCGAGGCGTTCCAGGCACGATTCCGCGGAGGGGGCACTCGGCCCTTCCGGGTCTCGGATCAGCGGCAGCAGATGCGGCACGACGGGGGCCCCGAGGGCGACCAGCCGGTCCCTCGTCTCCCTGTCGTCGTCTCCGGCGGCGAGTAGTCGGACCAGCGCGGCGATGTCCTCATTCATAAGAACGACCCTAGCCGAGCGGATCGCAGGCACGCCGGGCCCGCCGGTGGAGTACGGTCAACGCCACAGACGGCGCGTGATTCACCGTTTCTGTGCGGTTGCACAGGCAATGACGTAAGACGAAGGAGTTTCCATGACTTCGGACCACAACTCTCCGGCGGATTCGGTGGCTGTGCCCTCGAGCCCCGACGAGGCGCTGGAGTCGGTTCGCCGGCAATTCGGCGAGCCCCGCTCCTTCGACGGCACTCCCGCCCCCCTGCACGTCCAGGAATTCGACCTGGGATATCTGGTGTACGCGACATTCGCCAAGCCCGTCGACCGGAACGGCCGGCCGGTGCCCGCGCCGCCCGGCGGCAGCAGCTTCGTGGTGGCGAAGGACAGCGGGAAGATCTCCACCGTCCCCAACTATCCGCCGGAGCAGGCCATCGCCCTCTACCGCAAGCAGGTCGCACGGGCTGAGAACTCCGGGGCCTGAATCACGCCGACCGCAGTCGACGCACGCGGTGCGCACCGGCCGTCGCGGTGCGAGCGAGGAACGGTGAGCGGCGCCGGGCCGTCAGCGGTCCTGGCTGTCGGTGGAACGCGGCCGCAGCAGCGTGGCCGCCAGGATCGCCGTGCCGACCAGGACCACCGCGGCGCAGACGGCGACGGCGGTGAAGCCACGGTCGTAGGCGGTTCTGGCCGCGTCGCATACCTGGGCGGCGGCCGGGGTGTCCAGTCTGCCGGCGACCGTCTCGGCGGAGGAGAACGACTCCTCAACGGCGTTGCGGTCCGCCGCGCCCAGGCCGGGGGTGGCGGGCAGGGCGAGCCGGTAGCCGGCGATCAGCACAGCGCCGAGGACCGCGACGCCGAGTCCGGCGCCGAGTTCGAAGGAGGTCTCCTGAATGGCGGCGGCCTCGCCCGAGCGGTCCGGGTCGGCCGCGGCCATGATGGAGTCCGCGCCCAGGGTCATCACGATCCCCGCTCCGTACCCGGCGGTCACGAGGGGGGCGACGAGCACGGCCAACGCCCCGGTGTCGCCCACCAGCGCCAGGAGCGCCATGGCCGTCGCGAAGATGCCCAGCGCACCGGTCAGCGCCCACCGGTTGCCCCACCGGGCCGAGACCCAGGGCGCGGTCGTGGCGCCGACGGCGTTGGCCGCGGCGAGCGGCATCAGGGCCAGACCCGCACGGACCGGTGAGAAGCCGCCCACCTGTTGCAGCCACTGGGTGAGGAAGAACAGCAGCGCGACATAGCTGCCGAAGCAGCCGATGACGCACACGGTGGCGGTGGAGAATCGGCGGTCGGCGAAGAGCGAGAAGTCCAGCAGTGGTTCGGCGAGCCGGCGTTGGCGACGGACGAAGAGGTGGAGCAGGGCCGCGCCACCCACCGCGGTGAGGACGATCGCCGTGCTGACGCCGGCGTGCTCGGCGCCCTGTTTGAGCGCGAAGACCACGCCGGCCAGGCCCGTGACGGACAGCGCCACACCGGCGAGGTCCCACTGCCGGGGGCGGGGGTTGCGCGATTCGGGGATGACGCGGGTGCCGACCACAAGGATGGCCAGGGCGATGGGTACGTTGATGAGGAAGGCGGCCCCCCAGCCCCACCGCTCGGCGACCAGCCCGCCCACCAGCGGGCCGAGGGTCGCGCCCACGCTGTGCGCGGCCGTCCAGACACCGATCGCGACGGCCCGCTCGCGGTCGTCGGTGAACACGACGCGGATGATCGCCACGGTGGAGGCCATGATCATCGCGGCGCCGATACCCAACACCACGCGCGACGCGATCAGCTGCGGGGTGGACGAGGAGAAGCCGGCGGCGGCGGAGGCCGCTCCGAACAGCGCGAAGCCGCCGAGGACCATCTTCTTGCGCCCGATCCGGTCGCCCAGCGTTCCGCAGGTCACCAGGAGCGAGGCGAGGCTGAGCGAGTAGACGTCCACGATCCACAGCAGCTGGGTGCCGCTGGGGTGCAGCTCGCGGCTCATGTCGGGGACCACCGCGTGGAGCACCGTCAGGTCGATCCCGCACAGCAGAAGGCTGCTGGAGACCACGGCCAGGACCAGCCAGCGCTGCTTCGCGGTCCTTTCGGTCGAGGGTGGGAGCACCCGTAACGAGGCGTCACGGTGCGGCAGTTCACGGCACGGCAGTTCACGGCACGGCAGTTCACGGCACGGCGTTGCACTGTGGTTCATGGAAGAACTCTCATGCCCTGAATACCGTCGGGACAAGTACGGTCATTCATGTGCCATAGTGCCAATCCGTATACCAATGGGGGTTGTCTCGCATGCGGAGCAACGTCGGTGCCATGCCTGACTACTGTGCGATCGAGGCCGCCATGGAGGTTCTCGGTGGCCGTTGGAAGCTGGCGATCCTCAAGCACCTCCTGGTCGGGACCCACCGGTTCAGTGAGCTGAAGCGCGGTCTGCCACGCATCACTCAGCGGATGCTGACCCGCCAGCTGCGCGAGCTGGAGGCCGACGGGCTGGTCGAGCGCACCGTCTACCGCGAGGTGCCGCCCCGGGTCGAGTACGCGCTGACCGAGACCGGCCGCAGCCTCGACGCCATCGCGGGGCAGCTGGATGCGTGGGGCCGCTGGTATCTGGACACCCACGGCGGACCGACGAGCGACCCGACCGCGGAACCGGCGGCCGCGGACCGCCCCGGCGGCCGGCCGGATACGGCGGATGCAGCGGAGTAGGGGCGGCGCTCTCCGTGCACGGTCGGCGGGTGCGGCGAAGGGGGCAGTTTCACCCGGCACATGCCGTTGCGCCCGCCCCCGCCAGCGGTTGCCGTCTCCCTGGAAGGGGATCAGAGTGAGAGGAGAAACGCATTTCCGAGATCGGAGCGTACCGTGATAGTTCTCGGGATCATTCTTCTTGTCATCGGGTTCCTGACGGGCATTGCCATCTTGTGGACGATCGGCATCGTGCTCGCCGTTCTCGGCGTGATCTTCTGGGTGCTCGGCTCCATGGGGCATGCGGTCTTCGGGCGAAAGCATTACTACTAGCCGGATGATCCCCCGCAAGGTCCGCCGCCGGTTGTCACGAATTCACCAGGAACTCCAGAATGCGGTGGTCGAGTTCGGCGGCTCGGACAAAGGGCATGGCGTGGTGTGAGAGGCCCGCAAGGACAGCGGTATCGGCGCGTGGCAGGTGGCGGCTCACCGCGGCCTGGACGCGCCGGCTGTCGTGCGCCCGGGCTGTCCCCCGCGAGCAGCACCAGCATCGGCACGGTGGACGCCCGCAGCTCTTCAGGGCGCGGGCGTTTCGCCACGACGACCCTGGCGTGCGGGAATCGGCGGCACGTCCGTACAGTTCCCTCCAGGTGGGATCGATTTCGGTGCCGCGGGTCTCCCAGGCGAGGAAGGCACGGGCGCGCTCCGCCGTGGGCCGCACGAGCAGCGGGAGGGCGCGCAGGAGGTAGCCCGGCCGGAGCCCGGCGAAGCACTGCGTGGGATCGAGGAGGACGAGCTTGCGGACCCGCCGCGGTGCGCGCAGAGCATGGGTGAGGGCGATCCAGCCGCCGTACGAGTGCCCGCACAGATCAGGGCGGTCCAGGCCCAGGTCGTCGAGGACGCCGTCCAACCAGGCGTGCAGGTCGTCGGTGGACCGGAGCGGCCGGTCGCCGCGGACGCTGCGGCCCGCCTCGCCGATCCGGTCGACGGCGTAGATCCGCCGCGTGCGGCCCGGCCCGGCCGCGTTGGCGAACCACACCGTCGAGGTGGCGCCGCCGCCGCCGTGCAGCAGCACCAGCGGTTCCCCGCCCTCGGGACCGTATGCGGTCACCCTGGTCGTGCCGTATGCCGAGGTGAGGTCCAGCCGGTCGACGGGTCCCGGCCAGCGGTCGAGGACGGCGTCGTACGCGGCCCGGAAACGCGTCGGATCGTCATTGCCGGCCATGGGTCCCCCGGTGGGTGTGCGGCTGGCTCCGCCGCCTCAAGCATCCCGTTCGACAACGGAGTTCGGGGGAACGCGGCGGAGCGGTCCGTTCAGGTGCCGGGCCCGGAGGGTGCCGTGCCGGTCCCGGGGGGCCGTGTCGGCGCCCGGGCGGGGGGACCCGGGCGCCGGCGTTTCCGGGGATCAGTGCTTGAAGGTGTCCTTGGCCTTCTCTGCGGCATGCTTCAGCATGCCCATGACCTTTTCGGCTTTGCCCTTCATCTCCATGCTTTCGTTGCCGACGGCCTTTCCGGTGGATTCCTTGGTCTTTCCCCCGGCGATTTCTCCGAAGTTCTTGGTCTTTCTTCCGATGCCCATGTCGTGCTCCTTCGGGGCTCGGTCGAGCCGGTGGGATTCTCCCCATCGGATGCCCGGGCGCAGGTCCCGGGTCACGCGTTCGTCAATTGAATTGTTGCACCTCGGGCACCGCAGGCGGGAAATCCTCAGTCGGGCGGCGGCAGCAGGGTCCCCAGCGGGCCCAGATCCAGATTGAGGTCGTCCAGGGAAAGGTCGTAACGGGCGCAGAGTTCGATCATCCGGCGGTGGAGAATCATGAGCGTGGTGCCCAGGCGTTCCTCCTGTTCCTCGGTGAGGTCTCCGGCGTCGACCCGGTGGAGCGCCTGGCGTTCCATGAGCTGGCGCAGCAGCTCGACGACGGTGAGGACGAGCTTGATGAGATCCCGCTCCACGGTGTCCGGGTCGGTGTTGATCCGCTGTGCCGCGGTACGCGGCGCGGCGGCATCCCGGGGCGGCGCGCTGCGGGGGTCCGCGGGCAGCCGCCGGACGGCGCGGGTGGCGGCGTCGGCGACGTCCTGGAACCGGTCGGCCGGGGGGCCGTCCTCGGGGGCCACCGTCAGGACCGTCCCGTCGGCGTGGTGGCCCGGTCCTGCCAGGGCGAGAGGTTCTGTTCGGTGACGGAGACGATGAGGGCGCGCAGGGAGATGCGCACGAGGTCGATGTCGGCGATGGACAGCACGACGTCCCCGGTGAGGACCACGCCGCCGGTGAGCAGGCGGTCCAGGAGGTCGATCAGCGCTATCTGCCGGTCCGGCAGCGGGCCCTCCGGCAGCGGCCCCTCCGGCAGAGTGCGCTCCGGCACCGGTGATCTCTCCCCCGCGCTCATGACGTGGCTCGCTTCGACGGCCCGGCCTCGGAGGGCCCGGCCTCGGAGGGCCCGGCGAAGGAGTACGGGGCCCAGGGGCCGGTGACGTCCACGCGTACCCCGGCGAGCCCTTCGGCGGCCCGGGTGACGTCGGTGCGGAAGCGCTCCGCATGCCCGAGCGGCACGAGGTAGGCGTCGTTGACGATGTTCTCTCCGGGGCCGCGGGCGAGTTCGCCCTGCTGCGGCCGGTGGCGGACCCGGTCGACGGCGTGGGCGCGCGCCGCCTCCTCGACACGGGCGGCGGCCCGTTCGGCGTCCCGGTATGCGTCCTCGCGCGCATGCCGTTGCGTTCTGCGTCGGCTGAGGTAGGAGCGGCCGGGGCTGAGATCCGGTTCCGGGGCCGCCACCGGTCCGCCCCCCGGCTCCGCCGGCTTCTCCACGTAGATCTTGACGCCCCACTCTTCGTGCGCGGCCAGTTCGGCCAGACGCTCCGCGAACGCCTCCCGGCGGGCATCGAGCATGCTCCGTACCCGGTCGTCGTCCAGGTAGACCGTCGCGAGCCGCAGGGGCAGCACCGTGGTGCGGGCGGCCAGCGCCTCGATCACCCCGTGATGGGCACGGGCCACCGACTCCAGCCAGTCCAGGTCCTCCAGGTGAGCCTTCAGCGCTGCCTCCTGGAAGTCCTGCGCCGGCACCGGGCTCACGGCCGCCACCACCTCCCCGCCGTGTTCCGCGCGCACCAGATGCACCGGCGTACCGGCCACCCCGCGGAGCCCGGACAGCTCCTCCGCCAACAGTCCGTCGGCGTCCCGGACCGCGCCGTACACATAGGTGATGGACTCGGTCATCACTCTTCCCGCCTCTTGCTGCGGGGGGCCGAAGCGGAGCGTTTGCTGCGCGGGGCCGGCTCGGAGCGTTTGCCGCGCGCCGTGCGGCCGGGGGCGGCCCGGCGGCCGTCCGCGTCCTCCTCGGCCGGCGGCAGTTCGCCCCCGCCCTCGCGCAGCGACTCGATCTCGGCCCGGAGCCGTTCGTTCTCCTCGGCCAGCGAAGGGTCCTCGCGGGCACGGGAGGACAGTGCGGGATCGTGCTCCCACCAGTCGATGCCCATCTCCTTCGCCTTGTCCACCGACGCGATCAGCAAGCGCAGCTTGATGGTGAGCAGTTCGATGTCCAGGAGGTTGATCTGGATGTCACCGGCGATGACGATGCCTTTGTCCAGGACGCGCTCCAGGATGTCGGCGAGGTTGGCCGAGGAACCCTGCCCGTACGGGGTGGTGGACCTGGACTGGTAGTCGCCCAGCTTCCTGGCGACGGGTTCGTTCACGGCCGTTCCGCCTCTGCTCCCTGGTGCCGCGGCGGGCCGGCGGCAGTGCCGGGCGGGCCGCCGTGCCCTGCTCGCACGCTCATGCGCCGGGGTTGTCGTTGTCGATGCCCTGGAGGTGGGCGCGGATCTCGTCCAGCCGGTCGAGCAGTTCGTCCTCTCGCCGGTCGAACGTCTCCTCGTCGATCTCCCCCGCCAGCAGCGCCCGCTCCAGCTCGGCCAGCTCCCGCTCGACGGGCTCGGGGTCGTAGTACTCGTTCTCCGCGGCTTCCAGGACGCGCCCCACGACCCAGGTGATGCCGCGCACCGGTGCCAGCGGGAAGGTGGTGATCTGTGTCAGTAGGCCCATGAGGTGCTCCTCAGACGAAGCTGTAGGCGGGCAGGGGACCACGCAGGCGAAGGTCGCAAGCCTCGCCCAGTTCCGCGGCGATGTCCCGCTCGGCGGCGAGGAACTTCGCCTCCTGGTCCCGGTCGACCAGGAAGGACACGTTCACGAAATCGTCCCCACCCGGCTTCGACGAGCGCTCCTCCCGCGCGAACTCACGCAGGACGTCGACGACGCCCGCGGCCAGCCGGTCGTTGCGCAGCTGCACCTCCTGTGCGAGCAGTTCACCGAGGGCGAGCGGCAGTTGCGGACTTTCGTCGCCGTTCCTGATGCGGTCGTTGAGCTCGCGTGCCTCGTCCGACTCGCGGAGGATCTGGCGCAGCAGTGTGTCCTCGTTCTGGGCCGCCTTGAGGTGATACTCGGCGCACCCTTCGAGTGCCTGCAGCCGTTCGGTGAACTCCTCAGCCCGCTCGTCCAGGACCTCGCGCACTGCGGCGTCGTCCTCGGTGGTGAAGCCGAACTGCAGCGGCAGGACGGTGCCGTCGGCCATCAGGCGCTCCTGGACGGCCTGGTGCGCGGCGAGGTCCCGCCGTTTGGGACGCAGGCCCTCCGGAGCGTCACTGACGACTGCGTACAGTTCTCGGCTCTGCACCGTGCGCAGGGCGGTCGGCGGGTCCCCGACCCCGCCGAGGTCGTCCAGTTGCTGCGGATGGCTGGACGCGACAACGGAGTAGACGTACACGGCCATAGCTCATTCCTTCCGGCGCCGGGCCGGCCTGCGGGCCGGCCGTTCCCGCTTCTCCGCGGGCTCCTTGTGCCGTTCCTCGTGCTCCTCGTCGTCCTTGCCCCCTCCGGTGAGGGCGTCGGACACCACTTCCTTGGCCCCTTCCAACGCTCCTTTGGACTTGCCCTTGGCGCCACTCTCGGTGGCCTCGCCGACGATGTCCGTCAGCTGGGCGGGGGCCTTCTCGCCCGACTCCAGATCGAGGCGGTTGCACGCCTCGGCGAAGCGCAGGTAGGTGTCGACGCTCGCCACAACGATGCGGGCGTCGATCTTGAGCAGCTCGATGCCCACCAGCGACACCCGCACGAAGACGTCGATGACCAGGCCACGGTCCAGAATCAGATCGAGGATGTCGTAGAGATTTCCGGAGCCGCCTCCGCCACCTCTGGAGACGGTTCCGCCGCCTTGCGGCACCACGGTCACGGTGCCTCCCTTCGCCGGCTCACCCTGCCTGGGCGGAGCAAGCCGTATCGGTCGCTCGTCGATCGGCGACTCTCTGTCGTTGCGGGCCCGTCAGGCACCCCGGTCGATCTGTCCTCGCGTGTAGCGGCGGGTGCGCTCATACGCCATCAGTTCACCCTCCGCGTCCAGCGTCACGCGATAGGTCGCCATCACGCTGGTGGTCTGGGGGACCCGTTCCAGCTCCATGACTTCCACGTCGGCCTGCCAGCCGTCGGCGGTCGGCTTGACCGCGGAGACGGACTCGGGCGCCCGTCCGAGCAGCTCCTGGAGCTGCTCGGACGCGTATCGCATGGCCCGCGGAGCCCCGACGCGGCGGGCGGTGTGCTTCGCCCCGCCCTCACTCGTGGGGCCGGCGTCCCGGTCGCTGTCGGGCGCCCTGACGGCCTTCCCGGCGGTCTTCCCGACCGTCTTCCCGGCTGTCCTCTTGGCTGTCCTTTTGGCTGTCTTCTTGGTGGACGGACGCCGCACCTGCTCCGTGTCGTCCTCTTCGTCTGCGGCCATGCTCTCTCTCCGAAATCGGAGACGACACGCGGTCTGCGCCACCCTCAAGGTGCGCTATTACATGATATACGGCAGCAGATCCATGCAACCCGGGCAGGTTGCTCGCCTCGCCAAGCCGCGACCACCCCCTGACCACCCACGCACGCCGACCGACCGGCACTGCGGCGAACCGTCATGGTCCGCCCGCGGGCACGCCCCCTGGGCCTCGTGCCGCGAGTCGCGCACACAGCGCCTTGCGTCGCCGTTCGCGAAAATGTCACATTCAAGTAAACGTCCCGCTCGCAGGGAATCGCGTGCGTTCGGAGGTCACCGTCCACGGGGGGGGGTGCCATCGTCCAGGGAAGGCGGTCGACGAAGATCGGCCACGGCGTCCAGCGCCCATGCCGGTCACGCCCGTTCACCGGCGCGGTCGACGCCCCACACCGGGTCAGCGGCCGAACACACCGCGTGTCCCCGCTTCCATCTGCCGGCTTCCGCGGGCACCCCCGCCCACGGGAGCTCGCGCCAGGCACCGGGACATGGCTCCGCAGACGCCCCCACCCGTCCCGTCATACCCAGATCCATCCTCTTCCGCCCCTCTTCCGCCCCTCCTCCGCGTCGCCGAACGGCCGATCTGCACCGCCTTGAACCCCCGATCCCCCGGGTACCAGGAAGAGCCGGCGGGCCAACCGGCCCGCCGGCGTACCCGATACGAGTCAGGAGCAGCCCGATGAACGACACCGCCACAACAGGCCGGCCCGTCCTGGTGGGGATCGGCGAGGGGCCCGACCAAGGGGAACTCGTCCGGCACGCGGCGCTGCACGCCGGGCGCCACCACAGCCCGCTGCACCTGCTTCATGTCGCCGACCGTCCGGAAGCGGAGGGGACGTTGCCCGACGACGGGGACACATCCGGTCCGTCCACGGGCGGATCCGTCCTCGATGGGCTCGTGGCGCTGGTGCGGTCGGAGTTCCCCGACCTGCCGGTGACCGCCGAGACCGCACCCGGCCGAGCAGCCGAAGAGCTCCTCCGCCGCTCGTCACGGTCGGCCGCCCTCGTGCTCGGTCACCGCGGAACCGGCGGCTCCCCCCGCCTGCCCCTCGGCTCCGTCAGCTGGGAGGTCGCCGCCCATGCCGACTGCCCGGTCCTCGTCATCCGCCCGGGAGAAACGCCCGCGGACCCTGAAAACCGTGTCGTGGCCGGTGTGGACATCTCCGACGTCTCCGAGGAGGCCCTCGACCTGGCCTTCACCGAGGCCGAACTGCGCGGCGCCCACCTGGAGATCCTGCATGCGACCTTCCACCCCGGCGAGCTGCCCGCCGGCCCGGGACTGGTGGCACCCGACCACCAGGCACTCGACGAGTCGGCCCTCCTCATCCTGGAGGCCGAGACCGCCGAACGCCGCACCCGCTTCCCTCGGGTGCATGTCCACTCCCGCGTCGAGCGCATCCGTCCCGGCACCCTCCTGCGGGACGCCTCACGGCACGCCTCTTTGCTCGTCGTCGGCTCACACGGACGCAGCGGCCTGCGGCGGCTGATGCTGGGCTCCGTCAGCGGGGAGGCGCTGCACACGTCGGGATGCCCGGTGGCAGTGGTGCCGTCCGGCCGCACTTCCTGACGTGACGCCAGGCGCTCGTCACGTCAGGACGGGGCGTGCCGGGCAGGGTCGACTCGGGTCGGGACGGGGGTGCGCCGGCACGGGTCCCGTCAGGAACTCATTCCTCGTCTTCGTCGTACTCCTCTTCCTCCTCGTCGTACTCCTCTTCGTCGCCGTCCTCCCCGTCACGCCCCTCGGCCTCGCCGTCCTCGTATTCCTCGTCGTCCTCCTCCTCGCCTTCTCCTTCCTCCTCCTCGTCGTAGTCCTCTTCGTCCTCTCCCTCTTCGCCTTCGGTCTCTTCGTCCTCGGCTTCCTCGTCCTCGACGGCCTCCTCATGTGTCCGTACGACCTCGCCGTCGCGAATCTCCCCGCGCCAGCCCTCCGGCTCTTCGTCGGTGAGGGATACGTAGCGCTGGAAATGCTTGAAATCCAGCCGCAGACGCCGGCCTTGGGCGCGCCATAGATTCCCGGTCTTCTCGAAGAAACCCGACGCGTAGTACTCGACGACCAGGACGATGCGCGTGAGATTGGGTGCCAGTTCGTGGAAGCTGACGGCGCCCCGGGTCGTCCCCTTGGCTCCCTCAGACGTCCAGACGATGCGCTCGTCGGGCACCTGCTCCTGAACGGTCGCCTTCCAGCTCCTTGTTGACGGACCGACCTTGGCCTTCCAGTCGCTGGTCATCTCGTCGCTCTGCGACACATTCCGCACGCCCTTGGTGAAGCCGCTGAACTTCTCGTACTGCGTCCAGTAGTCGTAGGCGGTACGCAGCGGCACACCGACGTCGAGGACTTCGATGATGTTGGTGACCTTGGTGTCGCCCGCCTTGCTCTTCTTTCCGCCACCACCGAAGACTTCCTTGGCCTTCCCGACGACCTTGTCCTTGACCTGGGAGGCCGTACCGGTGATCGCGGCCTTGACCGGGGAATCACCCTGGAGGAGATTCGCTCCGATTTTGCCCAGCGATCCGCCGTTCTCGGCGACATCGGTGAGCTGGCCCGTCACGTCCCCCAGCTTGTCGCCGGCCTTCTCGGCCAGGTTCCCCACCCAGGCGTTCACGTAGTTCCCGAGTTCGCCACGCAGTCGGTCCATGCCCGATTCGCCTGCGTCGCCGTTCTCTCGTTCCGTCTTGGCCATGACCGGCTACCTCCGGCGCGCGGCGCGCGATGATGTCTTCTTGGCAGTCCGCTTCGACGAAGCTGCCTTCTTTCTCGACGGCGCCGCTTTGTTCTGTGCGGCCGTCTTCTTGGCCGGGGCCTTGCCGCCGGTGGCCTTCTTGGCCGGAGCCTTCTTGGCCGGAGCCGACTTCTTCGCCGGGGCCGACTTCTTGGCAGCGGTCTTCTTGGCAGCGGTCTTCTTGGTGGGAGCCGACTTCTTCCCCGCGGTCTTCTTGGCGGGAGCCGACTTCTTCGCAGCTGCCTTCTTGGCCGGAGCCGCCCTCTTCCCCGCGGTCTTCTTCGCGGCGGCCTTCCCGGCGGGGGCCGACTTCGTGGCGGCGGTCCTCTTGGCCGGAGCCTTCTTGGCGGGAGCCGACTTCTTCGCAGCCTTTCCTCCGCCCGCTGCCTTCTCCTCCGTGGCGGCGGACTTCTTCGCTGCCGGCTTCCTTCCGGCCCGTCTCGCCGGAGGTGGCGCCTTGGCGGACGCCCGCGAAGTACGGCGCCGGGGGCGCGCCTTCGGCTCCTCCTCGGCTTCCTCTTCTTCCTCGTCTTCCTCTTCTTCGTCTTCCTCTTCTTCGTCTTCCTCCTCCGGCTCTTCCTCCTCCGGCTCCTCCTCCATGTCGCCCTCTTCGGGCTCCTCTTCCTCCGGTTCTTCTTCCTCCTCCTCTTCCTCTTCCGGCTCCTCTTCCTCCTCCTCTTCGTCCTCCTCCTCGTACTCCTCTTCCGGCTCCTCGCCTTCCTCGCCCTCCTCGTCCGACTCCTCCCCCAGGGCCCCGAGCTTGAGGGTGCGGTCGTGGAGTGTGTCGGCGAGCGTCCCCAACTGACGCTTGGCGGCGGCAGCGAGAGCCTGTCGGCCGACGTCCATCGCTTCCCCGCGCAGCTGGTCGACCAGCTCGGTGACCTGAGGTACCTCGGCAAGCCTGCGGATGCCCTCCGCCACGAGCTGACGTGGCTGGAGGCCGAATTCGCGTCCGGCGAGGTAGGTCGCCGCACTCAGCGCGAAGCGCCCTTTCTTCGTGCGGCCCAGAACATAGCCGCCGGCCAGGGCAGCGGCGAGCAGGACCTTGGTGCCGTCATTCATACGTGCATCACCTCTTCATCGGCGTGCGGCCTACCGTCCGGGCAACGGCTGAGCGGCCGTTCCGTGCCACGTCCGAACGCCTCAACTCGACGGCATCGCATGCCGACGCCCCAGCGCCGAACGGCCCGGCACGGCGCACCTTCGGGCGAGCACCGATGGGGAAAAACAGGGCATTCGGATGTGCTCTCCCATACCTCAAGAGTGATCCGGCTCGCCGCCTGCGCATCCCGAGAGGGCAGCGGGTGACGCTGCGGGACGGAAGGCCGCCGCAGCGTGACGGGGCGGCGAAGGCGGGCGACGCGGCCTTGTCTGCGACAGTCGGCCTTTACCGCGGCCCCTGACCTGCACGGACGCCGAGCATCCACGCAGTCGCCGGTGCGGCGGGTGACAGCGACCGCCTGCCGCACACTCCGCGTAACCGCCGCCGACGGTCGGGCGATCGGAAGTGCGCGGCCCATGAGCACAGCGGCCCGGTCCGGCACCGCCGCCCACCGCTGGGACGGCGGTGAGCCGCGGTGCCGGACCGGGCCGCTCCGCGCCGCCCTTCCTGCGTTGCGGGCGCGGGCCGTAGCTGCCGTCCTCCGGAGTCAGCGAGGCCAGAGGGTGACGGGGCCGGGCCGCCGCGCCGCCGCCCAGTCCACGATCTGCACCGCGGCGCCCGCCGCCTCGTGCCCCCGGCAGCGGGCGTGATGCCGGCGCGCGATGCCCTCCAGGTCGAGGTGGGAGCCGAAGGCGGGGAGGGCCGCGAGGCGTCGGGCGTACGACCACAGCCGCCGGTGGTCGGCGATGCGGTGCACGGCCGCGGCGTCCAGGTGGCAGCGGTGCACGGTGTCCAGCTGCACCAGCGTCGTCCACAACCGGACGTCGGCGAAGGTGGGTTCGTCGTGCGTGCCCTCCAGCAGGTGGTCCCGGCCGGCCAGTCGTCGCTCCAGCGACTCCAGCGCGCCGAACAGGGTGTCCAGCGCGACCTCGTACTCCGGGCTGTCGGTGCCGAGTCGGCCGGCGCGCTGCGCGGCCTCGTTGATGTCCTCGCAGAGCCCTTCGACCACGCCGATGTCGTGCCGGGCGTGACACGGATACAGCTCGGGGCCCTCGCCGCCGAACCGATCCGCCAGGTCGCGCAGGATGTCGGGGGCGTGTGCGCTGACGATCCGCCCCGTCCACCCGTCGCTGAGCACGGGCGCCGCCGCCGGCCCGGGGTGCTGGTGCGAGCTCGCCTCGTACAGCGGCCGCAGCGCGGAGTGCTCGCCGTGCGGCCCGTCGGGCACGGTCGGCAGGAGTGTCACCGGGAGGGTTTCACCAAGGTTCAGCAGGCTGTGGGTGACGGCGATTCTCAGACAGTCCGGACAGGACAGCGAGAGGTGCAGTCGGTAGCGGTGCGCGACCGCGTAGTGGCCGCTGCGCGCATCGCCGCCGATGCGGCCCCGGAGCGACGGCTCGGCGGTCCGGGGCGCCCACGGGGCGGCGGGGGGTGTGGCAGGCGTAGCGGTCATGCGGACTCCCTGGGCTCGGGCCGGTGCACGGATGTACGGGGCAGCGTTCGGTGGGTGTACGGAGCGGGTGTACGGGCGGACGCATGAGGCGGCGTACGGACGGACGGGGAAGCCTCGGTGCGGCAGTCCCGGCAGTCCCGGCAGCAGGCATGGCGAGTGGCCTCGGCGGGCCGTGGGCGGAGCGGATGCCGACTCTCGCCCCGTGCGGCACGGCGCACGGCGGGAGCACACGGGACGGGGCAGCGTACGGGACGGGGCCGCGTACGGGCGGACAGCGGGGCGAGGCCGGAGCCGCCGCCGTCTCAGCCGAGGGGACTGGCCGCGCTGCAGACGCGCAGCAGATCGATGTGGCGGCGCGAGGTGAGAAGGGGAAGCAGCTGGGCCGCGCAGACGGCGCGGTAGGTGTCCAGCGGCGTACGCCCCATGATTTCCCACCCGTTCACTAGGGTTCCCGTCCCTGAGTGTCGAGGCGGCGGTGGGCGGCGTCAAGGGTGGTGCGTCGGTGTGACCCGGCGTGCGGGGTGCCGGGGGCGCCGGCGGACCTCGCCGAACGCCTCTCCGACGGCTCTCGCCAGGGAGGGGGTTGCCCTGGGAGAGCCGGTCGGCCCACCCCGTGCGGGCCCGGAGGCCCCGTCCCCGCTCCCCTGCGGGATAATGCGCACATGCGGATTTCAGCCAGGGCGGACTATGCGGTGCGGGCCGCGCTGCAGCTCGCTGATGCCCAGGACGCGGGCCCGCTCAAGGCGGAGGCCATTGCCGATGCTCAGGACATTCCGCACAAGTTCCTCGAAGGCATCCTCAACGACATGCGCCGCGGCGGGCTCGTCCTGAGCCAGCGCGGCGGCAACGGCGGCTACCGACTGGCCAAGCCCGCGGAGGCCATCAGCATCGCGGACGTCATCCGCGTCGTGGACGGACCGCTGGTGTCGGTTCGCGGCGTGCGGCCGCCGGAGTTGTCCTACAGCGGGCCGGCGGAGTCCTTGCTGCCGCTGTGGGTTGCCCTGCGCGCCAATGTCCGCGAGATCCTCGACGGGGTGTCACTGGCCGATGTCGCCGCCGCCGAGCTGCCCACCCGGGTGTCCGCGCTGACGGAGGACCCGGCCTCCTGGACGAACCCCTAAGGGTTCGCCGAGCCGCGTCGGCCGACGCGGCCTTACCGGCGGCCGTCCGGAATCCGGTCCCTGAGTGTCCACCCCTTGAACGCCCCTTGCCCCGGCGGGAGTCCGGAAGCATCCTTATTCCCTACCAATCCAGTGGGAAAACTAGGGAATACGGGAGGCGGCGGACGTGCGAACGCCGAGCCGGGCCACCGCCGCTCCGCGCCTCTTCCCGGCCGGCGCCCACCGGCCCACCCGACCCGACAGGACGGTGAACCGGCGTCATGCCGAAGAAGTCCGCAGCACGTTCCGCCGCCCCGCAGGCCGGCCACTCGACCAAGGACGGGATGTGGGCCCGCGTCACCCGTGAACTCGCGGACGATCTCGCCGTCGACGCACTCACCCGCGACCGGGCGGGCAAGCCGCCCTTCGACGAGATCGCCCGGCTGCGCGAGGCCGGCCTGCCCGCGCTGCTGCTGCCGCCCGGCCCGCCGGACCGCGGCAGTGACTGGCGGACGGCGTGCCGGGTGATCCGGGAGATCGCCGCGGCCGACAGCTCCATCGGGGAACTGCTCGCCCGTCACCACGCCCTGTCGTGGAGTGCGCGATTCTTCGGCGCACCGGAGCGAGCCGACGCACTGGAGCTCCGGGCGGCCGAGGAACAGTGGCTCTGGGGCGGTGGCATCGACGTCCCGGGGACGGACAGGGAGACGGAGACCGGGCCGGAGCTCACCGTCACCCCGTCCGCGGCAGGGTACGTCCTCAACGGGCGCAAGTCCTTCGCCGCCGGAGTGACCGTCGCCGACCGGCTGGTACTGGGTGCGCTCTGCACCGAAACCGGCGAGTCCCGGGTGGTGCTGGTGGACCCGGCGCATCCCGCCGTAGCCGCCGACCTGGCGCACGACCGGCTCGGCCAGCGGCTCACCGCGGCCGGCAGCATCGGCTTCACCAACGTCCCCGTGCGCCCCGACCAGATCCTCGGCACCGTCCCCCGGGACGAGCACGACCTCTCGCCGTTCGCCGCGTTGGCCCCGCTGGCGCTGCGCCTCGCCCTCGTCCACGTCGCCCTGGGCATCGCCGAGGGCGCCCTGGCCGAGGCGCGGGACTTCAGCCGCGCCGCGCCGCGTACCTGGCCCGTCACGGTCCCGGACGACGGCGGGTACGCGGACCGACCGGGCCGGGATCCCTACCTCCTGCTCGCCTACGGCGAAATGGTGGCCGCCGCCCATACCGCCGCGGCGGTCGTCGAGCCGGCCACGGAGGCGCTGGCGAGGGGGCTCCTTCTGGGCGGTGAACTCGGTGTCGACGAACGTGCCGACATCGCCGTCCTCGTCGCCGCGGCCGAGGCCGTCACCAGCAGATCCGCCATGCGCATCACCACCCGCATCATGGAACTCACCGACGCCGCCGACACCCCCGCCGACGGTCCGGGCTTCGACAGGTTCTGGCGCAACGCGCGCGTCCTGACGGCACAGGGCTCCGCCACCCACAGCCTCCGCGACATCGGCGACCACTACCTGAACGGCACGCATCCCACCTTGACCCTGCACGCCTGATCGGCGGGCGCGGCGGCCACCGCCGCGACGGCCGGTTGTCGCACGGGGGCTCCGCCGGCAACCGGCGCCGCTCCGGGGCCGGTCAGCCCGATTTCTTCACGAATTCCGTGGTGTAGGTCTTCGCCAAGTCGACCGAGGCGTTCTTGAGGTTGGGGTTGAAGGACTTGAGGACGCGTTCGACGGTGGCGGGTCCGTCGGGCGGCATCACTCCGTCCTTGGTGAACATCGGCAGGGTGTCCTTGATCGCCTGGGCATACAGCTTCTCGCCGCCCTGGGCGTAATCGGACGGCATCTTGGCCGCGATCTGCTCGGGGGTGTGGGTGGACATCCATCTGAGGGTCTTCACCAAGGCGTTGGCCAGCTTCTGCACCGTCTGCTTGTGGCCGTTCACCCAGTCGGTGTTCATGTAGAGGCTGGAGGAGGGGTACGGCCCGCCGAGCGCCTGCTTCGAGCCCTCGGGGGTGCGCATGTCGAGGAGCACCTTGCCGAGGTTCTTGTTCACGACCTGCGCGACCGTGGGGTCGGTCGTCATTCCGCCCTGGATGGAGCCCTGTTGGAGGGCCGAGAGGAAGGTCTGGCCGGCGCCGACCGCCACCGGCGTGAACTCGTCGGTCCGTACGCCGTTCTTGACCGCGAGGTATTCGGTCAGGAAGTCGGTGGACGAGCCGAGGCCCGTCACGCCGAGCTTCTTGCCCTTGAAGTCCTTCGGGGAGGTGAGGTTCCCCGCCGCCTTGCGGGAGACCACCTCCACCTCGCCGGGAGCGTGGGCGAGCTGGACCACCGACTCCACCTGCTTGCCCTTGACCTGGAGATCGAGGGTGTGGTCGTAGAAGCCGACCACACCCTGCACATCGCCGGAGACGAGGGAGGTGGTGGCCTGTACGCCGGCCGGCTCGGTGAGCAGCGTGACGTCGAGGCCCTCGGCCTTGAAGTAGCCGAGCTGCTGGGTGAGTCGCGCGGGGAGGTAGATGACCTTGTCGAGGCCACCCACCATGATCTTGAGGCTGCCGTCCTCGGCATCGGAACCCGCGGCCGGCGAGCCACCGCCGCCGCAGGCGGTGAGGGTGGCCAGGGCCAGGGCGGCGGCCGACAGTCTGAGGGGGATACGCATGATCACGTCCTTGGGGAGAGGGCTGGGGTGGTTCAGCGGTCGGCGCCGGCATCGGCCGGCTTCCAGCGGAAGAGTCGCCGTTCGAGGAAGGCCAGCAGCCCTTCGGCGAGCAGGGCGACGACGGCGAGGATCGCCATGGCCGCGTACACACCGGCCGCGTTGAAGGTGCCCTGCGATGCCGAGACCAGCAGGCCCAGGCCCTTGGTGGCGCCGATGTACTCGCCGACGATCGCGCCGATGAGGGCGAAACCGAAGCTGACGTGCAGGCTGGTGAAGATCCAGGAGGTGGCGGAGGGGATCACGACCTGCAGGGTGACCTGGCGCGGGCTCGCGCCGAGGATCCGGGAGTTGGCGACCAGATTGCGGTCGACCTCCCGGGCGCCCTGGAAGGCGTTGAAGAACACCGGGAAGAAGACGAGCACGACCGCGGAGGCCACCTTGGAGGCCGGCCCGAGACCGAACCAGATGAGGAAGATGGGCGCGAGGACGATCCGCGGCAGGGCGTTGAGCACCTTGATGTACGGGCCGAGCACATCGGCGAGGAAGCGGATCCGGCCGAGCGCGATGCCCAGCACGACGCCGCCGATCACGCCGATGACCCAGCCGAGGAGCGCCTCGTAGAGCGTGTACCAGATCTGCTCCCACAGCGAGCCCTGCGGGGTGCCGTGCAGCGCCCACTGGCTGATCTGGTCCCAGATCTTCGAGGGCATCGAGAAGTTGAAGGAATCGATGACGGCGGCGCGTGCCAGCCCCTCCCAGAGCCCGATCAGTCCGATGAGGAGCAGCACCCGGGTGCCATGCACCAGGAGTGTGCGATTGCGGGCGGCGCGCGCCCGGGCCTGTGCACGGTCCGTACGGCCCGTCCCCGCGCCGGACTTGGCCGGGACGACGGTCTCAGGCGGCATCTGCGGCGCCCCTCTCGCGGGTGATCCGTACCTCTTCGCCGAGCGACGACCAGATCTCCCGGTAGATCTCGATGAAGCGTGGCTCCAGCCGCACCGACTCGACCCGGCGGGGGCGGGGCAGGTCGATGGCGAAGACCTCCTTGACGGTCGCGGGGCCCGCCGTCATCACCACCACCTTGTCGGCGAGGGCGATGGACTCCTCCAGGTCGTGCGTCACAAAGACGACGGAGGCACCGGTCCCCGACCACAGGTCCAGGAGTTCGTCCGACATCAGGGCCCGCGTCTGGACGTCGAGGGCGGAGAACGGCTCGTCCATGAGCAGGAGTTCGGGGTCGTTGACGAAGGTGGCGGCGAGCGCGACGCGTTTGCGCTGGCCGCCGGAGAGCTGGTGCGGATAGCGGTCCGCGAAGGCGGCCAGGCCGACCCTGGCGAGCCACTCGTGCGCCCGGTCCTTCGCCTCGGGCTTCGGCACGCCGCGGAAGCGCGGCCCGGCCATCACGTTCGACAGCACGGTGCGCCAGGGGAAGACCGCGTCCTGCTGGAAGACGAATCCGATCTTGTCTCCGATGCCGCGGACCGGCTCGCCGGCGACGCGCACCTCACCCGTCGTGGGCTCCTCGAGCCCGCTGATCAGCGTCAGCGTGGTGGACTTGCCGCAGCCGGTGGGCCCGACGACGGCGACGAACTCCCCCCGCTCGACGACCAGGTCGAGATCCCGGACGGCGGTGTGCAGTGCTCCCGACGGGGTCCGGAACGCCTTGCTCGTACCCCGCAGTTCGATGGCGGGACTGGGATGGCGGCTCATGGCCCGGGAGGCTAGGAGCGATCCGGCCCGGTACGGCAGCCTTGTGGGCGCAAGCCGCCGTTCTGCGCGCAATACCTGTTGTGCTCGTTTTGCTCACGCCGGAACGACGGAAGCATGACCAGGGGGTGGGCAGCCGCTCACCCACGGCTTACGGTGCGGTCATCGCGGCGCCACGGAAGGTCCTCTTCGGTGGCGCCGCGGAAGCCGGGACGGGCCGGCGACACGGGCGACGAGGGGGGGACGGCATGCGGATCCACTGGCCCCGTCGGATCTTCGCGCAGGTCCTGACCGCGCAGGTGGCCATCACCACCGGCGTGATGGTGCTGACCACCGGTCTGTTCCTGGCTCCCCTCGGCTCGGAGCTCGACGACCAGGCGATGCGACGGGCCCTGTCGATCGCCCAGACCACCGCGGCCGACCCGGAACTCGCCAGGGAACTGGTCGCCACCGAACCGGATCCGCGTGGTCCGGTGCAGACCGGCGCCGAGCGGATCCGCACGGCCACGGGCGCCCTGTACGTCGTCGTGATGGACACCCGCGGAGTGCGCTGGTCGCACACGAACACCGGTGAGATCGGCCGGCATGTGTCCACCGATCCGAGCCGGACCCTGGCCGGGAGGGAGGTCCGGCAGATCGACACCGGCACTCTGGGGCGGTCGGCCCGCGCCAAGGTGCCGTTGCGAGACGGCCGAGGCCGGATCGTCGGCGCGGTGTCGGTCGGCATCGCGTACGACAGCGTCCGCGGGCGGTTGCTCGGCACCATCCCCGGGCTGCTGCGCTACGCGGGCGCGGCGCTGGCCGTCGGCGTGCTCGCCGCGATCGCCGTCTCGCGCCGGCTGCGGCACCGTACGCACGGCGTCGCGTTCGCCGATATCTCCGCGCTGCTCGACGAGCGGGAGGCGATGCTGCACAGCATCCGCGAAGGCGTGGTGGCCTGCGACCGGCACGGACGGATCCGGCTGGTCAACGACGAGGCCGCGCGACTGCTCGGCCTCGGTGCGGGGGCCGCGGGCCGGGTGCCGGACGAGGTGCTGCCGGCCGGCCGGACGACGGAGGTGCTGACCGGGCGGGTGGCCGGGACGGACCTGCTGGCGGTCAGCGGGGGGCGGGTGCTGGTCGCCAACCGGGTGCCGACCCGGGACGGCGGCGCGGTGGTGACCCTGCGCGACCGCACCGAACTGGAACTGCTCGGCCGTGAACTGGACAGTACGCAGGGCCTGTTGGATGCCCTGCGCGCCCAGGACCACGAGCACGCCAACCGGTTGCACACCCTGCGCGGGCTGCTCGAACTGGGGCGGCACGAGATGGCGGTGGAGTTCGTCGCCCAGGTGGCCGGCGCCCACCGGGCGTCCGCGGAGCAGATCGCCGAGCGGGTGCCGGACCCGCTGCTGTCCGCGCTGCTCGTCGGCAAGGCGGCCGTCGCGGCCGAACGCGGCGTGTCGCTGCGCGTGTCGGCGACCACCCTGCTGCCGGCCACGGTGGTCGACCCGCGGGACCTGGTGACCGTCCTGGGCAATCTCCTCGACAACGCGCTGGACGCGGTCGGCGGCCACGGCCGCGCCGAGCCGTTCGTCGAGGTGGACCTGCGTGCCGAGGGCAGTACGGCCGTCCTGCGGGTCTCGGACACCGGCCCCGGCGTGCCGCCCGCGCTGCGCGAGGAGATCTTCGCCGAGGGCTGGTCCACCAAGGCCGCCCCTCCCGCGGCCGCCCACCGCGGCCGGGGCATCGGCCTGGCGCTGGTCCGCCGGCTCGCCGAACGGTACGGCGGGATGGCCCGGGTCACCGCCCGCGCGGGCGGCGGCGCGGTCTTCACCGTGGTACTGCCGGAGGCACTCGCCCGGGAGGACTCGGCCCCGGGCGAGTGCCCGGGTGCGCCGGGCGACTCCTGCACCCCGCTGCCGGCCACCGGAGGGACCACGTGATCGACGTCCTGGTCGTGGACGACGACTTCCATGTCGCCGAGATCAATGCCGCCTATGTCTCCCAGGTACCCGGCTTCCGCGTCACCGGCCGCGCGCACTCGGCCGCGCAGGCGCTGGCCGCCCTGGAGCGCACCCACGTCGATCTGGTGCTGCTCGACCACTACCTGCCGGACGAGACGGGTCTGGTGCTGATGCGGCGGCTGCGTCAGCTCGGCCACCACGCCGACGTGATCATGGTGACGGCGGCCCGCGATGTGGCCACCGTCCAGGACGCGATGCGCTGCGGCGCGCTGCAGTACCTCGTCAAACCGTTCGGCTACTCCGGCCTGCGCGCCAAGCTGGAGGGCTACGCCGCCCTGCGGCGGACGGTCGCGGGCGTCGGCGGACGCGGCGAGGCCGGGCAGGAACAGGTGGACCGGATATTCGGCGCCTTCCGGACCGTCGACGCCCCGCGCGCGGAACTCCCCAAGGGCCACTCGGCAGCCACCGTCGACCTCATACGCCACGTCCTCGGCGAGGCCGCCCAACCGCTCTCCGCCCACGAGGTGGCCGGCCGCGCGGGGGTCAGCCGGTCCACCGCCCAGCGCTACCTCAAACACCTCGAACGCACCGGCCACATCACCCTGACCCTGAAATACGGCGACACCGGCCGGCCGGAGCACCGCTACCGATGGACGGACGGACGGTAACGGCCAGCGCGTACCGGCCCGAGCTCCCTGAGGGCCCCTGACGGCTGTTCTGGGGCCCCTGACGGCCGCTCCTCCCTCCCGAACACCGGTCCAGTTCTTCGTGATTGGACCGGGCGGGCGGAGCCGTCGGCGATCTAGCCTCATGGCAGGAGGGCCACCTGGCCCCCGCTGCGAACGGAGCCCGTATGCACCCGCGACTCGCCGCCGATCTCGCCGAACTGCCGGAGCTGTTGGAGGCCGCGCAACGGCACGCCGTGGCATTTCTCGACGGCCTGGCAGAGGCGCCGGTCGTACCGGAGGTGCCGGCCCGGCGAGCGGTGCCGCTGCCCGAGGAGGCCGTCGGACTGTCCGGTGCCCTGCGGGATTTCGCGGCCCGTTGGGAGCCGGGCATGTCCGCGAGCGCCGGGCCCCGCTACCTCGGGTTCGTCACCGGCGGCGCGACGCCCGCCGCACTGGCCGGCGACTGGCTGACCGCGGCCGTGGACCAGAACGCGACGTCGTCGCTGGACGCCACAGGTCAGCACCTCGAACGGGAGACGGTCGGCTGGCTGCGCCAGCTGTTCGGGCTCTCCGAGGATCACGAAGGGGCCCTGGTCAGCGGGGCCACCATGGCCAACACGGTCGGCCTGGCGATCGCCCGCGAATGGCTCGGTGAGCGGCGCGGCGTCTCACCCGCCGAGGCGGGGGTGGCGGCACTCGGTGCCGTACGCGTCCTGTCGGGCAGCCCGCACTCCAGCGTGGCCAAGGGCCTGTCCGTGCTGGGCCTGGGCCGGGCCGCGCTCCGGACGGTGGCCACCCTCCCCGGGCGGGAGGCCGTCGACCCGGTGGCGCTGGAGGCGGAGCTGCGGGACGCGGACGGCCCGTGCATCGTCGTGGCCAACGCCGGCACGGTCAACACCGTCGACTTCGACGATCTGCGGGCCCTGGCGGCGCTGCGCGATCGCTACGGCTGCTGGCTGCACGTCGATGCCGCGTTCGGCGCCTTCGCCTCGCTCTCCCCCGATCACGCCCACTTGACCGACGGCCTCGACCTGGCCGACTCCGTCTGCGTCGACCTGCACAAATGGCTGAACGTGCCGTACGACAGCGCGGTGCAGTTCACCCGGCGCCGGGACCTGCAGGCCCGGGTGTTCCAGAACGCCGCCGTCTACCTCGGCGCCGTGGGCGCCGAACCCGATCTCGTCCATCTCACCCCCGAGAACTCCCACCGGCTGCGCGCGCTCTCGGCATGGTTCACCCTGCGCGCGTACGGGCGCGCCGGCCACCGCGAGATCGTCGAGCGCAATGTGGCCTGCGCCCGCACGCTCGGCTCCGCCATCGAGAAGATCGAGGGACTCCGGCTCCTCGCACCGGTCCGGCTGAACGTCGTCTGCTTCACCCTGGCCGACGGGCCCACCCCCGAACGCCTCGCCGCCCTCGCCGACCGGCTGACCGCCGAGGTCTTCATGACCCCGACCCGGTACGCCGGGCAGCCCGCCCTGCGGGCCGCCTTCAGCAACTGGCGCACGACGGACGAGGACGTCCAGCGGGTCGCGCGGGCGCTGGAGCACGCCGTCCGCGCCGGGTGAACCCCGCGGGCCGCGATACCGGCCTCCCACCCCGCAAGGGGTGGCCATCTGGCCTATTTGCCACGAATTCGGAGCAACTTGACAGGCGAGTTGGCACGATTTATGCAAATGGTGTAGGTGGCTTGCTCTCCGTACCAGCAGGTGAGAGGGCCTGTGTGGTGGACCGTACGGCGCAGCATCGCTGCCCGAGTCGGCGACCGCTCCGTGAGCGGGCGGCCGCGAGGTGAGGAGAGAACCATGGCACGCGCAGTGGGCATTGACCTCGGTACGACGAACTCGGTGGTCAGCGTGATGGAGGGCGGTGAGCCCACCGTGATCACCAATGCCGAGGGTGCCCGGACCACACCGTCGGTGGTCGGATTCGCCAAGGGCGGCGACGTACTGGTCGGCGAGATCGCGAAGCGGCAGGCCGTGACCAACATCGAGCGCACCGCCCGCTCGGTCAAGCGCCACATGGGCGATGCCCAGTGGCGCTTCCCGGAGAGCGGCGACATCGACGGAAAGCGCTACACCGCGCAGGAGATCTCCGCGCGGGTGCTGCAGAAGCTCAAACGGGACGCCGAACAGTATCTGGGCGAGGACGTGACGGACGCCGTCGTCACGGTCCCGGCCTACTTCAACGACGCGCAGCGCACCGCGACCAAGGAGGCCGGGGAGATCGCGGGCCTGAAGGTACTGCGGATCGTCAACGAGCCGACCGCCGCGGCGCTGGCCTACGGCCTGGACAAGGAGAACGACCAGACCATCCTGGTCTTCGACCTCGGTGGCGGCACCTTCGACGTCTCGCTGCTGGAGATCGGCGACGGCGTCGTCGAGGTGAAGGCCACCAACGGCGACACCGGTCTCGGCGGTGACGACTGGGACCAGCGCGTCGTCGACCACCTGGCCAAGCAGTTCAAGAACGCGTACGGCATCGACCTGTCGAAGGACAAGATGGCCACCCAGCGGCTGCGCGAGGCCGCCGAGAAGGCGAAGATCGAGCTGTCCGCGGCGACCGAGACCACGATCAACCTGCCGTATCTGAGCGCATCGCCCGACGGGCCGCTGCACATGGACGAAAAGCTGACGCGCGCCCAGTTCGAGCAGCTGACCGCCGACCTTCTGGAGCGCTGCAAGGCCCCGTTCCACAACGCCGTCAAGGACGCGGGGATCAAGATCTCCGACATCAACGACGTGATCCTGGTCGGCGGCTCCACCCGGATGCCCGCGGTGACCGAGCTGGTCAAGGAGCTGACCGGCAAGGACCCGCACAAGGGCGTCAACCCGGACGAGGTCGTCGCCATCGGCGCCACCCTCCAGGCCGGCGTCCTCAAGGGCGAGGTCAAGGACGTCCTCCTGCTGGACGTCACCCCGCTGTCCCTCGGTATCGAGACCAAGGGCGGCATCATGACCAAGCTCATCGAGCGCAACACGACCATTCCCACCAAACGCTCGGAGATCTTCACGACGGCCGAGGACAACCAGCCGTCGGTGCAGATCCAGGTGTTCCAGGGCGAGCGCGAGATCGCGGCGTACAACAAGAAGCTCGGGATGTTCGAGCTGACCGGCCTGCCGCCCGCACCGCGCAGCATCCCGCAGATCGAGGTCTCCTTCGACATCGACGCCAACGGCATCATGCACGTCACGGCCAAGGACCTGGGCACCGGCAAGGAGCAGAAGATGACCGTCACCGGCGGCTCCTCGCTGCCCAAGGACGACATCGACCGGATGGTCCAGGAGGCGGAGCGGCACGCCGAGGAGGACACCAAGCGCCGCGAGGCCGCCGAGACCCGCAACCAGGCCGAGCAGCTCGTCTACCAGACCGAGAAGTTCCTCAAGGACAACGAGGACAAGGTCCCCGGTGAGGTCAGGACCGAGGTCGAGGAAGCCGTCGGCGAGCTGAAGGAGAAGCTCAAGGGCTCCGCCGAGGGCGACAACACCGCCGAGCTGCGCGCCGCCACCGAGAAGGTCGCGGCCGTCTCGCAGAAGCTGGGCCAGGCCCTGTACTCCGACGCGCAGGCCGCCGGCGGCGCCGAGGGCGCGGGTGCGTCCGGCGCGTCGGGTGCGTCCGGTGAGCAGGGCAAGGCCGAGGACGACGTCGTCGACGCGGAGATCGTCGACGACGACAAGCAGGAGGGGTCGCGATGAACCGCCCCACCGGCGCCCGCGGTCACCCCCATCCGCCGCTGTCGATCGTCCGGGACCGGCCGCACGAGGGTCCCGCGGTGCTCCCTCCCCGGGCCTGCCGTGCTCCGGATCCCGCGGATCCGGACGGCCGCACGCCGGCCGACCAGGACGCGGCCGTCGTCCAGCCGGTGTCGCCCGAGGCGGCACTCGGCGCCGAGCTGCGGGAGCGCACGGCCGATCTGCAACGGCTGAAGGCCGAGTACGACAACTACCGCAAGCGGGTCCGCCGCGACCGCCTGGCGGTCGGTGAGGCCGCCGTGGCCAATGTGCTGGCCCGCCTGCTGCCCGTACTCGACGCCCTGGCGGAGGCCGCCGAGCAGGGCGAGCTGACGGGTGGCTTCCGGCAGGTCGGCGAGGCACTGGAGGCCGAACTGGCCGCGCTGGGGCTGGAATCCTTCGGCACACCGGGCGCCCCCTTCGACCCGGTCCGCCATGAGGCCATCACCTACACCGCGGCCGACCTCCCCGCCGGCCAGGCGGAACGCGCCGTGTGCGCCGCCGTCCTCCGCCGGGGATACCGCGTCGGCGGCAGGCTGCTGCGGCCCGCCCAGGTGGCGGTCACGGAAGAGGCGCGCATCGTGCAGTGACGGTGGTGACCCGGGTGCGGCAGCGTGCCCGGGTCAGGCGTCGGCGGAAGGTCCGCCGGCGAGCTGGCGCAGGATCCAGCCGGCCTTCTCGCGGACCGGCCGGTCGGGGTCGGACAGCATCGGGGTGAGATCGGCTTCGGTGATCGCGCCGGAGTCGTGGAGGACGTGGGCGGCCGTCCGGCGCACTTCGGGACTGGTATCGCACAGCAGGGCGCGGGCCCGCGCATGCCAGGCACCGCCGCGGCGGGCCAGGGTGGACAGCGCCGTGGCGCGGACGTCCTCGGACGTGTCCGTCAGGGCGCGGAGGAACGTGGGGTCGTCGGCGGGCACCGGGCGGCGGCCCAGCGCGATGACGGCCGCCCGGCGGACCTCGGCGACGGCGTCGCCCACCGCGGCGGCCCGGAGATCCGACCTGGCGGCCGGGGTGAGTGCCGGATGACGGCCCAATGTCCAAGCGGCCGCATGCCGTTGGACCGGGTCGGGTGCATCGCGGAGTACGCATGCCGGCGCGGGCGGGCCGGACGGCAGGGAGAGGTCGAAGCCGGCCGTGCTCATCCCGGCGGAGACTTCGTCGAGCCATCTTTCGTACCAGGCGAGGAAGCCGCTGTCGTGGCAGAAGAACGGCGGCCGCAGATCGATGTCGGCGTTGACGAGGCGCCCCCTGGCGGGGCCGGAGACCACGAGGAGGGTGTAGCCGCTGCACCCCTGACTGGTGAGCGCGATGGCGCCGGGGAAGGGCTCGGCATCCGGGTCGCCCCAGGCGTCGTACCCGTCGGGTCCCGGTACGGGGCCGGTGGGCGAGAGCGGGAAGGGGGTGCGCAGATGGCCCGGCCGGACGGCATCGAGGACGGCGAGGTCCCAGTCCTCCAGCGGCAGCAGGCCGTAATGCGGACCGGCGCCGGCGTGGCCGAGCGTGGTGAGGAAGCCGCGGTAGCCCTCCGGGAGGCGGATGCCGTGCCGGGTCTCGAACTCCCGCACCCGGGCCTCGGGCAGCGGCCGGCCCAGCCGGAAGCGGTGGGCCTCTTCACCGAAGGAGTGGGCCCGCCCGGTCAGACCGGGGACGAGGGCGAGCTTGGCGGCGATCCTGCGCAGGCGTTCGTGCACGCCGTATCAACTCGCCATGGGGCGGGTGGAGTTCCCGCGGTGGCCGGTGCGCGAAAGAGTTGGCACGGGCCACCGCGGGGCGCTCATCCGACGTGGACGCGGGGGCGGCGGTCGCGGTCGGGTTCGGCCTCGCGCAGCACCTCGCGGGTGACCGGGGCCACTTCGCCCTGGCCGAAGAGGAAGAACCGCAGGAACTGGGCGAAGGGGTTTCCTTCGGTCCACTCGAAGTAGATGTGCGGCCGCTGCCCGGTCATGTCCCGCACGTGCAGCAGCAGGGCGGCGAGGGCGTTGGAGATGGTGGAGCTGTCGACGCAGAGCACCCGGTAGCGGCCGTGCAGCAGCTCGCCGCGCACCCGCAGCTCGCTCTCGAACTCGGAGGGGTCGCCGACGGTGACCTCGACGAAGACGAGGTCGTCCTCGGGCGGAATGTCGTTGTCGGCGCCGATCTGCTCGAGCTTGTCGCGGTATTCGGCCACATCGCGCTGGTCGGGCTCGTTGGCGATGAAGCGGATGCCGTGCCCGGCGGCGTCGCGGACGAACTGTTCGGCCGTGTCGTCGAGGACCACGCTGGTCACCCGTAGCTCGAAGGCGCGGGCGATGCGGGAGAGGAACGACACCAGGATGATGCCGGCGATGAAGCAGGCGCCGATCTTCACACCGTCGGGCCGCTCGATGACGTTGACCACGGTGGTGTAGAGGAACACCACCGAGATCACCGAGAAGCCGATGGTCCAGCCGCGCTGGCGGGCGCGCCGGGCGGCGATGGTCACGGCGATCGCGGCGGAGCTGATCAGGACGAGGACGCCGGTGGCGTAGGCGCCGCCCTGGGCGTCCACGTCGGCGTTGAAGATCCAGGTCACCAGGAAGGCGATCAGCGTGAAGACCAGCACCATGGGGCGCACCGCCCGCGCCCAGTGGGGCGCCATGCCGTAGCGGGGCAGGTAGCGGGGCATCAGGTTGAGGAGTCCGGCCATGGCGGAGGCGCCGGCGAACCAGAGGATGGCGATGGTGGAGACGTCGTAGACGGTGCCGAAGGCGGAGCCCAGGTATTCGTGGGCCAGGTAGGCGAGGGCGCGGCCGTTGGCACTGCCCCCGGACTTGAACGCGCTCTCCGGGATGAGCAGGGTCGTGATGAAGCTGGTGATGATCAGGAAGACGCTCATGATCACGGCGGAGGTGGTGAGCAGCTTCTTCGTGCCGCGGATCCGGCCGGTGGGGCGCGCTTCGGTGTCCTGCTCGTCGCCCTCGACGTGCGGCATGACGGCGACACCGGTCTCGAATCCGGACAGGCCCAGCGCCAGCTTCGGGAAGACCAGGAGGGCCACGCCGACCATCGCCAGGACGTTGCCGTGCTCGGTGGTCAGCGCATGGGACCAGTCGGTGACCACATGGCCCGCGGCGGCCACGTGCCACAGCCCGACGACGACCACGGCCACGTTCAGCCCGAGGTAGAGCCCGACCAGGACGACCGCCACCCCGATCGCCTCCAGGAACCCCTTGAGGAACACCGCACCCAGCAGGGCGACCAGGACGAGGGTGATGACCATCTGCTGGTTGTGCAGAACGCTGTTGACGTGCGGGTTCTCCACCAGGTGGGTGGAGGCGTCGGCCGCCGACAAGGTGATGGTGATGAGGAAGTCGGTGGCGGCGAAGCCCAGCAGGGTCAGGACGAACAGCTTGCCCTTCCAGAAGGACAGCAGCCGCTCCAGCATCGCGATCGAGCCCTCGCCGCGCGGGCTCTCCTCCGCCACTCGGCGGTACACCGGCAGCGCGCCGGCGAGCGTGACGATGACGAGGACGATGGTGGCGATCGGCGACAGCAGGCCGGCGGCCAGGGCGGCGATGCCCGGCTGGTACCCGAGGGTGGAGAAGTAGTCCACGCCCGTCAGGCACATCACCCGCCACCAGCGTTGCCCGCGGTGGGCGGGCTCCGGCGTGGGCTGTGCGCCCTCCTGATGCCTGGCCATATCGGCCAGTCCCTCCAGCATCCATGCCCGCAGGCGGCTGCGTGCGGGGGTCCTGGCAGCAGAACCTGCCGGGGCGGGCGAGCTCATCGTGCGCTCCTGTCGTACGGCGAAAGCTTTCGGCCATCGACGAGACGGCCAGGTCAGCGTACGCACCCCGGTCACCGGGCTCGCGTCGGCATGCCGCCTTCGGGTGCAGGCCGCCGGACCGGCCGTACCCGTCAACCGCCATACTGCGTACGATCTTCGTCCGCGCCCTGAAGGGACCCCCTCGACGTGTCGACTCCCCCCGCCACCCGCGCCCGCACGTCCGTCGTCATCGTGGGGGCCGGTCCCGCCGGGCTCACCGTGGCGAATCTGCTGCACGCGGCCGGTGTCGACTGTGTGGTGCTCGAAGCGGAGAGCCGGGAGTTCGTCGAGCAACGGCCGCGTGCCGGGTTCATCGAGGAATGGGCGGTGCGCGCCCTGTCCCGGCACGGCCTCGCCGAGCGGCTGCTCGAACGGGCCGAAACCCAGGCGGAGTTCGCCTTCCGCTTCGGTGGGGAGCAGCATGTGCTGCGGACGGCGCAGCTGTCGGGCAGCCGTCATTACGTCTATCCGCAGCCGCTGCTGGTCACCGACCTCGTCGCGGCATACGCGGACGGGTCCGGCGGCGATGTGCGCTTCGGCGTACGGGAGGTGCGGCTGCACGAGGTCGACGGCGAGCGGCCGGCGGTGACGTACGCCGATCCGGTCACCGGCGCGCGGCATCTCATCGAGTGCGACTTCATCGCGGGCTGCGACGGTGCCCGCGGGGTGAGCCGGGCCGCGATACCCGCCGACCGGATGGTCATGACGCGGTACGACCACGGCGTCGCCTGGCTCGCGCTGCTCGCCGAGGCGCCGCCGTCCGCGGCCGGGGTGGTCTTCGGTATCCACGAGAGCGGGCTCGGCGCCCATATGGCCCGCAGCCCCGAGGTCACCCGCTACTACCTTCAGGTCGCGCCCGGCGAACGGGCGGAGGAGTGGTCGCACGAGCGGGTGTGGGACGCCTTGCGCACCCGGCTCGCCGCCGCGGGCGCCCCGCCGCTCACCGAAGGACCGCTGATCGAGAAGGTGGTCCTGGGCATGCACAACTACGTGGTGGAGCCCATGTCCTACGGGCGCCTCTTCCTGGCGGGCGACGCGGCGCACCTCGTCGCGCCGATCGCCGCGAAGGGCATGAATCTCGCGATCAACGATGCGCTGCTGCTCGGCGACGCCCTGATCGCGCACTATCAGGGCGACGACCGCGGCCTCGCCGGCTATTCGGAGGCATGTCTGCGGCGCGTCTGGCAGTACCTGGAGTTCTCGCAGTGGCTGTCGGACGTGCTGCACGGCGCCTCGTCGGGCGACCGGTTCCGGGCGGGCACCGCCGCGGCCCGGCTGCGGCGGCTGCTCGGCTCGAAGTCCGCGGCGAAGGCGTTCGCGGGGCTGTACATCGGCGAGGAGGCGGACCTGTGACGCCGCCGGAACGCGCCGTCGCGCCCAACGCAACCTGCGCAGCCTGACCTCCCCTGCACGGCAGGACGGGCAGGAGTTCCTCCGGGCGGCGGCCCGGATCGGAATCCCGGTCACGGTCAGTCGGTATCCGCTCGACCGGACTCCGCTCGACCGGACTCCGGACGCGCTCACGGATCCGGCGGCCGACCGGGCCCAGGGGGCCGCGGTACGGGAACCCGGTTGACCGGCCCGACGGGCCGGGGGCACACACCAGACCCCGCTCCCTGCTCCGAACCACCGACCTAGCTGCCTCTCCCTTGATGCCGCACCATGGAAGGAAAGCGGTAAATGGCGAAATGCCCGATGAGGGCAGGCCGGGGTGGACGCCCCGACCCCGAGGGCGGATACGGCGACCGTGGCGTACAACGACGGCTTCCCGCGTACGGAGGCGGTGCAAGCAGTGACCGCGCAGGTCCTTGGCTCTTCCGGGACCGAACTGACCGCCGTCTATGTGCCGGCCGATGACGACGGTGATCTTCTGCTGGCCGGGCCGGCCGTCGGCGTCGGAATCCCCCGCGGACTGCCGAGACGCTGCCCCCTCTCCGGTGACTCCCCGATCGCCACGGCCTTCCGCACGGGGCGCCCCCTGTGGCTGGGCCCGGCGGAATTCGCGGCCGGCGGGCCGGTGGGCGTACTGCCGCTGGGCGGGGACACCCAGCGGCTGGGGTGCCTGGTGGTCGTGGACCAGGGCGCGAACGGCTTCCGTGCCGAACGGCGCAGCCTGCTGGAGCTGCACGCCGACCAGGTGGCGGCGGGTCTGGAGGGCATCGCGGCCCGCGGCGACGGACGGACCGGGGGGCGTACCGCGCCGGACCGACGCACGCTGCCGGCCCGCGGTTTGGCCACTCTGTGGGGCGGCGCGTTCACGCTGCGGCTGAGCACCGGGCGGATGGCGGCGGAGGCGCGGGTGCTGGAGCTGTTCGGCATCGTGCCGGCGGAGTTCGACGGCCGGGTGGAGACGCTGCTGGCGCGCACCGCCCCGGACGATGTGCCGGCGCTGATGGCCATCGTGGAGCCGGGCCGGCTGCCTTCCCCTGGTCAGCAGCTGTCGTTCCGGATCCGCCTGCCCAACGGTGAACTGCGCTGGCTGAGCCTGCGCTGCCGAGTGCCGGTGGGCACCGACGGCACACCGGAGCGTGTGCTGGGCGTGGTCGCCGACGCCTCCTGTCTGCGACCCAGCGCAGACGAGGTCGCCGTTGTGCAGCGGTTGTCGGCGGCGCTGGCCGGGGCGACGACCATCCGGGACGTCAGCCGGGTGGTGGCCGGCGCCCTGCGGGTGCCCCTGGGCGCCGACCGGGTGGCGGTCGCCGAGCTGGAGGCCGACCGGTTCGTGGTGACCGTCCTCGATCCCGCGGATCCGGATGCCTGGCCCGCGGAATGGCGCTCGGAGTGGCGCTCCGAATGGCCCGACGCCTCCTGCCACACCCTGCCCACCCTGGAGGCCGCGCTACGCGCCGGTCAGGTGTCCCTGTGGCCCCCGGACGCCGTCCTCGAACCCGGCCTCATGGGTGTCGGCCCCGGCGGCCTGGCCGTACTGCCGCTGCCGGCGGACGGCCGGGTGGTGGGAGCGTGCCTGGTCGGCTGGGACCGGGAGCACCGGTTCGGGCCGGAGGAGCGGTCGCTGCTCACCGCGACCGCCGGGCTCGCCGGACAGGCCCTGGTCCGCGCCCACGCACTGGACGCCCGGCACGAGCTGACCACCATGCTCCAGCGCAGTCTGCTGCCCCGGAAGCTGCCGAAACTGGCCGGTGGGGTGGCCGCCGCACGCTATCTGCCGGCCACCGTGGGGCTCGACGTGGGCGGCGACTGGTACGACGTCATCCCGCTGTCCGACGGTCACGTGGCGCTGGTCATCGGCGATGTGCAGGGCCACAGCGCCGGAGCCGCGACGATCATGGGCCAGATGCGCACGGCCATCAGGGCCTACGCGGTGGAGGGCCACCCGCCCGACGTGGTGGTCGCCCACACCAACCGCCTGCTCGTCGGCATGGAGACCGATCTCTTCGCCACCTGCTGCTATGTCGATCTGGACATGGAGGAGGGCATCGCATGGTTCGTCCGGGCCGGACACCTGCCGCCGCTGCTGCGGCATCCCGACGGCAGCACCGAGGAACTGTCCGTCGAGGGCGGCCCCCCGCTGGGGGTGATCGTCGACGGTGAGTTCCCGCTGACCGAGGTGGGCCTGGCCCCTGGGACCGTCCTGACGCTGCTCACCGACGGCCTGGCCGAGTCGGCGAGCCTCCCTCTGGAGAACGGGCTGCGAAAGGTACGCGAGGCGCTCGGTGCGGCGGATCCGGCCGACGCCGGGCGGGTGGCCGAGGAGCTGATCGGCAGCGCCCAGCGACGCGACGACGACGTGGCGGTGCTGGTCCTGCGCTACGACGGGATGCAGAGCCGCCCGACCCGGGCCCGCTGGACGGTGTGGCGGCTTCCCGACGCGGTGATGCACGCCCGGCGCTTCACCGCGCGCACGCTGCGGTCCTGGCAGGCGACGCAGGAGATGGACGTGGCCCTGCTGGTGGTGTCCGAGCTGGTCACCAACGCCATCGCCCATACCCAGGGCGAGGTCCGGCTGGATCTGACCCTGGCCGCGGGCCGGTTGCGGATCGCGGTGAACGACACGTCGCCGCGGGCCCCCGTCAAACCCGCCGGCGTGGACTGGGAGGCGACCGGTGGCCGCGGGCTGCTGCTCGTCGAGGCGGTGTCGGCGTCGTGGGGCTCGGTGCCGCTGAGCGGCGGCAAGCAGGTGTGGAGCGAGGTCGAGCTGTCGCCCGGCGAACGGCTGCCCGCGGCGGGAGTCGCTCCGCCACGGCCGCGAGGAGGACCGCCGAGGTGACCGGCCGCCGCCGTAGGGCCGCCGTCGTCCTCGCCGGGCTGTGCCTGGCCGTCGGCGCTGCGGCCTGCGGAAACGCCGGCGAGGCGCACCCACCGGGCGGCCACGCCTCCGGCGGCGTGAAGATCGGCCTGCTGCTGCCGGACTACACCAGCCGCTTCGAGAAGTTCGACCGGCCCCTGATCGAGCGGAAGGTCCACCAGCTGTGCCCCACCTGCACGGTGGAGTTCGCCAGTGCGCAGCACGATGTGGCCACCCAGCAGCAACAGGTGGACGCGATGATCACCAAGCGGGTCCAGGTGATGATCCTGGACGCCGTCGACTCCCGGTCGCTCCGCTCCTCGGTCGAGAACGCCCGGCGGGCGGGCATCCAGGTCGTCGCGTACGACCGTCTCGCGGAAGGGCCGGTCTCGGGCTATGTGACCTTCGACGGTGCCCGGGTCGGCCGACTGCAGGGCGCGGCGCTGCTCACGGCGCTCGGCGGCAAGGCGCACGGCGGCCGGATCGTCATGATGAACGGTGCCCCGACCGACCCCAACTCCGCCTGGTTCAAGGGGGGCGCGCTGGCCGTCCTCCACGGCAAGGTGCGGATCGGCGCGTCCTACGAGACCGCGGGGTGGCGGCCCGAGAACGCCAACGCCAACATGTCGGGGGCCATCTCGGCCCTCGGCGCCGACCGGATCGACGGCGTCTACGCCGCCAACGACGGTCTCGCCGGCGGCGTCATCGCCGCGATGAAGGCCGCCAAGATCTCTCCCCTGCCCCCGGTCACCGGGCAGGACGCCGAACTCGCCGCCGTCCAGCGCATCCTGCGGGGCGAACAGCTCATGAGCGTCTACAAGCCCTTCGCACCGGAAGCCGCCACCGCCGCCGCGATGGCCGTCGCGCTGGGCCACGGCAGATCGCTCGACGGCATCACCGACCAGAAGGTCGACAGCCCCACGACACACGGCATCCCGGCCGTCCTGCTCGACCCCGTCGCCCTGAACGTCCACACCATCAAGAGCACCGTCGTCAAGGACGGTATGTACACGATCGATCAGATCTGCACGCCCAAGTTCGCGGCCGCCTGTGCCAGGGCGGGCCTGACCGGATGAGGCGGTACCCATGGCCGCACCCCCGCTGCTGTCACTGCGCGGAATCTACAAGCGGTACGGCGCCGTGGAGGCGCTCCGTGACGTCGCGCTGGAGATCCGCGCCGGGCAGGTCGTCGCGCTGGTGGGCGACAACGGCGCGGGCAAGTCCACGCTCGTCAAGGTGATCGCCGGCGTCGACCCCGCCGATGAGGGCGTCATCGAGTGGGAGGGCCGCCGAGTTCAGATCCATCGGCCGCACGACGCCCGGCACATGGGGATCGCCACCGTCTACCAGGACCTCGCGCTGTGCGACAACCTGGATGTCGTCGGCAATCTCTTCCTCGGGCGCGAGATCCACCGGGCCGGTGTCCTCGACGAGGTCGAGATGGAACGCCTCACCCTGGACCTGCTCGACACCCTCGCCATCCGGATGCCCAGCGTGCGCCTGCCCGTCGCGTCCCTCTCCGGTGGCCAGCGGCAGACCGTGGCGATCTCCCGCTCGCTCCTGGGCGAACCCCGGCTGGTGCTGCTGGACGAGCCCACCGCCGCACTCGGTATCGAGCAGACCGCCCAGGTCCTCGACCTGGTCGACCAGCTCCGCGAACGCGGTCTGGGCGTGCTGCTGGTCAGCCACAACATGGGGGACGTCAAGGCCGTCGCGGACTGGGTCGCCGTGCTGCGGCTCGGCGGCAACAACGGGTTCTTCGACGTGACGAGCACCTCGCACGAACAGATCATCTCCTCCATCACCGGGGCCACGGACAACGCCGTCACCCGCCGGACGACACACGGGTGGGAGCTGGAGCCGTGAGCCGGACCTGGCCGCTCGGAAAGCGCGGACCGCGGCGCGCGGGAGACCCTCGCGCCGGGGGCGCGGCGGGCGGCCAGGGCCGTGGTCCGGCGACCGTGGCCGGTCGCGGGGTGCACGGGGCCGTGGCGGCGTTCACCCGGCGGTTCCGCAGCGGCGAGCTCGGTTCGCTCCCCGTCGTCCTCGGCCTCGTGGTGGTGTGGATCATCTTCGAGACCGCCAACGCCAACTTCCTCTCGCCGCGGAACCTGTCCAACCTGAGCGTGGACATCGTCGGCACCGGCCTGATCGCGATCGGCGTCGTCTTCGTGCTGCTGCTCGGCGAGATCGACCTGTCCGTCGGATCCGTGAGCGGCCTCTCCGCGGCCGCGTTCGCGGTGCTGAACGTCAAGCAGGGCCTGCCGGAGGGGGTGGCGCTGCTGCTGGCGGTGCTGACCGGTACGGCCATCGGAGCCGTGCAGGGATTCTTCTTCGCCAAGGTCGGCGTGCCCGCCTTCGTGGTGACCCTGGCCGGCCTGCTGGGCTGGAACGGCCTGATGCTCTACCTCCTGGGTTCGGACGGCACCATCAACCTCGACGACGAGGGGCTGGTCGCCATGCTGACCGGCCACTACTTCACCGACGTCGCCGCCGCCTACGGCCTGGCGGCGGTCGGTACCGCCGGGTACTTCCTCGTCTGCTACCTGGACACCAGGCGGCGGCGCGCGGCCGGCGTACCGTCCCGGCCGCTGCGCGCGACCCTCGTGCGCACGGCCCTGCTCGCCGCGGTCAGCCTGGCCGCGGCCGCCGTCCTCAACCAGTTCCAGGGCCTGCCCCTGGCCCTGCTGATCTTCGTCGTCTTCCTGGTGGGCCTGGACGTGGTGCTGCGGCGCACGCCCTACGGACGGATGATCTTCGCGCTCGGCGGCAGCGTGGAGGCCGCCCGCCGCACCGGCCTCAACGTCGGCCTGGTGCGGATCTCGGTCTTCATGGTCTCCGGGACGATGGCCGCGATCGGCGGCCTGTTCCTGGCGTCCCGCGTCACCTCCGCCAGCCAGACCTCGGGCTCCGGCAACCTGCTGATGGACGCGATCGCCGCGGCGGTCATCGGCGGGACCAGCATGTTCGGCGGCCGGGGACGGACCTGGTCCGCGCTGCTCGGCGTGCTGGTCATCCAGTCGATCGCGTCCGGTGTGGCGCTCATGGGGATTCAGACGGCCGTTCAGTTCATGATCACCGGTGGGGTGCTGCTCCTCGCGGTGGTCATCGACTCGCTGTCCCGGCGCGCCCAGAAGGCCCACGGCCGGGTGTGAGCGGTACCCGGCCGGGAGCGGGCGCGTCCGGTGGCACCCACCACCCGATCGGCCCACCCGCCGCCGGGCGGCCTCCGCCGGGGAGCCCGGTATCCCCGGTGCCGACCGGCCCCGTGGGGGCGGGCGGCGCCCGACTGCGGTTGCGGCCCCCGAGAGGGCCGAGAAGCATGGACGAGAATGTGACGCCGGGCGGAGTCGTCGGCGGACGACTCGTGGCTCTCCACCGGCCGCGCCGGTTCACCTGCCCCCTTTCCGAACGCCACTGGGCGAGCACCCAGGGTGGGAAAGGGCACTGCCGAAGGGACGGCAACTTCATGGTCGTGAAGGACGGACCCGAGAGCACACCGCCCCCCGCAAGCACACCGCCCCGGCTGGGAGAGCCGCCGTCGGCGGACGGGCGGCGGCACGAACGCCGCCCCCTCCAGGAGGAACACCGATGGAACTTCGCCGGTTCCGGCGGCCTCGGCACGGCGCTCGCGGAGGCGCTGTACGCCATGAGCGGCACCGGGGCGTACGCGGAGGAGAACTATGAGCGGGCACTCGACGCGCTGCACGGGTATCCCTCCGAGGAGGTCGCCGCACTGCTGCAACGGGGCTGGGACACCTTGCCGGAGAGCGCCTATCCCGACCGCTGGGGCGTCGTCCAACTGCTCACCGACCTTCGGCTGCCGACCGCGACCGACGTCTTCGGGACCATCCTGGCCACCCCGATCCCACCGGAGCGTGCCCCCGAGGACGCGCACCGGTTCTCCACCGTCGGGGAGGAGATCATCCTGCGGACCACCGCCGTCGAAGGACTCGCACGGTTGGCCGCCCAGGACGACGCCGGCGCGGTCGACCTGCTCATACGGCAGGTGACAGGCGGGCACCGCAGCGTGCAGGTGGCGTCCGTGATGGCACTGCGGGTGCTCGGCGAGGACGCCGGTGTCGATGTCTCCATCCTGGTGCCCGAAGAGGACCAGGAACTGCTGCGGATCCGCCGTTCCGATGTCGCCCGGCTCCCGCGGGGCTACGACGTCGACGACCTCCGTACTCCCGGCGCAGGCGCCGAAGGGCCGCCTGCGCCGCCGTGTTGAGCGGGCATCGACGCGGCCCGGCTCCGGCCCGGTTCGGGCGACGTACCGGGCCGGTCGGCGCCTGCGCCGCAATACCCCCGCACCGGCGCGCTGTTACCCCGCGGCGCCCGAACCTTCCCGCCGGCACCCCGCCCCGGGTTCGGCGTTCCGCCCGGCCACCGCAGGGCCGCCAGGCCCCCGACCACGGCGTCCCGGTCCGCAGAGGCGGGATCCCCTGGGACGCCCTAGCGTGAAGAGGTGGACCGATTCTTGCTCCCGGTGGAGCAAAGGGGTGATGCGCCATGACCGACTTCAACGAGCGCCGTCCGCAGGGGACTCAGCGGGCCGGCGCCCCTCGGGAGCGCGGGAGGACGACCATCGCGGACGGCGTGGTCGCCAAGATCGCCTACCTCGCCGCGGAGGAGGTGCCCGGCGTCCACGCACTGGGCAGCGGCTTCTCCAGATCCGTCGGCGCCCTGCGCAAACGCGTCCCGGGAGGGCCGGGCACCACCGTCCACGGCGTCAAGGTCGAGGTCGGCGAGACGCAGGCCGCGGTCGACCTGGACATCATCGTCGAGTACGGCGAGATCATCCCCGAGGTGGCCGGTGCCGTCCGGGAGAACGTGATCTCCGCCGTCGAGCGGATGACCGGCTTCGAGGTCGTGGAGGTGAACACCGCGGTGAGCGATGTGAAGCTGCCCGACGAACCGGACGAGTCCGAGACGCCGCGGGAACGCGTGGTGTGAACACGGGCGTACGGGGGCGCGGTCAGCCGGCCGTCAGGCCGTGCCGGGCCAGCAGCGGTCCGATCTCCGGGTCGCGCCCGACAACCGCCCGGAACGCCCTCATGGGATCGACGCCCCCGCCCTTGGCGAGGAGTTCGCGGCGGAAGATCTCACCGCTCTCGCGCACCGTCTTCCCGTTCTCGCGAAACCATCGCACGGTGTCGGCGTCCAGCACCTCGGCCCAGCGGTAGCCGTAGTAACCGGCGGCGTAGTCGCCGCCGAAGACATGGGCGAAGTAGCCGGTGCGGTAACGCGGCGGGATCGCGGCCAGGGCGAGCCCGTACCGCTCCAGCGCGGCGGTCTCGAAGGCCTCGGCGCCGTCCGGGTCGAGCGGCCCGCCGTCGACGGGGAGGGAGTGCCAGGCCCAGTCGAGCAGCGCGGCCGCAAGGTGCTCGACCATCCGGAAACCGACGCCGAAGCTCTCCGCCTCGCGCAGCCGTGCCGGCAGCTCGGGCGGCATCGGCTCGCCGGTGAGGTGGTGGCGCGCGTAGTGGGCCAGCACCTCGGGCCGGTCCGCCCACATCTCGTTGACCTGCGAGGGGAATTCCACGAAGTCGCGCGGCACCTTCGTGCCGGACAGGGTCGGGTGCCGGACGTCGGAGAACAGGCCGTGCAGCGCGTGGCCGAATTCGTGGAAGAGGGTCGTGACCTCACTCCAGGTGAGCAGCACCGGCTCGCCCGCCGGCGGCTTGGCGATGTTCAGGTGGTTGATGACCACCGGCTTCTGACCGAGCAGGTGGGACTGGGCCACGAGCTCGTCCATCCAGGCGCCGCCGCGCTTGGAGGGGCGGGCGTGGAAGTCGCCGATGTAGAGGCCCAGCGGGCCGCCGTCGGTGTCGTGCACCTCGAAGACGCGGGCGTCGGGATGCGGCCCCACCAGGTCGGTGCGCTCGGTGAAGGTGATGCCGTAGACCAGCTCGGCGGCGTGGAAGACGCCGTTGCGCAGTACGTTGTCCAGCTCCAGGTACGGGCGCAGCGCGGCGGCGTCGACGTCGAACCGCTCCTTGCGGATCCGCTCGGAGTAGTACTGCCAGTCGGCCGCGCTGATCTCGTCCACTCCGGCGGCCTCGGCGAGCGCATCGCCCTCGCGGGCGGCGTTGGTGAGGGCGGGGGCGATCAGCCGGCCCAGCATGTCCTCGACGGCACCGGTGGATCCGGCGGTCCCGTCGGCGACCACCCACGCGGCGTGGCTGGGGTGGCCCAGCAGGGCGGCGCGCTCGGCGCGCAGGGTGGCCAGGGCGACGGCGACCGGGCCGTTGCTCGTGCTGCCGCGCCCCAGGGAGGCGGCGAGCAGCCGCTCGCGCAGCGCCGGGTCCGCCAGCGCGGCGAGCTCGCTCTGGTGGGAGAAGTTCTTCAGGCTGAGCACGTACTTACCGTGGTGGCCTCGGGCGTCGGCGTTCTCGGCGGCGGCCGCGATCTGGTCCGCGGGCAGCCCCGCCAGTTCCTCGGCGCGATCCAGCACCAGTGCGGCGTCGGCGGTGGCGGTGCGCAGGTTCTGCTGGAACTCGGTGCAGCGGGAGGCGATCTCGGCGTTCAGCTCGCGCAGCCGCCGCTGCTGCTGGGGGGTGAGGCGGGCGCCGGCCCGTACACGCTGGGTGTGGTGGCGCTCCAGAATCCGCAGCTGCTCGTCGTCCAGGTCGAGTCGGCCGCGCCGTGTGAAGAGGTCGTCGAAGCGGGCGAACAGGGCGGGATCGAGCAGCAGGGCGTCGTCGTGGGCGGCCAACCGGGGCGCGATCTCGGCCTCGATGGCCTGGATCTCCGCGTCGGTGTCCGCGTCCGCCGCGTTGCGGAAGACGCGACGGACCCGGCGCAGTACCGAGCCGCTGCGCTCCAGGGCCTCGACGGTGTTCTGGAAGGTCGCGGGCTCGGCACGGCCCCCGATGGCCGCCACCTCGGCCAGCTGGTCGGCCATCCCACGCTCGAAGGCCGGCCGGTAGTGCGCGGGCCGGATCCGGGCGAACGGCGGCAGCTCGTAGGGCAGTTCACTCTGCTGGAAGAAGGGGTTCGAGGTCACGGAAACCGACCCTACGCCCGGGGGTGGCGCGTGGTACGGCGGTTTGCGCACGGTGGACCCTGCCGTGGGTCCGGCGCGGCTTCCGGTCGACGGCAGCGGCGTCCGGGCCGGCCGGCGCGACCGCCGCTCATCGGCGATGCCGGTCCCCGGGTGCCGACGAAGCCGGGCGTCGGCGGAGCGCCGGCGAGCCCGCGCACCGGCGCTTCGGCGGGCCGGCCGACCCTCGTGTGATGCGCGGGTCACACAGGGTCGCCCTCCGAAGTGCCGGGATGCGCGGACCCTGGTTGGCTGAGGTATGGCGACTGTCCGCCACCGACCGAGGAGTGATCATGGGCGCTACGGATGAAGCAGGTGAGCGTCTCCAGCAGATGCGCGAGAAGGCCCAGCAGCTGACCGAGGCCGCCGAGCACGCCAAGGACCCCAAGGAGCGGGAGCGACTTCAGGAGAAGGCACGCAAGCTGCAGAGCCGGACCGAGCAGGAGAGCAGCATGGGCGGCGGGGACATCTTCCCGTCCAAGTGACACCCCACGCCGCAGACACCGGCCGGTGACCCCGGCGGCCAGGGCGTCCTCGCGGATGCCCGTACGGCCCGAGGGTCACCGGCCGCGCTCCTCTCCGGACCGAAGGCCGATCACCGCCGCACCGCCGCACCGCCCGTCCAAGACGGCGTGCCCGGCGGGGCCGGCGGGGTCGGCGGGGCCGGCGGGGCCGGTCCCCCGTCGTCATCCCGGCCGAAGGCCCTCACCATGCCCAGCGCGCGCCGGATCGTCGCCCGCGTCCACGGCCGTGGACGGGGCGTCCTCGGGACAGTCGCGGAAAAGCGGCCGGCCCCGTTCCCGTGCCCGCCCTGCGGCAGTACCGGAACGGGGCCGGCCGCTTTTCCGCCCTGATGCGGAAACGGCCGCCAAGTCGCCGCGCGCCCCTTGCCAAGCCGGATAGTACGTGTTCGGATTATCTCCGTCGGGTGCTCCACATCTGGGGCATCACCGCAGATCAGAGCATGCCCGCAGGTCCGCACTCCGGCTCCGCCGCCACCTCACGACCGGTCACGACCGCCTCCGTCCGCTTCGGAGGCAATCCCTCGCACGTCACCGAGCCCGCCCACACCTCCTTGGAGGTCACCCGTGTTCGATCTCTCCGCCGTCGATCTGCTCGACGCCTTCACCCGTCAGCTGCGGCTCTGCAAACTGCGCGAGGGCGAGCACGTCGTCGTCCTCGCCGAACCGGACAGCCGCGGCGACTACGTCGCGGCCGCGTTCGGCGCCGCCAAGGCGTGCGGCGCGCATGTCATCGCGGCCACGGTGCCCGGTGGGACGCCGGCGCCGATGCCCAGCACGCACACCGGCGCCGGCCCCGGCCTGACCTCCGTACTGCACGACACCACGGCCCAGGAACTGCTCAAGTCCGCCGATCTGGTGGTCGATCTGACCCGGGAGGGCTTCATCCACGCCCCGGTGCAGCAGGAGATCCTGCGGGCCGGCACCCGCATCATCTTCGTCTGCGACGCACCCGAGGTCCTGATCCGCAACCTGCCGACGGCGTCGGACAAGGACGAGGTACTGCGCGGCGTCGAACTGCTCGAGCGGTCGTCGGTGATGCGGGTCACCTCCGCGGCCGGCACCGACCTGACCGTTCAACTCGCGGGGGCAAAACCGGAGTTCCAGTGCGGCTTCGCCGACGACCCGGGCCGCTGGGACCACTGGCCGAGCACCATGGTGCTGTGCTGGCCGGAGATCTCCGACGGGCAGTTGGTCCTCGCGCCGGGAGACATCCTGCTGCCCTTCAAGGAGTACGTCCGTGAGCCGGTGACCCTCCAGATCGCGGGAGGGCACATCGAGAAGGTCAGCGGCGGCGCCGAGGCCGATCTGCTCACCACCTTCTTCGCGGACTCGCGGGACACCTGGGCGCGCAGCCTCTCCCACATGGGCTGGGGCCTGATGCGCAGCGCCGACTGGTTCGCCACCGCGATGTACGGCAAGGACGAGCTGATGGGCATGGACGCCCGGGCCTTCGCGGGCAACTTCCTGTGGTCCACCGGACCGCATCCGGTGCTGGGCCGGGAGTCGTACGCGCACCTCGACATCGCCATGCGCGGCTGTTCGGTGTCGGTCGACGGGACGGAGGTCGTCACGGACGGACGGCTCGCCGACGCTCCCTGACACCGTCGCCCCCCTACGGTCCGCGTCGCCCCACCCCCTGGAGGAAATGTGGTGTCCAGCCAGTCGTACGAAGTCACCGTCGCCGGCGGCGGCCTGGGCGGTCTGACCGCCGCGCTGGCACTGCGCCGGCGCGGTCTGCGGGTCACCGTGCTGGAGCAGGCCGACCGGCTGGGCGAGGTCGGCGCGGGGATCCAGACCGCGCCGAACGCCAGCCGGGTGCTGCTCGGGCTCGGGCTGCGACGGCAACTCGAGGCGATCCACACCGAGCCGCTCGACCAGGTCCGGCGGCGCTGGGCGGACGGCAGCGTCATCGGGCTGACCTCGCTCGGCCAGTTCTGCAAGGACCGGTTCAACGCCCCCTACTGGCACTACCACCGGGCCGATCTGCACCGTGTGATCATGGATGCCTGTCTGGATCCGGCGGGTCCGGGGCCGGTGGTCGCGATGCACACCGCGAGCCGGGTCGTCGCGGTGGACCGCAGCCGCCCCGAACGGCCGACGGCGGTCACCGAGGACGGGCGGCGGTTCGCCTGTGACGTCCTGATCGGGGCGGACGGTGTCCGCTCGCGGGTACGCGAACTGATCGGGGCCCCCGACACCCTGCTGTTCTCCGGCGAGATGGCGTTCCGGGCGCTCATCCCCGGCGATCTGATCGCCGCGGACCCGGCGACGCGCTGGCTGGTCGACCGCTTCCAGAGCACCATCTGGTACGGGCCGGACCGCCATCTGGTGCACTACATGATCCGCGGCGGTGAGTATCTGAACGTGGTGGCGTGCGTGCCGTGCAGCGACGAGGTCGCCGAGCAGTGGACGGTACCGGCGACCGCTCAGGATCTGGTGGAGGCGTTCCCCGGCTGGGACGACCGGGTGCCGGCGATGCTGTCGAAGGCCAAGGAGAACGTCGGCTGCTTCGCGCTCCACCACCGGCGGCGGGACCCGGTGTGGATGGACGGGCACGTCGCCCTGCTCGGCGACGCCTGCCACGCCATGCTCCCCTACCAGGCACAAGGGGCCTCGCAGGCGATGGAGGACGCGGCGGTACTCGCCGAGGAGCTGGGAGCGGTCACCGCGGCCGGCGTGGAGGGCGCGCTGCGGCGGTACGTCGACCGGCGCGCCCAGCACGCCGGGATGGTGCAGGAGGCGTCCCTGCAGAACAAGACCTTCTACCACTTCCCCGACGGCCCCGAACAGCGGGCCCGTGACGCGAAGCTGCGACACTTCGACGGTGAATCGGATCTGTCCTACGACTGGTTGTGGCGCGGCACACCGCTCCACGACCCCGATCCGGTCGCGTTCTCCTATCAGTTCGCCCGCTGACCTCCGGCCGTCAGGAGCCCTCGTGAAAACAGGCGACCACATCGTTCAGGAACTCCCCTGGAAATGGGGAGTTCAAGGCAAGATCTTCCTCATCGGTGGCCTCGGCTATCTCTTCGACGCATACGACATCGCCCTGAACGGCTTTCTGATGCCGCTGCTGGGAAAGCACTTCGACCTCACGTTAGGAGCCCGGGGCCTGGTCGCCACCGCGAATCTGGTGGGGATGGCGGTCGGCGCGGTGGCCTGGGGCGCGGTAGCGGACCGGATCGGCCGTAAGCGGGCCTTCAGCGTCACGCTGCTGATCTTCGCGCTGTTCTCGGTGGCGGGGGCCTGTGCGCCGACGTACCCCGTCTTCCTCGTGCTGCGGTTCCTGGCCGGGGTGGGGCTCGGCGGCTGCATTCCCGTCGACTACGCGCTGGTGGGCGAGTTCGCGCCGCGGAAGTACCGGGGGCGGGTGCTGACCGCACTGGATGTGTGGTGGCCGATCGGGGTGACGCTGTGCGGGCTGGTGTCGACGGCCATGCTCACGCTGGACGACGGCTGGCGGTGGATGCTCGCCGTGATGAGCCTGCCGGCACTGCTGCTGTTCTGGGTGCGCCGCGGCGTTCCGGAGTCGCCGGTCTATCTGACGAAGAAGGGCCGGGAGGCGGAGGCGCGGGCGGTCATCGATGCGCTGGTGGCCCGTACGGGCGCGGCGCCGGAACCCTATGTGATCCCGGCGCCGGTGGCTCCCGCGGGGCGGCGGGGACCGCGTGCCGTCGCCGAACAGCTCGGCCGCATCTGGTCGTTCAGCCCCCGTATCACCTCGGCCGCCTGGCTGCTGTTCGTCACCGTCATGCTCGTCTACTACGCCGCGCTCAGCTGGATGCCGTCCATCCTCAAGGAGCAGGGCCTGGCCGACACCGCGGCGTTCATGGGCACCACGGTGATGAGCGGGGTGGGGATCATCGGGGTGCTGGTGTCCACGGCGCTCGTCGATCGGATCGGGCGCAAATGGCTGCTCGGCCTCTCGGCGCCGCTCGCCTCCGCCGCGCTGGTGGTCTGCGCCCTGACGCTGAGCATGCCCACCGGTTCGGTGGTCGCCATCGCGGTCTTCGGCTTCCTGATCCAGCTGGCCGTCCCCGTGCTGTACGCCTACGTGGCCGAGCTGTACCCGACACACCTTCGGGCCAGCGGCTTCGGCTGGGCCTCGTCGGTCAGCCGGGCGCTCACCGGGTTCGCGCCGCTGCTCTTCGGCACGGTGATGTGGCCGGTGCTCGGGCTGCCGCTCACCTTCGGAGTGTTGGGCCTGGCCGTCCTGGTCGCCGTGGTCTGGATGGCGTACGCGGCGCCGGAGACGAACGGGCGCGCCCTGGACGGCGAGAGCACGGCCGGCGCCCCGTCGGTCCCGCCGGGGCTGCCACGGCAGGGCGATCCGGCGCGCGCCCGCCCGTGACCGCCCGTCCCGTCCGCCGTACGACTGGAGGACCATGAAACCCGCCCCCTTCCGCTACCACCGGGCCCGCGATGTCGACGGGGCCACGATGCTGCTCGCCGAGCTCGGGGCCGATGCCAAGGTGATCGCCGGCGGTCAGAGCCTGGTCGCGATGATGAACTTCCGGCTGGCGCGGCCGCGGCATCTGGTCGATCTCGGCGGGCTGCGCGCCCTCGACCACCTGGGCACCGACGCCGACGGCGCACTGCACATCGGCGCGCTCACCACGCACCACACGGTGGAGACGGCGTCGGACGCCCGGCTGGGCGCGGGCTTCGCCGTCCTGCGGCGGGCCATGGGGTGGATCGGTCATCTGCCGATCCGTACCCGGGGCACGGTCGGCGGCAGCATCGCGCATGCCGACGCCACCGCCGAGTGGTGCCTGCTGGCGGTCGCCCTGGACGCCGTGTTCGTGGCCCGCGGTCCGCGCGGCGAGCGCCGCATCCCGGCCGCGGGCTTCTTCCTCGGCCCGTACATCAGCGCCCTCGACCACGACGAGATCCTGGTCGAGATCGTCTTCCCGCGACCCGCTCCGCATGCCGCGCTCACCGAATTCGCCGAGCGCCGGGGCGACTTCGCGATCGTGTCGGCCGTGGTCGATCTGGACGTCGAGGGCCCGGCGGTGCGCGGCGGGCGGGTGGCGCTCGGCGGGGTGGCACAGGTGCCGGTGCGGGTGCCGGATGCGGGGCGGGTGCTGGACGAGGGCGGCTCGTTCGCCGACTGCGCCGAGGCGGCCGCCGCCGCGGTCGATCCGCCGGACGACGCCAATGGCTCCGCCGCGTATCGGAAACACCTGATCAGGACGCTCGTTCGGCGTGCCTGCGAGGAGGCGATGACCCGATGAAGCCGACGCCGCAGGACGCCGGGCCGTTGATCGGGCGGTCGGTGGCGCGCCGCGAGGACCCCCGGCTGTTGACCGGGCGCGGCCGGTTCGTCGACGACATCGCGCTGCCCGGGATGCTGCACGCCCAGTTCGTCCGCAGTACCGTCGCGCACGGTACGGTCACCTGCGTCGATCTCTCCGCCGTGCGGCGGGTACCGGGTGTGGTCGCCGCCTTCACCGCCGACGACCTCGACCTCGGGGACATCACCGCCGAACTGGGCCGCCCGCCCGAGGAGTTCGTGCCCACCGCCATGCCGGTGCTGGCCCGCGACCGGGTCCGCTACGTCGGCGAGCCGCTGGCGATCGTCATCGCCCAGGACGCCTACGCCGCCGAGGACGGCCTGGAGGCCGCGCGGGTCGGCTACACCGTGCGGCCGCCGGTGCTGGGCGCGGAGGAGGCGCTGGCGGACGGCGCGCCGCTGGTCCACGAGGAGGCGCCGCGCAACACCCTCGTCGACGTGTCGCTGTTCGCCACGGACGGCATCGACGAGGTCTTCGCGGCCGCCGACTGCGTCGTGCGGGTCCGCGCCCGCACCGGCCGGCAGAACGCGCTGCCGCTGGAGACCCGGGGCGCGGTGGCCAACTGGGACGGCCGCGAGGAGCAGTTGGTGCTCCAGACCTGCACCCAGGTCCCGCACCAGGTGCGGACGGTGGCGGCGCGCTGCCTGCGGCTGGACGAGCGGGCGGTGCGCGTCCTGGTCCCGGACATGGGCGGCGGCTTCGGGCTGAAGTGCGTGGTCGGCCGGGAGGAGATCGCCACCGCGGCCGCCGCGCTGCGCCTGGGCAGGCCGGTGAAGTGGATCGAGGACCGCAAGGACGCCCTCACCGCTTCGTTCCTCGCCCGCGAGCAGCGCTACGACGTGCGCGCCGCGTTCGGTGCCGACGGCAGGATCCTGGGACTCGACGCGGAGGTGGTGTGCGACATGGGCGCCTATTCCTGCTATCCCTTCACCGCCGGTATCGAGCCGCTGATGGCGTCCGCCGAGATGCCGGGTGTCTACAAGGTCCCCTCCTATCGGGTACGCGGGCGGGCGGTCACCACCAACAAGGCGCCCACCGCGCCGTACCGGGGGGTCAGCCGGCCGCAGTACGTCATGGTCGTGGAGCGGCTCTTCGAGCGCGCGGCCCGGGAGCTCGGCCTGGACCCGGTGGAGATCCGCCGGCGCAACCTGATCACCGAGTTCCCGTACACCGGCGTCAACGGCATCACCTACGACCCGGGCTCCTATCTGGAGTCGCTGAACCTGTGCGAGCGTGTCCTGCGCGACGAGGGCTGGTACGCACGCCGGGCCGCGGCAGCGGCCGAAGGACGCCATCTCGGCATCGGGTACGCCTGTTTCAACGAACGGACCGGCTACGGCTCCGCCGCCTTCGCGCAGCGCAAGATGCGGGTGGTACCGGGCTTCGACATCTCCGAGGTCCGGATGGACACCAGCGGCGCCGTGACCGTCACCACCGGCACCGTGAGCCACGGCCAGAGCCACGAGACGACGATGGCGCAGATCGTCGCCGACGAACTGGGCCTGGACTTCGCCAAGGTGCGGCTCCACCAGGGCGACACGGACCGCATCACCTACGGCTGGGGCACCTTCGCCAGCCGGTCCATCACGATCGGCGGCAGCGCCGTACGGCTGGCGGCGGGCCGGCTCGGCGAGAAACTGCGGCGACTGGCCGCGGCCCGCTGGGACATCCCGTGGGAGGAGACCGAGCTCGGGCGCGGCCGGGTGCAGCGGCGGGACGACCCATCCTGTGCGCTCGGCTACGAAGAGCTGGCCGACCTCGCCTATCTCCAGGCGCATCTGCTGCCCAAGGACATGGAACCGGGGCTGACGGCCACCGCCACCTTCGACTCCTTCAACGACGGGACGTTCTCCAACGCCACGCACGGTGTCGTCGTCGAACTCCACGAGGGCACCGGCCAGGTGGAGATCCTGCGCTACGTCTGCGTCGAGGACTGCGGGGTGGCCATCAACCCGCAGGTCGTGGAGGGCCAGTGCCGCGGCGGCATCGCCCAGGGCATCGCGGGTGCGCTCTTCGAGCAGGTGACCTACGACGCGCAGGGCGAGCCGTCGGCCACCAGCTTCATGGACTACAAGGTGCCCACCGCCCACGAGATCCCCGACGTGGCGATCCACCATCTCGAGACGCCCTGCGCGTTCACCGGGACCGGCGCGAAGGGCACGGGCGAGGGCGGCACCATCGGCGCCCCCGCCGCCGTGCTGAACGCCGTCAACGACGCCCTGCGCCCCACGGGCGTCGAACTCGACAACACCCCCATCACCCCGGAAGCGGTGCACACCGCACTGCGGCAGACCCGGCCCCTGGAGCACACCTGATGAGCGACCTGGACACCGCGTCCCCGATGCAGCCGGAGCGGCAACTGATGACGCTGGAGGTGAACGGCGAAGAGCACGAGGTGATCACCGAACCGCGCCGCACGCTCGTCGACGTCCTGCGCCACGAACTCCGGCTGACCGGCACCCACGTCGGCTGCGAACACGGCATCTGCGGTGCCTGCACGGTCCTCGTCGACGACCGTCCGGTGCGGGCCTGCCTGATGTTCGCGGCCCAGGCGGAGGGGACGCGCATCCGGACCGTCGAATCGCTCTCGTCCGGCGGCCCGGAGCGGCCCGAACTCAACGATCTGCAAAGGGCGTTCCGCGCCCACCACGGTCTGCAGTGCGGCTTCTGCACGCCCGGCTTCCTGATGCTAGCGGAGGGGTTCCTCGCCGAGCACCCGCAGGCGACCAAGGAGGAGATCCGCGAGGTGGTGGCGGCCAATCTGTGCCGGTGCACCGGCTACCAGTCCATCGTCGAGGCGATCGACGGCTGCGCCACCGCCCGGCGCGCCGGCAAGGAGCGATGAGCATGCAACTCACCCACAGCGTGCCCGTACCGGCCGCCCCGGACGAGGTGTTCGCCCTGATGAACGACGTGCGGCGGGTGGCGTCCTGTATGCCGGGCGCGGCGCTGGACGGCCAGGACGGCGATTCCTGGCAGGGCCGGGTGACCGTGCGGGTCGGCCCGATCACCGCGGCCTACGCCGGCACCGTCCGCTTCCTGGAAGCCGACGCCGGACGGCGACGGCTGCGGGTGCAGGCCCGCGGCGCCGACACCCACGGCAGCGGCGATGCGGAGGCGGAGGTGACGTTGACGGTCGCCGAAGCTCCGGAGGGCGCGCGGCTGGAGCTGTCGACGGACCTGATCATCCGGGGCAAGCTCGCGCAGTTCGGGAAGGGCGCGATCGGCACGGTCTCGCACCGGATCCTGGAACAGTTCGCCGGCAATCTGGGCGGACTGCTGGCCGCGCAGGAACCGGCGGGAGCCGCGGCGGAACCGGCCCGGCCGGCCGCGCCGGCGGCCGCGTCCGCCCCGTCCGGCGCCCCCTCCCCCGCCGCCGGGCTCGACGTCGTGTCGCTTCTGGGCGGGCCCGCCCTGGCCAAGTACGGCCCGCTGGCCGCCGCCTTCGCCTTCGGCGTGTTCGAGGGCTGGCTGCTCGGCCGACTGCACGGCCTGAGCCGCCAGGTCAAGGAGGCGCGGCGCACATGAGCACCGGCTCCTACGGTCCGGCCACCGACCGCGTCTACGCCCGCGCCGGCTTCGGCGCCCCGGTGCGCCGCGGCGGGCGGCCCGCGCTCGTCGTCGTCGACCTCACCCGCGGCTTCACCGAGGACCGCTTCCCCTCCGGCGCCGACCTGACCGAAGTCGTCGCCGCCACCGCCGAGTTGATCGCGGCCGCCCGAGCCGGCGGTGTCCCCGTCGTCTTCACCGCCATCGCCTACACGCCCGCCGAGGCCGCCGGCGACGCCGTCGCCTGGCTGCGCAAGGCACCGGGCATGCGTGCGCTGACCGAAGGCAGCGCGGAGGTCGCGCTGGACCCCCGGCTGCCCTGCCTCCCCTCGGACCACCTGATCGTCAAGAAGGGCGCCTCGGCGTTCTTCGGCACCTCACTGGCCGCCACCCTGACCGGCCTCGGCTGCGATACGGCGGTGATCTGCGGCGCGACCACCAGCGGCTGCGTCAGGGCCACCGTGGTCGACGCCGTACAGTCCGGCTTCCCCGTCCTCGTCCCCCGCGCCTGCGCCGGCGACCGCGCGCAGGGGCCGCACGACGCGGCGCTCTTCGACATCCAGGCCAAGTACGGCGATGTCATCGACCAGGCCGACGCCGTCGGCTATCTCTCCCAGCCGGCGGCCCCTTCCCCCCAGGAGGATTCCGTGCCCCACGCCCCGCGTGCCGTCCCGCAGTCCGCGCTCGCCGATCTGGCCGACATCCCGGCCACCAGCCGTTGGGTCCGCTCCGGCACCACCCGGCTGCACGTCCTGGACTACGGGGGCCGTGGCCCCGCCCTGGTGATCCTGCCGGGCATCACCAGCCCGGCCGTCACGATGGACTTCGTCGCCCGTGAACTCACCGACCTGGTGCGGCCGTTGATCGTGGACGTCCGCGGTCGCGGGCTCTCGGACGAGGGCGGCGGGTACTCCCTCGAGGAGTACGCCGAGGACACCGAGGCCGTCGTGGACGGTCTCGGACTGCGTCGCCCGCTGCTCCTCGGCCATTCGATGGGCGCCCGGATCGCCGCCGCCGTCGCGGCGCGCGGCAAGGTGGCCGTCGCGGGCAGCGTCCTGGCGGACCCGCCGATGAGCGGGCCCGGCCGCGGACCCTATCCGACGGCACTGGAGGCGTTCCTCGACCAGCTGACGCAGGCCGAGCGCGGCACCGATGCCGACGAGGTGGCACTCTCCTGGCCACGGTGGCCGCGCCGGGAACAGGAGCTGCGGGCCCGCTGGCTGTCCAGCTGCGCGCGGCAGGCGATCGTCGCCACCCACCGCGGCTTCGAGACGGAGGACTTCTTCGCCTGGTGGCCCGCGGTCGCCGGGCCCGCGGCCCTGCTGTACGGCGCGGACAGCCCCGTGGTGACGGCGGCGGGGGCGACCGAGGCGCAGACGCGGCTGCCCGCGGCCTCCTGCAGCGCGGTCCCGGACGCCGGGCACATGATTTTCTGGGACAACCCGCCCGCCTCTCTGCGTGCTCTACGAGAAGCGCTGGGCCCGATGCTTGGGTGATCGTCCGACGGTGACACAGCGGTCGGCGCCGCCTCGCCACCCCGTGATTGAGTTGCCCCATGGCTGATGAGAGTGCTTCCCCGAGCGTCGCCCCGGCGATTCCGCAGGCCCTGACCGCCGCGCCCGGCTATCAGGTGCGCCGCCTGTACCAGGCGTACCTCGCCGTCTGGGTACGCGCGGTGGACGCGACGCTCACCGGGCCGCAGTTCGCGGTGCTGACGGCCGTGGACGCGGCCCCGGGGAGCGATCAGCGGTCCATGGCGTCGGCGGTGGCCCTGGACACCTCCACGATGGCGGACGTGGCCCGCCGGTTGGAGAACCGCGGTCTGCTGGTGCGCCGTCCGGACACCGCGGACGGCCGCCGCAAGCTGCTGTATCTGACCGCCGAGGGCGAACGGACCCTGCGCGACGCCCACGACCGCGCCCGCCGCCTGGACGAACGGCTCCTGCAGCCGTACGACGCCGGACAGCGCGCCGACCTCATGCACCTGCTCACGTCCCTGGCCGAACACTGGGAGAGCCTGGCCGAGGACTCCTGACCGCACCCGTCGTCCCGCTCGGGTGCGCCACCACCGCCCCTGCCCGAGGAGACCCCGTGACGGAACAGCACATCGACCACCGCATCGGCCTGATGGTCCCCAGCTCCAACCTCACGATGGAGACCGAGCTGCCGCGCATGCTGCACGCACGGGAGCGAGAGCGCCCCGAGGACCACTTCGTCCTCCACAGCAGCCGGATGCGGATGCGGCAGGTGACACCCGAGCAGCTGCGCGGCATGAACGCCGAAACCGAACGGGCCGCGCGGGAGCTCGCCGACGCCCGGCCGGATGTCGTCGCCTCCGCCTGCCTGGTGGCCATCATGGCGCAGGGCCCGGGCCACCACTGCACCGCCGAGGCCGAGATCACGGCGGCGCTGCGCGAGGAGGGCGCACAGGCGCCGGTGATCTCCAGCGCGGGCGCCCTGCTGGACGGCATCGCCGCACTCGGCGCGCGCCGCATCGCGGTGATCACGCCGTATCTGAAGGACCTCACCGGGCTGGTGACGGGCTACATCGAGGACGCCGGGGTGGAGGTGGTCGACGCGCTCAGCCTGGAGGTCCCCGACAATCTGGCGGTGGCCCGGCTGGATCCCGCAGCCCTCCGCGACCACTGGCGAAAGCTGGACCTGCGCCGGGCCGACGCCCTGGTCCTGTCGGCCTGCGTCCAGATGCCCTCGCTCCCCTCCCTCCGGCCGGTGGAGGAAGCGGCGGGCCTGCCGGTGCTGTCGGCGGCGACGGCCACGACGTACCGCATCCTCCAGGAGCTCCGCCTGGAGCCCTGGGTGCCGGGCGCGGGCCACCTGTTGAGCGGCACGCTCGGGGCGTCGCACGCCGGGCGCTGACGGCCGATCAAGCACGGCTGGACGGGGACGGGCCGGGCGGATACTCCCAAGGTGGGAGGGGTGACCCGCCGGCCCCATCCGCCGGCTGCCGGCCCCGGCCACACCTCGCGACCGGCAGCAGCTGCGCCCCCAGTGGCTCGCACGCCCGCGCCGAGCAGGCAGCGCCTTGCGCGTCAGCAAGGGCCGGCGCTGCGCTGAGGATGCGTGGCGACCGAGTGTGACCGAAACTGGGGGCATGAGAGTCATGTTGTCCTTTCATGACTCTCTTTCAGGGCGGTGGGTCCGGCCTTTTATCGACTCCGCCCCAGCGCGTCGGCCTCGGGCTGCCCACCCCTCTTCTTCCGAAATCCCTGGGATCGCCCTTCCAGCGTTGAGGAGCCGAAGCGATGCGCGATGATTTCCGTCTGGCAATGAGTGGGGAACCGACTTATCGCCGGGGCGAACCGGTCTCTCTCACTTTCGAGATCGAGAACATGAGCGACACCGATTACAGGATTCTGGTCTGGAACACCCCCCTCGAAGGTGAAGTCTTCAACTTCCTGGAGGTGCGGTGCGGAGATCACGTCCTTCCCTACGATGGGCGTCTCGTGAGACGAGGAGACCCGTCGCCGGACTCCTACCGCACGATCGCGGCCGGCGACACCCTTGTGGAAGAACTCGACATCTCGGAATCGTACGCGCTGGACGAACCCGGCCACTACGACGTCACCCTGCTGGTGAAATTCGTCGATGCCATCCCGGACGTCGGAATGTCACTCGCGGCGCGCACCCGCGAGGAACACCGAGGATTCACCCTCGGCCCGGTGACCGCGGGATTCGAGCTTCTTCCGGAGGGCAGCGCACGCCCCACCACCGGTGAACAGGCGCGCCGCGAAGAGTCGAAGGACGGACCCCGGCGGCTCAGGATCGATCCGCACGAGGTCCAGCAGGACTTCGAGGTGCGCGATTTCACCCTTCCTCCGGGGTTTGCCGAAGTGTTCGCCGCCGACGCGAACGCACGCGCCTGGCTGGATTCGGCAAAGGCCGAGCTGGCGAGTTGGAGCGGCCGAGCGGACAACACCCTCTACACGGAGTGGTTCGGGGCGGACAGCACCTCCCGGTTCCAGACCGTGCGGGACCGCTTCTCCGCGACACGTTCCTGGATGGACAGGCACATCACCTACGACCTGACCCCGTCGGACTGCACCGCCGACACAGTCGCCTACACCCACCCCGGATCCGACACGGTCTCCATCTGTCCGCTGTTCTTCAGCTCACCGGCGACCGGCCCCGATTCGCAGTTCGGCACCCTCGCGCACGAATGGACCCACGCAGCCGCGAATACCGACGACATCGTCTACGGGGAGGACGGCGCACGCGAACTCGCCATCGCCAATCCGAACGCGGCACTGAACAACGCCGACAACTACTCATACTTCGTCGAGACGCTCTCTCGCCGGATGGTGACCGCGCCCGTCTTCTGGCCCAACGGCAAGGCGTACCTGTTCACCGGCGGCCAGTACTACCGCTACGACCCCGCCAAGCAGCAGGTGGATCCCGGCTACCCGAAACCTGTCGCCGGAAACTGGCCCGGCCTGTGGGGCGACCGGATCGACTCAGGCGTCATCTGGCCCAACGGCAAGGCGTACTTCTTCCGCGACCGCGAGTACATGCGCTACGACATCGCCTCGGACAAGGTGGATGCCGGGTATCCGCTGCCCATCGGGCAATTCTGGCCCGGCCTTTGGGGCGACCGGATCGACGCGGGAATCGTGTGGAACAACGGCAAGGCGTACTTCTTCCGCGACAACCAATACATACGCTACGACATCGCCGCTGACAAGGCCGACGCCGGATATCCGAAACCGATCGCCGGCAACTGGCCCGGCCTGGGGGGCGACGGGATCCAAGGCTCCGTGATGTGGAACAACGGCAAGGCGTACCTCCTCCGTGGATGGCAGTACATGGGCTATGACGTCGCCGCGGACCGAACCGATCCGGCCTATCCGCGAGCGATCGGAGAGAACTGGCCCGGCCTGTGGGCAAACGGTCATATCGATGCAGCGGTCATGTACAACAACGGAAACGCCTACTTCTTCCGCGGAACGTCCTACCGGGTTTACGACATTGCCCAGGACCGGGTCATCTACCCCGACTATCTGCTGGAGATCGCCGGGAACTGGCCCGGCCTGGGGGACAGAGTCGACTCGGGCATCCCCTGGCCCAACGGTTACCTCTATTTCTTCCGCGGTTCGGAATACATGCGCTGGAACGTCGCGGCCAACCGGGTCGATCCCGGCTACCCGAAACCGATCGCCGGAAATTGGCCCGGTCTCTGGGGCGACCGGATCGATGCGGCCGTTCTCTGGCCCAACGGCAAGGCGTACTTCTTCCGCGACAACCAATACATACGCTACGACATCGCCGCGGACAGAGCCGATAACGGCTACCCGCTGTCCATCGGGCAATTCTGGCCGGGTCTTTGGGCCGACCGGGTCGACACGGGAATCGTGTGGAACAACGGCAAGGCCTACTTCTTCCACGACAACCAATACATACGCTACGACATCGCCGCGGACAGAGCGGATGCCGGCTACCCGCTGCCCATCGGGGCGAACTTGCCCGGCCTGCCGGGCCGAGTTCACTAAGGGCTGTCCCGTCACGCCTGGTGGATCAGCGCGCGGCGTCAGAGGCGGTGCATCGCCGTGTCGAGTCGTGACCAATCTGCGGGACTCACCCTCGCGACGGGACCTGGCCCGGTGGATACCGGTAGATCTCCTTGCGTGTCGTGAGTGCAACTGGCGTGCAAGGAGAGGGAGTTCATCGCGCCGTACCCGCCCATCGATCGGCAGGTACGGCGCGTACCCCGAGCGGCCGCGGCCGCAGTCCGAGGGCGTGGTCCGGCGGTTGAAGACCGGCGGGGCAGTGGCGGGAGACGCCGAAGGAGTTCGGTGACTGGCCGACCGTCCACAACCGCTTCCGGCAGGGGCGGTTCAGGGACGGAATTCCGCGGCCGCGGTGCGGTCGTGCGTCGGGATCACGGTCACCGAGTCCGGGAGCGCGTGCAGGCGGTGGAGGGTGGCGAAGGCGGCGTCGCGGTCGGCGTCGACGAGCTGCCCGGGAAGCGGCGCCTTCTCCCGCAGGTGGACGATCTGGGCGGTGTGCCAGGCGGCATCGCCGGCGAGCAGGACCGACCGGCCGCCCTCCAGCGCCAGCAGCACCCCGACGCTGCCCGGGGTATGACCGGGCAGTCCCACGAGGACGACCGACCCGTCGCCGAAGAGATCATGGCTGCGGGGAAAGGTCAGGACCGGACGGTCCTCCAGGTCCACATCCGTGAAGGAGCGGTCGCGGAGGGGGCCGGTGACGATGCCCAGCGGCGCCACGTCGGCGAGGGCGAAGTCGCGCTCGGCCCGGCTGGTGGCGACGGCGAGGTCGGGAGGGAGTTCGAGCAGACCCGAGACGTGATCCCAGTGGAGGTGGGTGGGCAGTGCCAGATCGATGTCGGCAGGGGTCAGGCCGACGGAGTCCAGCGCGGCGGGCATTCCGGTGATCGGCCTTCCAGGACTCACCAACACCCGTAGTGCAGTGGGCATATGACGCAACACGCGGGAGTGCACATCCGCGCACATCGCCGGGTCGATCAGGATCCTGGCCCGGGGATGCTCGACGAGGAAGCTCGTCATGCCGAGGTCGACCGTGAGGGGCCGCCACACTCCCTCGGCCACCACGGCACGCGGTGCGCGCTGGCCGCCCTGGGCCAGGGACGTGAGCCGCACCGTCCGGTCCGCCCGGGGCACCCCCGCATCGACCAGCCGCGAGAGCAGCCGCCGGTCCGGCCTCCGGGGCCGCAGCAGCCGCGCCGGCGTGGCCGCCAACGCCCGGCAGCACGCCCCGGCCACGGCCAGCTCTCCCCTCTGCCGATCACCCACCTGGTCCATTCCGCCTCGGCCTCCCACGTTCTGGCGTCCCGCCATCCGCCCTGCTGTTCCTGCACATTGTCGCTCACCACGGGCTCGCGGCGGGCTCCGGAACCGGGGCGCGGCTGCCGGGCGGAGGGGGCCGGGGAACGAGGATCGGTGGGGGGCTCGCACAGCCGATCCCCGGGACCGGTCGTGCACGGCTGACCCGGGCCCGGCGTGCGTGCGGTGGGCGCGATCAGGTCCGGACGCGCCCCCGGGCGGAAGTCGTGGTGCCATGGAGAAAGGTCCGGAGCGGAGAACGGCGAGGAGGCCCTGACGAAGGGATGCGTCATCATGAGCGGCGCGTTGTCCCTGGCCGCGTGCCTGCGCTCGATGCAGGCCGTGGTCTTCGATACGGACGGGGTGATCACCGACTCCGTCCCGGTGCACGCGGCGGCCTGGCAGGGCGCCTTCGACGCCTGCCTGAGGGCCGTCGGCGGGCAGCGGCCGTTCGACGCGGTGGACGAGTACCTGCGGTACGTCGACGGCCGCTCGCGGGAGGACGGGGCGGCCGCGTTTCTCGCCTCGCGGGGCGTGCGACTGCCGCTGGGGGAGCCGGACGACGCCCCGGGCACGGGCACCGTGCGGGCGGTCGCAGCGCGTAAGGACGAGCTGTTCACGGCCGGTCTGCGGGGGGCCGGGGCCGCCCCCTGGCCCGGTACGGTGCGCCTGCTGGAGGTGCTGCGGCGCGAGCGGGTGCCGTGTGCCGCCGTCTCCGCCTCCCGGCACGCGGTCGAGCTGCTGACGGCGGCAGGCGTGCTGGGGCTGCTGCAGGCCGTGGTGGACGGCAATGAGGCGCGCCGACTGGGACTGCCCGGCAAACCGGATCCGGCGCTCTTCCTGGAGGCGGCCCGGCGGCTGGACGCCCCGCCCGGGGACACCGCGGTGGTCGAGGACGCGACGGCCGGTGTCGAGGCCGGCCGGCGGGGCGGCTTCGCGCTGGTGGTGGGTGTGGACCGGGGGCCGGCCCCGGACCGCGCGGCCGGCCTGCGGCGCAGCGGCGCGGATCTCGTCGTGGCCGACCCCGGCGAACTGCTCCTGGCCGGGGAGGACCGATGACCTCGTCGGCCTGGACCTGGTCGTACGAGGGGTACGACCCGCAGGCGGAGCGGCTGCGCGAGGTGCTGTGTGCGCTCGGCAACGGCTTTTTCGTCACGCGCGGCGCGGCCTCGGAGGTGTCCGCCGGGCCCACCCACTATCCGGGCACCTACGCCGCGGGCTGCTACAACCGGCTGACCTCCACCGTGGCGGGCCGGGAGGTGGAGAACGAGGACATGGTCAACCTGCCCAACTGGCTGCCGCTGCGCTACCGCATCCGCCCGTCGGACGCGCCCCCGGGCCCCTGGCTCGCCCCGGACCATCCGCAGCTGACGGCTCACCGCCAGACGCTGGACCTGCGGCACGGCACGCTCACGGTCTGGTCGACGTACACGGACGGGGCCGGGCGACGGCTGCGGGTGAAGCAGACCCGGCTCGTCCACATGGGAGACCCGCATCTGGCCGCGCAGCGGGCGCTGTTCACCGCGGACGGCTGGGCCGGCGAGGTCGAGGTGGAGACCGGGATCGACGGCGAGGTGCGCAATGCGGGCGTGGCGCGCTACCACGATCTGGCCGGCCGGCACCTGGACGGCTGGGACAGCGGATCCGAGCCCGACGGCGAGACCGGGCGGGGGGACACCCTGTGGCTGAGCTGCCGCACCGTCGAATCGGACATCCGCATCGCGCTGGCGGCCCGGATCCGGGCGGGCGCGGGGCAGGGAGCGCCCGCCCGGACGACCGAGCGCACGCCGCAGCGGGCCTTTCAGCGGCTGCGGCTGCCCGTCCTGGGGACCGGGTCGACCGCCGTCGTCGACAAGACCGTCGCCCTGTACACCTCGCGGGATCCGGCGATCGGCAGTCCGCTGCGGGCCGCCGTCGACGGCGCGGCCGGAGCACCGGACTTCCCGCAGCTGCTGGCCGGGCACCGCGCCGCCTGGGAACACCTGTGGCAGCGGGCCGCACTGGACGTGCCCGGCGACGCGGGCAGGATCCTGCGGCTGCATCTCTTCCATGTGCTGCAGACGCTGTCGCCGCACACCGCCGAACTGGATGTGGGAGTGCCGGCCCGCGGGCTGCACGGTGAGGCGTACCGCGGCCACGTTTTCTGGGACGAGCTGTTCGTGCTGCCCTTCTTGAACCTGCATCTGCCGGAGGTGTCGCGGGCGCTGCTCGACTACCGCCACCGGCGGCTGCCCGCGGCCTACCGGGCGGCACGTGCGGTGGGCCGGTCGGGGGCGATGTATCCGTGGCAGAGCGGCAGCGACGGCCGCGAGGAGACCCAGCAGCTGCACCTCAACCCGCGGTCGGGGCGCTGGCTGCCCGATCATTCACGGCTGCAGCACCACGTCGGCTCGGCGGTCGCGTACAACGTCTGGCAGTACTGCCAGGCCAGCGGCGACACGGAGTTCCTGTTCGGCCACGGCGCCGAGATGCTACTGGGGGTGGCCCGGTTCTGGGCGGACTGCGCGGAATGGGACGGGAGCATCGGCCGGTACCGCATCCGTGGGGTGGTGGGGCCGGACGAGTACCACGACGGCTACCCCGGGGCGGCGCAACCGGGGTTGGACGACAACGCGTACACCAACGTGACCGCGGCGTGGGTGCTGATGCGGGCGCTCGAGCTCGGCCGGCTGCTCCCCGACTCGTGCCGCCGGGAGCTGCGCGAGCGCGACCACCTGGCGGACGCGGAACTGGAGCGCTGGGAGGACATCGCGCACCGGCTGTACGTGCCCTACCACCGCGGCGTCATCAGCCAGTTCGCCGGCTATCAGGACCTGGCGGAGCTGGACTGGGCGGCGTACCGCGCCCGGTACGGCGACATCCGGCGGCTGGACCGGATCCTGGAGGCGGAGGGCGACAGCGCCAACCGCTACCAGGCGTCCAAGCAGGCCGATGTGCTGATGCTCGGCTACCTCTTCTCGGCGAACGAACTCGCCGGCCTTTTCCGGCAGTTGGGCTACGCCATCGACGACGACATCTGGCGCGACACCGTCGAGTACTACCTGGCCCGGACGAGTCATGGTTCGACGCTGAGCGCCCTGGTCCACGCCTGGGTGCTGGCGCGGGTACGCCACGACGACGCCTGGACGTACTGCGAGGAGGCGTTGACCGGGGACGTCGCCGACGTTCAGGGCGGCACCACCACGGAGGGCGTCCATCTGGGCGCGATGGCGGGCACGTTGGATCTCGTGCAGCGGGGCATGACCGGCCTGGAGACCCGGGACGGCGCCCTGTGGCTGGCGCCCGCACCGCTCCCTCAACTCTCCAAGTTCGCGGTCCGCATCCGCTATCGGCGGCACTGGGACATCGGCCTGCAGCTGCGCGCGGAGCGGCTACGGGTCGCCGTGCCGGGCGGGGGCAACGGACCGGTGGCCGTACGGCTCGACGGACGGACCTTCACCGTCGCCCCCGGGGCGACCCGGTGGCTCGACCTCCCGGCGGGCCCCGCCGGTTACCCGATCCAGTGAGAAGGGAGCCCCGCCATGACCGCCAGTAATGACCTCCTCATCGACGCCTTCGGGCGTATCCAGGAAACCGTCGACGATGTGCTCTCCGGACTGGGCACCGACGAACTCAGCGCCCGCATCGACGACGCCAATTCGATCGGCTGGCTCGTCTGGCACCTCACCCGCATCCAGGACGACCACATCGCCGACGCGGCGGGCACCGAACAGATCTGGACCGCGCAGGACTGGTACGACCGGTTCGCCCTGCCGTTCGCGGAGGCCGACACCGGATTCGGCCACTCCGCCGATGATGTGGCGGCGGTACGCGACGTGAGCCGGCAGCTGCTGAACGGCTATCACACGGCGGTGCACGACAACACCGTCCGGTACCTCAAGGGGCTCCAGGTCAAGGATCTTGAGCGGGTCGTCGACGAGGACTGGGCGCCACCGGTGACCCTCGGGATCCGGCTGATGAGCGTGATCGCCGACGACCTTCAGCATGCCGGACAGGCCGCCTTCGTCCGCGGGGTGCTGCGGCGCGCTTAGGGCCTGTCGTTCGGATCAGGTCCAGCGGTCGGCTCCGTAGGTCCTTCGGGGGGCGAGTCAGGCCCGGTTCACAGCGCGGCGGCCCGGTTGCGTACCAGGAGGTTCTGCGTCCCCAGACCGAGCGCCAGATATGCGTAGAGCGACACAGCCCCGAGCACGCCGACCCCGGTCGCATGATCGATCCACAGACCCAGCCCGAGGTGTACGCCCACCGAGGCCAGCCACAGTCCCGTAGTGGCCGCCGTCCCCTTGCGCAGCACGACGTCCTGAGGGCCACGCCAGACCCGCACGGTCCGCGCCCTGACAGCACCGAAGCCCGCCGCGACGGCCAGGCTCACCACCAGAAGGACGACCGGCAGCGCGGTCAGCGAGTGGTCCTTGACGACCGACAGGACGCCCAAGGCGATTCCCGCGACCCCCAGGACGCCCAGGCCCCCCGGGGCGATCAGTGATCCGATGCGCCGCACCGGACGGGTGCGCAGTTGCTGACGTATCACCAAGCCGACCACCACCACGAGTACGACGAAGGCTGCCTCGCCATTCACCCTCTGCACCTCAGCTCCCCCCTGTGGCGCCGCCCTCGGGCGGCAGCGCAGCAGCCCTTATTGTGCGCGGGTGCCCACGGAGCCATTACGGGGGCGCCCGGACCCAGCCGGCCGCCGTGCACGTGCGTCTCCGCGACGCCTACGGCGACGGCGGCCAGCGGCCGCTGCCTCACCGCCCCGGCATCCGCAGCCACCACACAGGCCCTAAGTCCTGAGGCCGGCCGCGCGCTCGGCCGGCGTGCCGGGCGCGGCCGGCGTGCTGGAGGCGCGGACGACCAGTTCGGGGGTGAGCCGGACGGCCCGCCGGGGCCCGGCCGCGCCGGTGTGCCGAGTGAGCAACCGGGTGGCCTCGGCGGCCAGTTCGCCGACGGGCTGGCGGACGGTGGTCAGGGCCGGGTCGGCCAGGCCCGCCAGGGGGATGTCGTCGAAGCCGGTGACCGCGATCTCGCCGGGGACGTCGGCGCCCAGCTGGCGCAGCCGCTGGAGGGCGCCGACGGCGATGAGGTCGTTGGCGCAGACGAGGGCGTCGGGGCGCTCGGGCCAGAGGCGGTCGACGGCGGCGCGCCCCCACTCCACCGAGAAGTCGCCGAGCGCGACGCGGCCGGGAGCCTGCGGGTCGAGCGCCGCGGCCCCCGCCACGTATGCCGCCCGCCGCTCGACGGCCGCCGAGGCGGTACCGGCCGCGCCGACGAAGCAGGGGCGGCGGCGGCCCGTGGCCGCCAGGTGCGCCAGGACGAGGGCCGTCCCGGCGGCGTTGTCGACGGCGACCGAGTCGGCGACGCCGGGGCCGCAGCCCCGGTCGAGCAGCACCAGCGGGACCCGGGCCGCCGCGTCCGTCACCGCGTCCCGGCTGTGGCGCTCGTCGACCGGTATGAGCAGCAGGGCGTCGACCTGCCGGTCCAGCAGCGCGCCGATCCGGGCGGCCTCGGTCAGCGGGTCGTCGTCGCAGTCGGCGAGCAGGACGGCCCGGCCCTCGGCATGCAGGGCGTGTTCCAACTCCCGTACGAGGGAGGGGAAGAAGGGGTTGGTGATCTGCGGCAGGACGAGGCCGACGGTGCCGGTGGAGCGGCTGCGCAGGGCGCGGGCGACCTGGTTGGGGCGGTAGCCGAGGCGTTCGGCGGCCGCGCGGACCGTGCGGGCGGTCTCGGCGCCGACCGGGCGGGTGCCGGCCAGGACCCGGGAGACGGTGGCGACGGAGCAGCCGGACGCCTGCGCGACGTCTCGCAAGGTGACTTCGGCCACGGTGGCGCGCCCTTCCACTACGGGTTCCGGCCGCGCGGACGGCACCGTCCCGGATGTTGGCGGCAAACGTTATCACCGCCCTCGCCCCGGCTCCCTACCGGTCGGTAGCAGGTCAGGTGCCTCACACTCCGTTGACATCCACGCGCGTGGTGAGCGAAATTTCCGGAGAACGTTTTCCCGAGGTAGCAGCCTCCTGCGGCGCACCCCAGAGATCGAGTTCACTCGCAGCGGTTCTCCACCGCCGCACCGTTCCGCAGAGCAAAGGGGCTCTTCCGATGGCCAGAAAGATCATCCTCGACTGCGACCCGGGGCACGACGACGCGGTCGCCATGCTCCTGGCGCACGGCAATCCCGACGTCGAGCTGGTCGCGGTGACGACCGTGGTCGGGAACCAGACCCTGGAGAAGGTCACCCGTAACGCGCTGTCCGTGGCGCGGATCGCCGGGATCACCGGAGTCCCGTTCGCCGCCGGTTGCCCCCGACCGCTGGTACGGGCCATCGAGACCGCCCCGGACATCCACGGTGAGACCGGCCTGGACGGCCCCGACCTGCCCGAGCCGGACATCGAGCTGGACCGCCGGCACGCCGTCGACCTGATCATCGACACGGTCATGGCCCATGAGCCGGGCGAGATCACCATCGTGCCGACCGCCGGCCTGACCAACATCGCGATGGCCGTGCGCAAGGAGCCGCGGATCGCGGAGCGGGTCCGCGAGGTCGTGCTGATGGGCGGCGGCTACCACGAGGGCAATTGGAGCGCGGTCGCCGAGTTCAACATCAAGATCGACCCCGAGGCCGCGCACATCGTCTTCAACGAGCGGTGGCCGGTCACCATGGTCGGCCTGGACCTCACCCACCAGGCGCTGGCCACCCCCGAGGTCGAGGCGAGGATCGCCGCCGTCGGCACCAAGCCCGCGACGTTCGTGCTGGAGCTGCTGGACTTCTTCCGCGAGGCCTACCGGGAGAACCAGGGCTTCGACCACCCGCCGGTGCACGACCCGTGCGCGGTCGCGTATGTCATCGACCCGGACGTGATGACCGTCCGCAAGGCCCCGGTCGACATCGAGCTCCGTGGCGAGCTCACCCTCGGCATGACCGTGACGGACTTCCGTGCGCCGGCCCCCGCCGACTGCACGACCCAGGTCGCCGTCACGCTCGACCACGAGCGGTTCTGGAACCTCGTGGTGGACGCGCTCCAGCGGATCGGCGACGTGGCCGCATGAGCACCACCACGACATCGGTCCGCCCGGCCACGGCGCCGAAGGGTTCCGGCGTACGGATAGGCGTGCTGGTCACCGCGCTGCTGGTGGCCTGCTTCGCCTTCCAGCTCAACGCCAGCATGCTCAGCCCCGCGCTGACGAGCATCCAGAACACCCTCGGCGCCAGCTCCGCGGAGATCGGTCTCACCCAGACCGCGTTCTTCACCTCGGCGGCCCTCTTCTCGCTGTTCCTGCCCCGGCTGGGCGACATCATCGGCCGCCGCAAGGTGCTGGCCGGGATGCTGGGCCTGATGGTCGTCGGCTGTGTGGTCGCGGCCCTCGCGACCAGCGTCCCGATGCTCTTCGTCGGCCGCATCATCCAGGGTGCGTCCGGTCCGGTGGTCCCGCTGTGTCTGATCATGCTGCGGGTCGAGGTGACGGAGCCGAAGCGGTACGGCACCCTGCTGGGTGTGATCACCGCCGTGAACGGCGGCATCGCCGGCGTGGACTCCCTCGCGGGCGGCTACCTCGCCGACAACCACGGCTTCCAGTCGGTCTTCTGGGCGATGGCGGGCGTCGCGGCCGTGGCCACGGCCCTGGTCGCCACCCTCACCCCGGAATCCAGGGCGGCCGCCGCCTCCCGCATGGACTGGCCCGGGGTTGCCTTCCTCGTCGTCTCCATCGGTTCGCTGCTGACCGCGCTGAACGAGGCCGGCAAGCTGGCCGCCGCCGACTGGTCGCTGGTCGCCGTGCTGGTGGTCGTGGCCGCGGCCGCGTTCGCCCTCTTCTGGCGGACCGAGAACCGCAGCGGCCACCCGCTGGTCGCCACCCGGCACCTCAAGCAGCGCGCCACCTGGGCGACCCTGCTGACCACCGTGCTCACCATGACGGGCGTCTTCGCCGTGATGAACGGGCTGATCCCGGCGTTCGCCCAGGACGCCCAGGCCGGGCTCGGCATGAGCGCGCAACAGTCCGCCTGGTGGACCCTGACGCCGTACGCCCTGGCCGGTCTGGCCATGGGACCGGTCGCCGGCCGGCTCGCCGCCACCTTCGGCTACGGCCGGATCCTGCGGCTGGGCCTCATCGGCTCGGTGGCGACCGTCGTCCTGATGTTCCTCACCCTCGGCAGCCATTCGCACCTCCTGCTGCTGGCCGCCTCCCTGCTGGTGGGCATCACCTACGCGGGTGTCGCGAACATCGTCCTCAACGGGCTCGGCATCGTCCTCTCCCCCAGCGAGAACCCGGGCTTCCTGCCCGGTCTGAACGCCGGCGCCTTCAACCTCGGCGCGGGCCTCAGCTTCGCCGCCCTGTACGCGGTCAAGACCGCCTGCGCCCCCGCGGACCCGTCGTCGACCGCCGGCTACACGGCGGGCATGATCGCGGGCGTCGTCATCCTGGCACTCGCCATCGCGACGTCGTTCCTGATCCCCAAGCCGGTCGCGGCGGAGGCACAGGACTGAGGGACGGCACGGCGCATCCGGCGCACCGCCCGCCGACGGAAGGCATCCCGTCGGCGGGCGGTGCGCTCCCGTTCACCGCAGGCAGTCCCGTACCCACCCGTGGAAGGCGCCGATGTGGTGCTCGCTGGGCACGAGCACCCCGCCGTCCCGGTAGGCGCGGGAGTCCATGGCGGGCTGGGTGCGCTCGCAGGCGTCGAAGTCCTGGGTGTTGACCCGGTGGAAGAGCTCGACGGAGTGGGAGACATCGACTCCTGCATCGACGATCTCGGGCAGATAGAGCCAGTCGCACTCCACGACGGTCCGGTCGGCGGCCATCGGGAACATCCGGTGGACGATGACGTGGTCGGGGACGAGGTTGACGAACACCTGCGGCCGGACCGTCATCGCGTAGTAGCGGCGGTCCTGGGTGTCCTCGATGCCGGGGAGCCGCCCGAAGCCCGCGCCCCCGTCCACCGTGAACCCCTCTGCCTCCGCGGCGAACTCGGCGCCGTGGCCCACGTAGTACTGCGCCGCGAAGCCGTCCGCGAACTCCGGCAGCACATCCGTCAGTTCGGGATGGATGGTGGCACAGTGGTAGCACTCCATGAAGTTCTCGATGATGAGCTTCCAGTTGGCCCGGACGTCGTAGGTGAGGCGCTTGCCCAGGGCGAGGCCCTCGGTGCGGTAGCGGTCGATGGCGGCCGAGTCGCCCAGCCGCTCCACCGCCGCGCCGATCACCGACTCCTCGAACGACGGCGGCTCGTCGGCCAGACACACCCACGCATAGCCGAGCCATTCGCGCAGCGGCACGGCGACCAGGCCGCGTTCGGTGCGGTCGATGTCCGGCATGCTCTGCAGATTGGGCGCGGCGATCAGCCGGCCGTCCAGGTCGTAGGTCCAGGCGTGGTACGGGCACTGGAGGTTGCGCCGCACCTCGCCCGCTTCCTCGGTGCACAGCTGCGCGCCCCGGTGCCGGCAGACGTTGAGGAAGGCGCGCAGCGCACCGGCCCGGTTGCGGGTGATCAGTACGCTCTCCCGGCCGATCCGCACCGTGCGGAAGGCGCCCGGCTTCGCCAGATCGGCGCCGCGCACCGCGCAGAACCACAGCCGCTCGAAGATCTTCTCCTGCTCCTGCCGGAAGATCTCGGGGTCCGTGTAGTAGCGGCCGGGGAGGGTGGCGATCAGGCTCGGCGTGCCGGCGGGCGCGGGCTGGGCGGCGGCGGTCGTCAGGGGTGAGGTCGTCATGGGTGCCCTCCTCAAACGGCCGCGGTGGCGGGCCGGTCAGGGGTCTCCCCGGCGAAGCGGGGGGAAGGGTCGAACAGCTCGATGGGGTGCTCGGTGGCACCGGTCAGGGCCAGGTCGGCGACGATCTCGCCGACCACCGGTACGAATTTGAAGCCGTGGCCGGAGAATCCGCAGGCCACGGTGACGGTCTCCGGGTACGCCGGGTGCCGGGTGATCACGAAGTGTTCGTCGGGGGTGTTGGAGTACATGCAGGTGGCGGCCTTGAGGAAGCGGCCGGCGAGCGCGGGGATGCGAGGGCGGACCTGGTCGGCCATGGCGCGTACCTCGTCGTCGTGGACGGTGCGTTCGATCGTCTCCGGCGTGCAGACCGTCCCCTTGCGGAAGAACGCCACCTTGGCGCCGCCGTCCGGGCCGTCGATCGCGGGGAAGCCGTAGATCTGGACGCCTGCCGCGTCCTCCCAGACGTAGATGGGGTGACGATGGGGCTCGTACGGTGCGGTGCCGCCCTCGGGGGCGAACCAGTACATGACCTGCCGCTCGATGGTGAAGGGCACGCCGAGGTCGGTGAGCAGCCGGGGTGCCCATGCCCCGGGGCAGATGACCAACTGCCCGGCGGTGTAGGTGTCCTCGGGGGTGTGGACACGGACGCCGGCCCCGCCCGGCAGCTCGTCCCAGCGGATCACCGGCTCCTCGAAGTGCAGCTCGGCGCCGTCCCGGGTGGCGAGCTGGACGTGGGCGGCGACGGTGTTCTCGGGCCGCAGGAGCCCGGCCCGCGCCTCGTACAGCGCGATCTCGTCGTCGGCGGGGGTCAGGGTCGGGAAGCGCCGCCGGATCTCCTTCGCGTCGAGCAGCTCGTGCGGGAGGTCCCACTGCCGGGCGGAGAGCAGGCTGCCGGCGACCGTACGGCTGTCCGGGCGGCCGACCATCACCCCGCCGCACAGGGTGGCCACCGCGCGGCCGGTGTCCCGCTCCAGCTTTTCGTAGAGTTCGTACGACCGCAGGAGCAGCGGAACGTAGGCGGGGTCCTCGAAGTAGGACTGGCGGGTGATCCGTGAACCGCCGTGGCTGGAGCCGCGGTTGTGCACCGGACCGAACTTCTCCAGCCCCAGGACGCGGGCACCCCGGGCGGCGAGGTGGTGGGCGGCGGCGCTGCCCATGCCGCCGAGGCCGAGGACGATGACGTCGTAGGTGGGGGACACGGGGCCTCCTGGCGTTTTCGGCGTATCGGGCGGGTCGGGCGGTCGGGCGGGTCGGGGCGCTACCGGCGGATACGGGTCATCTTCGGGTCGAAGAGCGGCTCGTCGGCGACCGTCGCCGGGATCTTCTCGCCGAAGTACTCGAGGTGCACGCCAGTGCCGGTGGGGAGTGTCGGCAGCCAGGCGTACGCGATGCACCGGCCCAGCGTGTAGCCGTAGGAGGCGCTGGTGACGTAGCCCGCCGGGACGTGGTCGACGTACACGGGCTCCTTGCCCAGGACGACGGCGGCGGGGTCGTCGAGAAGCAGCGGGGTGAGCCTGCGCGTCGGGATCTCCTTGCCCTCCAGTGCGGCCCGTCCCAGGAACTCCTTGTCCGTGCGGACCGCGAACCCGACCCCGGCCTCGTACGGGTTGTGCTCGGTGGTCATGTCGTGTCCCCAGGAGCGGTACCCCTTCTCCAGGCGCAGGCTGTTGAAGGCCGAGCGGCCGGCGGCGATCACGCCGTGCTCCCGGCCCGCCTCCCAGAGCGTGTCCCACAGCCGCAGCCCCAGGTCGGCGGTGGTGTACAGCTCCCAGCCCAGCTCGCCTACGTAGGACAGCCGCATCGCGGTGACCGGTACGTGGCCGAGGGAGGTCTGCTTCGCGCGGAAGTAGCCGAAGCCCTCGTGGGAGAAGTCGTCGCGGGTCAGCGGCTGGACGAGGTCGCGGGCGAGTGGCCCCCAGACGCCGATGCAGCAGGTGCCGGAGGTGATGTCGCGGACTTGGACCCCGGTGTCCGGGGCGTGCCGCAGCAGGTGGTCGAGGTCGGCCGGGGAGTTGGCGCCGATCTGGAAGCGGTCGGGGGCCAGGCGGGCGACGGTGAGGTCGGAACGGATACCGCCCGCCTCGTCGAGGAGCAGGGTGTAGGTGACCGCTCCGGGCTTCTTGCGGAGGTTGTTGGTGGTCATGCGCTGCAGGAAGTCCAGCGCGCCGGGGCCCGTGACCTCCAGCCGGCGCAGTGGGGTCATGTCGTACAGGGCGACCTTCTCGCGGGTCGCCCTGGCCTCGGCCGCGGCGATCGGCGACCAGTAGCGGGCGGACCAGGCGTCCCGCTCGGGGAGCTGGAGCCCGTCGGCGAGTGGGGCGTTGGCCTCGTACCAGTGCGGGCGCTCCCAGCCGCCGGCCTCCAGGAAGTACGCGCCGAGGTCCTGCTGGCGGGCGTAGAAGGGGCTGGTACGCAGTGGCCGGGGTGCCTCCATGGGCTGGAGCGGGTGGATGACGTCGTAGACCTCGACGAAGCTCTGCGCGCCGCGGTCCTCGATGTAGGCGGGTGAGCGCTGGGCGTCCTCGAAGCGGTAGAGGTCGCACTCGTGGATGTCGATGGCGGGCCGCCCGTCGGTCATCCATTCGGCGACGGCCTTGGCGACGCCCGCGGAGTGGGTGACCCAGACGGCCTCGGCGAGCCAGAATCCGCGCAGTTCACGGGACTCGCCCAGTACCGGCATCCCGTCGGGGGTGAACGAGAAGACCCCGTTGAAACCCTCCTCGATCCGGGAGCCGGCCAGTGCGGGGAGCAGTCCGACGCTGTCCTGCCAACTCGGTGCGAAGTCCTCCGCGGTGAACGGCAGCGCGGACGGCATGACCGGTGTGTCGTCGAAGGCGGGCACGGTGAAGGGGTCGACGGGCATCGGTCGGTGCGCGTAGGAGCCGATCCCGATCCGGTCGTGGTGCTCGCGGAAGTAGAGGTCGCGGTCCTGGAAGCGCAGGATCGGCCGGCCGGCTTCCTCGTTGGCGCCGGCGAGCTCGGGCAGTGGCTCGGTCCTGGCGTACTGGTGGGCCAGTGGGAGGAGGGGGACGTCGACGCCGGCCATGGCACCGATCACCGGGCCCCAGAATCCGGCGGCCGAGACGACGTGGTCGGCGGGGAAGGTGCCGCGGTCGGTGACCACTCCGGTGACCTGGCCGGCCGCGCGTTCGATGCCGGTGACGGTGTGCCGCTCCAGGAAACGGGCGCCGCGGCTCTCGGCCCGCGCCATCTGGGCCCGGCAGGCGAGCAGGGCGCGGGCCAGGCCGTCGTCCTCGGTGTGGAAGCCGCCGTGGATCCGCTCCTCGGCGAGCATCGGCCAGAGTTCCTTGCACTGTCGCGGGGTGAGCAGTTCCCCACGTACGCCCCAGGAGGCGGCGAGTCCGGCCTTGCGGTGCAGATCGGCCCAGCGGGCCTCGGTGGTGGCGATCTCCAGGCCGCCGACGGGATGGAAACAGGGCAGTCCGTCGACGTGGAGGGAGCGGAATTTCTCGACGGTGTACGCGGCGAACTCGGTCATGGTCCTGGACGGACCGGTCTGGAAGACCAGGCCCGGAGCGTGCGAGGTGGAGCCACCGGGGGCCGGCAGCGGACCCTGTTCGAGAACGGTGACGTCAGTCCAGCCGCGGGCGGTCAGCTCGTCGGCGAGGGAGCAGCCGACGATGCCGGCGCCGATGACCACCACACGGGAACCGTGCGCGGGCGTAGGGGACATGACCCTCCTCCTGGGTATCGGGTGGTCGTCTGGGAAGTGGCCGTCCGGAAGGGGACCGGCCGGGGTGCGGCGCCGCTAGAGGACGACGACGGAGCGCAGCACCCGGCCGGCGCGCATCGCGTCGAAGGCGGACTCCACCTCGTCGAGGGCGATGGTCTCGGTGACGAAGGCGTCGAGGTCGAGCCGTCCGCTGAGGTAGCGGTCGATGAGGACGGGGAAGTCGCGGCTGGGGAGGCAGTCGCCGTACCAGGAGGACTTGAGGGAACCGCCGTGGGAGAAGAGGTCGATGAGCGGGAGCTCGATGGTCATGTCGGGTTCGGGGACGCCGACCTGAACCAGGGTTCCGGCGAGGTCGCGCATGGCGAAGCCCTGGGTGTAGGTCTCGGGCCGGCCGACGGCGTCGATGACGACGTCGGCGCCGTGGCCGCCGGTGAGCCGGCGGACCGCTTCGACGGGGTCGGTGCCGCGGGAGTTGACGGTGTCGGTGGCGCCGAACCGTTCGGCGGCGTCCAGCTTGCCGTCGTCGATGTCGACGGCGATGACGCGGCGGGCGCCCGCGTGGGCGGCCCCGGCGATGGCGGCGTTGCCGACGCCGCCGCAGCCGATGACGGCGACGGTGTCGCCGCTGCCGACGTTGCCGGTGTGGACGGCGGCGCCGTAGCCGGCCATCACCCCGCATCCGATGAGTCCGGCCGCCTCGGGACGCGCGGCGGGGTCGACCTTCACCGCCTGCCCGGCCGCGACCAGGGTCTTCTCGGCGAAGGCGCCGATGCCCAGGGCGGGGGTGAGCGGGGTGCCGTCCAAGAGGGTCATCGGACGGCCGGCGTTACGGGAGTCGAAGCAGTACCAGGGGCGGCCGCGGCGGCAGGATCGGCAGCCGCCGCAGGGCGCCCGCCAGGCCAGCACCACGTAGTCGCCGGGCGCCAGTCCGTTCACGCCGGGGCCGACCGCCTCGACCACACCCGCCGCCTCGTGGCCGAGCACATAGGGGAAGTCGTCCCCGACCGCGCCCTCGCGGTAGTGCAGATCGGTATGGCAGACGCCGCAGGCCTGCACATTCACCAGCACATCCCCCGGGCCCGGATCCGGCACCAGGACCGTTCGCACCTCGACCGGTGCGCCCCTCTTCGCCGCGACGACGGCACGGACTTCGTGTGGCATGCCCTACCCCTCAGCAATGCTCGGTGTTGCGCAGTGCACGAATGGTTGCGCGATGAGAGACATCGTGGGAGCGCCGACTCGGCAGCGTCAAGAGGTCCGGGCTAGCTCTTCGTAAAGGGCTGGTTACGGCCGCACACACGACAGCGGGGCCGGCTCACCGCTCCGGCCCCGCGTACGCCCCCCGCCCTCGTCATCCGCTCAACGGACGTATCCCATCCGCCGCGAGAGCTCCCACGCGGCCGCAACAGTGCGCTCGACCACCTCCGTGAGGTGCTCCTCGGACAGCCGGTACGCGGGCGCCGACACGCTGATCGCCCCGATGACCGCGCCGTCGTGCGCCCGCACCGGCGCGCCCACCGCGCGCAGTCCGACCTCCAACTCCTCGGTCGCCAGGGCGAATCCCCGCTCGGCGACCTCCGCCAGCTCGCGGCGCAACGCGGCCGGTGAGGTGATCGTCCGCCCGGTCAGCCGCGGCAACGCGCCGTCCAGGACGGCCTGTCGGACCGGCTCGGGCTGGAAGGCGAGCAGCGCTTTGCCGCTGGACGTCGCATGCAGCGCGGTGCGCCGTCCGAGCCAGTTCTGCGCGGTGACCGCCGCCGGGCCGTGCGCCTGCATGATGTTGACGGCCGCGGTGCCGTCGAGGACCGCGATGTTGACCGTCTCACCCAGCTCGTCGGCGAGGTCCCGGCAGAGTGCCGCACCCTCCTGCGCGATGTCGAGCCGTACGGCGGCCGCACCGGCCAGCCGCAACACCCCCGCGCCGAGGTAGTACTTGCCGCGCTCCTGCTCCTGCGTGACCAGCCCCCGGTTCTCCAGCACCCCCAGGATCCGGAACGCCGTCGACTTGTGCACGCCGAGCTCCTCGGCGATCCCGCTCGCCCCCGCCTCGCCCAGCCGCGCCAGGATCTCCAGGACGGTGACCGCCCGGTCCACCGACCGCACCGCGCTGACCGGGCCCTTCGGCGGCTCCACCGCCGCACACCCCGCCGCTGTCGCGTCCGTCATCCGCTCGGCCTCCCGCCCCGGCGGCCCGATCCGGGCCGGCATTCACGGGGAGTGCTTGACGCACCGGCTCCCCATCTGGATTCTGTTGCGCATAACGCTTCACCGTGCGCACCGCGAAACCGGAACTGTACCGAACAGTAACTGAGGGGCCTCGTGATGCCCGTCCGCCGCCTCCGCCGTCCGCCCGAGGACGACGCACCCACATCCGTCCGCGCCGTATCCGCACACACCACTTCCGCTCCTCCGATCGCCGTCCGTCACACCGACGGAGCGCCGCGCTCCGCCGACGACACCAGCAACCGCCGGGACGCCGCACATCGCACCGACCGGCCGGAGGGGTGTCTGGTCGGATGCCCGCTGCCCACCGCTTCATTCGGTTTCCGCAGCAGGGCAGCGGCCCGCCCGGCCCCACCGCACCGCACCGTGACCGCACGGTCCGGCGCGGGCCACGTCCGCCACACCCTTCGGGAGGACACCGCCACATGAAGTCCATCACTGTCATCGGGGCCTCGCTGGCGGGGCTGTACACCGCACGGGCCCTGCGCTCCCAGGGCTACGACGGCAGCCTGGTCATCGTCGGGGAGGAGGCGCACCGCCCCTACGACCGGCCGCCGCTGTCCAAGGGATTCCTCACGGACGCCACCGCCAGTGAGGCACAACTGGCCCTGACCGACGCCGAGGAGATCGCCGAACTCGACGCCGAATGGTTGCTCGGCACCCGCGCCACCGGACTCGACACCGGCTCCCGCACGGTCCTGCTCGACAACGGCCGCTCCCTCGTCACCGACGGCCTGGTCATCGCCACCGGAGCCACCCCGCGCCGCCTCCCGGGCCCCGCGCCCGTCGGCACCCACACCCTGCGCACCCTCGACGACGCGCGGTCCCTGCGCGCGGATCTCGCCCGCGGCCGCACCGAGGTCGTGGTGATCGGCGGCGGCTTCATCGGCGCCGAAGTCGCCTCGTCCTGTGCCGCCCTGGGCCACGACGTCACCGTGGTCGAGGCCGCCCCACTCCCCCTGGCTCCCCAGCTCGGCGAGGGCATGGCCCGGATCTGCGCCGCCCTCCACGCCGATCACGGGGTCCGGCTGCTGACCGGCACCGGCGTCGCCCAACTGCACAGCGGCGGCACGGACGGCCGCCTGCGCGGAGTCGAACTGGCCGACGGCCGGCTGCTCCCCGCCTCCGTGGCCGTCATCGGCATCGGCGTCCGCCCCCGCACCGACTGGCTGGCGGACTCCGGGCTGCCGCTGGACGACGGGGTGCGGTGCGACGCGGGCTGCGTCACCCCGGTCCCCGGCATCGTGGCCGTCGGCGACGTGGCCAGGGCGGACGGCACCCGCGCCGAGCACTGGACCAGCGCCACCGAACAGGCCGCCGTCGCCGCCCGGAACCTCCTCGCCGGCCGCACCGTCGCCACCCATCGGGCGGTGCCGTACTTCTGGTCCGACCAGTACGGCGTGCGGCTGCAGTTCGCCGGTCGGCGGCTGCCCACCGACCGGCCGCGCATCATCGAAGGCTCCCCCGACGACCGCAGCTTCCTCGCCCGCTACGAACGCGACGGCCACACCACAGCCGTACTCGCCCTCAACCGCCCCCGCCCCTTCATGCGCCTGCGACGCGAACTCGGCCGCGAGGCACAGCCGGCGACCAACTGAGGCGTGCTGGGGGTGATTTCCTTGACTGGAGGACTTGACCTCAAGTCGAGTTGAGGTTCCATGATGATCGGCATGGAGACGACAGTCATGGACGAGCAGACGCAGGAAACCGAGATCGAAGCGATCAAGCAGGTGATCGCCACTCTTGAGCACTCCCAACAGAACGAACTCCCCGAGGAGTTCGTCGGCCTGTTCCGGGCCGACGCGATCTGGACAACGGGCCACGGCAAGCGCCTCACCGGTCGAGAGGAGATCTCGGCCTTCACCCACCACGTGCTCCCCGGTGCGATGAAGGACTCGACGGCCACGTACGAGGTGTTGCACGTGCTGTTCATCCGGCCCGACGTCGCCGCGGTCAAGGCGCACGCGCAGTACTGGACGCTCGACGGCCGACCGATCGGAAACCCGGGCACTCCGCTCTACGTCATGGCGAAGGAGGACGGGCAATGGCGCCTGGTCGCCTGCCAGAACACGGAAGTGCTCGCCTCCTGACACATCGCCCTCGTCACGAGGGCGGCCCCTCGCCGAGGCGGGCCCGTATGGCCGGGAGGCTCGCCTTCACCCGGGTGTGGGCCGCCCGGCCACTGGGGGTGAGCTGAAGACGGCCCTCGGGGGTCCGCGTGATCAGGGCCCGGGCGGCGAGGTCGGCCGCGTCCGCCGGGAGGTCGTCGCCCGAGAGAAGGTACTCCTGGAGGATGCCGGTCAGTTCGTCGAGGCTGCGGCCGGCAACAGCGGGCCCCAGATCGTCCGGGGCGAGGTAACGGAGGATCCAGTACTGGGGCTGGGTGAGACCCAGGACGGCCAGTTCCTCGCGAATGAGGGTGATGCGATCGGTCGGTTCTGCAGCCATGGGGACAGTCTCCGACCTCGAGTCGAGTTGAGGTCAAGCCGGAGTGGGGCAGGGGGGCCGGGCCGGGCAGCGCGGCCCGGCCCGGCCCGGCCGCCGACTCCCACCGATCGCTCGCGCCGGCGGGTGACGCGGCGCAGAGTGATCGGTGGCGAATCCGTCGGGCTGCGCGTTCAGGCCGTCACGGCCGGTTTGAGGACCTCCTCGCACCACTGCCGGAACGTCGTCGGGGTCGTCGACTCCGCGGTGCGCGGCTCGGCGTTGTCGAGGCCCTTGTTCTTCGCGTCGAACATGTCGACCATCCCCTGCGCCATCGCGTCGGTCGTCCCGAAGCCGGTGAGGCGCTCCTTGAACGCCGAACCCGGAATCTGCCGATAGCCGATCTCGGTCCCGAGGACCTCGGAGAGGATCTGTGCCATCTCGATGGGCGTCAGGTCCTCGGGACCGAGGCAGGGGACCTGGCCGGCCCCCTCCCAGGAATCGTCGAGCAGTAGCCGCGCGGCGGTGGCGGCGATGTCGCGGGTGGCGACGGTGGGGCTCCTCAGGTCCGGGTCGATCATCAAGGAGAACGTTCCGTGGTTCTTGATCGCGCCGACCTGGCGGAGCAGGTTGTGCATGAACGACGGGCAGCTCACCGCTCGGTAGGCGACGCCCGAGGCGGCGATCAGATCGTTCATCGCCAGCGATGCGGTCACCAGGCCGGCCTGATCGGCCATCGGCGTTCCGCGGCCGAGTGCGGAGATGCCGACGACGCGCTGGACGCCGTGGCGGGCGAACGCCTCGCATGCGGGGCGAGTGAAGTCGACATAGACGGCTTCGACGCTCGGTGCGGCCGGATCGTCCGGCGCGAGCCAGAAGACGGCCTCGGCGCCGTCACACGCCCGGTCGATGACGGCGGCGTCGCCGTGCGAGCCCTCGACGACCTCGGACCGTTCACGAACCTCGGGTGCGAGCCGCGAGGGGTCGCGGGCGACGAGGCGCAGCGGTGCCCCGCGATCGAGCAGGTCGTCGACGAGCCGGCGGCCTATGGTGCCGGTGGGTGCGGTGATGACGATCACGTATGTCTCTTTCTCTTCCTGGGTGTCGGTGGGCGACGGGGGCGCCACGTCGAGGGCAGGCCCGGTTCGACGTCCATGAACGAACGGGCCGTCGGAGGCCCGGGGGGACTGCGCTGTGCGGCCACCGCGGCATCGCGGCGGGGTTCAGCCGCCGACGGCATGGCGCCCTGTCCTCACAGGGGTGAGGCCGGGCGCGGGATGTAGGCCAGGCCGTGGGCGCCGGGCTCGCCGAGCCTGGCGATGTCCAGCCGGGCCAGGCGCTGCAGCGTCTCCAGGTCGACGATGTCGACGGTGGACGAGGCGACGCAGGCCACATAGGCGAGCCGGCCGTCGGGCGAGGAGGTGATGGTCAGCGGGCAGAGCCCCACCTCGACCTCCCCCAGTTGCTTGTGGGTGTCGGCGGAGAACACCGTGAGGCGGCCCGGCGCGTGGCGCCCGAGTGGGGCCACCGGGTCGGGTTCGCTGCGCATTTCGCCGGCGAGCAGCTTGCCCGACGACGTCAGGTGCACCGGCAGGACGATGTCCTCCGTGGGCAGGGTGTCGACGACGGACGCCGTCCGGGCGTCGATGACCCGGACTCCCGTGGCCGGCCGCTCCTCGAGGGTGGCGGAGAAGGAACCGCCGTAGGGCGCGGCGACGAAGACGTGCGCGCCGTCGGCGGAGACGGCGAGCCCCTCACTGCCCGGCACCTCGACCTTCGCGGTGAGGATGCCCCGTTCGAGATCGACGACCGACACGAACGGCGCCTCCTTGTTGGAGGCGTAACCCGTCCGTCCCGCCGGGTCGATGGCGAACCAGTGCGGTCCCGGCGCGTCCGTGTCGATCCTGCCCAGCGGCCGACGGGTCTCCGTGTCGATCACCACGACACCGCCGGGGCGATCCGCCGAGCCCTCCACGCTGACGTAGAGGCGACGACGCGCGGTGTCCAACGCCAGCCCGTGCGGCCCGTGTTCCGGGGCGAGGTCGATGACCTCGACGATGCGGCGTGTGTCGGGGTCGATGACGGTCAGCTCGGTGCGTCGGCCGCTGTTCGCGTGGTAGTAGCCCGAGTGATAGGCCGTGGTGCACCACAGCAGTCGCTGCGTCGGGTCGAAGCACAACTCATGGGGCTCGGCGAGGATTTCCGTCGTACCGATGTGCCGGTCATGGGCGGCGTCGAAGAACGAGACCGTCGGACCACTCTGACTGACCACGGCCAGCACATCGCCTTCTCGACCGGCGCGGGGGGACTGTTGCACAGAGGGCTCCTTGAACGGGCGAAGGGGATGTCACGCGACCTCGCGGACACCTCCACTCTCGGCGCGAGAGGATTTCGCAGCAATGCAAAGATTGGCATCTCATAGTTGACTCAGGCGTAAAACTGCAGCTCAGGAGCGTCAATGGATCTCAATCTGCTACGAGCCCTGGACGCGCTGCTCCAGGAGAACAGCGTGACCCGCGCCGCGGAGCGACTCGGCACGTCACCCGCGGCAGCCAGTCGCACGCTGGCCCGGCTCCGCCGCGCCGTCGGTGACCCCCTGCTGGTCCGCGCGGGCCAGGGGATGGTCCCGACCCCGCGAGCCCTGGAACTCCGGGAGGAGGTGAGCGAGGTGCTGCGCGGTTGCGACAACGTCCTGCGGCCCGGGGCCGGCTTCGACGCCGCGCATCTCCAGCGCACCTTCACCGTGCAGGCCACCGACCTGCTCCTGGTGGGGCTGGCCGGGACCTTGACCGAGCAGATCCACGCGGAGGCCCCGCAGGTGAACGTGGTCTTCCTGCCGGAGGCCCTGGAGGGCGGCCCCGCGCTGCGGCAGGGCTGGGTGGACGTCGAACTGGGCGTCCTCGGACACCTGGACCCGGAGATCCGAACCCAACGGCTCACCGAGATGACGCTGCTCGGCATCGCCCGCAGCGGTCATCCCCTCTTCGGCGGGCGGATCGACGCCCGCCGTTTCGCCGCGGCCGACCACATCGGCATCTCGCGGCTCGGCAAGCGCCTCGGGCCCATCGACAGCGCGCTCGCGGAACTCGGGCTGCGGCGCCGGACCGCGGTCGTCGTCCCCAGCCACACGAGCGCGATGATGCTCGCCCGGGACACCGACCTCGTGGCGCTCGCCCTGGCCGACTGGCTCCCCGAGGCCGTCTCCGCACTGGGGCTGCGCACCTTCCCCATCCCCCTCGACCTGGCACCCCTCGACCTCGGAATGGCCTGGCACCCCCGCAACTCGACCGACCCGGGGCACCGCTGGTTCCGTGACCGCTTGGCAGCCTCGGTCCTGGCCCCGTCAGGTGCGGGGGACGACAGCGCCCAGGGCAGCCCGACGTCGTAGCGGCGTTCCACCAAAGAGAACGACGTCTTCAGGCCAGTCGCTTGCCGTTGTCCACATGGCGGGCCTTGGGCACTCCGCTGAACCGTCCGGACCGGCCGGCCGGCGCCGACCGCATCACCCGTTCCGCACCGGCCCGTTGCTCGGCCCCGCCCTCCACCGACGCCACGTCGGTCCAGTAGATGTCGAGCATCGTCCGCAGCGACGTCGGCTCGCAGCTCGGGCCCATCGGTACCGTGATCCGGTCCAGCGCCTGCCACAGCTCGTAGTCGGGCTGCTCGGCGATGCCGCCGGCCCGGGCGTGGGCGGCCTGGTGCCGCTGCACGGCGAGGGCCAGATCCCGCAGGCACTCGCGGTGTTCCTGCGCCACGCTGTGATTCGCGGCGCGATTGAGGTCGCGCCGGGCGCGGTTGACGTCGGCGAGGGCGTTCTGCACGGTGCGGGCGAAATTCGCGGCGCGGTGCCGCCACTCCTCGTAGTCGTTGCGGGTATCGAACCAGTCCTTCTTGCCGGCCGGCCCCCGGGCGAAGCACGCGGCCTGAAACGCGTCACGTTCGGCCTTCCGTTTGCGCAGGGCCGAGACATTGCGCTGCACCAGCGCGGAGAGGGTGTCGCGGGTGCGGTCGATGAGCGGCCGGCCGAGGAGTAATCCCCAGATCTCCTGGTCACGCGCCGGAGGGTGGGCGTTGTCGAGGACAAGCCGTTCATAGGTGGCGTCGTCGAGCCGGGTGAGAGTGTGGACGTCCATCAGGCGGCCTCCGAGCCGGTCGTGGGCGCTGCTGCCCCCATGGTGGCGGGCGGGTCCGACATCCGGACAGGGCGCACGACGATCACAGAAGCGCCCCCGTCGTCGCAACGGGCGCCGTGCGATCTCCGCCACGCGCACCCCCTTGACACCTCGCCCCCACCCGAACGACCATCCCAGGGTGAACCTGTCAGACAGCCAGACAGCTGGCGATATGCCCAGGCGGGTCAGCGCCATGGAAGCGGTGCTGACCCATCTACGCGGCGCGATCGAACGCGGCGAATACGCGGTCGGGGACAAGCTGCCGTCCGAGGCGGAACTGTGCCGCCGGCTGGAGGTGAGCCGGCCCGTGCTCCGGGAGGCGCTGCGCGCGCTGCAGACGATGGGGCTCACCGTCTCGCGGACCGGCAAGGGCACCTTTGTGGTGTCCGACGGCGCGGTGGCGGACCCGACCTTCGGCGACTACGCGGCGAGCGACCTCCTCGAGGTGCGGCGGCACGTGGAGATCCCGGTGGCCGGTTACGCGGCCGTGCGCCGTACGCCCGAGGACGTCGATCACCTCACCCATCTGCTGGAGCGGATGGAGCGCGAGACCGACACCACCGCATGGGTGGCGATGGACACCCTCTTCCACCTGGCGGTCGCCCAGGCGGCGCGGAACCCGGTCTTCCGGCGGGTCATCGAGGAGATCCGGGACGCGCTGGCCCGCCAGTCGGCCTTCCTCAACGAGCTCGGTGGGCGGCGCGAGCAGTCCAACCGTGAGCACCGGGCGATCGTCGAGGCGCTGATCGACCGCTCCGAGCAGGACGCGGTGGACGCCATGACCCACCATCTGGCCCGCGTCGAGTCGACGCTGACCACCATCGTGCGGCCGCCCGACCGCACGACACCCGCCCCCGACGACGAGGACCAGCCGTGAGCGAACAGTCCCTCCGACAGTCCGGACCACAGCACGAGCCACCGGATCCGGGGCACTCGGGCGGCGGACATGTCGACGCCGGCGACGCCGGGTACCGCAAGTCCCTGACGTCCCGGCATGTGAACATGATCGCCATCGGTGGAGCCATCGGCACCGGGCTGTTCCTCGGCGCGGGCGGCCGGCTCGCCGATGCCGGCCCGTCGCTGGCGGTCGCCTACGCCGTCTGCGGGCTCTTCGCCTTCCTCGTGGTGCGGGCGCTGGGCGAGCTGGTGCTGCACCGGCCGTCGTCGGGTGCGTTCGTCTCGTACGCCAGGGAGTTCCTCGGCGAGAAAGGGGCGTTCGTCGCGGGCTGGATGTACTTCCTGAACTGGGCGACCACCGGGATCGCCGACATCACCGCGGTGGCGACCTATACGCACTACTGGGGGATGTTCGCCCGCGTGCCCCAGTGGGTGGTCGCACTGATAGCGCTGGCGGTCGTGGTGACCGTGAACCTCATCTCCGTGAAGATCTTCGGCGAGCTGGAGTTCTGGTTCGCGATCATCAAGGTCGGCGCACTGGTCGTCTTCCTGCTGATCGGCATCTTCCTGCTGTCCACCGGGCACCCGGTCGACGGCCGCTCCCCCGGCCCTTCGCTGATCACCGACCACGGCGGCCTCTTCCCGACCGGCACGCTCGCGATGCTGCTGGTCGTCCAGGGCGTGGTCTTCGCCTATGCCTCGGTCGAGCTGGTCGGGGTCACGGCGGGCGAGACGGCGGAGCCGGAGAAGGTCATGCCCAGAGCGATCAACTCGATCATGTGGCGGGTGGCGCTGTTCTACGTCGGTTCGGTGGTGCTGCTGGCGATGCTGATGCCGTGGAGCGCGTACTCGGCGGCCGAGAGCCCCTTCGTGACCGTGCTGTCGCATGTCGGGGTGCCCGCGGCGGGCGGCGTGATGAATCTCGTGGTGCTCACCGCCGCGATGTCCAGCCTCAACTCCGGCCTCTACTCCACCGGTCGGATCCTGCGCTCCATGGCGATGTCCGGATCCGCGCCGCGGTTCACCGGCGTGATGAGCCGCAGCCAGGTCCCCTACGGCGGCATCCTCCTCACCTCCGGCATCTGTGTGCTGGGCGTCGGCCTCAACTACGTGGTGCCGAGCCAGGCGTTCGAGATCGTGCTGAACTTCGCGGCGATCGGCATCCTCAGCACCTGGGCGATGATCATGATCTGCCACCTGCTCTTCTGGCGGCAGGCCCGCGCCGGACGGCTCGCGCGCCCCGGCTACCGCCTCCCCGGCTCACCGTGGACCGAGTGCGTGACGCTGGCCTTCCTGGCGCTGGTGCTGGTGCTCATGTGGGCCGACGGCGGGGCCGGACGGACCACGGTCGCCTGCCTCCCGGTGATTGCGGCCGCGCTCGTCGCGGGCTGGTTCCTGGTGCGGAAGCGGGTCGGGGCGATCAGGGCAGCGGCCACCGGCGACGGCGCGACCGGAGCGGTACCGGGCCTCAAGGGTACGGAGAGCGAAGGAAAGTGATGGACAGTCAGGACATCGCGGCGACGCCCCGCAGGGCCCCCGGAGCGCCGCCCGACGTCCGGGATCCGGGCCATGTCCCGGTCGCCCGGATGGTGCGCGGCGGGATCGTCGAGGGCGTCCACCACGGTTCGGTCGTCGTGCTGGCGGCGGACGGCAGCGTGGAGTTCCAGGCGGGCGACATCGAGGCCGCGTTCCTGCCGCGCTCGGCACTCAAGCCGATCCAGGCGGTCGGCCTGCTGCGTGCGGGACTGCCGCCGCTGGACGCCGCGTCCCTGGCCCTCACCGCCGCCAGCCACTCCGGCGAGGAGCGGCATCTGGCGACCGCCCGCCGGATGCTGCACTCGGCCGGCCTGAACGAGGACGCTCTGCGCAATGTGCCGGATCTGCCGTACGGACCGGCAGCCCGGGACACCTGGCTGGGGCGCGGCCTCGGGCCGTCCCGGCTCGCCCAGAACTGCTCCGGCAAGCACGCCGCCATGCTGATGACCGCCCATGCGCGGGGCTGGAGCCTGGACACCTACCTCGATCCCGGTCATCCACTCCAGTGGGCGCTCGCGGCGACGGTGGAGGACCTGACCGGGCAGGGCATCGCCCATGTCACGGTCGACGGCTGCGGTGCGCCGCTGTTCTCCGTGTCCCTGCACGGTCTCACCAGGGCCATGGCCCGGCTGGCGACGGCGGCGCCCGGCACCGCCGAGGGGCGGGTGGCGGACGCCATGCGCGACCACCCGGAGATGGTCGCCGGGGAAGGCCGGGACGTCACCCGGCTGATGCGTGCGGTGCCCGGCCTGATCGCCAAGGACGGGTTCGAGGGGGTGCAGATCGCCGCGCTGCCGGACGGCCGGGCGATCGGCGTGAAGATCGCCGACGGCGCCGACCGCGCCCGGATGCCGGTGGCCGCCGCGGCCCTCGAACGCTGCGGCCTCGATCCCCGGACCTTGGCCGTCTTCGCCACCGCGCCGGTCGTCGGGGGCGGCGAGCAGATCGGTTCACTGCGGGCTGCGGGGGCGATGGTTTCACCGATTCCTGCGTACCACGGACACGCGTGAGCCGATTCCTGCACCCGGCGCCCTGACCGCGTCCCCGTCGCGCGCCGGCGTCCCCCCCTCCGCCCGCACCTCCGTATTTCCCTCCCCTCCCCTCCCCTCCCCTCCCCTCTCACGAAGGACCACTTGCGCCATGACTGCCGTCGACGGCCACCGCCGCGAACACGACCTCCTCGGGGACCGCGAGATACCCGCCGACGCGTACTGGGGCATCCACACCCTGCGCGCCGTCGAGAACTTCCCCATCACCGGGACGCCGATCTCCGCCTACCCGCATCTGATCAACGCGCTCGCCGCCGTCAAGGAGGCGGCGGCGCGGGCGAACCAGGACCTCGGGCTGCTCACCGCGGAGAAGGCCGACGCCATTGCGGGCGCCTGCCGGGAGATCCGCGAAGAGGGGCTGCTGCACGACCAGTTCGTCGTCGACGTCATCCAGGGCGGCGCCGGCACCTCGACCAACATGAACGCCAACGAGGTCATCGCCAACCGGGCGCTGGAGATCCTGGGCCGGTCCAAGGGCGACTACGGCCCGCTGCATCCCAACGAGGACGTCAACCTCGGCCAGTCGACCAATGACGTGTACCCGACCGCCGTGAAGGTGGCGACGGTCATCGCCGTACATGAGCTGCTCGACGCGATGACCGTGCTGCGGGAGGCGTTCGCCGCGAAGGCGGCGGAGTTCCGTGACGTCCTCAAGATGGGACGCACCCAGCTCCAGGACGCCGTGCCGATGACGCTGGGGCAGGAGTTCTCCGCGTACGCCGTGATGCTGGAGGAGGACCAGGGGCGGCTGGCCGAGGCCGCTCTCCTCATCCATGAGATCAACCTCGGGGCCACCGCCATCGGCACCGGGCTCAACGCTCCCCGGGGCTACGCGGAGGCGGCCCGCCGCCACCTCGCGGACCTCACCGGACTGCCGCTGGTCACCTCGGCGAACCTGGTGGAGGCCACTCAGGACTGTGGGGCCTTCGTCCATCTGTCCGGCGTCCTGAAGCGGATCGCGGTGAAGCTCTCCAAGAGCTGCAACGATCTGCGGCTGCTCTCCTCGGGGCCGCGGGCGGGGCTCGCGGAGATCAACCTGCCGCCGGTGCAGGCGGGTTCGAGCATCATGCCCGGCAAGGTCAATCCGGTGATCCCCGAGGTCGTCAACCAGGTGGCCTTCGAGGTGATCGGCAACGACGTCACCATCACCATGGCCGCCGAGGCGGGCCAGCTCCAGCTCAACGCGTTCGAACCGGTGATTCTGCACTCGCTGTCGGAGAGCATCACCCACCTGCGGGCCGCCTGCCACACCCTCGCCGAGCGCTGCGTGTCCGGCATCACCGCCAATACCGAGGCGCTGCGCAGGAGCGTGGAGAGCTCCATCGGCCTGGTCACGGCGCTCAACCCGCACATCGGCTACCTCGCCGCCACCGCCATCGCACAGGAGGCGCTGTCTACCGGGCGCGGGGTGGCGGAGCTGGTACTGGAGCAGGGGCTGCTGCCGGCCGAGCGGCTCGCGGAGCTGCTGCGCCCGGAGGTACTGGCGGGCCAGTAGAAGGGGACGGAGAAACCGGACCAATTTTGACGAACGTCACATGTCGGCGGAGCCGACAAATACGGACATTCCGCCCGATTTATTCGAGGTGAACCCTGTCGGGCCCCGTATCGTCACCGTCGCCCATGAACGGAAGTCAGAGCCGCACCCCGCACCGGGCGGCCGGAACGGAATCCCTTATGCACGCATCGCGCATCTCTCGCTGCGCACGCCGCGGGCTGGTCGCGGTGCTGGCCGGCGGGTCGGTCCTCCTGTCCGTGCTCCACGCGACAAGCCCGGCCGCCGCGAGCACGGCGAGCTCCCCGGCGGGCGGCTCACGGGTCGTGTGCACGTCGAAGAAGCCGGGCCTGGCGCCCAAGCTGTCCCATGACATAGCCGGCGCCCTCGACGGGCGCCGGGGCCGGTCGGCGCTGGCCGTCTACGACCGGCCGACCGGGACGAGCTGCCGCTACCAGGCCGGTACCCACTTCGACTCCGCGAGCGTCATCAAGGTCACCGTGCTCGGTGCACTGCTCCGCCAGGCCGGCGAGGCCCACCGCCACCTCACGCCGAAGGAGGCGCACTGGGCCACAGCCATGATCACCAAGTCGGACAACGCCTCGACCAACGCCCTCTGGCACCGGATCGGCCCCGCCGGCATCAAGCACTTCCTGGACCTGGCGGGCATGCGCCACACCGTGCCGGGCAAGGGCGGCTCGTGGGGTCTGACCCAGATCACCGCGGGCGACCAGCTGAAGCTGATGCGGCTGCTGACCGAGCACAACACCGTGCTCACCGCTTCCGACCGCGCCTACGCCCTCGGCCTGATGCACCACGTCGAGCGCGACCAGCAGTGGGGGGTGCCCGCCGGGGCGCCCGCCTCCGCCACGGTGCACGTGAAGAACGGCTGGCTGCCGCGCACGACCAACGGCTGGCGGGTGCACAGCGTGGGCGCCTTCACCGGTAGCGGACACGACTACGGCATGGCCGTCCTCTCGCACGGAAACCGCACCATGGACTACGGCGTCGCCACCATCGAAGGAGCCGCGCAGGTCATCCAGCGCGACCTCGCCGCGACCTGACCGCGGCGCCGACCGCCCCGCAACCGGCACGGCGACGACCTCCCCCGCACCGGCGGTGCCGCTGGGCACCCCCGGTGCGGGGGAGGAAACCGTCTGTCAGGAGCCGCCCTGCCCGCGTTCGGCGTGGATCGCGGCCAAGGCGGCGCCGATGGCCGTTTCGGTGGCCTCCTTGTCGACACCGAGACCGGTGAGCACCCCCGCACCGGCTTCCTGCTCCAGCAGGGCGAGCAGGACGTGCTCGGTACCGATGTAGTTGTGCCCCAGCCGCAGGGCCTGCCGGTACGTGAGCTCCAGGACCTTCTTCGCCCCGGCGTCGAACGGGATGAGGGCCGGGATCTTCTCGGCCGCGGGCGGCAGCAGCGCGGTGACGGCCTCCCGTACGGCCTCCGCGGTGACCCCCTGCGAGGCGATCGCCCGGGCGCCGAGCCCTTCCGGCTCGGCCAGCAGCCCCAGCACGAGGTGCTCCGGGCGGATATCCACGCCGGACGCCGCGCGGGCCTCCTCCTGGGACGCCACGACGACCTTGCGTGCGCGATCCGTGTAGCGACTGAACCCCTGCTGGAGGTCGAGGTCCGACGGCTCGCCGGAGCCCTTCACCACGAAGCGCTTCTGCGCCGCCTGTTTGGTGACCCCCATGCTCGTGCCGATGTCCGTCCAGGACGCGCCCGAGCGTCGCGCCTGGTCCACGAAGTGGCCGATCAGGTGGTCGGCGACGTCACCGAGGTGCTCGGCGGCGAGGACCGCGTCGGAGAGCTGCTCCAGCTCGTCGGAATGAACCTTCTTGATGGCCTCGATCAGGTCGTCGAGGCGGACCGGATTGGTGGTGCGCTCTGAATTCCCCATGCGTCAACCATAAGTTGACGATCCTCTGAACGTCAACCCGAAGTTGACGATCAGGGCGAGTCTGTAGTGACAAGCCATGCCTGCATGGCACGTTCTGCCATTCACCGCGTACCGTGACCCTTGATCCATACGGTTGGTGGCCCATCCTTGGGCTCGGGCAGCGCAGCAGAGGTGGCAACAGCAGTGCGTCGACGGCTCTTTCTCTCTCGTACGGCGGGTATGGCGGGCGCGGCGGCCTGGGGGCTCACCGGCTGCGGCTCGGAGGGCGACACGGGCGGCCGGGACGTCACCTTGTCCCTGCTGGCGGCGAGTTACGGCAAGAGCGTGGGCGCCTCCATCGTCGACCGCTGGCACGCGACCATCGCCGCCTTCGAGAAGCGGCATCCGCACATCAGGATCGACCTGGAACTCGTCCCCATCGGCCGGATCGACGCGACGCTCGCCCGCCGGGTGAGGAACGGCAACGCACCCGACATCGCACAGTCCTACGCCTTCGCCGACTACGCCGAGGCCCACCAGCTGTACCGGGCCGAGGAGCTCTTCGACGTCACCACACAGGCCGACTTCATCACCTCCTTCGCCCGCGCCGGAGAGGTCGGCTTCGTCGAGTACGGGATCCCGTTCCTGGCCAGCACGCCGCGGCTCTTCTACCACAAGGGCCTCTTCGCCCGGGCGGGCGTCGCCGGCCCGCCGTCCTCCTGGGCCGAGCTGCGCAGCACCGCAGCGGCGCTCAAGGCGGCCGGGGTCAAGACCCCGTACGGGCTGCAACTCGGCCCGGAGGCGGCCGAGGACGAAGCCCTGGCGTGGATGCTGGCGGCGGGCGGCGGCTATTCGGGCCCGTCCGGATACGACTTCGCGAAGAAGGAGAACGTCGAGACGCTGGACTGGCTGAAGAGCCGGCTGGTCGCGCCGGGGCTGGCCGGTGACGACCCGGCGCGGTTCAGCCGGACGCCCGCGTACGCGGCGTTCCTCAAGGGTGAGGTCGGCATGATGCTGGCCCATCCGGTACTGATCAAGGCGGCCGAGCAGGCCCGACTCGCCTACGGACACGCCGCCTTCCCGATGCGGCACGGCAACGGCGCCGCTCCCCCGGTCGGGCTCAGCGACTGGCTGATGGCGTTCAACCGGGGCGGCCACCGCAAGGAGTGCGCGGCCTTTCTCGCCTTCCTGTTCACGAACAAGGACGCCGCCCGGTTCGCGGCGGGCCAGGGAACCCTGCCGGTGACGGTCTCCGGCTCGGAGTCGCTGCACCGGCAGCAGACGCAGCGGCCCCTGTGGAAGTTCGTCGACCAGATGCCGAAGGCCGAGTTCCACCCGGTGAACCGGAGTTCCTGGCCCAAGGTCCGCGACGCCGTACGGGACCGGATCGGCGACGCGGTCATGGCGCACGGCGATCCGCGGTCCACGCTCGACGGGCTCCAGCTGACGGCGAACCTGGCCGAGTCGAGGACCACGCCCACCACCTGACGCCGCGTGCACCCCCAGGTGATGCCCCTCCCGCACACCCCCGCCGGCCCAGGTGCGACGATGGGCGCGTCATGGATGCGGGGCACGTTCTCAGGGGGCTACGCGCCGCGGTGTTCGCGGCGGTCTGTGTGCTGCTCGCCGCCCTGGGGCACATGGCGATGTCCGATGCCGCGATCCCCGGACGGACGCTGCTCCTGGCCGGCGCGGCGACCGCGGCCGGCAGCTGGTGCCTGGCCGGACGCGAACGCGGGCCGCTCCTGGTGGGGTTGCTGACGGTCGGCACCCAGGCCGCCCTGCACACCGCCTTCTCGCTCGGCCAGGCGGCCGCCGTGGCGGGCGGGGAACGCGCTGTGACGGCGCGTGAGTGGGCGCGCACCTGGCTGTGCGGCGCACAGGGGATGTCGGCCGCCGATATCGATGCCGCACAGCGGATGCGGCGCCAGCTACCGCCCCTGCACGAGCAGCTCCCGGGTATGAGTGGTGTGCACGGCATGAGCGGCATGCACGGCTCGGGCGGTGTGCACGCCATGGGCGGGGGCGCGATCGGGATGGCGGCCGCGCACCTGCTCGTCGCCCTGTTGAGCGCATGGTGGCTGTGGGGCGGGGAACGGGCGGCGTTCCGGCTCGTACGGGCCGTGTCGGCGCGGGTGTTCACGCCGCTGGTGCTCGTCCTGCGGGTACTGCTGCCCGCTGCGCCGCCCGGTGTGCGCGCCGCCCGGCAGGAGCCGCGGCGTGCCGTGCAGAAGCTGCTGCTCGCCCATGCGAGGTCGTTGCGGGGTCCTCCGCGTGAGCCGGCTGTCATCGGACAGCACGGCCGAATCCCACTTCACCGGTACCGCCTCGCGCGGTGACCGGATCACGCGAAGCACTCCCGAGGACTCCAGATGATGGTTGTGATGAAACCTGCCCGAAAGGGGCGCGCCCGCGTCCCGTCAGTCGGATGCGGCGGCGGAGGACGACGCCGCACGCAGACGGGCGAGGAGCGCGTCGGCGGACGCCGGACCGGCATCGGACCGGGCCGCGGCGCGGCCGATGTCCGCCGTCAGCGCTTCCGCCCGGGCCTGCCATCGGCGGCACTGCGCACAGCCCGCGAGGTGGTCGTCGAGCAGGCGGTCGGTGAGGCCGGGCGGCCGTTCCTCGCCGTCGAGGCGGGCGGAGAGTGCCGTACGGATGCGCGAGCAGTGCATGTGCCCATCCTCCCCGAAGCGGTCGCGCGCGACGAGGGGCGGTCGCGGAATGCGGGATGACGAGGCGGTGACGGGCTGGGCGCTGGCCGCCGGTACGGGTGACGAGCGCGCCGTAGAGCGGTTCGTGCGGGCCACGCAGCTCGACGTCCGGCGCTATGTGACACATCTCAGCGGCGATCCGCAGGCCGCCGACGACCTGGTGCAGGACACCTATGTCCGGGCACTGCGCAGCCTCCCGGGGTTCGCGGGCCGATCGTCGGCACGGACCTGGCTGCTGACGATCGCCCGTCGCGTGGTGGCGGACCGGATCCGGTCCCAGGCCGCCCGGCCCCGGCTGGCGGCCACCGACGACTGGCAGTCGGCGGCGGAGCGGATGCAGCCGCGCGGGGTGCCCGGTTTCGACGAGGGCGTCGCGCTGGCGGAACTGCTGGCGGCGCTGGCGCCGGAACGGCGGGAGGCGTTCGTCCTGACGCAGTTGCTGGGGCTGCCGTACGCGGCGACCGCGGGGGTGATGGGCTGTCCCGTGGGGACGGTCAGGTCCCGGGTGGCGCGCGCCCGGGAGACGCTGATCGCGCGGCTGACGGAAGCGGAAGCGCAGGCGGAAGCGGGAGCGGGAGCGGGAGCGGTCCTTGAATCCGCTCCGGGGCCGCGGGACATGGTGGACGCCGCCGCCTGATACCCCTCCGGGTATCGGGCAGGGGCTCATGGGCGGGCGTCGGCCGGCCATGAGCCCCCTGCCGTCCCGGTTCAGCGGGTGGCGGCTTCCTGGCGTTCGGGGGCGGAGGATGCCAGGTGGTGGACGTACGCGGGTGGGAGGTTGGGCATCACCAGCTCGCTGCGCTCCAGGTGCGGGGCGATGGCGCTCCGCAGGGCACGGCGGGCGGCGGCCGGGCGGCGGCTCAGCTTCTGGAGGGTGGCGCCGCCCGCGTAGGAGAAGAAGGAGAGCCGGCCGCCGGGGTTGAGGGCGGTGAGCAGCTGCCGGAAGACGGCCTCGATCTCGAGGGGCGCGAAATTCGCGAAGGGCAGGCCGCAGACAATGGTGTCGTACGTGGCCAGCGGCTGGTCCTGGACGGGACCGCGGTGCAGGCGGGTGCGGGGCGCGACGGAGGCCAGCCGCGGGTCGTTGCTCAGGGCGGCGGCGAGGCGATCGGCGAACTGCGGGTTGGATTCGACGAGGTCAAGGCTGTCGTGCGGGCCGAGACGCTCGACGAGGTGCCGGGTGACGGCTCCGGTGCCGGGCCCGACCTCCAGGACGGCACGCGGCCGGTCGGGGCCCCCGGGGCGGACGTGGCGGACGAGCGCGCGGGAGAGGGCGGCGCCACTGGGGGCGATGGCCCCGGTGGCACGGACGGTCCGGGTGTACTGGCGGAAGAACACCAGGGCGTCGGTCAGGGCGGCGGGCGAGAACGGCGTGGGGGTCGTCATGGATGCACCTGAGCCTTGGGGGACGGGGACGGGAGCGGAGGAGCGACGGGCGGGAGGACAATGCGGCGGGGAGCACCGGAGGCGACGGCCGCCCGGCGCGAGCACGGCGGACCGGGCGGACCGTACGGACTCGCCGCCCGGGTCGTCACCTCCCGCGCGGCCGGTCGGGGCACCGATGGCGCCGGCCCCCTGACCCCACCCAGTACGGGCGGCGGCACCTCGACGTTCACAGCCGACCGTCGATGACGTACCGTGGCGCCCGCAACGACAACATCAACCAACTCCCAAAGACGGATAGCGCCGCTTTAGATAGTCCCACTATCTATGACGACGAGGCAGATACGCAAGGGGAGTTGGGCCCGGCTCACGGCCCGGCGAGGGCCGTCACCGCGCGTGCCCGGACGGTGAGCGGCGGACTGTCGCGGAAGTGCAGAGTGAGGACGATCCCGTCCCCCGGGGCCAGCCGCGGCGGCGGGCCGATCATGATGTCGAGGCCGGTCGCCGTCATCCGCAGCTCCCCGCGCGCCGGGACGGTGACCTCGCTCACCATCTCCATCCGCCGCGCGTTGCGCCCGATGTCGGCCGTGCGGCTGAGCATCGCGCGGTGCCCCGGCGGCCCGGTGACACCGGTCAGCACGTCGTCCGCGGTCCCGCCGTTGCGGAGGGTGAGGAACGCGGCGGTGGCCTCGGCCCCGCGCGGGACCAGCACCCGGCCCTCAGTGGCCGTGAGGTGCGCGGGGGTACCGGCGTTGCCGGTGGCGGTCCACGCCGTGAGGGCACCCAGCGTGGCCAGGCACACGAGCAACGGTACGGCGGCGGCCGTGGCCGTCCGGTTCATGAGGTCTCCCAGCGAGCAGAGGGGCGGGGGCCGTTGCCGCGCCCGGGCCGCCTCGCGCCCCGGGCCGGCTGCCACGCCCGCAGGCGGAGGCTGTTGCCCACGACGAGCAGCGAACTGGCGGACATCGCGGCGGCGGCGAGCATCGGATTCAGCAGACCGACGGCGGCGAGCGGCACGGTGACGAGGTTGTACGCGAAGGCCCAGATCAGGTTGGCCCGGATGGTGCCCAGGGTGCGGCGGGCCAGGCGTACCGCGTCGGCGACGGCCTGGAGGTCCTCGCGGACCAGGGTGACGTCCGCGGCACCGATCGCGGCGTCGGTACCGCCGCCCATGGCGATGCCCAGGTCGGCGAGCGCGAGCGCCGCGGCGTCGTTGACGCCGTCGCCCACCACGGCGACCCGGCCGCCCTGCTCCTGGAAGGTGGCGACCAGGGCGGCCTTGTCCTGCGGGGTGGCCCGGGCGTGGATCTCGGTCACGGCGAGCTGCCCGGCCACGGCCCGGGCGGTGGCCTCGCGGTCCCCGGTGGCCAGCACGGGCCGCAGGCCCAGGCGGCGCAGATGATCGACGGCCCGGTAGCAGTCCGGGCGCAGCGCGTCGCCGAGGGCGAGGACGGCCTCGGACAGGCCGTCGACGGTGACCAGGACCGCGGTGTGACCGGCGGCCTCGGCGGCGCGCACGGCGTCCGGGAGGGGGGCCGGGAGCGACGCGAGGTCGCCGGGCGGGCGGGTGACCGTCACCTCGTGGCCGTCCGCCGTGCCGCGCACACCGGCTCCGGGTGTGGCCGCGAAGTCGCTCACCGACGGCGGTAGTTGACCCTGCTGGCGGGCGTACGCCGTGACGGCGCGGGCCAGCGGGTGCTCGGAGCCGTGCTCCACGGCGGCCGCCAGGCGCAGGACCTCGCCCGGCGCGAGCCCGTCGGCGCGCGGGGTGAGAGCGGTGACGCTCATCCGGCCGGTGGTCAGGGTGCCGGTCTTGTCCAGGACGACGGTGTCGATACGGCGCAGTCGCTCCAGCGCCCGCGGCCCGCTGATGAGGATCCCGAGCTGGGCGCCGCGCCCGGTGGCGGCCAGCAGCGCGGTCGGGGTGGCCAGCCCCAGTGCACAAGGGCAGGCGACGACGAGGACGGCGACCGCCGCGGTGACCGCGGCCTGCGGGTCGGCCCCCGCACCGAGCCAGAAGCCCAGGACGGTGGCCGACACGGTCAGCACGGCGGGGACGAAGACAGCCGCCACCGCATCGGCGAGTCGCTGCGCCGCGCTCTTGCCGGTCTGGGCGTCCGCCACGAGCCGGGTGATCCGGGCAAGTTGGGTGTCCGCGCCGACCGCGTCGGCCCTGACCTCCAGCAGACCACCGGCGTTCACCGCGCCCCCGACGACCGCCGAGCCCGGACCGGCCTCGACCGGCCGGCTCTCCCCGCTGACCAGCGACAGGTCCAGGGCGGAACGGCCCTCGACGACGGTGCCGTCGGTGGCCACCCGCTCCCCGGGCCGTACGAGGAAGAGGTCACCGACCCGGAGCCGGTCCACCGGGATGCGGCGCTCGGTGCCGTCCCGGCGTACCGCGACGTCCTTGGCAGCGAGTTCGGCCAGCGAGCGCAGCGCGGAGCCGGTGGCGCGCCGGGCCCTGGCCTCCATGCGGCGTCCGGCCAGGACGAACAGCGGGACGCCGACGGCGGCTTCCAGGTACAGGTGCGCGGTCCCGTCACCGGCCGTCGGCAGCAGGCTGAAGGGCATGGTCAGACCGGGCTCCCCCGCGCCGCCGAGGAACAGCGCGTAGGCGGACCAGCCGAACGACGCGGCCACCCCCAGGGACACCAGGGTGTCCATGGTCGCCGCACCGTGCCGCAGGCCGCGCAGCGCACGGCTGTGGAAGGGGGCCGCGCCCCATACGGCGACCGGCGCGGTCAGCACGAAGCACAGCCACTGCCAGTTGCGGAACTGGCAGGCGGGGACCATGGAAAGAACCAGGACGGGGAGCGAGAGCAGAGCGGTCAGCGGCAGACGATGGCGCTCCGCGCGGGCGGCGTGCCCCGGCGGACCGGCGGGCGTGGGCCCGGGCTCCGGGTCGGGCCCGGGCAGCCGCGCGGTGAATCCGGCCGCCTCCACGGTGGCGACGAGGTCGTCGACGGGCAGCGCCGCGGGGTGGCTGATCCGGGCCCGGCCGGTCGCCAGATTCACCGAGGCCGAGACGCCCGCCAGCCGCCCGAGCTTCTTCTCGACCCGGCCCACGCAGGCGGCGCAGGTCATACCGTCTACCGCGAGGGTGGTGGTGCGGGGCGGCGCCGTGTCGTCGGGCCCGGGTGTCCCGCCGCGCGAAGGAGTGCCGCCGCGCGCGGGGGTGGCCGTCATCGCCTGCCGCCCGCGCCGTGCATCCCGCCCATGCCCCCGCCGTCTCCCACGGAACCGGGGCTGCCGGTACGGGCGCCGCCCGCGGGGTGCATCCCCGGCGCCACCGGTCCGGCCGCGGCGCCGACGGCGTACGACAGCGCGAAGAGGACGGCCAGCAGGGCGGTGAAGCCGATGACCGGCCGGGCGGGCAGCAGCCGTGGGGCGGCCCGGGACGGGGCGGGCCGGGTGCGGTCGGCCGGGGAGAGGGACATCGTCGCTCCAGTGCGGGACGTTGCGGGTGGCGAGGGCGGCGCCGGACGGTGCACGGGCCGCTGAGGCTTGCGTCATGGTGGCAGCCGCAACGGCGCCCGAGCCTCCGAAAGGGGCCGCACCGGCACGTGAGGTTTGTCCTGCGTATCCGGCGGAACCCGGCGGCCCCTCGATCCGACCAACTGGGTGTGCCGGGGCGGCGCGTGACGGGCTCTCCGGGCCCGCCGGGACCGGAATCCGGCGCCTGCCGGGAACTCCGCGCCCGGCCCGTCCGACCTCTCCAACGCCGTGCCGTGCGAGCGCGGAGTCGAGGAGATCACCACCATGGCCACAGCACCGGAGCCCGTCGCGCTCCACGGTCCGGAGTACAAGCGCGACCCCTACCCCCTGTACGCCGCGCTGCGGGCGCGCGGGCCGGTCCACCGGGTCCGCTTCCCCAGCGGGGTGTGCGCCTGGCTCGTCACCGGCTACGAGGCCGCCCGCCGGGCGCTGACGGATCCGCGCCTGGGCAAACACCACTCACGGGGCAACGCCGCCTGGCGCGCCCGCGCGTCGATCATGCCCGAGCCCCAGCACTCACAGCTCCAGGTGCATCTGCTGCACCAGGACCCGCCCCGGCACACCGCCATGCGCGCGCTGATCACCGACGCGTTCGCCCCGCAGCGCGTCGAGGAACTCCGCCCGCACTTCCAGGCGACGGCCGACGCCCTGCTCGACGCGCTGCCGAACACCGGCCGCACGGACCTCGTCGGTGCCTTCGCCGCCCGCTTCCCCTTCCTGGTGCTGGCCGACGTCATAGGTCTGCCACCGGAGTTCGCGGACCGCTTCGACCGCGACTGGGGAAAGGTCGTCCAGCCCGTCGGGCCCCGTGACCCGGGCCGGCCGGCGTACGAGGCGCGGCTGCGCGCGCTCCAGCAGTACATCGCCGACCTGGTGACGGACCGGCGCCGGGCGGACGGCGAGGGCCTGCTCCACCACCTGGTCGCCGCCTGCGACACCGGGCAGCTGACGCGGGCGGAGCTGGACTCCATGATCTTCCAGCTGCTGGTCGCCGGGCAGGAGCCGGTCACCAACCAGATCACCACCGCCCTGGTCACCTTGCTGCGCCACCCCGAGCAGCTGGCGGAACTGGCCGGACAGTCCCGGGTTCCGCCCCGGGCGGTCGAGGAACTGCTGCGGTACGACAGCGCCTTCGAGCTGACGACCTGGCGTTTCTTCGCGCAGGACGCCGATCTGCACGGGACCCGGGTCCCGGCGGGCGACTCCGTGATCGTCTCGCTGTGCGCGGCCGACCGGGACCCGCGCCGGTTCCCCGACGCCGGCACCCTGGACCTCGATCGCTCCCCCAACCCGCACCTCGCCTTCGGCCACGGCATCCACTTCTGTCCCGGCGCGGCGCTCGCCCGCGCCGAGCTCCAGATCGCCCTGGGCACCCTGCTGCGCAGGCTGCCGGGTCTGCGGATGGCCGTCCCCGAGGACCAACTCACCTGGATTCCCGCGGTACTTGCCCGCGGCGTGGACCGGCTTCCGGTGACCTACGGGGGCACGGGCGACGGGCCGCAGGCCGCCCGGTGCCCCATCGGACGCGGGCCGGGTGCCGCATGCTGACCCGTCCGGCACCCCCGTACCCCGCCGTGTCCGCGAGCCACCGGGCAACCGCCGAAGCGGTCCTCGCCGTCCTCCTCCCCCACCACCGCTCACCGGACGGCCACCGGCACACCGCTCCCGGCGCGTTCGGCGCCCAGCTCCGGCAGATCGCGCCGGCCGTCGCCGCCGGGAAGCCGATCCGGTTCACCCTGCCCGGTTTCCCCTGCAAGTCCCCCAACCCGGCAAAGGTGCTCGGCCCGCTCCCCGACGAGGGCGAACGGCTCTCCCTGCGCTTCCTGGACGGCCTGTGCGCCCGCATCGCGGCTGTCCATCCACCCGGCGCCCGGGTCGTCATCTGCTCGGACGGGCACGTCTTCAGCGACCTCGTGCAGGTCCCCGATCCCCACATCGACGCGTACGGCGACGCCCTGCGCGCGCTGATCCGGGACGAGGGCCTGGCGCATCTGGACGTCTTCGACCTGCGCGCGGTGCACGGCGATCTGCCGTACGACGAGAAGCGGGCGCAGGTCCACGCGCGCTGGGCGCCGACGCTGGAGGCCCTGCGCGCCCAGACCCGCAGCGACCCGGAGACCCGCCGGCTGTACCAGGGCATCACCCGCTTCCTCGTCGAGGACACCGCCGCCTTCCCCGGCACCCGGTCGGCGCTGCAACGCGCCTGCCGGGCCCGCGCGTACGGCGTGATCCAGCGCAGCCGGGCCTGGGGCGGACTGATCGCCGAGCACCACCCGGGGGCCGTGCGGCTGTCCATCCACCCGCAGCCCTGCGGCTCGGCCAAGTTCGGGATCCGGCTGCTCGACGCGCCGGACGTGTGGATGACGCCGTGGCACGCCTGCGTGTTCCGTCATGCGGACGGGCGGCGGGAGCTGATGCGGCGGGCGGACGCCGAGCGGCTCGGCCGTCTGGTGCTGCGCCGGGGACGGCCGAGCCACTTCGAGGCCCGGTAGCCGGGCCGGGTCAGCCCGCTGCCGGGGTGGTGGGCAGCGGCTGCCGGTGGTCGAAGGCGATCAGCGGGTCTCCGGTGAGCGGGTGTTCGGTCACCGCGGCGCGCACCCCGAAGACCTCGGCGAGAAGCTCCGCGGTCAACACGGCACGCGGCGTGCCGGACGCCACCACCGTCCCCCGGTGCAGCACGTGCAGCCGGTCGCACAGCGAGGCCGCCGCGTTCAGATCGTGCAATGAGATCAGGGTGGTGCGGCGCTGCGCGCGCAGCAGGCCGAGCAGCTCCACCTGGTGCCGTACATCGAGGTGGTTGGTGGGCTCGTCCAGTACCAGCACCTCCGGCGCCTGGGCGAACGCCCTAGCGAGCAGGACCCGTTGGCGTTCGCCGCCGGACAGTGCGGAGAACCGCCGGGTGTCCGCTCCGGCCATGCCGACGGCCGCCAGCGACCGGGTGACGCTCTCCCGGTCAGCGTCGTCCTCCGCCGCGAACGCCCGCTTGTACGGGGTGCGGCCCATCACCACCACCTCCCGCACGGTCAATTCGACGTCGCCGCCGCGCTCCTGCGGCAGCGCGGCGACGCGCCGGGCGGCCTCCGCTGGACGCAGCGCGCGGAGATCCGTGCCGGCGAGCAGCACCCGCCCGGCGGTGGGCCGCAGATGGCGGTAGACGGTCCGCAGCACGGTGGATTTCCCACTGCCGTTGGGGCCGACCAGCCCCGCGATCTCTCCCTCGGCCGCCACCAGGTGCACCCCCGCGACCACGTCCCGGCCCGCGTAGCCGACCCGCAGGTCCTCGATGTCGACCCTCATCGGCCCGCCTCCGTCCGCCGGTCCAGAAGGAACAGCAGGGCGGGCGCCCCGATCATCGCCGTCACCACTCCGACCGGCAGCTCCTGGGTGTCCATCGCCGTACGGCACACCACATCGACCACCACCAGCAGCAGGGCCCCGGTGAGCGCGGCCAGCGGCAGCAGCCGGCGGTGGTCCCCACCGACGAGCATCCGGCACAGGTGCGGCACCATCAGCCCCACGAAGCCGACGGCTCCGGAGACGGACACCAGTACCCCGGTCAGCAGACTGGTCACCACGAACAGCTCGCGGCGCAGCCGGCTGACGTCCACCCCGACCCCGGCCGCGGTCTCGTCACCCATGATGAGGGCGTTCATCGCGCGGGCGCGGGCCTGGAGGGCCGGCAGTCCGGCCGCGACGGCGAGCGCCGGCAGCCACAGCACCTCCCAGCTCGCCCCGCTCAGGCTCCCCATCAGCCAGAACAGCACGCTGCGGGTCTGCTGTTCGTCCCCCGCCTGGAGCACCAGATAACTGGTGAACCCGGACAGGAACTGACCGATCCCCACACCCGCCAGCACCAGCCGCAGCGGCGAGAAGCCTCCGCCGCGCCGCGCCGTGCACCACACCAGGGCGAAGGCACCGAGCGCGCCCGCGAAGGCCGCCGCCGTCAGCCCGAGCCCCAGGAGGCCGCCGGTGCTCGCGCCCAGCACGATCGCGGCGACCGCGCCGAGGGAGGCCCCGTTGGAGATGCCCAGCAGATACGGGTCCGCCAGCGGGTTGCGTACCAGCGCCTGGACCGCCGTCCCCACCAGTCCCAGCCCGGCGCCGACCACTGCGGCCAACAGGGCTCTGGGGAGCCGGAGTTGCCACACGATGAGGTCGCTGGTGCCGGGCCTGGGCGCCGCGCCGCCCAGTCGGCGGAACACCACCGCCCACACCTCGCCCGGAGCGATGTCGCTGGAGCCGAGTGCCACGGCGGCGGTCAGCGCCACCGCCAGTGCGAGGCCGAGCCCCAGGGCGAGGGGCACCGGGCGCACCGTATGCCGCGCCCTCTCGGCGACCGCCGCCACTACCGCCCCGCCGTGAACCGGGCCGGATACAGCGTCCGCGCGATCTGCTCGACCGCATCCGCGTTGCCGACCCCGGCGATCGTCGTCCGTTCGGAACCGATCCGCAGGAACCTCCCCTCCCGTACCGCCCGCAGCCCCTTGGTGGCGGGGAAGGTCCTGAGGAACGCCTCGGCCCGGTCGTACGCCTTCGCGGTCGCCGCCGCATCGCCGCGGTTGCGGACCCCCAGCTGGATCCAGTCCGGGTCCTTGGCGACCACGTCCTCCCAGGGGACGGGCCGGAAGTCGCCGTCGCAGCCGGCGAAGACGTTACGGGCCCCCGCCTGGGTGATCACGGCGTTGGCGACCTGCTTGCCGCACACCGCCATCGGCTGCTTGGTCCCCGCGTCGAAGTCGAAGAAGAAGTAACCGGGGCGCTTCTCCTTCGGCACCGCGCCGATGGCCTTGTGCACCTTGCCGACCTTGTCCCGCATACCGGCCACGAGTTCCCGCGCCCGCTGCGCCGTCCCGGTCACCGCGCCGAGCCGGGTGATGTCGCCCGCCACCCCGGACAGATCCCGTTGCGGCTCCTTCGCCGTCGACGCGCACGCGGTGGAGGCGAGCGGCACGTGCTTGATCCCCGCCGCCCGGAACTCCTCGTCGGTCGGCGCGCTGCCGGCGCCGCCCATGTTCCCCATCGAGGAGAAGGTGTCGACGTAGAGGTCGGCGCCCGAACCGAGCAGCTTCTCCTTGGCGATGACGGACTTCCCCAGTACCGGGATCCTGCGGGCCGCCTCCCCGAGCTTGCCCGGCAAGGTGCCCTTGCCCGGCGGGAACCCCGTCCCGATGACCCGGTCCCCGGCACCCAGCCGCAGCAGCATCTCCAGGGCGGCCGCGTTGCTGGTGACGATTCTGCGGGGCGCGGCGGTGAAGGTGGTGACGACGCCGCGACAATCGGCCACCCGCACCGGAAACCCGTCGCCCCCGCGTCCCGCGCCGTCCGCCGCCCCCGTACCGCCGCCGCTGCCGTTGCCGTTGCCGCAGGCACCGACGGCCAGCGCGACGACCACCGCCGTCCCGCACATCTTCCAAGGACGCATGGACTTCTCCCCTGCCGACTGCCTGTGCCGGGCCACGGATGCGACCCGGCACAGGTAGTCGGCGCGGCGGCTCCCGCGGTTCCCGGCGGGCGGAGCCGCCGGGGCGGTCAGGGAACGGGAAGACCGTGTACGAGCGTCATCGCCGCCGGTCGGCGGACCGACGCTCGGCGCAGAATCCTGCGGGCTCTCCAGACTGATGCCGACGCCCAGAGGTGGACGACGGGAACCCCCCGCTCCGGCCGGTGACCAGGGAGAGAACAACGGTGGCCCCGGACACCCCGAGACGGGCTCACCCAAGCTCGTCCACAGGGGCCAAAAAAACTTCGGCCGGCGATGTCGAGAACGCGTGACCGGCTCCGTCCCCGCGGTGAAGGCGACCACAATGGGTCGCACCAGCACCGAGGAGAACCACCATGGCCAAGTACCTGCTGCTCAAGCACTACCGCGGCGCCCCGGCGGCGGTCAACGACGCACCCATGGACCAGTGGACGCCGGAGGAGATCTCGGCCCATATGCAGTACATGAACGACTTCGCGGAGCGGCTGGAGAAGACCGGCGAATTCGTCGACGGTCAGGCCCTGTCCCCCGAGGGCACGTTCGTCCGCTACGACGGAGAGGGGCGCCCGCCGGTCACCGACGGACCGTTCGCCGAGACCAAGGACCTCATCGCCGGCTGGATGGTCATCGACGTCGACAGCTACGAGCGCGCCGTCGAGCTGGCCGGGGAGCTGTCGGCCGCCCCCGGGAAGGGCGGGGAGCCGATCCACGAGTGGCTCGAACTGCGTCCCTTCCTGGGCGTGCCGCCCACGGTCACGGAGTGACCTCCGAAGTGGACGAGGCCCTGCTCCGGAGCCTCACGCCGAGCGTGCTCGGGATCCTCGTCCGCCGCGGAGCAGACTTCGCGGCGGCCGAGGACGCCGTGCAGGACGCGCTGGTCGAGGCGGTCCGCGTCTGGCCGGACGACCCTCCGCGGGATGCGAAGGGCTGGCTGGTCACCGTGGCCTGGCGCCGGTTCCTCGACGCGACGCGGGCGGACGCCGCCCGCCGCCGGCGCGAGGACCGCGTCGACGAGGAACCGGCACCCGGGCCCGCACCCGGGGTGGACGACACCCTTCAGCTCTACTTCCTGTGCGCCCACCCGTCGCTGACGCCGTCGTCCGCGGTCGCGCTCACGCTGCGCGCCGTCGGCGGGCTGACCACCCGCCAGATCGCCCAGGCCTACCTGGTGCCCGAGGCGACCATGGCGCAGCGGATCAGCCGGGCCAAGCGCACCGTGTCCGCCGTGCGGTTCGATCAGCCGGGCGACGTCGCCACCGTGCTGCGCGTCCTCTATCTGGTCTTCAACGAGGGCTACTCCGGCGACGTCGACCTCGCCGTCGAGGCCATCCGGCTCACCCGGCAGCTCGCGGCCTCGATCGACCACCCCGAGGTGGCGGGGCTGCTCGCCCTCATGCTGCTCCACCACGCCCGGCGCGCCGGGCGGACCGCTTCCGACGGCAGTCTGGTGCCGCTCGCCGAGCAGGACCGCGGGCGGTGGGACACCGAGTCGATCGCCGAGGGCGTCGAGATCCTGCAGGCGGCCCTCGCCCGCGACCGGCTGGGCGAGTTCCAGGCCCAGGCGGCGATCGCGGCACTCCACGCCGACGCGCCCATCGCCGAGGAGACCGACTGGGTGCAGATCGTCGAGTGGTACGACGAGCTCGCGCGCCTGACCGACAGCCCGGTCGTCCGACTCAACCGCGCGGTGGCCGTCGGCGAGGCCGACGGACCGCGTGCCGGCCTGGCGGCGCTCGCGGCGCTGGACGAATCCCCCCCAAGCTCTTCGAGCGGGCCCCACCCCATGCCCCGCCACGCCGCCGTGGCGGCGTACCTCCACGAGCGCGACGGCGACCTGGCGACGGCGGCACGGCTGTACGCGGAGGCGGCCCGAACGGCACCCAACCTCGCCGAGCGCGACCACCTGACACGCCAGGCCGCCCGGCTCAACACCCGCCGGTGTCACTGACGGGTCGCCCTCGGCTCTCCCCGCAGCACTGGGCGACGACGGCGCGGGCGCGATCGACGCCCGACGCCTTCGGCCCGAAGCGCTGCGCGCGTGTGAAGGCCGTGCGTCACTGAGACGCGTCCCTGAGACGCGTCACGCGGCCGCCCGGCTGGGGTCTGTCGTTCGGATCAGGCCGGACCCCGCGAGCCCGGCGTGATCCGAACGACAGGCCCTAGCTAGATGTCGGCGCCGCCGCCCGCCTGCGGTCCGTAGAGCTCCAGCAGCCGGGCCCGGGTGCGGTTGAGCCGGTCGGCGACCGTCTCGGCGACGTAGTGGTAGACGGCGCTGCCGATGACCGGGTCGGAGGTGCACAGCGAGCGCACCTCGGTGGCGTCGAATTCGGTGGCCTCCACCGGGCCGAGGGTCTGGGCGCCCAGGTGCCACAGGTACGGCGGGAAGAGCCACGACCAGCCGAGGAGATCGTCGCGGCCGAGCGTTTCGACGACCGCGGCGCGGCGTCCGGGGACGTGCTGGTCTAGGGCGACGCGGCCACTGCGGATGATCCAGAAGCGGTCGGCGTGCCGGCCCTCGTCGAAGACCCGTGCGTCGCGCGGCAGCGTGACCTCGCGGGCGGCGGCCGTCAGCAGCGCGCGCCCGTCGGCGGGCAGCGCATCGAGCAGGTTCCTGGTCGTGGCCATGTCGTTCTCCGTCCGCGGCGGCTCCCCGCTGTGCACTCAGGGTGCACGATAGGCGAACCGCGCCGGACTCCCGCGCATCGCCGGACCGTCGCGGCGGGTCAGGTCAGCTGACGGCGCACCAGTTCGTGGAGATGCCCGCCGGTGTCGGCCAGGAGGTCGGCGGGCGCACCCTGCTCGACGACGCGGCCGTCCGCCATGACGATGACGCGGTCGGCGTCCATCACGGTGGACAGCCGGTGGGCGATCACCAGGCGGCTGGCGCTGAGTTCGCGGGTGCTGTCGATGACGATGCGCTGGGTCTCGTTGTCCAGGGCGCTGGTGGCCTCGTCGAAGAAGAGGATGCGCGGGCGGCGGATCAGTGCCTGCGCGATCATCAGGCGCTGTCGCTGGCCGCCGGAGATCGCGCCGCCGCCGGAGATCATGGTGTGCAGGCCCATCGGCATCCGCTTGATGTCCTCGGCCAGGCCGGCCATCTCCGCGGCCGCCCACGCCTCCTCCTGGGTGAAGGACTCGGCGCCGCAGATGCAGTCCAGGAGGGAGCCGGTGAGCGGCTGGGCGTTCTGCAGCACCACCCCGCACTGGCGGCGCACCGCCGCCTGGTCGAGGGCGGCCAGGTCCTGGCCGTCGTAGAGGACGCTGCCGGAGGACGGCTTGTCGAAGCCGATGAGCAGCCGCAGCAGGGTGGACTTTCCGCAGCCGCTGGGGCCGACGATGGCCACGAACTCGCCGGGTCGCACCTGGAGGGAGACGTCGTCGAGGACCAAGGGGCCGTCATCGGTGTAGCGGAAGGAGAGCTTCCGGGTTTCCATGCCGCCGGCGAGCACGCCGGGCTGCGCGCTGGCGCCGCGCACCTCCGGGGTCTCGTCGAGGACCGGCTTGATCTCCTCGAACATCGGCAGCGCGGCGGCCGCCGAGACGAACGCGCCGGTGATCTGCGTGACCGAGGTCAGCAGCATGGTCATGGCGGTGTTGAAGGTCAGGAACGACCCGGCCGACATGCTGCCGCGGGCCGGTCCGGCCAGCAGGACGAACATGATGAGCGAGCAGATCGGCAGGTAGACGGCGTTCAGGACGGTGGTCAGGTTCTTGATCCGGCCGGCCTTCTGCTGGAGTTCCCGGGAGCGGGCGAACTCCCGGGCCCAGGCCGCGTAGGCGAAGCTCTCGGCCGCGGCGACGCGCAGCTTGGGCAGGCCGCGCAGGGTCTGGAAGGCCTGGTTGTTGAGCTTGTTGCCGAGCTTGACCAGCCGCCGCTGCCAGCGCAGTTCCCACAGCCCCATGACGAGGAACACGGCGCCGATGACGATCAGCATGCCGATCGCCGCCAGCGCCAGCGGCACACTGTAGAGGAGCAGCAGCACGAGGTTCATCGCGCCGACGGTGACCGACTGCACGGCCACCGGACCGACGCCGGACAGCACCCGCCGGACGGCGCTGACGCCCATCGCGGCGCTGGCCAGCTCTCCGGTGGAGCGTTCGCTGAAGAACTTCGTGGGCAGGCGCAGCAGCCGGTCCCACACCGCCGGCTGCAGGGCGCTCTCGATACGGCCCTCCATCCGCAGCACGGTGAGGTTCTGCAGCAGCATGAAGGCGGCGGTGACGATGCTGGTGATGATGACCGCCAGCGAGACCTGGACGATCAGGCTCCGCTCGGCGGCCGGCACATACACGCCGAGGACCTGGCCGGTGGCGATCGGGACCAGCGCGCCGAGCCCGACGGTCACCAGCCCGCTCAGGGCGAGGTTGCGCAGGTCCATCCGGGCATCGCGCAGGCTGAAGCCCATCAGCCGCCACATGGTCATGGGCCGCTCGGGCAGCGGGCGGTAGAACATGACGGCCCGCGGCTCGAACTCGTCGGCGTTGTCCTTGCCGACCCGCATCCGCAGCCCGGAGGCCGGGTTGACCGCCTCGTAGCGGCCGCGGCGCCAGAGCAGCGCGACCGGGGCGCCGGACTTGGCGCGATGGCCCACCAGGGGGCCGGTGTTCGTCCGCCACCAGCGGTTGTCCAGGCGGACCGCGCGGGTGCGGATGCGGGAACTGACCGCGATCCGCTCGACGGGGCTGATGCGGTCGTTGACGGCACCGCCCTTCGGGGGCTCGGTCAGGGTGATCCCGGCGGCCTCGGCGACCGTACGGCACACCGTGAAGGTGGCGTCGTCGGTGGCGCGATCCGCCTGGGTGCCCCGGCCGCCGCGGTCCTGGCGGCCGATGGACGCCAGCAGGGCCTGGTCCGCCCGCTCGCGGACCGTCTCGCCGGCCTTGATGCCGGCCGCCGTACGGTCCTCGTGCGCCCGCTCCAGATGTTCGATCCAGCGGTCGACCGCGGAGAGCAGCCGGTACTGCTGGTTGACCATCTGCTGCCACATCGCGGGGTCGACCAGGAGATCGCCCGCCGCGTCCGCGCCGTAGGAAGCGCCGTACTGCACGCTGCCGGGAGCCACCGGCATCCACAGGATGTCGTCGTCGGCCACCACGTCGTCGGTGGGCCGGCCGTCCAGCGGGGCCTCGAACAGCACTCCCAGGCTGCGGCCGGTGCCGAGCGCGAAGGCGTGTTCCAGGGGCGTCGGACCGGCCTGGCCCGCGTAGGTGTCGCCGTAGCCGTTGTCGTACTCCCCGTACTCCCCGTACTCGGGACGGGGCAGCTCGCGCAGGGGTATGCGGCGCAGCCGGCAGTCCTGCGAGGGCCGGCCGAGGAGGGTGTGCTGCGGTCCTTCGACCGGGCCGAGCAACAGGGTGCCTGCTTCGAGGCGGCCGAGGAAGTGCCAGTGGCCCTCCTGGACGGCGTCGACGGCGAAGAGGTCGAGGAATCCGCCGGTGACGAGCCACAGGACGTGCGGGCCCTCCAGCGGGACGCTGCGCAGTCCGGTGCAGTCGACGGCACTGCCGAGGCCGCCCATCGCCTGCGTCACCGCGTCGGTCTCGCCCGGTCCCACGACCGCGGACGGGTGGATGGATGACACGTCAGTGCTCCTTGACCAGCTCGGCGTACGCGCCCTGGGCGGCTACCAGGTCCTCGTGGCGGCCGCGTTCGACGACCACTCCGTGGTCGAGGACCACGATCTCGTCGCTGTCGCGGACCGTGCTCAGCCGGTGGGCGATGACCACGCAGGCGCAGCCGCGCCGCCGAAGGTTGTCGATGATGATCTGCTCGGTCCGGGCGTCCAGGGCGCTGGTCACCTCGTCGAGCACGAGGATGCTCGGCCGCCGGACCAGCGCGCGGGCGATCTCCAGCCGCTGTCGCTGTCCGCCGGAGAAGTTGCGGCCGTCCTGGTCGACGCGGCTGTGGATGCCGTCCGGCCGCCGGGCGATGACGTCGTCGTAGAGGGCGGCGTCACGGAGGGCGGTGATGACGGCGTCGTCCGGGATCGAGGGGTCCCACAGGGCCACGTTGTCGCGGACGGTGCCTTCGAAGAGGAAGACGTCCTGGTCGACGAAGGAGACGGAGGCGGCCAGGGCGCTGCGCGGGATGTCCTCCAGGCGCTGCCCGTCGATCCTGATCGTGCCTTCCCAAGGGCTGTAGAGGCCGGAGATCAACCGCGAGACGGTGGACTTGCCGCTGCCCGAACCGCCGACCAGCGCCACCTGGCGGCCGGGACCGACGGCCAGGGAGAAGCCGGTGAGCAGCGGTTTGTCGAGCGGGCTGTAGCCGAAGGTGATGTCCTCCAGCGTCACATGGCCCTTGAGGCGGCGGGTGTCGGAGTCCGACCCGGGGCGGGAGTAGAGCGTGTCGGCCGGGAAGGACTCGACGTCCTTGAGGCGGGCGACGTCCGCCGCGAAGTCCTGGATCCGGCCGGCCACGCCGTTGAGGCGGGTGATCGGCGCGGTGAAGCGGGTGACCAGCGCCTGGAAGGCGACGAGCAGACCGATGGAGATATGGCCCTCGACTGCCCGCAGTCCGCCGATCCACAGGATGAGCGCGCTGTTGAGCGTGGCGAGGGTCGGTGCGACGACGGCGAGCCAGGCGCTGGGGACGCCGAGCCGCTGCTGTTCCTCCAGCGTGGTGGCGTGCTGGCCCGCCCAGCGGCGGAAGTAGCCGTTCTCGCCGCCGGTGGCCTTCATCGTCTCGATGAGCTGGAGGCCGGTGTACGAGGTGTTGGTCAGCCGGGCGCTGTCCGCGCGGAGCTTCTGGGTGTGGGTGGCACGCAACCGGATCACGATCCGCATCGCGACCACGTTCAGCAGCGCGATCCCCACGCCGATGACGGTCAGCTGGGGGTCGTAGGTCCACAGCAGGACGGCGTAGAGGACGACGACGACGCCGTCGACCCCGGCCGCGGCGAGATCGCGGGCCAGGGTTTCGGCGACGGCGTCGTTGGACTGGAGCCGCTGGACGAGGTCGGCGGGGCTGCGCTGCGCGAAGAAGGTGACCGGGAGTCTGAGCAGATGGCGCAGGAAGCGGGCGCTGCTGAGGGTGGAGGAGATGATGCGGCCGCGCAGCAGATTCGCCTGTTGCAGGCCGGTCAGTACGGCGGTGAGCGCGACCATCGCGGTCATGGACGCGAAGAGCGGCCCCAGCAGCGAGGTCTGGTTGCCGATCAGGAACATGTCGATGTACGTACGGCTGAGTGCGGGCACCGCGGCGCCGACCGCGACCAGCAGCAGGCTGGCGAGCAGGGCCGCCAGCAGCGTGCCCTTGGTGCCGCGCAGCCGGGCGGGCACGGCGCCCATGATGCCCGGCTTGCGGCCGCCCTTCTCGAACGACTCGGACGGCTCGAAGACGAGGGCGACACCGGTGAAGCTGGTGTCGAAGTCCTCCGTCGCCACGAAGCGGCGGCCCTTGTCGGGGTCGTTGATGTGGACGCCCTTGCGGCCGAGCTTGCGGCCCGTGCCGTCGTAGACGACGTAGTGGTTGAACTCCCAGAAGAGGATGGCGGGCGCCTGGACTTCGGCGAGCGCGGCCGGTTCCATCTGCATGCCCTTGGCCGTCAGGCCGTAACTGCGGGCGGCCTTGAGCAGATTGCTGGCGCGGGAGCCGTCGCGGGAGACGCCGCAGGCGATCCGCAGCTCCTCCAGCGGCACATGGCGGCCGTAGTGCGCGAGCACCATGGACAGCGAGGCGGCGCCGCACTCGACGGCCTCCATCTGGAGGACGGTGGGGGTGCGTACGGACTTGGGCTTCTTGGCCCCCGGGGTCTGCGCGGGGGCCGCGCGACGTGCCCGGCGGCCGCTCGGCGGGGGCTCGGGGCGGTGCCTGCGACGGCCCGGCGGCGGCAGCTGCTGCTGCGGTGCCCCGGGAGCGGCTGCGGAGTCGTTCGGTGCGGTCACGGAAGCAGCCAATCGATCGGATGCTGCGCGGCCAGGTGGACGGCGCCGTCGGTCATGGTCATGGAGTCGACCGCGAAGGGCGGCCCATCCGAGGTGGACCAGGCGTAGCCGGATTTCGTGCGCGGCGCGCGGTCCAGCTCGACCAGGACGGCGATGGGCTGGCCGTGCTGCGAGAACTGCTCGCCGAGCTGGCTGCTGCCCAGGTAGGCGCCGATCCGCTGGCGGGTCTGGGTGGTACGGCCGACCGCCTTCACCCGGCCGCGCAGTACGCCGTACTGCTGGGCCGGCACGGACTGGACGGTGAGGTCGACCGAGGCGCCCACGGGGACCGTCGCCGCGTTGTCGGCCGGGACGTACAGCGTCGCGGTCAGGGGGTCGCCGGCGTGTGCGGCCCGCTCCACGGAGGCGACGTCCGCACCGGTGGTGACGACGGAGCCGATGCTGGCGACCATGGTGGTCAACCGGCCCGCCGCGATGGCGCGGACCACGCTGGTGCCGCGTGCGGTACGGACCTTGAGCACAGGGGTGTTGGCGGCGACCCGTTGGCCCTCGTCGGCGAGTACGGCGGTCACCTGGCCCGCGACGGGGCTCTGCAGGATGTAACTGCCCTGGCCGTGGGTGAGGATGCCGGGGGCGTTGAGCGTGGCGGAGACGGTGCCGGTCACCGCCCAGAACGCGGCGCCGATCACCACGGCGATGGTGATGATCAGGACGAGCCAGCCCTGCGGTCGGGCGAAGCGGACCGGAAGATCGATCTCCTCCGGTGACTGCAGTTTGGAAAGGGCCTGTTGGCGGAACTGCACGACACTCTTCCCTCAACTGCAACGGTCTGTCCGGACAACGCGGCGCGGCCGCGGCCCCACCGTACGGTGGCGTGTCCGCGGCACGGCGGCCGGGTGCCCCGGAACCCGGCGAAAGCCTGGCGGTTCCGGGGCACCCGGTCTGGCATGTCGGCAAGGAGGGGACGCCGACCTGCCGTTGGTCTCAGAGACCCGAGACGAGGCCCGTGACACCCTGGGTGTTGACGCCGGTGGTCGACTCGACCAGGCCGGTGGCGGTGTTCACGACGCCGGAAACCGGGGCGACGGAGTCGGCGGTGGAGGTGACGGTGCCCACGACGTTGCCGAGGAGGCCACCGGCCACGTTGTCGAGCTCGCTGTCGGCGATTTCCTGGGTCTGAATCTCGCGCATGATGATTCCTTTCGGATGTATATCTCATATTGCTGCGACCGAGCCGTCCGGCAGGGCGGTCCGGGCGCGACAGCGGTTGTCGGGCTTCGAAATCGAGAACCCGTGTGCGACTTCCGCGGTGCGATGGATCAAAGCACGCAGGCGCGCCGCACTGCTAATCCGATGACCACAGATCCGGACGACAAGCCTCCGCCGAATTACCTGACGTGGACGGACGTTCATCGTTTGGTGGCAGCTTCTTCACATGCTCCATGGTTTTGATCTTGCCAACGTGACGCCCGCTTGACGGCGAACAGGACATTCCCCCATCAAATCGCTGATGCCCAGGTCAGGGGCTAGATGATCGATCAGCGACGGTGCGCCGCCTGCGCATTCGATGTGCAGATCTTCTGAAGGCCCGCGATTTTTACGCGATGTCGAGCCGGCACGGCGGGGGAACTGCGACGGTTGCCCGCGGCATCCATCGAGGAATGTTGCACCGGCATTACGGCCACAGGCATCAGTTGACGCCCCTGGGGGGTATTGCCGGAAATGCGCTCCGTAATGTGCGCGGCATTGCGACGAAAACCGATCGGCTGTCCAGAGAACGGACATAACCGCATAACAGCGCCACGCAGGACGAGAGGGAAATGAACGATTTACCTCAGGTAATGCACGCGGGTACGGCATAGCCCCAGGATGAGGACCGGCGCAGATCGGTCATCCGCGGCCGGCGGGTGCCGGCCGGCCCGCTGCCACCCCGGGAGGGGGCCGCCCCGGGGCCGGCCCCTCCGTCCCGGGCCCTCCCGTCTCTGCCACCGCACCGCCGACCGCCGGTGGCAGCCGGTGCCGGAGTGCGGCACCGTGAAGGGAACTGCCCGGCACGCCGGGAAGGAGCCGCAGGTGAATCCGGTCGAGGCGCTGGAACGGATCGCCTTCCTGCTGGAACGGCAGGGGGCGGTGACCTATCGCGTACAGGCGTTCCGCACGGCGGCTGAGGTGATCGGCGAGCTGTCCGCCGAGGAGCTGCGCAGCCGCGCGGCGAACGGATCGCTGGCCCGGCTGAAGGGTCTGGGCCCCAAGACGACCCGGGTGGTCGACGAGGCCCTGTCGGGCGAGGTGCCGGCCTATCTGACGCGGCTGGAGGAGGAGGCGGGCGGGCCGCTCGTCGAAGGGGAGCGGGGAGCGCGGCTGCGGCGGGCGCTGCGCGGCGACTGCCATCTGCACTCCGACTGGTCCGACGGCGGCAGCCCCGTGGAGGCGATGGCCAGGGCAGCCCGCGACCTCGGCCACGACTGGTGTGTGCTCACCGACCACTCCCCCCGGCTCACCGTCGCCCACGGACTCAGCCCGGACCGGCTGCGCGCCCAGTTGGCACTGGTGGCGGAGGTGAACGAGCGCCTGGCGCCGTTTCGGCTGCTCACCGGGATCGAGTGCGACATCCTCGACGACGGCGAACTGGACCAGGAGCCGGAGCTGCTGGAGAGACTGGACGTGGTGGTGGCGTCCGTGCACTCGAAACTGCGGATGGACGCCCGGCCGATGACCCGGCGGCTGCTGGCCGCGGTCAGCAACCCGCTGGTCGACGTGCTGGGCCACTGCACCGGCCGGCAGATCACCGGCAAGCTACGGCCGGAGTCACAGTTCGACGCGGAGCAGGTGTTCGCGGCCTGCGCGGCACACCGTACGGCGGTGGAGATCAACTGCCGCCCCGACCGGTTCGACCCACCGCGCCGACTGCTCCGTCAGGCGCTGGCCGCCGGGACGCTGTTCTCCATCGACAGCGATGCGCACGCCCCCGGCCAGCTGGACTGGCAGATCTACGGGTGTGCCCGCGCCGAGGAGTGCGACGTACCGGCGGAGCGGATCATCACCACCTGGACGGCCCGGCAGCTGACCACCTGGACGGAAACCGGGCGGACACCACGCGGCCGAAGCGGGCCCGGCGGCAGCCCTTAGTGCGGAAGGCACCTGCCCTTGCCGAAGACCTCAGCGCTCTCCCAGTACCGCCCGGATCACGTACCGGGCGTTGTGCGCCATCGCCGGGTTCGTCCTCCGGTAGTACGGCAGCGCGATCAGCGCCTGCGAGAGCGTTCGCCCCCGGCCGCGATTCCAGGTCGCGTCGTCCACGCCGAGCGCCTCGCGGAAGACCTCCCGTGCGCCGGCCGGCAGCAGATTCCACGCCGGGAACAGATCGCAGGCCGGATCGCCCCTCCCCGCACACCCGAAGTCGATCACCGCGGTCAGCCTGCCGTCCGCCACCAGGAGATTGCCCGGCATCAGGTCGGCATGCAGCCACACCGGCGGCCCGTCCCCGTCCGGGGCCCGCAGCGCGTCCTCCCACACGGCGACCGCGGCATCGCAGTCGACGCCTTCCTCCGGAATCCCGCGCAGCTCCTCGATCGCCGCCCGGGTCTCCGCGTCGAGCGAGGCGACCGGCCCGCCGCGGTGGGCCACCGGCGCCCCCGGCAGGGTGATGCTCCGCATCGCCGCCACGAACCCGGCGAGATCCCGAGCCAGCAGCGCGGGCTCGCTCAGCGCTCCCTCCGCGGGGTTCTCCCCCGCCAGCCACCGGTACACCGACCACGGCCACGGATACCCCTCGGCGGGCTCGCCCGCCCCGAGCACCTCGGGGACGGCCGTGGGCAGCCGGGCCCCGAGGCGGGGCAGCCACTCCCGCTCCATCGACACGTCCCCGGCTCCCCCCTCCACCAGCGGCAGCCGGACGACCATGCCGTCGCCCAGCCGGTACATCGCGTTGACGGTGCCGCCGGACGGAAGCCGCTCCACCGCCGACCCCGCCCATTGCGGGAACTGCCCGGCGATCAGCCGCTGTACCAGGTCGTCGTCGATCGGGTGCATGCCGGGATGCATCTGCCCTGTGCTCATGGGGCGCCATCCGACCGCCGGACACCGGCGGGCGTCAACCGCATTTCCCGCTGGTGGGGCGGGATACGGCGACGGGGGTCGGTGACCGCGCACCGTCAGCAGGGGACGGATCTCGTGCGGGCTCGGTCGGACCGTCTCACGGCCTCGTCCCCTCACCGGCGACTGCCGCACCGGACCGGGGCGCCGTCCCGCTCACGGGTGTGAGCCGCGCGGTCAGGACGTACGCGACCACCACGGCGACGATCACCAGCGGCATGACGGTGAGCCCGGGGCGGCCCAGCAGCAGCGTGGCCAACAGCACCGCGGTCATCGGGAGACGGAACATCGCGACCGTCATCGCCCCGATGCCCATCGCGAACGCGGCCGTGGCCGTCAGGCCGGGCAGCTGGGACAGGGCCATGCCGCCGGCCGCGCCGAGGAACATCGCCGGGAAGATGGGCCCGCCCCGGAAGCTGCTGAGCGACGCGCAGTACGCCAGGCTCTTGCAGGCGACCAGCAGCACCAGGGCCGCCGCCGAATACCCCGTGCTGTCCTCGAACAGCGTGCCCAGCGCCGACTGCCCCGAGTTCAGCACTTCGGCGACCGGCTTGCCGGTGGCCTCGGAGAAGGCGATCGCCAGGGCGCCCACCACGAGGGCCATCGCCACCGTGGCCGGGAGGCGGTGCGGGACGACCCGGTTCTTGAGGAGCACCGCGAGGCGCCGGACACCGAACCCGAGGACGGCGGCGCCCACGCCGATGGCGAGCGCCCAGCCGAATTCCGGAAGGCTCGGATCGGTGGCCTTGGGCACGCCGTGGACCGTGAGCGCGTAGGTCCCCAGACCGCTCCAGTCCCCCAGCCCCGTGAAGATGAGAGCGCCGATGCCGGCCGCGAGCAGCCCGGGCACCAGCACCGCGCCCAGCATCGCACCGCCCAGCCCCGAGGCTTCCATCAGCAAGAAGGCCCCCAGGAGCGGGGACCCGAGCAGCGCGCTGACCGCGGCGAAGCTGCCGGCCGCCCCCACCACGCCGGCGGCCTGGTCCGTCAGATCCCGTTGCAGCAGGCGGACGACGCCGACGGCCAGCCCGCCGCCGAGCGCGATGAGCGGCGCCTCGGGACCGAGTACCGCACCGGAGCCGAGGCTGGCCAGCGCGGCCAGCGCAATGCCGGGCAGCGCGGAGACGGCGGGGGCACCGCCGACCGCGAACCCGTCGGCGGGCTCGTGACCGCCGTTGCCCGGGAGGTAGCGGATCACCACCGCGGTCAGCAGCCCGCCGACCGCGAGCACCGGCAGCGGCCACCACACCGGGGCTCCCGCGAAGCCCAGCGCGCGCGGCAGGTCGTGTTGGACGAGCGATTGCAGTTCCTGGACCACCGCGAGAAAACCGAACGCCACCGCACAGACCGGCACGCCGAGCAGCGCGGCCAGCACCAGCAGCTTGAGGTAGCCGCGGCTGCGGAGCAGTGCGGACGGGTCCCGCGGCGCCGTGGCCGGTGTCCCGCCGGCCATCCCGGACTGGCCGACCGACATCGCATGCCTCCTCGGAGCCGGGAACGCACCTGGCGCCCCGCTGGTCGCAGCCGTGCCGAGCCTGCCACGCGCGCCCCGCGCCGCCGCGGAGGACGCGGCCGGGCACCGGGCCGCGCCGCCCTCAGCCCTGCGGCGCGGCGGCCTCCCGGAGAGCCGCGAGCACCGGGCGCAGCAGCGGATGCTCCTCCGCGCCGCGGCGCACCGCCGCGAAGACCCGCCGGGTGGGGGCCACCCCGTCGACCGGCCGCACCACCACGCCCGCCAGATCCAGGTCGGCCAGCGCCGAGCGGGGCACCAGCGCCACGCCCGCCGCGGCCGACGCCAGCGAGACCACCGCGCGGAAGTCGTCCGAGGAATGTTCCAGCCGAGGCTCGAAGCCGGCGTACTCACAGGCCAGGACGACCACGTCATGGCAGGGGTTACCGGGGTAGGGGCCGATCCACGAGTCCTTGGCGAGGTCGGCGACCGACACCCGCGACGCGTCGGTGAGGCGATGGCCGACCGGGAGAACGGCGTCGAAGGGCTCGGCGTACAGGGGGACGCGGGTCAGCCGCGGATCGTCCGCGCGCGGCGCGCCCCGGTACTCGACGGCGACGGCCACGTCGACCTGTCGGTCGAGGACCATGAGCAGGCTGGCGTCGCCCTCGGCGTCCTGGACGCGGACCCGGATCCCGGGCGCGGACGTCGCAAGGTCGGTGATCGCGGGCGCCACGACCAGCGAGATGCCGGTGGCGAAGGCCGCGACGGTCACCACGCCCGCCTCGCCGGAGCCGTAGGCGGCGAGTTCGGACTCGGCACGCTCCAGCTGGGCGAGGACGGCGTTGGCGTGGACGAGCAGGATCTCGCCCGCGGCGGTGAGCCGGACCCCGCGGGCGCTGCGCTCCACCAGGCGGTGTCCGGTCTCCTGCTCCAGGGCGGCCAGCTGCTGGGAGACCGCTGAGGGAGTGAGATAGAGCGCGGCGGCCGCGGCGGTCACCGTACGGTGGTCGGCCACCGCGCGCAGGATGTGCAGCCGCCGTGCTTCGATCATGCTTCCAGTTTCGCAGGGTGGCGCCGGGTCACCCTTCCACGGCCGCGGGTGCCTCCGCCGCCATGGCGGACCGCGCCGCCACGAACGCGTCCACCGCGCGGTGGACGTCCTCGGTGGAGTGCGCCGCCGACAGCTGTACGCGGATGCGTGCCTGGCCCTGCGGCACGACCGGGTAGGAGAAGCCGATCACGTACACGCCGCGCTCCAGCAGCAGCTCGGCCATCCGGGCCGCCTCGGCCGCATCGCCGATCATGACGGGGGCGATGGCGTGCTCGCCGGGCAGGACCTCGAAGCCCTCCTCGGTCATCCGGGAGCGGAACAGCGCGGTGTTGGCGCCCAGCTGTTCGCGCAGGTCACCGGCGGACTCCAGCAGATCCAGCACCTTCAGCGAGGCAGCCGCGATCACCGGGGCGAGCGAGTTGGAGAAGAGGTAGGGGCGCGAGCGCTGGCGCAGCAGGGCGACGATCTCGGCGCGGGCGGCGACATAGCCGCCGGAGGCGCCGCCGAGGGCCTTGCCGAGGGTGCCGGTGATGATGTCGACACGGTCCATCACGTCGTGCAGCTCGGGCGTGCCGCGGCCGCCGGGGCCGACGAAGCCCACCGCGTGCGAGTCGTCGACCATGACCATGGCGCCGTGGCGGTCCGCCAGGTCGCAGATCTCGCGCAGCGGGGCGAGGTAGCCGTCCATGGAGAACACGCCGTCGGTGACGATCAGCTTGCGGCCTGCGCCCCCTTCCGCGGCCTCCTTCAGCTGCCGTTCCAGATCGGCCATGTCGCGGTTGGCGTAGCGGAAACGGCGGGCCTTGGACAGGCGGATGCCGTCGATGATGGAGGCGTGGTTGAGGGCGTCGGAGATGACCGCGTCGTCCGGGCCGAGCAGGGTCTCGAAGACGCCGCCGTTGGCGTCGAAGCAGGAGGAGTAGAGGATCGTGTCCTCCTGGCCGAGGAAGCCGGAGATCCGTCGCTCCAGCTCCTTGTGGACCTCCTGGGTGCCGCAGATGAAGCGGACCGAGGCCATGCCGTAGCCCCAGCGGTCGAGCGCTTCGTGGGCGGCCGCGACGACGTCTGGGTGGTCGGCGAGGCCGAGGTAGTTGTTGGCGCAGAAGTTGAGGACCTCGCCGGGACGGCCGCCGGCGGTGACGCCGACGGTGGCGGACTGCGGGGTACCGATCACGCGCTCGGGCTTGTGCAGTCCGGCGGCGCGGATCTCGTCGAGGGTGCCGCGCAGCTCGTCGCGCAGGGAGTCGAACATCGGGAATCTCTCCAGGAGGTGAGGGTGGCAGGGCCGGAAGGTCAGCTGGTCCAGTCGAGGATGATCTTGCCGCTGAGGCCGCTGGCGGCGTCGTCGAAGGCGGCGTCGAAGTCCTGGTACGGGTAGCGGCCGGTGATGACCGGCGCGAGGTCGAGGCCGCCTTCGAGCAGGACGGACATCGCGTACCAGGTCTCGAACATCTCCCGGCCGTAGATCCCCTTGATCGTGATCATGGAGGTGACGATCCGGGACCAGTCGACGGGGAACTCCTGGGCGGGCAGGCCGAGTACGGCGATCCGGCCGCCGTGCGTCATGTTGTCGATCATGCCGCGCAGCGCCTCGGGGCGGCCGGACATCTCCAGACCGATGTCGAAGCCCTCGCGCAGGCCCAACTCACGCTGGCCGTCCGCGATGGAGGCATCGGAGACGTTGAGTGCCAGGCTGACGCCGACCTTCCTGGCCAGCTCCAGGCGCGGTTCGCTGACGTCCGTGATCACGACGTTGCGGGCACCGGCGTGCCGGGCGACGGCCGCGGCCATGATGCCGATCGGCCCGGCTCCGGTGATCAGTACGTCCTCGCCGACCAGCGGAAACGACAGTGCGGTGTGCACGGCATTGCCGAACGGGTCGAAGACGGCGGCGATGTCCAGGTCGACCGGGACCCGGTGCACCCATACGTTGGCCGCCGGGAGCGCCACGTACTCGGCGAACGCGCCGTCCCGGCCGACGCCGAGGCCGACCGTGGCGCGGCAGAGGTGACGCCGGCCGGCCAGACAGTTGCGGCACTTGCCGCAGACGAGGTGCCCCTCGCCGCTGACCAGATCGCCGGCCTTGATGTCGGCCACGTCGCGGCCGGTGCCGACGACCTCGCCGACGAACTCATGACCGACGGTCAGCGGGGTGCTGATGGTCTGCTGGGCCCAGCCGTCCCAGGAGCGGATGTGCAGATCGGTGCCGCAGATCCCGGTGCGCAGCACCTTGATCAGGACGTCGCCCGCGCCGACGGCCGGCTCCGGCACGTCCGTGAGCCACAGTCCGGGCTCTGCCTTCTGCTTGACCAGTGCCTTCACGTGACGGCTCCCGTGCCTGAAAAGTGCCTGCCGGGGGGCACGCCGCGGCCGCCCGATCTCCATCAGGAAATCTTCCCTACGCAGGCCGCCGGGTCCATCGAGGTTTTCTTAAGCGCAGTCACAGCTGCCCTTTACGCCCCTGTGGCACCAGGCCGCCGGGGTACGGACGGCACCGGCGCGGAGCGGGCGGTCACCCGGTCGGCCGACCGGATGCCGCGCCCTCCCGTCCGCGGCTCAGCGACCGGCCCAGGCGTCCGCGAACATCTCGTGCAGCGGCCTCGGCGCCAGCAGCCGGGTGAACGGGCCCGACGGCTCGCGCTTCTCGGTGACGGTGGCGAGGTGGGCGTCGAGCTTGGCGGTCTCCAGAGGCAGATGGGGCGCCTTGAGATCCGTCCAGCCGCCCGGCAGGAAGGCCGTACGACCGGCGCGGCTGCGCTTCTCCGTCACGAGGGCGCCGGTGGCGGTGAGTTCGACCTGCGCGGTGCGGTGCCGGGCGGCGGTCCAGCCGTTCCAGCGCCGTACGTTGCGGTCGGTGGGCCGGGCCAGTGTGAGCAGCTGGAGGTGGAGTGCGGCGGCGTCCCGGCCGACACCGAGCGCCGCTGCCGCCTCGTCCACCACTTCCGGCACGCTCAGCAGTGGGTTGGCTTCGTATCCGCCGACCGGTACGGGGGTGGCGGCGGCCCGCGCGGCCAGTGCGGCGACGCCGTCGCGCAGCACGCGTAGCCGCTCGATCTCGCGCAGCAGCTCGGTCATGCCCAGGTCCGCGCAGAGCCGGGTCATCGCTGCGTACTTCCCGGGACGGCCGAAGCCGGCGGGGCGCAGGAACACGGAACTCCGGTCGCCGGCCATCTCGACGAGGAGCAGGCCCTGGTCGTAGTACAGCGGCGGGCGGGCCCGGTCGCTGATGGGGGGCTCCAGGGCCGCCACCGGATACGCCTCCGGGCCGAACAGGGCGGTCATCTGTTCCCCGCCGAGCGAAAAGCGGTGGCTCCGCAGCCGGATGAGGAGGTCGGGGGCGTCGAGACGCTCCGCGAGACGGGCACACAGCGCGGGTGTCCCGTGGGTGGCGGGATCGCCGACGGGGCGTTCGGTGAGCGCCCAGGACAGCGCGGACGCCATGTCGAGATAGGGCGTTTCGTAACTCGGCCGCCGGCCCGGGGAGCCGTCGGCCGTGACCGGGTGGACGTACAGCGAGCCGTACTTGTTGGCGACGACGACCCGCCGCAGGTCCTCGGTGAGCAGGCCGCCGCCCTCAGGGTCGCCCAGTGCCGCGGCCGTGAGCTCGCCCAGCCCCAGCTCCTTCTCCAGCTCCTCGGACAGCTCCTCGTCCACCGGCGCCCGTCGGCCCAGGAGTGCGGTCCATTCCGCGGCCATCCGCTCGGCGGCCGCCACCAGCCCCTGGGCCGTCCACAACTCCGCCGGGTCGTCGGGGAGTCCGGCCGCCAGCACCCGCGTCCGCCCGGCGATGCCGAGACGGCCGACCAGCCGCTCGGCGTCGTCGGCGACCGACTTCGGGGCCTGGAACGGCTTGGCGCGCAGCAGGCGCGCCGTATCGCCGTACCCCGGCTTCGTGGGGAGCCCGGCGAGCACATGCGTGGCCACCGCCCGGCGCACCCCGCTGCGGGCGACGAACGCCGCGACGGCCTCCCCGGTGAGGTCCAACGGCCCGCGCTCGGCGAGCTGTTCCAGCAGCCGGGACAGGCGGGCCGCGTCGTCGTGGGTGACGGTGACCGTACGGAGTTCGGTGGCGCCCTCGGGGGCGGGGGCCGTACCGGGCTGGACGAAGCGGTAGGAACCGCCGGGCCGGAGGGCTTCGGTGGGCTCCGGGGCGGCACCCTGGCGGCCGTTGCCCATCCCCGTGGCGACGGCGCGGCCGGTCTCGCACAGCGGGCGCAGCGCCTCGCCGGAGGCGTTGCCGAGCCGCCAGGTGCCCGGCTCGGCGAACGGGGACGCGGCCCAGGTGGTGAGCAGGGCACGCAGCGCGGCGCGGTCCTCCTCCGGCGTGGTCTGCGTGATGCACCGCCAGGCCGCTGCCCGGATCCCGCCCTCCAGCAGCACGGCCCAGTCGCGCGGCCGGGCCGGCGGGCCGATCCGCCGGGCGGCGTCGTCGATCCGGCCTCGCAGGAACGCGCCGTCGGCCGCGATCGCACAGACGGTGGCGGGCTGGTCGGAGGCCCGGGGGGCGTTGTGGGAGACGGGTACCTCGAGGAGGTTGTAGAGGGCCTCGGCCAGGGCGCGGTCGGTGGTCTCGGCGGCGGGGCGGACCCGGGCGCCGGAGCGGATCAGCGCCGCCCGCGCGGAGAGGGTGCGCCGGCGGTCCAGGATCCCCGCCGCGGTGCGTACGGCTCGGACCACTCCGTCGAGGACGGCGGGGTCCGTCACACCGGGCAGTGCCCGGGCCGCCTCGGCACGGACGGCGCCGTCCCCACCGCCCGACGCCGCATCGAGCAGCGCCCCGGCCGCGTCGGCGTCCGCCGCCCGCAGTGCCTTGGAGGACTCGGGGTGCCGAGGGGTCAGGAAGTGCCAGAAGGCGGGCGGCGGGAACAGCGGGCGGTCCGCGGCGGCTTCGGGGCTCCCGGCGGGCCGGGCGGATCCCTTGCGGTGCGGGAAGCCGGGCGCCTCCCACAGCAGGGAGTTGTCGGCGGCGGCGTAGCAGCGGATGGGGGCGTACTCGGTCAGGACGGCCTCGGCGCCGCCTTCGGGCAGCCGAATGATGCCCCAGGGGTCCTCTCCCGCGCGCGAGACCCGGAACTCGGCGGTCCGTCCGTCGTTGCCCTCCAGCAGATAGCGCACCGGGGCGTTGCCGCTGTACTCCCAGTGCAGGACCCGGCAGCCGGCGAGGCCGTCCACCTGGCCGAGCGGGGAGGCGGGGGCACCGGGTGGCAGCGGGGCGAGGGTCTGCAGGTCGTGCGTGCGGAACAGGCCGGGCGGCGGGTCGGCGGCGAGGAAGGCCGGCAGGGCCGTGCGCTCGGTCCGGGCGCCGGTGGCCGGGTCGATCTCGCACCAGGTGTCGCGGCCGTACCGCTCCCCGAAGAGCCGCGAACTCCAGGTCCGGACGCCGTCGCCGAGCTGCTGTTCGTAGTGGCCGATGCCGTGCCGGTCGCCCGGCCGGAGCACCTGGGTGCCGTCGTGGCGGCCGCCGCCGTCGGGCGTGGCGAACTGATAGCCGAGGGCGCCGTCCGTGCTGCCGCCGTAGGGGATCAGGCCGAGGGTCTCCTCGGGCACGAAGACGTCCTCGGGGCGGTCCGCCCAGAATGCCTTCTCCGCCAGCCGGCTGTGCCGGTCGCCGCGGCACCAGCCGACCAGGAAGCTGCCGCCGGCGGTGAACACCGCGTGGTGTGCGGCCTCCTCGGGGAGCGCGAACGTGCAGGAGGCGACTTCGCCGGTGGGGTCTACGGCGATCGCCCGGTCCCGGGTGAAGACCGTCAGCGCCGGCCAGGTGGCGGTGACACCACGGATCTCCCCGCGGCCGCCGAGGCGCCGTACCGCCGCCTCCAGCGCGGGCCAGCACAGCTCCTCGGGGAGGCCGGCGCGCAGCGTGCGCAGCAGCGGCCCGACGCCGTCGAGGGCGTCCAGCGCGGTGTCGATGCCGTCGAGCGCGGCGATGGCCGGCGGGTCGAGGGCCTTGTCGAGTGTGGCGACGGCCTGCTCCGCCGCGCCCAGCCCGCCCTCCGCGACGGCATCCAGCAGCCGGGTCACCCGCCCGTGGAGCGCCGCGTCGGTGCCGTCGCCGAGCGGCAGCCGTGGGGCGCCGGCCCGCGGCTCGCGCGGCGCGTACGGAGTGCCCGCCAGCCGCACCCCGAGCACCGGGTCGGCGGCGAGCGCGCGGTAGTCCCGCCGGGCCTTCGGGCCCCAGTACGTCAGTGCCACCCGGGGGCCGGGGTCCGTCACCGCGATGGCGTGGGCCAGGCACAGGTCGACGAGGTCGGCGTCGAAGAGGGTGTGCCGGAAACGCGAGGTGTGGAGGCTGACCGGGGTGTTCTCGGACCTGAGGCGGGCGGCGAGCCGCGGCACCAGGGCGTACAGCTCGTCGGGCATCTCCTGCCGTCGGACCCCGGAGTTGGAGCCGCGGTAGGAGTAGTGGAACGCGAACCGGCCGAGCCAGCCGCTCAGGCCGCCCGCCGGGACGATCCCGCCCTCCGCCATGGCGTCGTCCACTCCGGTGGCGGCGAGCAGCCGCAGCCATGCCCCGCCGTCGGTGACCGAGGTCGGGAACAGCTCCGCCAGTGCCCGGCGCACCGGCGCCGGGGGCGGCACCTGGGCGAACACCGGCCCGACACCGTCCAGGAAGGCGTCCGGCAGGGGACGGCCCTGCGCCGCCACGACGATGTCGCCCAGTGCCCGCGCGCTCTCCGCGGCGCCGAGCCCCGCCGCCTTGGCCGATGCCTGCACCCTGCGGTGCAGATCCTTGGCGGGCGTGCCGCCGCCGGCGACGAAAGCCAGCACGAAGGACACGAACTCCCGGTGGGCGAGGCCCGCTTCGAGGGTGGCGTGCAGCCGTCGCTGGTGGACGGCGGTCTCCTTGCCGGGCAGCGCGCCGAGGCGGGCGTAGAGCAGGACGTTTGCGCGGTGGTACGCCTCGTCGACCGGGAGGCCGTGCTCCTCCTCCGCCTGGCGGGCCAGGCCGTACGCCGTCCCGGCCTGGCGGGGCATCCAGGCACCCGTCCGGTGGCCGACGGTGTCCCAGAACCAGGGGAGTTGGGCCGCCGGGAGCTTGGCCGCGCGACGCCTCATCTCGTCCAGAAAGCGGCCGGGTTTGTGCACCGCCCGTCCCCACCCGTCCTTCAGCGACGTCAGGAGGTCGAGCGCCTCGCCCTCCGCCGCCGGCGCGTGCAGCCGCGCCCAGTCCAGGAACACGGTCGAATTCTTCGCGTCGGCGGGCGGCATCACAGGCAGTGCAGACATGGGAGGAATCCTGGCATGCGGCACTGACAACCGGCCGGTGACCCCGAAGCCGCCGGGAGTGTAGGACGGCCGGCGCCGAACCCGGCGGAATTCATCGCACCTTGAGTGGCCATGAGCCCCCACGAGGCCCGCTGCGTAGGACTGGGTAACGCAGTGCACCCCAGCTGGAGGTCAGTGAATGAGCCACCGACAAGCGAACCGCCGACAGACCGGGCGGCGGCAGACCGGTCACCGGCATGTGAACAAGAAGACCGGCGCCCTCGTGGGCGCTTCCGCCGCCGCCATCGCGGCGGCCGCGATCCTGCTTCCCAACGCCCATGCCAGTACCGAGCAGCCGGCCGCCCCGCGGACCTTCTCGGCGCCGTCGGCCGCCCGGCTCGCCGAGTCCCTGAAGGCCGATCTCGGGGACAAGTCGGCCGGCTGGTATCTGGACGGCGCGTCCGGCCACCTGGTGATGAACGTGCTGGCGAAGGACGACGCCGCGACGGTCACGGCCAAGGGCGCGGTCGCCAGGGTCGTGCAGCACAGCATGTCCGCGCTGAAGGCGGGCACGCAGACGCTGCGCACCACCGCGTCGGTCCCGGGTACGGCCTGGTCGATCGACCCGCGGACGAACAGAATCGTGGTGCTCGCCGACAAGACCGTCACCGGGCGGAAGATGGCCGCCCTGACCAAGGCCACCGGGCCCATGGGCGGCATGGTGACCGTCAAGCGATCGGCCGGCGAGTTCCAGCGGTACGACGGCGAGGGCATGGGAGCGGACGCGCCAGGGGCCGGTGGGGCGGGCGGGGACGACGGGGCCGGAGCGGACGGCGGAGCCGCTGCGGACGGCGGCGCGGCAGCCGACGGCGGCGCGGGCGCGGACGGCGGCGCGGGCGCCGACGGTGGCGCGGCAGCTGCCGGCGGCGCAGGGGCCGACGGCGGCGCGGGTGCCGACGGCGGTGCCGGCACGGGCGGTGGCGGCGGCGGTGACGCGGCGGCCGGGCCCGTGGGAGGCAGCGCCATCTTCGGTGGCAACGCCCGCTGTTCCCTGGGCTTCAACGTCACCGTGAAGGGGGCGCCGGCCTTCCTGACCGCGGGTCACTGCGGCAACGACTCCAAGACGTGGACCGCCGATCAGGGCGGCAGCCAGCCGTTGGGCACCGTCCAGGACTCCCAGTTCCCCAAGACCGACTTCGCCCTGGTCACCTACGACGATCCGGGCGCCCAGCCGCAGAGCGCGGTCGACCTGGGGAACGGCAAGACCCAGCCGATCGCCAAGGCCGCGGAGGCCGCCGTCGGCATGAAGGTGCAGCGCTCGGGCAGCACCACCGGGGTCACCGACGGCAGCGTCACCGGCCTCGACGCCACCGTGAACTACGGCAACGGCGACATCGTCAACGGCCTCATACAGACGGACGTGTGTGCCGAACCCGGCGACAGCGGCGGCTCGATGTTCTCCGGCGACTCGGCCGTCGGACTGACCTCCGGGGGCAGCGGCGACTGCACTCAGGGTGGCGAGACCTTCTTCCAGCCGGTCACCGCCGCGCTCCAGGCGACGGGCGCCGAAATCGGCGCCGGTGACGCCGGTGGCGGCGGCAGCGCCGCGGGCGGCGGCGACGCCGCAGGTGGCGGCGACGCCGCAGGTGGCGGCAGCGCCGCGGGCGGCGACGACAACGCTGCGGGCGGCGACGCCGCCGCCGCGGGTGGGGGTGGTGCCGTGAACTGACCGAACCGCGGATCCCGGGTCAGGGCCCCGCACCGTTCACCACGGTGCGGGGCCCTCTCCGCCCGCAGCCGCCCTCAGTGCGCGATGTCGTCGATCAGCTCACGCGCGCCCTGACGCAGCAGGGCCACCGCCACCGACGTCCCGAGGGTCTCGGGAGTGAGCGGGCCGGCCCACTCCTGGGCATTCAGGACCGTCTTGCCGTCGGGGGTGAACACACAGGCCCGCAGGGCGAGTTCGCCGCGCCGGTCGGTCGTCGCATAACCCGCGATGGGGCTGTTGCAGTGCCCCTGCAGCACATGCAGCAGCATGCGCTCCGCGGTGGTCTCCCGGAAGGTCGCGGGGTCGCCGAGGCCGCTGACGGCGTCGATGGTGGCGGTGTCGTCCTCGCGGCACTGGAGGGCCAGCACCCCCGCGCCGATGGGCGGGCACATCGTCTCCACCGAGAGGATCTCGCTGATCACATCCGGGCGGCCGATGCGCTCCAGCCCGGAGACCGCCAACAGCAGCGCGTCCGCCTCGCCGGCGGCCATCTTCTCCATCCGGCGGTTGGCGTTGCCGCGCATCGGAACGCACTGGAGGTGCGGATGGGACGCGGCCAGCTGAGCGATGCGCCGCACGGACGAGGTACCGATCCGGGTCCCGTCGGGCAGTTCGTCGAGGGTGCGGCCGCCCGGGTCGATCAGCGCATCGCGGATGTCGTCGCGCTTGAGGAACGCCGCGAAGATCGTACCGGCGGGCAGCGGACGGTCACCGGGGATGTCCTTGACGCAGTGCACCGCGAGATCCGCCTCGCCGGCGAGCAGGGCGGCGTCGACCTCCTTGGTGAACGCGCCCTTCCCCTCGACCTGCGACAGGGCGCCCATCCAGCGGTCACCGGTGGTCTTGACCGGGATGACCTCGGTGGCGGTGCCGGGGTGCAACTCGCGGAGTTCGGCGCGGACACGCTCCACCTGGGCCAGGGCCATGGGCGAGTCACGGGAGACGATACGGATCAGCTCTGGGGCGGACATGTCGCCACGATAGACCTTCGGGCGAGGCGATCTTCGGTGGGCCCGTACCGTGGCGCGGAGCCTTCCGGGACGGGCGGCGCGGTGTCAGAATGTCCGCCCTACTCCCGGCCATCCCTCGGGGCGTCCATGGCGTCGAACGAACTCGATTCCCATATACCCGTGTTCCGCGGAGCGGGACATCTGCTGCGCCTGACAGCCGATCTGGTGCGCCGGCCACGGCGCCGCGAATGCCCCGAGCCGGTACGGCACCGGGGCGTGGCACAGGGCCGCGAGGGCCTTCCCGTGGTCTGTCTGGTCAACGGCGGCAGCCATACCCAACTCGCCAAGGGCATCAGCTACTTCCTCAGTCACGCCGACCCCCGGCGGGTGCCGCACGTGCTGCACGACCTGGCGGGCGACACCGGGGACCCCGAGTCGGTCGAGGCGGTGCGGCGCACGCTGGAGCGGCTGGCGCAGGGCTTCGCACGCAGCGTCAACGGCAGCGACGGCCGGGTGCGGTTCCGCCGCTTCGGGCTCGTCAACTGGCTGGCGCAGCCGCGCGCGGGCGGCGGACCGGACTCCGTGGAGGGCGGCGTGGAGGGCGGCGACCACTCCTTGCTGCAGGGCCTGCGCGAGCGGGAGTTCCGCCGCCGTCGGCCTTTCGGACTGCTGCGGTCCCCGGAGACCGAGCTGGCGGTGGACGGCCATGTGCCGTGGTGGGTGTGGCTGTTCGCGGTGCATGTCTTCCCGCTCGCGTGGTTCCGGGTGCGCCGCGGTCTCGGCCGCGAGTACCGGTGGCTGCTGAACCAGCCGTACCTGGCGCCGCGCGACCCGGGCACCTTCATCGGGTTCGCCGAGCGGCTGACCCCGCCCCACAACCAGGTGGAGGACCCCGAACAGTTACGCAAACTGCTGGTCAACGCCTTCCTGGAGGATCTGCGGGTGGCGTTCCGGCGGCGGATCTGGCGGCCGCGGACGGCACGCCGCACCGCGTACTGCGTGGCGCTGCTCGACGGTACGGACGCCGGGAACTGCGGCTATGCGCTGATGCAGGCGATCGTCGACGTGCGCAACGAGACCGGTGCCTTCGACCCGTTGCTGGTCATCAGCTGCGGCGCCCAGCCGCCCCCGGCCGGCTCGCCGGTGCGCGCGGACTGGGGCCACCGCTCGCTGTGGGAACTGACCGACCGGCTCTACGGCGGCTGGCGGGACACCTTCCTGCACACCGGCCGGGCCCGCAACCGTTCGCCCTGGTACCTGCCGGTCGCCGTCCCTGAGCTGATGGTGGCGTCCGACGATCCGGAGCCGCGGGCGCGCTACGAGCTGACCCGACGGCTGGAGGTCGGCCAGGACGCCCGGCTGCGGATCCCCGAACCGCCGCTGTGGGCGCGGCGGGTGGTGTCCGTGGTGGTGGCGTGCGGGGTGCTCGCCGCGCTGCTGGGGGCGGGCGGGCTGGTGTTGCGCCGCGAGAACGCGTACCGGCAGGCGCACTGCGGGCTGGGCCGGTTCGAGGACGACGCGGACACCCTGCGCACCGCGGAGACCGGGGAGTGCATCGGCGTGTCCCGGCACGGCTTCACCTTCCACTCCCCCGACCCGGCGCTCAACGAGACCCTCGCCAGGATCGCGGAGCAGAACGGCCGCGCCGATGCCGCGCACCGGGCGGCGCCGGAACGCCCGTTCGTCACACTGATCCATCTGTCCGCGCTGCTGAGCAGTACGGGGCGGGCCACGGGCCAGCTCGCCTACGGGCGCGAGGCGCTTCAGGGGGCGGCGAGCGCGCAGTCCCGGCAGCTGCGCAGCACCGGCGGCGCGGAGCCGATCCTCCGGATCTTCCCCGCGAACGCCGGCTCCGGGATGCGCTTCGGTACCCGGGTGGTGGAGATGCTGGAGGGCCTCAAACGGCAGGATCCGTCGATCGTCGGGGTCACCGGGCTGGACCAGAGCCGGCAGGCGACCAACCGGACGATCCGCGAACTGACCGAGGTGGGGCTGCCGATGGTGGCCACCACGCTGTCCGCGGACTCCCTGGTCCGGCAGTCCCCGATGTACTTCCAGGTGTCGCCGCAGAACGCCCGGGAGGCGGCGGTCGCGGCGGCGTACGCCGCTCATGTCACACGGACCTCGGGGAAGAACCGCGAGCGGCAGGTCCGGGTGGTCGGCTCGGCCGACCCGACCGACACGTACAGCAAGACCCTGGCCGACGATGCGGCGCAGCAGTTCCGGACGCGCGGTTTCCGCGTCGAGAAGGTCACCTACACCCCGCCGCCGGCGCCCGGCGGCGAGCCGGTCTCGGACGCACCCGGCGCGGGGGCCGTGGGCCGGCAGACCTGCTCCTACCCGGGGCTGGTGTTCTTCGCCGGACGTTCGGAGGACTTCGAGACGCTGCTCGGCGGGATCAGCGAGTCGTGCAACTCGGCGCCGCCGCCGCTCATCGGTGGCGACGACGTGGCCCGGCTCGCGGCCGACCCGGAGCGCCGCACGCACTATCCCGGCATCTCGTACGACTTCATGGACTTCACCCTCGGGTCGGCGCGCTGCGACGGCACCAGCGAGCTGTACGCGGAGATGAGCCGGCTGTTCCCCAAGGAGTGTGCGAAGGTGCCCAGTTCGTCCCTCGACGGCCATGCCGCGCTCGGCTTCGACGCGGTCAAGCTCTACATCAACGCGGTCAAGCAGCTGCGGGAGGAGGCCGCGGGCATGCCGTTGACGCCGCCGGCGGTGTGGCATGCGATCAGCGGGGTGCACGGGGACGAGGCGCTGGACGGCGCGAGCGGCATCATCAGCTTCGGTGGCGATGTGGACCGCCAGGTCCCGCTGGACAAGCTGCTGTCGATCCAGCACATCGACGAGAAGGGCAGACCCGCCCAGGCCGGTTTCTGCGGGCGGGTCGGCGGGCGCCGGCAGGCTGCGTGGTGCCCGGAGCTGGAAGCGGAGAAGGGCCGGTGACCGCTCGGGGCGGGCCCGGGTCCGGCCACCGCCGGCCGGACCGAGCCGACCGCGCCGGGCTACCGGGCGGAGACGGTGAAGAGGCCGCCGTCGGGGTCGCGTACGACGGACTGGACGCCGGAGCCGTCCGGGCTGGGGGCGATCGGGGTGACCGTGCCGCCCGCGTCCGCCGCGGCCGCCGTCACCGCTTCTATGTCACGGACCGGGAAGTAGACATGCCATCGGGGGCGTACCCGCGGGTCCGGCGCGGCCTCGACGGCGCCGCCGCGCAGAGCGGCCACCGAGTGCGTGCCGTCGCTCACGATCACCTGGTCGTGCTCGTAGGTCACATCGCAGCCCCCCGGTCCCTCGGACGCCCAGTCGAAGACCTCGGCGTAGAAGATGGCGGCCTCGAAGGCGTCGCGGGTACGCAGTTCCAGGCAGACCGGAGCCTTGCCGTGGCCGACCGACCAGGCCATGGTCTGGCCCTCCCAGAAGCCGAAGGTCGCGCCGTCGCGGTCGGCGGCGAGGGCGGCGCGGCCGGGGCCGAGTTTCAGCGGGCCCACGGCGACCGTCGCACCGCGCTCCCGGATGCGGGCCGCAGTGTCGTCCGCATCGGTCACCGCGAAGTACGAGGTCCAGGCCACCGGTATCTGGAAGCTGGGGGCCAGCGCACCGATACCCGCGACCGGCTCCCCGCCGGAGAGCGCGACCGAGAACTCCTCACCCAGGCTCGCCGGCCGGAATCGCCAGCCGAGGACCGCGGAGTAGAACTCCTGGGCCGCCTTGAGGTCGCGGGCCATCAGACTGACCCAGCAAGGGGCTCCACGCACGGGAACGATGGGCTCATGGGGGGACATGAAATGCTGCCTCCTCGTACTCACCGCCCCTTCCCACTCTGCCAGCGACACGCGGGGGCGGCGACCGCGGCCGTTGCACCCACTCGGCGTACGCGGCGTCCGCAGGCCCGCCAGCGCGGTTGTGCCGGTCTTGATCAGGCTCGATGCTGTAGGTACTTAACCGGGCTGGGTTGATGCCATGAACGCATGGAGTGCGGTGGAGAGCGCCGACTTCCGTGGTCCCCTCGACGTCACCAGGGCGGCCACAGTGGTGCTCGATGCCCGTGACCTGGTCATCGGGTGGAGTCCGGCGGCCGAGCGGCTGCTCGGGTACACCGCGGACGACATCATCGGGCGCCCGTTGGAGGTTCTGCTGCCGTCCGCGCCGGCGGGGACCGCAGGGACCGCAGGGAGGTCGCCGTCGGCCCAGAAGGCCGGAAGCGTGGCCCGCACGGCCCTGCACCGCGACGGGCGGCTGTTGTCGGTGGCGACCTCGGTCTGCCTGCTGGCCGACACCGCCGGTACGGACGGGACGCCCGCGCGGGTGCTCGTGGCGGCCGAGCTGGACGGTCTGCGGGTCTGGGAGTCGCGGCAGTCGATGCTGCACGGACTGGCCACCCAGTCGCCGGTGGGCCTGGCCATCTACGACCACGATCTGCGGTTGACCTGGTTCAACGCCACGTACAGGCGGGAGATCGGGCTGCCGCTGCGGGAGTTCATGGGCAAGCGGGCCGACGAGCTCTATCCGCGGGGCGAATTCGTCACGGAGGGGTATCCGAGCGGCCTGCGGGCGGTGATGGGGCGCGTACTGGACACCGGTGAGCCGCTGCTCGATCTGCACTTCGTCGGAGCGCTCCCCACCGACCCGGGGACGGACCATGTGTGGTCGTGCTCCTACTACCGGCTGCAGGACGCCGAAGGCCGGGTGCTGGGGGTGTGTGAGGACGCCTTCGACATCACCGAGCGCTATCAGGCGCAGCGCCGGCTGAACCTCCTGGTGGACGCGGGCGGCCGGATCGGTACCACGCTCGACATGGCCGTCACCGCACGGGAGATCGCCGAGGTGGCGGTGCCGGGGTTCGCCGACGCCGTCAGCGTGGATCTGGTCCAGTCGGTGCTCGATGGGGACGAGCTGGCACCCGGTGGCGGACTGCCCTCCCTCGTCCGGGTCGCGGCGCGGCAGGACGGCAGGACGACGGGCGGGGAGCCGGGAAGCGCGCACCGCGTCGCCTATCCGCCCGGTTCGCCGCAGTATCGCAGCCTGTCCTCCGGTGGGCTGGTGCTGGAGGAGGGCACGATGGTGGTGCCGCTGCGGGCCGGCGGCACGCCGCTGGGCCTGGTCACCTTCGTCCGCGGTGCCCATCCCTCCGTCTTCGACCGCGGTGAGATCGAGCTGGCCGACGAGCTGGTCACCCGTACCGCGGTCTGCCTCGACAACGCCCGGCGCTTCACCCGCGAGCACGCCGCCGCGCTCACGCTCCAGCGCAATCTGCTGCCGCAGCATCTGGCCCCGCAGTCCGCCGTCGACCTGGCCTACCGGTATCTGCCCAGCGACGACCGGGCCGGGGTGGGCGGCGACTGGTTCGACGTCATCGGACTGTCCGGGGCCCGGGTCGGGCTGGTCGTCGGGGACGTGGTGGGCCACGGCCTGCAGGCGGCGGCCACGATGGGGAGGATGCGTACGACCGTGCGGGCGCTGGCCCGGCTGGACCTGTCCCCCGACGAGCTGCTGAGCCGGCTGGACGACCTGGTCGGAGCGACCTCGGACGACCGGACGAGCTCACCGGGCACGGACACGGACGACGATCTGGCCACCGGCGTGACCTGCCTCTACGCGATCTACGACCCGGTCTCGCGGCGCTGCACCATGGCGCGGGCCGGGCACCTGCCACCAGCGGTGATCGACCCCGAGGGTGTGCTGTCGTTCCCGGATCTGCCGGCGGGCCCGCCGCTGGGGCTGGGGGGCCTGCCGTTCGAGTCGCTGGAGGTCGAGCTGCCGGAGGGCAGCCTGCTGGCGCTGTTCACCGACGGTCTGGTCGAGGGGCGCGACCGGGACATCGATGCGGGGCTGGAGACGCTGGGCCGGGTGCTGGCCGACCATCGGCGGCCGCTGGACGAGCTGTGCGACCGCGCGGTGACCGAGCTGGTGCCCGGCGGGACGGCGGCCGACGACTCGGCGCTGCTGCTGGTCCGCACCCGGGAGCTGGGTGCCGGGCAGGTCGCGGCCTGGGAGCTGCCCGCCGAGCCGGAGGCGGCGGGCCTGGCCCGGGAGCTGGCCACCGGGCAGCTTCGGGAATGGGGCCTGGAAGAGCTGTCGTACGCCACCGAACTGGCGGTGAGCGAGCTGGTCACCAATGCCGTACGGCACGCGTCCGGGCCGTTGCAGCTGCGCCTGCTGCGGGACCTGACGCTGCTCACCGAGGTCTCGGACACCGGGCACACCTCGCCCCACCTGCGGCACAGCGCAAGCGACGACGAGGGCGGCCGAGGACTGTTCATCGTGGCGCAGCTGGTCCAGCGGTGGGGGACGCGCTACACGCCGTACGGCAAGACGATCTGGACCGAGCAGTCCTTCCCTCCGCTGTATCCGGGGGCACCGCGCCCGGTCGGCTGATCTCCCCGGCCGCATCCGCCCGCGGTACGCCGTGCGGGTGTCCGGAGGCGGGCCGATGATGGAGTCAAGCGACCGCCCAGGCACTCGGTGGGCGCGGAACGAGGAGGACCTGTGACGAGCAACGGCAGTAAGAGCGCGGCCGAGCACCGGCCGACGGAGCTGTACACGGGTGGTGAGCGGCCCTTCGACCCGGAGGACCTGGTGAAGGCGTCGGGACGGGAGCCGACGCCGGCAAGCCTGGAGTGGGCAAAGCGCCTGATCGACGAGGAGGGTGCCGCCGCCATCGAGCGGTATCTGCCATGACGGTGTCCGCTGTGGCGGAGTCCGGCGTGGCGATGTCCGCCGGTACGGCCTGATCCGCGGTGCCGTACCGGCACTCGGCGCGGACCACCGCCGGATTACTGTGGCGCGATGACCACCGAACGCATCGATCCGCCCCGGCTCGCCGGTGAGCGGGAGACCCTCCGCGCCTACTTGGACTTCCACCGCGCCACGCTCGCCATGAAGACCGACGGCCTCGGCGACGAGGAGCTGCGGCGCCGCTCGATGCCGCCGTCCACGCTCTCCCTGCTCGGCCTGGTGCGGCACATGGCGGAGGTGGAACGCACCTGGTTCCGGCGGGTGATCAGTGCCGAGGACATCCCGTTGGTGTGGTCGGCCGAGGGCGACTTCCAGGTGGCGTACGACGCGAGCCGAGCCACCCGCAAGGAGGCGTTCGACGCCTGGCGGACGGAGGTCGAGCACGCCCGGCGGATCGAGCGGGAAGCGGAGTCGCTGGAGGTGACGGGCTATCAGCCACGGTGGGGCGAGGACGTCTCGCTGCGGATGGTGATGCTGCACGTGATCCATGAGTACGCCCGGCACAACGGCCATGCGGACTTCCTGCGGGAGGGCATCGACGGCGTGGTGGGCGCCTGAGGGCGGCGGCGGTCGCGGGGGGGCGGCCCTGGGCGCGCGGTACGCCACTGCCGCGGAGCGGCCGTCCCGGCGCCGCCTGATCGGGAGGGCGCTCCCGGCGGACGTCGAGTCGATCATGACGCTTTCCGCACCCCGTTCATCTCTCAACGATTCGTAAATGTCGGCCAATTCAGCACGTTTTTTCAGCCACTACGGAGTGGCTTTGAAGCCACTCCGGCTCGCGCCGCCCTGGCGACCCCTCGCGTGAAACTCGCGCGTTCCAGCCACCTTCCGCGCCCCGGGCCGGCGCCGCGTCCGCACCGCAGCGGCGCCCTTGATGCATTCCTGGCGCGTCCCTGATGTCTTTGCATGATTGCCGTCCGTCGTACATCGAAAAGTCACCCTCGAAAGCTAGAGGACAGTCATCTGACGGTGCGCCAGGTCAGCGCGAAAACGACTTGAGAACAACCGTGATTAGCGGACGCTACTTTCCGGAAGCATGCGATCACATGTAGCGTTCGTCAGGACCTGAGCCGTGGCATCGCACCACGTCACGGCTGACTACGGGCCTGGGCGCGCGCACGCTTCCGGCACGAACGGAGCTATGACCCCATTGGCCACACCTGCATCACAAGTGCCGGTGGGCCGTGCCGCATCGGGACTGCGTCGCCCTCGTCCCGCAGTACCTGCACACACCGAACGTCGAGCACCGCCATGTCTCTGTCCGTACACGCCTGCTTTGCAAGAGGAATGGGCCCAGATCATGCTTATGAACTCCTCGACGACCCTTGTCTTGCGACCAGAGTCAGAGTTCGGCCTCCCGGCCGCCGCCGCCCCCGACGACGGACCTCCCCTGGCGGTCGACCGGCTTCCCGACGGCAAGTGGCAACTCACCCTGCACGACCTCGAACCCGTCTCCGTGCACCGGTTGCCGGACGAGGTGCACATCATTCTGGCGCCGCCCTGCGAGGAGCCCACGGGCCCCACCTCGGCAAATGCGCCGGCGCCACCCACGACGACACCGCCCGATCCGATACAGATCGATACCGCAGCCCGCACCGTATCCATTGAAGGACGCCAACTCAGCCTGCCCCGGCTGGAATTCGACCTGCTCGCCCACCTGGTGCTGCACCCGCAGCGCGCCTTCACCAGGCAGCAGCTGATGGACGCCCTCTGGCCCACCTGCCGGTCCAGCGCCCGCACCGTCGATGTACACATCGCCCGCCTGCGCCGACGCCTGGGTCCAGGACGGCGCGACGCCATCAGTACGGTGTTCGGTATCGGTTACAAGTACCTGCCCTCGGTATAGACGGCCGGTTATCTCACCTCCGGGGTCGCTATCCGGCCTCCCGACCCGCACCGGCGCCCCCCGTCCGCCGGTGCGGGTCCGGGGCACCGGCATACCCCGGACCGTGTCCTTCGCACGTCATTCGAGGGCGTGCACCGCCGCGGCGAAGACCGACGGCAGCCGGGCCGCGGCCGGGACGATCAGCCGGGCCGCGGAGGTCCGGCCGCCCGCGCGCACCAGCGCCTCGGTCAGCAGCCGGTGGCGCCGCGACAGCCGTCGCCACTCCCCCTCGTACACCTGCGGTCGGCCGCCGCGCAGACAGCGCACGGCCGCCTCCGCCGACGCCAGCGCGAGGGCGATGCCCTCCCCGGTGAGCGCGTCGACATAGCCCGCCGCGTCCCCCACCAGCAGCACCCGGCCCGCGCATCGGCGACGGGCCCGCTGCCGCAAGGGGCCGGCCCCCCGGACGGCGGTGGCCGGCGGCCCGTCCAACAGCGCGGCCAGACGCGGAAATCCGGCCAGATGAGCGTCGAATCCGCGCCGTGCCGTGCTGAGGACGGCCACGCCGGTCAGCTCCGCCCCGACCGGTGTCACATAGACCTCGCCGCGGGTGGCCCCATCCGCCGACCCCGCCGCCGACCAGTGCACCTCGACGCAGTCCGTCCAGGGCCGCATCCGGTAGTGCCGCCGGAGTCCGAAGCGCCGGGCACGCGCCACGGGCAGGTTCAGGCCGAGGGCGTGCCGGACGGGCGAGTGCAGGCCGTCCGCGGCGACGAGCCAGCGCGCCCGCAACCCCGCGGCGGTCACCGAATCGGCGCTCTGGCGGACCTCCCCGACCCGGCCGCTCACGACCTTGACACCGAGCTCGGCGGCGCGCCAGGACAGGGCGGCATGCAGGACGGTACGGCGTACCCCCAGGCCGGTGCCCGTGCGGAACGGCGCCTCGGCCCGGTGCCACCCGTCGACATAGCGGATGCCCCGCAGCGGATGCCCGTCGCCGGCCAGATCGACCCCGAGCGCCGCCAGGGCGCGTACGCCGCTGGGCATGATGCCCTCGCCGCACGCCTTGTCGACCGGCGCGGTGCGCGGCTCGATCACCACGACCTCCATGCCGGCGAGCGCCGCGTGGACGGCGGTGGCCAGCCCGGCGGGACCGCCGCCCGCCACCAGGAGGTCGATCACCGGACGGGTCCGGGCACGGCGTGCGGGCCCGTCAGCGCCCGGTTCTCACAGCGGATCCGCACGGTGAGCAGCCCCGCGTTGAGCAGCCCGAAGACGAGCGCCGTCAGCCAGGCGCCGTGGACGAGGGGCAGCGCGAGCCCCTCCGCCACCACCGCCACGTAGTTGGGATGGCGCAGCCGGCGGTACGGGCCCCCCGCCACCAGTGGCAGGCCGGGCACGACGAACACCCGGGTGTTCCAACGGGGGCCCAGCGTACGGATGCACCACCAGCGCAGCGCCTGCGCGGCCACCACGACGGCGGTCATCGCCCAGCCCGTTGCGGGGGCGAACGGGCGCCCGGCCCACCAGACCTCGGCCAGACACCCGGCGAGGAGTCCGGTGTGCAGGACGACCATGGCCGGGTAGTGCCCGCGCCCGGACTCGACGGCGCCGCGGGCCAGACTCCAACGTGCGTGACGGCGTGCGACGCGGAGTTCGGCGATCCGCTCCGCGCCGACGCCGAGCACGAGCAGTGCGTACCAGGTCATGTCCGCCCTCCGTTCCGGGTCCCGTCGTTCCGTCGCCGTCGCCGTCGTTCCGTCGCCGTCCGCCCCTACCAGCGGAGCAGCACCAGCTCGGCGCAGAATCCCGGGCCCATGGCGAGCAGCACGCCCGGCGTACCGGCCGGCGGGCGGCGTTCGGCGAGGGTGTCGCGCAGGACGTGGAGCACGGAGGCCGAGGAGAGGTTGCCCACCTCCGCCAGTGAGCGCCAGGTGACGTCGAGGGCGCCGCCGGGGAGGTCGAGCGATTCGGCCACCGCCTCCAGGACCTTCGGCCCGCCGGGGTGGCACACCCAGGCCGAGATGTCCGAGCGGCGCAGGCCGTGGTCGGCGAGGAAACCGTCGACGTCATGGGCGAGGTTCTTGCGCACCACATCCGGAACGGCGGCGTCCAGCACGACGCGGAAACCCGAGGCGCTGATGTCCCAGCCCATCACGTGCTCGGTGTCCGGGTAGAGCCGGCTGCGGGTGGCGATGACCGTCGGACCGGGCACCGCCGCGCCGGCGGCCACCGTTCGGCGGGCGCCGCACGCCACCACGGCCGCCGCGCCGTCGCCGAACAGGGCGGTGGCGACGAGATTGGCCGTCGAGGCGTCGTCGCGCTGGAAAGTGAGGGTGCACAGCTCGACGCAGAGCAGCACGGCCACCTCGTCGGGGTGGCCCAGAAGGTAGTCGTGCAGCCGGGCGATCCCGGAGGCGCCCGCCACACAGCCGAGGCCGAAGACGGGCAGCCGTTTGACGTCGGGGCGCAGCCCGAGCCGTCCCACCAGGCGGGCGTCGACGGAGGGCGCGGCGATGCCGGTCACCGAGGTGACCATCAGCAGATCCACATCGCGCGGGGACAGCCCCGCCGTCGCCAGCGCCGCGCCGACCGCCTCGATGCCCAGGCTCACCGCCTCCGCGATGAAGACGTCGTTGACCGCGCCGAAGCCGTCGAGAGCCGCGTAGTCGGCGAGCGGCAACGCCATATGGCGGGTGTCCACCCGCGCACCGCGGTGCAGCCGGTCGAGGGCCCGGCGGTCGGCGCCGGCGGGCAGACAGGTCCGGGCGACCATGTCGGTGATCTCCCGTTGGGCGTGGCGGTGCGGGGCGAGGACGCCGTGGACGGCTGCGATGCGGGTCATCTGGTTCCGGCTCGGTGGGACGGGCGGGACCTTGCCAGTGATGCCCGGGGCGGATGCGGTGCGACACCGCCCCCGGCCGAAGTCGCCCGTCCGGCGGCAGAAGTCGGGGGGCCTGCATGCCGTGCGGCCCCGCGGCCGCTGCCCGCATCTAGTTTGGCCGGGTGCACGCCATCGAGAACGGGGCCACGGGCTCGCTCCGCCGGCCGGTGCGGGCGGTGTACTGGCTGCTGCGGGCCTGCCATCCGGGGCCGACCGCGGCGGTGACCCTTCTGGTGGGCGGGCTCGCGGTGGCCGCGGGCCGGAGCGGGCCGCAGGCGCTGTTGATGACGGCGGCGGTGCTGGCCGGGCAGCTGTCGGTCGGCTGGAGCAACGACGCCGTCGACGCGGCGCGGGACGCCGTCACCGGACGGCGCACCAAGGCGGTGGTGGCGGGCGAGGTGAGCGCGGGGGCCGTACGCGCCGCGGCCGTGGGCGCCCTGACGCTCTGTCTGCCGCTGTCCTTCGCCTGCGGGCCGCTCGCGGGCACGGTCCATCTCCTCGGTGTCGCCGCCGGTTGGGCGTACAACCTGGGGTTGAAGGCCACCGCCCTGTCCTGGCTCCCGTACGCGGTGGGTTTCGCCTCCCTCCCCGCCTTCGTCGCGCTGGGGCTGCCGGGCCGCCCCTGGCCCGCCTGGTGGTCGGTCACCGCGGCGGCACTTCTCGGGGTCGGAGCGCATCTGGCCGATGTGCTGCCGGACATCGCCGGTGATCTGGCGACGGGGGTACGCGGCTGGCCGCAGCGGCTGGGGCGGCGGCGGGCGGCGCTGTTGCTGCCCCTTCCGCTGGTGGCGGCCACCGTGGTGCTGGTGTCCGGCGGGCCGGGGCCGGCGGGCGCCACCGGACTCCTCGCCGTCGTGGCCTCGGTGGCGGTGGCGGTCGGCGGGGTGCTGCTGGCAGGTGTCCGGCCGAAGGCGCCGTTCCTCGGGGCGGTCGTGGTCGCGGCGGTGGATGTCACGCTGCTGCTGCGCCAGGGGACGGGCTTCGGCTGACGGGCGCCGGGGCCGTGGTGGGCGCGGCGTGGTGGGCGGGGCGTGGTGGCGGGCCGCCCTGCGGACGGTGCAGGGTGCCGGGACCGGGGTCGGCCGCCCGCTCAGGTCGCGGTACGGGGTGCCGGCTCCTTGCGGACGAAGGCGCGTCGCAGGGCGTGGTAGGGCTGGTCCGGGTCGAAGAACTGGGGGTGCATCCGGGCCAGTTCGTCGGCCCGGTAGGCGGCGAGCGGGCGGAGCGTCTCGTCGCGGTCCCGGGCGGCCTTCTTGGCGGCGATCCGCGACTGGCAGGCGGGTGCCGCGGCCAGCCGGGCGGCGAGGCGGGCGGTCCCCTCGGTGAAGTCCTGTGGCGCGCAGTCGAGAAGCCGGTCCACCAGCCCCAGCCGCTGCCCGGTGGCGGCGGTGACCGGCAGCGCCCGCTCCATGAGGCGGGCGGCCGTCTCCGGGCCGGTCCGACGCGGCAGGGTGTAGGTCCAGTACTCGGATCCGTACAGGCCCATCAGCCGGTAGTGGGGGTTGAGCACCACCGCCGAGCGGCACCAGACCTCGTCGGCGGCGAGGGCCAGCATCGCCCCGCCGGCCGCGGCGTTGCCGCCGAGCGCGGACACCACCAGCCGGTCGGTGGTGGTCAGCACGGCGTGCACGAGGTCGTCCATGGCCTGGATGTTGGCCCAGGACTCCTGGGCGGGGTCGGCGGCGGCCTCGATGACGTTGAGGTGGATGCCGTTGGAGAAGAAGTCCCGGCAGCCGCCGAGGACCAGCACGGAGGTCGGCCGGGTGCAGGCGTGCCGGTACGCGGCGAGCAGACGGCGGCAGTGGCCGGTGCTCATCGCCCCACCAGGGAAGGAGAAGTGCAGGAATCCGACGGCACCGTCCTCGCGGTAGCGGATGTCGCGCCAGGTACGCGGGGCGTCCTCGACCCGGGAGTGGTCGGCCGGCTCCGCCGGGGCCGGGACCTCGGGCACGGGCGGCAGCCGGTCGCCCAGCGCCAGGGTCGCGGGCAGTTTGAAGGTGGCGGTCTCCCCCGGCTTCCGTGGCGCGCGCAACTCCGGGATCCACACCGCCCCGTCCGCGGTCGCGCGGCAGACGGCTCCGCAACGCGTGGCGATCAGGGCTCCGGGCTCGCCCTTCAGGGTGTCCTCGGGGTGACCGCCGTGCAGAAACCAGGTCGCGCCGAGGAGTTCGTCGCGCACGCCGGGCTGGGAGTCCGCGGCGCGCAGCTTGCGAACGACGGTCTCGGTCGGGTCCGTGTGCCAGTCGATACGGCGCGTGTCCTGGCGGAGGGGCGGCCGGGTGCGGCCGGGGGCCTCGGCGGCGGTGAGCGAGTGCTGCGGACGGGGCCGGTGGCCGCCGGCGGCGAAGCGCTCGACGGCCGTGCGGACCGCCATGACCGCCGCGTCCGCGATCTCGTTCCGGTACAGGTCGCTCTTGCCGACCGCGGGAACGGTGCAGTCGGCCGCGGCCCACACATCGCCCCCGTCCATCTCGGCGTTGGCCTGCAGGACCGTGACGCCCCAGCGGTCGGTGCCCAGGTGCACGGCCCAGTCCACGGAGGACGGCCCGCGGTCGCCGAGGGGTCCGGGGTGCACGATCAGGCAGGTGTACGCCGACCACACCTCCTGCGGAACGGCAGTCTTGAGCATCGGCGCGACGACCAGGTCGGGGGCGTGGCGGCGCACGGTCTCCAGGAGCGCGGTCTCCCGGGTGACGAGTTCCACGGCGAGGTGGTGTCCGTCGTCGGTGAGTTCGGCGAAGACGCGCTGCGTCAGGCTGTTGAACGCGCCGGCGATGAGCAGAATGCGCACGACAGACTCCCCTGGGGCTGATCTCGACGAGCGGCCGGCCTGATACCGCCGACCGGTCGCGATCGTTCCGCAGGTGCGGGAGCCGGTGGCCGGACCCGCGAACGGGGTCATCCGATCGGTGCCGCCGGGCGGCGGAACACCCCGTACGCATTACCCTTGATTGACATCGACTTGGTGAGTCTTTTACCTTCGAAGATCCGGTAGGCGTACCGGCACCACGCGCCCCACGGCTCAATAATCACGAAAACATGGCGTCATTTCCTGTTATCACGTCGGAAACCTGATGGGTACAGTCTGAGACCACCCAGGTCGACACGGAGGGCGATGATGCGGAAGGGAACCGGCATATCCAGCACCACCGGCACAGCCGATGGGTCCCGCCTCTCCCTCCGCCGCCTCTGCCATCTCGCCCTCACCGCCGTCGTCACCGTCCTCGCGTTCGCCCTCGCCGGAGCGGCCGCCGCACCCGACGCGGCGACGCCCGCACTGCCGGTCACCGCGCCGCTCAAGGCCACCGGTACCGCCACGGTCGTCAGCGCGGCCGAGGACACCTGCGAGGAAGGCTCCGGGCACGAAGCCGAACGCGACACCGAACGCGGCCAGCCGCGACGTGTCGCGCGCAGCTCGGTCGGCGTCCCGCAGCACACCGGGCGGCCGCTGCCGCCCTGCCGCACCGACCCGACCTCCACACCCCCCGCCGCTTCCGGACCTCCGGCAGGCCGCAGATCCGCACCGGCCGCTGAGGCCGGGCCCCGCCAACTCCCCGTACTCCACTGCGTCTTCCGCTGCTGAGGGCGCCGTGGCGGCCTGCCCCGCCACTCGCGCACCGCACGTTCCCGCCACCCCCGCGGTGGCACCACTCATCAGCAGGAGACCTCCTCGTGGAGACCTTCATCCAGCATGCCCGCGGCCGGACGGCCCGGATCGCCGAACGGAGTGAGGAGCGAGAGGCCTACGGCCGCCTCGCCGACGGGCAGTCCCCGCTCGCCCTCTTCATCACCTGTTCCGACTCCCGGGTCGTGCCGTCCCTGATCACCGGGGCGCAGCCCGGCGAGCTCTTCGAACTCCGCACGGCCGGCAACGCCGTGCCCGTCTACCAGGAAGGGATGGCGGCGTGTTCGGAGGCCGCCACCCTCGAGTACGCGATGCGTGTCCTGGCCGTCGCCGACATCGTGGTCTGTGGTCACTCGCACTGCGGGGCGGTCGGCGCGAAGGCCCGGGACGAGGACCTCACCGGGGCCCCCGCCGTACGGGACTGGCTGGCCCAGAATCTGTCCGACGAACTGCCCGGCGCCGACGAACCGGCACTCACCGCCGCGGTACAGCGCCACGTCAGCGAACAGCTCGACCGGCTGCGCGGATACCCCTGCGTACAGGAGCGCCTGGCGGCCGGCGAGGTCACCCTGCACGGCTGGTTCTACGAGGTGCACACCGGTGCGATCTCGGTGCACCAACCGGCCACCGACGCGTTCCTCCCCCTGTGAAGGCGGGCAGACTGATGCGGAAACACCTCATGTCCTACCGGGCGGACTTCACCGCCTCCATCGTCGTGTTCCTGGTCGCCGTTCCGCTGTGTGTGGGAGTGGCGGTCGCCTCCGGCGTCCCGGCCGAGTTGGGCCTGGTCACCGGCATCGTCGGCGGCCTGCTCACCGGACTGCTGCCGGGCAGCAGCCTCCAGGTCAGCGGTCCGGCCGCCGGCCTGACCGTGCTGGTCTACGAAGCGGTCAAGACCTACGGCATAGGGGCGCTCGGGGCGCTGGTCCTGGCGGCCGGTCTCCTGCAACTGGCCATGGGCGCTTTCAAGCTCGGCCGCTGGTTCCGGGCCATCTCGGTGGCCGTGGTCCAGGGCATGCTCGCCGGCATCGGCCTGGTCCTGATCGCCGGGCAGTTGTACGCCCTCGCGGATGCCAAGGCACCGGGCAGCGGCCTCGCCAACCTCGGCGGGCTGCCCGACCTGGTCACCGACACCGTACGATCCGGCTCCGCACTGAACGCCCTCGCCATCGGTGCCACCACCATCGCCGTCCTGGTGCTGTGGCCCCGCTGGCGGCGTGCCGCGCGGATCCTGCCGGCGCCGCTGGCCGCCGTGGCACTCGCCACCACCGCGGTATGGGCGCTGGATCTGCCGGTGGCCCGTGTGCGGGTCAGCGGGCTGCTGGACGCCATCGCGCCCCCCGGCCTGGCCGACCTCGGCCGACTCACCGAGATCGGCGTGCTCGGCACGGTCCTGGCGTTCACGCTGATCGCCTCGGCGGAATCGCTGTTCAGCGCGGCCGCGGTGGACCGGCTGCACAACGGCCCGCGCACCGACTACGACAAGGAGCTGATGGCCCAGGGCGCCGGCAACGCGGTGTGCGGTGTGCTCGGCGCGCTGCCGATGACCGCGGTGATCGTCCGCAGCGCCGCCAACGTCCAGGCGGGAGCCCGCACGAAGGTCTCGCGCGTCCTGCACGGCGGGTGGCTGCTGCTGTTCGCGGCGGCCTTCCCGGCGGCGCTGGGAGTGGTGCCGATCGCGGCGCTGGCCGGCATCCTCGTCCACGCCGGCTGGAAGCTGATCCCCCTGCGCGAGCTACGGCCGCTCTGGCGCGAGCACCGCGGCGAGGCCGTCGTCCTGCTGGCCACCGCGCTCGCCATCGTCCTGGTCAACATGTTCGAGGGGGTCCTCATCGGACTCCTGATGGCCGTCGCCAAGACCGCCTGGGAGACCTCGCACGTGCATCTCGAGATCGAGACCCCGGACGACGACGGCCCCGTCCTGGTTCGGGCGGTGGGCAACGCCACCTTCCTGCGACTGCCCAAGCTCCTCGACCAGTTGGAGGCGCTCCCCGATGACCGGGACGTCGAGCTCGACCTCGGCGGTCTGCGCCATCTCGACCACGCCTGCGGTACGGCGCTGACGAGCTGGGCCGAGCAGCACCGCCGCAGCCGCCGGGCTGCGGAGCTGGTGTCCTGAGACCGTCCGCCCGCCTCCCGGCCGCTGCCACAGGCGGCGGCCGGGAGGCGGGCGCCACGGCTCCGGCTCCGGCCGACACCGACGCGTCCGCCGGTCCTGGCCAAGATCGTGGCCGAGATCCTGGCCGACTCGGGGCCGACTCGGGGCCGCCGGGCTGCGACCATTGCCGCCACGAAGAAGATATTCTTCGCAGACAGGGACAAAAATGCCCGATCAGTGAGGGATGTGTCGTCCCGAACGGCCCTGGCCGAGGACCGGTCGGTCGAGGTGGCCGAGGAGGTGCGCCGCGTGGCAGATGAGCAGGCTTGGTTGGGCGAGCTGTTGACATCCGTGGAGTCGGCGCCCCCGGAGATGGCCGTCTCCGTGCTGGCCCAGCTGCTGGCGAGAAGGCTTGCCGCGACCGAGGTGTCCTTTCTGATCACGGACCTCGGCGGCAAGGCCGTCGTGCGGCTGACCGGGGCCACTGCGGAGGGCGGGCCGGAGCAGCCGCGGCAGATCCAGTTGCGCGGCTCGGTCTACGAGCGGGTGGTCCGCTCCCAGCAAGCGCACGTCGCGAACGCAGAAGGGGCGGGAGAGGCCGGGTCCGGCCCGATTCAGGTCATCGCGCCGGTGTCCGACCGCGGGGATGCGATCGGTCTGCTGGAGCTGACGGTGCCCGCCCGCCCCGACCGCCGGACGATGCAGCTCATCGTCGAGGCCGCCCACGCGCTCGCCTACGTGGTCATCACCAACCGGCGCTTCACCGATCTGTACGAATGGGGCCGGCGCACCACACGGCTGTCGCTGGCAGCCGAGATCCAGCACCGACTGCTTCCCAGCTCCTTCACCTGCGAGGCCGGCCGGTTCATCGTCGCGGGAGCGATGGAGCCGGCTGCCGATATCGGCGGGGACACGTTCGACTACACGCTCGACCGCCATGCCCTGCATCTGTCTCTCACCGACGCCATGGGGCACGACGTGCAGGCGGCGCTGGTGGCGACCATGGTGGTGGGCGCCCTGCGCAATGCCCGACGGGCGGGCGGCAGCCTCCTCGACCAGGCCCAGGACGCCCACCAGGCCGTCGCGGCCTACGCGGACCGAGCCCATCAGGCGTTCACCGACCAATCGGAACAGGTGCGCGAGGCCGTCATCCGGCACGGTGGCCAGGTCATGGCCACCGGTCAACTGCTGCGTGTCAGTCTCGACACCGGCCGGACCACCTTCGTCAACGCCGGCCACGTCTGGCCGTTGCTCCTGCGCGAGGGGCAGGTCGAGGAGATCAGCCCCCTGGTCGACCTGCCGTTCGGGGTCACCCCGAACCCGGGCTACCAGGTACAGAGCCTCGACCTGCGCCAAGGCGACCGGCTGATCCTGCTCACCGACGGCATGCTGGAGCCCCACGGGACCGAAGCCGACCTGAGGGACCTGATCCGGCAGACCAGTACCTGGCACCCGCGCGACGCCGTACGCCTCTTCACCGAAACCGTCCTGGAACTCTCGAACCACGATCCCCGCGACGACGCCACCGTCCTGTGCCTGGACTGGCCCGCTCCCGACTCCCCCTACGCGGGTCCCAGGGCCGACGACAGGCAGACCACACCGTCCTGACCGGGCTGCCCGAACCCGCCGCCGTGTGCGCCGACGCCGTTCTCCGTACGCCGGACACGGCCCACAGCACCTGTCCCACGACGACGACCGCCGACCTGACGGGACGGCACACCTGGAGCCTGTCGTCGGTCTCGCGTCGTCCGCCGGTGGGCGGGGGCGCCGGGCCGGCCGGCCACCGGTCCACCGCGTCAGCGCGACACGAAGCTCCGCGGCGACGGGGATGATTGCGCCGGCCACGGTTGTTGAGCGAAGGTCATGGCTGCCGTTCGCGGCGCAGCCGCCGTGCCGGTGATGCCACGTGAGTCTTCGAGGATGGGACGGACAGCATGCCTCTTCAGGGTGAGTACGAACCGAGCCCGGCGCAATGGGTGCGCGATCAGGTCGAGTTGTACGAAGGCTCCGGCGGCAAGGAGGGGACGACGATGCGGGGCATGCCCGTCGTCGTCCTGACGACTCGCGGCGCGAAGAGCGGCAAGATCCGCAAGAGCCCGCTGATGCGGGTGGCGCACGACGGCGCCTACGCCGTCGTGGCGTCGATGGGCGGCGCCCCCAAGCACCCGGTCTGGTACCACAACATCGTCGCCGACCCCCGGGTCGAGCTCCAGGACGGCCCGGTGCGCCAGGACATGACAGCCCGCGAGGTCACCGGGGAGGAGAAGGCCCAGTGGTGGGCCCGTGCCGTCGATGCCTACCCCGACTACGCCGACTACCAGAAGAAGACGGACCGCCAGATCCCGGTGTTCGTCCTGGAGCCGGCGACGACCGGGCACTAGGCGGACACCCCCAGGGGCTCACAGGCCGACGAGGGTGACCTCGGTGGCCTTGACACTGGTCCAGACGGCAGCGCCGTCGGCCAGTCCGAGTTCGAGGGCGGCCTGCGGGGTCACCTCGGCCACCAGGTCGGGGGCTTGGGGCGAGGTGACGAGGATGCGCAGCCGGCTGCCGACGGAGGTGATCTCGCGGACCGTGCCGGGCCAGACGTTGCGGGGGCTGCCCGTGGGCCGCTCGAGGTGCACGGAGATGGCCTCGGGCGCGATGATCGCCAGCGCCCGGGCGCCCTCGGTGAGCCGGTCGGCGGTCACGAGATGTCCGCCTCCGGCGAGCGCGAGCCCGTCGGCGGCGGCGGTGCCGGCCCAGGCGTTGCGGCCCAGCATCCGTGCGACCCAGGGTGAGCGGGGGTGCCTTGTGACCTCGGCGGGCGGGGCGTCCTGGAGGGTGCGTCCCTGGTCGAGGACGAGGACCCGGTCGGCCAGTGAGACCGCCTCGACCGGGTCGTGCGTGACGATCAGACAGACGCCGCCGAAGCCCGCGAGGTGGCGGCGCAGGGTGTGCCGGACGTGGGCGCGGGTGGTCTGGTCGAGGGCGGCGAGCGGTTCGTCGAGCAGCAGCAGTCGGGGTCGGGCGGCCAACGCCCTTGCCAGGGCGACGCGTTGGGCCTGGCCGCCGGAGAGCTGGGCGGGCCTGCGATGGGCGAGGTGGCCGACGCCGAGCCGGTCGAGCCACTGCTGCGCGGCGCGGCGGGCCTCGGCGCGCGGGGTGCCGTGTGCGCGCAGCCCGTAGGCGGTGTTGGCCAGGGCGCTGAGGTGGGGGAAGAGCGCGCCGTCCTGGGGGACCCACGCGACGCCGCGGCGGTGCGGGGGCAGGCCGCCGACGTCGGTGCCGCCGAGGCGCAGCGCGGCGCGGGCGCGCGGGGTCAGACCGAGGAGGGCGCGCAGCAGGGTGGTCTTGCCGGCGCCGTTGGGGCCGACGACGGCGATGGTGGTGCCGGGATCGACGTCCAGGGTCAGCTCGTTGAAGCCGGTGACGTCGGCGTGCAGGGGCCAGTGCTCCAGGGGCGCGGGCGGCGCGTCGTCGGTGGGCCCCGGATCCGCGGGCGGGGTCGTCGGGTCGGTGTCGTCGGCGGCGCCCGCCGTACGGGGCGCGCGGTCGGAGCGGCCTCCCGTCCAGCGTCCGCGCAGCGCCACCAGGACGGCCATGGCGATGACGAGCAGCAGCAGCGACACGGAGGTGGCGGCCTCCGGGGAGTCCTGGAGCAGCAGATAGACCTGGAGCGGAAGGGTCTGGGTGGTACCGGGGAGGTTGCCGGCGAAGGTGATGGTGGCACCGAATTCGCCGAGCGCGCGGGCCCAGGTCAGCGCGGCTCCGGCGGCGAGCCCGGGGGCGACCATCGGAAGGGTGACGGTGCAGAAGACGCGTACCGGTGAGGCGCCGAGTGAGGCCGCCGTCTCCTCGTAGCTGGTGCGCAGTCCGGCGAGGGTGCCTTCCAGGCTGATGACCAGGAACGGCATGGCGACGAAGGTGGCCGCGACCACCGCGCCGGAGGTGTGGAAGGGCAGGGTCAGGCCGAACGTGCTCTCCAGCCAGGGGCCGAGGAGGCCGCGGCGGCCGAAGCCGAGGAGGAGGGCGACACCGCCGACGGTCGGCGGGAGCACCATCGGCAGCAGGACGAGGGAGCGCACCAGCACCTTGCCGGGGAAGTCGACCCGGGCCAGCAGCCAGGCCAGCGGCACCCCGAGAAGCAGCGAGAGCCCCAGTGCCCAGCAGGAGACGAGCAGCGAGAGGCGGAGCGCTTCGGTGACGCCGGGGCTGGTCAGATGGGTGCCGAGTTCACTCCAGGTGGTGCTGGCGAGGATGCCGAGCAGCGGCATCAGCAGGAACGCGATCGCGAGCAGCGCGGGCACGCCCAGCGCGAGCGGGGCGCGGGAGCCGGGCGTGCGGGGCTTCGCCGCGCGGGTCACCGCCGACGGCCGGGACGGCGTGCGCAGGCGTGTCATCGCGGGTTCCTGGGGTCGGGGCGGGGCGGGCGGTGCGGCGACGAGGGCGGCGCGGGGGGGCCGGCGCCCCCCCCCCCCCGCCCGGCCCCCCCCCCCCCCCCCGGGCGGGTAACGCGTGTGGGCCCCCGCGGCGCGGGGGGGCTTATGCGCCCCGGGGGGGCAG
>NZ_JBICVM010000004.1:0-629560 GCF_043199095.1 Streptomyces sp. NPDC048650 | reverse complement strand
CTCCGGCATGGCCGCCCGGCTGCGGTTCTCCATCGCGGCGGCCAAGGACCACGACGTCCTGATGATCGACGAGGCGCTGGCCACCGGCGACCGCAAGTTCCAAAAGCGCTCCGAGGCCCGCATCCGCGAGCTGCGCAAGGAGGCCGGCACGGTCTTCCTGGTCAGCCACAACAACAAGTCGATCCGGGACACCTGCGACCGGGTCCTGTGGCTGGAGCGCGGTGAGCTCCTGATGGACGGCCCGACGGACGAAGTGATCAAGGCGTACGAGAAGGAGACGGGGAAATAACCCCGCCCCGTTGATCCGGCCTGCTCCCGAAGGTCTCCGTGAGTCCGGCTCGCGGGGGCCTTCGTTCGTTAACAGATGGTCAACTCTTCCGGGGACCGGAACAGTTGGCGCGCCGGCGGCGTTGAAAGGATCGTTGCCCGAGGCTTCGGTACCCCCACGTACGAGGGTGAGATGTACGGCGTAAGCTGTACGCGTACCGAACGGCACAAGTGGTACAAGTCGGGCAATGCTCACCCGAGCGGGCGAAGGAAGGCTCGTTCAGGGTCGCGCTGTGACCAGCGGCGTGTCCGAAATAGGATGTTTTAGCTCGGCGGTGTAGAACGGGAGACGTGACGGTAATGGCTACTGGTTGGCTCCGGCTCCGAGACGCGCCGGGCAGCCCGCGGTGAGCGAAGGGGAGGCGTTGACGCGCACCGTCGGCCACCGACGGGCGAAGGTCACCGGCGAGCCGGCCGACGCGCAGTCGCGCACCGTGCTCGACAAGGCCGCGCACGAGAACTTTCCGGTGGCGCCGTTCTTCCTGCCCCGTGCCTGGCGAGCCGACCTGATGGCCGTCTACGGCTTCGCCCGGCTCGTCGACGACATCGGCGACGGCGATCTCGCGCCGGGCGGCGGCGATGCCGCGCTCCTCGGGGTGGACCACGCACAGGCCGAGGACCGCGTCGCGATGCTCGACGCCCTGGAGGCGGACCTGCAGCGGGTCTTCACGGACCGCGCCCCCGGCCCCCGTCATCCGCTGCTGCGCGCCCTGGGCCCGACCGTCCGCCGCTGCGCGCTCACTCCCGAGCCCTTCCTCGGCCTGATCGAGGCCAATCGCCAGGACCAGGTGGTCTCCCGCTACGGCACCTACGACGACCTGCTGGCCTACTGCGAGCTGTCCGCCAACCCCGTCGGTCGACTCGTCCTCGGCATCACCGGCACCACGAGCCCGGAGCGCGTCCGGCACTCCGACCGGATCTGCACCGCCCTGCAGATCGTCGAGCACCTCCAGGACGTGGCCGAGGACCTCGACCGCGACCGCATCTATCTCCCCACCGAGGACTTGAAACGTTTTGGTGTCACCGAAGCCGATCTGGCCGCCCCGAAAGGGGGCGCATCGGTGCGCGCACTGATCGCCTACGAAGCTGAACGCGCCCGTGACCTGCTGGATGAAGGTGCCCCGCTGGTGGGTAGCGTCCACGGCAGACTCAAGCTGTTGCTGGCCGGCTTCGTCGCCGGCGGGCGCGCCGCACTCCAGGCGGTCGCGGCCGCCGATCACGACGTACTCCCTGGACCGCCCAAGCCGACCAAGCTCAGCCTGCTGCGCGAGGTGGGGGCGACATTGCGAAGAGAGGGGTGAGCCGGACCGTGGAGGCAACCGCACACGCATCCGCGCCGGTGCTCGCTGCGTACCGCTACTGCGAGGCCGTCACCGGGCAGCAGGCACGGAACTTCGCCTATGGCATCCGGCTCCTGCCCACCGACCGGCGGCAGGCCATGTCGGCGCTCTACGCCTTCTCCCGCCGGGTCGACGACATCGGCGACGGCGCCCTGGAGGCCGTCGCCAAGCAGCAGCGCCTGGAGGACACCCGGGAGCTGCTGGCCCGCATCAAGGACGGCCGGATCGACGAGGACGACACCGACCCGGTGGCCGTCGCGCTGGCCGATGCCGCCCGGCGGTTCCCCATCCCGCTCGACGGGCTCGACGAGCTGATCGACGGCGTGCTGGCGGACGTCCGCGGCGAGACGTACGAGACCTGGGACGAGCTCAAGGTCTACTGCCGCTGCGTCGCCGGAGCCATCGGTCGACTCTCGCTGGGCGTGTTCGGCACGGTGCCCGGCGCACCGGACGCCGAACGCGCCCCGGAGTACGCCGACACGCTCGGCCTCGCCCTTCAACTCACCAACATCCTCAGGGATGTTCGCGAGGACGCGGACAACGGCCGCACGTATCTCCCCGCCGAGGATCTCGCCAAGTTCGGCTGCTCGGCGGGCTTCAACGAAGAGGTCCCGCCGCCCGGCTCCGACTTCACCGGCCTGGTGCACTTCGAGGTCAAGCGCGCTCGTGCGCTGTTCGCCGACGGCTTCCGGCTGCTGCCGATGCTCGACCGGCGCAGCGGTGCCTGTGTGGCCGCGATGGCCGGCATCTACCACCGCCTGTTGTCGCGCATCGCCGCCGACCCCGAGGCGGTACTGCGTGGCCGGGTCTCACTGCCCGGCCGGGAGAAGGCATTTGTCGCCGTGCGCGGGCTCTCCGGCCTCGACGCGCGCGCGATCGGCCGCCGTGAGTCCGTCCGGAGGCGCGGATGATCCGCCGGGCCGCGTGCGACTGCGGTGATCCCGCGCCCGCGCGGCAGGCAACCCTCCCGGGGACGACTGCGTCCCTGACTGCGGTACGGGGGGAGATCACATGACATCGGCAGCCGCGCGGCACGACCGGCACGGCGACGGGCCGTCGACCGCGGTGGTCATCGGCGGCGGCATCGCGGGCACCACCGCGGCGCTCGCGCTGGCCGACGCGGGCCTGCGGGTCACCCTCGTCGAGGGCCGGCCCCGGCTCGGCGGCCTGGTCTTCTCCTTCCGCCGCGACGGCGCCGCCGGTGAGCTGGCCGTCGACAACGGCCAGCATGTCTATCTGCGCTGCTGCACGGCCTACCGCGCGTTCCTGGAGCGGATCGGCGCCGCGTCCCTGGTGCCCCTTCAGGACCGGATGGACGTCCCCGTGCTGGACGCCGACCGGATGCGGCTCGGCCGGCTGCGCCGTACGGCCCTGCCCGTACCGCTGCACCTGGCGGGCAGCCTCGCGGCCTATCCGCACCTCTCGCCCGCCGAGCGGGCGGGCGTCGTCCGCGCCACCCTCGCCCTCAAGGGCCTGGACCCGGCCGATCCCGCCCTGGACGACGTGGACTTCGGCAGCTGGCTGCGCCGCCACGGCCAGTCCTCCCGCGCCATCGAAGCGCTGTGGGACCTGGTCGGCATTGCCACCCTGAACGCCACCGCGGGCGACGCCTCCCTGGGGCTGGCCGCCAAGGTCTTCCGGACCGGCCTGCTGTCCGCACCGGGCGCCGCCGACATCGGCTGGGCCCGGGTGCCGCTCGGCGAGGTGCACGACGAGCTCGCCCGCACGGCCCTGGAGAAGGCCGGCGTACGCATCCGGCTGCGCACCCGCGCCATGGGCGCCGAGCGCACCGACGGCGGCTGGCAGGTCCGGGTCGCCGGCGGCCCGCACGACCACGAGCGGCTCGCCGCGGACACCGTCGTCCTGGCCGTACCGCAGCGCGAGGCGCACGGGCTGCTGCCCGACGGAGCCCTGGCGGACCGGGACCGGCTGCTGGAGATCGGCACGGCGCCGATCCTCAACCTCCATGTGGTCTACGACCGCAAGGTGCTGCGCCGTCCCTTCTTCGCCGCCGTCGGCTCCCCGGTGCAGTGGGTCTTCGACCGCACGCACGCCTCCGGGCTGACGGGCGGCGGCCAGTATCTGGCCGTCTCGCAGTCCGCCGCTCAGGAGGAGATCGACGAGCCGGTCGCCAAGCTCCGCGCCCGCTATCTCCCCGAGCTGGAGCGGCTGTTGCCCGCCGCCCGGGGCGCCCGGATCCGCGACTTCTTCGTCACCCGCGAGCGCACCGCGACCTTCGCGCCCGCACCGGGCGTCGGCAGGCTCCGCCCCGCCGCCCGCACCCAAGCTCCCGGCCTGTACCTGGCCGGTGCGTGGACCGCCACCGGGTGGCCCGCGACCATGGAAAGCGCTGTTCGCAGCGGCACTGCCGCCGCTCGCGAGGCACTCAACGAACTCGGCTTCCCCCAGGGCCAGTTGCCTCAGGAGGCGGCATGACTACGAGTACGAGCGCTCGCACGAGCACGAGTATCGGAAACAGAGGAGAAACCGTGAATCCGGCTTCCCCAGCTATCGACACCGAGAGCGTCACCGCGCTGCTGGAGCGCGGGCGGACACTCGCCACTCCCGTGCTGCGTGCCGCCGTGGACCGGCTCGCTCCTCCCATGGACACCGTCGCCGCCTACCACTTCGGCTGGATCGATGCCGCGGGCCGCCCCTCGACGGGCGACGGCGGCAAGGCCGTCCGGCCCGCCCTCGCCCTGCTGTCGGCCGAGGCCGCCGGCGCCGCCCCCGAGGTCGGTATCCCCGGCGCGGTCGCCGTCGAGCTGGTGCACAACTTCTCGCTGCTGCACGACGACCTGATGGACGGCGACGAGCAGCGCCGGCACCGCGACACGGTCTGGAAGGTGCACGGCCCCGCGCAGGCGATCCTGGTCGGCGACGCGCTGTTCGCCCTCGCCAACGAAATACTGCTGGAGCTGGGCACCGTCGAGGCCGGCCGGGCCACCCGCCGGTTGACCCTGGCCACCCGCAGGCTGATCGACGGTCAGGCCCAGGACATCTCCTACGAGCACCGCGAACGGGTCACCGTCGAGGAGTGCCTGGAGATGGAGGGCAACAAGACCGGCGCGCTGCTGGCCTGCGCGGTCTCGATCGGTGCGGTCCTCGGCGGTGCCGACGACCGGACGGCCGACATCCTGGAGCGGTACGGCTACCACCTCGGCCTCGCCTTCCAGGCGGTCGACGACCTGCTCGGCATCTGGGGCGACCCGGATGCCACCGGCAAGCAGACCTGGAGCGATCTGCGCCAGCGCAAGAAGTCGCTGCCGGTCGTCGCGGCGCTGGCCGAGGGCGGTGGGGCCTCCGAGCGCCTCGCCCGGATCCTGGCCGCCGACGCCAAGAAGACGGAGACCGAGATCGCCGACTTCACCGAGGAGGAGTTCGCCTCCCGGGCGGCCCTCATCGAGGAGGCCGGCGGCCGCGAATGGACCTCCCAGGAGGCCCGCCGCCAGCACGCCACCGCCATCGCCGCGCTGGACGAGATCGACATGCCGGAAAAGGTCCGTGCGCAGCTGGTCGCGCTCGCGGACTTCGTCGTCGTACGGGAGAGATGATCACCATCGATACGAACTAGTTCGCAGTCGCCGGCCGGTGCCAGCCGGGCGCCGGCCGACGGAGTCCCTGAGCACGCTTTGACAGTTCACTGCCGAAGGGGAAGCCATGACAGCGACGACCGACGGAAGTACCGGGGCGCTGCCGCCCCGGGCCCCTTCGGCCAGCGATGCCACCGCTGAGAAGACCGACACCGCCGCCGTGCGGCGCGCGACCGCCCGCGCCGCCGACCACCTGCTCTCCCTCCAGGATCCCGCCGGCTGGTGGAAGGGCGACCTCGCCACCAACGTCACGATGGACGCCGAGGACCTGCTGCTCCGTCAGTTCCTGGGCATCCAGGACCCCGAGCTCACCGAGGCCGCCGCCCGGTTCATCCGCGGCGAGCAGCGCGAGGACGGCACCTGGGCCACCTTCTACGGCGGGCCCGGCGAACTGTCCACCACCATCGAGGCCTATGTGGCCCTGCGGCTCGCCGGGGACGCCCCCGAATCGACGCACATGGCCAGGGCCTCCGCCTGGATCCGCGGACAGGGTGGGATCGCCGCCGCCCGGGTCTTCACCCGTATCTGGCTCGCCCTCTTCGGCTGGTGGAAGTGGGACGACCTCCCCGAACTCCCGCCGGAACTGATCTACCTCCCCAAGTGGTTCCCGCTCAACATCTACGACTTCGGCTGCTGGGCGCGGCAGACGATAGTGGCGCTGACCATCGTCTCGGCGAAGCGGCCGGTACGCCCGGCGCCGTTCGCCCTCGACGAGCTGCACACCGATCCGCGCCGCCCCGCCCCGCCGCGCCCGCTCGCCCCCGCCACCAGCTGGGACGGCGTCTTCCAGCGCCTGGACAAGGCGCTGCACGTCTACCACAAGGTCGCGCCGCGCCGGCTGCGCGGCGCCGCGATGCGCTCCGCCGCCCGCTGGATCATCGAGCGGCAGGAGAACGACGGCTGCTGGGGCGGCATCCAGCCGCCGGCCGTCTACTCCGTCATCGCCCTGCATCTCCTCGGCTACGACCTGGCGCACCCGGTGCTGCGCAGCGGCCTGGAGTCGCTGGACCGCTTCAGCGTCTGGCGCGAGGACGGTGCCCGGATGATCGAGGCATGCCAGTCCCCGGTGTGGGACACCTGCCTGGCCACCGTCGCGCTCGCCGATGCCGGACTGCCCGCCGATCACCCGAAGTTGGTCCGGGCCGTCGACTGGATGCTCGACGAGCAGATCGACCGGCCCGGCGACTGGTCGGTGCGCCGTCCCCAACTCGCCTCCGGTGGCTGGGCGTTCGAGTTCGAGAACGACAACTACCCGGACATCGACGACACCGCCGAGGTGGTGCTGGCGCTGCGTCGGGTCGAGCATCCCGATCCGCAGCGCGTCGATGCCGCGGTGCGCCGGGCGGTGCGCTGGAACCTCGGTATGCAGTCCAAGAACGGCGCCTGGGGCGCCTTCGACGCGGACAACACCAGCCGGTTCCCCAACCGCCTGCCGTTCTGCGACTTCGGTGAGGTCATCGACCCGCCGTCGGCCGACGTCACCGCGCACGTCGTCGAGATGCTCGCCGACGTCGGCCGTACGCACGACCCGAGCACCCGCCGCGGCATTGACTGGCTGCTGGCCGAACAAGAGCCCAGCGGCGCCTGGTTCGGTCGCTGGGGCACCAACTACGTCTACGGCACCGGCTCCGTCCTGCCGGCGCTGGCGGCGGCCGGCATCCCCGCCTCGCATCCCGCGGTCCGCCGGGCCGTCGGCTGGCTGCATCGGGTGCAGAACGCCGACGGCGGCTGGGGCGAGGACCAGCGCTCCTACCAGGACAAGACGTGGGCCGGGCGCGGTGCCTCGACCGCCTCGCAGACCGGCTGGGCGCTGATGGCGCTGCTCGCGGCCGGGGAACGGGACAGCGAGCCGGTACGGCGCGGCGTGCGCTATCTGGTCGGCACCCAGCGCGCGGACGGATCGTGGGACGAGCCGTACTTCACCGGCACGGGCTTCCCCTGGGACTTCTCCATCAACTACCACCTCTACCGCCAGGTCTTCCCGCTGACGGCCCTGGGCCGCTATGTCCACGGCGGAGCGGCCGACGCGCCGTTGGGAATCTGATGCCGAGACCGGCCCCGGCAGACGCCGATCCGCCGCTGCTGATCGCTTGTGCGCTCGGCATCGAACGGCTCGCACTGCGGGGCGGTCGCGGTGGTGGCCCCCGTCCGCCGGTGGTCACCCTCCGTACGGGCATGGGCCCCCAGTCCGCCGAACGCGCCCTGGCGGCAGCCCTGCGGGACGGCGCGGCCACCGCGCGGTCGCCGGTCGTCGCCAGCGGATTCTGCGCCGGGCTGGCCCCGGGGATGCGGCCGGGGGACGTGGTGGTCGCCGAGGCCACCCGCGATCATCGGGCCGATGCCCGGGACATCCCCTGCCGGGACAACGGCCCGCTCCTGGCAGCGCTCCGCCGGCGCGGGCTGACCGTGCACACCGGCCTGCTGCGCGGCTCCGACCATCTCGTGCACGGCACGGAGCGCGCCGCGCTGCACGCCGAGGGCGCGGTCGCGGTGGACATGGAATCCGCCGCCACCCTGCGTGCCGCGGTGCGTGCCGGAAATCGCCCGGTTGCGGCCGTCCGGGTGATCGTGGACGCTCCAGAACATGAACTCGTACGGATCGGCACGGTGCGCGGTGGAATATCGGCCTTCCGTGTGTTGCGCTCCGTTCTTCCTGTTTTCTTCGAATGGCACCGTTCTTTGCTGCTCCCCAGGAGGTGAGCCAGATGGCCATGCCGCTTCGCCAGACCATCCGGGTCGGGACCTATCTTTTTGAACAGAAGATGTTGCGCCGGCGCGAGAAGTTTCCGCTCATCGTCGAGCTGGAGCCGCTCTTCGCCTGCAACCTGAAATGCGAGGGCTGCGGGAAGATCCAGCATCCGGCGGGCGTCCTCAAGCAGCGCATGCCGGTGGCGCAGGCGGTCGGGGCGGTGCTGGAGTCCGGCGCGCCGATGGTCTCCATCGCCGGCGGCGAGCCGCTGATGCACCCGCAGATCGACGAGATCGTCCGTCAGTTGGTGGCGAAGCGGAAGTACGTCTTCCTCTGCACCAACGCCATGCTGCTGCGCAAGAAGATGGAGAACTTCACGCCCTCTCCGTACTTCGCGTTCGCGGTGCACATCGACGGGATGCGGGAGCGGCACGACGAATCCGTCGCCAAGGAAGGCGTATTCGACGAGGCGGTGGCGGCGATCAAGGAGGCCAAGCGCCGCGGCTTCCGGGTCACCACGAATTCCACCTTCTTCAACACCGACACCCCGCAGACCATCATCGAGGTCCTCAACTTCCTCAACGACGACCTGCAGGTCGACGAAATGATGCTGTCGCCCGCCTACGCCTACGAGAAGGCCCCCGACCAGGAGCACTTCCTGGGGGTCGAGCAGACCCGTGAGCTGTTCCGGAAGGCCTTCGCCGGCGGCAACCGGCGCCGCTGGCGACTCAACCACAGCCCGCTCTTCCTCGACTTCCTGGAAGGCAAGGCGGACTTCCCCTGCACGGCCTGGGCGATCCCCAACTACTCCCTCTTCGGCTGGCAGCGCCCCTGCTACCTCATGAGCGACGGGTACGTCCCGACGTACCGGGAGCTCATCGAGGAGACCGACTGGGACAAGTACGGCCGCGGCAAGGACCCGCGCTGCGCCAACTGCATGGCGCACTGCGGCTATGAGCCCACCGCCGTGCTGGCCACCATGGGATCCCTGAAGGAGTCGCTGCGCGCCGCCAGGGAGACCGTCGGCGGGAACCGCGGGTGACGTGATGAGCGGTGTGCCCGCGGCCGCCGGGCTTCCCGGCGGCCCGGCGCACCGCAGCGACGGCCCAGCGCACCGCTCGGGCGGCAGCGGGGGCCCGGCCGTCGGGACCGCACCGGGGCCGAAGACCGCCGGCGCGCTCACCTCGGCGAGCGTGAAGCCGGCCGTGCGCACGCGGGAGCGGTGAGCACCGCCGGGCGCCCGACGTCACCGTCAGCAGAAACCCTGGAGGGGGACCGAGCATGACCATGCTGGAGCACATCGGCGAGCCGCGCGACCTCAAGGCGCTGCCCGCGGAGCGGATGGACGAACTCGCCGAGGAGATCCGGGAGTTCCTCGTGCAGGCCGTCGCCCGGACCGGCGGTCATCTGGGACCCAACCTGGGCGTGGTCGAGCTGACCCTCGCCCTGCACCGGGTCTTCGACTCGCCCGCCGACCGCATCCTGTGGGACACCGGCCACCAGTCCTACGTCCACAAGCTGCTCACCGGCCGCCAGGACTTCTCCAAACTGCGGGCCAAGGGCGGCCTGTCCGGCTACCCCTCGCGGGCCGAGTCCCCGCACGACGTCATCGAGAACAGCCATGCCTCCACCGTGCTGGGCTGGGCCGACGGCCTGGCCAAGGCCAATCAGGTCCGCGGCCGGAAGGACCATGTCGTCGCCGTGATCGGGGACGGCGCGCTGACGGGCGGTATGGCGTGGGAGGCGCTCAACAACATCGCGGCCGCCAAGGACCGCCCGCTGATCATCGTCGTCAACGACAACGAGCGCTCCTACGCGCCGACCATCGGCGGCCTCGCCAGCCATCTCGCCACCTTGCGCACCACCGACGGCTACGAGAAGTTCCTGGCCTGGGGCAAGGACGTCCTCCAGCGCACCCCGGTCGTCGGCCAGCCGCTCTACGAATCGCTGCACGGCGCGAAGAAGGGCTTCAAGGACGCCTTCGCACCGCAGGGCATGTTCGAGGACCTCGGCCTGAAGTACGTCGGCCCGATCGACGGGCACGACATCGCCGCCGTGGAGTCCGCGCTCCGCCGGGCCGCGGGGTTCCACGGCCCGGTACTGGTGCACTGCCTGACGGAGAAGGGCCGCGGCTATCAGCCCGCCCTGGAGGACGAGGCGGACCACTTCCACACCGTGGGCGTGATGGACCCGCTGACCTGCGCGCCCGTCACGCCGCCCGGCGCACCCACCTGGACCTCCGTCTTCGCCGACGAGATGGTGCAGATCGGAGCCGAGCGCGAGGACGTCGTCGCCGTCACGGCGGCCATGCTCCAGCCGGTCGGGCTCGGGAAGTTCGCCGCCGCCCACCCGGACCGGGTCTGGGACGTGGGCATCGCCGAACAGCACGCCGCGGTCTCGGCGGCCGGCCTCGCCACCGGCGGCCTCCACCCGGTCGTCGCCGTCTACGCCACCTTCCTCAACCGGGCCTTCGACCAGATCCTGATGGACGTGGCCCTGCACCGTTGCGGCGTCACCTTCGTCCTCGACCGGGCCGGCGTCACCGGTACCGACGGCGCCTCGCACAACGGCATGTGGGACATGTCGATGCTGGGCGTCGTACCGGGCCTGCGGATCGCCGCACCGCGCGACGCCGACCAGCTCCGCGCCCAGCTGCGCGAATCCCTGGACGTGGACGATGCGCCGACCGTCATCCGATTCCCCAAGGAGCTGGTGGGGGACCCCGTCCCGGCCCTGGAGAAGGTCGGCGGCGTCGACGTCCTGCACCGCACGCCGCGGCCGGACGTCCTGCTGGTCGCGGTCGGCGTGATGGCACCGGTCTGCCTGCGGGTCGCCGAGCTCCTCGCGGCGCGCGGCGTCGACGCGACGGTCGTCGACCCGCGCTGGGTCAAGCCGGTCGACCCCGCCGTCCCCCAGCTCGCCGCCCGGCACGCCCTGGTGGCCGTGGTCGAGGACCACAGCCGCACCGGTGGCGTGGGGTCGGCGGTCGGCCAGGCACTGCGGGACGCGGAGGTGGACGTACCGCTGCGCACCTTCGGCATCCCCGAGCAGTTCCTGGCGCACGCCAAGCGCGGGGAGCTGCTGGCGGAGCTCGGACTCACCCCGGCCGAGATCGCCGCGCGGATCAGCGACGCGCTGGCTGCCAAGAACCCCGCGTCGGCCCGTAAGGAGAACGTCTCGTGACCGGATTCGACCTCGCACAGCTGCTCGCCGAACGCGGCGCTGAGCGCTACGACCTGCACACCCGCCATCTCAACCACCAGCTGCCGCGGATGTTGCACACCATCGGGTTCGACAAGGTCTACGAGCGGGGCGAGGGCGCCTACTTCTGGGACCGCGACGGTCGGGACTACCTCGACATGCTCGCCGGCTTCGGCGTGATGGGCCTGGGCAGACACCACCCCGTCGTACGCCAGGCACTGCACGACGTCCTGGACGCCGGCCTGCCCGACCTCACCCGCTTCGACTGCCAGCCGCTGCCCGGCCTGCTCGCCGAGAAGCTCCTCACGTACGCGCCCCACCTGGACCGTGTGTTCTTCGGCAACAGCGGCACCGAGGCCGTCGAGACCGCTGTGAAGTTCGCCCGCTACGCCACCGGCCGGCCCCGCATCCTCTACTGCACCCACGCCTTCCACGGCCTGACCACCGGCTCGCTCTCCGTCAACGGCGAGGACGGCTTCCGCGACGGCTTCGCGCCGCTGCTGCCGGACACCGCCATCGACATGGGCGATCTGGACGCGCTGGAGCGGGAGTTGAGCAAGGGCGACGTCGCGGGCTTCATCGTCGAGCCGATCCAGGGCAAGGGCGTCCACCCCACCCCGCCGGGCTTCCTGCCCGCCGCGCAGCAGTTGCTGCGCCGGCACAAGGCCCTGCTGATCGCCGACGAGGTGCAGACCGGCCTCGGCCGCACCGGCGACTTCTTCGCCTACCAGCACGAGGACGGCGTCGAACCGGATCTGGTGTGCGTGGCCAAGGCGCTCTCCGGCGGCTACGTCCCGGTCGGCGCGACGCTCGGCAAGGACTGGATCTTCAAGAAGGTCTACTCGTCCATGGACCGGGTGCTGGTGCACTCCGCCAGCTTCGGGTCCAACGCCCAGGCCATGGCGGCCGGTCTCGCGGTGCTGTCCGTGATGGAGGACGAGCAGACCGTCGCCCACGCCCGGCACACCGGCGATCTGCTGCGCGAGCGGCTCGCCGCGCTCGTCGACACGTACGAGCTGCTGCACGACGTCCGCGGGCGCGGCCTGATGATCGGCATCGAGTTCGGCAAGCCCAGGTCGCTGGTCCTGCGGGGACGTTGGACGATGCTGCAGGCGGCCCGCAAGGGGCTCTTCGCGCAGTTGGTCGTGGCGCCGCTGCTGCAGCGCCATCGCATCCTCACCCAGGTCTCCGGCGACCATCTGGAGGTCATCAAGCTGATTCCGCCGCTGATCATCGGGGAACGGGAAGTGGACCGGTTCGTCGAGGCGTTCACGGCCGTCATGGACGACGCCCACAACGGCGGCGGACTGATGTGGGACTTCGGGCGGACGTTGGTCAAGGCGCACCTGGGGCGGGCCGCCGTGTGAGGTCCCGGCAGGGCCCGCCCTCCGCCGCGGTCACGAGGGCGACCTCCCAGTAGTGGATCCCGCTGCCCCGCCGTCCGCGGACGGCCTCGCACCGGGAGGCCCGAGGGGTGCGGGCGGGCCTGCGTGCCACTAGGGTTGATCCCTGCCTGCGCCGGAAAGGTGCAGGCCAGAGTATGTGGTGACGGCTTGTGAGAGCCACCGGGCCGCAGGTTGGTGCGGCAGCGGTCGTCGACCGCCGATGAGTCCGGGGGATGCATCCATGATCGCTGCAACGACGGTACGGGCCGTCAACGACCTGACGGGCAGTTGGGCGCGGGAGGCGGTGGGGGAGCGGGGCACGGCCCTGACGGCCGCCGGGCTCTGGCCGCTGCTGGCCCTGCTGGCCGGGCCGGCGGCGGGCGAGGCCCGTGCGGAACTGGCCGGCGCGATCGGCACGGACGCGGAGCACGCCGTGTCCGAAGGGCGCGCCCTGCTCGACGCGCTGGCCGCAGCGGACGGCATCGATGCCGCGGTGGGACTGTGGACCCGGCGCGTGCTGGAGCTGCGCCCGGAATGGCTGGACGGCCTGCCACTCGACGTCCACGGCGAACTGTCCGGGGACGCGGCGGCGGATGCGGCGGCGATGGACGCCTGGGTGCGGCGGCACACCGACGGCCTGATCGAGCGGATGCCCGTAGCGGCCGGTCCGAGCACCCTCCTGGTGCTCGCGAGTGCGCTGCTGGTGCGGACGACATGGTGCAAGGCGTTCCGCGAGGTGCCGCTGCGGACGACCGAAGGGCCGTGGGCGGGCCGGGAGTTGGCCGGGCTGCATCGTTCCGACACGGCATCGGAGCAGGTCCGGGTGCACCGCTCGCCGGCCGGTGCGCTGACCACGGTGCAGGTCGAGGGCGACAACGGCCTGGACGTGCACCTGCTGCTCGGACCGCCGGAGCTGCCCGGTGGCGAGGTGTTGCGCCATGGCGTCGCGGCGCTGGGCGGCGGGTATCCGGTGCAGTCCGGTACGGAGCTGGGGGACGGCGCCGGGCCCGGGGTGCAGGTGCGGACGACGACCAGCTGGGACGGGGCCCCGCGGACCCAGCTGACCTGCGCGCGCTTCACCGTCGACGCCGATCACGATCTGCTGGCGCAGGCGGGGCTGTTCGGACTCGCCACGGCCACCGACGGCTCGCGGGGGCACTTCCCCGGGATCAGCGCGCAGCCGCTGGCGGTGTCGTCGGCCCGGCAGACGGTCACCGCGACCTTCGGGCCGCTGGGATTCCGGGCGGCGGCCGTGACGGCCATCGGGATGCGCGCGGGCTCCGCGCTGCGGCCGCAGCAGCAGTCGCAGGTCCTTTCGGCGACCTTCGACCGGCCCTTCGGCTTCCTCGCGGTGCACCGGGAGTCGGGACTGGTGCTGGTCGCGGGGTGGGTCACCGACCCGGACCAGCACCAGGACCGGCCGCGCCGGCTCGAGCGCCGGTGAACCACGGCGTACGGACGGCCCGGCGGGCAGTCGCCGGGCCGTCCGTACGCCGGGCGGGGTCAGTCGGTCAACAGCCGGGCGCGCAGTCGCTCGCGGGTGGCGTCGGTCAGCTTGAGGCCCTCGGCGAGGTAGCGGTCCCGGGAGCCCCAGGTCTGCTCGATGGTGTCGAAGGCGGCGGTGAGGTAGTCGGTGTGCGCGCCGAACAGCGGCGAGAGCAGCTCCATGACCTCCTCCGACATCCCGACCGCGGAGTTGTCGCTGCGGCGGATCTTGTAGCGGCGGTGTGGGTCGTTGGACTTGAGGTAGTCCGTCTCGATGGCGTCCGGCTCCACACCGACCGCCAGCAGTGTCACGGCCACGGACAGGCCCGCCCGGTCCTTGCCGGCCGCGCAGTGCATCAGCGCGGGAAGGCTGTCCTCGGCGAGCGCGTGCAGCACCCGGCTGTGGTCCTCGGTGCGGGTGGTGATGATGTGGCGGTAGGTCGACGACATCCGGGCCGCGGCCTTGCCGTCACCGAGCGCGGTCCGCAGCTGGTCCACGTGGCCGTCGCGCACCATGGTCCAGAACTCCGCGCCGTCGGCCGGATCGGTGAGCGGGATGTTCACGTTCCGCACGCCGGGGAGCGAGACGTCGGGGCCCTCGAGCTTGATGTCCGCGGCGTTGCGGAAGTCGAAGACGGTGTGCAGGCCGAGGCCGGCGAGGAATTCGGCGTCCGCCTCGGTCGCGTGGGCGAGATGGCCGCTGCGGAACAGCCGCCCATGACGTACCCGACGCCCGTCCACGGTCGGCAGTCCGCCCACATCGCGGAAGTTGCGGACCTCCGCGAGCTCGGAGTGGTCCTGCGGGACCTGCGGCGTCTGCGTCACGGGCGCTCCTTCTGTTCGGCCGCCGACGCTCGTCGTCCACGCGGCGGGGCTACTCCGACGATACGACATTGGTGCAATAGGCAACCAGCTCGCGACGGCGCCGCCGTGTGACTCTCGAGGTGACGTGCGGCGGCCGCCTCCCGACCGCACATGAAGCGATGATGGAGCAGTCTGTGACCAATCGTTATTCCCATTTGAGGAGAATTTGACTGGGTGGTATTAATCACCTCCCGTCAACCCCTGGTTACGATGGCGTAGGTCACTTCTCAAGGTGAAGTATGTCCTGACGTGGCAGACGATTCGAAGAACCTCAGCAGCGGCGCCGGTGGCGCCATCGGGTCGTACGCAGCCGTCGGGGACAGCTTCACCGAGGGGGTCGGGGATCCCGGCCGTGACGGGGCGTACATCGGTTGGGCGGACCGCCTCGCGGTCCTCCTGTCGGACCAGCGGGAAGAAGGGGACTTCCGCTACGCGAACCTCGCCGTGAGGGGGCGGCTTCTCGACCAGATCGTCGAGGAGCAGGTGCCCCGGGCGAAGGAGCTGGCCCCCACGCTGGTGACGTTCTGTGCCGGCGGGAACGACATCCTGCGGCCGGGCTCGGACCCGGACGCGGTGGCCGAGCGGTATGAGCGGGCGGTCGCCGACCTGCGGACCTCGGTCGGGACGGTGCTGCTGTGCACCGGGTTCGACACCCGCGGGATGCCCGTCCTCAAGCATCTGCGCGGCAAGATAGCGACCTACACGGCGCACGTCCGCGCCATCGCGGACCGGCACGGCTGCCCGGTGCTCGACCTGTGGTCGCTGAGGTCGGTGCAGGACCGGAGGGCGTGGAGCGAAGACCGGCTGCATCTGTCCGCCGACGGGCACACCCGGGTGGCGCTGCGCGCCGCACAGGTGCTCGGGCTCACCGTGCCGGCCGACCCGGACCAGCCGTGGCCGCCGGAGGCGGAGCGGTCGGCCGCCGACGCGCGGCGGGACAACATCCACTGGGCGCGGGAACACCTGGTCCCGTGGATCGGGCGCCGGCTGCGCGGCGAGTCCTCGGGGGACCACGTCGAGCCCAAGCGGCCCGATCTGCTGCCCCTGTGACGCAGGAGTGCGGCCGCACGAAACGGCGGGCGCACGGAACGACTGAGGCCCCGGTCTCCGCCGATGGCGGACCGGGGCCTCAGTGTGCCGCGGTGGTGTAGGGCAGATCCGCCCAGACGACCCGGCCCTGGCCGCCGTCGTCGCGGCGCGTCCCCCAGCTCTCGGACAGTGCGCCGACGAGGAACAGCCCTCGTCCGCACTCCTTGTCCACGCTGCCGGGCTGAGCGTGCGGCGCCGAGGTGCCGGAGCCGCCCTCGTCCGTGATCTCTATGCGGACATACGACCCGACGAGGGTCACCTCGCAGCCGACCTTCTCGCTGTCGGTGTGCCGCACCGCGTTGGTGAACAGTTCGGACACCACCAACTCCACGTCGTCACGGACCTGTTGGGCCGCGCCCCAGGAACGCAGGAGCGTGCTGACCCGCCGGCGTGCCTCGGGGACCGAGGTGCGCCGGGCCGGCAGATGGAACGCGTCCTGGGGGTGCTCGGCGGCGAAACCGCAGTAGCGCCCTAACGAGGGAGCGTTTTTGGAGGAAGCCACGACGTAACTATGTGCGATGTTGGTCACCGATGGCAAGGATCACTCTGTAATTTGCAGAATCGCATATGCAGCCTGTTCGTCCTCCTGACGGCATGACACACTGCTGAACACATAAGTCAGTTGGAGGGGATCAGGCGTGGTGGACCCACGTTCGGCCGGAGCGCCGACCGTCCTGCGGGTGGTGCTCGGCAAGCGGCTGCAGGATCTGCGCGAGAAGGCGGGACTGTCCTTCGAACAGTCCGCGCGGGCCCTCGACGTCACCCACGCGACGATACGGCGCATGGAGAAGGCCGAGGTCGGGCTCAAGATCCCCTACGTCGAGAAGCTGCTGGCGACCTACGGCGTCACCGACCAGGAGGAGATCGACGGTTTCCTCGCGCTCGCCCGCGAGGCCAACAAGCCCGGCTGGTGGCACAACTTCCGCGACGTACTGCCCGAGTGGTTCAGCGCGTTCGTCAGCCTGGAGAGCGAGGCGAACCTCATCCGGGCCTACCAACCGCACTACGTCCCCGGCCTGCTGCAGACCGAGGAGTACGCCGCCGCCGTCCTGCGGGCCGGCATGCCGCACGCCCCCGCCGCGGACATCGACCGCATCGTGGCGCTGCGCATGGAGCGCCAGTCGCTGCTGACCCGCGATCAGGCCCCGATGCTCTGGGCGGTGATGGACGAGACCGTCCTGCGGCGCCCGATCGGCGGCCCGCAGGTGATGCGCGACCAGATCGCCCGGCTGATGGAGGCCACCGCGCTGCCGAACGTCCGGCTGCAGGTCATGCCCTTCGCATCCGGCCCGCATCCCGCGATGTACGGGCCGTTCCACATTTTCCGCTTCCCGATCCCGGAGCTGCCGGACATCGCGTATGCGGAAAGCCTCGTCGGAGCCGTGTACTTCGACCAGCGCAACGACGTCTCGCAGTTCCTGGAAGCCCTGGACCGGATGTGTGCGCAGGCCGCGCCGGCACACACCACCCGGGACATTCTGGGTGGCTTTCGCAAGGAGATCTAACCCCCCATGGATCGCATACGCATCTACAACGGCATGCCCGCCAACGAACTGGGCAACGACGGCTGGCACAAGCCGTGGAGTGGCGGAAACGGAGGCGAGTGCGTCGAGGCCATGCGGTTGAAGGACGGCCGGGTGGCGCTGCGCCAGTCCACCGACCCGAACGGCCCGGCCCTGATCTACACCCATCACGAAATGGTGAGCTTCATCGAGGGAGCGAAGGCCGGGCACGCCGACTTCCTGCTCACCGCGGCACCCTGCCGGCGCGTGGAGCGGAGGACGGCATGAGCGAGAACTTCCCCCCGAAGGCGCCGGACTCCCCGGCCGCGGGCATCGGGCCGTATGTCAAGGGGCCGGAGCACACGGGCTTCTCGGCCGAGGAGATCGACACCAGCAGGCCGCATCCGGGCCGGATGAACGACTACTTCCTCGGCGGCTGGGACAACTACGAGGTCGACCGCGAGGCCGCCGACCACGTCCTGAAGATGCACCCCCAGGTACGCGACAGCGCCATCGCCAACCGCGCGTTCCAGGGACGGGCCCTGCGCGCACTGGCCGCCGAGGGCATCCGCCAGATCATCGACATCGGCACCGGCATCCCCACCCCGCCCACCACCCATGAACTGGCCCGCGAGGTCGCGCCCGACACCGCTGTCGTCTACGTCGACAACGACCCGATCGTCGCCACCCACGCCCAGGCCCGGCTCACCACCACCGAACGCACCGCGTTCGTGCTGGGCGACCTCCGCGACCCCGCGGCGATCCTGGGCCATCCCGCCGTCCGCGAGCTGATCGACTTCGACCGTCCGGTGACGCTGCTGATGGCCGTCGTCCTGTCTTTCGTCCAGGACAGCGAGCACCCGGCCGCCATGGTCGCCGCCTTCGCCGACGCGCTGCCCGCGGGCAGCCACCTCGTGCTGTCCCACTCGACGTACGAGCCTTACGAGGCGTACGCGGAAGGCGCGGTGGACGAGGTCAAGCGCGCGATGACGGAGAAGATCTACCAGTGCTCCGCCGCCCCGCTCAACCTGCGGTCGAAGGCCGACATCGCCTCCTTCTTCGGACCGTTCACGCTGCTGGAGCCGGGCGTCGTCCGGGTGCCGCTGTGGCGTCCGGACGGTGAGGTGCCCGGCCCCGCGGCCCTCAACGACATCGTCTTCTACGGCGGCGTGGGAAGAAAGGACTGAGCCGGAGCCGCCGTCAGCCCCGGCAGAGCACCTTCGCCAGCGCCGCGTCGAGCTCCCCGGCGAGGTCGGCCGCCGTACCCGGGGCCCGCCACGCCACGAACCCGTCAGGGCGCACCAGCACCGCGCCCTGGGGCGTCGTGCCGTGGGCCTCGGCCCAGTCGGCGCCCTCGTCCGGGGCGAGGTCGTCCTCGGGGCGGTCGCCGATGCTGTAGGCGGGCAGGTCGAGCGACCAGCGCTCCGCGGCCCGGGCGGCCGCGGTGCGCCAGCCCTCGCCGTCCGGCCCGGTGAGCAGGACCAGGGACTGCTCGTAGAGGTCCAGGGTCGACAGCCGTACGCCCGCGCGCCGGAGCCACATGTGGGGGGCCCGGGTGCCGGGGGCGCCGGTGAGCTGCATCCGGGCGGGGACCACCGGGAGTTCGGGGTCGGCGCCGGCCACCGCACCCCGCGGGTAGCTGTAACCGAGCGCGACGGTGAGCACGCCGCTCTGCCGGCCGCCGCCGGCGCCGGGAGCCGCGGCATAGCCGGGGTGGCTGTGTTCCGCGGAACGGGCGGAGGCACGGGCACTGGTGGCGCGGGCCACCGGCTGGCGTTCCGACTCGTAGGTGTCCAGCAGGCCGGGGCCCGCCCAGCCGTTCACCACGGCGGCGAGCTTCCAGGCCAGGTTGTGGGCGTCCTGGATGCCGGTGTTGGAGCCGAACGCACCGGTGGGGGACATCTCGTGGGCCGAGTCGCCGGCGAGGAAGACCCGGCCCTCCGAGTACCGCTCGGCGACGCGCTCCGCCGCGTGCCAGGGCGCCTTGCCGGTGATCTCGACGTCCATGTCCGGCACGCCGGTCGCCCGCCGGATGTGGTCGATGCACCGCTCGTCGGTGAAGTCCTCCAGGGTTTCGACCCGGTCCGGGTGCCAGGGGGCGTGGAAGACCCACTCCTCCTGGTTGTCCACCGGGAGCAGCGCGCCGTCGGCCTCCGGGTTGGTCAGATAGCAGGCGATGAAGCGGCGGTCGCCCACCGCCGCCGCCAGCGCGGGGGCCCGGAAGGTGATGCTGACGTTGTGGAACAGGTCCCCGGGGCCGGTCTGGCCGATGCCGAGCCGTTCCCGGGCGGGGCTGCGGGGGCCGTCGGCGGCGATGAGGTAGTCCGCGTGCACGGTGGTGTGCTCGCCGGTGTCCCGGTTCTTGACGACTGCGGTCACCCCCTCGCGATCCTGGTCGAAGGAGAGCAGTTCGGTGTGGAAGCGCAGGTCGCCGCCGTGTTCACGGGCGCAGCGCACCAGCACCGGCTCCAGGTCGTTCTGACTGCACAGGCACCACCCGGCGGGGCTGAACCGGGCCAGCCCGCCGCCCGGGTCGATCTCCTTGAACAGCCACTCCTGCTCCTCGCCGGTCAGCGACGGGGTCTGGAGGATGCCGTGGTTGTCCGCCAGGACGGAGGCGGCCTCCCGGATCCGCTGTTCGGCGCCCGCCACCCGGTACAGCTCCATCGTGCGAACGTTGTTCCCCCGGCCGCGCGGGTGCCGGGAGGTGTCGGAATGCTTCTCGACAAGCATGTGCCGCACTCCCAGGCGCCCCAGGAACAGCGAAGCGGACAGCCCCACCAGGGAACCGCCCACGACAAGTACCGGAACCCTGTCCTCGACCGTTGGACTCATTGCCTGCTCCACTCCCTCTGCGCTCGTGGAGGGGGAGTGTCCCCGGCCGGTGAAGCGTTCGATCATGGTTCACCCGCATGGCCCACACATCTCGCGCGCCCAGGGGGTCCCGGCCACGATCGATTCCGGGACGGCCACCCCCACCGCGGGGCCGGTCGTCCCGGTACGCCGGGTCAGTGCCCGGATCACCTCCGGAACTGACGACGCACCACAGGAGCCAGCTCGCTCCGAGGGAGATGCGTAGACGATGACAACAGTGTCGGAACGAATATCGCAGTCCGCGTTCGACGGCTCGAGACTCCGGGTCGTCCTCATGCTGGACCTCCACGAGGGCGCCCAGCAGCGGTTCCTCGAAGCCTATGAGCACCTTCGCAACCAGGTGGCCTCCGTCCCCGGTCACATCACCGACCAGCTGTGCCAGTCCATCGAGAACCCCTCGCAGTGGCTGATCACCAGCGAATGGGAGAGCGCACCGCCGTTCCTGGCCTGGGTCAACAGCGAGGAACACGTGAAGGTGGTGCAGCCCCTGCACGGCTGCGTGCGCAACACCCGCTCGCTGCGCTTCAGCGTGCTGCGCGAGACGTCCAACGTCGCCCACGCCGCCCCCCAGCCCGCCAAGGGACGGCTGCAGGCATCGCCCCGCGTCGGTGACGGAGTGGTCCGGCACGCCCTGACCTTCACCGTGAAGCCCGGCAGCGAGTCGATGGTCGCCGAGATCCTGGCCGACTACAGCTCCCCGGAGGCACAGGTCGACGAGGTCACCCGGCTGCGCCGCACCTCGCTGTTCATGCACGGCAACCGCGTCGTACGCGCGGTGGAGGTGCAGGGCGATCTCGTCGCCGCGCTGCGCCACGTGTCGGAGCAGCCCGAGGTCAGGGCCGTCGAGGAGGCCATCAACCCCTACCTCGAACAGGACCGGGACCTCAACGACCCCAACTCCGCCCGCGTCTTCTTCACCCGGGCCGCGCTGCCCGCCGTGCACCACATCGCCACCGAGGGCCCCGACGCCCACGCGGCGCAGCGGCACGCGCTGTACTACCCGGCCAAGGAAGGCTGCGGTATGGCGCTGGCCCGGCTGCTCGCCCGGCAGGACGAGCTGGCCGCGGACGACCCGGGCTGCCCGATCAGCGGCAGCACCATCTTCCAGCGCGACGACCTCGTCGTCCGGCTCATCGACCTCCGGGTCCCCCTCGACGACAGCGACCCCGATCTCGTCCTGGGCGTGCACGGCCCCCGCAAGCGCGGCGTCTTCAAGCGACTCATGGACACCGACGTGGCCGGCGGTCTGACGACCGACCGGGAGCTGGCGCACTTCCTCGCGCGCTCCGACATGGACCTGATCACCGACCGCCGGGCATCGGACTCCTGACCGCGCACCCGGCCGTCCACGGCCCCCATCCGTCGGCCCCGTACCAGGAGGAAGCAGCCATGACCACCCACCGCCCACGCATCGTGGACCTCAACGAGACCCAGCCCAACCGCAGGCGCGGAGGTGACCTGCGCGCCATGCTGACACCCACCGCGGTGGGCGCCACCAGCGGATTCATGGGCATGGCCCTCGTACAGCCCGGGGAGCGCATCGGCGAGCACTACCACCCGTACTCCGAGGAGTTCGTCTACGTCGTGAGCGGCGCGCTCGAAGTGGACCTGGACGGTGAGCCGCATCCGCTCCACCCGGACCAGGGGCTGCTGATCCCGCCGTACCTGCGCCACCGCTTCCGCAATGTCGGTGACGTGGAGGCCCGGATGGTCTTCCACCTCGGCCCGCTGGCCCCGCGCCCCGACCTGGGCCATGTCGACACCGAGGAGACGGACGGCGGCGCGCCGTCCGGCCCACCCGACCGTGCGGAGCGGGTGTCATGAGCCGCCGGGTAGCGGTGACCGGCGTCGGGATCGTCGCGCCGGGCGGCGTGGGAGTGCCCGCCTTCTGGGACCTCCTGTCCTCCGGGCGCACCGCGACCCGCGGGATCACCCTCTTCAACCCGGAGGGCTTCCGCTCGCGGATCGCCGCGGAGTGCGACTTCGACCCGGCCGCCCACGGCCTGGGGCCGGAGCAGGTGGCCGCGGAGGACCGGTACATCCAGTTCGCGATGGTCGCCGCCCAGGAGGCGGTACGGAACGCGGGCCTGGAGACCGGCAGCGAGAACCGCTGGCGGATCGGGGTGTCACTGGGCACCGCGGTCGGCGGCACCACGCGCCTGGAGCAGGACTACGTCGCCGTGAGCGACGTCGGTCAGCACTGGGACGTGGACCACCGGCCGGCCGGCCGCCATCTGCAGCGGGCGTTCTCCCCCAGCTCGCTCGCCTCCGCGGTGGCGGAGCAGATCGGCGCCCACGGCCCGGTGCAGACCGTCTCCACGGGCTGTACCTCCGGCCTCGACGCCATCGGCTACGCCTTCCACTCCATCGAGGAGGGCCGGCTCGACGTGTGCATCGCGGGCGCGTCCGACTCGCCGATCTCTCCGATCACGGTGGCCTGCTTCGACGCGATCAAGGCGACCTCCGCGAACAACGACGACCCCGCCCACGCCTCCCGGCCGTTCGACGCCAACCGCGACGGATTCGTCATGGGGGAGGGCGGCGCCGTCCTCGTACTGGAGGAGCTGGAGCACGCCCGCGCCCGCGGTGCGACGGTGCACTGCGAGATACGGGGCTACGCCACCTTCGGCAACGCGTACCACATGACCGGGCTCACCCAGGAGGGCCTGGAGATGGCCGAGGCGATCAACCGCGCACTCGGTCACGCGAAGGTCGACAGTTCCCAGATCGACTACGTCAACGCCCATGGCTCGGGCACCCAGCAGAACGACCGGCACGAGACCGCCGCGGTCAAGAAGTCGCTGGGAGAGCACGCGTACCAGGTGCCCATGAGCTCCATCAAATCCATGGTGGGCCACTCGCTCGGCGCGATCGGGGCGATCGAGATCGTCGCGTGTGTGCTGGCGCTCGCCCACCAGGTCGTACCGCCGACGGCCAACTACGAGACCCCGGACCCCGAGTGCGATCTCGACTATGTGCCGAAGACGGCGCGCGAACTGCCCCTGCGGTCCGTGCTGTCGGTCGGCAGCGGGTTCGGCGGCTTCCAGTCCGCGGTGGTTCTGACCAGACAGGGCGGGAGGGCCCGATGAGCTCCCTGCAGCAACATCCACAGCGTCAGCAACGACGGGCCGTCGTCACGGGCATCGGCGTCATCGCCCCCAACGGGGTGAGCACCGAAGCCTTCTGGAAGGCGACCAGAGAGGGCATGAGCGTGCTCGACCTGGTCACCAGGGAAGGGTGCGAGAACCTGCCGCTCAAGGTCGCCGGCGAGGTCCGCGACTTCGACCCGGCGGTGCTCATCGAAGAGCGCTACCTGGTCCAGACCGACCGGTTCACGCACTTCGCCATGGCCGCGGCCAACCTCGCGCTGGACGATGCCCAACTGGGCCGTGCCGACTACAACGACTCACCGTTCGCGGTGGGCGTGGTCACCGCCGCCGGATCCGGTGGCGGCGAGTTCGGCCAGCGGGAACTGCAACACCTGTGGGGCCAGGGCTCCAAGCACGTCGGGCCCTACCAGTCCATCGCCTGGTTCTATGCGGCCAGCACCGGCCAGATCTCGATCCGTGGCGGCTTCAAGGGCCCCTGCGGCGTCGTGGCCAGTGACGAGGCGGGCGGTCTGGATGCGCTCGCGCACGCGGGCCGGACCATCCTGCGCGGTACCGACGCCGTCGTCGTCGGCGCGGCCGAGGCGCCGCTCGCCCCGTACTCGGTGGTCTGCCAGCTCGGGTACGACGACCTCAGCAAGGTCGACGACCCGTACCGCGCCTACCGCCCCTTCACCGAGGCCGCCTGCGGCTTCGTCCCCGCGGAGGGGGGAGCGATGCTCGTGGTCGAGGAGGAGAAGGCGGCCCTCGACCGCGGGGCGGAAGTCCGCGCCGTGGTGGCCGGGCACGCCGCGACCTTCACCGGCGCGGCCCGCTGGGACGAGTCCCGCGAGGGGCTGGTCCATGCGATCCGCGGCGCCCTGGAGGACGCGCGGTGCGCCCCGGAAGAGATCGACGTGGTGTTCGCGGACGCGTTCGGCGTCCCCGCGGCCGACCGGGCCGAGGCCCTCGCGATCGCCGATGTGCTGGGCCGGCACGCCCCCGACGTGCCGGTGACCGCACCCAAGACCGGCACCGGCCGGGCGTACTGCGGCGCCCCCGTCCTCGACGCGGCGGCCGCGGTGCTCTCCATGGAGCACGGCGTCGTGCCCCCTACCCCCAACGTCTTCGAGGTGTGCCACGACCTCGACCTGGTCACCGTCTCGGCCCGCCCGGCCGAGCTGCGGACGGCGTTGGTGCTGAGCCGGGGACTCATGGGCTCGAACGCGGCGCTGGTGCTGCGTCGGGGCCCGACCGAGTCCCCTTCGTGAGAAGGAGAACCCGTCATGACCACTGAACTGACCTTCGACGAGCTGGCCTCGCTGATGAAATCGGCTGCCGGCCTCACCGTCGCCCCGAGTGACCTGGCGGGCCGGCCCGGCGCGACCTTCGCCGAATTCGGCCTGGACTCACTGGGTCTGCTCGGCATCGTCGGCGAGCTGGAGAACCGGCTGGGCAGGCCGCTGCCCAACGACGCCGAGCGCAGCAAGACGCCGAGCGACTTCCTCGACCTCGTCAACACCGCCCCGATGACAGGAGCCTGATATGCCCGGCCACACCGAGAACGACATCAAGATCGCCGCCCCTCTCGATCTCGTCTGGGACATGACCAACGACCTCGAGAACTGGCCCCAGCTGTTCAGCGAGTACGCCGCCGTCGACGTGCTCTCGCGGGAAGGCGACAAGACGACCTTCCGGCTGACCATGCACCCCGACGACAACGGCACCGTCTGGAGCTGGGTCTCGGAGCGGGTGACCGACCGCAAGGGCCTGACCGTCCGCGCCCGCCGCGTGGAGACCGGCCCCTTCCAGCACATGGACATCCACTGGACGTACGCCGAACTGCCCGGCGGCACCGGCATGTACTGGTCCCAGGACTTCGCGATGAAGCCCGAGGCGCCGGTCGACGACCAGGGCATGACCGAGCACATCAACCGCAACTCCAAGATCCAACTGGCGCTGATCCGGGACAAGATCGAACAGCACGACCGCGACAAGCGGGCCTCGGCGAACTGACCGCCCACCAGGCCGCGTCCGGTCCGCCACCCCCGGCGGCAACGAAGGGACCTGACCGATGCACCACGAACTGATCGTCGCCCGTATGGCGCCGGAGTCCGCTCCGAGGATCGCCGAGGTCTTCGCGGAATCCGACCGCACGGAGCTGCCACATCTGATCGGCGTCTCCCGGCGGAGCCTGTTCCAGTTCGGCGAGGTGTACCTGCACCTCATCGAGTCCGAGAAGCCGCCGGGCCCGGAGATCGCCAGGCTGACGGAGCACCCCGAGTTCCGGTCCATCAGCGACAGGCTCTCCGCCTACGTCAGCGCCTACGACCCGCAGACCTGGCGGAGCCCGAAGGACGCGATGGCCCGCCAGTTCTACAGCTGGCAGCGCGACGAGGGGTGACGGTCCCGCGGGGCCCGGCCGCCGCAGGTGCCCGCGATCGACGCCGATCGCGGGCACCTGCGCGCGCCTAACCGGGGATGCTGCACTCGAAGGCGTGCAGATACGCGTTGACCGGCATGATGTCGTGGACCAGCAGGCCGGCCTCCGACATCCGGCTGATGAGACTCTCCTTGGTGTGCTTGGCGCCGCCGACGTTCAGGAGCAGCAGCAGGTCCATGGAGGTGGTGAACTTCATCGACGGGCTGTCGTCGACGAGGTTCTCGATGATCACGACGCGGGCGCCGGGCCGTGCGACCTCCAGGACGTTTCCCAGGGTCCGCCGGGTGCTTTCGTCGTCCCACTCCAGGATGTTCTTGATGATGTAGAGGTCGGCCTGGACCGGGATCTCGTCGCGGCAGTCCCCGGGCACGATCCGTACGCGGTCGGCGAGCGGGCCGCCGTCCCGCAGCCGCGGATCCGCGTTCGCCACCACGTTGGGCAGATCGAGCAGCGACCCCTCCAGATCCGGGTGTTTCTCCAGCAGGCCGGCCAGCACATGCCCCTGGCCGCCGCCGATGTCCGCCACCGACGCCACCCCGGTCAGATCGAGCAGCTCGGCCACGTCCCGCGCGGACTGCTTGCTGGAGGTGGTCATCGCCCGGTCGAAGACCTGCGCCGACTCCTGGGCGTCCTGGTGCAGATAGTCGAAGAACCCCTTGCCGTAAAGGCCGTCGAAGACGCTCTGGCCGGACCGTACGGCCTCGTCCAGCCGCGGCCAGGCCTCCCAGGTCCACGGCTCGGTGCACCACAGGGAGATGTACCGCAGGCTGTTGGGGGAGTCCTCCCGCAGCAGACGGGACATCTCGGTGTGGGTGAATCTCCCGTCCTCGGTCTCCTCGAAGATCCCGTAGCAGGAAAGGGCCCGCAGCAGCCGCTGAAGGGGCCGCGCCTCGGTGTGCACCGAGGCGGCCAGCTCCTCCGCGGTGGCGGGCGCGTCCTGGAGCGCATCGGCCACGCCGAGTCTCGCTGCCGCCCGGACGGACGCCGCACACGCGGCTCCGAAGACGAGTTCCCGCAGCCGCATGGCCGGCTGGGGAGTGGGGCTTACGGTGGTCATTCCGCCTCGATTCTGCTGCTGTTCGATACTCCTGAGGAACCGCACCCGCCGGTCAGCACAGCCCCGCCGGCTCCGAAGTGCGGCACACATTGCGGACGAACCGGTTTCCGGAACCGGCCTTGTCGCGGTTGGCCAGGTCGGCCGGCCGGTTGCGCAGCGCGACGTTGGCGCTGATGACATTGCGTTCGTCGGGGGCCTTGGCGAAGCTGGGGAAGAGGACGATGCCGCCGGACAGCGGAGATTTGCCGACGTTGTTGTCGACCCAGTTGCCCCGCACACGGGTGTCCTCGGCGCCGGTCAGAACGATCCCGATGCCCTGGAGGAACGGCAGGCGTTTGGTGGCCGGGCAGTACTTGTTGTTGCCCGACACCTCGTTGCGGCTCACCGTCAGATCGCCCGCCCGCGGCCGCGACTCGTCACCCACCACGAACAACCCGGCGCAGTTGCCGGTGATGTGGTTGTTGTCGACCCGGAGATTGCGGACCCGCCGGACGGTGACCCCGATCCGGTTGCCGGTGATGTGGTTGTCGCTGATCGCGGCGCCGTGGGTGTCCGTGGCGCCGCCTTCCTCGGCGACCGTGTTGGCGAGGAAGACGCCCGCGTCACCGTTGTCGCGGGCCGTGTTGTCCCGGACGGAGCTGCGGACGGACTTCTCCACGGCGATGCCCCACTGGCCGTTGCCCTGCGCGGCGACGTCGCGCACCCGCAGCCGGTTGGTACCGCTGGCCCAGATGCCGTTCTTCTTGAAGCCCGCGACGGTCAGGGACCGGATGGTGACGTCCCGCAGGCGGTGCCCCGGACTTCCGGTCACGCAGATGCCGTTGCCGTCCTGCCCGCAGGCGTTCGCCGCCCGTGCCGTCGGCGGTCTGATCACGGTCTGCCGGCCCGCCCCGAGCAGGGTCACGCGTGACTCCTTGACCAGGACGCTCTCCTGATAGATCCCGGGCTCGACGAACACGGTGTCGCCGGGCTTCGCCGCATCCACCGCCTTCTGGATGGACTCGCCCCGGTGGACGATGTGCCGGTCGCCGGCCTGGGCCGTCGGGGCCATGCCGAACCCGGCGACCGAGGCGGCCGTCAGGCACGCCAGATATGTGAGCTGTCGAATCGCCATGAGGCGAAGCTATGGGCGATCACGACCGCTCGCCACATGGGGTAACCCGATGGCTACAGCCGGTACGCCCGTCGGGTTCCGACGCTTCGTCAGGGACATCCGCGGCGCGCCGCCGGACACCTTCGCGACACACCGTCGGACGGGCCGTCAGGACAGTCCGCGACACGCCGTCGCACCGGCGCGACGCACCGTCAGGGCCGGTCTGTGGCGGGTGCCGGCACCGACTTGGCGTCGGCGCCCGGCTGCGGCTCCGGGGCCCGGAGTGCGGCGGCCGGAGATTCGGCCGGCCCGTCGGGGAACATCTCCGCCGTCAGCGCCGCGAGGCTGGTCGGCAGGAACCACGGCCGGGCTTGGGGGGCGGTCACGGAACACCAACGGCGCGGAGGCGTCATACGACACTCGTACCGACGCCGCGGACCCGCTTCGTCACCCCAACGGCCCCAACGGCCCCAGCGGCACGCGGACGGCGGAGGCCCGGCCGGAACGGAGGCGCGGTCCGGCCGGCGGCCTCGTCACCGGGTCTCGGATCCCGACCAGGCGTCGTGATCGCCGCCCTGCCACTCGATGACCGCACGGTCGTCGAGCGACACCATGTCGGTGTCCAGGCCGGCCCGGCGCAGGAATTCGAGGACGTCGACGCTGCTGTAGGCGCGGCCGACGCTCTCGCCGTCGATGGTCACCCGCCGCCCGCCACCGGGGGACGGCGGGTGCACGACGACGGGCGGATGATCGGCCATACCTCCACCCTGCGACCGGGGAGACGACGGCGCACGTCAACCGTCCGCCATCGGGGCGCGCCGGACACATACGCACGGTGACCGCCCCGGGACCGCGGGTGCGCGCCCTTCCTGCGCACCGGATCCGGCCGGGCCCCGCCGGGCCCGGCCGGGAATGTCACCGCCGGTCGCGCGGTTTGTGTCCGAGGGTGATGGTGAGAGAGGAGCGGGTGTCGTGCTGTCGCAGCGCACCGAGGCACCGCGCGGCCCGGCGCGCCGGAACCTGCCGCTCGTGCGGTCCGTTCATCTCGCGACCGCCCCGACCATGGAGGTGCCGTGACCGGTTCCCGACCCCGCCGTACGCCGCTCAGCGCGCTGCGCCCCGCAAGCTTCGGCGCCGAGCCCACCGGCGAGCGGTTGGCCAGGATTCGCCGCTCGCCGCAGTTCGCGGACGGCCAGTTCCGCAACCCGGTGCCGGCCCGCCAGGTCCCGCGGGGCAGTGCGCTGCCGATGGTCCGCAGCCAGCTGAGCCGGGAGGGGCGGCTGCGCAGGGCACCGGTGGGCCGGATTCCGGTGCACCGCCCCACCGCGGCCGAGCGGGAGCGCCCGCCGCGGTCCGGGCTGCGGCTCACCTGGATGGGCCATTCGAGTGTGCTCGCCGAGATCGACGGCCGACGGGTGCTCTTCGACCCGGTCTGGGGCGAGCGCTGCTCCCCGTTCACCTGGGTCGGGCCCAAGCGTCTGCACCCCGTGCCGGTCGAGCCGGCCGAGCTCGCCCCGGTCGACGTCGTGGTGATCTCCCACGATCACTACGATCACCTCGACATGCCCACGATCCGGGGTCTGACGGCCACCGGCGCGGCCTTCGTCGTACCGCTCGGCATCGGCGCCGACCTGGAGCTGTGGGGAGTGCCCGCGGAACGGATCACCGAGCTGGACTGGCACGAGACCACCCGGCTTGCGGGGCTCACCCTGACCGCCACCCCCGCGCAGCACTTCTGCGGCCGCGGACTGCGCGGTCTCCAGCACACCCTGTGGGCCTCCTGGGTGGTCGCGGGCCCCGAGCACCGCATCTTCCACAGCGGTGACACCGGATACTTCTCCGGATTCGCCGAGATCGGCGCGGCACACGGCCCGTTCGACGCGACGATGATCCAGATCGGCGCGTACTCCGACTTCAGGCCCACGAACGACCCCGTGGGCACCCGGCACCCGGGTATGTGGCCGGACATCCACATGAACCCCGAACAGGGCGTGCGGTCCCACCTCGACCTCCAGGGCGTGGAACCCGGCGGTGTGCTGCTGCCGATCCACTGGGGCACCTTCAAGCTCGCGCCGCACCCGTGGGCGGAGCCCGCCGACTGGACCCTGACCGCCGGCCGGGAGGCCGGCGTCACCACGGTCCACCCGCGGCCGGGCGAGCCGTTCGAGCCCGCCGACCCGCCGGCCGTCTATCCGTGGTGGCGGGCGATCGCCGTGCCGCCCGTCCAGGGATGGCCCGCGTGGCCGCCGACGGTGTCCGCCACCGAGGTGGACCTGGCCGCGGACCGGTGATGCCGCGCCCCGGCGGCCCGCCGCCGGGGCGCCCCTCGGGTGCGGGGACGCCCCGTCCCGCTCAGGCCCCGAGACAGTCGACGAACCTCACCCGGTCCCCCGCGCCCTCGGCGAAATCCCGTGCCGGGTGATTGCGGAACAGGCACATGTCGTAGCGGACGCGGGGAGCGTCGCCCTTGCCGCCCGGCTCGTAGACGTGCCGCCCGGAGAGCTGGCACGAGTCGTAGCGCACCAGCGCCCCGGTGCGGTAGCGGTGCGGGCGGCTGTCCTTGGCGAAGGGCCGGAAGGCGTGCGCGGTGTCGTCGCAGTCGTTGAAGTGCACGGTGCCGCCGTCCCAGGCGCAGTCGATCACGACGGTGTCCGGGCCGCGTACCTCGAAGCGGATGTCCTCGGCGTGGAAGCGCTGCACGGAATCGTGGTGCGGCCCGCGCGGGAAGCGGAAGAAGGTGCTGGTACGCCCGTAGTCGTCGGAGTCCTGGGGGCGGCGGCCGGTGACGATGTACGAACCACCGCGGCAGGTGACGGACCCGCCGTAGGGGAACTCCAGGAAGTTGCCCCAGGAGTACTCGACCTTCATGTCGGTGAACCAGTAGTTGAGGAACTGGTCCTGCTGCTGCCGGTCCCGCGACTTCTGCGACAGCCCCGAGTAGAGGAACGCCTTGCGGTAGGCGCCGCCGACGCGGCAGGCGTCCCAGCGCATCTCCGAGTTGGTGTTGCTGCCGTCGAGGGCGAGTCCGTAGGTCCACTCGCCCGTCCACTCGCACGCGGTGAACCGGTAGTCCTGGGCCTGGCCGGTCGAGTACGAGTAGAAGAACGACGCACCGGGCGTGCCGGAGCGGAACCCGATCTGCTCGAACATCACATTCGCCCAGCTGTCCTCGTTGCGGCAGAGGTAGGAGCCCTCCGCCCGGGCCGGGGCGAAGAGCAACTGCGTCATGCGCTTACCGGCGCCGCGGAACCGCAGGCCGTTGGCCTTGAGCTTGCCTCCGGTGGCGTTGAGCAGCGCGTTCGGCGAGCGGATGAGATAGGTGCCGGCGGGCACGTCGATCACCGTCCGGCCGATGTGGTCCCACACCCGGCCGGCCGCGTAGGCGTACGCGCGGGCGAACGCCCGGCTGTCGTCGGTGTGTCCGTCGCCCTTGGCGCCGAAGTCGGCGACCACGTCCACGACGTCCTTGCCCTTGGGCTTGCGGCCGGTGACCAGGGCGGCGCCGGCGTCGTCGGTCGGCGGACCGGAGTCGGCGGCGTCGCATCCGGCGAGCGATCCCGCCAGGGCGGCGGCCGCACCCGCCAGCACTGTCCTGCGGGCGGCGCCGCCGGTTGACGAAGAGGCCGGGACTGCCATGATGTTGCTCCTTCGGGGGCCATTCATCAGGTGGGGGACATGAGCCGGTTCGGATATGCGGTCAGAGAGCTGTCGGCGGCCCAGAAATCCGCGAAAGGGGTGTCCCTGTATTCGCGGTACGTGAACCGGCCGGCCGGCCGACTGCTGGCCGCGGCGGGCTACGCCATCAAATTGACACCCAATCAGATCACCCTGATCAGCGCCGCTTTCAGTCTCGGCGGAGTGGTCCTGATCGCCGCACTCCGTCCTTCGTTCGCCGCCGCGGTGGCCATCTGCGCGGCGCTGGTCGTCGGCTTCGCCCTCGACTCCGCCGACGGCCAGCTGGCCCGGCTGACCGGGGCGGGCAGCGCCGCGGGGGAGTGGCTCGACCACGTCGTCGACTGCGGGAAGATGCTGGCCCTCCACATGGCCGTGCTGATCGCGTTCTACCGCCACTTCGGCTTCTCCGACCCGCTGTATCTGCTGATGCCCGTCGTCTTCCAATTCGCCGCGGTGATGGTCTTCTTCGGCGGCATCCTCACCGAGCAGCTCAAGCGCGCCGACCGGCTCAAGCGGGGCGGGGCGGCGCCCCCGGCGCCGGCGTCCGGGTCCACCCTGCGCGCCGTCGCCCTGCTGCCGGTCGACTACGGCGTGTTCTGCGCGGTATTCCTGCTGTTCGGCAGCCGCGATGTCTTTGTGGCGGTGTACGGAGTGCTCCTTGCCGTCCACGTCCTTTTCCTGGTGGCGTTCCTGGTGAAGTGGTATCGCGAACTGTCCGCCCCGGGCCGCTGAGCCACGGGACGGACAGTCGGTTCATCCGGTCAGGCGGAATTCGCGAGCCCGTCGAGCGCCTTGCGCAGCAGGGTGCTCGACGTGTGCACGGTGTAGGGGAAATAGACCACCTCGACACCGACCGTCGCGAAATCCCGTTCCAGCTTTTCGCCCTTGCTCGTCCCCCGCCAGTCGTCGCCCTTGAAAAGGACGTCGAACCGCACCTGCTGCCAGGTGTCCAGCTTGTCCGGCACCGTCTCGACGAATGCCGCGTCCACGTACCGGACGCTGCGTACGATCTCCAGTCGCTCGGTGAGTGGAATGACCGGCGCTTTCCCCTTGGCCTGTACCGTCATTTCGTCCGAGACGACTCCGGCCACCAGGTAGTCGCAGCGGCTCCTGGCATGCCGGAGGATATTCAGGTGCCCGACGTGGAAGAGGTCGTAGACCCCGGGCGCATAACCTACTCGGTGCGTCATTTACCCCCCACTCGCCTGCGGTCAGTTTCGGGCGGTCACATACACCGGGCCGTTGCGGCCGGAGACGTTCGTGCCGTCGGTGACCTCGAGCGAGTAGCGGTGCTCCGAGCCGGCCTGCACGGTGTCCGTGAAGCTCATGGCGGGCCGGTTCCAGTACCGCGAGTCCTTGGTGAGCGAGGTCAGATACTCGCCGTCGCGGTAGATCCGGTAGGTCAGGACGCCGTTGTCCCGGTCCCACGACGCCTTCCAGTTCAGCGTGATCTTCCCCCGGGATCCGCTCGCGCCGCTGAGCAGCGGCACCTGCGGCGCCCCGGTGTCCGGGCCCGCCGCGAAGCGGGTGAGGCCCTGCTGGGGCCGGTCGTTGACGGTGGTGAACTCGCCGCCCGCCCACAGGACGCCGTCCGCCACGGTCAGCGCCCGCGGGCCGATCTGCTCGCCGATCCCGTCGTTGGTGTCCGGGAACCACGGCAGGATCGTCTTGTCGGAGATCGACTGCGCCAGGAAGTGCTGGCGGTTGTCGATGTCCTCGAACCCGCCAGGGGTGTCCTTGCAGTCGTGCGCGTGCGAGCCGCTGTAGAGGACGCCCTTGTACGGCAGCACGGCTTGGGTGGCGCCCAGGCAGGTGTCCTTCCAGACCTGCGAGCCGTCCGAGAGCCGACCGGCGGCCCGGCCGTCGAAGACCCCACCGCCGGTGCCCTCGGCGCCGAGATAGAAGTTCGTGCCGTCGTTGACGAGCGTCTTGACCGCCGATCGCCGCGGGATCCAGCCGTTGAAGGAGTTGACGACCTTTCCGGTCGTCGCGTCCAGCCCGGCCAGCGCGTGCACCGTCAGCAGACTGCCGTTCACGGAGGTGAACCGGCCGCCGATGATGACCTTGTTGAGCTTGGGGGCGACCGTGAGGGCGTTGACCGCCGGCGTGGGGTCGTTGGAGATCGACGAGCCGCGCACGGTCGCCTTGAACGGGAGCAGCGCGCCGGTGGGCCGCAGTGCGGCGATCCGCTCGCGGGTCTGCCCCTGGACCGTGTCGAAGCCGCCGCCGATGTAGACCGCGTCGGCGGTGACGTCGATCGCCCGCACGGTCGAGCCGACGGTCGGCTGCCAGGCCGCGCCGATCGTGCAGTCGGCGGTGTTGAGGGCGGCCGTGTTGGACCGGCCGACGGTGCCCGCCTTGCCGAACGAGCCGCCGATGTAGATCAGCGAGCCGTCGGGCGATGCCTTCATCGCCCGGATCGTGCCCGTGCCACCGGTGAACGCGGGTGCGCAGGGCAGCGGTTGGCCGGTCTTGGCGTCGAAGGCCGCGAAGTTCTTCCGGGCGATCTCACCGGTGCCGGGCGCGGCGCCCGGTGGCCGGATGTGGTCGAAGGTGCCTCCCACGTAGACGACGCCCTTGGCGTAGGCCAGGGACCACACGATGCCGTCGGTCTGCCAGGTGCTCAGCGGGTCGGCGGTCAGTGTGGTCTCGCCGGTGGCCTGGGCGGGGCCGGCGGCGAGTGCCGTCGACGCGGTGCCCAGGACCGCGGCTGCGATCAAGAAATTGACGGGTCTGCTTTTCAGGCGCACAGGTCCCCCCTGGAATCATGGCGCGATCGGAATTGTCGGGATAGGAAGTGCGAACGGGATGAGTTCTGTGGGGAAACGGCACAGCGTTCACCGTGAGTTTTCCGAACTGCGCTTGCGCAACGCACCGAAGAACTCCCCTACCCCCAGCGGCACACGATAGCGCCAGACGAGGGGGCCGAACGTCCCGATGGACAAAACAATTCCTAAAAGAACACCGGGGACGCTGTCTCCGAAAAACGTTCGGATGCCGAACGCGACCGGCACCACCGCCGCCAAGCCGATCAGTGCGGCCAGCAGATAGCCGCGGTCGACGGTGCGAAACCCCAGACGCCGGCGGGCCAGCACGGCCGAGGCGCCGTTGTCCACCACGATCGCCAGTCCCCACGAGACCGCCGCCCCCAGTACCCCGTAGCGCGGAACCAGCCATATTCCGCTGCCGAGTTGGACCAGGAACGCACCACCGGCGACCAGGAGATTCCAGAGGCTCCGCCCGGCCATCAGCAGGGCCGTCTGGGCGTTGCCGACACCGACGTTGAGCACGCAGGCCGCCGACAGCGCCACCAGCCCCGGTGCCCCACCGGCGAAACCGGGCCCGAAGAGCGAGAGCACGGTCCGCGGGAAGGCCGCCAGGATCACGAACACCGGCCAGGAGAACAGCGCGATCCACCGCGTCGACAACCGGTGCAGCTGTCCGGCCCCGGCCTCGTCGCCGCCCGCCAGCAGCCGGCTGATCTGCGGGGCGACCGCCAGTCTGACGGCCAGCTGGAGCAGCGTGCCGGCGGTGATCAGCCGCCCGATCGCCGTGTAGACGCCGGCGTCGCGGCTCGTGCCCAGCACCGACAGCAGGATCACGCCGATCCACACCGCCGTGATGTCGAAGACCGACGAGACCGCCCGCGGCCCGGCGAACGCCCAGAACTCCCGTGTCTCCACGGCGGGTCGGGAGTGGCCGGGGTGCGCGCGACGGGACCTGCGCAGCGAGACGCCGGCGGCCACCACGCCCAGCACCCCGGGAACCAGCCACGCCGCGGAGAGCCCGGCCACGCTCGGCGCGACCAGGACCAGCGGAACCGCGCACAGCACCCGCAACGCGGGCTTGCCGATCTGCTCCACCCCCACGAACGGCACCACCGAGCCGTACCCCCGGGTGGCGCCGAGCAGCACCAGCGCCACGGTCGTCACCGGCAGGAACACCGCGAACAACCGCATCATCGCGGCGGCCTGCCCCGGATCCAGATCGGGCAGCAGCCATCCGGCGAGACCGGGGGACCACAGCAGCACCGCCGCCCCCGCTGCGCTCGCCAGCAACGTCGGCCCGACAGAGATCCGCAACAGGCGCGGTACGCCCGCACCCCCGGTGAGCTCCAGGTCCCGGGAGACGAACCGGACCAGAGCGGTGTCGGCCCCCAGCTTCAGGGCGTTGCTGGCGATGGTGAAGGCCGCGACACCGGTGAACAGGGCCCCCGCACCGCGGGCCCCGAGCCCGTGCGTGACGACGGCGACGAGCGCGAAGCCGAACAGCGCGTTCGCGGCCGAGCCCGCCAGGGCGAAGAGACTGCCGCGCGCGGTCGTGGCGATGCCGCGCCGCCCGGCGGGCGCCTCCGCCGGGCTGACGGCCGTCATCCGGGGAGCGAGGTGGCGTCGGCCTCGGTGGACGTCGCGTCCGCCGGGACCGTGCCGGCGGACGGCGGACCGGGCTGCGCGGGCGGTACCGCCGCGGCGGTACGCGGCCGACCCCGGCCCCGCTTGCGGTGGGTCGGGCCGCCGTCGGTCAGCCGGCGCAGCGACGTGCTGTGGCCGCCCTTGTCCAGGACGGCACCGAGGATGTGGCCGCCCGCTCCGGTGATCAGTTCCCACACCCGGTCCAGGTCGTCCCGGCGCACCTCGTTGAGGTCGCAGACCACCACCACACCCGCGGCCTGCTTGGCGACGGCCAGCCCGTCCGCGTGCGAGAGCAGGGGCCCGGTGACGACCACGACGTTCTCGTTCGGGCCCGCCGGGGTGTTGAGCAGCCGGGCGAACTGCGGCCCGGACAGGGCGCGCGCGGGGTTGGGGACCTCCCGGCCCGGCAGCAGGTCGAAGCGCCCGTCGACGCCCGCGTCCACCGTGAACCGCTCGCCCTCCGCCCAGCTCCCCGGCACCGGACGCCGGCGGCCGGCGTGCAGCGGCAGCCGCTGGGCGAGCTCCGGGGTGCGCAGATTCGCCTCGACCAGCAGGATGTCGTTGCCGATCTCGGCGAACGCCCCGGCGAGGTTGACCGCGACCGAGACCGCGTCGGCGTTCTCCCGGGGCGAGACGATCAGCAGGCTGCCCCGCCCGGCGAACCGCTGGTCGTGCACCAGCCGGAAGGCGATCGTCCGGTACGCCTCCGCCCGGTTGCCCTGGCCGGACCGGCCGACCTCCAGCATCTGGTCGCCGCCCCGTCGCCGCGGCAGGATGCCGAGCACCGGGGCCCGCAGGTTGTCCTGCACATCCGCCACCGACCGGACCCGCGGCTCCAGCACCGAGCGCACCCAGGCCGCCAGGATCCCCAGCACCAGACCGACCACGGCCCCGGCGAGCAGCAGCACGGCCGGCGCGGGGCTGGACGGGAAGGCCGGCGGATCGCCCTTGCGGACGATGTCACCGGGGGTGGTGTCGAGGGACTTCAGACTGGAGATCCGCCCCTGCAGATCCGCTATCTCCGATACGAGATTGCTGCGTTCGGACTCGTCGGTGGCCCGCTCCGTGCCGGCGCCGGCGGCCGCGATCCGGCCGTCGAGCACCTTGCGCTGCTCCTGCAGCGGTTTGAGCTCGGCGGCGAGTTTGCTGACGGTCGTGTCGATGCGCTGGGTCGCGGCGTCCCGCCGGTAGTCGAGGTAGGAGTGGACGAAGGCGTTGACGTGGGAGGCCGCCCGCCCGGGGGAGTCCGCGCTGTACTCGAAGGTCAGCGTCTGGGTCTCGGGCGGGTTGCTCACCCGCAGATCGCGCTGGAGCGTGGCCGGCCCGGCCCGTTCCCCGAGCGCCTTCGCGGCACCGGCCGCGACCGAGGCGCTCTGCGCGATCTGCCGCTCGGTGCCCATGCTGATCTGCTTGTCCACCGAGACGCCGCCCGCCTCGAAGGGCGCGGTGCTGATCGCATGCACCACGACCTCACCGGTCGCCGTGTAGGTGGGGCCGCCCAGCAGGGACACCGCGCCCCCGCCGAGCATGCCCACCAGCAGACCGACCACGAGGAGGGCGCGATAGCGGAAGAGCTGGCGCACCTGGTCGCGGATCTGGTCCGGCTCCTCCGAAGGCTCGTCGAAGACGCTCACGTACGTGCTCCTCCTGTGGGTAGAGGTAAGGCCGTGCGGTCCGCCGGGGTGGCCGTCGCCGCCTCGGCGGCGGCCGGCGGCAGGATCCGCCGGCCGGGCTTGCGGGTGATCAGCAGCGGGATGCACACGAGCAGCGCGAGCGGGCCCACGATGGCCATGAGACTGCCGCGCAGCAGCACCAGTTGGTAGAAGCCGAAGGCGGGCACCAGCAGCGCGGCGAGGGTGCCCGGTCGCCGCCGCAGTCGGTGTCGCAGGTCGTCGATGCGCCGGCCCACGGCACCGATCAGACCGAAGACGGCGACGACCGACGGGAAACCGGCCCACATGTACGTCTCGATCCACAGCGGCGCGGAGAGGTTGCTGAAGGTGTACCCCGCGTGCCGGGCCAGCAGGATCCCCGCGTCGTCCGGTTTGCCGGGCCACGCGGCGCGCGGCACGAAGAACAGCGGCGGGCCGAGCGCGGCCGTCGGCGTGAAGCCGTGCGTGCGCACATAGTCCACACCCGTCTCGATCTGCTGGAACGCGTCGTAGTCGCCGTTTCCGGTGAACTGCTCGGCGAGCGACACCACTTGGACCGGCTCCCGCTTGTCGTAGCGGAAGTAGTCGCTGTACGGGAAGACCACCAGCACGACGGCGGCCACCCCCGCCGCGCCGAACCGGAAGGCCCGCGGCCCGCGCAGCCACGTCGCGCTGAAGACCAGCGCGAGCAGGACCGTGCCGGCCCAGAAACGCGGCTGGCTGATGGGGTTGTTGACCACGACGTTCACCGCCGCCAGCAGAGGGAGCAGCAGCCACCGCAGCCCGCGCAGCGTCCGGTCGCCCGTCGTGAACCGCGGTACGTGCACCAGCGCCACCAGCGCCCAGAACGCCGGCACCGACAGGGCCCAGGCGGCCATCGCCCGGTCCGCCGACCCGGCCGGCTCCGCCAGCGCCGCGGCCTCGTTGGCCGCCTGCCTGCTGAGGAAGAACGCCGACAGCCCGCCCTGACCGGGAATCAGCACGACCGCCAGCCCCAGGGCCGCGGCGCACAGCAGCAGCACCCGCCCCGGTGACAGCCGCCGGGCGAGGACCGGCTCCAGGATCGTGGAGGTGCGCGCCGAGCGCCACGAGGCCACCGCCGAACCCGCGCTGTAGGCCAAGAGTCCCGCCTCCACCAGCAGCGTGGTGACGAAGGCGGTGTGCGCGTCGACGACGAACCCCCGCGGATAGGCGTCCGTGGCGAGCATGGCCAGCGGCGCCAGCCCGAGCCACACATACGAGAAGAGCCAGAAGCCGAAGGCGATCACCCGGGCCCGCACGGCGGTCAGCACCCGGGCCAGCGCCGCACCGGTGTGCGCGACCACCACGCCCTGGACGGCGAGCGCGGCACCGAAGCGGGCGTCCTGCGACTGCAGCACCAGCAGGGGGAGCAGGACGACGAGGAGCAGCGCCCAGCAGCACAGCGCGGCGATGCTGCGCGTGGGTACCGCGCCGCCCCGACGGATCCCGGGCATCACGGGCCCACCTCCCCCAACTCCCCACCAGAGAGCACAATCTAAGGGACATCGGGAAACACCGTGGCCTTCGGGACGCAATCGCAACCGAATCCGCCACCGGGGACGTCGGACCGCTCCTACGATGACCGCACAGCCTGAGGGGGGCATCCGTGGAAGAAGCGTTCGCGGGCCGGTGCGTGCTCGTGGTCTCGACCAACTACGCACCCGAACACACCGGCATAGGGCCGTACTCGACGCAGATCGCGGAGCACCTGGCCGCGTCCGGTGTCGACACCCACGTCCTGGCGGGCATGCCGCACTACCCGGCCTGGCGGGTGGCGGAGTCCCACCGCGGCCGGTGGCGGATGCGGGAGAGCCTCGGCGGGGTCAGCGTGCACCGCCGCCGGCACACCGTGCCGCCGCGTCAGACGGCCCTGCGCCGGGCGCTGTTCGAGGCGAGCATCCTGGCGCACGGCACGCTCGCGCCACCGCCGGTCCGCCCCGACGTGGTGCTGACCCAGATGCCCAGCCTGGCCGGGGGAGTGCTGGGCGGCCGCCTGGCGCGGCGGGCGGGCGTCCCGCACGTCGTGGTCGTCCAGGACCTGATGGGGGCGGCGGCGGAGCAGAGCGGGATCCAGGGGGGCGGCCGGGCCGCCGCCGTGGCCGGAGCCGTCGAGGCCAGGGTGCTGCGCGGCGCGGCGGTCGTCGGGGTGGTGCACGAGTCGTTCGTGGACCGCGTCACGGCGATGGGGGTGCCCCGCGCACGGGTGCACGTGGTCCCCAACTGGACGCATGTGCGCGGCCCGAGCGGCGACCGGGAGTCGACCCGGGCCCGGCTGGGGTGGAAGGCCGACGAGACCGTGCTGCTGCACGCCGGCAACATGGGCCTCAAACAGGGGTTGGAGGTGCTGGTCGAGGCCGCCCGGCTCGCCGGCCGGGAGGCACCCGCCGTACGGATCGTGCTGATGGGCGACGGCAATCAGCGGGCACATCTGCAACGGCTCGCCGCGGACGTCTCCGCACTGTCCTTTCTGCCGCCTGTCGGCGCCGACGAGTTCCCGGACGTCCTCGCCGCGGCCGACGTCCTCGCCGTGACCCAGAAGGCGTCCGTACTGGACATGAGCCTGCCCTCCAAGCTGACCTCGTACTTCATGACCGGTCGGCCGGTCATCGCCTCGGTGGCCGCCGAAGGAGGGACCGCCCAGGAGGTCCGGCGCTCGGGTGCCGGGCCGGTGATCGCGCCGGAGGACCCGAAGGCGCTGCTGGCCGCCGTCCGGGCGCTCGCGGACGACCCCGCGGAGGCGGACCGGCTGGGCGCCCGCGGCCCGCGGTACGTCGAGGAGCGGCTGAGCAGTACGGCGGGCCTGGAGCGGATCACCGCGCTGCTGCGGCACGCGGTGGCGGGCGCTGCGTGATCCACGGGCCGGGCGGCGGGGGCCGGACCCCGCCGCCCGGCCTCACCCGGCCGCGTTCCCCGCGAGGAGCCGGTACCACTCCTCCAGCCGGTCGGCCACGGCCGCCAGCGAGAACTCCTCCTCGACGGCCGTCCGGCCCGCGCGGACGACCCCCTCCCGGAGCTGCCGGTCCTCCAGCAGCCGCAGCACCGCGTCGGCCAGCTGTTCCGGGGAACCGTCGGTGACCAGGGCGGCCTCGCGCCGCCGCAGCGTGGCGGCGATGCCGCAGCTGTCCGTGCAGACCACCGGGGTGCCCACCGCCAGGGACTCCAGCACGCTCATCGGGAACGGCTCGTCGACGCTGGGCAGGACGTACACCCCGGCCCGGGCCGTCCGCCGCACCGCGGCACCGTGCTCCAGCGCGCCGCCGTAGGTCACCACCCCGTCGAGCCCCTCCTCGGCGATCAGCCGGCGGACCTCGGGGAGGCGGCCCTCGTCCGAACCGTGCAGGGTGAACGTCGCGTCCGGCCGTTTGCGGTGCACCAGCGCCGCCATCCGCACGAACGCCTCGGGGCGCTTGCGCTCCTGCAGGCGTGCCAGGAAGAGCACGTCCGCCGGGCCGCGCTCCGCCTCGGCCGGCCGTGTGCGGATTCCGTTGGGGAGTCTGACCAGGCGCGGCCCGCCGGGCCCGAGCACCTTCCGCAGCCCGCTCTCCTCCGCGTCGGTCAGCACCAGTGCGGCGGCGGCCCGGCGCAGCAGCGGGACGTGGACCAGGTCGAAGACCCTGGCCACCGCCGAGCTGCGGGGCTGGACCATGCCGTGTGTCTGCACCAGGAACGGCCGGCGGCGCAGCGCGGCCACCGCGAGCGCGGCCAGCGAGACCAGATCGCGCCCGGCGTGCAGATGCAGCACGTCGGCCCCACCCGTCCGCCGCCAGAGTGTGGCGAGCAGTCGCGGATGGAACAGGCCCAGGAACCCCTGCCCCGGCACCAGGGTGCGGGCGCGGTGAGCCCGCAGCCGGACCCCGTCCACGGCCCGCGGGGGTGCGCTCCGCCCCCGCCACAGCGATATCAGCTCGACGTCGTGGCCCCGCGAGGCCAGTTCGCCCAGCTGCCCGGTCGCCACGCTCACCGGACCGCCGTACGCCCCGTCGTCGCTGACCAGGGTGACGACATGGGTGATCCTCATCGGGCACCCCCGGCGGTGTGGACGGCCCCCGGGGGCACGTCCCGGTGGGCGACCGCGCCGGCGCCGACCACGGCGTCCGCGCCCACGGTGACGCCGCGCAGCACCACGGCGCGGGCGGCGACCCACGAGCCGGGCTCCAGCCGGATCGGCGCGTTGTCGAACTCGAAGGTGGGCGAGCGCCGTTGGTGGCTTCCGGTGCAGAGCACGGCGCCCTGGGAGACGCAGACGTCACGGGCGATGCTGATCGGCTCCAGATTGATCAGCCAGGCGTCCTCGCCCACCCAGACGTCGTCGCCGACCGTCAGCTTCCAGGGCCACTGCACCCGCACCCGGTGCCGGATGAGCACCCGCTTCCCGACGCGGGCGCCGAACGCCCGCAGCACCGCGGGCCGTAGCCGCGGTGGGAACCACCACTTGACGAACAGGACGTTGAGCACGGCGAACCAGGCGGCCTGGGTCAGCAGACCGCGGCCCTTGTCGTAGCCCGCGCCGGTGAACTCGCGCAGCCGGCGGGCCGTGGCACCGGGGGCGGGAGCGGGAGCGTGGGTCATCGGTCCACCCGCACCCGGTGGCCGGAGAGTTCGTCCTCCAGCTGCCGTACGTCGGACTCCACCATGATCCGCGCCAGTTCGTCGAACTGCACCTTCGCCGACCAGTCCAGCAGGCTCTTGGCCTTGGACGGGTCGCCGATGAGGGCGTCCACCTCGCTGGGGCGCTCGTACTTCGGGTCGAAGCGCACCCAGCGCTCCCAGTCGAGCCCGACGCTGTCGAAGGCGGCCCGCAGGAAGTCCCGTACGGTCGCGGCCACTCCGGTGGCCACCACGTAGTCGTCGGGCTCGTCGCGCTGGAGCATCAGCCACATCGCCTCCACGTACTCCGGCGCGTAGCCCCAGTCGCGCACGGCGTCGAGGTTGCCGAGGTAGAGGTGCTTCTGCAGGCCCGCCTGGATGCGTGCCACCGCGCGGGTGATCTTGCGGGTGACGAAGGTCTCACCGCGCCGCGGGCTCTCGTGGTTGAAGAGGATGCCGTTGACGCCGAACAGGCCATACGCCTCGCGGTAGTTGACCGTGGACCAGTACGCCATCACCTTGGCGCAGCCGTACGGGCTGCGCGGGTGGAAGGGCGTCGCCTCGTTCTGCGGCGGCGGGGTGGCGCCGAACATCTCGGAGGACGACGCCTGATAGAGCCGGGTCCGCACGCCGCTGGCGCGGATGGCCTCCAGCAGCCGCAGGGCCCCCAGTCCGGTCACGTCGCCGGTGTAGAGCGGCGCGTCGAAGGAGACCCGGACGTGGGACTGGGCGCCGAGGTTGTAGACCTCGTCGGGCTGGGTGTCGCGCAGCAGGTTCACCAGGGCGACCCCGTCGGACAGGTCGACGTGGTGCAGCACCAGCCGCCGGTCCGGTGTGTGCGGGTCCTGGTAGATGTGGTCGATGCGCTCGGTGTTGAAGCTCGACGAGCGTCTTATGAGCCCGTGCACCTCATAGCCCTTGCTCAGCAGCAATTCGGCCAGATACGAGCCGTCCTGACCGGTGATACCGGTGATGACCGCGGTTTTCGGCATGGCTTCCCCCCACGAGAAGTTGATGTGCATCGGGATCGATCCGCAGTGGATCGGTGCAGGCCCCGCTCCGATGGACCGCCGCGGGGCGTGGACGCTACCCGCTCGGCGACAGGCGGTCGAGAGCGAAGTGCGACAGATATTTCCGGAAATAGCCGGTGGGCGTATCGGATTCACTGCCACAATCCGCCCCATGACTGACTTGCTGCCCACACCCGCTCGCGTCTTCGTCGCGGGCCACCGCGGCCTGGTGGGATCCGCCGTGGCCCGGCGGCTGACCGCCCAGGGCTACGACGTCCTGACCCGGACCCGGGCCGAACTCGACCTGCGCGACGCCGAGGCCACCGCGGCACACTTCGCCGAGGCCCGGCCCGACGCCGTCGTCATGGCGGCGGCCAGAGTCGGGGGAATCATGGCCAACAGCACGTACCCCGTGCAGTTCCTCGAGGACAACCTGACGATCCAGCTCAGCGTCATCGCCGGTGCGCACCACGCCGGGGTGCGCCGCCTGCTGTTCCTCGGATCGAGCTGCATCTACCCCCGGCACGCCGCCCAGCCCATCTCCGAAGACGCCCTGCTGACCGGCCCGTTGGAGCCCACCAACGAGGCGTACGCGATAGCCAAGATCGCCGGTCTGATCCAGGTCCGGTCCTACCGCCGGCAGTACGGTGCCTCCTTCGTCTCCGCCATGCCGACGAACCTCTACGGTCCCGGCGACAACTTCGACCTGGAGACCTCGCACGTCCTGCCCGCCCTCATCCGGCGCTTCCACGAGGCGAAGGAGAACGGCCTGCCGGAGCTCACCCTCTGGGGCACCGGGACCCCGCGGCGCGAGTTCCTGCACGTCGACGACCTGGCCGCGGCGTGCGAGGTGCTGCTGCGCCGCTACGACGGCGACGACGCGGTCAACGTGGGCTGCGGCGAGGACCTGACCATCGCCGAACTCGCCACCTGCGTCGCCGCCGCGGTGGGCTACGAGGGACGGATCGCCTTCGACCCGTCCCGCCCCGACGGCACCCCCCGCAAGCTGCTCGACACCGGCAGGATCCGTGCCCTGGGCTGGGCGCCGGCCGTGCCGCTCGCCGAGGGCATCGCCCGGACCTACCGGGCCTGGCGCGCGGAGCCGGCGCCGGTGTGAGTCCGCCGGGCCCGCTGGCCGCGGGCGGTGGCCGCCCCCGGCCGGGGCCCCGCCGCCCGCACCCCCTGCCCGGGCCCGGTCAGTACGCACCGCGCCCGTCCACCACGGCGCGCACGGTGCGCATCAGCACACCGATGTCGTGGGCGTAGGACCAGTTGTCCACGTAGCTCAGATCCAGTGCGACGGTCTCGTCCCAGGAGAGGTCGGAGCGTCCGCTGACCTGCCACAGCCCGGTCAGCCCCGGTTTGACCGACAGCCGGCGGACCTCGGTGCCGTCGTACCGCTCCACCTCCTCGGGCAGCGGCGGCCGCGGGCCCACCAGGGACATGTGGCCGGCCAGGACGTTGAACAGCTGCGGCAGTTCGTCCAACGAGAAGCGGCGCAGGAGTCGGCCCACCCGGGTCACCCGGGGATCCCGCCGCATCTTGAACATCGCCCCGTCGTGCTCGTTCGCCGACTCCAGGGCGGCCCGCATACGGTCGGCGGTGACCACCATCGTGCGGAACTTCCACATCCGGAACGGCATGAGGTCCCGCCCTATCCGGACCTGCCAGTAGAACACCGGGCCGTTGGAGGAGAGCCGTATCGCCGCGGCCACCACGGCGAACACGGGCGCGAGCAGGATGAGCAGAGCCGCCGCCCCCAGCCGGTCCGTGGCCTGCTTCAGCAGCACCGGAAAGCCCCGCCGGGCCGCCGGCTCAATGTGCATCACCGTCAGACCGGCCGCCTTCGCCAGCCGGACGCGGTGCTGCGACACATCGATCAGGCCGGGGAGTATGGCCAGATCCCGCCCGCCGTCGTGCAGCGCCCAGGCCAGCCGGCGTACCCGCCCCGGGGACATCCGCAGCCCCGGGGCCACGAAGACCAGATCGGCGTCGAGCTCGGCCGCACACCGCAGGACGGTCTCCCCGTCCGGCGCGCCTCCCAGGGGGTCGTCACCGGACGCGAGCCGGGCCGGAACGGGCAGCGCCGAGTCGGTGGGTTCCTCCCCGACCAGACAGCTGCCGACGACGACGTATTCATGATCGGTGCGGTGCGCCAGCTCCCGGAGCACACCGTCGACGGCGCCCGCCTCCCCGACGAGCAGCACGCGGCGCAGGGCCTGGGCGCGCCGGCGGGCGGCCAGCAGATACCGGTGCACGACTCTGCGCCGGACCACCGTCACCGCCAGGCAGGGCACCAGGGCGAGCACACAGACCGCGGTGGACATCTCCATCCGGGCGGTGACGCAGACGACGGCCAGCACACCCAGCATGGTCAGCCAGTCGCGCAGGACCGGCAACACCGCGCCGCGGCCCGCCAGTTCATCGCGGGTGTAACGATTCTTGGCTGCCCCCACGACCAGCCAGGACGCCCCGGCCAGGACGCCCATCAGCAGTGGATGGGGCTGCCGGGCCGCGGCACACAGCGCACCGACCGGCACCGAGGCGCCCAGCGCGTCCGTGGCCAGGGCCACCTGTAAGAGCCCGCGCGCGGCCGAGCGGCGTCTTCCTTCCTCCGTGTCGTGCTCCGGCGAACCGTGCACCTTGGCTGTCCCGGCAGGTGACGCAAGCACCCGTGATCCGGCAGCTTCGAACAACCCCATGGCCCCCCACTTGGTCGTCCCCTCTTCCGGCGCGGTCGGCCCCCCGGCACACAACCGCCTCCGTGTGGTCGTGAACGCTAGAGCACGGTGCGCTCGACTGCTGCGCTTTACCTATTTTGAGTGTTCTTGTGTCCGATTGTTTACAAGTGGCCGAACATCCGAACCGGTTCCGCTCATCGGCGGGCCGACGGGCAGGGACACCGGGATGCGGGCCGAGGGCGACGCTCGACGGCGGAACGGCGGCCTTCTAGCCTGTGACGTGGGGCGTGCGCGGAACGCCCCGGCGCACCCGCCTGCCGGAGCGACGGATCCTTCCGTCCGGCACGCGGCGTGGTGGGCCGAGGCGAACGGAGCGAGGGGAAGGCGCGATGACGACAACGGCCCGGGCGACCGTGCAGCACGAGGACGAGCGGGTGCGCGTCATGCGCTGGGACTTCGAACCGGGCGACAGCACCGGCCGTCATGTGCACGCGCACGACTACGTCGTGGTGCCGCTGGCCGACGGCCGGATCGAGGCGCGCACCCCCGACGGCGCGGTGGCCGCTTCACAGCTGCGGGCCGGCGAGTCCTACGCGCGGCCGGCCGGTGTCGAACACGAGGTCGTCAACGTCGGCGTGGCGTGGCTGGCCTTCGTCGAGATCGAGCTGAAGGAGACCGCGGCATAGCGGTGCGTCACCGGGGCGGTGCCCCCACCGCCCCGGACGGTCCGCCTGGCGAGAGGGCGGCATGCCCGCTTCGGACCGTCCGTCGCCACAGCCCGGCCGCTGATTGCGGCCGACGTCCGATTCAGGCCACTCTTGCGTTATGACGAACGTGAGACTCGAGGCGTGGATCGGCGGAGAATGGCTGGAGGTGGGCGCCGTGAGCGTCACCGTGGAGGACTCCGCGCTGACGCTCTCCTTCGAACCCCAGCGGAGTGAGTCCGGATACCGGAGCCTCATCTGGGAGCCGCTGGAGAACTTTCTGCGGGAGTACCGCGAGGAGCCGCTCGTGGTGGTGCCGGTGGGCCGCAATCTGCCGGTGATGTTCGGCCCCGGAGCCGCCGGACCGTTCCGGCTGCACGAGACCGCACACGACTGACCGCCGCCCATCGGCCCGCCCGCCCGCGCGGCGCGGCAGCCGTGACTCCTGATACGGCGCCCGCCCCCGGCGCGAGCGGGCCCGCCGCGCGCCGTCAGTGATCTCCAAATCCCTTGCACTGAACGGTAGTTCGCATCAATTCGCACGACCATGCGGGCGTGCCCACTCAAGGAGGTAGCGAGGGGTAGCGAAACCTCGAAGTGGGTTCGAACCCCACCCCGGCAACAACTAGCGTGCGTGCTCCGCGAAGTGCCAACGGCCGATCCGGAGGGCGCCGATGCCTACCGCACTCCCCCAGGGGACCCAGCCGTCCCCGGAGGTACAGAGGTCCCCAGGAGCACACGGCTCCTCCGGGGATCAGCGTTCCCCCGGGGGCGTCCCCGTACCCCTGCCCGCACGAAGGCGGGAGCGGGAGGGCGGCCGCCACGGGCGCGCCGCCTTCCCCGAGTCGGCCGCCGATTCGGCGATACGGTCCCGCTTGGTCCGGCTCGCCGCCGTTCCCTGCCTGCTCGTCGCCGTCATCTGTACCGCCGTCGCCGCCTTCGCCGTCCAGGCCGGCGGCGCCCGGCTCACCGGCCGCGAATGGCCGGTGCTGACGGGCGGCATGGGCCTGGTCTGCGTCGTCGTCCTCGCCGCCGGCGCCGCCGCCAACTCCGAGGCCCGCGCCGTGGTGGCGCGCTACGCCCGGCTCCGCGAGGTCTGCGCCCGCAGCCAGTCCGACCTCTACGACCTCCTGGGCCGGGTACGGCGGGGCGAACGGCTCCGCCACCGAGAGCCGGACGGCGGCCCCGCCCCCACCGGCGACACCCTCGACCTGCTCGCCCACGAGGTCACCGCCGCCGGACGGGCCGCCGAGGCCGCCGTCATCGACGCCGTCGCCATCGCCCGCAGCAACGCCTCCGGCAGCGAGCAGAAGGTCGAGGTGTTCGTGAACCTCGCCCGGCGCCTCCAGTCCCTGGTGCACCGCGAGATCCTGCTCCTGGACGAGCTGGAGCACCAGGTCGAGGACCCCGACCTGCTCAAGGGGATCTTCCACGTCGACCACCTGGCCACCCGCACCCGGCGGCACGCCGAGAACCTCGCCGTCCTCGGCGGTGCCATCTCCCGCCGCCAGTGGACCCGCCCGATCTCCATGATCGAGGTACTGCGCTCGGCCATCGCCGAGGTCGAGCAGTACCCCAGGGTCAAGCTCGTTCCCCCGATCGAGGGACATCTGCAGGGCCACGCCGTCGCGGACGTCGTCCACCTGCTCGCCGAGCTCGTCGAGAACGCCTCCATCTACTCCGCCCCGCAGACCCCGATCCTGCTGCGCGCCCAACTGGTCACCGCCGGCCTCGCGGTCGAGGTCGAGGACCGCGGGCTGGGCATGGACGCGGACGAGCTGACGCAGATGAACGCGCTGCTCGCCGACCCCGAACACGTCGATGTCGCCGAGCTGTTGAGCGATGGCCGGATCGGCCTCTTCGTCGTCGCCTCGCTCGCCCGGCGGCACGGCATCGTCGTCCAGCTGCGGAGCAACATCTACGGCGGGGTACAGGCCGTGCTGATCGTGCCCAAGGAACAACTCGGCGACGAACCCACCGAGGGGGCCGAGCAGAACCCGGCGGCCGCCGGGGCCCCGGACCCCGTCCCGTCCCTCGGGCAGGAGGACCACTACGCCTCCCTCCCCGCGTACGACGACCGGCACGTCCCCGACCACCGCAGCCTGGACTCCGGCTCCGCCCCCGGCCTCGCGCTCGACGCCCCTCAGCGGGGCTACGACGACCGGTCGGCCATGCCCCCGGCCCCCTCCGGGCCGGTCCCGCCGGCCACGTCCACCGGCCCCGTGCCCTCGGCAGGCCCCCCGCACCCCCGGCACGACGCCGACCCCGGCCCCGTCCACCTGCCGCCCGCCCCGCCCGCGGACCTGGACAACGGCGCCCGGCCCCGGTTGCCGCGCCGCATCAAGCAGACCCATCTGGTCCCCGAGCTCCGTGGCGACCCGATCCTGCCGTCCGCGGACACCGGCCCCGAACGCGAGCACGACCCGACGCTGATGGCCACCTTCCAGCGCGGCTTCAGCATGGGCGACGACACCTACGCGGCCGGTCTGGCCGCCTACCGCAACCGCGGCTCCGCCGACCCGGGCGGGGACACCGGCAGCCTCGGCGGCAATCAACTGCTCGACGACCGTGACCACCAGGCCCCGACGGCCCGCCCCCGAGGAGACGACCACAATCATGGTGAGTGATGTGCACACGCAGTCGCACAGGCAGCTCGAGGGCCAGCAGCAAGGGGAACTGTCCTGGCTGCTGACCGGGCTCGTGCAGCGCGTCCCGCATACCAGCAGCGCCCTCCTGCTGTCCTCCGACGGCCTGGTGAAGGCCGCCCACGGCTTCGACCCGGACAGCGCCGACCACATGGCGGCCCTGGCCTCCGGCCTCTACTCACTCGCCCGCAGCACCGGATCGCGCTTCGCCCCGGGCGACAAGGTCCTGCAGGTCGCCGTCGAGCTGGAGTCCAGCTTCCTGTTCGTCTCGGCCGCCGGCTCGGGTGCCTGCCTGGCCGTCCTGGCCGGCCGGGACGCCGATGTCGGAGTGCTGTCGTACGAGATGGGGATGCTGGTCAAGAGCGTGCGGCCCTATCTGTCCACCCCCGCGCGCCGGCATACACCGGCCGGCGGTCGCTGACCATGCCGCTACGCCGCAGACGGCGGCATGGCGGCCATGACCCGGCGTGGTACGACGATGCGGCGGGCCGGCTGGTCCGGCCCTACACCATCAGCAACGGCCGGACGCGTCCCACCGCGCACTTCGATCTGCTGACCATGGTCATGGCCACCGGAAGGCGGCCCGCCACCTGCCAGGGGCCGGACTACACACAGGTGCTGGGCCTGTGCGGCGGGCCGGTCTCGGTCGCCGAGATCGCGGCCCACATACACCTCCCCGCTGTGGTCACCAAGGTGCTCCTCGCCGATCTCGTCGACTGCGGGGCGCTCACCGCGCGGGCCCCCGCGGCCGTGTCGACAGGCCCCGCGTCCCGTACCGACCGAGCCCTGCTGGAGGCGGTGCTGAATGGTCTTCGCAAACGACTGTGACCCTCTGACCCCGGGGGATCCCACGCCCGACGCCTTTCCGACCGCGCTCAAGATCCTTGTCGCGGGCGGTTTCGGGGTCGGCAAGACGACCTTCGTCGGAGCGGTGAGCGAGATCGAACCGCTCAGTACGGAGGAACTCCTCACCCAGATCGGCATCGGCACCGACGATCTGGCGGGCATCGAGGACAAGAGCACCACCACGGTCGCCATGGACTTCGGCCGGATCACGCTGAGCTCCGACCACGTCCTGTACCTCTTCGGCACGCCGGGACAGCAGCGCTTCTGGTTCATGTGGGACGAACTGTCCAACGGCGCCCTCGGCGCGGTGATCCTCGCCGACACCCGGCGCCTGGACCAGTGCTTCGCCGCCGTCGACTTCTTCGAGCGGCGCGGCATCCAGTTCATCGTCGCGGTCAACGAGTTCGACGGCGCCTACCACTACGAACCGGACGAGGTCCGGGCCGCCATAGACCTCTCGGCGCACACCCCGGTCGTGGTCTGCGACGCCCGCCAGTGCAGTTCGGCCACCCACGTCCTGGTCTCGCTCGTCGAGCATCTGCTCGCCCCTGCCCTAGCCGCCACCCCGGAGCTGCCATGAATCATTCCGCCCCCCGTAGCCCCTACGTCTCCTATGACCCCACCCGCCGGCTGCTGCTCACACCCGAGGACAACGAGGCCCCGGCGCGCGTCGCCCGGCTGCGCGAACTGGGCATCGGCAGCTCCCCGCTGCCCGCGTTCGACGACTTCGCCCGCAAGCTGGCCAGTACGACGAGGACGCCGTACGCCATGGTCAACTTCATCGACGAGAAGCGGCAGTACTTCGCCGGGCTCTACGCCCCCGACCTGGACCGGGCCGTCGAGTTGGGGCCCGCGCCGCCCAGCGGCCGGCCGGGCCGGGTGATGGCCCGCGACCATGGCTACTGCCCCCATGTCGTGGTCCGGCGCAAGGCCCTGGTCCTGGAGGACGTCTGCGACTATCCGCGGTTCGCGGGCAACCCCGTCGTCGACGAGATCGGCATCCGCTCCTACATGGGCGCGCCGCTGATCGACCGCACGGGTATGACACTGGGCACCGTGTGCGTGGTCGATCTCGAACCCCGCCCCTGGGGGCGGGAGGGGTTGGCGACCATCAAGTCGCTGGCCGCGGAACTCGTCGAGCAGATTCACCGCATGGAGCGCGACCAGCAGCAGTCCGACGCGTCCTGACCGGATGCCCGCGCGACGGGGCCGCGGCTCCCGGCCGTACCGGCCGGTGCCGCGGCCCCGCGCGGTCGCTCACTTCAGCGGCGCGCACCACGAGACGCCCTGCCCCGGCCTCCGGCGCTGGCCCGGCACCGTGGGTGGCGCCGCCTCCTCCGGCCGCTCGGCCGGCTCCAGCCGCAGCAGCTCCGCAAGCCGGCTCGACCACTGGCCCTGCGCCTGCCCCAGGGCGAGCTCGCCCAGGCGCAGCAGCTGGACGTCGGACGTGCCGGCGGGCGCGAACATGTGGTGCGCATCGCGCAGGAACCGCTCCACCGGCCGGTCGGTGAACAGCCCGCACCCGGCATGGATGTCCATCGCGTCGCGCGCCGACTCCAGCGCGGATTCCACGTTGACCAGCTTGGCGTTCATCAGCTCCGCGTCGCACGGCAGCCCCTGGTCCAACAGATGGACGGAGTGGTACGCGGCCAGCCGGGCCAGCAGCAGCCGGGACTGGATGCGCCCCAGCTTGAGCTTGATGTTGCCCAAAGCGGCCAGCGGTTTGCCGTAGCGCTGTCGTTCGGCGCAGAACCGCGAGGTCTCGTCCAGCACCGCCTGATGGATGCCCAGGGACACCGCGGTCAGATTGGGCCGCCCGTACAGGACGCTGGAGGAGTACGCCACGGACAACCCCTCGCCCTCCCGGCCGAGCAGATTTGCCGCCGGCACCCGGCAGTTGTCGAAGAACAGCTCGCCGAAGCTGAAGCCGTGCAGCCCCATGGCGGGTTGCTGCTCCCCGACGCGGAAGCCGGGGCGGTCGGACTCGACGAGGAAGGCGGACAGGCCCTTGGAGCCCTCGCCGGTACGGACCACGACGCCGTGCAGATCGCCGATGTGGCTGTTGCCGACGTAGGTCTTGCGGCCGTTCAGGAGGTAGTCGTCGCCGTCGCGCACCGCGGTGCTCTCCATGCCCAGGACATGGCCGCCGGACTGCGGTTCGGTCACGGCTATGGTCGGCAGGCAGTCGCCGGACGCGATGGCCGGCAGCCAGGTCTTCTTCTGTTCCTCGCTGCCGAAGTGGACGATCTTCGCCACGCCCAGCTGGGACGCCTGCACCATGGCGCCCATCGCCCCGCTCACCCGCGAGAGCTCCTCGATGACCAGGGTCTTGGCCAGGTGCCCGGCGCCCATCCCGCCGTACGCGCGGTGGATGGTCGCGCCGATCCACCCCTGGCGGGCGATCAGGCGCGAGAGGTCGTGGCAGACGGAACGGCTCGCCTCCATCTCGGCGATCCGGGGCCGGACCTCGCGCTCGGCGAAGTCCCGCACCCGCTGCCGGAGTGCCTCATGTCGCTGGTCGGTGAAGTAGCGATGCAAGACGAGCCCTCCTCCGCGAACCTTCCCGCGCCGGTCGCACCCTGCCTCGGACGGCACTGGCGGTGCCGTCGCCCTCGTCGTTCCGGAACGTGTTCTGTCGCTTACCGCGTGCAATACCCGTTGGCATACCTACTGCGGGCCGTACAAAACATCAACTGATGGCATTTGGGCGGAGAGTTGAAGTGCGAAGTATCTCCGCACCACCCCCCTCCGGGAAGGGCGGTGGCGCGGTTCCGCGTCGCCCGGGAACCGCGCCACCCCACGCCTCCCCGTGGGCCCTCCCGGTTCAGTGCCGGGTGTCGCAGCAGGATTCGCGGCGCTGTTGCCGGCCCACCTCCAGCCAGTCGACCGCCGTCCGTGCCGCCCGGTCGGCGGGCGCGGCGGGCGCGGGGAAGGAGCCGACCAGTTCCCGGCGTTCGAAGAGCCGCCCGCCCCGCAGCACCGCCGCGATCCGCACCAACGAGGCGAAGTCGGTGAACGGGTCACCGTCCACCACGGTCAGGTCGCCGAGCTTCCCGACCTCCAGCGTCCCCAGGTCGCGCTCCGCGCCGAACACCTTCGCGGGCAGTGCGGTCGCGGACCGCAGGGTCCGGCTCACGCTCAGCCCGCCCTGGTGCAGCGCCCGCAGGCCCAGGTGCAGGGACAGCCCGACCGGCGACAGCGGCTGGTCCGTCCCCAGTGCCACCAGCCCGCCGCCGTCCAGCACCCGCCGGTAGACGGCGACTTCGGTCCGGATGTCGGCCAGCTGCACCTCGGTCGGTCGGTGCCCCGCGTTCTCCCGGACGAACGCGGCGTCCCAGGGCGGCATCAAGGTGCCCACCCGGTCGTCGTCCGCCAGCGAGGGGTCGGCGCCGAGCAGCGCGGCCGACGAGAACGGGGTCGCGACGAGGTGGAAGCCGCCGCCGGTGTAGATCGCCTCGACGTCCCCGTAGACGTGCGCCGAACCGGACACGGCGTGCCCGAACTCCAGCCGCTGGGTCGCCTGCAGATGTGTCGTCAGGTCCTGCCCCAGCTGCACGCCGGGACTCAGCAGATGGCTGCCGGCCCGGACCCCGAGCCGCTGGTGCGCGAAGCGCGCGGCCTCCGCCATCACCCAGCCCGGCGCCCGGACGTAGGTCTTGACGAAGTCCCAGTCCAGCGCCGCACCCCGCGCCAGGGATCGGCGCAGCCCCGCCCGAGTGCGGTGCGCGCGCCCCATGCTGTACGCCACCCGCCCGCCGTCCAGCAGCTCCCCGCAGGTCAGTAGCCGCGGCCCGGCGAGCGCACCGGCCGCCACCGCCTCCCGGATGCGGGCCTGCTCGTACGAGAAGCCGCCGCACGACACCGCGGTGGTGATCCCGTAGGCCAGCTGCAGTGCGGTCTGCCGCCCGCCGTACGTCGTCTGCCACGGGTGGGTGTGCGCGTCCCAGAGGCCGGGCAGCACGGTGCGCTCCGAGGCGTCCACCCGGCGGGCCGTGCCGGCGCGGGCCGCCCGGTGCGGCTCCAGCGCCGTGATCCGCCCGTCCCGGACGACGACGTCGACGTCCTCGCGGACCTCCTCGCCGGTGCCGTCCCAGAACTTCCCGGCGTGCACGACGGTGTCCCGCGCCCGCGCACGGCGCCGCTCCAGCGAGAGCGGTACGGTCCGCGCGGCTGTACCGTCCACGCCGATCAGCCGCAGCCGGCCGGCCGAGAGATACAGCAGGGTGCCGGAGTCCCCGGACCACGAGGGATGGTCGGCGCTCTCCTCGGTCAGCTGCCGCGGCGCACCGCCTGGGGTGCCGTCCGGCCGCACCGGCAGCACCCACAGCGCGGACTCCGCGATCACCGCCATCCACCGGCCGTCGGGTGACCACACCGGGCCGGAGTCGTAGCGGTCGGCGATCGACACATGCTCGGCGAGCGCGTACAGCCGCCCCTTCCCGGTCGTGGTGTCGATGACCCGGATGACGTTGTAGCCCTCGCGGAACCTCCGGTTGAGGCGATTGCGGTCGCAGTACGCCAGATGGCGGCCGTCGGGTGACCAGCTGGGTCGGCCGGGCAGCCCGCCGCCGCCCATCGGTGCGGCCAGCACCTTCTCCGTCCCGTCCGCCAGGGTCCGCACCACGAGGTTCCCCGACATGTCGAGTGCGGCCAGGCGCCCGCCGTCCGGCGACAACGCCGGCTGCACCCGGCCGCCGGTGGCCAGTACCGTCTCCTCTCCGGAGGCGATCTCGCGGCGGCGCACGGCGAACAGCCCGTCCCGGTCGTCCGCGTAGACCAGGGAACGGCCGTCGCGTGACCAGCTCGGCGCGAGGACGTACCGGGTGGCCGCGGCCCGGACGATCCGGCGCGGCCCGGCGTCACCCGAAGTCGACGCCGTCCAGAGCGAGTTGAGGGCGGCGAAGGCGACCGTGCGGCCGTCGGGGGACAGCGCGGGCAGATGCACCCCGTGCACCGGTCCCGCCGCCGCCCGCTCGAAGCCGTAGTCCTTGACGCGGTAGTCCGGGCGTTCGACGGGGAGCTCGGCCCGGAAGGCGACCGTCTCGGCCCGGTGCGGAGCGTCGACCGGGACGATCCGGAACTGTCCGTCGACCGTCAGCAGCAGGGCGTCCCGTGAGACCCAGCGCGGCGGCACGGGTTCCACATCCCCGCCGGCCTCGACCGGCCTGCCGTCCACCACCAGGGTGCAGGTGGGCCCCGGATAGTCGGTGGTCCGCAGATACGCCAGCCGCCCGGTGGGGGACAGTGCGGGCACCATGACATGGGCGGCGGACTCCTCGGTGTGCTCGGTGCGCACCGGGCCGCCGCCGTCGGCGGGCACCGACGCCACCATGCGGGAGTCCAGCGCGGTGCCGGTGACCGTGCCCCGTACGAAGGTGATCCGGGTGCCGTCCGCGGACCAGCAGGGGTCGAAGTCCTCCCAGGCGCCGTCCTGATGGGGCCCGTCCTGGCCGGGCAGCCCGGTCACCCGCGTCAGTCGCTCGGTCGCCACCTCCAGCACCCAGATCCGGTAGGGGCCGCCCGTCACCGCGTCGCCGCCGCGTTCCGAGGCGAACGCGATCCGGGAGCCGTCGGGGGACCAGGCGGGTCCACGGTCGTCCCAGGGGCCGTCGGTCAGCTGCGTCAGCTCACTGCCGTCGGCGTGCAGCAGCCACAGGTGGAAGCCGCCGCCCCGGTAGGCGCACACGGCGATCCGGCGGCCGTCGGGGGAGTGCACCGGCCGGGTCGGCTCCAGATCGGGCGGGGTCAGGGCCACCGCGGTGCCGCCCACGCGCGGCAGCGACCACAGGACGTTCTGGACCTCGGCCACCAGCCGGTCGCCGGCCGGGGAGAGGGAGGCCGCGCCGTTGGTGGCGGCCGTGAAGGAGAGCGTCGCGCCGGTGCCCTCGGCGCCCTGCGCCCAGGAACCGGGGGCGGCGGCCCCGATCAGCCCCGCCGTGGCGGCCGCCGACGCGGTGCCCTGCAGGAATCTGCGCCGGGACAGCGGCAGCGGTTCGGGTGACAGATCCTCACAACGGTCGGTGGCGTCCAACGGTCCTCCTGTGAAAGGGACTTGCCGCACAGTCGACGGAGCCGGGCCGCCCGATCGTGTCACGCGCCACGGGCACGGGGTAACCGCGCCGCGCGGTCCCCTTGGCGGAGCGTGACCAGGAGGGAGAGAGTGGTCGCGACACTCACCGCCGTCAGGAGATGACGCCATGCAGCAGGACGAGCACCGGGCCGCCGACGGCGCCCGCATCGCCACCTACACCTGGCTCCCGGAGTCCGGTACGCCCCGGGCCCTGCTCCAGATCGCCCACGGCGCCGCCGAGCACGGCAGGCGCTACGCCCGGTTCGCCCGCTTCCTGGCCGGCCACGGCTACGCCGTCATCGCCTCCGACCACCGCGGCCACGGCGCCACCGCGCCCGCCACCGGGGGCCGCGGCGTCGTCGGTGAGGACGCCTGGCGGGCGATGGTCACGGACCTCAAGGGCATCGGCGATCACGCGGCCGCCGCCCACCCCGGCGTCCCGCTGGTCCTGCTCGGCCACAGCATGGGCTCGCTGCTGGCCCGCGACTACGCCCAGGAGTACGGCGCCGACCTCGCCGGCCTGATCCTCTCCGGGACGTTCCGCACGCTGCCCGGACTGGACATCGACGGTGCCGTCGCCGAACTCGACCAGGAGATCGCCGCCCACGGCAGGACCCATCTCTCGCCCTTCATCCCGCGCAACTTCAGCTCCTTCAACGACGCCTTCACCCCGCGCACCGGCTACGAATGGCTCTCCCGCGACGTCGCCGAGGTGGACCTCTATGTCGCCGACGACGACTGCGGCTTCGCGTTCTGCGCGGGCCTGGCGGTCGACTGGGTCCGCGCCATTCGCAAGATGAACGACCCCGCCCACCTCGCCCGCATCCCCCGCGGGCTCCCCGTCCACGTCGCCGTCGGCGAGCTGGACCCCTGTCACCAGGGCCTGACCCTGGTCCACGAGCTCCTGGAGGACTTCCGCTACCTCGGCACCCGCGACCTCACCTGGAAGGCGTACGAGGGCGCCCGCCACGAAATCCTCAACGAGACCAACCGGGACGAGGTCCAGGGCGACCTGCTGGCCTGGCTGGACAAGCACGTCTGACGCGGCGGACTACTGCGCCAGGAACTCGGTGATGTGCTCCCGCAGGCCGCGCGGGTCGAGGCCGTGTGCCGCCAGGTGCTCGTCGATCCGTCCGTAGCGGCGCAGTTCCCGGTGGCCGACGCCCAGCCCCAGGACCCGGTGCGGCCGGTCCTGAAGAGCCTCGTTCGCGAACCGGGTCGAGGTGCCCGCGAGGCACGGCTCGACGATCACCACGTCCGCCGCGTCGGCGGCCCCGACCGTGGCCCGCAGTGTCGCCGCGTCGAAGGGCCGCACGGTCGTGGCGTACAGCACGGTCACCGCCAGCCCTTCGGTCGCCGCGAGGACGGCGTCGAGCATCGGCCCGACCGCCACCACGACCCCCCGGTGGCCTTGTCGCACGGCGTGGAAGCGAGCATCGTCCACCGGCCGCGGCGCCGCGTTGGTCTGCATCGACAGGCGTACGTACACCTTGTCGTCGCCGGCCGCCGCGGCCTGCCGCAGCAGCGCCTCCGCCTCGTCCGGGTGGCCGGGCACCTGCACGGTCCAGCCGTCGAGGGTGTCGAGCAGGGCGATATCGCCGGGTGCCATATGGGTGAAGCCGCCACTGGGCCAGTCGTAGGAGCCGCCGGCGCTGACCAGCACCCCGCCCACACCCTGGTGACCGAAGTCCAGCTTCACCTGCTCGAAGGGGCGCTCCACCAGGAAGCTGGCGAAGGTGTGCAGGATCGGCCGCAGCCCGGTCAGTGCCAGCCCGCCACCCACTCCGACCAGCAGTTGCTCCCTGATGCCGACATTCACCACCCGGTGCGGGTGCCGCCGGGCCGCATCGGCGAAGCCGTCCCTGCCGATCTCGGCGAGAACGACCGCGAGCCGCGGGTCCTCGTCCAGCAGTCGCGAGGTGACCGAGGCGAAACGCTCACGCATGGTGTCCATCGTGGAAGCCCTTTCGGGAGGGGGAGGGGGAGGGGGAGACGCAGAAGCGGTGAGGGAGGGGGCGGGGCGGTCAGGTGGTCTTGGGCTCGACGCGGGCGACCACCGCGTGCGGGCGGCCCGGGTGCGGCGCGCCGAAGGCCGAGTGCAGCGCCTCGTGGTCACGGCCGTCGACGGTGGCGACGGACCAGCCGGCCGCCGCGAAGCGGGCGACGATGCCGCCGGGCCGGGCGTGCGAGGCGGAGGAATTGTCGATGACGACGGTGTGCAGCCGGTCCAGGGCGGTGGCGCCGGCGAAGGCCAGCGCCTCGTGGTTGCTGCCCTCGTCCAGTTCGGCGTCGCCGGTCAGCACCCAGACGGCCGGGGCCGTCCGGCCCTGGGCGCGCAGTCCGAGGGCGGTGCCGACGCCGAGGGGCAGGCCGTGCCCGAGCGAGCCGCTGCCGATCTCCGCGCCGGGCACCAGCTCCCGGTCGGGGTGGTGTCCGAGCGGCGAGTCGTACGAGCCGAAGCCGGAGAGCCAGGCGGTGGGGAAGAAGCCCTTGGCGGCCAGTACCGCGTAGTAGGCCATCGGGCCGTGGCCCTTGGAGAGCAGAAAGCGGTCCCGGCCGGGGTCCGTGACGGTGGCGGGGGAGACCCGCAGCACCCGGTCGTAGAGCACCCAGAGGGTGTCGAGAGTGGACGTGGCGGCAGGGCCGTGCTTCTCGTCGCCCGTCATCAGGCTCATCAGCTGCGGCAGTTGCGCGAAGCCGGGTGCGGTGGTGGTTGCGTGCGTCATACGGAGAGCGTGCAACCTCAAGTTTCCTTGAGGTCAAGCTCCGATGCCGGGGACCGCGCGCCCGCGGTCCCCGGCCGGCGGCATCAGACCTGTCCCGGCTTGAACACGTCCTGCTCGATGAGGATCTTGTCGATCCGGGCCTTGTCGACCCGGTTCGTCACCTCCTCGACCTCCTGCCGGTCTCGTACGCACTTGGCCAGCGTGAACGCCGACGACACCACGAAGACCAGGCCGAGTGCGAGAAACCCGCGCTCCCAGGGCCCGACCGGCAGCTTGATGATCCCGACCATCAGCGCCACCAGCGACAGCCCGAACGAGATCGCGGACTGGACGAAGAACGCCGTGGTGGTCGGCCGCTGAATCGATGGAGTAGTCATGCGCGTAGCGTGGCGGCGCCGTGACACAGGCGCATGAGTACGGATACTCATCTCGGCCGGCCCGCCGGCCCGCCGCCCCGGAACCTGGCAGCGCCCACCCTCTGACATGCGGTATTGTTCTCGTGCGCGGTCGGTCCGGACACTCTCCGGCCGGATCGGGCAACCGGGACGTGGCGCAGCTTGGTAGCGCACTTGACTGGGGGTCAAGGGGTCGCAGGTTCAAATCCTGTCGTCCCGACTGGAGACGGTCGCAGATGAGGGCGGGTTTCGGGGGTATCCGAAACCCGCTCTTGATCATTCTTGGGGACCAGTTGGGGACCGGCGTTCTTGACCGGGGTCAGCGGGTCATGACGATCGGGCTCGGCAGCGAGCGTGGTGCGCGGAGCACGCTGAGGTGTGCGGTGAGCGCCGCCCCGGCGGCCGTGATCTTGTGTACGTCGGGGTGCAGGTAGCGCTGGGGGCGGACAGGACGCGCTGGGCGACGAGCGGGCGGATCTCCTCGACGATGGGAACCTTGCGGGCCCGCTTGCCCTTGGTGCCCTTGTCGGTCAGCCCGCCGGGCGCGGGTGTGGTCTGGCGCCGTACGGTCCAGATCCAGTGGTTGGTGTCGATGTCCCCGACGCGGCAGCCTGAGACCTCGCCGATCCGTGCGGCGGTGCACGCGGCGAAGACGACCACGTCTCCCCAGCCGCGGTACTGGTCGTGGGAGCCGGCAACGAGCGCGTCAGCCAGCGCGACGAGGGTTTCCCAGTCGGGCAGGGCCAGCGCGCGTGGGTCGTGGAGTTCGTCCTCGGCCTGCTTGTAGAGCTTCTGCCAGCCGGTCACCCGGGCGGGGTTGACCTTGATGATGCCGTCGCGGACTGCCTGCTCCATGACGCGGACCAGGACGGCGATGGTGTTCTTCACCGTGGAGCGGCTGTGCTCGTCGGCGATCCAGTTCTGCACGGTGCGGTCGATGACACCATTGGTGATCATCCGCACCGCGAGGTGGCCCAGGGCGGGGATCACGCGCATCCGCCACCCCGACAGGTAGGGGTCCAGCGTTTTCAACTCCAGACCGCGCAGGGCGAGGTCCATGTTCGCTTCGCCGTATTCGGTGAGCTTCATGGTGGCCAGCGACGGGCTCAGGCCGGCCTGTGCGGCCTCGATGATGGCCTGGAGCCATTCCTGGGCCTCTTCTTCGCTGTCCTTTCCCTCGGACAGTGACTGGCGGCGCTTGCTAGTTGGATCGGTCCACCGGACACGTGCCCGATAGGGAGTGGGGCGGTCAGGACGGTATTCGATATCGGTTGAGAGCCGGACACCGGCAGGAACGTTGGTCTTATCGGCCATTAAGCCCCTTGCTCGGGATGGTACGTCGGTGGCGCAGCCATTCCTCGACGTCGAGGGCGCTGTACATGACGACGCGTTCCGAGACCGTGACGAAAGGCGGCCCCTGGGGAGGCTGGGCGGTGCGCCAGCGGCGCAGGGTTGAGACGTCCACTTGCAGGCAGGCAGCGAGGTCGTTGGTTGAATACCAGGTGCTGGTGAGGAGAAGCGCTTGGCTATCAGGCGAGATGGCATGATGGCGAGGAGTTGCAGGGTTCGCTGTGGTCTCCTTATCGCGATGCGGTTCGGCGTTGGCAATGGTTGCTATTAGTTCATTGGGCAAGTGCGGCTATTCCCGGGGGAGTACGGAACACTAGACGGATCTGCGGAAGAGTCCAGAGACGGACAGCACAGTTCGCGAACGGAGAACGCGCGGTAAATTTCCGGCAGGCAGCGGCGACGCGCCTTCGCCAGTGCTTCGATCTGTGGTTGTGCTCGGGTGCGGACGTTGGCGCATTAATCGTCTCCGGAAACGCCGGTTTGGCTAACCGGCGTTTCCGAGCTATGTTGCCGCCGAGTCGGACGGCGGTAGGAGGTCATTGGGATGTTTCACTGCCGTGTCCGTTGACGCAGCCGGAATTCCCAGGGGGCCCACAGGACTCCTGCCGTCGACGGCTGCTCTTTCGCTGCTGCGTAGGGTGAGTGGGGCTGGGAAGGGGCAGGACCGGGAACCTGACGCTGGGCCTGTGAGCCCATTCCCTGCTGGGCCGAGGCCCCGTTGACCGTCAGCTGGAGTGGTGGGATGCCGTCCTGGGGGAGATGTCTCGCCGAGTGGCGTATGTGAGCGGCAAGATCGGCCTGTTACGCCTTGGTGTCGAGCACGAGCGGCTTCGGAGATACCGATGGGGTGCCGAGGGCGGGCGACGCTCTGCGCGGGGCTGCTCGTTCCTGATGCTCAGTTGTCCCGGAAGAGACCGTCGAACGCGGTGACCTGCCGCGATGGGTGATTTATGGACGCTGACCTGCGCGAATGTCCTTTCGGCTGTTTCACGCTCGTGCCGCTTGATGGGGCCGCAAGTCCCAGAAAAGTCCCAGGGGACTCCCACTGCTGACGGGTGCCTTTCGGCTCCATACGGCAGTACGGGCTCGGCGGTGGAGCTTAGATGTCGAGTGACTGGCGCTCGAGCGATGCCTTGCGGGATGGTGGGGTCTGATGATCGACGACGACTCTGCGGTCGCTGGTGGCAGTGAGTCCGCAGTGCCCGCCAACCTTCGGACGCCCTACAGCGAGAGGCCCGTCGCGCGAACCCGGCGGGCGAAGGCTCATGAGCTGATCGAGCGGCTCGTCGCCGAGGGCCGCGTTCGGCTCACCGACCCTGATGACGACGAGGTCGCGGAGTGGCGGCGCGTCGTCAACTACGCGAAACGGCACGCCTGGAACCGGCGGGCAAGCGCATCGAGAAGGTTCCGTACGGTGGGCCGGGGCTGGAGCTGTTTCTTCGGATGGCCCGCATCCCAATGCGCGGAGTCAACGGCCGAAGGAGAGCGGGGATCCGGTTCCTGTTCCTTCACGACTGGGGAACCTTCATCCGATCGTGACCGCGCTCAAAGACGACGAGCGCCGACTCGTCATGCCGTCTGGGCTCCGCCGAAGGTCGCTTCAGCTGCTGCAGGGACTGTCGGCTGAGGCGGTCCGGCGAGGGTACGAGGTGCGGAAGGCCCACTCGTTCTTCCACCCACGCGAGGGCGGAGTGGACATTGCTGTCGACGGCCTCGCTTACACCGTCAGTGTCAGGCAGGAGTTCCCGCAGTCCACGGATCCCGACCGCTCCTCTCGCCTCGTACTGGAGCTCGCTCATGGCCTGGCCGACCGGCCCGGCCGCTGGCGAGATCGGAAGACCCGGACGCTGGAAGAGGCCCTGGGCGCGGTCCTTGGAGAGATCGAGGTACGAGCGGCACAAGACGTTCGGCGCAGGCAGGACGAGCAGCAGGCCATTGTGGAACGCGAAGTTCGCTGGCGAGCGGCTGTGGAGGTGGCGAAAGAACAGGCTGTTCGCGAACAACTTGCCCAGGTACTACGCGAAGAGGCCAGCCGCTGGAAGGAGTCTGCTGCCCTCAGCGCGTACTGCACGGCATTGGAACGTCGTATTGGCGAGCTTCACGGCGTTGCGGACGAGGCGACTCTGAGCCAGTCCCGGCGCTGGCTGGAGTGGGCAAGGGCGTACGTGAGGTCGATCGACCCCTTGAGCGAGCTTCCGAAGGTGCCGGACGCACGCGAACCTACGCCGGAGCAACTCAAGCCATATCTCAGGGGATGGAGCCCTGACGGGCCGGAACGGCGGGGCGGTCGGTGGCGCGCGCATGAGTAGTACGCCGACCTGCTGCCGATGACGCATCATGTGGAGTGCGTTGTGGTGTTGGAGAAGGCGGCTAAGGGCGTCTGACCTGGAGTTTTTCCCGTGCGCGTCATGTGCGGTGTGGGCGTTACGGGCGATACCTTGATGCGTGTTCGACGTACGTGACGCACATCCTGATGGGGCGTCAGGCATCCTGGGGTGCAGGTCAGTATCCCGCGGAGGCCGAATTCTGGGTAAGGAGTCCTTGCAGGAGTTGGCACGTGATGTCGCGTCGTCTTCTGATGCGGGAGTAGCTGAGGCGGGCAGTGCTGTGGGACGCAGGCTTACTCCGCCGAGGATGAGTGGCCCTTTTCGATGTCACGGAGCTCCGAGGCTGGCTCCTTGGGTACGGGTGCGGCCGTTCTTGCCGGTCAGCAAGGGGAGTTCTGGTCAGGGTGGGACTATCGGCAGGGAATCGACGGGGTTCGGCACGGGTGCTGAGCGGGGAGCTCTGAACCTCGCCGAACAAGTTCACCGGCTTGTCGTCAAATAACGAGAACCCCTGATGATTTCTGTGCTGCGAATCGACGTTGATGATCCGGATGTCGACATGGACCATGTTCAACGTTTGCTCTATCGGGGCGAGCCCTTCACTGGCGAAGTAGCCGAAACGGCATTCGCCTGGGCCGCACCGAACGAGATCCGCCGCCGGGCCGAGGGAGGCGGCGAGGCCGCTTTGTGGCTGGTAACGGACCCGGTGTCCGGGCGCGTGCCGGATCCTGGCGGAGCTGACGATCAACGAGGGAAGCACCGGGCAAGGAGTTGTTGATGCACCCGATCGCGTACATGTCCGCCGACGATCCGCTCTTCGGCGCGGTCGGCGTCGTTCTCGACCACGAGACCGGTGTGCTCGTCGTGGACGGGGACGGCGTGCCGCGGGCCGACGTGCGGCGGGCTGCCGGTACGCCCTTGGAGAGCCATGTGCCGATCGGCACGCGCGACCCGGGGCGTCTGACGATGAGCGTCGACGGCACGGCGGTATCCCTGCGGCCCTCCAAGGGGTTCCTGACACGCAGGTCCTACCGGGTGGACGCCGGATCCGGAGCGAAGGGGTACGGTCACCGGCTGGTGCCCGTGTCACTCGGCACCAGCCGGCTGCTGCGGGACGACACGCCCCTCAGCGTCTTCACGTCGACGGGGGATGGGAACGTGACGGCCGAGTGGGAGACGGGCACCGTACCGGGCCCGTACGACGCGTCCGTCGGGTACGCGCTCGCCGCCGCGTTCGGCACCGGAGCCGAGCCGATATGGAAGCTGACCCTGGACGCGGCGCTCGCCATGTGGCCCTGAAGCGGTGGTGCTCAGGTCTGCGCGGGTGGCAGGAGGCGGGAGCAGGTGGAGCGGGCGACGAAGGCGATGCCGTCGTAGTCCTCTGCCGGTACGAGCGGTGCCACGTGGAAGCGGTAGACGAACCGTGGCACGTGGGCACCGAAGCTGCGCTGCGTGTGCGGGGCGCGTAGCCACTGCGCGGCTTCGGGTGAGGGGCCGGCGGCGCGCAGGTCGGCGTAGTAGTCGCCGGGGACGGCGTCCGCGAGCCGCGCTTCGACGGACCGGATTCCCGTGCCGATGCGGTGCCGGAGGGGCGGGCCCTGCGGGTCGGCGCCGCGGCGGGCGCGGAAGGAGCCCTTGCCGAAGAGCAGGGCCAGTGCGTAGTAGCCGTCGCCGTAGCGCTCTCGGAGTCTGCTGCCGAGCGAGGGCACCCCCTCTCCGTACGTGCCCCTCGCGATGTGTCCGTTGTGCGCCCAGACCATGACGCGCGCGTCGGGGCTGTCGTCGACCAGGCGCGCCACGGCCTCGGCCATGTAGCGGTCACGGACGGCGAACACGCTGTTCTCCCCGGAGGGCAGGTCGGGAGAGCACGTCACCAGATCGGCGGCGCGGGTGAGGATCCGCGCGTGCTCCAGGGCCTCGTCCGCGGTGTCCACCGTGGTGTGCCGGGCGAACTCCTCCCGGTGGTCCTCCAGAAAGCCGGCGAGGGCCTCGGCGCGGCGCAGGAGAGCCTGCTCCGGGTCGGGCTGTGAAGCGGGGCGGGCCTGCGCCAGCACCTCCAGTTCGCGCACGTCATCCACCCGCTCGGGCGCCACCCGGCGCAGGAAGGCGGCGACCGCCTCGACCGAGTCGGCGCAGCGCTGGGGATCCGTGCCTACGAAGCGCACCCGCCGACCCTCGGGGAGCCCGCGATTGTGGGCACGCAGCCACTCGACGAGGCCGAGCATCTCCTCGGTGCGCCAGGTCCAGAACCCCAGGCGGGTGAGGAGGCGCGCGGGGTCCCCGGTGCCGTGCCGCACGTACGCGTCCAGGGCGCGGGCGGCGGACGCGCTGGCCTCCATGGCGAAGGTGGTGAAGCCCGCCTCGCGCACCAGGAACTCCACGATCCGGTGCTTGAGCCGGAAGAACTCTCGGGTGCCATGGGTGGATTCGCCCAGACCGACGATCCGTACGTCCCGCAGGGCGTCGCCGAGCGGTTCGAGGTCCTGGTGCGGAGCGCCAGGTGTCAGCGTGCCGAGCGGTCTGGCGTGCTCGGTCAGCCAGCGAGCGATGTCGTCGGGCACTGTGGTGCGTCTCCTCCCTGCGTGCGACCGGGCGGCGCCTCGGCGTGCCCGTACACCCGCACCTGATCGTGTGTCTGCTCCTTCTCCCGGCACGCGGCGAGGATGTCCTGGAGGTCCTGCACGGCGTCCGGGTGTCCGTGTTCGGAGTACACGCCAGCGACGTTGACGACAACTTCGTCCACGCCCGCCCGACCGTATTCGGCCAACTGCTCGGCGATGTCCTCGGGCGAACCGTGGGCGAAGGTGCCGGAGTCGACCAGAGCGCGGGCGCCGAGGTTCGGCTGGCTGTGGTGCACCCGCAGGCCGGCGCGGCGCTCCGGGCCCCCGACGGTCTCGGCAGTACCGGAGCGTACGAGGGCGTTGCCGGCTCCCGGCAGGTCGCCGAGGCGATCGCCGCGCACGCCGAGGGCAACAATTACCTCGTCGCCCGTTTGATCGCTCGGGCTCTCGCCCACCGCCCCGGCCCTCTCGACACCAAAACCCCTGGCTGGCGGCAGCAGATCCCGCGTCCCACGGACAGACCGTCCCTCACAGCTGGCCCCGTCTTCCGCTGGGTCCTGCGCGACCAGCTTCACGAACACGCCGACCGTGCCCGTTCCCTGCTGCTTCCCCTCGCTCTGGCCCAGGGTGCGGGGCTGCCCAGTGCCACGGTGTGGCCGGCGGTCGCCTCGGAGCTGACGGGCGTCCCGGTGACGTCGGACGACATCCGGTGGGTGATGCGGGCTGCGGGCGCGTACATCGTCGAGGAACTGGACGCCGGCGGTCGCTCGGTCTACCGCCTCTACCATGAGTCGTTCGCGGACGAGTTGCGCGCGGACGCGGCACTTGGTGCCCTGACTGCCGTCACTCGCGTCCTGCTCTCCCTCGTCCCCACCGATGCGGCAGCGGGCCTGCGCGACTGGTCGGGAGCGGACCCTTACGTCCTGGCCCACCTCGCCACCCATGCCGCGGGCTGCGGCCTCCTCGACGACCTGGTATGCGACCCGGGATTTCTGGTCCACGCCGAACCGACGGCCTTGCAACGGGGGCTGCCGTCCGTACGGTCCACTCCGGGAAGAGCCGCGCGGGCCGTCTACGAGCAGGTGGGACCGGAGCTGTCCCGGGAACCCGATCCACGGGCCCGGCTGGCCCAACTCCGGCTGTCCGCGCTCCAATCGGGCGCCCATGAGCTCGCCGAAGCGGCAGAGGCCCGGGGCGGCGAGCGTCTGCCGTGGGACACCGAGTGGACCGTGCCCCTCGACGACAGGGCTGCGGGCTACCGGGCGATCGGCAGTTACGAGGGTGAGGTGACCGCTGTCACCCTGCTGGAGTTCGACGGCCGGAAGGTGGTCGTCACGGCGGAGACCCCCAACCGGGTACGGCTGTGGGACTTCGCCACGGGAACGAGCCTGGGCGAACTGCCGGGCGCCGCCGATCATCCCGTTCGGGCTCTCGCCCCGCTGCCCGGTGCGGAGTCCTCGCGGCTCCTCGTACTGTCCGGCGCCCAGGAGGGGTTCGGTTCCCGGGCGGTGCTCGGGCTCTTCGATCTGCGTACCCTCGCCCCCGCAGGACCCTCGGTGCCGACTCGGGCGTTCGCGTGGGCCGTCACGGACGTCGAAGGTCGGCCCGTCGTGGCGCTGCTGGAACCCGGAGCGATCCTTCTGGTGGATCCGACCGACGGCAGAAAACTGGCGCGTGTCCCGGTGCCCCAGGTCGGACGCACACCCCCGTGGTGGTACAGCTCACGCGGCGGCTGGCGGATCGGCATGGGCATGCGCGCGGGGCAACTCGTGGTGGTGATCGCCGGCAATGACGTGGACAGCGTGGGTCACGGACGGATCTGGGAGTGGGTCGTCGACCCGAGCGCCGGGTGGCAGGTGACGAGGTCCTCCCATCCACGCCGCGCCAAGGGCGACGTGATCCTTTCCGTGGCTGTATGGGAGGACAGGACGTGGGTGGTCTCGACGCTCGCGAGTCCGCCGGTGGCGATGGAAGGGCAACGCAAGCGGACCGTGCACAGCAGCACTCTGGCCGAATGGACGGAGTTCCGGCGAGTTCCTGCTCTGCTACGGAGAACCCGACGACGAGCTCGGTGTCGTCGGCCTCGATGGCCGCCTGCGGGCCGCCGCCACGATCAGTGGATCCCCCGCGTTCTTTCGCCATGTCCTGACAGACACCCAAGGACATCACGTCCTGTCCTGGCAGGGCGACAGCCCCACTCCGAGGGTGTGGACCCTGCGGTCACCGGCGGGTCCGCCGAGCCGGCGGAAACACCACAACCGGCTCTGGCCCACCCTGAGCACCGGTCAGTACGCCGGCCGTCAGTCGTTCTTCTTCCTCGACAGGTTCCTCGACGCCGCCACGGGGGACGATGTGACTCCCCCGCGCGGGCACGCGGCCTCGAACCACCGCACAGTCGGCCACCCGGAACTGCCACCCCTGCGATACAGCTGGCAGGACTTGTTCTGGGGCCCGACCCACGTGACCTTCCTCGACAAAGACCTGCGTGACCTGCGGCTCCCGAACCGCCTGACACCAGGACTCGGCCAGCTCCAGGGCAAGGACGTGATCGTCGGCCCGCACAGCAACTGGTTCAGAGCATGGTCGTTGGACGGAGAGCTGGTCGGGCAGTGGCACACACGCGGCAACGGGGTATCGGTGCAGTATGTCGAACACGAGGGAAACCTGCTCGCTGCAGTGCCGCACGCACATGGCGGTGGGATCCAGGTCTACTCCTTCCCGGACGGCGGGCTCGGTTTCTCTCTGTTCGGGTCTTCCGCCCCTCCGCTGAGTGGCCATCACCTGGGCCTGTGGCGCGGCGAACCGGTGATCGGTGTCCTGCTCGACGGCGGAATCTCGGTGTTCCACGCCCTCTCGGGCAAGCCGCTGTGGCGCTACGAGGACATGAGCCACCGCCGCGCATACCCGGTCCTCCGGCTGCTGACCGTGCACGGCCGCCGTCTCGTGCTCGTCGTCCGCCCCGACCAGAGCCTGATCTTCCTGGATGCCGACGCCGATCGAGTGACCTTCCGTGTCCATCCTGGTGCCAGGGTGGACGCCGTCGCCCTTGCAGGCGAAGACCTCCTCGGCGTCCTCACGACGAAGGACTTCGTCTGCCTCCGTCTCCCCGCCCACTGAAGCGGCACCTCACTAACCCCGCCACCTCACCTCCGTTCCAACGTCCCGGATACGGCCGGATTCCGAGAGCCCGGCCGCCCCACCCTCGTCCAACAGACACGACTGTCGGATGAGTCACCGTTGCGCGGTGTCGGCCTTGCTGTTGCGGCGATCGCTGGCCAACGGAACGTGCCCTATGGGGACCAGTTGGGGACCACACGGTTTCCGCACACCTGAACGGCACGCACGTCGCCGCGCGCCATGCTCCCTCATTTCTGGCTGTATACGCAGACAAAAGGGATGACCCCTGCTCCTGGGGGTCAAGGGGTCGCAGGTTCAAATCCTGTCGTCCCGACGTTTTACGTCGCAGATCAGGGCCGGTTTCCACGGAAGTGGAAACCGGCCCTCGGTCGTCTCCGGCCCCGTTCTCCGGCCGCGCTCCTCGCCTCTCGGGCCCCGGTCCTCCTCTGTTGGGCGGGCGCGCCGACCCTGGGTCCCCGCGCCCCTTCCGTGCCTCCCCAACTGCTCCCCGCTCACGGCTCGCCGTCCGAGGAGTCGCAGATGGCTGACGGCGGTCGCGGCGGCCTGCTCCGGGTCCTGGAGCGGCAGGCTCAGCGGCGCGCTCTGGGCGATCACCCGGCGCACCGGCGGGCCGCCCTCGGGGGAGAGCGCCGGCAGCAGGGCGCCGTACGCGCCCGAGGACTGGCCGGCCACGGTGACCAGCGTCGGATCGCCGCCGAACGCCGCGAGGTTGGTGGCCACCCAGCGCAGCGCGGCGGTCCGGTCCAGCAGGCCCGGGTTGTCCGCGCCGATGCCCGGCAGATGGAGGCAACCCGGCGGCCCGATGCGGTAGTTGACGGTGGCCACGGCAATGTCGCCCAGGGCGGGGCGAGGCGCAGGTCCCCGACCTGGGACGCGGCGTAGGGAATTCTCCGGGACCCGGCGGGTGCCGGGTGTGGCCGAGAGGGAAGGTGGCCGGTGGGACGGCAGGGGCTGCCGAGGGCTGCCGATGCGCAGGGTGAACTCAACTCCCGGTTAAGTCCGGCGCTCCTCACTGTCCGTAAGTGGACTGGTGCGGGGCGTTCCTCCCGTGACAGGATGTCGACAGAGGTCCCGGCGTCCTTAACTGTTCGTTGGGCTCGGCCTGGTGGGTGGCCGCGGGGCCCGAAGGAGTCCGGAGGGCGGGGCGATGGCATGACGGTCGGGGGTGACGGGCCCGCGGAGGCGAGCAGCACGCTCGCGGAACGGCTCAACCATCTCTTCGCGCACATGCATCCGGCCGGTGCTCCGTACACCAACTCCTTTGTGGCCGACGAGATCAGCGGCGACGCGGCGGAGTACGGCGGCGTCAAGGTCACCGAGCAGTATCTGTCGATGCTGCGCAACGGCAGGCGCACCAACCCGGGTCCGGAGTTGCTGCGCGCGCTCGCCAGGTTCTTCGCCGTACCGGTCGGCTATCTGCTGGGCGACCTCTCGCAGCCACAGGCCGCGCGGGTGGAGGAGGAGGTCCGCTTCCTGGCGGCCATGCGCGACCAGCGGGTGCGGGCCATCGCCCTGCGCTCCGTGGGGCTGCCGCCGGAGGTGCAGGACAGCCTGACGACGATCATCTCCCAGTTCCGGCGGCAGATGAACCTGCCGGCCGATCCGCCGGATGAGGGTGGTGAGCGGTGTGCGGAGTGATCCGATGCCCACCGTCGGGCCCGACCAGATCTTCGCCTTCTGGCGGCGGATGGGACACGAGGACGGGACGACCATGCGAGTGGGGCAGATACGCAGGCGGTGCAAGCAGCTGATCAGGGAGCTGGCGCTGCCCGCCGCCATCGATCTCCGGGAGATGTGCGACATCGTCGCCGCGCGGGTGCAACGGCCGGTGCACATGGTCCCGATGAGCCTGGGCGGGGTGGTCTCGGGGATGACCGCGTCCACGGACGACGGCTACTGGGTCTTCTTCGAGCTCAAGACGTCCCCCTGGCACCAGACGCACATCGTGTTGCACGAGCTGAGCCATCTGCTGCTGGGGCATGCGCAGGATCCGGCCATTACGGAGGACGCCCTGCGGATGTGGACGCCGTCGGTCGACGTGGCCACCGCCATGCGCCGACTCGGGCTGACGGCCGGACTCGCCCGGCACCACGGGTACGACAACCTCGCCGAGCGCGAGACCGAGGTGCTGGGCACGCTGCTGATGGAGCGGGTCGCCCCGTCGGCGGGGGAGCGGGATGTGCCGCTGGAGGGAACGGCGGCCGAACTCGCGGCGGCGCTCGGCCCGGCGCTCCAGCACATCCGGCACCAGCAGGAGACGGATGCGGCCGGAAACGGGGGTCCCCGGGGTGTTTGACGTCATCTACCTCGCCTTCGCGGCGGTCGCCTGGGCCCTCGTCGGCTACAAGGCCGCCGCCTGGTTCCGCGACCGCGCCAACGCCGACCTCGGCCTCACCTGTGTCATGACCGGCGGGGTGGCCACGGTCTTCCTGTTCTCCGCGCCCTCCCTCTACCGCCTCTTCGACCGGCTGACCGGCGTGGCCAACCTCGCCATGGTCTTCCTCTACTCCTCCGTCGTGGTGTTCGCCGCGGGCGCGCTGGTGCTGCTGCTGCGCTGGACGGCGGGCGAGGGGGAAGCCGCCCGGGCCCGCGCGCGCACCCGGGCGCGCGCCGCCGTCGGTGCGGTGGCCGCGCTGTGGGCGGTCGCCGTCACGGGCTTCGCGGTCGGCCGCCCGGATTCCGTGGAGCATCCCCGCGACTTCAGCACGGCCTACACGGACTCGCCGGGCGTGATGCTCTTCCTGGTCCTGTATCTGGCCGTCTTCGGCGCGAGCCTGGCGGGCCTGGGGACGCTCTGCCCGCGCTATGCCGGGCGGCTCGGCACCACCTGGCTGGCCCGCGGCCTACGGCTGCTGGGCGCGGGCTGCTGGCTCGGCCTGGTCTACTGCGCCTGCAAGGTCATCGGATTCGTCCTCTCCTGGACGGGCCACCCGGTGCTCTGGCTCTCCAACGGCGTGGCCCCGCTGAGCGCTTCGGTCGCGGCGATCTTGGTGCTCGCCGGATTCGCCCTGCCCGCCGCCGGCCCCCGGGCCGCCGCCTGGCGCCGGCTGCGCCGCCTCTCCCCGCTCTGGCGGACCGTCACCGCGGACACCCCCGAGGTCACCATGGAACGGTCGAACTGGGCGGGCCGGTGGCCGTTCGCCGACCTGGAATGGCGAGCCAACCGGCAGATGGCGGAGATCCGGGACGTCCAGCGCGGCATCCGCCGCCATGTCGAGTACGACGCCGTCGACATCGCCCGGGAGCGGGCCCGCGGTGTGTCGCTCGACGACCGGCAGCTGGCCGCGGTCGCGGAAGCCGTTGCGCTCCGCCGCGGGCTGGAGAACCGCTCGGTGGGCCATGCACCGACCCACGGAGCCGACAGCGTGGTGGTCGCCACCGGCACTGCCACCGGCGCGGAGGGTGCCGAACTCACCGCGGAGTACGAACACTTGGCGCTGGTCGCGGATGTCTATCACTCGCCGCTGATAGAGACCGTGCTCACCGAACTGCGCCAGCGCAGCTCCGTGTCGTCCGGATAGCGGCGGCGCGACCACACAGACAGGGTGGCCCGGCACGGGGGTCCGGGCCACCCGTACGACGGGGGCGGCACCGGTCCGTAGGCGCCGGTGCCGCCCGGCCGTCGCGGGCCGCGTCACGCGCCCGGCGCACCCGGAGGCAGCCGTCTAGAGTCGGGCTCCATGCAGAACACCGCCGAGCCCGGCCCCGATGCCCCCATCGACGTGACGCCCCTCCTCGACGACCCCCACGCCGCGTCCGCCGCGCTCCGCGCGTCGGGTCCGGTGCACCGGATCACCGGACCCGACGGCCACCCCGCCTGGCTGGTCACCCGTTACGACGACGTCCGCGACGCGCTGGCCGATCCGCGGCTGTCCCTGGACAAGCGCCATGCGGCGCCCGGCGGTTACCGGGGTTTCTCGCTGCCGCCCGCGTTGGACGCCAACTTGCTGAACATGGATCCGCCGGAGCACACCCGGGTGCGCCGCCTGGTGGTGAAGGCCTTCACCACGGGCCGGATGGACACGCTCCGGGAGCCCGTGCGGCGGATCGCCGACGAGCTGCTGGACGCCATGGAGGCGCGGGGCGGCCCGGCGGATCTGATCGCCGACTACGCGGGGCCGCTGCCGGTCATCGTGATCTGTGACCTGCTCGGCGTCCCGCAGCGCGACCGGCACGACTTCCGGGCCTGGACGGACGCCCTGATCACACCCGACCCCACCAGGCCGGAGCTGATGAAGCAGGCGATCGGGGCGATGCTGGAGTTCTTCACCGGCCTGATCGCCGGCAAGCGCGCCGCGCCGGGCGACGATCTGCTCTCGGACCTGATCGCGGTACGCGACGGAGCGGACGACACCGACGGCGACCGGCTCACCGAGGACGAACTGACCTCCCTCGCCTTCCTGATCCTTTTCGCCGGCTACGAGAACTCCGTCCACCTCATCGGCAACGCCGCGCTCACGCTGCTCGAACATCCGGACCTGTACGACCGGTTGCTCCGTCACCCCCACGAACTACCGCAGGCCGTGGATGAGTTCCTGCGTCACGACGGGCCCGCGCCGCTGGCGATCCGCCGGTTCCCCACGGAGGACCTGGAGATCGGCGGCGTACGGATCCGGACCGGGGAGACCGTGCTGCTCGGCATCGCTTCCGCGAACCGCGACCCGGCCCGCTTCCCCGATCCGGACACGTTCGACCCCCACCGGGACCTCTCCGGGCACCTCGCGCTGGGGCACGGCATCCATCGCTGCCTCGGCGCCCCGTTGGCCCGGATGGAGGCCGAGATCGCCCTCGGCGCGCTCATCAGCCGGTTTCCGGGACTGCGACGGGGCGTGGCGCAGGGCGATCTGCGCCGCCGACGGTCGTTGCGCGCGCGTGGCCTGATTTCGCTGCCCGTCACCTGGAAATCGAGAAACGAACAAGTTTTTGAGGCATAACCACCCTCCGATGCGGTAAAAAGGTCTTGAGACCCGCCCGGTGTGCATCCCCCGTCGCACCGGGCGGGTCGCTGTTTGCAGATGCGACCCGCGTCCACGACGCGACACGCCGAGCGCCCGGCGCGCCCTTGGTCCGTCTGGCGCATCCACGCTGCGGGCCGCCGTGGCCGTTCTTAGCGTGACGGCATGGCAACCGACGTGCTGTATTCCGGAAGGGCCGCCGCGGTCGCGGCACTCGCTGTCGCCGGTATCACCCTGACTTCCATACCTGCCGAGGCCCACCCCGGGGCCGCCGGACCGGGGAGCCGTCGGCCCGCCGTGCAGGGCGCGGGCGTCCGGCCCGTCACGTCGCCCGGCGCGCCGGAGTTGCCGGACGGGCTCTCCGCCCGCTCCTGGATGCTCTCCGACGCCGGCACCGGCGATGTCCTCGCGGCCAAGGCGCCGCACCGCCGACTCCCCCCGGCCAGCACCCTCAAGACGCTCTTCGCGGTCACCGTGCTCCCGAAGTTCACGGCGGGCACCGTCCGCCAGGTGAGCGCCACCGACCTCGAAGGCGTCGGGGACGGCAGCAGCCTCGTCGGCGTCGAACAGGGCGGCCGCTACACGGTCGCCGATCTGTGGCGCGGGGTCTTCCTCCGCTCCGGCAATGACGCCGTCCACGTCCTGGCGTCGATGAACGGCGGCTGGGACGCCACCGCCAAGGAGATGCAGCAGACCGCCCGCGAGCTCGGCGCCCGTGACACCTCCGTGAAGTCCCCGGACGGCTACGACACGCCGGGGCAGGTCTCCTCGGCGTACGACCTGACCGTCTTCGGCCGGGCCGGTCTCGCCAACGCCGACTTCGCAGGCTACTGCGCCACCGCCCGTGCGGGGTTCCCCACCAAGGAGGGCGTGAACCAGATCGAGAACACCAACCGGCTGCTGTCGGGCTCCCACGGAATGACCCGCTACCCCGGCATCATCGGCGTCAAGAACGGCTACACCACCAACGCCGGCAACACCCTCGTCGCCGCCGCCCGCCGGGACGGCCGCACCCTCCTGGTCACCGTGATGAACCCGCAGTCCGGGGAGAACAACGCGGTCTACAAGGAGGCGGGAGCCCTGCTGGACTGGGGCTTCGACAGCGCCGCGAAGGCCCGACCGATCGACACCCTGCGCACGGTGGGCACCGTTCCCGGGGACGACAGCAGGATACGCACGCTGACCACCGACACCGTCAAGGTGAAGGCCGCGCCTCCGGCGTCCGGCGGCGCCTCCGCCGCCGCCCTGTGGGGAGGCGGGTTCGGCGCCGTGGCGCTCGCCCTGGCCGGCACGTTCATCCGTCGACGGCACCGCCGGCGGCGCGGGACTCCGGAGGAGGCGGCGTAGGCCGTTTCGTCTCCGGTCGCCCGGCGGGTTCGTCCGCACGAGCGGGGTGGCCCCGGAACGCCGTACGTGTTCCGGGGCCACCCCCTCTCCCTCTGTCCGCCGGTGATCCGAACGAGAGGGGGGCCACGTCGACGTCGGCGCCGCGAAGTCCGCTACCGGGGGTCGCGCAGCAGCCGAGGCGCCGACCCGGCTGCCTGGACCGGGGCGGTGGAGCTGTCCAGCCGCCCGGTCAACTCCGTTGCCCAGCACGTCAGTCCGGCGATGTCGATGCCGTACGGGGCGGCGTCCGCATAGGGCGCGAGGGCCGTCACGCCCCTGCCGAGCAGCGACGCGGCACCGGAGGCATTGCCGCGTGCCGCGTGTGTGAGGCCGACCGCGAGTTGGGCCAGCCCCCGCCACAGCCCCCGTTCCGCCTCCGGCGCGGCCTTCCAGGAGTCCTCCAGGACCTCGTGCGCATGGAACGGCATCCCGTCGTCGAGCAGTTGCTGGGCCTCGGCCAGTGCCTGTGCGGGGGTCCGGGGAACCCCCTCGGGCTGTCGCGCCACGCCAGGGGAGCCGTACGGCAGCGGACGGCCGAGCCCGTCCCGGGGCCGGGCGTTTCGGGCCCGGCCCTGTTCGTCACGGTCCCGGGGGCGGGACGGGGCGACGGGCGGTGGCGCGGCGGCGTTCTCCGGCCCGGCGGCGGTCTCCGGCCCGGCGCCGCAGTGCTCGCACGCGTCGCCGTCCGGCTGTTCGCGGATCCGTCCGCACGCGTCGCACACCCGGTGCAGCCAGCAGGCCGGATCGCCGCCCGTGTCGGGCCCGCCGGGCCTGTTGTCTCGTTCCTCCGTGCCGCTCACCCCTCGATTGTGCGCCGTGCGGTCCGCGCGCGTCGCCCCGGGGGCGGGGAGATGGGCCGGCCCCGTCCTACGGGACGGCAGCCGGCGAGGAGGCGTCCGGCACCCGCAGGGCCGGGGTGCCGCCGCCGTCCGCCGGTACGGTCCAGATGTCGTAGGGGCGGCCCGCGCGCCCCGGCAGGGCGTAGGCGAGGGTGCGGCCGTCCAGCCAGGCGGCCTGGTCGTCGACGCTGCGGGTTTCGCCGACCGGGTGCTCGCGCAGGGTGCGCAGGTCCAGGACGTACAGCCGCCAGGGATCGGTGGCTCCCTCGCGCACCCGCTTCTTGAAGGCCAGGCGGGTGTCGTCGGGGGAGAGCGAGGGGCATTCGACGTTCTCGCGGACGGTGTGCGCCGTCCACTTCCGCATGTCGCCCTCGACGAGGTAGGTCTTCCCCTTCGTCGAGACCGTCGCGTAGAAGCGGTTGTCGTCGCGGGCGAAGGTGACGCCCCAGTAGTTGACGTCGGGGGAGTGGTAGCGGCGGCCGTGGAGGGTGAGGGGGATCTCCTCCATGTTCTTGATGAGGTAGCCGGTGCGGGTGTCGAGGAGGGAGGTGCGGGTGGAGAACGCGGTCGTGGCGTACGAGTCCCCGGTGGCGAACATGGTCCACGACAGCATCCGTCCGGAGGCCGAGACGCGGGCCCGGTTGGGGATCCCGGTGAGCGCGATCCGCCGCTTCTCGCGCAGCCGCCGGTCCAGCACCACCGCGTAGGACCTGGGCGGGATGCCGGGGCGGCGTTGCAGGCAGAGGCCGGTGCCCGCGGCGGCGTGGAAGCGCGCGCAGGCGGGGCCGCCGGTGGTGCGGGCCGGCGCACGGGTGGCGGCTCCGGTCCGGGCGGGCAGCCGGGCGATCCGGCCGGACCCGGCACCGGTGCTGCGGAAGTAGAGCCGGCCGTGGTCGAGCCCGAAGGCCGAGACGGCGTCGGCCGGTTCGGCGCGCCGGGCGGCGTGCACGGTGTACACGACGGCGAGGGTGGCGAGGAGCGCGGCGGCCGTCGCCACGGCGACGATCCGGGCGCGGTGGGAGAGGGCGGCGGGCCTTGGGGAGGGGCGGGCCCGGAGGGCAGGGGCGTCGGGCTGCTCCGTGGACGGAGTCGCGGACAAGGGCGTCGGTCCCTTCGATCGGTTCGGGTGCGACGGGGTCATGGGCGGGACAGCCCGCGCGCCGGACGCCCGGCGGGCTCGTCGGGCCGGGGCAGCAGGGCGACGGCCGCGGCGAGCGCCGCTGCCAGTGCCGCGATCGCGAGGAGCAGGGCGGGCCGGGCGCCCCACAGGGTCCAGGCGGCGCCGAAGCCGGCGGCCGCCAGCAGCCGGCACAGGGCCTGTCCGGTCTGCAGCAGCGCCATCCCGCTCGCCCGCCGCGCGGACGGCAGCACGGGACCGGCGAGCGCCATCAGGACGCCGTCGGTCGCCGCGTAGAACACCCCCAGCAGGAGCAGCACGCCCACCAGCAGCACCGGGCCGACGTCCGTGGCCGCCAGCAGCCCGTATCCGCCGAGCAGTGCGGCGTGCCCGCACAGGAAGGGCACCCGCCGCCCGATCCGGTCTCCGAGTCGCCCGGCCGGCACCGCGAGCAGCAGATAGACCGCGGCGGCCCCCAGCGGCAGCAGCGGAAACCAGCTCACCGCGAACGCCAGTCGGCGTTGGAGCAGCAGATAGAGGAACGAGTCGCCGATGGTCGCCGCACCGAGCAGCGCCGCGGACACGAAGATCCGCCGGAAGGCGGGGTCGCGCAGCGGTGTGAGGAGCCGCGCGCGGGGACGCGGTCCGACGGCGGGTGCCGGCGGCCGCGCCGTGGGCTGCGCGGTGCGCCCCGGTACGAAGGCGACCAGCAGCAGCACACCCAGCAGCCCGGTACAGAAACTGACGACGAACACCGCGTCATAGGCGTCCGCGGTGGCCCACAGCAGGGCGAAGGCGGCCAGCGGGCCGAGCAGGGCGCCGGTGGTGTCCATCGCGCGGTGGACGCCGAACGCCCGGCCGAGCATGTCCGGCGGGGCGCTGAGGGAGATCAGCGCATCGCGCGGCGCGGTCCGTACACCCTTGCCGATGCGGTCCGCGGCGAGCGAGGCGCCGATCCCCACCGTGCCGCCGCCGGCGAGCAGCAGTCCGAGGCGGGACAGCGCGGAGAGCGCATAGCCCGTGCCGGCGACGAGCTTGTGTCGCCCGCCGCGGTCCGCCACGTGCCCGCCCAGCAGCCGTACCAGCGCCGTGACGCCGTTGTAGAGGCCGTCGAGAAACCCGAACTGAAGTGGGGAGAGGCCGAGTTGGAGGACGAAGTAGAGCGGCAGGACGGCGGTGACCATCTCGGAGGAGATGTCCGTGACGAGGCTGACCGCGCCGAGAGCCAGGACCGGCCCCGCGATGCGGCCGCGCGTCACCTTCGTCACCGTCGCGGCCGCGTCGGTGGTCGCGAGGTACATCAGTCGGGCCGCCCGTGGGTCGCGCGCACCGGCCGCGGGCTCAGTGGCACCGGTAGCTCGGGCTGCTGTCCTTGGTGCTGCCGTCCGTGCCCACCAGGTCCCAGGAGAACCCGTCGTCGGTGAAGTCGAGCTTCACCACGCCGAAGGTGTCGGTCAGCCGCTTCTCGCTGTTGGGCTGGACCTCCTCGATCTTGTACGGGTCGGCGCCGCCCGTCCCGCCGAGGAGTTCGACGATGCCGTTCGCGTCGGCCTTGCCGTCCGGGCTCTGGGGCGCGAAGCGCTCGTAGTGGTGGTCGTGGCCGTTGAGGACCAGCTCGGCCTTGGCGTCGTAGAGCAGCTTCCAGACCGGGCGGCTGACCGGATCGTTGCCGTGCTCGCCGGAGGAGTAGAGCGGGTGGTGCCAGTAGGCGGCCACGCACTTCTTGGAGTTGGCGGCCAGATCGGCCTTCAGCCAGTTGGTCTGCGCGGAGTCCAGGCTGTTGGAGTCCAGCGCGACGAAGTGCCAGTTGTCCTGGTCGAAGCTGTAGTAGCTCTTGCCCTTCGGGTAGGCGACGGACCCGAAATAGGCTTTGTAGCCCGCGAGTTCACCGGCCGGGTCGTAGGTCTCGTGATTGCCGGCCACCGGATGCGTCTTGTCCTTGAAGGCGCCCCAGCTCGTGTCGTAGTAGCTCTTGAAGTCCTTCAGCCGGGCGTTGTCGTACTGGTTGTCGCCCATGGTCAGCACGAACGCCGGGTTGATCTTCTTCACCAGCGCCGCGGTCCTCGGGTGCGCGCAGTCGCTGTCGTCGGCGGTGCACCGCTCGGCGATATCGCCCGCGGCCACGGCGGTGAACCCGCCGGCCCGGGCGCCGGCCGCCTGCTCCGGTGCCGCGTCGGCGCGCCCGGCGGGCGACCAGAGCAGCGCCCCGCCGACGAGGGCGAGTGCCGCGCCCGCGGCGGGGAGCCCCCAGCGGGGGTCGGTGAGCCGCGGGCGCTTCCTCGGCGGGGTCCTGGGGTGGTGCGTGCTGGCGCGGGAGGTCGACGTCATATCCGTCTCCTGGGTCGGCGTGGGGGAGCCGTCCCCAGAAATCCTGGCGGGCGGCCATGTACGCGTCAAGAAGGCGGCGGAACTGTCAGGAAACGTTCCTGTCGTCTCTGCGACGTGGTTCCGGAGTGTGTTCCGTGCGTCGCTCCGTGCGCCCTTCCGCACCTCGTCGGGATCCGCTGTGGATCAGACCGACTCCGCCTCGTAGAAGCAGAGATGGTCCTTGATGTCCGCCACCTCGGGGCGCGGCTCAGGGTAGGCCCACGCGATGTCCTTCGGGCCACCGGGAAGTGACCAGTAGGAGGCGGTGCCCTTGAAGGGGCAGACGGTGCGGGTGTCGGACGGGACGAGCAGGTCGGTGCGGACATCCTCGGGCGGGAGGTAGTAGCGCACCGGATAGCCGGTCTCCGTCAGGAGGAGCGGGCGGTGGGTGTCGGCCAGGATCCGTCCGTCGATCGCCACGCGGATGTGGTCGGTGCCTTGGGCGACTTCGATGTGGTGGCCGGGGGTGGTGGTCATGAGCGCCTCCCGTTGTCGGTGAGCGGTGCGGGGTGATCCCCGGGTCCAGGGTCGCACCGGCGCCGGGTCGTGACGGCCGCGGCACGAGGAAGGAGGCCGCACCGGCCCACCGCCCTGCCGGCCGCCGCCCGCTCCCACGGGTGCGGGCGGCGGCCGGCGGCGGCTCAGACCGCCCGGATCCCGCGGCCCGCCCATGCGGGCGCGGGTCCCGTCAGGCCGGCGAGGCGGTCGCGCGCCGCATTCGGCAGCGCCGCCGCCCGGCCCGCACCCTGGTCGACGTGCAGGGTGAACAGCTCCTCCGTCGCCACCGGGTCCCCGGCGGGCTCACCGGACGCGGTGTCGCACACGTACATCTCGTGCAGAAAGCGGACCTTCTTGGTGTCGACACCCAACACCGTGGTACGGACGGCGAGTTGACTGTTGCGCGGCACCTCGTCGAGATAGCGGACGTGTGCCTCGACCGTGTAGAGGGAGCAGCCCGACCGGTTGCGGTAGCCGGCGTCGAGGCCCACCGCGTCCATCAGCGCGTCCGTCGCGAACCCGAAGACCAGGACGTAGTACGCCTCGCTCAGGTGGCCGTTGTAGTCGATCCATTCGTCCCGGACCCGCTGCCGGTACAGGGGGAGAGGGCCGCTCATCGCCGGCCGCTCCCCAGCCGGCCGGTCGCCCGGAGCACGTCGATGACGCCCTGGTCGCGTTCGGCGACCAGGTCCGCGTAGGTGCGCGTGCCCGCGGCCGCCTCGCAGCCGTCGACCATCGCATCCCGCAGCGTCCGGTCGAGCTCCGGCGCCTCCAGACGGGTCCAGGGGGACTTCAGGGACGGGCCGAAGTGGTCGAGCATATGGGCCATGCCGCCCTCACCGCCGGCCAGCGCGAAGGTCAGGCAGGGGCCCATGAAGGCCCAGCGCAGGCCCGGCCCCTCGGTTATCGAGGCGTCGATGTCCTCGACGGTCGCCTCGCCGTTGGCGACCATGTGCAGCGCCTCGCGCCAGAGCGCCTCCTGGAGGCGGTTGGCGATGAAGCCGGGGAGCTCGCGGTCCATGGTGATGACGGACTTGCCGGCCACGTCGTAGAACCGCGAGGCCCACGCCACCGCGTCCGGGTCGGTCCGCTCGCCGCCGACCACCTCGACCAGCGGGATGAGGTACGGCGGGTTGAAGGGATGGCCGACGACGAGGCGGCCGGGGTCGGCCGCCGCCCCGTGGGCGGGCTGCATGTCGGTCATCGGGTAGCCGGAGGTGGAGGAGGCGATCACGACGCCGGGCGCGGTGGCGGCGGCCAGCTCGGCCAGCAGCGAGCGCTTCAACTCCAGCTTCTCCGGGGCGCTCTCCTGGACGAAGTCGGCGTGGGCGACGGCCTCGGCGAGCGTGGGGGCCACCGTCAGGCGGTCCTGGGAGGCGCCCTCGGCCAGACCTATCCGCTCCAGCGCGGGCCAGGCGGCCGCGACCAGGCGGCGCAGCTTCTCCTCGGCATCGTCGGCCGGGTCCCAGGCGGTGACGTCGTAGCCGCGGGCCAGGAAGTGGGCGACCCAGCCGCCGCCGATGACGCCGGCGCCGATGCAGGCCACGCGGCGTACGGCCTCGGGGGTGGGAGGGGTTGCAGGGGCGGTCTCAGGGCTGGATTCGGGGCTGTTTTCGGGCATGGGAGTGCGGCTCCAAGGGGGAGAGGGGCGGGGGAGGGAGGCTCAGACGCGCGGCTTCAGGCCGAGCCGGGCCCGTGCCTGGTCCGGCGTGGCGACCGAGGCGCCGAGCAGCTCGGTGATCTGCACGGCCCGTTCGACCAGCTGGCCGTTGGTCGCCTTGACGCCCTTGCTGAGGTAGAGGTTGTCCTCCAGCCCGACCCGGACATGGCCGCCGAGCAGGATCGACTGGGCGACCCAGGGCATCTGCATCCGGCCGAGCGCGAAGCTCGCCCACTGCGCGCCCTCGGGCAGCATGTTCACCATCGACTGCAGGACGCCGGGTTCGGCCGGTGCGCCCCACGGGATGCCCATGCACAGCTGGAAGACGGTCGGGTCGTCCAGGAGCCCCTCCGCCAGCAGCTGCTTGGCGAACCACAGCTGGCCGGTGTCGAAGATCTCCAGCTCCGGCCGCACGCCGAGCTCCTGGATCCGCTTGGCGCCGGACCGCAGCATGTCGGGGGTGGAGACGTAGAGGTTGGAGCCGTCGCCGAAGTTGAGCGAGCCGCAGTCCAGCGTGCAGATGTCGGGGAGGAGTTCCTCGACGTGCGGCAGCCGCTCCAGGCCGCTGACCAGGTCGGTGCCGGGCAGGTGCGTCAGCGGGTCGTCGGGGTCGATCACCAGGTCGCCGCCCATGCCCGCGGTGAGGTTGATGACGACGTCGGTGCCGGTCTGCTTGACGCGGTCCACGACCTCCGCGTACAGCCGCGGGTCCCGCGAGGGGGCGCCGGTCTCGGGGTCGCGGACGTGGATGTGCACCACCGCGGCGCCCGCGGACGCCGCCTCGACGGCGGATCGGGCGATCTGCTCGGGCGTGACGGGGACGTGCGGGGAGCGGCGGACGGTGTCACCGGCGCCGGTCAGCGCACAGGTGATGATGACCTCGTTGTTCACGGGGGTTCCCTTCGGCGGGTACGGGGGCGTTCCGGCGTGCTCAGCCGGCGGTGAGTTCGCTCTCCACGAAGGCGAGGAGGGCGGTGTGCATGGTGTCGGGGGAGGTGCTGTCCGGTGCGGTGGCCAGTACCTGTGTGGCCAGGCCGTCGATCAGCGCGGTCAGGCGCAGGGCGGTGAACTCGGGGTCCACGGCGCGGAAGACGCCCTGGTCGACGCCCCGTCGCAGGACGTCGGCGACGGTGGTGCGCCACTGGCGGTAGTAGTGCTCGTGCAGCCGGCCGACGGCGGTGGAGCGGGCGGCCTGTGCCCACAGGTCGAGCCACACCAGCCACTGCCGGCGCTGCTGGGCGGTACGCGGAGTCTGCAGCGCGATCAGATGCAGCAGCTCGGCGCGGGCGTCGGCTGCCTCGGCCAGGCCCGCGGCGCGGCGGTCGGTGTCCTCGTCCATGCACCAGCGCACCGCCGCCTCGAGCAGCTCGTCGCGGCCGGGGAAGTGGTAGTGCACGGCGGCGGTGCTCGTACCGCAGGCGGCGGCGATGTCGGCGACCCTTACACCGTGGAAACCGTGCTCGGCGATGAGCCGGACGGTCTCCCGGACGATCTGCAGCGGGCGGCCGCCCTCGGGCACCGGCACCGGCTCGCGGCCGGGCGGCGGCGCCGGGCGTTCCGGGGCGCCGAGCAGCCAGCCGGTGTCCACTCCGCCGATATCGGCGACGCGCACGATCTCGGCGAGCGTGAAGCGCCGGGTACCGCCCAGTGACCTGGAGAGCTTCGAGGGGTCCATCACGATCCGGCGGGCGAACTCACGACGGCTGCAGCCGAGGCGGTCGATCACCTGGCGGACACGGTCCGTGACGTCCCCGTGGTCGTCGGCAACCCGGGTTCCGGGGTCTTCCTGCATGGTCGGGGACCGTAACAGCGTGTTGAGAACATCGCAACGTTTGGCGAAGCGGGAAACGATAAAAGAGCAGTTCCAGTGCGGTGCGGCGATGCGTGTTGTGGTTCGACTGATGAGTGAGTCAGTGATGGGGGCGGTGTGGCGGACCAATTGCCCGAATCAGCCGAAACTCCCTGGAATGTGGCAAAGTGACGACATGGCTGAGCGGGGAGCGAAGCGCCCCACCGTGTCGGTGCCGGACGACTGGCCGGCCCACCCGGACCTGACCCTGGCTCTCAACGGCATGGGCGGCTTCGACTGGGACCTCGACAGCGGGCTGATGCACATGGACCCGCCCGCCCTTGAGGTCTTCGACATGCTTCCGGAGGAGTACGACGACCGCCCGGGCAGCCTCGCCTGCCGTGTGCCGGCCCACGAGTCGGCCCGCCTCGACGCCGTGGTGGCCCGCGCCCTCAAGGACGGCAGCCACTCCTACGGCGCCTATTTCCGCGTGCGCCTGCGGAACGGCGGGCTGCGCTGGACGCACGCCCAGGGCAGCATCCGCCGCGACCCCACCGGCAAGCCCCGCCGGATCATCGGCGTGGTGCGCGACGCCACCGAGGAATACACCCACGCGGCGGAGCGGCTCGCGGTCGACGAGGAGCGGCGCCGGCACACCAGCGTCGTGGAGCGCACCACCGCCGCCCTGGCGCACGCCCGAACGGTCGGCGAGGTCATCGCCGTACTCGCCGACGAGCAGGGGCTCAGCCGGCTGGGCGCGGAGAACGTCATCCTCGGCCTCGTCGAGGCGGGCCGGATCCGGCTGGTGTCCGAAGGCAAGGCGGGCAGCTTCGTGCCCGATCTGGAGTACACGAGGGTCGGCGACGAATTCCCGATGAGCGAGGTCGTCCGCACCCTCACTCCCCGCTACGTCCGCAGCCGCGCCGCGTTCCGACACGACTATCCCCGGCTGTGGCCCGCCATCGAGCCCCTCAACGTCAACTCCGCCGCGTACCTCCCGCTGATCGCCCAGGGCCGCCCCATCGGTGTCATCGGGCTGTTCTTCGAGCGGGAGAGCGAGTTCCGCGACCAGGAGCGCAACGTCCTGCTCGCGCTCGGCAGCAGCATCGCCCAGAGCCTGGCCCGCGCGATGCTCTACGACCAGGAGCACGACCTCGCCGCCGGCCTCCAGCAGGCCATGCTGCCGCGCCGGATCCCCGGCGTGGCGGACGCCCAGGTGGCGGTCCGCTACCGCTCCGCCCGGATGGGCCGGGACATCGGCGGCGACTGGTACGACGTGATTCCGCTGCCCGACGGCCGGGTGGCCGCCGTCATCGGCGACGTCCAGGGACACGACACCCAGGCCGCCGCCCTCATGGGCCAACTGCGGATCGTCCTGCGCGCCTACGCCGCCGAAGGCCACGCACCGGCCACCGTCATGGCACGCGCCTCCGCCTTCCTCAACGAACTCGACACCGACCGCTTCGCCACCTGCATCTACGTCGACGCCGACCTGACCACCGGCGCGGCCCGGTTCGTCCGCGCCGGGCACATCGATCCGCTGCTGCGGCACGCCGAGGGGATCTGCCGCCGCCTCCCGGTGGCCGGCGGGCTGCCGCTCGGCATCGCCTCGGAGTTCATCCGGCTCGACTACCCCGTCACCACCGTCCACCTCGCCCCCGGCGACACCCTGGTGCTGTGCACCGACGGCCTCGTCGAGCAGCCCGGCGTCGATCTCGACGACGGGATGCGGGAGTTGGCCAGAGCGATCCGGGAGGGCCCGCAGGACGTCCAGCAGCTCGCCGACCGGCTGTGTGCGGCGGTGGACGCGGGGACCGGCGAGGACGACATGGCGCTGCTGCTGCTGCGCCGGCTCGGTGTGCCCGAGCACGACATCGTCGGCCGGTTCCGGCAGCACATCCCGCCGGCCGATCCCGAAGCGCTGTCCGCCGCGCGGCACATGATCCGGGCGGCCGTACGGGCCTGGGGCGCCCGCGAGCGCTCCGAGGAGATCGAACTGGTCGCCGACGAGCTGATCACGAACGCCCTGCTGCACACGGACGGCGAGGCGATCGTCAACATCCGGATGCCGCACAGCGCCATGCGCCGGCTGCGGCTGGAGGTCGAGGACCACTCCAGCAGCCTGCCGCGGCGCCGCGAACCGGGCGAGGCCGGGGTCTCCGGGCGCGGCCTGCTGCTGGTGGACCGGCTGGCGGATGTCTGGGGTGTGGAGCCGCGCGGCACCGGAAAGTGCGTATGGTGCGAGTTCAACTGCCCCTGACCGGGAGGCGTGCAGCCGCACCGGACCAGCGGTACGGGCGCCGAACACTCGGCACGGCCACGTGAGGACGGTAGGACGACCTATGGGATCGCCGGCGGAAGAGCGCGGGAACGCCCGCCAGTTGACGGCACAGCTGGATGCGGAGGGCATCCGTACGATCGCGCTCACCTGGGTGGACAACGCCGGCATCGTGCGTGCCAAGGGGGTGCCCGCTGCGCGCCTGGACCACGCCGCGCGCCGCGGCGTCGGTATGTCGCCCGTCTTCGACGCCTTCACCTCCGACGACGCCGTCGCCGCCTCCGACCACCTCGGTGGCCCCACCGGTGACCTGCGGCTCTTCCCCGACCTGGACCGGGTCACGGTGCTCGCCGCGCAGCCCGGCTGGGCGTGGGCCCCGGCGGACCGCTACGACCAGCAGGGACAGCCGCACCCGGCCTGCCAGCGGCAGTTCGCCCGCAGGATGGCCGACCGGGCCGCCGCGGCCGGCCTCGACCTGCGGATGGGTTTCGAGACCGAGTGGGTGGTCACCCGGGCCCCGAAGGGCCACGAACCGGCCCAGGGCGACGTGTTCGAGCCGTTGGACCACCCCTGCGCGGGGCCCGCGTACGGCATGACCCGCATCGTCGAACTCTCCGACTACCTCCGCGACGTCACCGAGGCGCTGACCCTCCAGGGCATCGAGGTCCACCAGATCCACCCCGAGTACGCCCCCGGCCAGTTCGAGGTGAGCTGCGCCCCCGGCGACCCGGTGCGCGCCGCCGATGACGCCGTCCTGGTACGCGAGACCGTCCGCGCCGTCTCCGCCCGCCACGGACTGCGCGCCTCCTTCGCTCCCTCCGTCGTCGCCGGACAGGTCGGCAACGGCTGCCACCTCCACCTCAGCCTCAACCGCGACGGCACCAGCCTGCACCGCGCCCAGGACGCCGCCTGGGGCCTGGCCCCCGATGCGGTCGCCTTCCTCGGCGGCGTCCTGGGCGCCCTGCCCGCCCTGCTCGCCGTCGGCTGCCCCTCGCCCGCCAGCTATCTGCGGCTCCAGCCCTCGCACTGGGCCGGCGTCTACCAGTGCTGGGGCATCGAGAACCGGGAAGCGGCGCTGCGGTTGATCCCCGGCGCCCCCGACGATCCCGACGGCGGCAGCGCCGAGGTCAAGACCTTCGACGGCGCCGCCAACCCCTACCTCGTCGTCGGCGCCGTCATCGCCGCCGGACTGCACGGCGTCGAGACCGGAGCGCAGCTGCCGGCGCCCGAGACCGAGGATCCGGGCACCCTCGGGGTCCGCGAGCGGGCCCGCCGCGGCATCGTCCGGTTGCCCGGCACCCTGACCGAGGCCGCCGACCGGTTCGAGAAGTCGGCCCCGCTCCACGAGGCGATGGGCAAGGTGCTGCACGGTGCGGTGCTCGCCGTCCGGCGCGCCGAGGAGGCCCGGTTCGCCGAGACCGGCGCTGAGGAGCTCGCCGCCGCGACCCGCTGGCGTTGGTGATGGCGGCGAACGGCCCGGGGCCCGTGCCCGGCCTGGAGGACGGCCTCCCGCCGCTGGTGGACCACCACTGCCACGGCGTCCTGCGGCACGAGCCGGACCCCGGGACGTTCGCCGGGTACCTCACCGAATCCGACCGCCCGCCCGCCGCCGGCACCTCCTTCTTCGACACCCAGACGGGCTTCGCGGTCCGCCGCTGGTGCCCCCCGTTGCTGGACCTCCCGGCCCACTGCCCGCCCGAGCGCTATCTGGCCCGCCGCCGCGACCTCGGCCCCCGGGAGACCTGCCGCCGGCTGCTGGGCGCCACCGGCATCGGCACCTACCTCCTCGACACCGGCCTGCCCGGCGACCTCACCGGTCCCGACGAGACCGCCCGCGCCGGACGGGGCACCGGATACGAGGTCGTCCGCCTGGAGGCGCTCGCCGAACGCGTCGCGATCGGGGTGCGGGACGCCGAGGAGTTCACCGACGCCCTCGGCGCCGCGGTCCGGGACGCCGCCCGCACCGCCGTGGCCTTCAAGTCCGTCGTCGCCTACCGCCACGGCCTGGCCCTGGACCCGCTGCCGCCGGCCTCCGGCGAGGTGCACACCGCCGTCCGCGGCTGGATGGCCGACGGGCTGCCCCGCCTCACGGACCCCGTCCTGCTGCGCCACCTGATCTGGCAGGCCGTCGCCACCGGCCGCCCGCTCCAGCTGCACACCGGCTTCGGCGACCCCGACCTGCGCCTGGACGACGCCGACCCGGCGCTGCTGACCGACCTCGTCCGGGCCACCGCCGGCACCGGCACCGACCTGGTGCTGCTGCACTGCTACCCCTACCACCGTCAGGCCGCCTACCTGGCCGGTGTCTTCCCGCACGTCCATGCCGACGTCGGACTCACCCTGACCCACGTCGGCCCGCGCGCCTCGGCCGTCCTCGCCGAGTTCCTGGAACTCGCCCCGTTCGGCAAACTCCTCTTCTCCACCGACGCCTACGGACTGCCGGAGCTCTATCTGGTCGGCAGTGTCCTCTTCCGTACCGCGCTCGCCTCCGTACTCGGCGAGTGGACCGCCTCCGGGGCGTGGTCGGCGGACGACGCGCGACGGGTCGGCGCGATGATCGCGGCGGACAACGCGCGACGGGTCTACGGCCTCGAGGAGAGCGCACCGCCCGGGTAAGGGGCACACCGCCGCTGCGCCTCTTCCCGCCCTGCCGTCCGGCACACCACCGCCGCGTGCTTTACTGCGCCGCGTGGCCCCTGCACCTACTCCCGGCACCCGACCGGGAAACAGCGAAATACCCCTGCGCTCCAGGATATTCGCCGACCTGACCCCGTTGCGCTCCTCCCCGGACTACCGCCGCCTGTGGTGCGGCAACACGATCTCCTGGATGGGCCAGCAGATGACCGCGCTCGCGGTCTCCCTCCAGGTCTACGCGATCACCGGGTCCACCTTCTCGGTCGGCCTGGTGGGGCTGTGTTCGCTGATCCCCCTGGTCGCCTTCGGCCTCTACGGCGGCGCCATCGCCGACACCGTCGACCGCCGCAAACTCGGTCTCGTGAGCGCCACCGGCGCCACCGTGATGTCCGTGGTGCTGGCCACCGCGGCACTGGCCGGCTTCCACCGGGTCTGGCTGCTCTACACCGTGGTCGCCCTCCAGGCCGTCTGCTTCGCGATGAACTCCCCGGCCCGCTCCTCGATGATCCCCCGGCTGCTGCCGACCGAGCAGCTGCCCGCCGCCAACGCCCTCAACTCGCTGACCAGCAACCTCGGCATGATGGGCGGTCCGATGCTGGGCGGCGTGATCGTCGGCCTGTGGGGCTATCAGGCGGCGTATCTGATCGACGTGGTGGCCTTCAGCGGCTCGTTGTACGCGATGTGGCGGCTGCCATCGATGCGGCCGGAGCAGGGCGACGGCCCGCGTCGCCGCGCCTCCGTCCTGGACGGCCTCCGCTTCCTCGCCACCCGCCCCAACATCCGTATGACGTTCTTCACCGACATGGCGGCGATGGTGCTGGCCCAGCCGCGCGCGCTGTTCCCCGCGGTCGCGGTGCTGTGGTTCGCCGGGGACGCCAAGACCGTCGGCCTGCTGGTCGCCGCGCCCGCGGTCGGCGCCGTACTGGGCGGGCTGTTCTCCGGCTGGCTCGGCGGGATCCGCCGCCACGGCCTGGCCATCCTGCTGGCCGTCGCCTCCTGGGGCGCCGCCATCGCCTGCTTCGGCCTCTCCCGGCACCTGTGGCTCGGCCTGTTCTTCCTGGCCGTGGCCGGCTGCGCGGACACCATCTCCATGGTGTTCCGCAGCACCATGCTCCAGGCGGCGACGCCGGACGCGATGCGCGGCCGCCTCCAGGGCGTCTTCATCGTGGTGGTCGCGGGCGGCCCGCGACTGGGCGACTTCCTCGCGGGATCGGCCGCCGACCTGACGTCCCCGGCCACCGCGGTGATCGGTGGCGGCCTCGCCTGCGTCCTGGTGGTCGCCGCGCTGGGCCTCGGCCGCCGCGCCTTCGCCCGCTACGACGCCCGCGATCCGCAGCCCTGACGGACGACGGGGTGCGGGGCGCCGCGGCAGGTGCCACAGCCGCCGGTCGCGCCGCGGGCGCTACTCCGTCCTTGGGTCGGGAGCGAGCAGACCGGCGAGTGCCCCGCGGATCACCCGCTCGAAGGACCGTGCATCCTCCGTCAGGTCGGCCGCGGTCCGGCCGGCCAGCGCCTGCGCCAGCAGCGGGTGTGCGCCCCGCCGGGCCGTGGTCATGAGGTAGGCGGCCTGGGCCGCCTGGCGGCCGGTGGGTGCCCAAGGTCCCCGCAGTTCGGCACGGGAGACCATCGCGACCAGGGCGTTCATCGCGGCGACGGCCTCCAGCGCGGCCCGGCCCGGCAACTGCGCCGGGGCCAGGGCGCCGAGGGCGAATTCGAGAAGGTCCAGCCCGCGCGGCCCCACCCGCAGGGCTTCCGGCGGTACCTCCAGCAGCCAGGGGTGCCGCAGCTGGACCTCCCGGGTACGCGTGGCCAGGTCCACCAGGTCCGTCACCGGGTCCCCCGTCAGGGCCACGGCGAGGTCGATCTCACCCGTCACGGCGTCCGTCATGAGGTCCACCAGATCGTCCCGGCCGCCGATATAGCGGTAGAGGGAGGCGGGGCCGGTGCTCAGTTCCCCGGCCACCTGCCGCACGGAGACGGCCGCCAGCCCGCCCGCATCGGCCAGGCGGATCGCGGTCCGGGTGAGCTGCTCACGGCTCCGCTCGGGTGCGGGTCCCCGCGCTCCCCGTTCGGGACGCTCCCACACCGTCACCGGTTCCTCGGTCACCGCATCTCACCCTGCCCCTCCACACCGTCCTGCGCCCATGGTAGATATTGCGAACACCGATCGCAGTATTCGAGTGTCGAGGAGGGGACATGACCCCATGGACTCCGGCTCGTCGGGCCCGCAACGGCACGGTCGAGCTGGCCCACGACCAGTTGGCCGCCCACCGGGACGGGGAGCCGCTGCTGTTGGTGACCGGCCTGGGCGTCTCCCGGCTCTGGTGGCCGGACGGCCTGGCCGAGGCGCTGGCCGCGCAGGGCTTCGCGGTGGCCCGCTACGACCAGCGCGATGCGGGGGAGTCGACACGTCTGCCGCCCACCGCCACCGGCAACCCCGCCACCGGCAACCCCGTCACCGCGCTCTTCCGCAGACGCGGCGCGGCCTATACCGCCGAGGACATGACCGACGACGCCGTCGCCGTGCTGGACGCCCTCGGCTGGGACTCGGCCCACCTGTTGGGTCAGTCGCTCGGCGGCGCGATCGCCCAGCGCATCGCGCTGCGCCACCCCGAGCGGGTGCGCACACTGACGTCGGTGTCGGCCGTTCCCGGCGACGCCGCGGGGCTGGGTACCGTGCGCCACCTGCGGATGCGGACGCTCGCCCGGCTCGCCCGGATGAGGTTCCCCGACACACCCGAGGGCGACATCCGGGCCGGGATGGCCGTCGCCCGCCTCATGCACTCGCCGGCCCACCCCTTCGACGAGCGCGCGACCGAGGAGAGGATCACCGCCATGGCCGACGCGGGGGTCCGGGACGCGCGCAGCCAGAGCCGCCAGATCGGTGCCCAGTGGCACGGTCCGCCCATCGGCCGGATCGCGGTGCCGACCCTGGTGCTGCACGGCATGGACGACCCCCTCGTCAAACCCGCCGCCGGACGTGCGGTGGCCTCCCGCATCCCGGGAGCGCGGTTCGTCGGGCTGCCCGGCGTCGGCCACGGCCTCCCCGAGCCCGTCTGGGCGGACGTCGCCGTCCAGGTGCGTCGGCTCGCCGACGGGCAGGGGGGCGGGTGCCCCGCCCGTTACAGCAGCACCGGCTCCAACTCCGGCTCCTCGAAGCCCGCGTCGTCGAACGGGTAGAGCGGCCGCCGCTGACGGTCAAGCACGGCGTCATGAAGGCGGCCGACGACTTCACGGGCCAGGCCGGCGCCGCTGCATACCGCTCGGGCGGTCCCGCCGGCCCGGTTGTCAGTGGTCCGGCGGAGAATCGCTGCATGACCTATGACATCGAGCACCTGCTCGCCGACGACGCCCGGGTCGAGGAACAGGCACGGGCGAACATGACGGCGCTACTGTCCGAGCTGACCGAGCGCGGTTGCGAGGAGCCCTCCGCCTACCTCGACTCCGCGTACACGGACCGCCCGGAGCCGGGATTCATCCTGTTCCCCTTCACCTGCCCGCAGGGGTACGACGGCGAACTGGTGATGCCGGGTGTCCCGCTCACCCTGGTGAAGGAGGCGGACGCGGACGGCCGGTGGGCGCCGGTGCACAACGACGTCCCGCAAGCATGGGACGACCTCGTCGCCCAGCTCGTCGCCTTCGACGCGGCCCGGCGCACGATTTCCTCCAACGTGGAGCGGCTGGAGGCCGCACTCATCGAGCGGGGCCTGCCGATCGGGCCCGACGACGTCTACAGCGATGCGGACGCGAGCGGTGACTCCTGGGTGACGTACAAGATCGCGGTGGCGGGTCGGGAGATACGGGTCTCCGTGCCGGACGAGGAGGTCGGTCCGGGGCTCGCCCAGGAGATGTACGTGGAGGGCTGGCCGCACGCCTGGGAAGAGGCGCTGGAGGCGGTATTGGCAGCCGTGGGGCGGACGGTGCCGGCCGACGGCGGCTGAGCCGGGCGCGGTGCGCCCGCGTGTCGGTGACCTCGGTCCGTGGCCGGTGGCTCGGGGCCCGTGGCCGGTGGCTCGGGATCCGTGGCCGGTTTCCCGCGACGAGGCGCGACAGCGGGCCCGGAGCCCGGTGTCGCCCGTTACAGCAGCACCGGCTCCAACTCCGGCTCCTCGAAGCCCTCGTCGTCGAAGGGGTAGAGCGGCCGCCGGACGTGGTGGTGGCCCAGGCGCAGCAGGTCCTGGTCCACGCCGCCGGGCGTGAGGGCCAGCAACCAGTCGGCGGCCATGGCGTGCAGCTCGGGTTCCAGATAGCCGATCTTGACGACGACCAGGTCGTGGGCGAGGGGATCCAGCGCACCGAAGTCGGCACGGGTGTGGAAGGGCCTGCGGCGCTCGGTCAGGACCACCGTGACGCCGCCGCGGGTGACGGCCGCGCTGCGGCCGCCCCCGTCGTAGGCCGGATTGCCGCGCGGCGCACCGGAGTCGGTGTCCGCCACGCCCTCCAGGGCGGTGACCGTGCCGGTCAGTTCGTACGGCTTCGCGTGCGGGCCGCTGCCCGCGCTGAACCGGCCGCCCACCCGGAGGGTCACCTCGGCGCCCACACCGGCGTCGCAGCAGACGGCGACGGCCGCCGGGTCGGTGATGCCCGGATGCAGCGCGGTGGTCCGGCCACTCGCCAGCTCCTCGTTGGCCAGCAGCCGGCCGAGCATGTACGCCAGATCGCCGGCGCCGCCCGCGGTGGGGTTGTCACCCGAGTCGCTGATCAGGAAGGGACGGGCAGGGGAAGCGACGGCGCGGGCGAGGCACTCGTCGGCGTCACCGGTCGGGCCGACGAAGACGAAGTCGCGGCGTGCGTCCCAGTACGCGCGGGCCAGCGACCGGGCCTGGTCGGCGGCGAGTCGGGGATCGTCCGCTGTGACCACCACCGCGGCCCGGCAGCGCTCCTCGTCGGCCCAGGCGTATCCCACCCAGATCGCCGCGTCGACGACGCCGTCGAGCGCCTCGACCGAAGCCAGCCGGCCGTAGAGCGACTTGGCCGGTTCGAGACGGGTGCTGGTCTTCTCGCCCGGGAGCAGGACGGGGATCTGCACCCACGCGCGGTGCGGGCGGCCCGTCCCGGAGACCAGCCGCTCCACGAGCTTGCGGGCGGCCCGCTCCCGGGTCTCCCAGGCGTCCTCGTGCGGCGCCATACGGTGCGCGGTGAGCAGATCGAGGCGCTCGGCGAAGCGGCGCGAGACGTTGCCGTGCAGATCCATGGCGGCCGAGATGAGGGTGCCGGGACCGGTGGCGGACCGTACGGCGTCGGTGAGATCCGCCTCCGCGTCGTCCAGGCCGATCACGCTCATGGCGCCGTGGATGTCGTAGACCAGACCGTCCAGTGGCCCCGACTCCCGGATGCGCTCGGTGAGTTCGCCCTTGATGCGGTCGTAGGTGGTGCGCTCCACGGGGCCGCCGGGCACCGCGACGGCGTGCACCAGCGGTACCCATTCGACGAGCTCCGCCAGATCACCGTCCGGCCGGGTCCAGGCGTAGCGGGTCAGCAGCGCGTCGCCCCGGGTGACGCGGAAGTCGTCGTACGTCGAGCGGTGCGGGCAGAACTGGCTGGACTCGATGGCCATGCCGCCGATGCCGATGCGGAGGCGGGGCCGGGGGCTGGTCGGTGCGCGCATGGGGTTCGCTTTCCGTGAGGCGGCGGGCCGGGCTTCGGGAAGGGCGGCCGTCAGCCGTGCCCGGCGGCCGAGGCGTGCGGTCCGTCGGCGGCCGACGGCGTCGGGCGCCGCGCGGGCACGGTGGCCGTCCGGCGCAGCACGGCATGGCCCGCGCCCAGCAGGCCCGCATTCGGGCCGCAGACCGCGGCGCCGATGGTGAGTTCGCTGGTGGCCATCGGCAGACAGCGCTCGTAGAGCATGCCGCGTACGGCGGCGACCAGCGGCTGGGCGCCGGCCAGCGCACCGCCGAGGACCACCGCCTCGGGGTTGAAGAAGTTGACGACGACGGCGAGCACCGCGCCGATGTCCCGACCGGCCTGCCGCACGAGGGTGGTGGCGTGCGGTTCGCCGTTCTCGACCAGACGCAGGATGTCGGCCGTCGAGTCGGCGGCGAGGCCCTCGCCGCGCAGCGCCGCGGCGATCGCGGCGCCGGATGCCACCGTCTCCAGGCAGCCGATGTTGCCGCAGGAACAGGGGAGCCGGGCGGCCTCGTCCACGCGGACATGACTGATGTCGCCGGCCGAGCCGTGGGCCCCGCGGTGCAGCCTGCCGTCGCTGATGACCCCGGACCCGATGCCCCGACCCGCCTTGACCAGGACGAGGTGACGTCGTCCCCGATGGCCGGCGCGGTGTTCGCCCAGCGCCATCATGTTGGCGTCGTTGTCGAGCAGCACCGGCAGGCCGAGGCGGTCCGCCAGCCGGTCGCGCAGCGGGAAGAGGTGCCAGCCGGGCATCCGGGCCGGTGCGATGATCCGGGAGCCGTCCGCGTCGACCGGCCCGGGGAAGCCGATCCCGGCCCCGCGGACCGTCCGGCCGGCGGCGCGCTGCCGTTCGGCCAGCGCGGCCAGCCGCGCGGCGAGCGTGTCCAGGGCGGCTTCGGGCCCGGCGGCCGGATCGACGGCGTGGTCGTCGACGTCGAAGGCGTCGCCGCTCAGCCCCACGGCGCCGGTGCGGATGTGGCGGCTTCCCAGGTCCGCGGCGAGCGCGACGGCCCCCTGGCCGGCGATCCGCAGCAGCCGGGGGCGCCGCCCGCCGCGGGAGACGCCCGCACCGGATTCGGCCAACAGACCCGCCTCGACGAGTTCCTGGACGCGGGCGGAGACGGTGGAGGCGGCGAGGCCCAGCTCCCGTACGAGATCGGCGCGGGAGGCGGCGGAGCCGTTCGCGACGAGTTCGAGGACATGCGCGGCGGAGCCGGGCTGCTCGTCGGGGACGGTCATGGGGGGCGCCTTTCGGGTGACGGGACGGGCCGCGCGGACGGGTGGACTTCCTTCGGCGACCGAAGAAAGTGCCGGTGGCAACTGGCCGTCAGTAGAACGCAGTTGGTGCCGTTTCGCCAAGGTCTTGACTTCTTTTCCCGGCCGTCCGTACTTTGCTCGCACTCTTCGACCGGTCGATCCCCGGAGGCGGCATGGGGCTGCGCAGTACACGAATACGCGGGCCCCTGGGGCGCGTTGCGGCCGTGCTCCTGCTCGGCGTCCTCACACTCGTCGGCTGCGGTCCCGCTGGCAACGTTGTCACCACGGTGGGGGCCACCGGCGGCACGCCCGTCAGGGGCGGCACCGCCACCATGGCCCTGCCACCCGCCGCCGTCCCCGACTGGATCTTCCCCATCGGCGCTCCCGGCTATCTGGCCTCGTACAACAGCGCCGTCCAGAACCTCCTCTTCCTGCCGCTGTTCACGCCCGAGCAGAAGGGCGACGCCCTGACCATGGACTCGCCCCGCGGCCTCGCGGAAGCGCCCCGCTACAGCGACCGGAACACCACGGTCAGCGTGACGCTGAAGAAGGGCTACGAGTGGTCCGACGGAAAGCCCGTCACCACGCGCGACGTGAAGTTCTGGTTCGATCTGATCAAGTACAACAAGCGGGAATGGGCCGGATACTCACCGAAGCTGATGCCGGACGACGTCAGACGATTCGACATCGTCGATGAACGCACATTCCGGCTCCGCCTGGACCGCGCCTACAACCCGAAGTGGTTCACGGCCAACGAGCTCCAGGACTTCGTCGCCCTTCCCGCCCACGCCTGGAACCCCGGCGACGAGGGACCCCGGCGGGCCTTCGCCCGGCTGATGCGGCACGCCAAGCGGTTCTCCCACTTCGCCACCGACCCCCTGTGGAAGACGGTCGACGGACCCTGGCGGATCGAGAAGTGGACGACGTCGGGGCTGGTCTCGCTGATCCCCAACAAGCAGTACCGCGGCCCCGACAGGCCCCACTTGGACCGCGTCGTCCTCAAGCCCTTCACCACCGCCGACTCCGAGTTCAACGTGCTGCGCGCCGGCGGCGTCGACTACGGCTACCTCCCGCCCTCCGTCATGGCGCAGTCGGCGAAGTTCAAGGAGATGGGCTACCGCATCGATCCGTGGGAGGGCTGGGCGATCACGTACATCGTCCTCAACTACCACCACCCCACCGCGGGACCGCTGCTGCGCCACGGCTATCTGCGCCGGGCGATGCAGCACCTCATCGACCAGAAGGCGATCTCCCGGGTGATCTGGCACGGCAGCGCCGCACCCACCCTGGGCCCGGTCCCTGCGGGTCTCCTCGACGGCGACCCCTATCCGTACGACCCGGGACGCGCGCGGGCGCTGCTGGCCGGGCACGGCTGGGCCGACCGGGACGGCACGCTGCGCTGCGTGCGGCCGGGCAGTGGGCCCCGGGAGTGCGGCGCGGGCGTCAAGGACGGCCGGGAACTGCGGCTGTCGCTGCTCTCCCAGTCCGGCTCGACCGAGACCTCCAACACCATGCAGGCCATCAAGTCCGACTTCGGCAGGGCGGGCATCACCCTCGACGTCCGGCAGCAGCCGCTGAACACCGTCCTGGGGACCACCGTGCCCTGCAAGAGGGCCGAGCCCGCCTGTGCGCAGTGGCAGCTCGGCTTCTTCGGCACCCAGGGCAGCTGGTACTTCCCGCCGGACCCCAGCGGAGAGAAGATCTTCACCACCGACGCGCCCTCCAACATGGGCAGTTGGTCCGACCCGGACACCGACCGGCTCATCAGGGCCACCGAGTACTCCGCCGCCCCGGCCGCGATGCGCGACTACGGCCGCGAGGTGGCCCGGCGGCTTCCCGTCCTGTGGACCCCCAACCCCGCCTACCAGGTCTCCGCGATCCGCAACGACCTGCGCGGCGTCGACCAGAACCCGACGCTCTCCCTCGCCCCGCAGAACTGGTACTACGTCAGGAACGGGGGCACCGGCAAGTGATCCACTTCCTGGTCAAGCGCCTCGCACAGGCCGTCGTCGTCCTGCTGCTGGTCTCTGTCATCGTCTTCGTCCTGCTGCATCTGCTCCCCGGCGGCCCGGCCCGCGCCATCCTCGGCGTCCAGGCCACCCCGCAGGCCGTCACGCACTTCGACCACCAGCAGGGGTTCGACCGCTCGCTGCCCGAGCAGTACGTGCGATATCTCGGCCGGCTGCTCTCCGGAGACCTCGGCGAGTCCTACAAGCTCAACCAGAGCGTCGCCTCGCTGCTGGCCGAACGGCTGCCCAGGACCGCCCTGCTGGCCGGACTGGCCATCGCCCTGGCCGCACTCCTCGCCGTACCGCTCGGCATCCTCCAGGCCGTACGCCGCGGCGGGGTCGCCGACCACGTCCTGACCGGCGCGGCCTTCCTCGCCTACGCCACCCCGGTGTTCTTCCTCGGCCTGGTCCTCGTCCTCGTCTTCAGCCAGCAGCTCCAACTGCTGCCCGCCGAGGCGCCGCAGGCCGACACGGTCGGCGGCATCCTCACGGACCCCCCGGCCCTGGTGCTTCCCGTCGCGACCACCGCGCTCGGCATCGTCGCGGCCTTCAGCCGCTATATGCGCTCCGCCGTCCTCGACAACCTCGGCGAGGAGTACGTCCGCACCGCCCGCGCCAAGGGCCAGTCCGACGCCCGGATCATGGTCCGGCACGTGCTGCGCAACGCCCTGATACCGCTGGCCACCCTCCTCGGCCTCTACCTGCCCACCCTCTTCAGCGGCACCCTCGTCGTCGAGTCGGTCTTCAACTACCCCGGGATGGGGCTGCTGTTCTGGAACGCCGCCCAGAGCTCGGACTTCCCCGTCCTACTGGGCGTGACCCTCGTGGTCGGCGTCGCGACCGTTCTCGGCTCCCTGCTCACCGACATCGCCTATGCCGTCCTCGACCCGCGCATCAGGAGCGTGACATGACCGCGATCGATGCCCCGGCTCCCGAGGCCGACCTCGCCACCCCGGGCCTGGCCCACCGCACCCTCACCGTCTTCGCCCGCAACAAGCTCGCCCTCATCGGCGCCCTGGTGCTGCTCGCCCTGCTCGCCTTCTGCTTCCTCGGGCCGCTGATCCACCCCACCGACCAGATCCACACCGACCTCTCCCAGGCCAACCACGCCCCCGGCGCAGGCCACCCGCTGGGCACCACCGATCTCGGCTACGACCTGCTCGGCCGGCTGATGTACGGCGGCCGCACCTCCCTCGAGGTCGGACTGGCGGCAGGTCTGCTGGCCACCCTCTTCGGCACCGTCTACGGCGCGGTCGCGGGCTACTGCGGCGGCTGGGTGGACGCCGCGATGATGCGCGTGACGGATGCGGCGCTCGCGATTCCGGCGCTCTTCCTGCTCGTCGTGGTCGCCACGATCGTCACGCCCAGCACACCCGTCCTCATCCTGATCATCGCCTCCGTCGCCTGGCTCTCCCCGGCCCGGCTCATCCGCGGCGAGGCGCTGGCGCTGCGCGGCCGGGACTACGTGCACGCGATGCGGCTGATGGGCGGCGGGGGCACCCGTGCGGTCCTCCGGCACATCGTGCCCAACGCCATCGGCACGGTCGTCGTCAACGCCACCTTCCAGATCGCCGACGCCATCCTCTACGTCGCCTATCTGTCCTTCCTCGGCCTGTCCGTCCCGCCACCCGCCGCCGACTGGGGCTCGATGCTCTCCGCCGGCATCACCTACACCCAGGTCGGGTACTGGTGGCTGATCTTCCCGCCGGGCCTCGCGATCGTGCTGGTCGTCGCCGCGTTCCACTTCATCGGCGACGGGCTGCGGGACGCCTTCGACGTACGGCTCCAGAAGAACTGACGACGGGACCGACTCCATGACCCCCTCGCTCCTGCGGATCGAAGACCTGCGCGTCGAGATCGCCGGCCGCGGCCGCACCGTCCACGCCCTCGACGGCATCGACCTCGGCCTGGCACCCGGCGAGTCCCTCGGCATCGTCGGCGAATCCGGCTGCGGCAAGACGATGACGGCACTCTCGGTCCTGGGTCTGCTGCCGCCCGGGGGCCGGATCACGGGCGGCCGGATCCTCTTCGACGGCCCGCGCGGCGCGGCCGGTCCGCCCATCGACCTGGCCACCGCCCCGGAGGCCGTCCTGCGCACGGTCCGCGGCAACACCGTCGGCATGGTCTTCCAGGACCCGCTGACCTCCCTCAACCCGACCCTCACCGTCGGCGCCCAGGTGGCCGAACCCCTGCTGCTGCACCGTGAGGTGAGCAGGGCCGAGGCTTGGAGCAGGGCCGAGGAGATGCTGGGGCTGGTCGGTATGCCCCGCCCGGCCGAGCGGATGACGCACTACCCGCATCAGCTCAGCGGCGGTATGCGCCAGCGCGTCGCGATCGCCATGGCGCTGATCTGCCGGCCCCGGCTGCTGATCGCCGACGAGCCGACCACCGCGCTCGACGTCACCACCCAGCACCAGATCCTGGAGCTCATCGACGGGCTGCGTGCCCGCCTGGGCATGGCGCTGATCCTCGTCACCCACGACCTCGGGGTGATCGCCCGCCGGGTCGACCGGGTCGCGGTGATGTACGGCGGCCGGATCGCCGAACGCGCCCCCGTGCGGCCGCTGTTCGCCGCACCACGGCACCGCTACACCCGGGCTCTGCTCGCCGCGCTCCCCGAACTCCCCAGGCTCCCGCCGGGTGGTGCACCCGGCGTCGGTTCCGCCCGGCCGCTGGCCATCCTCCCTGGGTTGCCGCCGTCCCTGGTCACCCGCCCCGTCGGCTGCCGCTTCGCGCCCCGCTGCGGCTTCGCCACCGACCGCTGCCGCACCGAGGAGCCGCCGCTGACCGGCGACGGCCCGGCGGACGGCGACGGCCCGGCGGACGACCACGGCAGGGCAGACGGCGACGGCAGGTCGGACGACCACGGCGCCGCGGGCGGCGACGGCACGGCCCACGCCTACGCCTGCTTCCATCCCGCCGAACGCCCCGCCCACCGGACGGCCCCCGGCCCGGACCCGGCCGCCCGAGCCCGCCCGCCCGCACCCGCCGCACCCCCGGCCGGTCCCGGGGAACCCCTGCTGCGCCTCTCCGCCGTCGCCAAGTCCTACCCGCTGCACGGCGGCCCCTTCGCCCGCCGCCGGCGTGCCGCGCAGGTCAGCGCGGTGGCCGGGGTCTCGCTCACCGTCCGGCGCGGCGAGACCTTCGGCCTCGTGGGGGAGTCCGGCTCCGGCAAGTCCACCCTCGGCAGGCTCGCCGTCGGCCTGGAGGCGCCCACTGACGGCACCATCCGCTTCGCCGGCCGCGACCTCGCCGCCCTGACCACCCGTGAGCTGCGCGCACACCGCCGCGACGTCCAGTTGATGTTCCAGGACTCCTACGCCGCCATGGACCCGCGGATGCGGGTCGACGCCGTGCTCCGCGAACCGCTGGTCGTCCAGGGCATCGGCGACCGGGCGGAGCAGCGGCGGCGGGTCGCCGGGCTGCTGGACGACGTCGGACTGCCACGCGGCGCGGTGGACCGCTATCCGCACGAGTTCTCCGGCGGCCAGCGGCAGCGCCTCGGCCTGGCCCGCGCCCTCGCCCTCGCGCCGTCGCTCGTCGTCGCCGACGAACCGGTCTCGGCCCTCGACGTGTCCGTACAGGCGCAGATCCTCAACCTCATGCGTGAGCTGCAACGGGAGAAGGGGCTCTCCTATCTCTTCATCTCGCACGATCTGGCGGTGGTCCGGCACGTCGCGGACACCGTCGGGGTGATGTACCTCGGCAAGCTGGTCGAATCGGGCCCCGCCGAGCAGGTCCTGGGCCGACCGCTGCACCCCTACACCCGGGGACTGCTGGACACCGTCAACGTTCCGGACCCGGACTCCGCCCCGGGCGGCGCGCCGCCGGCGGGCGAGGCCCCGTCGGCCGCCGCGCCGCCCTCCGGCTGCCGTTTCCGTACCCGCTGCCCGGTCGCCACCGGGCTGTGCGCCACCACGGAGCCGCCGGTCGCCGAGCCGTCCACGCCCGGACACCGGGTGGCCTGCCACTTCCCGCCGGCCGACGAGGCGGTCAGTAGCGGGTGATCGCCGTCGGCCCGTGCGCCGTACCGATGGCGATGTGCGGTGCGTCCGAGGGCCGCACCCACGCCAGGATCCGCGCCATCGCCCCGGCCGGGACGGACACACAACCGGCCGTCGCCCCCTTCCCGTTGACGTGCAGGAAGATCCCGGCGCCGCGGCGGTGGACCGGGCGGCGATAGTTGAACGCGATGAGCAGGGCCCGGCCGTACTGCACCGGGTAGTCCGCCAGCCGCTCCGACTCGGTGGCCGCGCAGTCCCGCGGCAGCGGGTCCACCCAGCGGTTGTAGGAGGCCGAGGCGTTGTCCTCGCACCACCAGGAGTCCGGTCCGACCCGCCGGTAGGGGGCCGTGGTGCCGGCCGGCGCAGGATCGCTCCCGAAGCCGAACGGCAGGTCGTACAGGCCGGTCGGCGTGGTCGAGGTGCCCTGCACCCGGGTGCTGCCCTCGGTCAGGCCGCCGGACCCGAAGCGGGCGGGTGCCGAACCGCTCTCCCGCCACCGGCCGTTGAGCCGCTGCCACCACGTCACGGTCCCGGTGGTGGTGTCCGGGGCGGGCGCCCGGGCGGTGATCAGCTGGTCACCGCCCCCGGTGTCGGCCATCCGGTAGGGAAGGGGGACGCGGTCGGAGTGGGCGATGCCGGCGTGGGCCGGGCCGGCGTGGGCCGGGCCGGCGTGGGCCGGGGCGGCGAGGGTGAGCGGCAGCGCCGCGCAGACCGCCGTCAGCAGCGCGACACAGGTCCGGGTGCGGGCACGGGTACCGGTAGTCATGGGCATGGCGGCAATGTAGGACGCACTACGGGGACCGGGCGCCGCCCAATCAGGTCACATCGGCCACTGCCGACGGCCTGCCGCCCGCCGCCGCCCCTCATCCGGCGGTAATCCATGGTGCGCCGGGCCCGTGGACGGGCCAAACTCGGGTACGGGGGTCAATGTGCCACTAGACGTCTCATTCTGGAGGCCCCCAGTGCAGCGGCAACCGCCAGTGCGCAGCGACCGCACGCTCGACCGCGAGCCCGGGCCCGCGCCGCCACCGGACCCCGGCGGCCCCCCGCCCAGCCCCCTTCCGGAGCCGCTCCCGGGCCCGCCGACGCCGCCCCCGCCGCCCGATCCCGTACCGCCGGACCCGGGTCCGGTGCCGCGTCCCCCCGGACCCGACCCGGTGCCCGAACCGTCCCCCGCCCCCTCACCGCTCACCCAAGGAAGGTGCTGATCATGGCCATCGCCACGGTCAACCCGGCCACCGGCGAAACCCTGAAGACCTTCGACGCGCTCAACCCGGGCGAGATCGAGGACCGCCTGGTCCGCGCGGAGCGGGCCTACCAGGGGCACCGGACCACGTCCTTCGCCTACCGCCGCGAACTGCTCCTCAAGGCCGCCGAGCTGCTCGACGCCGACCAGGACGGCATCGCCCGCACCATGACCACCGAAATGGGCAAACCGCTCGCCCAGGCGCGCGCGGAGGCCGCGAAGTGCGCCAAGACCATGCGCTGGTACGCCCACCACGCCGAGGAGCTCCTCGCCGACGAGCATCCGCGTCCCGCCGACGTCGAGGACTCCGGGGCGGCCCGCGCCGTGGTCCGCTACCGTCCGATCGGCACCGTACTCGCGGTGATGCCGTGGAACTTCCCGCTCTGGCAGGTCGTACGGTTCGCGGCACCCGCCCTGATGGCGGGCAACACCGGCCTCCTCAAACACGCGTCGAACGTCCCGCAGACCGCCCTCTATCTGGAGGAGCTCTTCCGCCGGGCGGGCTTCCCCGAGGGCTGCTTCCAGACCCTGCTGATCGGGGCCCGCGCCGTCGAGGACGTGCTGCGCGACCCGCGGGTCGCCGCCGCGACACTCACCGGCAGCGAGCCCGCCGGCCGCTCGGTCGCCGCCATCGCCGGCGACGAGATCAAGAAGACCGTCCTGGAGCTGGGCGGCAGCGACCCGTACATCGTCATGCCGTCCGCCGACCTGGAGAAGGCCGTCGCCACCGCCGTCACCGCCCGCGTCCAGAACAACGGGCAGTCCTGCATCGCGGCCAAGCGGTTCATCGTCCACACCGACGTCCACGACGCCTTCGCCGCCCGCTTCACCGAACGGATGGCCGCGCTGACCGTCGGCGACCCGATGGACGAGAACACCGACGTCGGCCCGCTGGCCAGCGAGCAGGGCCGCTCCGACCTGGAGGAACTGGTCGACGACGCGGTCCACCAGGGCGCCACCGCACTGTGCGGCGGCCGCCGGCCGCCCGAGCACTCCGCGGGCTGGTTCTACGAGCCGACGGTGCTCACCGGCATCGCCCCGGAGATGCGCATCCACCACGAGGAGGCGTTCGGCCCGGTCGCCACGCTCTACCGCGTGGCGGACCTGGACGAGGCGGTGCGGGTCGCCAACGACACGCCGTTCGGGCTCAGTTCCAACGCCTGGACCCGCGACCCGGACGAACAGGCCCGCCTGGCCCGGGACATCGTGGCCGGTTGCGTCTACTTCAACGGCATGACCGCCTCGCACCCGGGCCTCCCCTTCGGCGGCGCCAAGCGCTCCGGATACGGCCGGGAGCTGTCCGGGCACGGCATCCGGGAGTTCTGCAATCCGACGACGCTGTGGTACGGACCGGAGGATTAGCCACGAGGCGTTCCGGAGCGCGGCGAAGAGCGCGAAGAGCGCGAAGAGCGCGAAGAGTGCGAAGGGGGGATCCACCGGGCCCGTGCACGCCCCTTGGTGCCGGGCCTGTTGGATCCCCCCTTCGTGAACGCGCCCTTCGCCACCTGGCCGTCGCCGTAAGTTCCAGGGCCGTAAGGGAGTCCACCCCGCAGTTCACCCCGCTCCCGTTCCCGCTCCCGTCCCCGTCCCCGCCTCCGGCAGCTCGAACTCGCACCACAACGCCTTCCCCGAGCCGCGCGGCTCCGCGCCCCAGCGGTCCGCGAGCGCCTCCACCAGCATCAGCCCGCGGCCGGACGTGGCGGTCTCGCCGGGGCTGCGGCGACGGGGCCAGGAGCTGGAGCGGTCCTCCACCTCCAGCCGGATCCGCCGCGGGTCACCCTCGACCAGCTCGACGCAGATCAGCGCGCCGCTCTCGGTGTGCGTCAGCGCATTGGCGATGAGCTCCGAGGCGGCGACCTCGACGTGGTGCGTGACCTCGCCCGCCCGCCACTGGTCCAGCCGGCGCCGCAGTGCCGAGCGGACCTCCGCGGCGCCCGAAGGGTCGGCCTGATGGACGTGCAGCCGCAGCCGCGGAGTGGTGTCCGCGCCCGGGACCGCCAGCCGGCGCAGCAGCAGAAGGGCCATGTCGTCGTCCGAGCCCGGTTCGGCCCACAGCTGCGCCGACAGCTGGTCGGCCAGCGCCTCCAGATCGCCCGGCCCGGAGCGGAACGCCGCCGACAGCGCCTCCAGTCCGGCCGAGATGTCCCGGCCCGGCTGCTCCACCAGCCCGTCGGTGCACAGCAGCAGCGTGGAGCCCGGCTCCAGGAACAGCTGGGTCTCCGGGAAGTGGTCGTGCCCGAAGGCGGTGGCCACCCCCAGCGGCAGCCCGCCGCGGACGTCCGGCCAGTCCAGGTGCCGGTTCCCGTCGCCGATCAACGGGCCCAGATGACCGGCCCTGGCCACGTGCAGCGCACCGGACTCCAGATCGGCCTGGACATACGTACAGGTCGCGAAGCGCTCGGTCTCCAGCTCGGCCAGGAATCGGGAGGCCCGCACCAGGACCGTCTCGGGGGAGTGCCCCTCGGTGGCATAGGCGCGCAGCGCGATGCGCAACTGGCCCATCACGGCGGCCGCATGGGTGTCGTGGCCCTGCACGTCACCCACCACCAGCCCGGTCCGCCCCTGCGGCAGCGGGATCACGTCGTACCAGTCGCCGCCGACATCCCGCCCGACGCTCGCCGGGTGATAGCGGACGGTGACGTCGCCGCCGGGGATGGCCGGCACCCGGCGCGGCAGCATCGTCTCCTGCAGCCCGGTGGCGAACTCCCGCTCCTGGTCGAAGAGCGTCGCCCGTTGGAGCGACTGGGCGACGACACCGGCCAGCGCCAGCGCAAGGTTCTTGGCCTCCGTCGACTGCACCGCGGGCTCCGCGTTGAACAGCCCCAGCGCCCCGATGACGGTGTCCTGCGCGATCAGCGGCAGGAAGGACGCGCTGCCCGTCGGCAGGAGGTCGCTGTACGGGCGCAGCCGGGGGTAGCGCGCGACCAGTTCGCCCCGGGTGCTCAGAAAACTGGGCCGGCGTGAGACGGCCGCGTCCGACAGCGGCAGGGTGTCGTCCAGGCGGGAGTTCATCATCCCCTCGGGAACCTCGCCCTCCAGCCCGGCGGTGGCGATCACCTCGAACCGGGCGTCGGCCGCCAGCCCCAGCACCAGCCCGTCCGCGCCGAACCGCCGGGCACCGCCGAGACCGCTGAGCACCCGCGTCACGTCCTCGACCGACAGCGCCCGGGACAGGGCGGCGGTGACCTGCTGCACCATCACGGTCTGCCGGTGCCGCTCCTGCTGGAGCGAGCGCAGCAGCGAGGAGTCGGCCAGCTCACCGGACGCCTCCCGGACGATGCCGACGATCCGGTACGGCAGGCCGTCCTCGTCGTGCAGGATGCGGCCCTGCGAGTGCGTCCAGCGCGGCGTCCCGTCCCGGCACCGGACACGGAAGTACGCGCCGTAGGAGGAGGTGCCCTCCTGCAGCGCCTGGGAGACCGCCGCGTCCAGGCGTTCGCCCTCCTCCGGTGGCACCCGGGAGGCCAGCGACAGCGGCGCGCCGTCGTACTCGTCCGGGTGCAGGTCGAAGACCTCCAGCGCCCCTGCGTCCAGATCCATGAACCCGCGGTCCAGGTCCCAGTCGAAGGTGCCCATCCGGTTGAGCGCCAGCCTCCGGCGCAGACTGATCGGCTCGTGGTGCGAGACGCCGGGGGCGGGTTCCCGCACGCGTCGCGGTTCCCGGTCGGCGCGGGGGTCGTAGCCGTCGGGGGCCGGTCCGCTCTGCCTGGTCATGGTGCGCTGCGCCTCCGCGGCCGAGGTCCACCGGAACGCTGCCGTGCGCTCACCTTAGGTGGCGGTCGTGCGCGCCGCACTTCCGGCCGGGTGCGGGGCGGCGGGCGTTACGGAAAACGGGTGACGGGCGACGGGTGACGGAGGCGGGTGGCGGGTGGCGGGGCCGGGTGGCGGGGCGCGCCGACCGTACGCGGCCGAACGATCCGGCTTCAGAAGGTGAAGGCATCCCGCCGCCCCTCCGCCACAACCGGCGGTTCGTGCACGCCTCTTGACGCCGCACGTTCAACTCCCGAACCATGAGGGCGAGCCGTCGGCCGTGTCCACACCGGCCGTGAAGCGACAGCAGGGCCGTGCCCGTACCGGTCCGCGGGCAGACGCATGGCGTGCACGCCTGTGCTGCCCTCGACAGGAGGGCACCCCCCCCCACCATGAGCATCCGGAGTTTCCCCCGTGTCCTGGGCGGCGCGGCCGGAGCGGTTGTCGCCGCCCTGGCCCTGGTGTCCACGGCGGCCGGGGCGCCGGCCGGCATCGGCACCACGGCCGGGGAACCACAGGCCCAGGTCCACCTCACCACCACCTCCGATCCCGGCGGCCGTCAGGTCGTCAAGGGGCTGGAGCGGCAGGACCCGCTCACCTTCACCTCCGGCGACGGGCCTCCCGGCGCCGTCGGCATCACCGTGGACGACTCGAAGAGCTACCAGACCTTCGCGGGCGGTGGCGCCTCCTTCACCGACACCGCGGCCTGGCTGCTGAAGGGCAGCGGCGCGCTCAGCGACACCACCCGCGACGCGACGATGAAGAAGCTCTTCGACCCCGTCGACGGCATCGGCCTGAGCTTCCTGCGCAACCCCATGGGCGCCTCCGACCTGGCCCGCTTCGGCTACACCTACGACGACATGCCGCCCGGCGGGACCGACCCGGACCTCGGGCACTTCACCATCGATCACGACCTCGCCGATGTGCTGCCCCTCACCGCCGAGGCCCGCCGCCGCAACCCGGCCCTGAAGGTCATGGCCTCGCCGTGGAGCGCCCCCGCCTGGATGAAGGACAACGACAAGCTCGACCAGGGTTGGCTCCAGTCGAAGTACTACGGCACCTACGCGCAGTACTTCGTGAAGTACCTGCGCGCCTACCAGGACCACGGCGTGCCCGTCGACCTCGTCTCTGTACAGAACGAACCCACCTGCTGCTCCGGCTATCCGTCCATGCAGTGGAACGGCTCGGGTCTGGCCTACTTCACCAAGAACAACCTGCTGCCCGCACTGCGGAACGCCGGCCTGTCCACCGAAGTCCTCGCCCTGGACTGGAACTGGGACAAGTACGCCGACTTCGCCGCACCCACCGTCGACGACGCGGCGGTCCGCAGCCATCCCAACTTCGGCGGCATGGCCTGGCACGGCTACGGCGGCGACGTCGCCGAGCAGAGCCGGGTGCACGACCGGTACCCGGATCTCGTCGCGTACGACACCGAGCACTCCGGCGGCCAGTGGATCGCCGACCAGCAGAAGGAGGACATGCACAACCTCATCGACTACACCCGTGACTGGGGCAGCAGCTGGGTCAAATGGTCCCTGGCCGTCGACCAGAACGGCGGCCCGCACTACGGGGGTTGCGGCACCTGCACCGGGCTGGTCACCGTGCACAACGGCGACGGGGCGCACGGCACCGTCGACTACACCATCGAGTACTACACGATGGGCCATCTCACCAAGTTCGTCCGGCCCGGCGCCCGGCGCATCGCCTCGACGGCCTCGACGACCGTCCCCAACGTGGCGTGGCGCAACCCGGACGGCTCCACGGCGCTGATCGCCTACAACGACACCGGCGTCACCCAACGGATGGACATCGACCAGCACGGCCTGCACGCCGGTTACGACCTGCCGGCCGGCGCCTCGGTCACCTTCACCTGGTAGGAGAACCCCCCCATGAAACGCGTCACCGTCCTCGCCGCGCTCCTCGCGGCGTGTGCCGCCACGCTCTCCCTCCCCTCGGTCGACGCCGCGGCGGCCGACCCCGACCTCGGCCCCAACGTGCAGATCTTCGACCCCTCGACCCCCAAGGACCAGGTCCAGAGCGCCGTGGACGGCGTCTTCAAGGAACAGGAGAAGAACCAGTTCGGAGCCGCACGGCACGCCCTCCTCTTCAAGCCGGGCTCCTACGACGTCGACGCCGACATCGGCTTCTACACCCAGATCGCCGGCCTCGGCCGCTCACCGGACGACACCACCATCAACGGCGCCGTGCACGCGGAGGCCGACTGGTTCGACGGCAACGCGACCCAGAACTTCTGGCGCTCCGCGGAGAACCTTGCCGTCGACCCGACCGGCGGCGCCGACCGCTGGGCGGTGTCCCAGGCCGCGCCGTACCGCCGGATGCATCTCAAGGGTGATCTGCAACTCGACGACGGCGGCTGGTCCAGCGGTGGACTGCTGGCCGACACCAAGGTCGACGGCCAGGTGCGCTCCGGCTCGCAGCAGCAGTGGCTGTCGCGCAACACCGAATGGGGCAGCTGGAGCGGCGCCAACTGGAACATGGTCTTCGTCGGAGCCCGGAACGCCCCGGCGGGCGACTTCCCGAACCCGCCCTACACCCGCGTCGACACCACACCCGTCTCCCGCGAGAAGCCGTTCCTGTACGTGGACGACGACGGGGCGTACAAGGTGTTCGTACCGGCCCTGCGCAAGAACTCCCAGGGCACCAGCTGGTCGACCGGCGACCCGCAGGGCAGCTCCGTCCCGCTGGGCGACTTCTTCGTCGTCAAGCCCGGCGCAACCGCCGAACAGATCAACACGGCGCTGGCCGCCGGCAAGCACCTGCTGATCACACCCGGCGTCTACCACCTCGACCGGACGCTGCGGATCACCCGGCCGGACACCGTCGTCCTCGGCCTGGGCCTGGCCACCCTCGTCCCCGACGACGGTGTCACGGCCGTCTCCGTGGCCGACGTCGACGGTGTGCAGCTGGCCGGACTGCTGATCGACGCGGGCCGGGTCGAGTCCCCGTCCCTCATGGAGATAGGCCCGCAGAACTCGTCCGCGAGCCATGCCGCCGACCCGACCTCGCTGCACGACGTCTTCTTCCGCGTCGGCGGCGCCGGCCCCGGCAAGGCCGCCGAGAGCCTGGTCGTCAACAGCTCGCACGTCATCGGCGACCACCTGTGGATCTGGCGCGCCGACCACGGCGTCGGCGTCGGCTGGAACACCAACACCGCCGCCAACGGCCTGACGGTCAACGGCGACGACGTGACGCTCTACGGCCTGTTCGTCGAGCACTACCAGCAGCACCAGACGGTCTGGAACGGCGAGCGCGGCCGGACGTACTTCTACCAGAACGAGATGCCCTACGACCCGCCGGACCAGGGCTCCTGGATGAACGGCGCCACCCAGGGATACGCCGCCTACAAGGTCGGTGACCAGGTCAAGAACCACGAGGCGTGGGGCCTCGGCAGCTACTGCTTCTTCAGCGCCGACCACGACGTCGCCGCCGAGTACGCCTTCGCGGTCCCCGACACCCCCGGGGTGCGCCTCCACGACATGGTGACCGTCTCGCTCGGCGGTACCGGGACCATCCACCACGTCGTGAACGGGACGGGCGGCCCCTCGGACGCGCACAGCAATGTGGCGAACCTGGTCAACTACCCGCAATAGCCGGGCTCCTGACCGGTGCACGACGTGACGACACCCCGCCCCTGCCGCAGCAGGGGCGGGGCCCCTTTCATGACAGAGCAGTGATATCCGGAAAACTGACGCCATCGGCACCCTGCGGCGCTACGCTCCCCGCAACCAAGAGGGTGGGGGCGGGATGGACCTGATAGAGGTTGAGAAGGCGATCGAGGCAGGCAACGGCTATGCCGCGGTGACGGTGAAAACGCTGAGGAACGCGTTCGGCGCCCAACGAGCCAAGAGCAACGTCGTGCAGCAGATCTCGGCCGGACTGAGGGCTGCTGGGCTGGGCCACGTGCCGTTCCAGATCCCGAAACGCCAGGATCGCGTCGTTCTCGTCTACCGGATGGACGGCTCGTCGGCTTCGGCGCTGGTGGCTCTGGTGGAAGCGGCGCACGGTGATGGAGAGCAGGCCAACGGGGCGGCATGGATGCTGTCGAACATGCTGCCCGGCTACAACAAGGAGAAGTAGTTCCTCGGAGGCGGCCCCGTCCCTGCTGTGGCGGGTGCGGGGCGCTTCGGCTACGCGCCCCGCTCGGCCCCGCTCGGCCACACGACGTCGACAGGCAACCCAGCCTTGCGGGCCTGTTCGACGGTGTCGGCCGTGCCACCCTTTCCTGCGGACGGCACGCCGTCCCACACCGCTACGAGCCGGTCGGCCCGTTTCAGCAACTCGCGGTTGGCTGCCTCGTAAGCATCCCGATCCGCGGTGTCGTACGGCATGGTCACCACATCCGCAACGGCAGCCAGGCGATCGAACGCAGGGGCATGGTCGGGCTTGACCTTCGCCTGCCGGTAGTCCCTTGAGGGCAGGAGGACGACCAGATGCCCGCCGGCCGCGATGACCGCCTCGGCAAACAGGGTGTCGGAGCCGCGTGCCAGGCAGGTGACCCCGATCAGCTCGTTGTTGCGGTGCTCGCGCAGCAGGTGTCGCAGTGCCTGCTGCACCAGGCGCACGGTGCCGTCCGTGAGATCCATGTGTCCGGTAACGGCGAGGGTGGGCCTTCTCCCCGTGTCTCCCTACGTTGCCAGCAGGCCGCGGATGTGGTCCCGTGCCTCACGCAGTGGGCCGGGAGCGTCCCTGCCGACCGTATACGGGTAGAGCTGCGCAAGCTGACTGCGGACCCGTCCCGACTGCGTATCTGCGGCGACTCCCACGGCGTGCTGCGTGGTCCGTTCCTCGGAACCGCCCGCCCCAGCTTCGGCGGGGGCGGCGGACCCCAGCGCTGCGGTTCGCCTGCCGCTGGGTGGCGGGCGTTGCCTGATCGTGAATCGCCGCCGACCACGCGGGAAGAAGCCGGTGGTACGGCTCAGCCCTAGGCTTGTCGCATGATCCGTGCAGTGGCATTCGATGTCGGAGAGACCCTGATCAGCGATGACCGTGAGTGGGGCGCGTGGGCGGACTGGCTCGGCGTGAAGCGGCACACGCTATCGGCCTTGGTCGGCGCGGTGGTCGCGCAGGGCCGGGACAACGCGGATGCGCTGCGACTTGTCCGACCGGGGATCGACATCGAGGTCGAGCGGGCCGCGATGGAGCGGGCGGGCTGTGGTGAAGCACTGGACGAGACGGACTTGTACCCGGACGTTCGCCCGGCTCTGAACGCGCTCCGTGGCGCAGGGGTTCGTGTGGTCGTGGCGGGCAACCAGACGGCGCGAGCAGGGCGGTTGCTTCGCGCGCTCGACCTGCCGGTGGATGCATTGGCCACATCGGGAGAGTGGGGCGTGGCCAAGCCGGCACCGGAGTTCTTCGCTCGCACCGTTGAGCTTGCTGAGGCCGCGGCGGACGAGGTGCTGTACGTCGGCGATCACCCGCGGAATGACGTACTGCCTGCCCGCGGCGCCGGGCTCCGGACGGCTCACCTGCGCCGCGGTCCGCTCGGTCACCTCTGGGCGGACGGCGAGGACGCGCGGACCGCCGACTGGCGAGTCGAGAGTCTGACGGAGCTGGTGGACGTTGTACGGGCGCGGTGATGCCAACTGAACGGCTCCGTCTGCGAGATGCAGGCGGGGCCGTTTGCGTACCCGAGCTGTCACGGCGTGGGTACGGTTCGGAGTGGCTGCACCGAACGGAGACCGTATGTCCAGCGTCGTGTATCGCGGGGTGGGCCGCCGCATTGCCTACGAACGCCGCATCGTCGGCCTGACACAGGCCGATCTGGCCCGCGCCACAGGCATCGCCCTGGGCACCCTGCGGAAGATCGAGCGGGGCGAGCGGGGAATCTCGGACGCTGTCCTGGACGCCGTGGCCGCGGCACTCGACGTCGACCCGGCTCGGCTGCTGCCGGACCGGGAACGCCCGGATGATCGTGTGCACCAGGCCATGCCCACCCTGTCGGCAGTCCTCGCCGAGTACGAGGCGCCGGAGGACGGCCCATGTCGGGACCTGTGGGTCCTTGGCGAGGCCGTGGCGTCGGTTGTCGCTCACCGCCTCAACTCGCAGTACGTCCGCATCGCCCGCACTGTCCCGGGTCTCCTCGCCGAGCTCTGCCGCGCGCTGCAGGACGCGCCGCCGGGCGAGCGTGCAGCGGTGGCTCGTCTGATGGTGGACACGTGCCGGGCCGCGGATGCCGTGGCGTTCAAGTACGGCGCTCGTGATCTGTCAGCGCGTCTTGTCGACCTCATGCGGTGGGCGGCGGGCCAGACCAGCGACCCGCTCGTGGAGGCGACGGTGGCCTACGTCGGCACGGAAACCTACCTCGCTGCGAGGGCACACACCGCAGGGCTGCGAGCTCTGGAACGCGCGGCGGACGCTGCGCCGCGGTGTGATCGACCTGCAGCGATCGTTGCTCGCGGCGCGCTGCACATGCGCGCCGCGGTGATCGCGGGCCGGGTAGGCAACGGGAATGCGGCGGAGACACACTTGGACGAGGCGCGGGCGGCTGGTGACCGGGTACCCGAGGACGTCTATCAGGGCACCGCATTCGGTCCGGACAGTGTCCGCGTGCACGAGGTGTCCGTGGCCGTGAGCCTGGGAGACGGCCACTTGGGCCGGGCCCTGACGCTGGCTCGGGAGTGGAAGCCGCCGCGGTGCCTGCCGGCCGAGCGGCGCTCGGGCTTCTACATCGAGCTCGGTCGCGCCCAGCTGTGGTCCGGTCGCCCGGATGCCGCGTTCGAGTCGTTGAAGCTCGCGCGTCGGATCGCGCCGCAGCACGCCCGTGAACACCGGTGGGTACGGGAGGACGCGGCCACCCTGCGCCGGCTGAAGCGCGCGGATGCCGAATCGCTCAGCAACTTCGCCGAGTGGTGTCACGCTGGTGCGGTCAGCTGACGGTACCCCTCGCGGGGGTACTTGAGGGGTACCTGCGGGGCGAATCTCTCCCTGAGCCCACCGACACAGGGAGAGACCGTGACCGCAATGACAGCTCCGCCTGACGACCCGCCCGCAGAACCTGACATGAGTCTCGTCCGGCTGCAGGGCGAGGCGGGTTCCTGGTGCGGCGCCGCGCACAGCAGCCTCAGCCCGGCCGGATCGGTCACCGCACCGGCTGAGGGCCGGGGCGTGCGTCTGGTCCGTCGTGGCCTGCCCCCAGCATGCCGCGCGGTGGTCACCATGACGGCGACCACCGACGCTCCGGGCCGGCACGAGATTCAAGAGTCGGTGGACCGCGCTCTGCACCTCGGCCCCCCGCCGCCGTACGACGACCTGGTGGGCCTGGAGCAGACGCTTCTACGCGCCATTGCGCTGCTGTACGCGCCCGTTGACGAGATGGTGAACGGGACGCCGCCGGACAGCGCTGACGGCTGCCGACTGCGCGCTCGTCTTGACACCGTCCGGCGCCGCACCGCAGGGGGTCTCGGGCAGGGGCTCATGTCCGCGCAGATGCAGGTCCGTGCTCTGGCACGTGACTGCCAGTGGCTGCTGGACCAGGTCCGGTGGTGACCGTCGACCGCGCTCCGCTGGTCTTCGTCCACGACCGCTGCGCGACGCGGAATCACCGTGATCGGGACATGCGGCTGACGGGCTGCCACAACTGGGCCGACAGCCATGGCTGGGTCCTCGCCGGCCGCTGGCTCGATCTCGGGGACCACGCGCTCGGGGCTGCCCGCCCGCAGCTGTATTCCTTGATCGCGGCCATGAGGGGCGAGTCCGAGCGCCGCGAGGTGCTGTGCCTGGTCCACAACTGGAGCCGGCTCGCGCACGACACCGACGAGCGGCTCGAGTGGCAGCGCCGCATCGCGCAGGACGGTGGTGGCTGGACCGCGACGACGTTCGGCGAGTCCGACCGGCGCTACCGCGCCGCGCCGGCGCAGGCTCGGCGGGCGGCCGACCCCTGAACTCCCGCGGCCGGGTGCCCCGTGAGGGCCGAGAGAAGGCCGTTCGCCGTCGCACCGTGGCGGTGGCCGGCCGGCACGCTGCCGTTACCGACCGGTCAATGGCACAATCTCCCACCCCGATGGAAGACACATGCCGTGCCCAAAATGTCACCAGCAGATGACCCGGACGCAGGACGGTTGGTACATCTGCTACCCGTGCGGCACGAGTCAGCCCGGCTGACCGCTCCCTGCCCTCAGTGCGGAGGCGTACTGACCAGCATTCCCCATGAATGGTGGCACTGTTCCCAGGACGGCTGCCCCTACGAGATAAACGGCGACGCGCACGGCCTCTACGTGCGGCTGAGTGAGGCGTTCGAGGCCGATCCGGACGGATTCTTCACGATGGTGCGGGCGCATCGCGATGAAGTGCGGGCCCTGGACCCGGTCTGGGTCCGGTAGGCATGGCGGGCGGCGAGCCCGGGTGAGCCGCCGGGCCGTCCCGGGGTGAGCGCCCCCCCGGGACGGCGTGTGCCACCTCAGGCGCGCGCCCGCGCCGCCGAGACCGGGCCGGTCTGCCGGGTGCGGTGCGCGAGGGTGGCCTTCCGCGTCGCCACGTCGACCGTGTACACCTCGACGGTCAGTCGTGCGCCGGACACCTTCAGCACCATGAACCCGTGGTCCGAGAAGTTCTGCCAGGCCGCCGGGTTCGTGAAGTGCGCCTTGCCGTCCTCCGTCTTGGCGGATGCGCCGCACACCACCTGACGGGTGCCGCCGGTCCGCGCCGTCGGCTCCAGCACCTGCAGCGTGTGGTCGTGACCGGACAGAATCAGATCGGCCCGCCCGCACACCACCTTCTCGTACATGTCCTTGAGGTGGACACCGCTGGTGTAGTTCCCGACCGTGAAGCCGTCGTAGGAACCGGCGCTGCCGTGCTTGCCGTTGTTCAGGTACGGATGGTGGCTCAGCACCACCTTCCAGCGGGCCCGCGAGGCGCGCAGTGCCCCCTCCAGCCAGCTCTGCTGCTCGCGCATGTACGGGCCGTCCCAGTGGAAGTACGGGTCGAGCTGCGCGACGTACGACGACCAGGGAATGGTGTCGATGGCGAAGAACTCCACCAGCGGGTCGGCGGCCGGCAGCGGCACGCTGTAGTAGCGGCCCGGCATGTACCAGCGCTTCGACGTCGTGGCGTACGCGACCTCACGGTCACCGCGGGACGGGTCGCCGCCGCTGCCCGGGATCAGCCCGGAGCAGTCGTGATTGCCCAGCACCATCAGCCACGGCACGTCGATGCCGTTGTTCGGCTTCTCGAACTTGTCCTGGAACTCGCTGTCGTGTGCCGACTCCGGACCGTTCTCGTAGATGTTGTCGCCGAGTCCGACGGCGAGACCTATCCGCTCGCTGCGGCAGACGTCCCGGGCGGCGGCCGCCACCGCGTACTGTGCCTCGTCGCCGGTCCCCGCGTCACCGGTCACCAGGACGGCGAATTCCCCGTTGCCGTTGGGGTGTTCCGGGAACGGGAAGGCCCCGGGTGCCCCGCGGCGGGGTGCGGCGGAGGCGGCCGGCGCCTGCGTCCCCGACGCCAGCACCGTGAGGGCCGCTCCGGCCATCGCGCCGCCCAGCAGGGTCCGCCGGTTCACCCACTGCGGCGTGCGCCCCGTCGTGCGCATCGGCGGCCCCTCGGCCGCCGGCTGCGAGCCGGTCCGCAGCCACTCCCGCTCGGTCATGTCCGCCTGCGGCGGGATCAGTTCGTCATCACACATGCCTGGTTTTCTCTCACGACCGGCAGGGGTGGTGGTGACGGAATGATGAATCAGAGGTGGACGTATGGCGATCGTGCGAAGCTTGGGCTACCTGTCGGTAACTACCCGTTCCCGCACGTCAGCAGGGCGTGAGAAAACGCGCGGAAACGGGTCTGCGGTTCACCGGGGTGCGGCGGTGGTCCGCTGCGCGGCGCGGCGGAGGGTCCGACCGAGGTGCCGGGCGTACAGTCGCTGGAACACCGGAACCAGCGGGCCCGCCAGCCGGGTGTACCAGCGGCCCGGCCGGCTGAAGGCGGTGACGGTGAACCACACCGAGTCGTCCGCCCGCCGCTCCACCACGAACGCCTCCTCGCCGCACTCGGGGTGCCCCGCCCGGGTGCCGTAACCGAAGCCGATCCGGCTCTCGTCGGACACCGTCCACACCACCCGGCACGGCGCCACCAGGCGCAGCGGGCCGACGCCCAGGGCCACCTCGACCGCCACGCCCGGTGCGGCCTGTGTCGCGTCGGCCCGGATGACGGTGCCGGCCGCCCGGTGCATCCGGAAGGAGGTGACCGCCTCGCCCGCCGCGACGAGGACGTCCCGCCCGTGGCCGAGCGGCACCTCGACGTGCAGATGGCTGTAGCCGGCCGGGAGCGGGGTGCGCCGGGTGGCGCCCTCTTCGGGGTAGTTGACGTCGCTCATGCGTGGCGCTCCTTCGGGGTGGGGGCGGCGGCCGGAACGGTCCCGGTGGCCCGGTGCGGGTGTGGATGCGGCGTCGTGGCCCGGAGCCGGTGCTGGGCGAGGAGGGCGCACAGGGTGAAGCCGAGGGCGTTGCCCAGGCCGTGGGTGGCGGCCATCCAGGCGAGGGAGGGGTGCGGCAGCCCGGTCGCTTCGCCGAGCGCCCAGCTCAGCGCGAGCAGCATGGTCGCCACCAGTACCACCGCGGAGCAGCCGAGCAGTGCGCGGGTCGTCCGGTCGGGACCGGCACCCCTGAGGTCGCGCCAGGTGAGCAGGCCCACCAGCCACATGCCGGCGGTCAGCACCAGTGCACCGGCCAGTTCGGCCCAGTCGTCGAGAAAGTAGCCGGCGAGTACGAGCAGGGTGCCGGCCGGGACGCTGAGCGCCGCGAGCCGGCCCGCCCGGCCGGCGCCGGTGGCCCGGCAGACCAGCCCCGCGACCAGTGCGGCGGCGAACCCGGCGAAGTGGAAGTGCGGCACGGTCAGCGCGAGGATGTCGAGGTCGAAGCCGAACAGCCGGTACCCGGCGCGCTCGGCGACCAGCGCCAGTCCCGCAACGGCCGGAGTGGTCAGCGCGGTCAGGACCGCGATCTCGGCGGGTGCGAGCGAGCGGGTGCGGGCCGCCCGCCGAGGGGCCTGTGCGGCGAGCGCCAGCGTGGCTGCCGCGTACCCGGCGGCGCAGCCGGTGGCGGCCGGGCCGCGCGGCAGCCACAGCGCGAGCGACCCCGCGGTCGCGGCGAGCGGCCAGATCCGCCGGAGCGTGGCCGTCCCCGGGCCGTCGATCAGCCCGGCCCCCAGCGGGATCACCACGAACATCCCGAGCATGACGATGAGATGGACCAGCGTGGTCATCACGTCCCCCTTTCACGGCCGTCGGGCCGTTCCCGGACCGACAGTACGCGCAGAATTGAACACGTTCAAGAAAGCCCTCGTGCGGCGGCTGCGTAGACTGCCGCGGCCAGGGCGGGAACGGGAGACGATCAGGGGCGGGGCACCATGCGGATGCATGTCGACCGGCGTCAGGAACGGGTGGTCGCGCTGGTCCGGGAGCGCGGCAGCCTGCGGGTGGCGGACCTGGCGGAGGAGCTGGGGGTCTCCGTCGTCACGGTGCGCCGGGACGTCGAGGCGCTCGCGGAGCGCGGCGTGCTGGTCCGCCGGCACGGCGCCGTGCTGTGGCCCGGCGGGGTGTCGGCGCCGGACCGTGCGGGGGCCGCGCCCGGAGCCGCGGCACCGGTGGTGGGCATGGTCGTCCCGACCGTCGACCGCTTCTTCGGCGACATCGTGCGCGGCGCCCGCGAGACGGTCGAGGAGCGCGGCGGCCGGCTCCTGCTCGGCCTGACGGGATACCGGCCGGCGGAGGACGCCGCACAGATCGAGCGGCTGCTCGGCGCCGGTGCCGAGGGGCTGCTGCTGGCGCCCAGTTGGCAGGACGGACTGCCCTCGGCCGCTGAGCAGGAGCGCCTGCTGAGCGGGACCGCCCCCATCGTCCTGGTGGAGCGGTGGGCGCCGCCGGGCAGCCCCGCGGCCGAGCTGGACCGGGTGGGCACGGACCGGGCGCACGGCGCGGCGACGGCGGTGCGGCACCTCACCGGCCTGGGGCACCGCCGGATCGCCCTCATGGTGCAGGAGAGCGTTCACGCGAGCCGGATCCGCGACGGCTTCCGGGAGGCGGTGCGGTCGTTGGGGCGGGCGGTCGAGCCCGTCCCCGAGCGGATGCCGCCGCCCTCGGCGAACGGCGCCGAGCGCCTGGAGCGGACCCTGGAACAGCTGGTCCGGGCGATCGCCGAGGACGGTGTGACGGCCGCCCTGGTGCACAGCGACGCGGACGCCATCGCCCTGGTGGCCCGGCTGCGCGAGCGCGGGGTCCGGGTCCCGGAGGACCTGGCGGTGGTGGCCTACGACGACGAGGTCGCCTCGCTCGCGGAGGTGCCGCTGACGGCGGTGGCGCCTCCCAAGGGGGCGGTCGGCACGACGGCGGCGCGGCTCCTGCTCAGCCGCATCGCCGCGGCATCCCACGGGCGCGATATGACACCTCGACAACATCTCGGTCTCTTGCCCGAGTTGCGGATCCGCGCCTCGTGCGGCGCCGGTACCGCGGCCGAGCCCGCTACCGAAGCGGGCCCAGCCGTACCGTCACCTTCTGACTGACCCCGCCGGTTCCCGTGAGGTCCCCGAAGGCCAGGGACAGGGATGCGCCGGTGGTGACAGCCGTGAGCGTCGGCGGCCGGGACAGTACGGCCGCGACCGGCCGGTTCCAGGAGAGCCTCAGCGAGGTCCGGGCGCGCATCGGATCGCTGACGCCGATGACGGCCGTCCCGTCGGACCGCTCGTGCACCGTCACGCTCGCCGGGGCATCGACGGTGAGCGGCCCGGCCGTGCCGCCGGACCAGAAGTTGACGCCGGTGAAACCCGAGGTGGGTACCGAAATCCCCTGGATGTCATCGGTGTTGGCGAGGAGGCGCAGCCAGTCGCGGTCGGCCGCCCGCGCCGCGGTGCGGGCCGCACTCGCGCCGGGCAGCAGCACATAGGCGTAGCGGGCACCGGACGGGTCGGTGCCGTGGTCGGTGAGCAGCGTCAGATAGCGGCGGCCGATCGGCTCCGCGGAGCCGCCCGCGTTGATGTCCCGCCAGGTGCCGGAGCGCGCCACGCGGTGCGCCGTCAGGGCACTGCCGTCGGGGAAGACGTACCCCGCATGCCCGGCGAGATGCGCCCAGCGGGCTCCGGGCAGCGTCGCCGACCAGGGGTACGCGGTGGGCTGCCGGCGCCCGTCGACGGTGAGGGCCGCCGCGCCCGTCGTGCCCAGATTGCGGTTGTCGACGGTCGTCTCGACGGGGCGACCGTCCGCCGCCGTGATGCCGGCCCCCAGACAGACCACCGCGTCCGCCACGAAGAACCACGACTTCTTCGCGCGAAGCGTGCCGGCGAGCCCCTTGAGGTGCTGACCCGCCGAGGCGTAGGTGCCCGTGTCGCTGCCGCCCACCCAGGACACCTCCGGGCGGGCCGCGCCCCAGGTGCCGCCCTCACCGTCGGCGAGCTCCTTGCGGGAGACGGTGGTACCGGGCAGTCGCAGCGGATCGACGGTCGGCCAGAAGGCGTCGCTGTACTGGCCGTTGGCGAGAGTGTCGCCCCACCAGTAGAGCATCCCCGCGCCGGTGTGCCAGCCGCGGACGTTCTCGCCGTTGCCGTTCTCGTAGTACGTGATGCGGCGGGAGGCCATGGACAGCGCGGCCGCCCAGCCGGGGCGGCGGTGCACCGCCCGGTCCATCCCCGGGAACTGCCGGTGCCCGACCGGCTCGGGGGCCGGAGTGACGTCCTCGTCGTCCAGCACCTCCCTGATCCGGGCGAGCGCGCCGATGGACAGGACCGGGTCGTCCAGCACGGGGGAGTACCGGTCGCGCCGGCACCATCCCCGGGCCAGTCCCCGCCACCGGGCCCGCTCCTCCGTGCTCGCCCCCTCGCCGAGCAGCAGGATCGAGGCGATGACGGGATGCCCCCGCAGGTGGTCGTCGGCCTGGACCTTCGCCGGGTCGCTCGCGGCGATGCCACGGCTGACCGCGCGGCCCGACACGCCGTCCATCATCAGCCCGTTGAAGAGGAACGGCGCGTAGGAGCGCTCCACCGCGTCGAGGAACATCTGGCGTCCTGGATCGGTGACCGCCCACGGGGAGCCGCCGAGCAGCGCGAACAGCCGGCTCAGACCGTCGATCAGCACCGCCCCGTACGAGCCGGTGCAGGGCACCCAGGTGTGCTGCACCACCGAGCCGTCGGCGTGGATGCCGTCGCCGGTGGTCACGTACGGGAAGACCGGACTCAGCGCGTCGCGGGCCAGCGCGATCTTGTCGGCGCGGGCCCCGACGATGCCTCGCAGGGCCAGCACCCGGCACAGGTCCACCCGGTTGGCGCCCGTGCTGGTGCCGGTGTAGGAGCCCACCGCCGCGTCGGGGACGAAGTGGTCGACGGCCGTGAGGTAGCGGGCCCTTCGGTCCTCGGTGAGCTGGTCGTGGAGGAGTACGCAGGTGTCCAGCAGCTGCTGGGGGGCGCCTATCTGCCAGTTGTACCAGTTGCCGTAGCGGGTCGTCCGCTCGTTGTAGACCTGCTGGTGGAGATGGTCGAGGCCGGTGCATACCGCCGCACTCAGCCGCTGGTCACCGGTGAGCCCGGTGCCGGGCTGGGCGTACGCCTGGGCCATGGTCTGCAGTCGGGTGCAACTGGTCTGGATCTGCCCGGAGTAGCCGTACGACTCGGGGTCGGTGTCCGGCTCGGGATCGGCGTACACCGCGTCGGGCCACAGCGATCCCTCGGCCGGCGCCATCGTGGAGGCCAGGCGTTCGGCGTCGGCGCCCAGGGCGGCCAGCCGGCCCTTGAAGGGCGGGGCGGTGGGGCTGAACCCGCTTCCCAGGATCAGTTCCCGCCATCGGGTGCGCAGCGCCGCGAAGTCGTCGGCGGAGGGCCCCTGTTGGGCCGTCGGAGCGTCGGGTGACGTGCGGGGGGTGGCGAGGGCGCGGGCGCCGGGCGGGCCGGCGGCGAGGGAGGCGCCTCCCGCCGTCAGGAGCAGGGAGCGGCGGGACCATGGGTGCGTCATGGGGGCCTCCGTGGCCGGGAGGAGAGCGCGCCGGGCAGTGCGGCGTGCCGCGTGCCCGTATGAAACACGAGCGCCCTCAAACGCTCAATACCTTCGCCCAAACGCACAAAACGATCGTTCGCTCGCCGGGGCGGCCGCGCGCCGGGCCGTGTCCGTTCTGCGGCGCGCCGTACGACATGCGGCGCGCAGTACGACCTGTGACGCCCGGCCCGGCACGCTCCCCCCGGCCCGGGCCGGGGGGAGCCCGGCGGTGGTCAGCGCTGCACCACGAACGACCGGCCCTTCTTCGCGTTCGAGGAGCAGGATGCCTGCTCCGCGCCGGTCATCTTCCGGGTCTTGACCGTCACGGCGTTGCTCTGCCCGTCCGTGCCGTTGTCCGCGGGACCGCTGACGGTGTCCGGCACGAACCAGAAGTAGTGCCCCCACTTCGGGCTGTCGTAGTGGGTCTGCCAGGTGCCGGACACGTCCTGCATGACCTGCGCACGGGAGATCCACCCCACCTCACCGGGCTTCACCGTCATGTTCAGGGAGCTGTTCTCGGTGTGCGAGCTCGACCAGGTGTGGCTGTAGGTGGCGGTCACGCTCAGGTTGATGAGGCCGGCGATGGTCCCGCCGGCGGTGACCGAACCGCCCGCCGAATCCGTCGAGCCGACGGTGTCCGCCCAGCCCATGGACTGGGTGGCATCCGAAGAGCTGCAGTTGTAGAGCGAGTTGGAGACCTGCCGGAAGTCTCCGAGATACGCCTTGCCGAGCGTCGGCTCGTTGAAGCTGCACTTGCCTTCGCCGGAGGCGCAGTCGGCTATGAGTTGCTCGCGGGTCGGGCCGTCCTCGGCCGCGGCCGGCACCGCCATCGCCGCGACCAGCCCCAACGAGGCGGTGGTCAGCGCCATCAGCCGGCTCCCCCTGCGCATTGCTCTACCGTTCCTGCCGTTCCTGCTGTTGCTTCTGTTCGTCGTCATCCTGCTGTTGCCTCTCGCCCAGCACACACGGACACGGGGAAGCGGCGATTCCGCAGTGGCGTGATGCGTATTGCGTTCGCCGCCGTTGCGTTCGAGACTGGTGTGAAATCTGATTCAACTACACCAAGAGTCGGTAAAGTTGTAGTTGATCCCGAAACAGTCCCTTTAGGGGGATTGAAGCGGAGGGAGCGTCAGGTTCGGGTCGGAGTGCGGGGGTGCGGGGGCGCGCACTGAGGGGGCCGGTCAATCGCCGGCGGCCAAGGCGCCGTCGAGGACGGTTCGTACGGCGCGGGCCACGAAGTCCTTCTCGACGGGGCGTCGGCGCAGCACGACGCGGAGCCACGCGGCCCCGGCGAGCAGGTCCACCAGCAGCATGGGATCCGTGTCCGCCGAGAGTTCTCCACGGGCGACGGCGCGATCGAAGACCGGCTGCTCGCGGGCGAGCCGGTCGGCGAAGAACTCGCTGATGTGGTCGGCGAGTTCGGGGCTGTGGGTGACCGCGCCCAGTGCGGAGACGGCGATGTCGGCCGCGGGCGGGACGGTGAGCAGGGTGAGTACCGTGTGCAGGAGCGCCTCCAGGTCGCCGCGGAGGCTGCCGGTGTCGGGAAGTGTGAGATCGAGCCGGCTCGCTCCCGTGAGCGCGGCGCCCAGGAGCGCGCCCTTGGAGGGCCACCAGCGGTAGATCGTCGTCTTGTTGACCCCGGACCGCTGGGCGACCGACTCCACGGTCAGGCCCTCGTAACCTTTCGCCGCCAGCAGGTCCAGCGTGGCGTCGAAGATCTCCTGCGCCTTGCGGGGCCCGCCGCTCCGGCGGGTGCGGAGTTGCTCCTGCTCGGGTCGTCGGCCCTGCTCGTGGTCCCGCTTCGCGTCCATGGCGCAAGGTTATCAGCGAAAAGCAACGCAACGTTGCGTTGCATTCGGGTAGCGTGCCGGCCATGGACTCCAACAGAACCGGGCTGCCCCTCGTCTTCGTGCACGGCACGCGCGTGAGCGGCACGATGTGGCGACCCGTGATCCAGGCCATCGGCACGCGTCACCCCACGGCGGCGCCCGACCTCCCCGGCCACGGGGCCCGGCGCGGCGAGCCGTTCACCATGGCCGGTGCCGTGGCGACGGTCGTCGACGCCGTGGACACACTCGGCGGCCGCGCCCTGGTGGTGGGGCTGTCGCTGGGCGGCTATGTCGCCACGGCGGTCGCCGGCAGCCATCCGGACCGGGTCGGCGGACTGGTGGCGATGGGATGCACGGCCGTACCGCGCGGACTGCTCCGTGCCACCTACCAGGGAGCGGCACGGATGGCAGCCAGGCATCCGCAAAGGGCCGATCGCCTCAGCGAGTTCGGGTTCCGCCGTACGCTGCCCCGCCCGCTGGCCGACGCCATGGTCGCGGGCGGCCTGAGCTGCGAGGTCACGCCGAGCGTCATCCGCGCCGTCGTCGCGACGGACCCGTTGGCCCATCTTGCGGCATATCCGGGCCCCGTCTGGCTGGTGAACGGCGAACGCGACCGCTTCCGCCGGGACGAGCGCCGCTTCCACCACGCCTGCCGCGACGGCCGCGTCCTCGTCCTGCCGGGCTGCGGACACCTCACCAGCCTCGCCGACACGGCGGCGCTCACCCGCCACCTCCTGGACGCCGCGGCGGTCGTCACGGCCCGCACGGACCGGACGCCGGCCCGGACGGGCGGTACCGCGTCATCGCCGTAGGAGGTCCGGCGGCGTCAGGGCCGGTCCGGGAGGGTGTCCGCCCGGCCGTGCCGACCCGCCCCGGCCGCGAACCGGGCGGCGCCCGCCAGGCTCTGGGCCAGCACGCCCTGGCCATGGCGCAGTTCCGCGGCCATCGCCGCTTCCTCGTCGTGGCCCTCCTGCGCCAGCAGGGAGGCCCGGTCGCTGCGCAGGCACGCCTGAGGGAAGCGGGCGATCTCCGAAGCCAGGAGCTCGGCCTCCACACGGGCCGTACCGGTCGGCACCACGCGGCTGGCCAGGCCGATGTCCAGCGCCTCGGCGGCCGGCACCGGGCGGCCCGTCAGGACCAGGTCCCTCGCACGGCCCGCGCCGATCAGCCGGGGGAGGCGCACCGTGCCGCCGTCGATCAGCGGCACGCCCCAGCGGCGGCAGAACACCCCGAAGACGGCGTCCTCCTCCACCACCCGCAGGTCGCACCAGAGCGCCAGCTCCAGGCCGCCGGCCACCGCGTGCCCGGCGACCGCCGCGATCACCGGCTTCGTCAGCCGCATCCGGGTCGGCCCCATCGGGCCGTCGCCGTCCGGCGCGACGCGGTTGCCGTCGGCGGTGCCGACCGCCTTGAGGTCCGCGCCGGCGCAGAACGTACCGCCCTCGCCCCACAGGACGGCGACGCTCGCCGTGTCGTCGGCTTCGAACGCGCGGAAGGCGTCGGCGAGTTGGCGGGCCGTCGCGCCGTCCACCGCGTTGCGGGCGGCCGGCCGCGACAGCACCACCGTGGTCACCGGCCCGGTGCGCTCCACCCGTACGGACATCAGGCGCCCGCCCCGGCCGGGTCCTGCGGCCGGGCGCGGTCCAGGATCGCGCCCAGGTCGAGGCCGGTGGGCAGCGTGCCGAAGGCGTTGCCCCACCGGCCGCCGAGCCGCGAGGCGCAGAACGCATCGGCCACCGCCGGGTGGCTGTGGCGCACCAGCAGCGAACCCTGCAACACCAGTGCCATCCGCTCGGCCAGCGAGCGCGCCATGAGCTGCGCCCGCTCCGGGACGGCCAGCTCGCCCAGCATGTCGCGGAGCCCGGCCACCGCCGCGTCCAGCCGCCGGTCGGCGCCCGACGCGGCGTCCACCTCGGCGAAGAACGCGTCCAGCGCGGCGGGTTCCTTGCCCAGGGCCCGTAGGACGTCCAGTGCGGCGACGTTGCCGGAGCCCTCCCAGATCGACAGCAGCGGCGCCTCCCGGTACAGCCGCGGCATGCCGGACTCCTCGACGTAGCCGTTGCCGCCGAGGCACTCCAGCGCCTCCGCCGCATGCGTACTGCCCCGCTTGCACACCCAGTACTTGCCGGCCGCCAGTGCCAGCCGGCGCAGCGCCGCTTCCTGGGCGTCCCCCGCCTGCGTCCGGTCCACCGCCGCCGCCAGCCGCATCGCCAGCAGCGTCGCCGCCTCCGACTCGATCGCGAGGTCGGCCAGCACCGAGCGCATCAGCGGCTGCCGGTCCAGCTCCTTGCCGAAGGCCCGCCGGTGAGCGGTGTGGTGCAGCGCCTGCCGCAGTCCGGCCCGCATCCCGGCCGCCGATCCCAGCACGCAGTCCAGCCGGGTCATGTTCACCATCTCGACGATGGTCCGCACACCGCGGCCCGGTTCGCCGACCGGCCAGGCCACCGCCTCGTCGTACTCGATCTCGGACGACGCGTTGGAGCGGTTGCCCAGCTTGTCCTTGAGCCGCATCAGCCGCATGCCGTTGAGCGTGCCGTCCGGCAGTACCCGCGGCACCAGGAAGCAGCTCAGCCCCTCCGCGGTCTGTGCCAGCGCCAGGAAGAGATCGCTCATCGGCGCCGAGGTGAACCACTTGTGGCCGGTGATCCGGTAGGTGCCGTCGCCGGCCGGCACCGCCTGGGTGGTGTTGGCCCGTACGTCGGAGCCGCCCTGCTTCTCCGTCATCGACATGCCGGCGATCAGCCCCGCCTTGGTCAGCGGTGCGCGCAGGCCGAAGTCGTACCTGCGGGCGGCGAGCAGCGGCTCGTACTGCGCGGCGAGGTCCGGTGCGGCACGCAGCGCGGGGACGGCGGCGTACGTCATCGAGATCGGGCAGCCGTGGCCCGGCTCGGCCTGCGACCAGACGTAGAACTTCGCGGCGCGCACCAGATGCGCCCCGGGGCGGTCGTCGGACCAGGGCGCGCCGTGCAGCCCGTGCTCCACCGCGACCGTCATCAGCTGATGCCAGGCGGGGTGGAAGTCCACCTCGTCCACGCGGTGTCCGAAGCGGTCGTGGGTGCGCAGCCGGGGCGGCTGCTCCTCCGCCCGGCGCGCCTGGTCCGCCACCGCCGGCGAACCGGCCAGCGCACCCAGCGCGGCCACCTCCGGCTCGCCCCACCCGGCGCCCTCCCGACGCAGCGCCTCCAGCAGGACCGGCTCGTCCGCCGTGCTGAAACCGGTCAGCGGCGGGGCCTGGTTCAGGACTTCGTGAGTGACGGTCATAGCGTCGACGTTACAGATATGCGACACCTGTGGGAAGAGCGTAAGGTCCTTGGTGTCGGCCGGGCCGTGGCTAGAATTCCGGGCACTCATGAACGACGACTCCCTCGCGCTCCGCCCGCTCGCCGCCCGCTCCATCGTGCTGAGCACCCTCTTGGGGCACCATCCGCCCCGGTTGCCCGCGCGCGCCCTGGTGCGGGTCGGGGAACTCTTCGGCATCGCCGAGGGCACCGTCCGGGTCGCGCTCTCGCGCATGGTGGCCGCCGGCGACCTGCGGCAGCGCGCGGGCTCGTACGAACTCACCGCCCGGCTGCTGGCGCGCCAGGCCCGGCAGGACGAGAGCCGGTCGCCCAGGACCTGCCCCTGGGACGGGGACTGGGAGATCGCCGTGGTCACCGCCGACCGGCGGCCGGCCGCGGAACGGACCGCGCTGCGGCAGGCGATGGCGGCCCTGCGGCTGGCCGAGCTGCGCGAGGGCACCTGGCTGCGGCCCGCCAACCTCCAGCGGGCCCGCCCGCCCGTCGTCACCGGGCAGTGCACGCTGCTGACCGGCACCCCGGACGGCGACCCCGCGGCGCTGGTGCGCACGCTGTGGGATCTGCCCGGCTGGTCGGCGCGGGCGCACGCCCTGCTGGCCGCCCTTGACGAGGCCGCCACACCCGCGGACCGCTTCACGGTCTCGGCGGCGGTGCTGCGCCACCTCCTCACCGATCCGTTGCTCCCGGGCCCGCTGCTGCCGGCGGACTGGCCGGGTGCCGAACTCCGCCGCCGCTACGACGAGTTCGCCACCGAACTGCGGGAGCTGCTGCGGCTGTACGTCATGCCGGGCGGCGCCAACTGATCGTTGCACGGCCGCAAGGCGCCGTGCGCGGTGCGTGCGGACCTGCGCCGCGCGTGTGCACCGGGCTCCGCGAGTGCGCCCGGCGGACGCCCCCGATGTGAACGGGTGACCGATATTTCGGGGATTCACGTGCCACTGGCATGAAGGGTGCGCCCCTACCCGCCCGGTGAGTGCGCCATGCGACGGCGGCTGTCCCCGAAGTGGCGGCAAGGGGGCAAGCCCGTCGGCGACGGCGCTCCCGCGCGCTCTGTCGATGCCGACTCCGGCCGTGGTTGTGTCTGACCCGTCGAATTCATCGCACCTCGCAGAATTCGCTGCACAACGCAGTACGAGGCAATGCAAAGGCGATACGTGACAGAGTGCCACGTTTCCTGAATAGCCGCCAGACAACTGCGCGGCGAGCGACGGGAGCAAGAAATGGAAATTTCTCGGGTATCGGAAAAGGCGGCGGAGCGGACTTCGGAAAGGGGTGCGGACGCGGCGCGGAGTGAATTCCGGGGCCTTGGGGTCCGGGGGGTCGCCGCGGCCGCGGTCCTCCTGGCGGCCGGCGCGCTGAACGTGGCGGCCGAGGGAACGGCAGAGGCGGCCGCCAACGGGACCTGGGACCGCCTGGCCGGCTGCGAGAGCGGAGGGAACTGGCATGCCGACACGGGGAACGGGTTCTCCGGCGGACTGCAGTTCGCGCACACCACCTGGCACTCGTTCGGCGGCGGCGGCTACGCGGCCCGGGCGGCCCGGGCGAGCCGGCTGCAGCAGATCGCGGTGGCGGAGCGCGTACTGGCCCGGCAGGGTTGGGGCGCCTGGCCCGCCTGCTCGGCCTCGCTCGGCCTACGGGGCTCGGCCACCCCGCGTACCTCCGCACCCCGCACCACGGCCCCGCACACGACCACTCCACGGCGAACGGCCCCGTATGCCGCGCCGGCCCCGGAAAAGCGGTGGAAAGCGGCCCGCCACCGGAGTACCGGCGATTTCGTCGTGGTGAATCCGGGCGACACGGTCAGCGGTATCGCCGCCGCGCACGGATGGCGCTGGCAGGAGTTCTTCCGGCTCAACCGCCAGGTGATCGGATCGGACCCGGACGTCATTTACCCGGGAATGCGGCTCGCCGTACGGCGCTGAGGCGCCGGCCGGCCGGAAGGGAAATGCAGATCCGGGCCGGATGAGTCAGTCGTGGATATGCGGCTGAGGGGAATGCAGGCCGTCCGTGGCGCCGCGGACGGCCTGCCCGCATTTCCCCCTCGCAGGCGCCCGTCTCATATGCTGCGCCGCCGCCGGAATTCATAGCCGACCAGCACCACGCCGACCGTCAGCAGGCTCAACCAGAACTGCGCCCGACTGTCCGGCAGCACCGCCATCGCCCCGATCACCAGCGCCATCAGCGCGATGGTCACCCAGCTCAGCCACGGGAACAGCCACATCCGCAGCGTCAGCCGCTCCGGCTCGGTCCGCTCCAGCTTGCGCCGCAGCCGCACCTGGGCGAAGGCGATCGCCAGATAGACGAACAGCGCGATGGCGCCATAGGAGTTGATGAGGAAGGAGAAGACGACATCGGGGGAGATCCAGGCCGCGATCACCGACAGATAGCCGACCGACGTTCCGGCCAGCAGCGCCCGGCGCGGCACCCCGCTCTCGCTCACCTTGGTGAAACCGCGCGGTGCGTCCCCGTTGCGGGTGAGGGCGAACAGCATCCGCGAGGAGGTGTACAGCGCGGAATTCAGGCAGGACAGGACGGCGATCAGCACCAGGGCGTTCATGACCGTCCCGGCCGCGGGCACCGCCAGCCGGTCCAGGACCGCGGCGTACGGGCTCACCTCGATCGCCTTGGACGTCCAGGGCACCACCGCGACCACCAGAAAGATGGACAGCACGTAGAAACCCACCACCCGCAGCACGATGGAGCGGATCGCGTCCGCCACCGCCCGCTCCGGTTCCACCGACTCGGCTGCCGCGATGGTCACGATCTCCGCGCCGGTGAAGAACCCGATGCAGGGGACGACGGCGGCCAGCACCGCACCCACCCCCTCCGGCGCGAACCCGCCGTGCGCCGTCAGGTTGCCCAGCCCACCATGGGCGTGCGGCCACAGCCCCAGGACGTACAGCGCGCCCAGGAAGAGGAACACGACGATCGCCACGACCTTGATCGACGAGAACCAGTACTCGAACTCCCCGTAGGCGCGCGCCGAGACCATGTTGCTCGCGGTCAGCAGCGCCATCAGGACGAGGCTGACCGCCCACAGCGGGACACCGGGAAGCCAGAGCTGAACGATCCGGCCGCCCGCCACCGCCTCGACGGCGACCACGATCACGAAGAAGTACCAGTACAGCCAGCCGACCGTGAACCCCGCCCGGAACCCGAGGGTCTCGCGGACATGGGCGTAGAACGAGCCGAGGGCCGGGCGGGCGACGGTCATCTCGGCCAGCATCCGCATGATCAGTACGGTCAGGACACCGGCCGCCAGGAAGGACAGCACGGCGGCCGGCCCGGTGGACCGCACGACCACACCGCTGCCGACGAACAGCCCCGCTCCGATGACCCCGCCCAGCGCGATCAGCTGCATGTGGCGGCGTTTGAGGCCCTGCCGCAGGCCGCCCTCCGTCGCTGCGCCCGCCGCCTCCGTCGCGGGTGCGGCGTCCTGCGTCGATCCTGTGTTCACCGTGCTCATGGGGGCCGACGCTAACGCGCCAATCGTGCAGCGCTGTTGCGGCAGTGTTTCGCCCCGGGCCACCGCGTGTGCGCCGTGCCGCACAGGTCACAGCGGCAGTACGCACACCGCCATCGGCGCCGCGAACGGCTCGCCCGCAGGCGTCAGCGCTCCGGTTCCCTCGTCCACTGTGAACACCGTCACCGAACTCGACTTCTGGTTCGCCGCGAACAGCAGCCGCCGGTCCGGCGAGAGTGCGATCTGCCGCGGGAAGTCCCCGCCGACCGGCACCGTGTCCAGCAGCCGCAGCCGTGCGCCGGCCGCCTCCACGGCGTAGCGCGTGAGGCTGTTGTGACCGCGATTGGCGAGATACGCGAAGCGCCCGTTCCCGGTGAGGAGGAACTGCGCCGGGTAGCTGGTCCCCGTAGCGGTCCCGGTGGACTGCGGTGCGCCGGGGGTCAGTCGACCGCTCCGCCGGTCGTATCCGCAGACCACCACGGTGTTGTCGACCTCGTTCGCCAGGTAGGCGAAGGCGCCGGAGGGGTGGAACGTCAGGTGCCGCGGGCCGGCGCCCGGCCGCAGCGCCGCATACGACACCCGGGCGAGCCGGCCGGTGCGCTCGTCGAGCCGGTAGGTGTACACGGTGTCGTTGCCCAGATCGACGGCGAGCACATGGCCGCCGTCCGGGCTGGTGACGACCTGGTGCGCATGCGGCCCGTCCTGGCCGGGGCCGGGCGGCGGTGCGGAGTGCGTGACCAGGTCCGTGCGCGGTCCCAGCGCACCGCTCTGCGGGGATATGGGGTGGACGGCAACACTCCCCGAGAGGTAGTTGGCGCTCAGCAGCCAGCGGCCGCCGGGATGCACCGACAGATGGCAGGGGCCGGCACCGCCGGTCGGCTGGGTACCCAGCACCTCGGGCGGCGCGCCGCCCGGCGGCAGCGCGAGGGCCGTGACGCCCCCGTCCTCCCGTTCGTCCACCGCGTAACAGGTCCGCCCGGACGGCGCGAGCGCCAGATAGGAGGGGTCGGCGACGCCCGTCACCACTCCCGTCGCCGTCATTGCGCCGTTGGTGGTGTCGTACGACGCCAGGCCGACGCCGGTGCCGCCGCCCTCCTTCGAGGTGTACGTCCCCAGGAGGAGGGGGCGCTCGGTGCGCGGCCGGCGGCCGGTACGCGGGCGCGGGGACCGGCCCGGAGCCGCGTCCCCGACCGTGAGACCCGCCACCGCGACGGCCGCCGCCCCCAGGAACTGCCGCCGGCCGACGCCTGCCCCGGGCCCGGTCCCGATGCCTCGCCCTGTGCCTCGTCCTCGGCCTCGTCCTTCACGCATGCCACACCTCGGCTTCGGTGATCGCGGTTGGCGGATCTGGCAGTCAGGGTGGCCCGCGCCGCACAGGAGGGCAAGAGCGGCACCTCACCGCGGATCCCGCGCAGCGCCCGTGAACAGCCACACCGACGGGCGGAATCCGCGACAGCCGGATCCGACGACCGCATCCCGACGACCGGACCCTGATGCCCCCGTACACCGAGGTGATGACCCCGGGCCTTGGTGTAGCACTCCAGTCGTACGACACAAACCCATACACGGGTTGATTCGCCGGTACCCCTCCTCCTCGTAGTTTCGTGATCAAGGCACGGAGATGAGCGAAAGGCCACGGATCTATGTATGGCAAGGCATTCGCCCCGGAATATCAGGGCGAACTGGGCTCGGCACTGGGCGTGAACTCCTCGTACGAGGAGGTGCTGGACACGGCGAGCCGCGCGCGGGCCGACGCGGCCACCGCCCTGGAGCGGGCGCGTGCCGCGCTGGCGGTCGCCGAGGCCAACCGCCGGCTGGGCCGGGTGACGGACGCCGGGGCGGCCTGGCGGGACAGCTACCGCAGCGCACGGGAGGCGGGCGACGCCGCGGCGATGTCCTGGGCCCTGTGGAGCGGCGGCACGCTCGCCCGGCAGTGCGGCACGCTCCCCCTCGCCCGCCGGCTGCTCACCCACGCAGTGGACCTGGCCGACGGCAGCGGCGACCGCCTCGCGCACGGCTACTCCCTCGCCGGCCTCGCCGAGACCGGCCGCATCCAGGGCGACTACGCCGCGGTCGCCGAGCTCCACGAGCGCCTCCTCGAAGAGGGCCGGGCACACGGCGAGGCCCGCCACATGGTCTGGGCGATGTCCGGCATCGCCCAGATGCACCGCAACACCGGCGACTACGCCAAGGCACTCGACCTGTTCGAGGAATCCGTCCGAATAGCCACCGAGGCCGACGACGCCCGGGGGCGCGCCTGGTCGCTGCGCGGCGTCGCCGACGTCCTCTCCGTCCAGGGCGAACCCGACCGGGCGCTGGCCCTGCTCTCCGAGGCCGAGAGCATCTGCCGCACCATGGACCTCGCCGGCGCCCTCGCCTACAACCACAAGATGCGTGCCAACGTCCAGTACCGCGCGGGGCGTTACGACCAGGCCCGCGACACCTACACCCTCGCCCTGGCCGAGTTCAGCGATATGCACGAGCCGCGCGGCATCGCCCTCTCCCGCCTGGGCCTGGCCAAGTCCCGCGCCCGCCTGGGCCACGACCTGGACGAGACGCTGGCCGAACTCCGCGAACTGGAGGGCGACTTCATCCGTATCGGGCTGCGGCACGCCCGGGACATGGTCCTGGCCTTCCGCGCCGAACTCACCGGGGAAGCCGAGCTCACCGGGGAAGCCGGGACCGCCGGGAGGACCGGCCGCGCGCGGAGCGCGGGGGCGGCCGGCACGGCGCGCCCCACGGAGCCGACGGGCAGCGGCGGCGTGGCCGAGGTGACCGCGGCTGCCTAGGGCCGTCCCGGGACGTCGGTGACGGGCGACAGCGCCATGGGCCGCAGGAAGTCACCCTCCTCGGTGCGATGCCACCACGCCCCGGTCTCCCGCAGTTCCCGCCACGTCGTGAAGCGGTAGCGAAAGACCCGGGCCCGCACCCGCGCCGGCGGGACGTCGGGGAAGGGGTTCGTCCGCAGCAGGCGCAGCGCGTCCCGGTCGTTCGCCAGCAGCCGCTCCACGAACGGTACGAACCACGACCGTGCGTAGGCAGGGGAGAGGGCCGCGAACCACATCAGCCAGTCCAGCCGCAGGTGATAGGGCGCGAACTGGCGCGGCAGCCGCCGCACATCGCCCGGCTTCCCGTGGAACTCGTACGCCAGCCAGACCGTGTCCGGCCCGGTCACCGCGTCCGCCGTCCCCTCCACCACGATTTCCCGCCGCACCCGGGTGATACTGCCGAACGCGCCGTACGAATTGACCAGGTGCAGCGACTCGTACGACGTGTTCATGCGCTGCTGTCGGCTCACCAGATTGCGCGCCGGGCGGTAGCTGAGCAGGAGGACGCCCACGGTGGCCGCGATGACGACCGCCTCGAACCACGGCGGGGGAGTGCCCGGCGGCGTGGCCGGACGCCACCACGCGGGGGCGAGGGCCGACAGGGCCAGGGTGATGGTGAGCCAGTTCAGCCAGGCGAAATTGCCGGACAGCACCAGCCACAGCTGGGTGACGACCATGGCGGCCGCGGCCCATCCGGCCACCGGCTGCGGGGCGAAGAGCAGCACCGGCAGCGCGAGTTGGGCCACATGGTTCGCGGCGACCTCGACCCGGTGCACCGGCTTGGGCAGACGATGGAAGAACCAGCTCAGCGGGCCCGGCATCGGCTGCGTCTCGTGGTGGTAGTAGAGGCACGTCAGATCGCGCCAGCAACTGTCGCCGCGCATTTTGATCAGCCCCGCCCCGAATTCCACCCGGAACAGCACCCAGCGCAGCAGATACAGCACCGGTACCGGGGGCGCGGTCTCCGCGTTGCCGAGAAAGACGGCGAGCATGCCCGTCTCCAGCAGCAGCGACTCCCAGCCGAAGCTGTACCAGGTCTGCCCCACGTTCACGATGGACAGATACATCGCCCACAGCACGGCCCACAGCACCATCGACGCCCACAGCGGGACGGCATCCGCCGCGCCCGCCGCGACGGCCGCCGCCAGCAGTGCCCCGCCCCACGCCCACGATGCGAAGAACCGGTCCGAGTAGCGCAGCTGGAAGACCGAGGGCGCGGCGCGGAACGGCACCCGCGCCACGAAATCCGGCACCGGCAGCATCCCCCGGGCGCCGATCAACGCCCGGAACTGCCGGGCCGCCACAACGAAGGCGACGCAATACAGCACGGCCAGCATCCGCTGGAACACCAGTCGCCCGAGCCAGTAACCGGGATCCGTGAACCATTCCACCCGCCCATGGGTAGCACCGCGGCCGGGCCCGCGGGGAAACGGCGCGCGACCACCGGGGCTCGCTCACTCCCGGAGCCGGCCGCAGAAATCGAACAATATCGACAGCCCGGGGTGTGATGTTTCCGCCGCCCGACGACCTGCCGTTATCGGCGGAAAATGGCGAGCGCACCGGCCGCTCCGTCGATACGCTGGTGGTCGACGGACGACCCTTCGGGGAGACGCCAACACCATTGGCCCGTCGCGGGACCGCCACAAACCCTGGCCTACCTCCCGGTTTGTGAAGAAGGCGCCACCGCGTCGAACCGTTACCTCAATGAAGGAGTGCGTGGTGGCACTGCACAAGGCTCAGTACAAGCAGCCCCCGTCGAAGCAGGGTGACCGGCAAGGCCGCATCAGGGAAGTCCGCAACCTCGAGGTCTGGGGCCGCTGCGTCCCGGTGCGCCTCGCCGGCTGCGACGACGACCCCGCCGAGCCCTACATCTTCCGCGGCATCGACTGAGAGCGGGCGCGGCGGGCCGCGCGCCATCGTCCGGCCGCGTCCTCCGGGCCGGGCACAGGGCAGGGACGGGAGCGGCGCCGAGTGCGGCCGCTCCCGTCGTATGCGTTCACGGCCGGCGGCCCAACAGGCACAGCAGCCGTGTCAGGTCGTCGGCGTCGGCCGGGGGCTCGATCGCGGGCGCGAAGAGCCCGGAGGCGACGAGGCCCGGGGCATACGGCTCCACCTCGCGCAGGGCCGCCGTCGCCAGATGGCCGGGCAGCCGCTCGTCGGCGCCGATCGCGCGGGACAGGTCCCAGGCGTGCACGACCGCATCCGCCATCATCTGGGCGCAGTACGCATCGGCCGGGCTGGAGCCGTAGGAGAGATGGACGGTGCGCCCCAGTGCGCCCGGTTCGCCGAACACCGCCACGGCGGCCACCGCAGCGCGGTCCCAGACCGAGGCCGGGTCGGTGCCCAGCCGATCACCGTCGAGATCCTTGCCCACCTGGGCGATCGTTGCGCCGTCCCGCACCAGCCGGGGCACCCACAGCTGCTCGGCCGTCAGGTGGTTCACCAGATCGCGCACCGACCATCGGGTGCACGGTGTCGGGGCGTCCCACTGGTCGTCACCGACGTCATGGACCCGGGCCCCGAAGAGCGCGAGGGCCTCGCCGTGGGCGTGCAGGATCTCGTCATGATTCATGCTCCCCGAGGATAGGAGGGGGCGCAGGCAGCGGGGCGCGGCGGCGCACGGCGCGCGGGCCGGGCCCGCTCCGCAGAGCCCCATTGACCCGATCGGGCCAAACCGGACGGGAATTTCTTGAGGGCGCACCCACGGCCGCTCCACGGCGCCGGCCGGCACCGTGGAGCGGCGGCGGTCAGCGGGTGTGGAGCTGACGCTGCGGCACGATCTGCTGCGGCCGGCTGGGGCTGGACCAGAGAAGTTTCAGGTGGGCCTCGCCGGTGCCTTCGGTGTAGTCGATCCGGATGCGGTGACGGTGCCCGGCGGTGAGGGCGACGGTCCCCTTGTCGACCCTCGGGCCGTGCGGAGTGGCGCTGTCGATCACCGGTCTGCCGTCGATCCACAGCCGCACGGTGTCGTCGGAGACCGTCGTCAGGGTGTACGTCTCGTCGAAGCGCGGCTGGATGCTGCCGGTCCAGCGGGTGCTGAAGTGGTCGGCGGGGATCGTGGGGTCCGGGGAGCCGTCGAAGCGGTAGGACTTGTTCACGGTCGGGTCGACGGTGGTCACCGAGGGTGGGCCGGTGAAGGAGTCGTTGGCCCAGCTCTGCGCCGTCAGCCCGGTGCCGGTGCCGGCCGGGGCGGCCGGCGGCGGCTTGATGGTGAGCCGGAGGACGCTCGCGGCGGGATCGGTGGCCGCGCCGGACGGGGTGAGGTCGAAACCGTCGCCGGCCGCAGTGACCGCCACGCGCTGGGAGCTGCCCAGGACCGTCGCCGCGGTGACGGTGAAGGGGGCCTTGGCGGTGAGGTGCAGCGGCTTGCCGGGGGCGGGCCAGGACAGGACGGAGGCGTAGAGCTCGTCGCCCCGCCGGGAGACCGCGCCCCAGGCCGGTTCCGCGACCAGTCCGGTGTGCCCGGCCCCGTACACCGCGTCGCCCTGGCCGTGCGCGCCCAGCCACCGGCCGGTCTCGCGCAGCCGGTCCACGGAGGCTTGGGGAATGTGGCCGCGGCTGTCCGGGCCGACGTTGAGGAGGTAGTTGCCACCGCGGGCGGCCACCTGGAGAAGGTTGCGGACGATCGTCGCCGACGACTTCCAGTGGGTGTCGTACCTGGCGAAGCCCCAGTGGTCGTTGAGCGTCATGCAGCTCTCCCACAGCTGCCCGTCGACCGGCTCGGTGGGGATCTCCTGTTCCGGTGTGCCGAAGTCGCCGTCGACGACCTCGCGTTTGCCGACCCGGTTGTTGACGATCAACTTGGGGTCGAGGCCGTGCAGATACGCCTGGAGATCGGCCCCGTCCCGACGGGACCAGGTGTTGGCGGGGTTGTCGGCGTCCCACTCGCCGTCGAACCACAGCAGCGCCGGGTCGTAGGTGTCGACCAGCTCTTCGAGCTGGCCGTACATCCGTTTCTTGTAGCGCGGGAAGGTCTCCGGATCGGCGAAGTCGGGGTCGTGCCAGTCCCAGATCGAGTAGTAGAAGCCGAGCTTGATGCCGGCCGCGTCGGCCGCCGTCTTCAGCTCGGCGAGGATGTCGCGGTGCGGGTCGAAGGAGGAGTGGTCGCGCAGATTCCAGGTGTTCTGCCGGGTCGGCCACATCGCGTAGCCGTCATGGTGTTTGGCGGTGATGACGATGTAGCGCTGACCGGCGTCCTTGGCGGCCTTGACGATCGCCTCGGCGTCGAAGTCGGCCGGGTTGAAGGTGGCGGCCTGCTTCTCGTACGCGTCGTTCGGAATCGCGCATTCGCGCTTGATCCACTCGGCGTTGCGGCAGACGGTGCCGTCGGGCCGGGTGTACTCGCCCTCCAGGTTGGAGTACGCCCCGAAGTGGATGAACATCCCGAAGCGGTCCTGGCGCCACCAGGAGGTGCGCTCGGCGGTGAACGGGTCGTCGGTGGCGTGGTTGGTGCCGGGGCCTGCGGCGGGCCGGGTCGGGGCGGGCGGCTTCGCGGCGGCGGTCACGGGATTGCCGACGGTCGGCAGCAAGGCGCTCAGCGCTGCCACCACGCCCAGTAGCCGAAGACGTCTTCTGCGGTGGTGCATGACGGGCTCCTTCGGTCGTGAGTCGGTCGGTGCTCGGTCGGTGATGCGGTCCAGGGGTCGTGCGTACGCCTCTGTTGCCTCTGTGCCACCCCGCATGGTGCAGGCCCCGACGCCCGGACCGGAAGACCTGGGAGGAGAGAAACATCGGATGACACGCGCCGGAAGTCCCCTAAGGAGGCGGGCAGTTGAGGGTTTATCGCGCCACTGACATGGTGATACCTCGGATGTAAGAGAGGCGCCGGGAGGGCGAATCGGGGGAGTGCGTCCACCGTGACCGCGCGTCAGCGGTCTGGAACACGGACGGGACAGCCTGTTCAATGGGCGCGGCCGACTTGCAGGGGAGGCACCATGTCCGACACCGTCGTCCCGCCCGCCACCGCGCCCGCCATTCGCTCGGGGGGCCATGAACGCGGCTATGCCGAGTTCCTCGAACGCGCCGGACGGATAGCGACCGGCTTACGGGACACGGGCATCGGGCCCGGAGACCGCATCGCCGTCGTGATGCGCAACGAACCCGCGTATCTGGAGATCACCGCTGCGGCCGCCCAGCTGGGAGCCTCCGCGGTGCCCGTCAACTGGCACTTCAAGCACGACGATCTACGACATGTGCTCACGGACAGCGGCAGCAAGGCCGTCCTGGTGCACAGCGACATGGTGGCGGCGGTGACCGCCGTCCTTCCCGCGGGGGTACGGATCATCGAGGTCCCGGTCCCGGACGGCGTTGCGGCCGCGTGCGGCCTCGCCCCGCAGCCCACCAGCGGCGCCCACCCCCTCCTGGACACCTGGCTGATGGAATACGAGCCACTGGCCCAGGCCGCCGCGGACCGTCCGCCCACCGTGATCTACAGCTCGGGAACCACCGGTCGTCCCAAGGGAGTTCTGCGCGCCCCCGTCCCCCAGGAGCGCCTCGCCGACGCGGTGCGGTCCTTCCTGGAGTACTTCGCCGTGGCCCCGGGAGGCCGGACGCTCATCCCCGCCCCGCTCTACCACGCCTCGCCCAGCCAGCACGCGGTGCTTGCGCTCGCCGCCGGACTGGACATCACCCTCATGCCGCGCTTCGACGCCGAGGAGTTCCTGCGACTGGTCGAGCGGCACCGCATCGAGCAGGCGCAGGTGGTCCCCACGATGTTCGTACGGCTGCTGAGGCTGCCCAAGGACGTACGGGAGCGCTACGACCTGAGCTCGCTCACCTCGGTGGTGCATGCCGCGGCGCCCTGCCCGCCGTACATCAAACACGCCATGATCGACTGGCTGGGACCGGTGCTGCGGGAGTACTACGGGGGCAGCGAGACCGGGGCCGTGACCTGGTGCGACAGCCCGGAGTGGCTGGCCCACCCCGGTACGGTGGGCCGGGCGGAGGGGACCTGCGGGGTCGTGGTCCTCGGGTCCGACGGCGAGCCGGTGCCGACGGGTGCCACCGGCGAGATCTACCTCCGGCCGTCGGACAACTGGCCGCAGTTCACCTACCTCGGCGACCCGGCCAAGCGCGCCGCGATGGAAGCGCCGGGCCGCCCCGGATACGTCACCATCGGCGACATCGGCCACCTCGACGCGGACGGCTACCTCTACCTCAGCGACCGCCGCAACGACATGGTCATCTCCGGCGGCGTCAACATCTACCCCGCCGAGATCGAGGGCTGCCTGCTCTCCCTCGACGGGGTGCGGGACGCGGCCGTGTTCGGCATCCCGGACGAGGAGTTCGGCGAGGTGCTCGTCGCCCATCTGGAGACCGAGCCGGGCGTGGTGCTGGGAGCCGAGGAGGTACGCGACCACGTCGCCGGGCGGCTGGCGCGGTACAAGGTGCCCCGGGCCGTGGTGTTCGAGGAACGGCTGCCGCGGGACGAGTCGGGGAAGCTGTTCAAACGCCGGTTGCGGGATCCGTACTGGGCGGGCCGGGACGGGGTGATCTGACGGGGGGGGTGGGGTGCCGGGGCCCCGCCGCCCCGGACGGCGTCCGGGCGCCGCCGGCGGCCCGGGGCCGTGCAATCGGGCATTGCCGCAGACCTCTTGACACCCTTTTGACGCCTCTCGAATGATGTGACGCCGGGGAACGATGATGTGGCGCCGGGGGCCGAAGGGACAGGAGAGGCCCATGGCGGCTGACCGGAGACGGACCACGACCAGGGACCTGCGGCGCGGGAACCGCTCGGTGCTGCTGTGGTCCCTGTATTTCGACGGACCGCTGAGCAGACACGACCTCGGTGTCCGTACCGGGCTGAGCCTCACCACGGTCTCCACGGTCGTCGGCCGACTCCTCGACGAGGGCGTCGTGGTGGAGGCCGGGGCGGTCGACTCCGACGGCGGGCGGCCCCGGATCCTGTTACGGGTCGATCCCGGACGGCACCGTGTCATCGGGGTGGACGTCGGCGAGACCCGGGTCCGGGTCGAGCTGTACGACCTGGCGATGAACGAACGGGCCACGGCCGACCACCCGTTGGAGAGCGGCTGCCACGACGTCGGCCCGGTGGTGGAGCGGATCCTGGCCGGGCTGGACGAGGTGATCGCGGCCGCCGCCGTCGACCCGGCCGACATTCTCGGCGTCGGAGTGGCCGTTTCCGGCATCGTCGAGCACACCGGGGCGAGCGGGGGCGGCGCGCTGGTGCACGGCCAGACCTTCGCCTGGGACGCGGTGCCGCTCGGCCGGCTGCTACGGGACGGCACCGCCGCCCACCCGGGCACCGGCCTTCCGCTGCACATCGCCAACGGCGCCACCACGCTCGGCCAGGCGGAGATGTGGTTCGGCGCGGGCCGGGGCACCGACCATGCCGTGATCGCGCTGATCGGCTCCGGGGTCGGGGCCGCCGTCGTCGCCGACGGCGGCTTCTACCGCGGTGCCACCAGCAGCGCCGGGGAGTGGGGCCACACCGTCGTCCAGGTCGGCGGGCGGCGCTGCCGCTGCGGGGGCCGCGGCTGCCTCGAGGCGTACGTCGGCGCCGAGGCGATCCTGGACCGCTACCACCAGGCCCGCCGCGGCCGCCCCGCACCGGGCGCCGACGAGGAATCCGCGCTGGCCGCCCTCGTCGCGGGCGCGGACGACTCCGCCGCGGCCCGCCGGGTCCTGGACGAGACCGCCGGCTATCTCGGCGCCGGCATCGCCAATCTGGTCAATCTCTTCAACCCGCGGCGCATCATCCTCGGCGGCTGGGCCGGGCTGCTGCTCGGCGCCCGGCTGCTCCCGCAGATCCGCGAGGTGGTGGCCGGTCAGGCGCTACGGCATCCGTACCAGCGCAGCACCGTGGAACTGTGCCGGCTCGGCCCGGATGCGGTGGCGCTGGGGGCGGCGACCCTGCCGGTCGAGCGGTTTCTGGCCGCGGGCGGTACGGCCTGACGGTCGGCCCGGGGGGAGCGGGCCGACCGCTCCCCTCCCCCCGGCAGTGGCATCGTCGCGGCGGCGTGTGCCGACGGCCGCAGCGCCGCTACGCCACCGACGCATCCGGGACGATCTGCAGCTTGCGGCCGGTGCCCTGCCGGAACGTGTCCAGGGCGGTGGCGTACGAGTCCAGGCCGAAGCGGTGCGTGATCATCGTGTCCGAGTCGATGACGCCCTTGCCGAGCAGCTCCACGGCACGGCCGTAGCTGTGCAGGATCGCCATGCTGCCCACGATCCGGATCTCGTCGTTGTAGATGCGGAACGGTGAGAAGCGCGCCAGCTCCTGATCGGGGGCGCAGCCGAACTGCTGGAAGGTGCCGCCGCGCACCGGCCGGGTCAGGCCGTCCTCGATGGCCCGGATGTTGCCGGTGCAGTCGGTGACCACCTCCCAGCCGCGCGGATGGCCGGCGATCAGCGCGTCCGCGCTGGTGGCGACGGCATCGGCGCCGAGCTTACGGGCCACCGCCAGCCGCTCCTCGTTGATGTCGACGACCGAGACCGAGGCGGCGCCGGAGCGCTGGGCGACCTGGAGGTAGAGCAGGCCCATGGTGCCCGCGCCGTAGATCAGGAAGTTGTCGCCGAGCTTGGGGGCGACGATGTCGAAGCCGCGGACGATGGTCGACAGCGGCTCGATGAGCGGGGCGTGGGCGAGTGCGACGGTCTCGGGCAGCCGGTAGCAGTTGCGGGCCGGCACCTTGACGTATTCGGCGCAGGCGCCGTCGACGGTGATGCCGATGGTGCCCCACCGCTCGCAGAGATTGCCGCGGCCGATGGCGCAGAAGTGACAGGCGCCGCAGTAGATCGCGGGGTCGGCGGCGACGGCCTCGCCCTCGGCGAAGTCCGTGACGCCCGCGCCCACGGCGACGATCTCGCCGGCGAACTCGTGCCCGGGTATCACCGGGTAGCGCGTCGGCCCGAACTCGCCCGCCAGCATGTGCACATCGGTACCGCACAGACCGGCGGCGGCGACCTTGACGACCACCTCGCCGGGGCCGGGCGTGGGATCGGCGACGGTGGTGACGGAGAGCCGCTCCGGTTCCTCGATGACTACGGCGCGCATGGCAGGGACCGCCTTTCGGAGGGGGAGTTGGTGGATCGAGAGGGGGTGGGTCGGGTGCGGGGGCCGCTCAGGCCGCGCGCAGATTGCGGGACTCGACCTGCATGATCTTCTCGACCTTGGGAGCCGAACCGCCGCCCGCGAAGTCGGACACGAGCCAGTGCTGCAGGCACACCAGCGCCGCCTCCACCCCCATGGTGCGGTTGCCGAAGCAGGCGATCTGCGCGTCGTTGGACTTACGCGCCCGCTCGGCGCTGTAGCTGTCCGGGATCTGCGCGGCGCGGATGCCGGGGACCTTGTTGGCGGCGATGGCCATGCCGATGCCGGTACCGCAGATGAGCACGGCACGCGCGTGCTCGCCGCGGGCCACGCTCTGCGCGACGCGTTCGGCCACGTCCGGATAGTCCTCGGCGGCTCCGGCGCTCATATCGGTCACCGGATAGCCGTGTCCGGTGAGATAGGCGACCATCGCGTCCTTCATGGCGATCCCGGCGTTGTCTGCGCCGATCGCAATGGGGTGGGTGTTCTGCACGGGGGTCTCCCTAGGGGTGTCGGCGGCCGGAGCCAGGGGATGTCAGCAGACGGAGATCTCTTCGAGGACCTTGCGCAGGCCCTCCGGGTCATGGGCCAGCCGGCCCAGGAACAGCCCGTCGACGGCTCCGGCGAGTGCGCCGTATGTGCCGGGCCCGGCCGTCCCGCCGTAGATCAGCCGTCCGGTCACGTCGTGATCGCGCAGCGCGCCGCGAAGGGCGGCGGCCACCGTGCGGACGTGCCGGGCGGGTGCCGCCTCGCGGGCGCCGATCGCCCAGATCGGCTCGTACGCGAGGACGACCTCACTGCCCGGCGCGGCCCCGGCCAGCGCGGCCCGGACCTGGGTCAGCGTTTCCTCGACGGCCGCGTCGAGATCCTCGGCACGCCGTTCACCTGCGCAGATGACGGGCACCAGGCCGGCGTGGGTGGCCGCCCGGGTCTTGGCGGCCACCGTCTCGTCCGTCTCGCCGAAGTGCCGGCGGCGCTCGGCGTGCCCGACCTCGACATAGCGTGCGCCCGCCTCGGCGAGCATTCCGGCGGACACCTCACCGGTCCAGGCCCCGCCGTCGGCCCAGTGCACGTCCTGCGCACCGAAGCCGACACGGGTGCCGGCCAGCAGCTCGCGGGCGTCCGCGAGGGCGGGGAAGGACGGCAGGACGAAGAGGTCGACGGGGCGGGGGAGCGTGGCCAGCGTCTCGTCGAGCGCGGCCACCCGCGCGAGCCAGGTCCGGGTCTGCGCCAGGCCGAAGTAGAGCTTCAGCGAGACGCCGACGATCGGGCGCGGGGGCGCGGCGGACGGCGAGTTCTCAGGGATCACGTCGTTCATGATGCTTCAAACAACACCACATGTGATGTTCTCAAATCAAGACGTTAACTTCACGCGATCTCTGTGATTTTTGCGCTTCCGGTGACCCTGCAGCCGGCGGCCGGTCGGCGGGTGGCTCGGTAGTCACCGCCCGCCCGCAATGACCCCGGAGGTAATCGACCACGCCGGCGGCTCCTGGAAGCGTGGGCCGCGGGACGGGCACCGCACCGTCCCCGAGAGAAAGGCAGCCCCCATGACCGCATACGCCATCGCCCACCTGCGGCCGACCACCGCACCGCACCCCGACATCGCCCGCTATCTCGACCGGATCCAGGCCACCATGGAACCGTTCGGCGGCCGCTTCCGTGTGCACAACGCCAAGGTCGAGGTGGTGGAGGGCAGTTGGCCGGGCTTTGTCGTCGTCATCGAGTTCCCCGGCACGGACCGGGCCCGCGCCTGGTACGACTCGCCCGCCTATCAGGAGATCCTGCCGCTGCGCACCCGCCACATCGCGGGCGACGTGGTGCTCGTGCCGGGGGTCGGCGACGACTACGACGCGTCGAAGACCGCCGCGGAACGCCGGGCCGCGGCCGCCGGGTAGCCCTGGAGGCGCATCGGCCCGCACCGGTCCGGTCCGCCTCAGCTCTGCCACACCCGCGTGAGCAGGGCGTTCATCTCCTCCGGCCGGTCCTGGTGCGGGGCGTGGTCGGCGCCGCTCACCCGCACGTGGCGGGCGCCGATCGCGTCGGCGACGTACGCGCCGCAGGCCATCAGCGCCTCGCCGCTGAACGCCCGGTACTCCGGGTGCGCACTCTCCCAGGTGCCGTTCACCACGACCTTGGGCAACTGCGCCTCGGCCGGCGGCCCGAGGGGGATCCGGGCGTCCCACACCGGCCGTTCGCGCATCGCGGAGCGAACTGCACGCAGCAGTCCAGGTGGGCGCCGCGCCCCACGAGCCGGCCGACGTCTTCGGCGTCGACCGCGTAGTCGCTGCGGGTGGTCGCGGGGCTGTCGCCGAAGCCGCGCCGGTCGACCAGCTCCAGCCGGAACGACGCTGCCAGTGGCCGCTGGGCCGCGAAGCGCCGGGTGCCCCAGCTCATCGTGCCGTGCACCAGAACGGCTCGCGGTGCGCCCGGCGTCGCCTCGTCCCACACCGTCACATGGAGCGGGTCGCGGTCCTGGTGGGGGACGGGCTCGTGGTCCGGAAGTCGGGAAGGGGTCATGCGGCTCCACCGTAGAGGCCGGGTCGCCCCGGCACAGGGCCCCTCGCCCGCCGTGGTCCGACCTGCCCAGCCACACCTGAATACACGTCAACTCCGGTTCATCCCATGCGACATGACGCCGACCGACCGCTGCGCGGCGCGTGGTCCGCGCCTCGTGTCGCCGGCCGTGCCGCCGGCCTTGGGGGCGCGCACGCCGGGCCCGCGCGCAGCGCCTCGGCGGCCGCGCGGGAGCGCGCCCGGAGGGGCCGCCGAGCGCCGGACGCGGACCCGGGCGCCGCCCGAGGTCTGCGCCGTCCGGGCGCTGCACGGCGGGGGCGTGCGGCCGGGGCCGTCCGGGGGAGCGCGGTGGTCTCCGAGGCGGCAGGGGTGAAATACCCAGGAAGGTGGTGGTATGTGTCGGGGATGAGCGCCTCTACACGGTATGCGGCCGTCGCCCTGATCGGCGCGCTGGCCATGGGCTGCGGTGGCCCGCCCCGCACCCCGCACCCGGCCCCGCAGGGAGCCCGGGCGCCACTCGCCAAGGCCAAGCCGCGGGGCAACGCGGGCGCCCCGATGACCAAGGTCGCCCGGTCCTTCACCCTGGTCGCCTCGGGGGACACCATTCCCTCCGCCCCCGACGTCCTCGACACGGCGCACCGCGATGCCGTGGACGCGGGTTACGACTACCGGCCGATGCTCGAGGGCGTGCAGCCGGTCATCGCCGGGGCGGATCTGGCGCTGTGTCATCTGGGGGCTCCGCTCGGCCCGTTGTCCGGGCCGTTCACCGGCTATCCCGTCTACCAGGCGCCGCCGCAGCTGGCCACGGCCCTGAAGGCGACCGGCTACGACTCGTGCTCCACCGCCTCCAGCCATGTGCTGGACCAGGGAGTCCCGGGGGTGAGCCGCACCCTGGAGGCCATGGACACGGTCGGGCTGCGGCACGTCGGCTCCGGGCGCGACGAAGCCGAGGGCACGCGGCCCGCGTTGCTGCGCTCCGACGGCGGCGCCCGGGTGGCCCAGCTCGCGTACACCTACGGCACCGACCAGAAGCGCCGCCCGGCGTCCGCGCCCTGGACGGTCAACCTGCTCAACGTGAAGAAGATCATCGACGATGCGCGGGCGGCCCGCCGGGCCGGTGCCGACGTCGTGGTCGTCAGTCCGCACTGGGGCGCGGAGTACCGGACCGCCCCCACGGCTCAGCAGGTCCAGCTCGCCCGCGCGCTCACCGCCTCGAAGACCGGCGGCCGCCCCGACATCGACCTGATCGTCGGCACCCACGCGCACACCCCCCAGCCGTACGAGAAGGTCAACGGCACCTGGGTCGTCTACGGCCTCGGCAACCAGATCTCCGGCGCCATGAGGAAGCCGGAGGGCAACTGGGGCACCCTCGCCCGCTTCCGGTTCGCCCCGCCCGACCGGGCCGGGCAGCGCTGGCAGGTCACCCGGGCCGAGTACATCCCGCAGCTGACGGTGCTGGGCCCGCCGCTGCGGGTGCGCAATCTCGCCGGCACCGAAGGCCATGGGGACGTCCGCAAGGCGATCCGCAAGGCGGTGCTCAGCCGGGGCGCCCGCGCCGACGGGCTGACGGCGGGAAGGTGAACGGCGGCCCCGGGCCGCTCCGGTGCGGCTCGTCCGCGGGGTATGAAACCCTGGTCACGTGCCGGATCGAGTGCCGGCCGGACATCGGTGAGTCCAAGGAGGGCCAGGGCAGTGAGCGAGAGTGCGGCCGCCCGGCCCCGCAATCCGCGCGGACAGGGCGAGCGTCTGCGTGAGGAGCTGCTGCGCGCCACCGAACGCCTCCTGGAGGAGGTCGGCAGCGAGGACGCCCTGTCGCTGCGCGCGGTGGCCCGCGAGGCGGGGGTCGCCGCGCCCAGCATCTACCGCCACTTCGCCGACAAGACCGAACTGGTCTGGGCGACGATGGAGGTCAGCTACGAGCGGCTCGGCCAGGCGATGGCCGATGCCGCCGCGAAGGCGCCGGACGACCCCGTCGCCCGGCTCCGCGCCCAGCTGCGCGCGTACTGCCGCTACGCCATCGGGCACCCCGCCACCTACCGCCTGCTCTACGAGACCCGGCAGACGCCGGTCGGCCCGGAGCGGCTGGCCGGGCATCCGGCCGGGCCGCTGGTGCGCGGCTTCCACGACGCCCTGACCGCCTGCGAGGAAGCCGGCTGGCGGGTGCGCGGCTCGCGCACCGAGGCACCGTACGTGCTGTGGTCGTCGGTGCACGGCCGGGTCATGCTCTGGCAGGTCATGCCGAGCCAGAAGGACGCCAGCCGGCTGGACCGGTTCGTGGACGAGATCCTTCAGCTGCTGCTCGAGCGCTGAGTCACCCCTTCTCCTGCGCGGCCGGTGAGCCCCGGCCGGCACCCGGGACACGCTTATCTGTGTATTACACATGTAAGCTTACGGTTGTTAGGCGAACGTTCGACTCATGACGCACGCCCCGCCGGTGTGCGCGCACGAAGCGAGATGAGCGAGATGACTCTTTCCACCGCACCCGCACCGCTCCCCGTCCAGCCCCCGGCCGGCTGCCCCTTCGATCCGCCCGCCGAATTCGGCACCCTGCGCACCGAGGAGCCGATCTCCAAGGTCTCGCTCGCGGACGGCAGTTGGGCCTGGCTGGCCACCCGCTACAGCGACATCCGCGCGATCCTCGGCGACACCCGCTTCAGCTCCGACACCACCGTCCCCGGCTACCCCCTCAGCGGCATGACCGGCGGCGCCACCACCGAGAACCGCGGCTTCATCCGCATGGACCCGCCCGAGCACACCCGGCTGCGCCGCATGGTCACCCGGGAATTCATGGTCAAGCGGGTCGAGGCGCTGCGCCCGGAGATCCAGCGCATCACCGACGAGCTCTGCGACGCGATGGAGCGCACACAGGGCCCGGTGGACCTCGTCGAGTCGCTGGCCCTGCCCGTGCCCTCGCTCGTCATCAGCCTGCTGCTCGGCGTCCCCTACGACGACCACGACGTCTTCCAGAGCCTCACCGGCACGCTGCTCTCCCGTACCGTCCCGGACGCCGAACGCGAGATCGCACGCCGCGAACTGCGCGACTACCTCGACCGGTTGGTGACCGCCAAGGAGGCGGACCCGGGCGACGACATCCTCGGCCGGCTGATCGTCGAACAGCAGCGGACCGGCGAGATCACCCACGACGACGTGGCCGCGTTCGCCGCGCTGCTCCTCATCGCGGGGCACGAGACCACCGCCAACATGATCGGCCTCAGCGCGCTCACCCTGATGCGCGACCCGGAGTCTGCCGAGCGGCTGCGCCAGGACCCCGGCCTGATCCGCGGCGCCGTCGAGGAACTGCTGCGCTTCCACAGCATCATCCGCAACGGCCCGCGCCGCGTCGCCACCGCCGACATCGAGATCGACGGGCACCTCATCCGCGCCGGCGAAGGCGTCGTCGCGGCCGTACCGTCCGCCAACCGCGACGAGAGCGTCTTCGCCGACGCCGACCGCCTCGACATCTGCCGTCCCAACGCCCAGCACCACGTCGCCTTCGGCTACGGCATCCACCAGTGCCTGGGTCAGGCGCTGGCCCGCGTCGAACTCCAGGTGGTGATCGGCACCCTGCTGCGTCGCTTCCCCACGATGCGGCCCGCCGTGCCGGTCGAGGAGATCCCCTTCCGCACCGACATGTCGATCTACGGCTGCCATGCGCTGCCCGTCACCTGGTGACCGGTCCCACCCCACCCACCGCCCCACCCCACGGAGTTCCCACCATGAAGATCACCCTTGACGCCGACAAGTGCTGCGCCGCCGGTCAGTGTGTACTGATCGCCCCCGAGGTCTTCGACCAGCGCGACGAGGACGGCGTCGTCGTCCTCCTCGACGCCGAGCCGCCCGCCGAACAGCACGACGCGGTGCGCGAAGCGGCGGCCATCTGCCCGGCCGCCGTCATCGAGGTCCACGCATGACCGGCCTGCCCATCGCGATCGTCGGCGCCTCCGCGGCCGGACTCGCCGCCGCCGAGGCACTGCGCCGCTCCGGCTGGACCGGCCCGCTCACCCTGATCGGCGACGAGCCGCATCTGCCGTACGACCGGCCTCCGCTGTCGAAACAGCTGCTGCACGGCCAGTGGGAGCCCGAGCGCCTGCTGCTCCGCACCGAGGAGCAGCTCGCACCGCTCGCCCTGGACCTGCGGCTCGGCACCCGGGCGACCGGCCTCGACGCCGCCACCCGCACCGTCACCCTCGACGGGGGCATGGGGGTCCCCCCGCTCGAGCGAGGTCGAGAGCGGGAGAGGCTCGCCTGCGCCGGAGTGATCGTCGCCACCGGCGTGGCGGCCCGTACGCTGCCCGGCGCCCACCGCACCGCCGGCGTGCACACCCTGCGCACCCTCGACGACGCCCTGGCCCTGCGCGCCCGGCTGACCGGCACCGGGCACCGCCTGGTGATCGTCGGCAACGGCGTCCTGGGCTGCGAAGCGGCAGCGGTGGCACGGGAACTGGGACACGACGTCACACTCGTCGGCGTCGACCCGATACCGATGGCCGCCGCCGTCGGCCCCGAGGTGGGCGAGCTGCTCGCCGAGGAGCACCGGGCGCGCGGTGTGCGGCTGCTGACCGGAGTGGTGGACGGCTTCGAGGCGGACGCGGAGGGGGTGGTCACCGGCGTACGGCTGGCCGACGGAGGCACCCCCGGCAATGGGGGCGTAGTCGCCGGGGGAGGGGGAGGCACCCTGCTGCCCGCCGACACCGTCCTGCTGGCCATCGGCTCCACGCCCGCCGTCGGCTGGCTGGCCGACCCGGCCCTGGACACCTCCGACGGCCTGCGCTGCGACGCGTACTGCGCCGCGGCCCCCGGCATCTACGCGGCGGGTGACGTGGCCCGGTGGGACCACCCGGTGCACGGCCGGCCGCTGCGCTTCGAGCACCGGATGAACGCCAGCGAACAGGGGATGGCCGCCGCCCGGAACCTGCTGGCCGAGCTGGCCACGGAGGGCGTGGCGGGCGCGGCCCCCCAGGAGCGCCGCCCGTTCGCCCCGGTGCCGTACTTCTGGTCCGACCAGTACACCGTCAAGGTCCAGGCGTACGGGCCGACCGCGGGCGCCGACCGGGTCGAGACCACGGTGCTCGACCGGGACCGGCGCCGTACCGTCGCCCTCTTCGGGCGCGCGGGGCAGGCCGTCGGCGTCCTGGCCACCGGGCTGCCGCCCCGCCAGGTCCGCGCCCTGCGCGCGGTGATCGCGACGCCCGTGGCCTGGGAGGAGGCGCGCGAGCGGATCGCCGCCGCGACGGCCACCGGCTGACGGTGCCGGATCAGGCAGGACTGTGCCCGATCATGGAGGGATGGCCGACTCGTACGTACGGGTGCGCGGCGCCCGTGAGCACAACCTCCGCACCATCGACGTGGACATCCCGAGGGACGCGCTGGTCGCGTTCACCGGGGTGTCCGGATCGGGCAAGTCCTCGCTCGCCTTCGGCACGCTCTACGCCGAGGCGCAGCGCCGCTACTTCGAGTCGGTGGCCCCCTACGCCCGCCGCCTGATCCACCAGGTCGGCGCCCCGAAGGTGGCGGACATCACCGGCCTGCCGCCCGCCGTCGCCCTCGAACAGCGGCGCTCCGCGCCGACCTCCCGCTCCTCCGTCGGCACCGTCACCACCCTCTCCAACACCCTGCGGATGCTCTTCTCCCGCGCCGGTGACTATCCGGCGGGCACGACGGAACGCCTCGACTCCGACGCCTTCTCACCGAACACGGCGGCCGGCGCCTGCCCGGAGTGCCACGGCCTGGGCACCGTGCACCGCGTCACCGAGGACTCCCTGGTCCCCGACCCGTCGCTCGCCGTCCGCGAGGGCGCCATCGCCGCCTGGCCCGGCGCCTGGCAGGGCAAGAACCTTCGCGATATCCTCGCCGCCCTCGGCCACGACATCGACCTGCCGTGGCGCGAACTGCCGCAGTCCGCACGCGACTGGATCCTGTTCACCGACGAACAGCCGGTCGTCACCGTGCACCCGGTACGGGACGTGGGCCGGATCCAACGCCCCTACCAGGGGCAGTACATGAGCGCCAAGCGGTACGTCCTGCACACCTTCGCCGACTCCAAGAGCGACACCCTGCGCAAGCGGGTCCAGGGCTTCATGGTCGCCGAGCCCTGCCCGGTGTGCGCCGGGCGGCGCCTGCGCCCCGAAGCGCTGGCCGTCACCTTCGGCGGCCACGACATCGCCACCCTCGCCGGTATGCCGCTGAGCGCCCTCGCCGAGCTGCTGCGCCCCACGGCGGCGCGAGGGGAGGACGAGGCCGCCCCGACGCTGGCCCGCGACCTGGTGGCCCGTATCGAGGTGCTCACCGAACTCGGCCTCGGCTACCTGAGCATGGACCGCCCCTCACCCACCCTGTCCGCGGGCGAACTCCAGCGCCTGCGGCTGGCCACGCAGCTGCGCTCCGGCCTGTTCGGCGTCGTCTACGTCCTGGACGAGCCGTCCGCCGGACTCCACCCCGCCGACACCGAGGCCCTGCTCACGGTGCTCGGCCGGCTCAAGGAAGCGGGCAACTCGCTCTTCGTCGTCGAGCACGACATGGACGTGGTGCGGCACGCCGACTGGATCGTCGACATCGGCCCGCACGCCGGCGAGCACGGCGGCCGGGTGCTGCACAGCGGCCCGGTCGCCGGCCTCGCGGACGCCCCCGACTCCGCCACCCGCCGCTTCCTCTTCGCCACCGAACCGCCCACCACCCGCACCCCGCGCACCCCCGCCGGCCTGCTCACCCTGCGCGGCGCCACCCTGCACAACCTGCACGGACTGGACGCCGCGTTCCCGCTCGGCGTCTTCACCGCCGTCACCGGCGTCTCCGGGTCCGGCAAATCGACGTTGGTCACCCGGGTCCTCGCCGAGGCGGTACGAGAACACCTGGGCGCGCCGGACGAGCCGTCCGAAGCGTCCGAGGCGGAGGCCGGACCGATGGCCCGGGCCCAGCTCACCGGCGCCGACGGCCTGGCGGCGATCGACCGGCTGGTGCGCGTCGACCAGAAGCCCATCGGCCGGACACCGCGCTCCAACCTCGCCACCTACACCGGACTGTTCGACTCCGTACGCAAGGTCTACGCCGCCACCGACGAGGCCCGCGCCCGCGGCTACACCGCCGGCCGCTTCTCCTTCAACGTCACCAGCGGCCGCTGCGAGACCTGCCAGGGCGAGGGGTTCGTCGCCGTCGAGCTGCTCTTCCTGCCCGGCACGTACGCACCCTGCTCCGCCTGCCACGGCGCCCGCTACCGCCCCGAAACGTTGGAGATCACCTACCGGGGACGGAACATCGCCGACGTCCTGGCGATGACCGTCGACGACGCCGCGGTCTTCCTCGCCGACATCCCGGCCGCCGCCCGCAGCCTGCGCACCCTGAAGGACGTGGGCCTGGGCTATCTGCGGCTCGGACAGCCCGCGACCGAGCTGTCCGGCGGCGAGGCCCAGCGCATCAAACTCGCCGCCGAGCTCCAGCGCGCCCGCCGCGGCCACACCCTCTACCTCCTCGACGAGCCCACCACCGGGCTGCACCCCGCCGACACCGACGTCCTCATGCGCCAGCTGCACGGACTGGTCGACGCGGGCAACACCGTGGTGGTCGTCGAGCACGACATGGGGGTCGTCGCGGGCGCCGACCACGTCATCGACCTGGGGCCGGGTGGCGGCGCGGAGGGCGGCCGGATCGTTGCCGAGGGCGCCCCGGCCGAGGTGGCCGCCGCCGCGGGCAGCCGCACGGCGCCGTACCTGGCCCGGCGGAGGGCGCGGCCGGAGGCATCTTGACGGTCCGCTAATGTACGCAGGTCAGATCACCAGGCAACAACACCGCGCAGCAGTGCGCAGCACCACGAAGGGGGCACCTCTGATGGCAGACATCGAGCAGGCCAAGGCGGCGTTCGCCCGGTTCGACGCGGACGGCGACGGCCAGGTCACGCCGGACGAGTTCAAGCGGGCGATGGCCGAGATGGGCGACCCGTACGTCACCGGCCCGGTCGCCGAGGCGGTCATCAAGGTCAAGGACAGCGACGGCAACGGCACGATGTCCTTCGACGAGTTCTGGGCGGCCCTGCAAGGCTGACCACCCGCCGCACCCCCTTCACGGCGGCAGGGTGCGCCTCGCGCGCCCCGCGCAGCGCCGCCGGCCCCCGGGTGACCAGGGGCCGGCGGCGCTGCCGCGCCGTACGGCCTGCCCGGCCCGGCTACCGCTCGGCCGAGGTGCCCACCGGCGGCGGTGCGGCCTGGTCGCCGGTGCCCCACCGGGACGGCTTCGGCCCTACGGAGAACGCCAGTTCGCGGCCGGTGCGCAGGTCGTCGGTGGTGAGGTAGGTACGGTCCCGCTCGGCGCCGTCCAGCCGGACCGACTGCACATAGCGCTTCGCGGACGACGTGCCCGGAGCCTTGATGGTGAAGTGCCCGGCCGGGTAGTAGCGCCGGTCCAGTGTCAGGTCCACCCGGTCGAAGACCGGTGTGCTCAGCCCCCAGCTGTCCGTTCCCGGCTGGACGGGGAACACCCCGATCGACGAGAGCACCATCCACGCCGACATCGTCCCCAGGTCGTCGTTGCCGGTCATACCGCTCGGGGTGTCGGTGAACAGCGTCAGCGCCGCATGCACCACATCCGTGGATTTCCAGGGGTGACCAGTCGAGAGATAGGTGTACGGCGCGATCAGATCCGGCTCGTTCTGCGGGTTGTACTTGTCCGCGTTGTAGTAGTCGTACGGACCGTTCACCCACACCTTGCGGGCCGTCTTCGCCGGATCCTTCAGCAGCTCCTGGTAGGCGAAGAAGGAGTCAAGCCGCTCTTCCGCCCCGGCCTTGCCGCCGATCAGCTTGATCATCCCCGGCAGGTCCTGGGGCACCAGCCACTGGTACTGCCAGGACGTGCCCTCGTGAAAGCCCTCGCTCTTGGCGGGATCGGCGGGCCCGGTGAAGGCGCCCTGCGCGTCGCGGGCCCGGAAGAAGCCCGTCGAACTGTCGAAGATCTTGCGGTAGTTCTGCGCCCGGCCCGCATACCGGTCGGCGTCCGCCCGGTGCCCCAGATCGCGCGCCATCTGGGCCAGCATCGCATCCGACAGGGCGTATTCCAGGGTCGCCGACGCGCCGTGGTCGAAGTCGGAGTCGCCGGGCTTGGTGTGCGGCCGGCCCTTGACGTACGGCGCGAAGCCGTCCTTGAGGTACCGGGCGTTGGCCTCCCGCCCGACGGCCGGCGAATCGGCCGGCGGCACGCCGTCGGCGTTCTTCTTCAGCGCCGCGTACGCCTCCTCCGCCTCCTGCCCCCGCAACAGTCCCTGCTGATAGGCATTGGTGAGGAACGGTGTGACCGGGTCACCCGTCATGATGTTCGTCTCGACCGTGCCGTAGCCCCATTTGGGCAGCCAGCCGCTCTCCTTGTCGATCCGCAGCACCGATCGCGCCATGTCGCGGGACTCACGCGGTGCGAGCAGGGCGAGGAGCTGCGCCTGGGTGCGGTAGGTGTCCCACAAGGACCAGTTCTGGTAGTAGGTGAAGCCGCTCGCCCGGTGGGTCCTTCGGTCCCAGCCCGTATAGCGGCCGTCCACATCACTGCCGATGTTCGGCGCGAGGAAGGACCGGTAGAGGGAGGAGTAGAAGGTGCGGCGCAGTGTCGGGTCGCCGCCCCGCGTCCCGACCAGGGCCAGCCGCCGCTCCCAGGCGGCGTCCGCCGCGGCCTTCGTGCGGTCGAAGGAACGCCCGCCCTCGGCCCGCAGATTGCGTGCCGCGCCCGCCGCGTCGACGTAGCTGATGGCCGTGGTCGCCTCGACCGTACGATCGTCGCGGGTGTCGAAGCGGGCGTACGCCCCGTGCCGGCCGCTCGCGGTCGACTCCTTGGAGCCGGGCGTCACCTTCTCCCCGTCCCAGGTCCCGTACGACGCGAACGGTCGGTCGAAGCGGGTGATCGTGTGGACGGTGTACGGCTCGGTGTCCTGACAGAATCCGCGGCCGGTGATGGTGGTGCGGATGGTGCGCGAGTCCAGGACCTCGACGCGGGTGGAGACCGTCCTGTGCAGGGACTGGCCCGTGTTGAGCAGCACGTTGGCCTTGTCGGTGGCAGGGAAGGTGTAGCGCTGCCTGCCGGTGCGGGCGGTGGCCGTCAGCTCGGCGGTGATCCCGCCGTAGGACGTGAGGCCGACACGGTAGTAGCCGGGCCGTGCCGACTCGTCGTCATGGCTGTAGGCGGCCGCGTACCTCGCGTTGTCGGTCTCGGTGATGTCGCCCGTCGTGGGCAGCACCGGCAGATCGCCGCCGAGGCCGCAGCCCACACCGGAGATGTGGACGGAGCCGAAGCCGCGGATGTGGTCGTCGTCGTAGCCGTAGCCGGTGGTGTGGCCGGTGTCGGGGGAGAGCTGCACCATGCCGAACGGCACGGCGGCTCCGGGATAGGTGTTGCCGTCGTTGCGGCTGCCGATGAAGGGGTTGACCAGATCGGTGAGGCGGCCGCCGGGCGGTTCCGCCTGCGCGGCGGGCACGGTGAGCGCGCCACCGACGAGGGCGGCCGCCAGCACCACTCCCGCGGTACGCGACCGGTGACGACCGAGCCGGTGGCGACTGGGCCGGTGTCGTCTGAGCCATGACATGGGGTCAGAACCTCCGAGTCCGTCCGACAACGTTGTCAGAGCGCGCTCATTCTTGGTGGCGGCCAGGGGCACGTCAAGGGGGCCGGCGCGGCGACTCCCGCGCGTTGCGGGTGGCCAGGCCGGGCCCCGGTCCAGGTGCGGCGCCTCAGCCCGAGCGCTGGTCGCCGGGCTTGCGCTTGCGGTGCGGCATCAACGGTTCCTGGGAGCGCAGGTCGCTGGCGCGGGGGGACGGGAGCGGGGTGTCGATCAGGGCGATGACCTCGGCCAGCGAGGTGCTGTGGGGTTCGGCGGCACCCTGTTCCATGATGTAGCGCATGGCGTCCTGCCAGCCCTGGGCGTAGCCGGACTCGCGGGCGCGGTCGAGTTCGTCCCGGTCGTAGACGCCGAGTTCGCCCGCTGTGGCCGCGCGCCCCATCTCCAGTAAGAGCCCGGCGAATTCGCGGGAGTCGAGGGTGACCTGCCGGGAGTGCGGCGGGCCGCCGGGGCGCCGGGTGGGCGGACGGTCGTCCGCGTGTTCCGCCGCCTCTTCGTCGCTGCCCATGAGCACCCCCCTGTCCATGTCATGCCCCGTCCTCAGCCGGCGCCGGCCGCCTTCCGCCGCTGAGGCTCCTCCTTGCCCGACGGCAGGAAGGGGAGGGCCACTTGGAGGAAGAGTGCCCGTCGCTCGTCGGGAATTCCGAGGAGCTCAGCGGCCTCTTCGAGCGTGATCCTCCGGCTGCCTGCTGCGCCGTTCCGAGAGTACGTCACGGGCATGGGGAGATCGTCTTCGGTCAACTTTCCCGACCGGATCAGTACCTCGCGTACCGGTACGTCGAGCGCGCGGGAGAGCCCGCGCATCGTGGCCAGGTCGGGCATGCTCTGACGCTGCAGCAGCCGGGTGACGGCCGCGCGGTGCACACCTGCGTCGTCGGCGACCTTGGACCGGCCGCCGCCTCGGGGGTGATCGATGTCGTAGCCCCGGGACCGCATCAGGTCCTCCATCCAGGCTGCGAAATCCTCCAGGATGTCCTTCATCGCAGTCGAGCTCCCTCCATCCGCGCACAGCGTAACGCGCGTGCGCGAGCGAAATGAACGCGCCCACCTGCAGGTGAACGGGGCCGAAGTGGGGCTGTGGGGAGGGTGTGAAGAGTGTGAGAGTTGCGTGCTCGCTCGCAACATGGAAGGATTCTTGTGTTCTCGCAAATATGTTCGATACGGCGGCCGCCTCCCCCACACTCCTTTGTGACCCTGTCTCTCTTCGGAGTGCCCATGTACCAGCAGGATTCCCTGGCTTTGAACTGGCGGACCCGCGCGCGCTGCGCCGGTCTGCCGGCGGATTCGGTCTTCTCCCGGTGCCTCGATGAGGCCCGCCCCGTGTTGCGCGCCTGCAACACGTGCCCCGTCGTCGAGCGGTGCCTGCGCACCGTGGACCCCGCGAACACCTGGTTCGACGGCGTCTGCGCCGGCCGGCTCTGGAGCAACGGCCGAGAGGTGTTCTCATCATGAGCAGCGCTCGTCCGGCCGTGCCGTCGGCCGCCCGCTCCGACGCCTGGCTCGCTCTGCTGATCAAGCAGTTTCCCGAGCTGCTCACGGAACTGGCGCCCGGCCGTACCGCGCGCCGCTCCGGCCCCGGCCGGCCGCCCAAGGCACCGGCCGGCGGCGGCGCCGCCCCCATCCGGATCCACGTCTCCGATGCCATCAGGGACATCGCCGACGGTGTGATCGAGCTGGAGGAGGCGGTTCTCGACCGCCTGGGGGAGCAGCGTCCACGCAAGGCGGACGTGCCCACCCGGCTCCGGCGGATCGCCGCACTGCAGGGCCGGATCGCCGCCGACCCGGTGCTCGCGCAGCATGTGCGTACGGAGATACGGCGGATGGCGCGCCGCTGCACCACGGCTCTCGGCGAGGCGGAGCCGCTGGTGAATGTGGGTGGGCGCTGCCCGTGGTGCGACTCGGTGTCGCTGCGGGCGTTTCCGGCCCGGAGCGCGGTGCTGTGCATCAACCCCGCCTGCCGGTGCGGGGACAGCGACTGCGGCTGCGTGGACAGCCCCGCCTATCGCCACACCTGGAACGAGCGGCAGTGGGGGGAGCTCGCCCGTCTCAGCGGGCTGGCGCCGCAGGCCCTGGCCGAGGCGGCGGACGGGGAGCCCCGGTGATCGCCGGGCTGCTGACCGGGGCGCTGGCCGCGCTGGAGGCCGGGGTCTCCGCGGCGACCGTCCGCAAGTGGGTCCAGCAGGGCCACCTGCACCCGGCGGACAAGCGCGGCCGGGCCCAGCTGTTCCGGCTGGAGGACGTCTTCGCCGCCGAGCGGAACACCCGGCGCCGCCATGAAACGACCCCACCCCGTACCTGAACCGGTCGCTCCCGGACGCCGGGCCGGCGGGCACCGCCGGCCCGGAACCGAAAGGCCGCTGGGGCGCATCGGATGATGCGCCCCAGCGGCCTTTCGGTTCCGGGCCCGCTTGTTGCGCGCTCGCGCGTTCTCGTTCACACTTGGGGCAGCGGCGGAGCTGTGCCCAACCCCGGTTGGCGGCCCGCCGTTTCGCATGTGCGCGTCCCGTCCGCCCGCTTCCTCCATCCACCGGGGCGGGTGCGCCGCGCGCACCCTGTCCACCGCTTCCACCCGCCAACCGGCAGGAGACCGCATGTGAGTGACGACCTGATCGTCTTTCCCGACGTGGAACGCCTCGTCGTGGATCACCTCAAGAACCGTGCCGAACTGGCCGGGGCCGTCGTGGACAACCGGCCGCCCGCCGGATTCGACGGCACCCAGCGAGCCGTCCTGGTCTCGCGAACCGGCGGAGCCTGGGTCGACGACCTGGGCCTCGACCGGCCGCTCGTCGACGTGGAGGTCTACGGGCCGGACAAGACCGCCGCCCACGGGCTCGCCCTCGCCGCCCGCGCCGCCCTGCTGCAGGCGCGCGGCACGAGCTACGGCACCGCGCACGTCACGGATGTCGTGGAGGCGGACGGGCCACGGTGGCTGCCCGACTACAACCACCCGGCCGGCAACCGCTACCTCTCCACAATGCGGCTGCTGATCCGCACCGCCTGACCCCGGGAGGCACCGCCTCCCCTCATACAGGGCCTCGCCGCACCGGCGGGGCCTTCGGCATGTCCAACGCACCGATTCGAGGAGTTCACATGGCAGGCAACAAGGGTTCCGAGATCCGCGTGGCCGGCACCGGCCGCATCCTGGTGGCGGCGCTGGCCAAGCCCGCGCCCGCCGACACCGTCGCTCCGTGGGACGCGACGGCGTGGGTCGATCTCGGCTACACGACCACCGACGGGATCAAGTTCAACAAGAAGGACAAGATCGACCCCGTCGACACCTGGCAGTCGGTGAGCCCGGCCCGGTTCATCTACTCCGACCGCGATCTGACCGTGAAGTTCCAGCTGCTCCAGATGAACAAGGACACGCTGCCGTTCTTCATGGGCGGTGACCAGGCCACGCCGCTGACGGGCACCGGCGTCGCGCCCGGTCAGTTCAGCTACAGCCTCCAGGCCAACCCGAAGCAGGACGAGCGCCAGCTCGGCATCGAGTTCGTGGACGGCACGGACGTCACCTACCGGATCGTCGTCCCGCGCGGCCAGGTCACCGAGACCGAGGAGCTCGGGCTGACCCGCACCGGCGCGATCAAGCTGGGCATCACCTTCACCGCGCTGGCGGTCGAGGACGGCAGCCAGCCGCTGGCCAAGATCCTGATGAAGGACAAGGCGTACAGCTGACCTTCCCCCGTCCCCGCTCGCGAGCGGGACCGCTGAGCGCCTGAGGGCTTTGTGGCGTTCTCGCGCGATGTGGTGATCTCCCCGTCGCGGTACGGCCGGTCCCCGGGGACCACCGTGCCGCGACGGGACCCTCGGTGCGTGCGGCCGGACCCCTGGTGGCCCGGCCCGCCCCGCCTCCGCCCCCGCCGCCGGCGCCGGGGGTTCCCGTTCCGACCTCTCTTCACGAGGAGTTGAGGCCCCGTGCCTTCCTTCAACGTCAACGCGGCCCGAGCCCAGCGCCTGGAGGCGCTCGGCCAGTCCTGGTCCTTCCGGATCGACGACGACACCTTCGAGCTGCCCACCGAGCTCGACCGCACCGTGGCCAGGGCGCTGCGCGGCCTCGACGACAACGACGTCGACGGGCTGTTGCGACTGCTGCTCGGCGAGCGGCAGTTCGAGCGTTTCGAGCGTCACGACGTGACCATGCAGGACGTGGCGGCGATCCTGGAGGCATACGGCAAGGAGACCGGGCTCGGCCTGGGGGAAGGCTGAGCCTCGACGCGTTCGTCGACGAACACGCCGAGGCCCTCGAAGCCGATCTGCTGCGCCACTACGGCGTTGACGTACTCGACTGGCATCGCGGCCGACTCTCCTCCCGTCGGCTGTCGGTGCTGCTCGCCCATCTGCCGCGCGACAGCTCCATCGCGCGCGCCCTTCACCAGGACGCGGCCGAATGGTCGGTCACCGACCATCTGTTGGCGACCGTGGTGGACCACATCGCCGTGGCCAACTGGATGTTCGCCTCGGTCAACCGGGACGAGGACGCCGAGCCCCTCGACTACCCGGAGCCGGTGCCGCGCCCCGGTGAGTCGGCGGGACGGGCCTCGTCCGACGGCGGGCCGGAGGACGGCGCACCGCCTTCCGGCCCGCCGGACTCCGACGAGCAAAGGCGAACGGAACTCCGGGAGTTCTTCCGATGAGACGGTTGGGGTCGGGCACCGGACGTCCGGCCGAACGGGCAAGAGGAATTCCCCTACCTGGTTTTTCCTGCACCCATCGGTACCACTGCCCGATGGGTGCAGGATGAGACCCGCTGACCTATCTCTGGGGAGGGGAACTCCGTGGCGGCTGACAAGTCGGACGTCCGGCGCTGGTCCGGATGGCGTGGCAGAGAAATCGAGGTGGCGAAGGAGGGGCTCGGTCGTCCTCTCGTCCTGTCGGTGGCCGGAGGCTGGACGAGCGAATTCGCCGTCCACCCGGTCAAGAAGACACGGCACCGTGTGATCCATGGTGGGGGAATCATCGGGACGACCGGACGGCGGCCGCACCGGCTCGTACTGCCGGCGACCTTCACCCACGTGACGGTGGAGCGGCGGATGCCGCAGGGGAGTGCCGGCGGGTTCGCGCGCTGGCGGCTGAGCGAAATCCCGGCCGCAGCCCTCACCGAGCTCACGGACACGCGACCGTGCTCCGGAGCGGGATACGACGTACTGCGCTACATCGGCGGTCCGGTGAGCGTGGAGTTCCGCTTCGAGGGCGACGGGCAGTCGGGCGGAATCCGGTACGACCCGGTTTCCGGCGGCGAGCAGGTGGTGGTCGATTCCTCTTCCTACCGCAGGGGGACGTTCCGGATTCCCGGCCCGGTGCTGATCAGCATGCCGGATTGCGAAGGATGGCGCCTGTCCGTCGGGTGACCCCGCCGCTCTGCCGGTTCTCTTCACTGGAAAAGCCGTCCCGTGCGAAGTCCACGGGGCGGCTTTCCGCGTTGACAGGGAGTTCGTATGGCACAAAGCACACCGAAATCCGAAGGCGATGGCGTCGTAGGGTCCTTCGTCAAGGGTGAGTTGGAGACCTTCAAGAAGAACTGGGGCGCCTTCTGGGACGACAAGGTCTCCCGCACCTATGTGAAGCAGGTCGAGCTTTCCGCGTTCAAGGCGGAAGCGAACCTGGTGACCGGAAACTTCACCATCGCCAAGTTCGAACACACGGTTTTCGATCCGATCCAGGCGATCAAGGACAAGATCGCCGAGGGCCGGGCGCGGGCGCGCAACGAGCTTCCCAGCCAGCTGCGCGAGGACATCGAGCTGCTCCGCCGCCGGGTGACCACCGTGGCCGGTGACGCCGGCAAGGCGCAGAACACCGCCGAGGAGGCCAAGAGGTCCCTGCGGTCGATGCGGGCGGAGGCCGGCCGCGACCTCCAGGGCGTGGCCGACGAGTTCGAGCGGATCGAGAACCGTGTCGAGAGCCTTGTCGCCGCGCTGGGCGGGCTGTAGCAGTCCGCGCCGCCGGAACGGGCGACACAACACAACAGGGAGAGGTGGCCCATGTCCACATCGAGTGAACGAGGTGCACGGTGTCGCTGGTAGCGAGTCTGCGCGGCGCTTCCTCCGCGCTCAGAAATTTCAAGTCCTCCGCGGCGGAGGCGGCTCCGGCGGTCAGCCGGGTCCGAACCGCCGCATCCCAGGCGGCCTCCGGACTGAACGGGTCCAAGAACGCCGCGAACCAGGCGAACAGCGCTCTGGGCAGGGCGAAGCGAGGCGGCGACGCCCTCTCGGGGGCACTCACCAAGTTGCGTGCCACCGCCGACAGGTCGGGCCGCTCGGTCACCGGCCTGGGACGCGACGCGGGCACCGGCGGCAGTGCCCTGCGGAAGTTCGGCACCACGGCCGGGGCCACATCCACCGGCCTGAACAAAGCCAAGGGTGGCACCGACAAGTTCAAGACCTCGCTGGACCGCCTCCGTGGCGCGGCCACCCAGGGGGTCACCGGCGTCAACCGGATGAAGACCGCGGTCGGTCAGAGCGGCACCGCGCTCGGCAAGGCCAAGGGCGGCGCCGACAAACTCAAGTCCGCGCTGGACCGGCTCAAGACCGCCGCGACCGGATCGCAGAAGGCGCTGCGGGAGGTCCGCAGCCAGGCCGATGCCGTGGAGAGGTCCGTCGGCAAGGCAGGCAAGGGCGCGGACCGTACGGGAAAGTCGATGGGCGGCATGGGGAAGGGGCTCAAGGGCGCGACCCTCGCGCAGAAGGGCCTCAACACGGCGATGAAGGCCAATCTCCTCGGCCTCGTCGTGAGCCTTCTGCAGCCCCTCATCTCGAAGTTCGTCAACATGGACAAGGTCGTCCAGATAGCCAAGAAGGGCTTCCAGATCGCCTGGAAGGCGATCCAGTCGGCCACCTCGTCCGCGATGAACTTCCTCAAGCCCGTTCTCCGGGGTGTCGTCAACCTCTTCACCGCCCCGATCCGCGGACTGATCACCGCACTGAACGGCGCCATCCGCGGCCTCAACAGGATCCACGTCGACATCCCCGACTGGGTGCCCGTCGTCGGCGGGCGCAGCTTCGGGCTCCACATCCCGACGCTGCCGAACATCCCGGCCCTCGCCCAGGGCGGCATCGTCCCGCCGCGGCAGGGCGGCCGGCTCGCGCTGCTCGCCGAGGCGGGTGAGCCCGAGGCGGTGATCCCGCTGAGCCGGCTGGAGCGCATGTTCGCCGGGTCCGGCGGCGGCTCGGCACTGCGCCGACTCGCCCAGGCCGTCGAGAGCCTCGCCGAGCGGCCCGTCGAGATCCAGGTCGACTCCCAGACCATCGCCCGCGCCGTCCTCCTCGGACAGCGCCAGCTCGCCCGGAGGTGAGACCCCATGGCCGGAAATCTCTGGATCGGCCCGCCCGGTCTGCTGCGTGAGATCACGCAGGCGGCCCGCAGTTGGGATCGCAGCGCCGAACTCAACGTCACCGAGTTCCGTTCGCTGGAGGGACGGGTGACCGTCGTGGCTCCGCCGCGCACCACCCGCCGCCTCAAGTTCTCCTGGGAGTGGCTGGAGCCGGCCGACGCCCAGCACCTGACGCGGCTCGCGCGCCGCGTCCGCGGCGTCGGGACGCTCGGGAGGAACGTCTACGCGGGCGGCCGGCTCGCCGTTCTCGACCCGGCATCGGTGAACCTGCTCGATCCGCTCCAGGCCGCCGCGCAGAGCGAGCGGCCCGGGGGACGCGACCACTGGTTCACCGTCACCGGGGCCCTCACCATCAGTCGCTTCATCGGCGATGCGGTCCTCGGCGACTGCCAGGACCCCGCGACCGTCATCGGGTGGCGGCACGGCACCTGGGCCGGTTGGCCGGTCATGCCCGGGATGCAGGTCTCGTGGTCGGTCCCTCCGGACTGGGATCCGGGACTGTGCCGGGCGCAGCTGGACTGGAAGGACATCGACGGGCAGTACCTGGCCAGTTCGGCCGCGCCCGGATGGGCGGTCACCGGTGCGGCGCCCGAAGGGGCCGCGTTCGTGACGCCGGTCGGTGCGCCCGGCAGCACCGGCACGGTCGGGCTGGGCGGTGCCTGCCTCACCTACGGCGAGCCGCCTACGGCGTTCGCCCTGGGGGACGGCTGCCCGGCCCTGGCCGTCACGGCCTTCACGGACACCCCGGCCTCCCGGCTGCCCTACCGCAACATCAGCATCGACCTGGTGGAGGTGCTCGGTGCTGACCAGTGACGACGCCCTGGACGGGGGCCTCGCCGCGCCGGTGCGCTCGCTCGGCCACACGACCCGCCTCGGCGGCGCGGAGGTCGGACCGCAGGTGCAGTCGTGGACCGTCGAGCGCGCCTACAACACCGATCTGCCGGAGGCGATGCGGGCCTTCGCCGGCAGTGCTTCCGCGCAGCTGGAGGTACAGCTCGCCGGTACCGACGGCGTATCCGGCCCGCGGCTGTACTCGGCCTGGGCGGACCGGTCGACCGGCGACGTGGCCCGTCCCGGCCAGTCCGTCGTGCACCGCGCCGGTCTCGCCGGGGCCACGCTGCCCGCCTTCCGCGGCACGGTCCGCTCCCGGTCCGCGGAGTCCGGCACGGACACCGTGACCGTGCAGGCGCTGGACGGCGCCGAACGGCTGCGCGGGCCGGCCCGGTTGCCGCGCCCGTACCACGGGTTCCTTTACGGCCGTCCGGTCGCCAGCGACATCTGGTGTGTGGACGAACTGCTGCGACAGGGCGGCATCCACACCTGCCCGCCCCCCAGGGCGCCGGACTTCGACCCGGACGAGACCGATCCGTTCACCGTGCTCTACGCCTCCCTGCACGGCGGGTTCAACGCCAGCCACGGCCAGCCCGAGACCCTGCCCGCCCCCGCCGACTACCAGTGGATCCGCGACGGCGCGCCCTTCGAGATGGCCGTCATGCCCAACGCCGCCGGGCTGACCGCGTCCTGGATGCCGCGCTCGCGCCTCTCCGTGCCCGGCAAGGTCTTCCAGGTCGAGTGCTGGGTCAACACCTCGCTCGCCAAGGGCAATACGGTCGAGTTGAAGGTACTGCTGGACCGCAGTGCCGGCGTCATGGGGCACATCACCGCGCTCTTCGACATCGCCGCGGGACAGGTGAAGATCACCTCCGGGAAGGTCGGCGGAGCCGGCGCGACGGTCGGTTGGTCGCCGGCCAAGCTGGGTTCGCTGCGCGGCCGTTGGCAGCTCGGCTTCATGGTCGACACCGTGGTCTCCGGGACCACCGTGCAGCCCACCGTCCAGCCCCGCCTCACCGGCCCCGACGGCTCGTACTGGGTCGGCGGGCAGTGGACGTTCTCGGACGCCAACGGAACCCAGTCGCTCTCCGAGCTCAACCAGATCCAGCTGACCACCGACATGGCCACCGAGTGCCTCCAGGTCACCGACCGGGTCTGGGCCGACACCGCCGGCTATCCGGCCGGGGAATGGCGCCAGAACGGCTGGACCAAGGGCGCGACGCTGGACGCCCCGACGCTGCCCCTGTTCTCCGTGCCCGCGGTCAGCGGTTCCCGGTGGGAAACGATCACCGAGATCGCCCGGACGACCCTGTCCACGGCCGAGTTCGACGAGTACGGCGTCTTCCGCTGGCGCAATGCCACCCGCTTCATGACCACCCCGTCGGGCCCCGATCTGACGGTCACCACACGGCGCGAGATCGCGTCGCTCACCGTCGCGGAGGAGATCGACGCCTGCCGCAACCACTGCGAACAGCCCTACCAGGACTGGTCCGGCATCGGCGCCGTGACCGGCACCGTCGTCAACGACACCACCATCCGCAGGATCGACCCGGGCAGGTCCGTGGAGGTCTCGTACGCCGTCGCCGAGGACGAGGCGGACGTCGGCCCGCCGGTCACCGACGACGACGTCGTGCCGCTCACCGGCGGCAGCAAGGTCCGCTTCGGCACCGCCGCCACCGGCGGGAGCGCGGTCAAGGGATCCGTCACCGTGACCTGCCGCCGCGAAGGCCCGTCGTTCATCGTCCGGTTCACCAACCGCGGCGCGGCCACGGTGTGGACCGTCACCAAGGACGGCAAACCGTCCGTGAAAATCGTCTCCCTGAAGCCCGGCGCAGAACCCAAGCAGCGGGTGTGGGCCCGCTGGAGCCCGCCGAGCCAGGCGTACTACGGAACACAGCAGTACACCGCGCCCGACTCCGCGTGGGTGCAGTCCTCCACCAGCGCGTACTTCCTCGCCCAGACCATGCTCGACGCCGGCCGCTACCCGGTCCCGGTGCTCGGCGAGGTCGAGGTGCTCCACGACCCGCGCATCCAGCTCGGCGACGTCGTCCGGGTGGTCGACTCCTCCGGAGCCGCGCTCGACACCCTTGCCTGGGTGGTCGGTTCGCGCACGATCTGCACCGCGGGCAGTGTGCCGCAGCAGACCCTGACGCTGCGCGGCGCCGCCTACAACGGCCTGCCGACCGATACGGGGCTGACCGCCGATCCGCCCGTCGACCCCGACTTCGGCCGGCAGCGCCCGTACTCCGCGATCACCGCGGCGTACCCGACGCTCGCCGACATCACCGCCGCGCGGACGACCTACCGGGCACTCCGGCTGACCGAAGGAACCCCCGCATGAGCCGGCCGTTGCCGAAGGACCCGCTGACGCCGTCGCCGGACCTCCCGGGGAGCGACGACCCCGACGGCCCCCGGCCGCCCGGCCAGGACCCGGGCGGCGGCACCTGGCCGCCTCCCGACCCGTCGCCCGCGCTGCCGGTGCCGATCGACGACCCCGCCGCCCGCGCCGGAGACGAAGGCATGAGCCCGGACACCCTGCCCCCGCCACTGAGCACCTGAACCAGCCAGCCGAGCGGCCCGCCGAGCGCCGGGCCACCACCACACAGGAAGGTCCGCATGAGCAAGCTGACCCCGCTGGGCAACCTCCCCTACCCGGAACAGGCCGACACCGCCGACATTCCCACGCACCTCCAGTCGCTGGCGGAAGCCGTCGACGGCCGCACGGTGCTGCGCTTCACCGACGGCTCGGGCCGCGATGCGAAGGTCACCGCACCGGTGGCCGGCATGGTGGCCTGGCTGTCCAACCCGGGACGGCTCACCTACTACACGGGCACCGTCTGGGCGCTCGTCTCACCCAGCCCCGCGTTCCTGATCAACTACACGCCGGGCACGTCCGTCTCGGCCTCCTACGCGGAGACGCTGACCGGCGTCCCGACCGTGCTGGCGGTCTCCTTCGCCGCTCCGCCGTCCGGGATGGTCATGGTGACCGTGGGCGCCGTCGCCAACGGCACCGCCGCCACCGCCAACGCCTTCATGTCGGTGGCCGTCAAGCAGGGCACGACGGTCACCGTGGCGCCGTCGGACGACCGGGCCGCGGTGAGCACCGGCACGGGCAGGACGTCGGTCTCCAGCCAGTCCCCGGTCACCGGGCTCACGCCGGGCATCGTCTACACCGCCGTCCCCAACTACCGCACCAGCGTGGCCACCAGCACCGCCACCTTCGACAACCGTTTCATCCGGGTCGACCCCCTCACCTAGGCGAGGGAGCCCGAAGTCCCGCCCGGCCCGCTCACGCCACCGGCCGCGCCGGCCGCTCTCCCGGGAAAGCCCCCCGAAAGGGGGGCTTTCCCGTATCCCGACACCCCGACGGAGACCCCTCCATGTCCACACCCCTCACCCCCGACCGCTTCCTCGCCGCGCTGCGCGCCGAAGGCGTCCACGTCGTCGAGCACGACGGCTGGCGCGGCCACAACCGCAATCACCAGGGCCCCTGGGGGCCGGTGAACGGTGTGATGCTCCATCACACCGCCGGTACCGACAGCGTCGCGCTGTGCGAGGCGGGCCTCGACGACCTGCCCGGCCCGCTGTGCGTCGGTGTCCTCACCAAGAGCGGCGCGCTGCACCTGGTCGGCTTCGGCCGTACCAACCACGCGGGGCGCGGAGCACGGGCCACCTACGACGCCGTGTGCGCGGAGTCCGCGACGCCGGCGCGGCCCGGTCGTGACGCGATCGACGGCAACGTCCACTTCTACGGATTCGAGATCGAGAACCTCGGAAACGGCCGCGACCCCTACCCGGAGGGCCAGCTCGCCGCCGTGGAGCGCGTCTCGGCCGCCGTCTGCCGCGCGCACGGCTGGACCGCGGCGAGCGTCATCGGCCACAAGGAATGGACCACGCGAAAGATCGACCCGTCGTTCTCCATGGCGGCGATGCGCGCCCGGATCGCCCGGCGCCTCGGCTCCGCTCCCACGCAACCACCGCGCGACGCCGTCCCGTTCCCCGGCGCCCCGTTCTTCACCACCGGGCGCCGCAGCCCGGTGGTCACGGCGATGGGCCGGCGCCTTGTCGCCGAAGGCTGCGGGCGCTACACCCAGGGGCCGGGGCCCGCCTGGTCACCGGCCGACCGGTCCTCCTACGCCGCCTGGCAGCGCAAGCTCGGATACACGGGAGCCGACGCCGACGGCATACCGGGGCGCGTCAGCTGGGACCGTCTGCGGGTGCCGGCCGGCGGCTGACCCCGCGGGAACCCGCCCGGTCGCCCCCGGGCCCGGCGGCCCCCGCCGCCGGCCCGTCCGCACTCGACTCCCGAGGAGCCTCCATGTCCGAAGCCGCCAAGCACACCGCCCGTACCGTCCTGCAGACCGCCCTCGCCCTGGCGCTCGTCCTCCCCGCCGTCGTGGAGGCCGCCGGCGTCTCCGCCGCCCTGCCCTGGGCCGGCTGCGCGCTCGCCGCCGCGGGCGCGCTCACCCGGATCATGGCGCTCCCCGACGTACAGCGGCTGCTGCCCGGATGGCTGCGCACCCTCGACCCGTCCCGGGACGCCGGGTCGGCAGCCCCCTCGCCCGAGGGCCGGGGCCGCCGATGAGGGACCCCACGACGTCTGACGCCGCCGCCGTCGCGCTCGAACTGGAGCGGCTGCGCGGCACCGTCGAGACGGGGTTCGCCCGGGTCGACGGCTCCCTCGCGCTGCTCGTGCAGCGAAGCGACCAGAGCGACCGTCAGCTCGCCGAGCACGAGTCCCGGCTGGACGCCCTGGAGCGCGGCCGCTGGCCACTGCCGTCCCTGGCCGCCCTCACCGGCGTACTCGCCCTGCTGACGGCGCTCTACGGGACGTTCGGCCACTGAGGGGCGTCCCGTCCCCCCCCTCGCGTGCGGAATGGTTTTACGGGACACCCCTCAGGAGGTGCCCGAACTCCCGCCCGGGGCCCGCGAGCCCGCACCGGTGCGCGGCGCTGCGGCCCGCCCCGATGCCGTACGGCCGGGCTGCCGTACGGCATCGGCGTGCCGCCGGTCAGGCGTCGTCGCCCGCCTCGGGTGCCGCGGGTCGTGCCTTCGCCAGCTCGGACCGCTTGTACGAGTAGCAGAAGTAGATGACCAGGCCGATGAGGAACCACACGACGAACCGCACCCAGGTCTGCCACTCCAGGAAGGTGATCAGCCAGATCGAGAAGCAGACCCCGATCGCCGGGACCACCGGCATGCCCGGTGTACGGAAGGTCCGCGGCAGGTCGGGGCGCTTGTAGCGGAGCACGATCACCGCGACGCAGACCACCACGAACGCCAGCAGGATGCCGATGTTCGTCAGCTCGGCGGCCTCACCGATCGGCAGGAAGCCGGCGATGGCCGCCGAGGCGGCGCCCACGATCCACGTCACCCGGGTCGGCACATGGTGCTTGGGGCTGGTCTTGGCGAACCACTTCGGCAGCAGCCCGTCCCGGCTCATCGAGAACCACACCCGGGTCACACCGAGCATGAAGGTGAACATGACCGTCAGGATGCCGATGATCGCGCCGACCGCGATGACGTCCGCCAGCCCGCTCAGGCCCACCGACTTGAACGCGGTCGCGAAACCGCTCTCGGGGTCGATGTCCTTGTAGTCCTGCATACCCGTCAGCACCAGGCAGGCCAGGACGTACAGCACCATCGAGATCGCCAGCGAGTACATGATCGCCTTCGGCATGTGGCGCTGCGCGTCCTTGGACTCCTCGGCCGCGGTGCTCATCGCGTCGTACCCGAAGACCGCGAAGAAGACGGTGGCCGCACCGGTGAACGCGCCGCTCACCCCGAACGGGAAGAACGGCTCGTAGTGGGAGGTGTTGATGTGGAAGAACCCGACCGCGATCACGACGATGACGACCAGGACCTTCAGCCCCACCACGACCGTCTCGAAGCGCGCGGCGTTCTTGATGCCGAGCGTCAGCAGATAGGCGATCAGCAGACAGAGAATCGCGGCGAAGAGGTCCACCCGGTGGCCCGGGCCGGTTCCCGGTGCGCCCAGCATCCAGGCGGGCAGATCGAGGCCCAGCTCGCCGAGCAGAAAACCGAAGTAGCCGGAGATGCCGATCGCGACCACCGCCACGATCGCGGTGTATTCCAGCAGCAGGTCCCAGCCGATGAACCAGCCCGCCAGCTCGCCGAGTACCGCGTATCCGTAGGTGTAGGCCGAGCCCGCCTTCGGAATCAGTCCGGCGAATTCGGCGTAGGAGAAGGCGGCCGCGGCACTGGCGATGCCCGCGACGAGGAAGGAGATCAGAACGGCGGGTCCGGCCTTCCCGTTCGCGACCGTGCCCGCCAGTGTGAAGATGCCCGCGCCGATGATGCCACCGACGCCGATCGCGGTCAGCTGCCACAGGCCCAGCACGCGGGTGAGCTGCTGGCTCGCCTCGCCTTCCGGCTCCTCGATGTGTTCGATCGGTTTGCGGCGCAATACGCCCTGTCCCGCGCGCAGGCCCATGCGTGATCCCTCCGTAGGCTCCGTCGTGGTCCGACGGCGGATCATCATGGACCTTGTGCGGCCGCCAGGAAAGGCGACTCCCTAAAAGAGCCGGGACTTCGGGCAAGTCGTACCCGTGCGGGACGGCAACCGGCGCCAACGGCGGCCGGGATGTCAGTCGGTCTCCTCCAGCCGGAATCCGACCTTGAGACCGACCTGGTAGTGGTCGATCTCGCCGTCGACGATATGCCCCCGGACCTCGCTGATCTCGAACCAGTCGAGATTGCGCAGGGACTGCGAGGCCCGCTTGATGCCATTCTTGATCGCGGCGTCCACGCTCTCCTGGGACGTACCGACGATGTCGGTCACGCGATACGTGCGATCGGTCACGGTGGTCTCCCTCGGCCGGGGCGGCGCTCCGCCCGTCCACCTTCCACCGTGCCTCAGGCCGCCGCGCCCCACCAGCGGAGCGACGGCTACGGCACGACCGTCACCGGCCAGCGCCCGGCCTTGACCAGGCGGACCGCCACCGACCCCATGATGCGGTGCCCGGCCGACTCCGAGGCGCCGACCACGACCGCGTCGGCCTTGAGCTCGTCGGCCATCTGCACCATGCCGTTGTACGGGTCACCGCGCAGCGTGTGGAACTCCCAGCGCACGTCGTATATCCCCTGGAGCCGCTCCGTGGCCTGGCGGATCTCGGCCATCAGCTCCTCGGCGACCTCGTTGGTCGCATCCACGACCGGGGCGCCCATCGCCGCGCCGGCCGCGAGCACCGGCTGCACATAGACCAGGACGAGCTTCGACCCCTGCCGCCGCGCCAGCCCGGCCGCGTACGCGGCGGCGCGCCACGACGAGTCGGAGCCGTCGACCCCGACCACGATGACCTTCGGCCCGTCCGTGCCGCGCTCGAAGGGCGCGGGAGTGCTGTCGTCCACAGCAGGGAGGTTATCCGCACAGGCGTGCTGACGGGCCGCCGGGCCACGCCGCGAACGTGCCGTGCCCCGCAGTCCGCGGTCGTCCGCGGCGCGCAGCCCGCCGCTCGCCGTCTCCAGCCCACCGTTCGCCGTCCGGACCCGGGCGTCAGGCGGGCGCCGGCGGCCAGCTGTCCGCGGCCAGCACACCCAGCACATACGCCTTGGCGACCAGCGCCGTACGGCCCTGCACCCGCCAGCGGCGGGCCAGCCGGGTGAGGTGGTAGTTGACGCCGTCGACCGTCAGCCCCAGGGCGCCGCCGATGGAGGCGGTGGTCGCGCCCCCGGCGGCCAGCGCCAGGATGCGCGCCTCGATGGGGCTGGCCGCGCCGCGCGGCGCGGGTGAGGGCGCGGGGTCGGTGTCGCGGACCCGCAGCAGCGCCAGCAGCGCGGGTGGCCGTACCGAGGAATCGCCCACCGGATCGACCGTCAGTTCCCCTTCCAGCTCGGGACCGTCGGACCCCACCCGCCACTGGACCGCCACCGGGTAGCGCGACCGACGGCCCAGCCGGATCGCCTCTTCGATCCGCCGGAGCTGCGCCGTGTCCCGCGGCTGGAACAGGTCGAGCAGATTGCGGCCGCGCAGCTGTCCGGGAGCCGTGCCCCACTGCGCGGCCATCGCCGGATTGGCGATCAGCACCTCGCCGTCGGAGTGGCAGACCGCGATCGGGGTGGGGATGCGGTCGAGCAGGATCAGGAAGTAGTTGCGCCAGGGGCCGCCCGCGTAGGGTCCGGCCGGATCGGGCGTTGCGCACGTCCCGTCCGTGCCCTCGCCGGCGCTCCCGTCGCCCGTTCCTGTGCCCATGGCCCCGTCCTCTTCGTGTGCTTCGTCCCTCCGCATACGCCATCTCGGCCCGTCCGCAAGACCGAATGGCGAAAAACCACTGCACAATCATGCAGTTGCCCGGCGTCGCCCCGCACACCGGGCCGGTCACGCTGGAGACATGACCGACACTCTCGCGCTCCACACCGACGGACCCGCCTCCGAAGACGGCATACCGCTTGTCGACACCACGGCGGCCGGTCTCAGCTCGACGCCGCTCCAGCAGACCATGGACCTGGCCCGGGAACACGGCCCGGTCTTCCGGCGCCGGCTGGGCGACCGCGAGACGGTGTTCGTCTCCTCGCTGGAACTGGTCACCGAGCTCGCGGACGAGAACCGCTTCGCCAAGGGCGTGTCGGTGGTCCTGGAGAACGTCAGAGAGTTCGCCGGTGACGGTCTGTTCACCGCGTACAACGACGAGCCGAACTGGGCGAAGGCCCACGAGGTGCTGATGCCGGCCTTCGCGCTCGGCTCCATGCGCACCTACCACCCGGCGATGCTCAAGGTCGCCCGCCGGGTCATGGCCGCCTGGGACCGCCGGGTGGCGGACGGTTCGGCCGTCGACGTCGCCGAGGACATGACCCGGATGACGCTGGACACCATCGGGCTCGCGGGCTTCGGCTTCGACTTCGAGTCGTTCGCCAGGGACACCCCGCATCCGTTCGTCGACGCGATGGTCCGCTGCCTGCAGTGGAGCATGAGCAAGTTCGCCCGCAAGGCCGGCGAGGACCACACCGCGCAGGACGCGGCGTTCCGCGCCGACGCCGACTACCTCGCGTCCGTGGTCGACGAGGTGATCGCCGCCCGGACCGCGAGCGGCGAGAGCGGGGACGACGACCTGCTGGGTCTGATGCTCGGCGGCCGGGAGGGGAAGGACGGGCAGCAGGGCCCCACCCTCGACCTCGCCAACATCCGCAACCAGGTCATCACCTTCCTCATCGCGGGCCACGAGACCACCTCGGGCGCGCTCTCCTTCGCCCTCTACCACCTGCTCAAGGACCCGGCGGCGCTGCGCCTGGCCCAGCGCGAGGCGGACGAGCTCTGGGGGGACAACCCCGACCCCGACCCGTCGTTCGAGGACATCGGCCGGCTGCCGTACACCCGGCAGGCGCTCAACGAGGCGCTCCGCCTGTGGCCGACCGCGGCCGCGTTCACCCGTCAGGCGAGTGCGGACACTCTGCTCGGCGGGCGCCACCCGCTCAAGGCCGGCGACCAGGTCACGGTGCTCACGCCGATGCTGCACCGCGATCCGGCCTGGGGCGACAACCCCGAACTCTTCGACCCCTCCCGGTTCGCCCCGGAGGCCGAGGCGGCCCGCTCACCGCACGCCTACAAGCCGTTCGGGACCGGCGAACGCGCCTGCATCGGGCGGCAGTTCGCGCTGCACGAGGCGATCATGCTGCTCGCCCTCCTGGTGCACCGCTACCGTCTGATCGACCACACCGGCTACCAGCTGCGCATCAAGGAGACGCTGACCCTCAAGCCCGAGGCGTTCACGCTCAGCCTCGCCGCCCGCACCCCCGCGGACCGCGCGGCGACCCGCGCCGCGCTCGCCGTCCTGCCCGGGGGCACGACCCCCGCCGAGGACGGCCCCGCCACCGACGACACACTGCCCACCCGAGTCCCGCAGGACACCGGGCTGCTCCTGCTGCACGGCACCAACTACGGCACCTGCCGCGAGTTCGCCGAGCGGCTCGCCGACGAGGCGACCGCACTGGGCTTCGCCACCGAGGTCGCCCCGCTCGACGCCTACGCCGACGGCCTGGCCGCCGACCGGCCCGTGGCGATCGTCGCCGCCTCCTACAACGGCCAGCCCACCGACGACGCGGCCGCCTTCGTCAGCCGGCTGCGCACCGCCCCCGAAGGCGCCGCCGCGGGCGTCCCGTACGCCGTCCTCGGTGTCGGCGACCGCAACTGGGCCGCCACCTACCAGCATGTGCCGACCCTCATCGACGACCGCCTCGACGCACTCGGCGGCGACCGGCTCCTGCCCCGCACCGAGGCCGACGCCTCCGGCGACCTGAACGGCACCGTCAAGGAGTTCGCCGGCGCACTGCGCACCCGGCTCCTCGCGCGCTACGGAGATCCGGCGAGCATCGGCGCGGGCGCCCCGGCCGCCGCGGACACCGGCTACACGGTCACCGAGATCACCGGCGGCCCGCTGGACGCACTTGCCGCGCGGCACGACCTCGTCGAGATGACCGTCACCGAGTCCTACGACCTCACCGCACCGGACTGGCCGCGCCCCAAGCGCTTCCTGCGCATCGCGCTGCCCGAGGGTGTCGGCTACCGCACCGCCGACCATCTCGCGGTGCTCCCGGCCAACCCCCCGACCGCGGTCGACCGCGCCGCACGGGCGCTCGGCGTCGACCCGGACACCGTTCTCGCCCTGCACTCCGGCCGCCCCGCCCGGGACGCGCTCCCCGTCGACCGTCCCCTTTCGGTGCGCCAACTTCTCACGCATCACCTCGAGTTGGGTATGCGGTCCACGCCCGAGCAGAGCGCCCTGCTCGCCGCCCACAACCCCTGCCCGCCCGAGCGGGCGGCGCTGGAAGCCCTCGCCGAGGACGACCCGCGTACCGTGATCGACCTGATCGAGGCCCACCCGGCGCTGCGCGGCGCACTGCCCTGGGCGGCCGTCCTGGAGCTGCTGCCCCCGCTGCGCACCCGGCACTACTCCCTCTCGTCGTCGCCTGCCACCGACGACCGGCACGCCGACCTGATGGTCTCGCTGCTGCCCGGCGGCACCGGCTCGACCCATCTCCACACGCTGCGGCCCGGCGACACCGTCCTGGCCCGTGTACAGCCGTGCCGCGAGGCGTTCCGGCTGGACCCGGACGACCCCACGCCCGTCATCATGGTCGCCGCCGGAACCGGCCTCGCGCCCTTCCGCGGGGCCGTCGCCGACCGCGTCGCCGCCGGCCGCACCACGCCCGCCCGGCTCTACTTCGGCTGCGACGACCCCGCGGGCGACTTCCTGCACGCCGCGGAACTCACCGCCGCGCAGGAGGCGGGCGCCGTCTCCCTCCACCCCGTCTTCAGCGCCCGGCCGGAGAACGGCCACCTCTTCGTGCAGCACCGCATCGCCGCCGAGGGAGCGGAGGTGTGGCAACTGCTGCGGGCGGGTGCCCGGGTCTACGTCTGCGGCGACGGAAGCCGCATGGCGCCCGGGGTCCGGGCCGCCTTCCGCGATCTGCACGGTGCCGCGGTCGGCGCCTCGCCGCAGGAGTCCGAGGCATGGCTGCGCGAACTGACCGCTGCCGGGCGCTACATCGAGGATGTGTACGCGGCGGGGTGAGCTCCGGAGGGTAGGGGCCTCGCTCCGGGGGCGTACCGGGGCCACCGCGGAGTGGTGCGGCCTTGAGGGTCGCACCACCCCGGGGCGCCTCGCCCGCCGGGCCGGTCCGCGGGAGCGGGAGCGCTACCCGCTGCCGACGGTTCACCGGGTACCGCATCGCGGGTGGGGGCGCGGCGGCTACCGCCCTTCTGCGGCCTCGGCGGCCTCGGCGGTCTCTGCGGCCCGGTCGACCACGTCGTCCCCGGAGCCCTTGAGATGGACCAGTACCAGCACGATTCCGGCCACGGTGAAGTTGCGGGCCGCCGCGTCCAGGCCGTTCCAGTCGTGCGACTGCCACATGGCGAACCACTCCCCGCCGACGGCGAGGAATCCCGCCCCGAACAGCAGCAGCATCATCAAGAGCCCGGCGGTGGCCGTCCGCCGGGCCCGGGCGAACCCGCCGCGCCGCAGCCCGATGGCCCCCTGTGCGGTCGCCACCACCAGCACCGCCGCGGTCACCGTCTCCCAGGCGACGATGCCCAGATACGCGGCGTCCTGAAGGGAGCGCGAGGTGATGGCCCGCCACATCAGGTCCGGGTCCTTGAACGTGGTGTCCATGGCCAGCACATGGCGGACGAACTCCCGGTTGGTGCCGAAGTCCGTGATGTTCCCGAAGGCGACGAGCGCGATGTAGAGCGCGACCGTCCCGGTCAGCACGGTCGCCGCGAGCGGCAGCGATCTGTGCGTCTGCGCGGTCTGCGTCTTGCTGGTCATTCTCTCTCCACTGTTGCTCGATGCCGTCTTCCGTTCGCCTCACCGCCGCCCGCCCGACGCCCGGGCCCCCTGGCTCCCGCCGTACCCGGGTCCCGTACGCTGCTGCCGGTTCGACCGGGCGACCGACCGGGCGAGGATCAGGGGAAGCGGGGCACATGAACGGGAAGCGATGCGTGGGGACGGTCGCCGTCGCGGCGGCGGCGGTGATCGCGGTGACCGGACCGGCGGGTGCCGAACCGGCCGCCACGACATATGACACCAGCACCTCGGTGGGTGTCCACAACGCCTACGAGAAAGACAAGTACCCCTACTTCGCGGATGCGTTGGACTCCGGCGCCGCACTGGTGGAACTCGACATCTGGTCCAACGGGCTCGGCAGGTCCTGGCGGGTCTCGCACAGCAACCCGCTGGGGAACAACAACAACTGCGAGGGCGCAGCGAACGCCGCGGAGCTGCGCACCAAGGACCGCGACCAGGACTTCGGCGGCTGCCTCGCGGACATGAGGGCCTGGCACGACGCCCATCCCGGCCACCGCCCGATCCTGGTCAAGATCGAGATGAAGGACGGCTTCAACGCCAAGGGCGGCCGCGGTCCCGCCGAATTCGACGCGCTGGTACGGCAGAAGCTGGGCGACGCGGTCTACGGCCCCGGTGACCTCACGGCGGGGCACCGCACCCCGGACGAGGCGGTCCGCGCCAACGGCTGGCCCGCCCGCTCCGCGCTGGCCGGGAAGTTCCTGATCGAGCTGATACCCGGCACGGTCGAGGAGCAGAACCCCCTCGACAAGCTGTGGACCGACGTGGAGTACGCCTCCCATCTCAAGGACCTTGCCGCGCAGGGCGCCCTGGACCGGTCGACGGCCTTCCCCGCGGTCCACGGCGCGGTCGCCGGCGACCCCAGGGAGCGCTACGCCGACCCCGCGCTGCGGCCCTGGTTCGTGGTCTTCGACGGCGACGCCGCGACCTACCTGAACGGCAGCATCGACACCGCCTGGTACGACACCCGCCACTACCTCCTCGTGATGACCGACGCGCACAAGGTCCCGCCGGTGCTGGACGGCACGCATCCGACCGAGGCCGAGGCGCTGGCCCGGGTCTCCCAACTCGCCGCCGCACACGCGAGTTTCGCGACGGCGGACTGGTATCCGCTGCCGTCGGTGCTCGAGACGGTGGTGCCGCGCGGCGCCTGAGTGGCCCCCGGCTACGCCGTGGCCCGCCGGTACAGCGCCGCCACGCCCGCGTCGAAGCGGCTGCTGTAGGAGGTGGCGTCGTCGCCGCCCTCGTCCAGCCCGCCGATGACCCCGATCAGGGAGCCGGTACCGGTGGTCGGGTCGACGTCGGTGAGCATCGGGCCGCCGCTGGTGCCGTTGGGGAAGCCCGGGCAGGAGAAGCGGAGTTGGGTCGGTCCCTGGGCGTCCGCGGTGTGCCGGCAGGCGAGGGGGGTGTCCCGGTCGTCGGGGTATCCGGTCAGCTGGGCGGGGCGGCCGGGGGGAGTGCCGAAGCCGATGCGTTCGGCGCCGGTGACCTCCTCGATGGTGCGGTCGTCCGGATCCGGTCCGGCCCGGCGCATGCGCAGGAAGGCCACGTCCCGGTCGGGGTCCCGGTCGCGGATCCAGCGCGGGTCGACGTCGATCCGGCTGGGCACCCACAGGCCGTACGGTGCGATCCCGTCGTGCAGACCGGGCGCGAAGACCAGCCGCGTGCGGAAGCCGCCGTCATGGACGCAGTGCGCGGCGGTGACGACGAGATCGCCCGCGCGGGAGTGCACCACGCTCGCCGTGCAGTGGTGGGTGGGGTCGCCGTCGTCGCCGGGGGAGAAGAGCGCGCCCACCGGCGGCAGGGGCGTCGTGGGTGACGCGACCGGCGGACGGGACGCCGAGAACGGGGCGGGCGGGCCGGCGCGCTCCGCCGCCAGGTGCGGCGGCGGTCCCGGCCGTTCCCGGTACGGCCCGGCGAGTACCGCGGCGGCGGCCGCGTTCCCGGCGCGGAGCCCGGGAACGTACACGCCCGCGACGGGGTCCCCGGAGGCCAGGTACGGATCGCGCCCCCCGGACCACAGCACCACCGCCGTACCGCCCGCCATCAGCGTCGTCGCCAGCAGTGCCAGGGTCACCCGCAAGGGCGCTCCGCCCCGGGCCCGCCCGCGCCCGGCCGCCTCCGTGGGCCGCGGCGGCCCGCCCGCCGTGGTCCGTCCGCACTCGTCCGTCTCCACCAGCTGCCGCCTCGCCGCATCAGCGGGCCCGCCCCGTCGTACGGACAGGTCGACCCAGAACCAGACATTTAAGACATCTTGCCTAGTCTGCGGCATGGCGGCCCGGCAGTCCGGCTTCCGCCGCTACGCGGTCGCCGGATTGTGCCCGATCAGCGTCTGCGCCAGCCCGAACTCGTTCGGGAAGTCCATCGGGACGATGCCCAGGCCGCGCCAACCGCTCGCGCCGGAGCCCGTGAGCAGGCTCTTGACCTGCGGATTGAGGCGGTCCGCGGTGGACCGCGGCGGCAGCAGGGCCGAGGTGCTGACGTAGTTGACGTACAGCTTTCCGGGCCCGGCGGCCGCCTTGCGGAACTGGGCCTCGACCTTCGGCCACTTCCCGAACGGCTCGGCCATGTAGTCGTCCTGGATGTCGAAGAGCGCGGGGTCCGCGTACCGCACCCCCGGCATCCCGTCGGAGTCCGCCAGTAGGACGACCTTCCCCCGGGCCTGGCCCAGTGTCGGCAGGCCGCCGTCGAGGCGGAAGAGCGAGCGGTAGCCCTTGTCGTCGAGGTAGCGGTCGAAGATCCGGCGGAACTCCTCGGCGGCGACCTCCGAGTACTCCTGCTTGACCCGCATCAGGACCGTCTCGGTCGGGTGGGACCCCAGGAACGCCCGGCAGGCATTGAGCACGTCACCGAACATCAGCTCCTGGTAGAAGGCGCCGTGATGGATGGCGAAGGCATCGTCTGTCGCCCGGCAGCGGACATCCAGGAAGCGGATGCCGGAGGCGAGCTGGGCGTCGATGGCGGTGTTCTGGCAAGCGACCCAGGGGCCGCCGAGGCGGGCACCGGAGTCATGGGTGCCCGGGATCGTCAGCCCTTGGACGGGGGTCGCGTCGGCCAGGGCCGACATCCAGTCCTGGACGGAGGCCGCGGCGAGCGGCGAACCCCGCCCCGCCGCGCCGGCCGTGAACTGCGTGCTGCCGACGCCCGCCAGCACTCCCGCCGCCGACAATCCGGCCGCACCCCGGAGAAAACCCCGCCGGTCCAGTCCCATTCCGCCACCCCTGCCCCTCGACGCTGCATGCCGCACGGCTGCCCGACGCGTACGCGCAGGCCCGCGTACGCCCGTCTACGAACGTGTGATCGGGGCATCGAACCATACGGGCGGCGAAAGCGGCACCCGGCCGGCGGCCCCGGCCGGGCGGGGCCGCAACGGCCGGGGCGGGAGTGGCGGCGGCGCCCGGCCGGTGTCAGGTGCGGACCGACAGGGACAGCGCGAAGCGGTCCGCGCTGTCCGTCCACCACTGGCTCAATTCCATGCCGGCGGTGGCGAGTTCCCGGCGCACGCCGTCCTCGCGGAACTTCGCGGAGATCTCGGTGCGCAGCTCTTCCCCCTCGGCGAAGGACACGGCCAGGTCCACGCCGGGAATCTTGACGGTCAGGTCCTTGCGGGCCCGCAGCCGCATCTCGATCCACTCACGCTCGGCGTTCCACCGCGCGACGTGCGCGAAGTCGGCGGGGTCGAAGTCGCCGCCCAGTTCGCGGTTGATGACATGCAGCACGTTCTTGTTGAACTCGGCCGTCACGCCCTGCGCGTCGTCGTAGGCCGCGACCAGCGTGGCCTCGTCCTTGACCAGGTCGGTGCCGAGGAGCAGGGCGTCCCCCGGCTCCAGGAGGCCGTGCACAGAGTGCAGGAACGCGGCCCGCTCCTCGGGCAGCAGATTGCCGAGGGTGCCGCCGAGGAAGGCGAGCAGCCGCGGGCCGGGCGACTCGGGGAGGGTGAGGCCGCGCTGGAAGTCGGCCACCAGGGCGTGCACCGTCAGCCCGGGGTGCTCGACGAGCAGCGCCTTGCCCGCCGCGGCCAGGGCCGACTCGCTGACGTCGACCGGCACATAGGTGTGCAGACCGGTGAGCGCGCCGATGAGGTGGCGCGTCTTGTCGGACGAGCCGGAACCCAGCTCGATCAGGGTGCGGGCGTCGGTGGCCGCGGCGATGTGCGCGGCGCGGGTGAGGAGGATCTCCCGCTCCGCGCGGGTCGGGTAGTACTCGGGAAGTTTGGTGATCTCCTCGAAGAGCTCGCTGCCGCGCGCGTCGTAGAACCACTTGGGCGGCAGCTGCTTGGGTGTACGGGTCAGCCCCCGGGCGACATCGGCGCGCAGCGCGGCGGAGGTGTCGTCGGCGGGGAGGGTGCGGGTGATGCTGAGGCTGCTCACGCGGCGGGCTCCTTGAGCGGGGTGAGGTGGACGTCGGTCCGTGTGGCACGCACCAGGGTGCGGTCCGGGACTTCGGTCCACTGGGGGGCGTCGTCGTAGGGCTCGGAGGCTACGACGGTGCCGCCTCCTGGGACGGTCAGGTGGAAGAGGGTGTCGCCCCAGGTGGTGGCGGCGATGGTGGTGCCGTCGGTGGCCAGCAGATTCAGCCGGGAACCGGGCGCGGCCGCCGCGACGGCCGTGACGGTGCCGGCCAGCGCCTCGCCCAGTTCCTCCCCCTCCGCCAGCCGGTTCCGCAGCAGCGCGAACAGGAACGCCGCGTCGCAGCGGGCGGGCAGCCGCAGCAGCTCGACGGCAGGCAGCGCGGCGGCCAGGGGGGCGAGCGAGTCGGGCCAGCCGAGCACCGCGCCGTTGTGGCTGAACAGGTGCCGGCCGGCGGCGAAGGGTGCCGCCGCGGCCTCGGCGTCCGCCCCCGCCTCGGTGGCGTCCCGGACGGCGGCGAGCAGCGCTGTGGTGCGCACCACCCGCGCCAGGTCGGGGAGCAGGTCGTCGGCCCAGATCGGGCCGGCCCGGCGGTAGCGGGCCGGTACCGGGTCATCGGCGGCGTACCAGCCGACCCCGAACCCGTCGGCGTTGACCGTCCCGTGCAGTTGGCGGCGCGGTGCCCACGACTGGCGGTACAGCCCCTGCGGTGGCTCCAGCATCACCTGGCGGACGGGTATCTCCGGCCCCACGTAGGCGAGGTGACGGCACATCAGCCGATGCCTCCCCGGTGGTGGAGGGCGCCGCCCGCCGTGCTCCGGGCGGCCCTCATGCGCCCGCCATCGGGTCGGCGTCCTGCGCGGTGCGGAACCCGGAGAAGATCTGCCGCCGCACCGGCAGGTCCCAGTTGCGGAACGTTCCCCGGCAGACGACCGCGTCGACCGCGAAGGACCCGCCGCGCAGCACCTTGTACTCGTCGCCGAAGAACACCTCCGAGTACTCCCGGTAGGGGAAGGCGGCGAAGCCCGGATACGGCAGGAAGTCGCTCGCCGTCCACTCCCACACGTCACCGATCAACTGCCCCGCGCCGAAGGCCGACCGGCCGTCGGGGTAGCTGCCGACCGGAGCGGGCCCGAGGTGGCGCTGGCCGAGGTTGGCGTGGGCCGGGGTCGGGTCCTCGTCCCCCCAGGGGTAGCGCCTCGCCCGCCCGTCGGCCGGATTGTGCCGGGCGGCCTTCTCCCACTCCGCCTCCGTCGGCAGCCGGCGGCCCGCCCAGCGCGCGTAGGCGTCCGCCTCGTACCAGCTGACGTGCAGCACCGGCTCGTCCGGCGGCACCGGCTCGGTCACCCCGAATCGCCGGCGCAGCCATTGGGCGCCGTCCCGCTTCCAGAACAGCGGCGCACGCAGCCCGTGCTCGCGGACATGGGCCCAGCCCGCCTCGGTCCACCAGCGTGGCTCGTCGTAGCCGCCGTCCTCGAGGAAACACCGGTACGCGCCGTTGCTGACCGGCGCGGTGTCGATCAGGAAGGAGGGCACCAGCCGGCGGTGCGCGGGACGCTCGTTGTCCAGTGCCCAGGGCTCGGTGGAGGTGCCCATGGTGAACGGGCCGCCGGGGACCAGGACCTCGGAGGGGAGGATGTCGTCGGAGGCGGCCGGCGGGGCGGGCGCGGTGAGCACGGCGGGCCCGCGCCGCAGCTGGTGGGTGATCAGCATGGTCTCGTCGTGCTGCTGCTCATGCTGCGCGATCATGCCGAAGGCGAAGCCGGACTCGAGCAGCGGGCCGCCGTGCAGCGGGCTGGACTCCAGGATGTCCAGCACCCGGCCGCGCACCTCGGCGACGTAGCCGTGTGCCTCGGCGGGTGCCAGCAGCGGCAGCGAGGGGCGCATGGCGCGCGGATGCTCGAAGGCGTCGTAGACGGAGTCGATGTCCGGGCGCAGCGGGTCTCGGCCGCCGACCGTCCGCAGCAGCCACTGCTCCTCCTGGTTGCCTATGTGGGCCAGGTCCCAGACCAGGGGGGACATGAGCGGGGAGTGCTGCGCGAGGAGGTCGGGTTCCTCGACGCAGGTGGTCAGCAGGCGGGTACGGTCGCGGGCGGCGAGCAGCGCCGAGGCCGCCCGCTCACGAAGCGACTCGGGGTCGATGGTCACTGGATGTCCTTCCAGGGAATGCGACCGCCGGCCGGGGGCTCGGTGACGTCCGGGGCGTCGGCGGCGTACGCGGGGTCGGCGGCGTACGCGGGGTCGGCTTCCCCGGCGTACAGGGCGTCGAGATGGTCGTCGGCGGGGCAGCGGCCGCGCGCCACATAGCGTTCGGTGAAGTCCGCGACGGCCGCGCGCACGGCGGGGGAGGCGCCCAGCCGGGGCAGCGCTTCCTGCGCGGCGGCGAAACAGGCCACCGCCGCGGCGTGCAGCTCCGGGTCGGTCAGCGCGCCGCGGGCCGCGCGCCGCCACAGCGGATTGCGCGGTGCGGGTCGCGAACCGGCCGTCTCCGCAAGGGGTTTGACGATGCGGTAGGCGGTCTCCGTCGCTTCCGGGTCGTCGAACAGTGCGGCCGTCACGGCCAGCGGCACGATCCAGCCGCCGTCGCCCGCCTGTGCGTCGATCATGCGCAGTTCCAGGTGGCCGCGCGGCCGGACCGGCGGGAAGAGGGTGGTGACGTGGTAGTCGAGATCCTCCTGGGTCGGGGTTCTGGGCAGGCCCGTACGGATCCACTCACGGAAGGTGAGTCCCTGCGGCGCGTCCCAGGGGCCGTTCTCGGACCGCAGGCACATCACCGGGGCGTCCAGCACGTAGCGGGCCCAGGCGGCGCGGGGGTCCGCCTCCTGGGGCGGCGCGAGGGTGCGGTCCGGGTCGAGCTGGGACCAGACGACCTGGCGGGTGGTGCGGTAGCCGGTCGGGCAGCCCTCGCTGGTCGGTGAATTGGCGAAGGCCGCGGCCAGCACCGCGCCCAGCAGATGCGCCAAGAGCCAGCGCCGGCCGTACCCGAGCGGCCCCGGCTCCTCGTACCCGGCGTCGACGCAGACCTGCACGGACGCCGTGGCGCACATCATGGCGCGACCGGCGCCGCCCCAGCGGTCGAAATAGGACTCCATCGCGTCGTAGCGGGGATCGGTCAGGATGCGGTGGGGGGCGTGCCACGGATTGTGGCCGTGTCCGGCCAGGCCCAGCCCCATGGCACGCATGGCGGGACGGACCAGCGCCAGATCGGCCGCGACGGAGTCGATGCAGGCGGTGAGGGAGGTGGCGGGGAGCGAGCTGAGCTCCAGCTGGCCGCCGGGTTCGAAGGTCAGAAGGGAGTGCAGGGGCAGGGCGCGCAGCGCCGTGGCCGCGGTGTGCAGCCGGGACTGTTCGACCGGACATCGGGGGTTGCGGGCGTCGTGGACCAGCAGTTCGATCTCGACGCCGAGCCGCCGTGGCGGGCCGGTCTTGAAACATATTCCGCGCAGGTGGGCTTCGAGGTCCGCCTCGGTCGCCGCTGGTCTTACGGGCATCGGGTCCTTCTCCCCTCCGGGGCACCGGCAGGTCTACCGTCCTCCACCTAAGCGGCTCGCCGCCCCGCGCTCAAGGGCGCATCGGCCCCTGCGGACGGTGGCGGGCGGCCGAAGGCCGCTGAAGTCGGCGGGCGGCAACAATTCGTGAGCGATGGGTCCGTTGGGGTGAGGGCCGGTGCCGCCGGGTGACCGCCGGGCACGCGGAGCGACCGACCGTGCCGCCGCCCGCTGGACGGCCCCGGTTCGCCCTCACTCCGGGCCCCGCCCGCCGCGCTGTCGCGAGCCGCTCCGTGCACTAGTGCGGCTTGGGGCGTGCCGGGTCTCCCGCTGTGCGGGGAAGGGCGCCGCGCCCCACCGAAACAGACGGACGAAAAGGGGCGGGGAAGAGGTAGGGCACTAGTGCGCTATGGGTGAATTTCCCTGTCCCTGCCCCCAGTTCAGGGCTTGTGGGCACTGTTGTTTACGTCGTATATTCGCTCCATGGGGAACACCGACATACTCATCTCCGGCGCCGGCATCGCCGGACCCGCACTCGCCTACTGGCTACGCCGGGCCGGCCACACGGTCACCGTGGTCGAGCGGGCCCCGGCGCCCCGGCCGGGCGGCCAGACCGTGGATCTGCGCGGCGCCGGCCGCACGGTGATCACGCGCATGGGTCTGATGGACCGAGCCCGCCGGGCCGCCGTCGACCAGCGCGGCCTCGCGATCGTCCGGGCCTCCGGCCGGATCGCCGCGCGCATGCCGGCCGACGGCTTCGGCGGCGAGGGGATCGTCTCCGAGATCGAGATCCTCCGCGGTGACCTCGGCCGCCTGCTGTACGACGCCACCGTGCCGGACACCGAGTACCTCTTCGACGACACCGTCACGGGGCTCGACCAGGACGACGACGGCGTCACCGTCACCTTCGAGAAGGCCGCCCCGCGCCGCTTCGGGCTGGTCGTCGGCGCGGACGGGCTGCACTCCGTGGTACGCGCGCTGGCCTTCGGCCCGGAGTCGCAGTACGTCCGGCCGCTGGACCTCTACACCGCCTGGTTCACCGCCACCGAGGAACTGCCTCTCGACGGCTGGTACCAGATGCACAACGCGCCCGGCGGGCTCGTCGCGTCGGCCCGGCCCGGCCGGCTCCCCGGCGAGATCAAGGCGGGCCTCAGCTTCCGGTCCGCGCCCCTCGTGTACGACCGTCGCGACACCGCCGCGCAGCAGGACCTGGTGGCCCGGCGCTTCGCCGGTGCGGGATGGCAGGTGCCGCTCCTGCTGCGGGCGATGCGCTCCGCGTCGGACTTCTTCTTCGACTCCATGGGCCAGGTGCGCCTCGACTCCTGGTCCCGCGGCCGGGTGGTGCTGCTCGGCGACGCCGGCTACTGCCCGACGCCGCTCACCGGCCTGGGCACCAGCCTGGCGCTGGTCGGTGCCTACGTCCTCGCCGGTGAACTGGCCGCCGCCGAGGGGGACCACCGCGTCGCCTTCCGGAACTACGACCGGGTCATGCGTCCCTACGTCGGCCGGGCCCAGGAGCTGCCGCCCGGCGGCGCGGCGGGATACGCGCCCTCCAGCGCGCTCGGCATCCGACTGCGGAACGCCTCGATGAACTCGATGACCCGCTGGCCGATGCGGAATCTGCTTGCCGCGCAGTTCGCCAAGGCGGGAGACATCGACCTGCCGGACTACGACCGCCTCGCCGCGTCCGCCGACGGAGTCGTCGAGGCCGGGAGTTGAGGCGAGGCCGGGAGTCGACGGCGGGGCCGGGCGGCGCCCCGGGTCGTGCCCGGGGGGCCCTCACTGCCGGTAGCCCGCCAGGAACCGGCCGATCCGGCTGATCGCGGCGTCGAGGTCGTCGGCGTGCGGCAGGGTGAGGATGCGGAAGTGGTCCGGGCGAGGCCAGTTGAAGCCGGTGCCCTGGACGACCTGGATCTTCTCGCGGAGCAGCAGATCGAGCACGAACTTCTCGTCGTCGTGGATCCGGTGCACGGCGGGGTCGAGGCGGGGGAACGCGTACAGTGCGCCCTTGGGCTTGACGCAGGAGACGCCCGGGATCTCGTTCAGCCTCTCCCAGGCGATGTCGCGCTGTTCGCGCAGCCGGCCGCCCGGCAGGACGAGGTCCTGGATGCTCTGGCGTCCCCCGAGCGCGGCCTGAATGGCGTACTGCGCGGGGGCGTTGGGGCACAGCCGCATGGAGGCGAGGGTGTCCAGGCCCTCCAGATAGTCGGCGGCGTGCTCCTTGGGGCCGGAGACGACCACCCAGCCGGAGCGGAAGCCGGCGACGCGGTACGACTTGGACAGGCCGCTGAAGGTCAGGCACACCAGGTCGGGGGCGAGCACCGCGGCGTGGTGGTGGACCTCGTCGTCGTAGAGGATCCGGTCGTAGATCTCGTCGGCGAAGACCATCAGCTGGTGGCGGCGGGCGAGATCGAGCATGCCTTCCAGCAGTTCGCGCGGATAGACCGCGCCGGTCGGGTTGTTGGGGTTGATGATGACCATCGCCCGGGTCCGGTCGGTGATCTTCGAGGCGAGGTCGTCGAGATCCGGCAGCCAGTCCGCGGACTCGTCGCACAGGTAGTGCACGGCCCTGCCGCCGGCGAGGGTGGTGACCGCCGTCCACAGGGGGAAGTCCGGCGCGGGGATGAGGACCTCGTCGCCGTCGTCGAGAAGGGCCTGCACGGTCATCGAGACGAGCTCGGAGACGCCGTTGCCGAGGTAGACGTCGTCGACGCCGACCTCGGCGAACCCGGCATCCTGGTAGCGCTGGGCGACTGCGCGGCGGGCCGGGAGGATGCCGCGGGACTCCGTGTAGCCGTGTGCGCCGGAGAGATTGCGGACCATGTCCTGGAGGATCTCCTCGGGGCACTCGAAGCCGAACAGCGCGGGGTTGCCGGTGTTCAGCCGCAGCACGCTGTGCCCCGCCTCCTCCAGCGCATTGGCGTGCTCGATCACCGGCCCGCGGATCTCGTAGCAGACGTCGGCCATCTTGCTGGACTGCTTGAACTGCATGCGGTGGTCTCCCGGTCCCTTGCGCACCGCGCGGTGCGGCTGCACTCTCGTTACACCGTACTTGCCTGCTTGGTTTTACCAAGTAGCGACTTGGAAAGTCCAACCATTGTCTATGCTGACGGCATGCCGCGCCGAAGTTATGACCAGTACTGCGCCCTCGCCCGAGCCCTGGACGCCGTCGGTGACCGCTGGACGTTGTTGATCGTCCGGGAGCTCCTCGGCGGCGCCCGGCGGTACACCGATCTGCACGCCGATCTGCCCGGCGTCAGCACGGACATGCTCGCCACCCGCCTGCGGGACATGGAGCGCGACGGACTGCTCACCCGCCGCCGGCTCGCCCCGCCCGGTGCCGCCTTCGTCTACGAACTCACCGACCGCGGCCGCACCCTGCTGCCCGCGCTCACCGCGCTCGCCGACTGGGGCGCCCCCGACCTGGACGAGAAGCGCCCCACGGACGCGGTCCGCGCCCACTGGTTCGCGCTCCCGCTCGTCACCCGGCTCGGCCGCCACTTCACGGACGGCACGGACGTGGTCGACATCGCCCTGGACGAGGGGGAGTTCCATGTCACACTCGACGGCCCGGACGGCCCCGGCTACGCCGACGGCCCCGCCGAACACCCGGACATCCGGCTGCGGATGGACGCCGCGACCTGCGCCGACATCGCGTACGACCAGCTCTCCCTCGCGCAGGGAATCGAATCCGGCAGGATCGTGGTGGGCCTCCCCGAAGGATCCGGCGGCCGGCAGCGACGAAAGAGGACGACGACGGCATGACGACGCGCCCCCTGGCGGTCTTCGACCTGGACGGCACCCTTGCCGACTCCGGTCATCGCCAGCATCTGCTCCAGCGCACCCCGCGCGACTGGCGGGCCTTCTTCAAGGCGGCCACCGAGGACCCTCCGCTCACCCAGGGAGTGGCCCTCGCCCTGCGCAGTGCCGAGGACTGCGAGGTCGTCTACCTCACCGGCCGCCCCGAACGCTGCCGGCGCGACACCCTCGACTGGCTCGCCCGGCACGGTCTGCCCGAGGGCGCCCTGTGGATGCGCCCGCACAACGACCGGCGCCCCGCCCGCCGGACCAAGCTGGAGATCCTCCGCCGCATCGCCCGCGACCGCGAGGTCCGGCACGTCGTCGACGACGACGAGCTGGTGTGCGACGACTGCGAGGCGGCGGGGTTCGCGGTCGTCCGGGCGCGGTGGGCCGCTCCGTCCGCGACCCTGAAGGATGCTCAGGAGCGCGCGGGCCGTACGTAGTCACGGCGGCTCCCGGCCTCACGCCCCGGCATGGAGGTAGGCCGCCCACAGCGACGGTGCACGCGGGAACCGTTCGCGCAGCGTCCGCACGGTGTGGTGCAGGGCCAGTGCCGAGCGGCGGGTGTCCAGGGTGCGGTCGTCGGTGCGCAGCCGGGCGTAGAAGGTGTCGGCGACGGTGACCGACAGTTTGTCGTCGATCGCCCACAGGGTGCCGACGACGTGGGGGAATCCGGCGAGCTGGAGCGCGGCGGTCGGATGGATCGCCTCGTCGGCGGGCGCGGCGGTCGGGGTGACGGCCGGGTGACAGGCCGACAGATAGGCGAGCTGTGCCCCGTCGAGCCCTGCGGAGGCCAGGCCGGCGACGGTGAGCGGATCGCTCTCGTGGTCGTGGAGCAGGATCCGGCTCTGCGACGGATCGGTGGGGTGGCTCTCGGTGTGGCAGGCGAAATGGGCGACGGGGCAGGCCGACAGGCGTTCCAGGACCTGCGCCTGGGTGGGCACCGGCCCGCCGGGGCCGGAGCCCCGGCGGCCGTCGGATCCCCACAGCACGAGGGGATCGTCCAGCCGGTCGCGGAGCACGCCCACCTCGGCGGCGACATGCTCCAGCCGGCCGTCGCCCGGCAGGCCGGGCGTGGTGGGCATGGCCACGACCAGCGCCCGGGGCGGTGCGGCGGCGGACTCCGGGGCGTGCCGCCGGGCCCGGTGCAGCGCGCGCACCGTCGGGGTGTAGGAGGAGACCACACGGTCCAGGACCGTACGCCGGTCCGGGGCATCGGGCGGATCGGTGTGGTGGCCCGCGGCGTGCAGTGGCAGCAGACCCAGCAGTCCGCCGGGCGCCCACCACACCCGCGGCCACGGAGCCCCCGGCGGCAGTGGGTCGTGGTACCCCAGCTCCCGCAGCACCGGCTCCGCCGCGGCGTCCCACAGCCAGCCGAGCATGTCGGTCAGCGCGAGCTGGGCCGCCCGCCGGCGCCTGCGGTGCCGGTGGGCGGACGCCACCCGCAGCTCCTGGTGGAAGGCGGCCACCGTCCGGGTGAGGGCGTCGTGCCGGAGCCCGGGCAGGGGGACGGAACGGATGCCGTCCCCGGTCAACAGCAGCGCATCGCTGCGACGTGGGCTGATGTTGAAGACCACGACGGGGCCATGCGCCGCCTCGCCGAGCAGCTCGGCGGCGGTGGGCGGACGCCCGAAGGACTCGAACCCGTCGAGCGCCCGGACCGCGGCCAGCGCCTGGGCGAACTCGGCCGCCGTCCGGTCCCGTTCCGGTAGCGGCGGCCGCCCCGTCGCCGCGGTCAACTCCAGCTCCACGCTCGGCAGACCGCGTCCGCGCCCGTCACCCGCGGGCCGGTCCAGGCGGTCGCGGAGCGCGGTGAAACGGGCCGCCGTCTCCGGGTGGGCGAGCCGCAGCTCCGTGAGACCGTCACGGGTGTCCGGCGCCCGCCCGAGGAGTTCCGCACGCCCGGCCTCCAGCAGCCGCAGCGCCCGCGCGGCACGTTCGCCGGGCGTACCGCGCGGATCGCTGAGCGCCAGCGCTGCCGCGTCCGCGCAGAGCCCGGCGAAGGGGTCAGCGGTCTGCTGCCCGGCGCCCGGCTCCGGCCGCCGGGGCGTCATCCCGGGCAGTGCCCGTACGGCCGTCTCCAGCAGGTCCGCGGCCCGGCCGGGTGCGTCGGCGGCCAGCAGCCGGCCCGCGCGGTACGCCGCGGCTGCCCGGACGGAGGGCGGCGTCGCCGGGCCGTCCGCCGCCTTGGTGTACGCCGCCACCGCCGCGTCCCGGTCCACCGGATCCCGGGTGCGGCGGTACCGGTCGTCCAGCGCGTCCCCGAGATGGGCGGCGAAGGCCGCGGTGTCGGGCAGGCCGTCGGGGGCGGCGGCGACCGCCGCGCGGAGGGCGGCGATCGCCTCGTCCTGATCGGACCGGTCGCCGGTGGTGGCGAAGCGCAGGCGCAGGGCGTTGCCGAGGTTGGCCAGATACTGCGTCCGCGCCGGGTCGGCCCCGGACGTCGCCTCGGCCGCGGCCCGGAACTCACGGGCCGCGGCGGCCAGATCCGTGGTGTCGTGGGTGCGCAGGAACCGCGACCACAGCCCGAGCCCGAGATGGTTGAGCACGCCCGGCCGCACCGGATCACCGGCCGGCATCACGGCCAGCGCGGAGCGGGTCAGGTCGATCGCGGTGTAGAGGTCGGCGGCGTTGGCGCGGGCGTCGAAGCGGAGCAGGAGGGCCAGCCCCAGGTTCGACAGCCGCGCCGCCCGCTGCGGATGGTGGGCCGGGGTGGCGGTCAGCACCTCCTGGCCGGCGGCGACGGCCGCGTCCAGGTCGGCGAACCTGCCGGCCAGTTGATAGCGGTTGCGCAGCGCGCTGCCGAGGTTGGCGAGGGCGGACAGGCGGCTGGGGTCCGGCGCGGGGAAGTCGTTCACGGCGGACCGGAGCAGGTCGACGGCGCGGTCCAGATCGGCCCCCGCGCCGGTGCGCTGCGCCCGGGTCTGGAGAGCGACGGCCACATTGCTCACCGCCACCGGACGCTCCGCGAAACCGGCCGGGGCCCGCTCCACGACCTCGGAGCCCGCGGCGATCGCCTCGTCCAGGTCCGCCGTCCGGTGCGAGCGCGCGAATCTGACCTGGAGCAGGGTGCACACCTCGACGAGGCCGGCGTAGCGCGCCGGATCTCCCGGGTCCGCGGTCGCGACGGCGGACCGGCCCAGGGCGATCGCCTCGTCCAGATCCGCCCCGTCGCCCAGCCGCTCGTACCGGGTCATCAGGGCGGCCCGCAGGCTGGTCAGATGTGTCTTCCGCTCGGGGTGGTCCGCCGCTGCCGCGTCGACCGCTGCCCGGAGTGACGCGATCGCGCCGTCCAGGTCCGCGGTGGCTCCGGTGCATCGGAACCGGCCCAGCAGCGCCGTCGCGGGACGGGCGAGGTAGCGCACCCGGTGGCGGTGGTCCTTCGGCGTCGCGTCCAGGATCCGCTGCCACAGCTCGGCGGAGCGGGTCAGCGCGGCGGGATCGGTCCCGGCCATCGCCTGCTGGAGCACCCGGGCCGCCTCGGCCGCGGTCGCGTCGGCGAGCTCCGGCAGCAGCGGCGCCGGCAGCCCGGCCGTGCCGGCCAGGAAGCACGGCCGGAGGATGTCCACCGCCTGCTGTCGCTCCCGGGACCCTTCCTCGCCGGGCAGTGCCCGGGACCTGATCCAGTACAGCCGTCCCAGTGCCGCCCGCGCCGCCAAGTCGCCCTCGACGCCGAGTGTTTGAGCGAGCCGCTCGGCCTCCGCGAGCGCGCCCTGCTCCAATGCCGGTCCCGTGTCGCCGGATTCGTCGATCCGTCGCAGCCGCAGCCGTACCGCGGCGAGGTGTGCCTCGCTCATGCGCACCCAACGTAGCCCCAACTGGCCCTCGGACAGGCCGGATCGCCCGATGCCCCGCATTCCGCGAGGCCGCTGTGCTAGGCGGTGGTGACGGTGACGGCGGTGGTGACGGTGACGGCGGTGGTGGACGGCCGGCAGCCGGGCCTGCGGCCGGGGCCGCGCCGGGCGGCCGCCGCACCCGGCCGGGCCCCGGCCTCCGGGGCGGGTGCGCCGCCGCGGACCCCCGGGCGGGGTGCGCGCCGGGCGCCTCTCATACCTCGTCAGGTGCGGTCACCCGGACGGCATATGTGCACGGATGCCGGCCCTCCGTTCGGCCGATCTGACGGAGCGCCAGGAACCGTACGGGGTGAAGCTCGGGACATGGACCATGTATCAGTTACCCGGGGCCGCCCCGGGCTCGCGCTGCTGCTGACCGCGGTGGCGCTCGCCGGACCGCTCGCCCCGGTGGCCGCGGCCGTCACGTCACCGGGCACCGAAGCCGGCGTCGAACTCTCCGCCGACCGCCGCACCGTCTCGGCCTGGATGCCCTACTGGGGCGACACCGAGGCCGCCTATCAGGACGCGCTGGAACACGCCGACCAGCTGCACACCGTCAGCCCCTTCTGGTACGAGGCGTCGGCCGACACCGTCAAGGGGCACGAGGGCGCGGGCAGCGAGGCCGTCATCGACGGGCTGCACCGCGCCGGGATCAACGTCGTGCCCACCGTGACCGAGACGCCGGGCGCGTCCGAGATGGCCGGTCTGATGCACGATCCCAGGCGCCGGGCCGTCCACGTCGAAGCCCTGCTGCGGATGGTGCAGAGCCGTTCGTACGACGGTATCGACCTGGACTACGAGACCATGGCCGTCACCGGCGACCGGGCCGCCCGCGAGCGGGTGCGGACCGGCTACAACCTGCTCACCCGCGACCTGTGCGCGCGGCTGCACGCGCGGGGCAAGCAATGCGTGGTCACCGTTCTGGCCCGGGTCCGCGGCTCCGGGGAGGCCTACGACTACCAGCGCCTGGGCGCGGTCGCCGACCGGGTCCGGATCATGGGCTACGACCTGCACTGGTCCGGCGGCGACGCGGGCCCGCTCTCCTCCAAGGACTGGTACGAGGAGTTTCTGCGCTACGCCACCGACACCATCCCCCGGAACAAGATCGAGGTGGCCTTCCCCGGTTACGGCTGGGACTGGACCAGGGGCACCAAGGGGCGGGCCGGCCATCTGACCTGGAAGGAGGCCGAGTCGCTGCGGCGGCAGACCGGTGCCGACTACAACTTCGACGCCCAGTCGGGCACCCCGCACTTCCGGTACCGGCAGAACGGCGCGGACCACGACGTCTGGTACCAGGACGCCCGCGGTGTCGCCGAGCAGCTGCCGCTGCTCAAGAAGTACGGAGTCCGGGGCACCGGCCTGTGGGCGCTCGGTTTCGAGGACCCGGAGGTCTGGACCGCACTCCGCGGCCAGTAGCCGCGACGGGCCGACGGCCCGGGGAGTCTCCGCGCCCCGGGCCGGGTACGACTCGCGGGTGTGCGGGTGTGCGGGTGTGCGGTCCGGGGGAGTCGCAGCCCGGGGGACGGGTGGCCGGGAACTGTTCCCTCGGGGATACCGACCGCTTAGTATGTCGCCGCAGGGTGACGGCAAGGGAGTCGTGGTGCCGTCGCCCCCACCCGCGTATCCGAGGTCTGTGGAGGCACCAGGTGAAGGCATGGCGCGTGCACGCGAACGGCGAGCCGCACGAGGTGATGCGGCTGGAGGAGGTGCCGGACCCGCAGGCAGGACGGGGTCAGCTGCTGCTGCGGGTACGGGCCGCCAACATCAACTTCCCGGACGCCCTGCTGTGCCGGGGCCAGTACCAGGTACGGCCGCCGCTGCCCTTCACCCCGGGCGTGGAGATCTGCGGCGAGGTCCTGGCGGTCGGTGAGGGCGCGGCCGGTGAGATCGGGCAGCGGGTGCTCGCCCAGCCGCCGCTGCCCGACGGCGGCTTCGCCGAATTCGTGGCCGTCGATGCCGCCACTGTGCGGCCCGCCCCCGAGGCGCTGGACGATGCCGAGGCCGCCGCCCTGCACGTCGGCTACCAGACGGGCTGGTTCGGACTCCACCGGCGGGCCCGGCTCCAGGCGGGGGAGACCCTGCTGGTGCATGCCGCGGCAGGCGGCGTCGGCAGCGCCGCCGTTCAACTCGGCAAGGCCGCCGGCGCCCGGGTCATCGGTGTGGTCGGCGGCGAGGAGAAGGCCCGGATCGCCCGCGAACTGGGCTGCGACCTCGTCCTCGACCGGCGCGTGGACGACATCGTCGCCGAGGTCAAGAAGGCCACCGACGGCCGCGGCGCCGATGTGGTCTACGACCCGGTCGGCGGCGATGCCTACGCCAAGTCCGTCAAGTGCATCGCCTTCGAGGGCCGGATCATCGTCGTGGGCTTCGCCGGCGGCGTCATTCCCAGCCCCGCCCTCAACCACGCCCTGGTGAAGAACTACGCGGTTCTCGGCCTGCACTGGGGCCTCTACAACACCAAGGACCCCGGGGCCGTCGACGCCTGCCACGAGGAGCTCACCAAGCTCGCCGCCCAGGGCGTCATCAAGCCACTGATCGGGGGGCGGGTCACGCTGGCGGACGCCGCCGAGGCCGTACAGCGGGTCGCCGACGGCACGTCCACCGGCCGCCTGGTCGTCCTCCCCCAGGCGGAGGAGGGACGATGACCGACGCCGCCGACCTGCGCCGCCGCACCGCCGACCTGCTCGCCGCGCACCCGCCCGCCACCACCGCGCGGCCGGACTTCCTGCGCGCCCGGTTCGACGCGGGCCTCGCCTGGGTCCACTTCCCCCAGGGGCTCGGTGGGCTGGACGCGCCGCGCGGTCTCCAAGCGGTGGTGGACGCCGAACTGGACGCCGCCGGAGCCCCCGGCAACGACCCGGGCCGCATCGGTATCGGCCTGGGCATGGCAGCGCCCACCATCCTCCGCTACGGCACCGACGAGCAGAAGCAGCGTTTCCTGCGCCCGCTGTGGACCGGGGAGGAGGTGTGGTGCCAGCTGTTCAGCGAGCCCGGCGCGGGATCGGACCTGGCCGCGCTCGCCACCCGAGCCGTCCGGGACGGGGACACCTGGACCGTCGACGGCCAGAAGGTCTGGACGTCCGGCGCGCACCAGGCCCGCTGGGCGATCCTGATCGCCCGCACCGACCCTGGCCTGCCCAAACACCGCGGCATCAGCTACTTCGTGTGCGATATGACCGACCCCGGTGTCGAGGTGCGGCCGCTGCGGCAGATCACCGGCGAGGCCGAGTTCAACGAGGTGTTCCTGACCGGGGTGCGCATCCCCGACGCCCATCGCCTCGGCGAGGTGGGCGAGGGCTGGAAGGTCGCCCAGACCACCCTGATGAACGAGCGCGTCGCCATCGGCGGCGCCCGGATCCCCCGAGAGGGGGGAATGATCGGCGTCGCCGCCGCCGACTGGCGCGAGCGCCCCGAACTGCGCACCCACGACCTGCACCAGCGGCTGCTGAAACTGTGGGTGGACGCCGAGGTCGCCCGGCTGACCGGCGAGCGGCTGCGCCAGCAGCTCACCGAGGGCCAGCCCGGCCCCGAAGGCAGCGGTATGAAGCTGGCCTTCGCCCGCCTCGCCCAGGAGATCAGCGGCTGGGAGGTGGAATTCCTCGCCGCGGACGGACTGGCCTACGACGACTGGACGCTGCGCCGCCCCGACGGGGTCGACTTCACCGGACGCCAGGCCGGCTACCGGTATCTGCGCGCCAAGGGGAACTCCATCGAGGGAGGCACCTCGGAGGTGCTCCTCAACATCGTCGCCGAACGCGTGCTGGGGCTGCCGCCCGAGCCGCGCACCGACAAGGACGTCGCGTGGAAGGACCTCCCCCGATGACTGCCGAGACCACCCCGACGCCCGACCCGGACCTCCTCTACTCCGCCGAGGAGGAGGCGCTCCGCGACGCCGTGCGGTCCCTGCTCGCCGACCGCGGCGACCCCGCCACCGTATTGGCCGGCCTGGAGTCGGACAGCCCCCGCGACAGCGGTCTGTGGCGCGCGCTCGGCACCGGGATCGGTGCCGCCGGACTGCTGGTCCCCGAGAAGTTCGGCGGCCAGGGCGCGAGCGCCCGCGAGGCCGCCGTGGTGCTGGAGGAGCTGGGCCGCTCCGTCGCCCCCGTGCCGTATCTGACCAGCGCCGTCATCGCGGTCACCGCGCTGCTCGGCTGCGACACCGAACGGGCGGACGTCGCCGGTCCGCTGGCCGCACTCGCCGACGGCCGGACGGTCGGCGTGCTCGCCCTGCCGTGGCCCACGCCCCCCGGTGGCGCGGCGCAGCCGCCGGTACGGGCCGGTGCGGACGGCACGCTGACCGGCACGGTGACCCCGGTCGCCGACGCCGCGGCGGCCGAGCTCCTGCTGGTGTGGGCCCGGCGCCCGGAGGGCCCGGCCCTCTACGCCGTCGAGGCCGCCGCCGACGGCGTACGCACCGAAGCCGTCACCCCGCTCGACCTCACCCGGCCCCTCGGCCGTCTCACCTTCGACGGCGCCCGCGGCCGCCTCCTGGCCACCGGGGACCGCGCCCGCGCGGCCGTCGAGCGCGCACTGCTCACCGGTGCCGGGCTGCTCGCCTCCGAACAGCTCGGCCTCGCCGAATGGTGCCTGACCGAGACCGTGCGCCACACCGGCGAACGCACCCAGTTCGGCCGCCCGGTCGGCTCGTTCCAAGCGCTCAAGCACCGGATGGCGGCCCTGTGGCTCGAGGTCGCCTCGGCCCGGGCGGCCGCCCGGAACGCCGCCGACGCACTGGCCACCGACAGCCCCGACGCCCCGGTGGCGGTGGCCGTCGCCCAGGCCTACTGCGCCCCGGTGGCGGTGCGCGCCGCGGAGGAGTGCATCCAGCTGCACGGCGGCATCGGAATGACCTGGGAACACCCTGCCCATCTCTTCCTCAAGCGGGCCAAGAGCGACGAGATCGCCCTGGGCGCACCGGGGGAGCACCGGGAAGCCCTGGCGGAACTGGTCGCGCTCGGCGCGCCGTAGCGAGCGGGCGGTCAGCTGGTGACGGCGAAGGGCGTACTGAAGGCGCGCGTCACGCCGTCACCGGCGGCCACCTCCAGCGCGTAGGCGCGGCCCGGGCTGACCCGCGGCAGGGTCACCAGCGCCTCGCCGACGGACGCGCTGCCGGCCCGCGGCGCGACCAGTGCCAGGCGCTGGGTCCGTTTCCCCTTGGTGCGCACACTGAGCCACACGTCCACGTCGTGGCCGGTGTTGTTCGTCCACGCCACGCTGAAGCTGCCGTTCACGCGGAAGCTCAGCCCGGCCATCGGAGCCGTCACCGCGATCCGTCCCCTGCGCGGTGCGTGCCGGGGCCGGTGGGTGTCGGTGCCCAGGCCGGTGGTGGCCGCGCGTGCCGCGGACCCGCCGTGGCCCGTGATGCTCGCCTGGCGGGGCGCGGCGGCGGGGGCGGGGGCGCCGGTGGCCATCGGCGCCGTCGGCCAGGGGCGGGCGTGTGATGGAAGCAGCGTCAGCACCAGCAGACAGCCCACGGCGGTGGCGGCGATGGCGACGACCACGGACAGGAGCAGCGAGGTGGCCCTTCGCATCCTGATCTCGTTTCCTCGGGGGAGGGACGAGCCGGAACATCCCCGGTCATTTCATCATCAAAAACGCCACGCTGAGCGATCACCTGGATGGACATTCCCGGCGCGACAGGGCGCGGCCGGCGCGGGACACTGCACCGGCGACGGTCACTTTCCGGTCACCCCAATGGCCGACCGCGCCCGTCCGTTGCCGCCCCGGTCATCGGTGATGTCCTGAAAGTGCGCTTCGGGTAGCGTCATATGTATGAAGACCGCAACCCGTCGTGCGCTGTTCGGTCCGATGCTCCTGCTGGTGGCCGCCCTCCTGGCGGTGGTCACGGCGCTCGCGCCCGGGGCCCGTGCCGTCGGCGGACTCGACGCGGCCGCGGCGGCCCTCAAACAGGGGCCGGTCTATGTCGATCCCCGCGCCTCCGGCCAGTTCTCCGCCGCGGAGGCGAGCGCGCTGTCCAAGAAGATCAAGAGCTCCGGCAAACCGATCTTCGTCGCGGTGCTGCCGCGGGCCGCCGAGTACCCGCCCAAGACGCTGCTCCAGGACCTGCGCACCAAGGTCGGCGTCAGCGGCGTCTACGCCGTCGAACTCGGCAACGGCTTCAACGCCGGCGCCGACGCCCGGGTGATGTCCCACAACGCGGTCCGGAATCTGGTCGGCTCGGTCAAACGCTCCGACTACTCCACGGTCTCGCAGCGCCTGAACAGCTTCGTCGACAGTGCCGACCAGCAGGCCAACGGCCACGCCCCCGACTCCTGGGGCGGCGCGGCGGACTCCGGCCCCGGTGTCGGCGCGGCCATCGGGCTGGGCGCGCTGGTCGTCATCGGTGGCGGCGGCGCGTACGCCATCGCCCGCCGCAACCGCCGCAGGCGGGCCGAGGAGGAGCGCGCCGCCCTCGAGGACCTGCGCGTCGTCGTCGACGAGGACATCACGGCCTTCGGCGAGGAGCTGGACCGGCTCGACTTCAGCCCCGGCGAACCCGGTGCCGACGACGCGATGCGCGCCGACTACGCCCATGCGCTGGACGCGTACGAGAGCGCCAAGTCGGCGATGGCCAAGGCCGAGCACCCCGGTGACGTCCAGGCGGTGACCACCGCCCTGGAGGACGGCCGCTTCTCGCTCGCCACTCTCGCCGCCCGGCGCGCCGGCGAGCCGCTGCCCGAACGCCGGCTGCCCTGCTTCTTCGACCCCCGGCACGGCCCGTCCGTGGTCGACGCCCGGTGGGCGCCGGCCGGCGGCGCGGAGCGCACCGTACCGGTGTGCGCGGCCGACAAGAGCCGCCTGGACGACGGCCGGGAGCCGCTGGCCCGCACCGTCCGCACCGCGGACGGCGACCGCCCCTACTGGGACGCGGGTCCCGCCTATGGCCCCTGGGCGGGCGGCTACTTCGGCGGCGGCCTGCTGCCCGGCCTCCTGGTGGGCACCCTGCTCGGCAATCTGATGATGTCGTCGAACGCGTACGGCGCCGACTTCGGTGGCCCCACCGGTGCCGAGGGCGGCGACGTCTCCGGATCCGACTTCAACTCGGACGACTTCGGTGGAGGTTTCGGCGACGGCGGTGGCTTCGGCGGCGGTGGCGGGTTCGGGGACGGTGGCGGGGGCGGGGGATTCGACGGGGGCTTCTGAGCCGTCACCGAGCGGAGGCCGGGTGTCCCGCCTCCGGTGAGCCCACGGCTCGCAGCGCGCTCTGCGCCATCCGGGGCGGCGGCGTGCCCCCGCCCACCGGCGCCCTTGCCCACGGTCGGCCCAACTCCCGCCGGATCCTCGGGCGTTGGCGGCGGCACGGGCGCTGCCGCCGCCGTGCTGCCGACCAACCGGCGCCCGGGCCCGAGCCGGCGGGCCCGCCGCCCGTCGTCCGGCGGGCACGACCACCCGCTCGGCGCCCGGAAGGCGCGCATGGCGCGGCCGCTCGGCGAAGGCGCGATATGTCCGCACGACGGGCCGGCCGACCTCCCGGCACAGGTGCAGCACCTGACCGGGCGCCAGGTGGACGCCGACTGCGCGCCGTAGCCGGCCGGCGGTCCGGGACGGGCCCGGGGCTGCAGTGCACCGGGTCCAGCGGGCGCGGCCGCTCGGTCCCTACGGTCGACAGCCCGTCCGCCCACAGTCCCGCCGAGCGCGGTGGCGGGACCGCCGGGCCGAATTGCCGCAGTACGGCACAGGCGTAGCCCCGGCGGTTCGCGCCCCCGGCAAGAGCAGCGGCGGCCGTGTCCCGCTCCGGTGACGGGCATTCAGGTGCCCCGCTCCCGGATGGCGGGCGCCCGAGTAGCTGACGTTGCGGAACACCTCCGGCAGGCGGCAGCGGGCGTCCGGGCCGTGGGGCAAAGGGAATTGGCGGGGAGCGGGTGAGGTCACCGGGCTGTTCTGCAAGGGATCTTCCCGATGCCGTGTGCCGTGCGGTCGACAAGGCTCGGCAGACCGGCACTCGACGTGTACTCAACACCCCGAGGAGATCCCCGATGCACCGCCGCTTCCGCAAGGCCGCTCTCTGGGGCGCGACCATGGCCGCCGTCCTGGCCGCCACCGGCCCGCTCAGCCCGGCGCATGCCGCGCCGCAGCCCGACCCCACGCCTCAGCCCTCGCCCCGCGGCATGCTCGACGCGATGCGCCGCGACCTCGGTCTGACACCCGACCAGGCCCGAACCCGGCTCGCGCAGGAGGCCGAGGCGCAGCGGGCCGCCGACACCGTGCGCCGGGTGCTCTCCGCACCACCGGCCGGTATGTGGTTCGACAAGACGGTCGGGAAGCTGATCGTCGCGGTCACCGTGCCCACCGACGCGGAGCGGGTACGGGCCGCGGGCGCCGTGCCCAAGACCGTCGCGCACAGCCGGGCCGAGCTCATCGAACTGGTCCGGCAGATCGGCACCCGGGCCGGCAAGGGCGTGCCCGGCGTCACCGGCTGGGGCGTGGACGAGCGGGCCAACGGCGTCGTGGTCCGTATCGACCGCCGGGCCGGCACCGCGGCGACCAACGCCTTCGAGAACGCGGTGCGCTCGATGGCCGCCCCGTCCCGCATCCCCGTGACCATCGAGCGCAGCGCCCAGGCGCCGCGCCAGCAGGGCGGCACGGTGATCGGCGGGGAGCGCTGGATGCCCGGCCAGGAGGGCATCTGCTCCATCGGCTTCTCGGTGACCGACACGGCGGACTTCGAGGGGTTCCTGACGGCCGGTCACTGCACCAACGACGAGGATCAGCCCGCGTACGGCAAGGACGGCAGCCTCCTGGGCACCTCCAACGAGGGCGGTGAGCACAGTGTGATCGGCCGCGAGGGCGACTTCGGTCTGGTCACCGTGGACAAGCCCGGCTGGAGCCTGTCCCCGAACGTGGCCGGCCAGGGCGGCCAGCCGGTCGCCGTCACCGGCTCGCAGGAGGGCGTGACGGGCATGTCCGTCTGCCACTCCGGGGAAGCCACCGGCTGGCACTGCGGCGAAATCACCCGCACCGAGCAGACGGTGGACTACGGCACCACCATCGTCGACGGGCTGTCGTTCACCAACGCCTGTTCCGCGCCCGGCGACTCGGGCGGCTCCTACGTCACGCAGCCCGGTGCCCCGAAGGCCGTCGGGCTGCACTCCGGCGGCGGCACGGCCACCTGCAGCAACGGCGGCGGTGACACGATCACCATCTTCCAGCCGGTCGAGGAGGCGCTGGCGAAGTGGGACCTGACGTTGAAGACGGGCGGTGCCTGACGGGCCGGTTGCCGGGAACCGCTCCCGGCAACCGGCCCCCGGTGCCTACGATGGGACGCAAGTGACCAATGAGGTCCGACGCGTCCGTCCCGAGGGTCGGCGCCACGGGGAGCGGAGACGTCATGGCAGCGGCAACGGGCACAGCGGCGAAGGACGACCCGGCGGCCTTCGCCGTCCGGATCACCGTCCGCGGCTACGAGACCGACACGCAAGGCCACCTCAACCAGGCCGTCTACCTCCAGTACGCCGAGCACGCCCGCTGGTCGCTGCTCCAGGCGAGCGGCATCCGGCAGAGCGCCATGCTGGAGCGGCGCATCGGCCCGGTGACGATCGAGACCACCATCCGCTACCGGCGCGAACTGCGTGCCGGCGACGAAGTGGAGGTCAGCTGTGCCTTCGTCTGGCGCGACGGCAGGACGTTCGTCATCGAGCAGACCGTGCGCACGGCCGACGGGACGGTGGCCGCCGAGCTGAGCGCCGTGGGCGGGCTGCTCGACCTCGAGCGGCGCACGCTCCTCCCGGACCCGCGCGAGGTGTTCCGCACGCTGGCCACCGAACCCGCGCTGCTGGGCCTCGGCGGTCAGCCGGACGCGTGATCCCGGCGCCCCGGTGACCGGCGGGGCGCCTACGGCTTCTGCGGCACCACCATCACCTCGGTGCCGCCCGCCCGCGCCGCCCGGAGGTGCTCCGCGGCCAGCCCGTCGTCCACGATCAGCAACTCGAAGTCGCTCAGCGGCGCGAGCGCGTACAGCCCGTCCTTGGTGAACTTCGTGTGGTCGGCGACCAGCACCCGGCGCGCCGCGCTCTCCATCATGGCGCGCTTGACCTGCACCGTCTCCGGTGAGGTGTGATAGCAGCGGCCGTTGGTGACGGCCGTGGTGGACATGAACAGCACATCGGCGCGAAAGGCCCGCACCGCGTCCGCGGTGTGCAGCCCCATGAAGGCGTCGTAGGCCGGGAAGTAGGCGCCGCCCAGGGTGATCAGTGAGATACCGGGTTCCTTGGCGAGGGTGGTGATCGCCGGCAGCGAATTGGTGAGCACGGTCAGCGGGGTGTGCTCGACGGCCTGGTGCGCCAGCAGCAGACAGGTCGTGCTGTCGTCCAGCAGCACCGTCTGCCCCGGGACCAGCAGCGTCGCCGCGGCCCGTGCCAGCAGCTGTTTCGTCGCCGCCATGGTGGCCATCCGCTCCGCGACGCTGCCGTGGAACTGCGCCGAGGGCAGCCCGGTCGCGCCGCCGCGCACCTTGCGCAGCCAGCCCTGCGCCTGGAGGGCGTCCAGATCGCGGTGCGCGGTCATCAGGCTCACGCCGAACTCCTCGGCGAGGTCCGAGGTGCGCACGAAGCCGCTCGCGATGACGCGCTCGCGCATCCGCCGCCGCCGCTCCTCCTGGGCCTCGACCCGGTCCATCGCACCGCTCCCTGGGTAGCCCGCCGCGTGAATTCGCCGCGTTATGTTCGCACGGAATTAACACCGCGCACGCGGCGCCGACGGTGTCCACGTGCGGTTCCGCTACGAGGCAACACGGCTGGTCGCGGCCGCGATGCGAAGATTCCGGCGGCCATTGACGCCCGATTCCGCGCGGCGGTTCCATCGCTCCCGTTCACCCCTCCTGCCCCGCCGCCGCAGAAAGGGAGATTCGATGACGAACTCTCCGCCGCGTTCGCTGATCACCCGCCTGGGCATCCCGCCGACCCTCGTGTGGGGATACGTCGGACTGCTCCTCTTCATGGTCGGGGACGGTGTCGAGTCCGGCTACCTCTCGCCGTACCTGACCGACCAGGGCTTCTCCGAATCCCGCGTCGCGCTGCTGTTCACCGTCTACGGGATCGCCGCCGCCCTTGCGGCCTGGCTCTCCGGGGCGCTCTGCGACCTGTGGGGCCCGCGCCGCGTCATGTGGGCCGGGCTGGGCGTCTGGGCGGTCTTCCAACTGCTCTTCCTCGCCCTGGCCATCCCGATGTCCAGCTATCCGCTGATGCTCCTCGCCTACGGTCTGCGCGGCCTGGGCTACCCGCTCTTCGCCTACGGTTTCCTGGTCTGGGTCGCCGCGGTGGCGCCGCGTGCCCGGCTCGGCACCGCCATGGGGTGGTTCTGGTTCGCCTTCACCGGCGGCCTGCCCACGCTCGGCTCCCTCGTCGCCGGCGCGCTGATCCCGGGCATCGGCTCCTACGCCACCCTGTGGGCCGCGCTGGCCCTGGTGGCCGCCGGCGGGCTCATCGCCCTGCTGCTGGTGCGGGACGAGCGAGGCGGCAGGCGGCTCGCGGCCGACGGTCCGCTCGACACGCTGCTCGGCAGCATCACCATCCTGTGGCGCAACCCCCGCGTCGGCGTGGGTGCGGTGGTCCGCGTCATCAACACCTCCTCGCAGTTCGGCTTCTTCGTGATCATGCCGATCCACTTCACCAGGACGGTCGGCTTCAGCCTCACCCAGTGGCTGCATCTGCTCAGCGCGATGTTCGCCACCAATATCTTCGCCAACCTGCTGTTCGGCGTGCTCGGCGACCGGATCGGCTGGCGCCGCACCATCGCCTGGTTCGGCGGCGCCGGCTGCGCCGTGAGCACCCTGCTGCTCTTCTACGTACCGAACGCCGCGGGCGCCAACTTCCCGCTCGCCTTGCTGGTGGCCGCCTTCTACGGCGCTACACTTGCGGGTTATGTCCCGATATCAGCTCTGATGCCCTCCCTGGAACCGCACCACAAGGGGCAGGCGCTGGCCGCGCTCAACCTGGGCGCCGGCGCCAGCACCTTCGTGGGTCCCGCCGTGGTCGCGGCCTTCGTGGGGCCGCTCGGCGTCGCAGGGGTTGTCTGGATCTTCGCGGGGATGTATGCGGTGAGCTGTGTGCTCACCCTCTTCCTGAAGCTGCCGGGCGAGCCGGGCACCGCGGACGGCGCGCCGCAGTCCGACGCGCCGGCCGCCGCCCCGGCTCCGGCGTGAGAGGACCCCACTGATGTCCGTACTGACCATCGACGTCGGCACCACGGTGATCAAGTCCGTCGTCTTCGACGACCAGGGCACCGAGATCGCCGTCGCCCGCCGGGCCACCGAGGTCCTGCGCCCGCACCCCGGCTGGGCCGAACAGGACATGGACGCCGTCTGGAGCGCCGTCGTCCACACCGTCCGGGAAGTCCTCGAGGAGACGGCCGACCCCGTATGGCTGGTGTCCTTCACGGCGCAGGGCGACGGCGCCTGGCTCGTCGACGACCACGGCCGCCCCACCGGACCCGCCATCCTGTGGTCCGACGGGCGCGCCGGGGACCTGCTGGGCGCCTGGCAGCGCGACGGCGTCCTCGAAGCGGCCTTCCGCCGTAACGGCTCGCTGACCTGCACCGGCATGCCCAACGCCCTCTTCAGCTGGCTCGCCGCGCACGACCCGGACCGGCTCGCCCGCTCGGCCACCTCGCTCACCGCCGCCGGCTGGCTCTTCCTGCGGCTGACGGGAGTCCGCGCCAGCGACGAATCCGACGCCTCGGCACCGTTCCTCGACCACGCCACCGGCGACTACGACCCGCAGATCCTCGAGCTGTTCGGCCTGAGCGCCTACCGGCGGCTGCTGCCCACCGTGCTGGGGGAGTCGGAGCGCATCGCCGAGCTCACCGCCGAGGCCGCCGACCGGCTGGGCCTGCCGGCCGGGCTGCCCGTCGTGATGTCCCCGTACGACATCGCCGCGACCGCGCGCGGCGTCGGAGTGGTCAACCCCGGCCAGGCGTGCAGCATCCTGGGCACCACCTTGTGCACCGAGATCGTCCGCACCGGCATCGACACGGGCGGCGAACCCTCCGGCATCAACATCGCCTACCGCGGCCGCGAGCGCGTGCTGCGCGCCTTCCCCACGCTCAACGGCGCCGAGGTGCTGGGCTGGGCGGCGCGGCTGCTGCACCTGCCCGGCCCGCCCGAACTGGCACAGCTGGCCTTCGCCTCGCAGCCGGGAGCCCGCGGCCTGACGTTCCTGCCGTACCTCTCCCCGGCGGGCGAGCGGGCCCCCTTCCTCGACCCGCACGCCCGCGGCGCGTTCTGGGGCATGTCCCTCGACCACACCCCCGCCGACCTGGCCCGCGCCGTCTTCGACGGCCTCTCCCTGGTCCTGCGCGACTCGCTGGCCGCCGCCCGTACGGACGTCAGCGAACTGCGACTGTGCGGCGGCGGCGCCAACAGCGACGCCTGGTGCGCGCTGATCGCCGACGCGACGGGCGTGCCGACCGCCCGCTCCGGCGACACCGAACTCGGTGCCAAGGGCGCCTTCCTCACCGGCCTGGTCCGCACCGGTGCCGAGACCAGCATGCACAGTGCGGCCGCCAAGTACGTCCGGATGAGCCGGAGCTGGCAGCCGGACCCGGAGCGGGCGGAGTTCTACACCGCGCTCTACGAGGACTTCCTCACCTGGCGCGGCCTGGCCCGTGCGGCCGGCTGGCGCAGCGGCGCGGCGTGGCGCGGGAGCCCGTCGAACGGGCCGCCGGCCGAAACCCCCACCCCCCTCGGAGGAACCCGTGTCTGACCCCCAGGCCCCCACCCTCGACGGCATCTGGCTCGGCCTCGACCTGGGCACCCAGAGCGCCCGCTGCGCCGCCGTCGACGGCACCGGCCAGGTGCTCGCCACCGCGTCCCGCCCGCTGACCGGTCACCGCGAGGGCCGGTGCCACGAGCAGGATCCGCGGGAATGGTGGACCGCGCTCGCCGCCGCCTGCCGGGAGGCCCTGGACGGCATCGACCCGCGGCGCGTCCGTGGGCTCGCCATCGACGGCACCTCCGGCACGATCCTGCTCGCCGACGCCCACGGCACCCCGCTCACCCCGGGTCTGATGTACGACGACGGGCGCGCCGACACCCAGGCCGCGGCCGCCAACGAGGCGGGCGCCGAGGTATGGCGGGAACTGGGCTACCGCAGCATGCAGCCGTCCTGGGCACTGCCCAAACTCCGCTGGCTGCTGACGCACGTACCGGCCGCGACGGCGGAGGGCACCCGGCTGCTGCACCAGGTCGACCTGATCACCTGGCAGCTGGCGGGGCACCAGGTCGCGTCCGACGCCAGCCATGCGCTCAAGACCGGCTACCACCTGATCGAGGAGCGGTGGCCGACCGAGGTGATGGACGAACTCGGCGTCCCCGAGGGTATGTTGCCCGAGGTCGTGCGCCCCGGGGCCGTGCTGGGCACGGTATGCGCCGCGGCCGCCGACGCCACCGGAATCCCGGTGGGCACCACCATCGTCGCCGGCATGACCGACGGCTGCGCGGCCCAGATCGGCGCCGGAGCCCTTGCACCCGGCGCCTGGAACTCGGTACTGGGCACCACCCTCGTCCTCAAAGGCACCAGCCCGCACCTCGTCCGGGACCCGGCGGGGGTCGTCTACTGCCACCGCGGGCCGGGCGACAACTGGCTGCCGGGCGGCGCCTCCAGCAGCGGCGCGGGCGTCATCTCCCAGTACTTCCACAGCGAGAACCTGGACGTGCTCACGGAACAGGCCGCCGCCCTCGATCCGGACGCGGTCGCCTACCCCCTGGTCTCCACCGGCGGCGAGCGCTTCCCGTTCCACGCCCCCGAGGCCGAACCCTTCATCATCGGGGACGTCGTCAACCGCGCGGGCGAGTTCCACGCCTACCTCCTCGGCGTCGCCTGCCTCGAACGGCTCTGCTTCGACTACCTCGACCGGCTCGGCGCGCCCGTCGACGGGCCGCTCACTCTCACCGGCGGCGGCGCCCGCAATCGCTACTGGTGCCGGCTGCGCGGGGATGTCCTCGGCCGCCCGGTACGCCTGCCCGCCCATGCCGAGAGCGCCCTCGGCATGGCCGTCCTGGCCGCCACGTCCTCCGGCGTCGGCCTCCGGACGACGGCCGCCGCGATGACCCCCACCGCCACCGAGATCCAGCCGTCGCCGCACCGCACCGCCCGCTACACCCCCGTCTACCTCCGCTTCGTCGACGAACTCACCCGCCGTGGCTGGCTCGACCCCGCCGTGGCCGACCACGCCCGCAGGAGGGCCGCTCCGTGACCGACTTCATCCTCGTACGCCACGGCGAGACCGTCTGGCATGCGGAGAACCGCTACGCCGGCCGCACCGACGTGCCCCTGACCGACCACGGCCGCGACCAGGCCGCCGCCCTCGCCCTCTGGGCCGCCACCGCCTCCCTCACCGCCGTCTGGAGCTCCCCCCTCGCCCGCGCCCGGCTCACCGCCGCCCCCGCCGCCGACGCCTGCGGCCTCATCCCCCGCGTCGACGACCGCCTCTACGAGCTCGACTTCGGCCGGGGCGAGGGCCTGACCCGGAACGAGATGCGGCAGCTCTTCCCCGACCAGGTGGCGGCCTTCCTCGCCGACCCGGTCGGCAGCCACCTGCCCGGCGGCGAGGACCCGCGCCGGGCCGCCGAGCGCGCCGCCGCCTGCCTCACCGGCCTCGCCCGCGAACAGCCCGACGGCCGCATCCTCGTCGTCGCCCACTCCACCCTGGTGCGGCTGCTCCTCTGCCACCTCCTCGGCATCCCGCTCGCCGACTACCGACGGGTCTTCCCCCGGCTGCACAACGGCGCCCTCACCGAGATCCGCATCGAGAACGGGCAGGCCGCCCTGCTCAGTTTCAACACCCCGGCCCTGACCCAGGCGCCCGCCCTCCACTGACCGCACGTCACCCCAGGAGTACCCCCACCATGACCACCACCGTCCTCGCCGCCGGAAACCACTTCATCCGCCCGAGCCTGTTCGCCGAGGCGGTACGCACCGCGGCCGGGGACATACCGCTGGACATCCGGGAGCTCCAGTTCGGCTGGCCGCACACCCCCTTCGGCCCGGTCGCCGAGGTCATCGAGGCGTCCGGCAGCGAGGACGAGATGATCGAGGCACTCCGGGGAGTCGAGATCTGTGTCACCGAGCACGGCCCGCTCACCTCGCGCATCCTCGCCAACTGCCCCGATCTGAAGCTGTTCTGCACCAGCCGCGGCGGCCCGGTCAACGCCAACCTGGAAGCCGCCACCCGGCACGGCGTCGCGGTCTGCTACGCCCCCGGGCGGAACGCCACCGCCACCGCGGAGCACACCCTCACCCTGCTGCTCGCCGCCGCCCGCGGTGTCGGCGACACCCACACCGATCTGCGCCGCGGTGTCTGGCGCGGCGACTACTACGACTACGACAACTGCGGCATCGAGATCGAGGGCACCACCGTCGGCCTGATCGGCTACGGCGCCATCGGCAGCCGCGTCGCCGCCGTCCTCGCCGCGATGGGCGCCACGGTCCTCGTACACGACCCGTACGTCCGCCCCGAGGCGCTGGCCGGCATCGCCGCACAGGTCGGTCTGGACGAGCTGCTCACCCGCTCCCGCATCGTCTCCCTGCACGCGCGGGTCACCGAGGAGACCACCGGCATGATCGGACGCGACCAGATCGCCGCCATGCCCCGCGGCTCCGTCCTCGTCAACTGCGCCCGCGGCGCGCTCCTCGACTACGACGCGGTCTGTGACGCCCTGGACTCCGGGCACCTGTCCGGCGCGGGCTTCGACGTCTTCCCCGAGGAGCCGCTGCCCGCCGGATCCCGGCTGCTGTCCGCCCCCGGCGCCGTCCTCACCCCGCACATCGCGGGCGGCAGCCGGCAGGTCGCGCACAAGGCCGCACGGATCGTCGCCGGGGACGTCGCCCGCCATCTGCGCGGTGAGGCGCCGGCGCACTGCGCCAACCCCGAGGTGCTGGCGGCCCGCTGACCGGACGGCCGCCGGCCGACCGCAACGGAGAAGGCCACCCCGCGTCAGGGGTGGCCTTCTCCGTTCTCGTGCCCGTGGTGAACGGGTCCCTGGGCGCGGGCGTCAGCGGCGCCGCACCAGCGGGAACGGCAGCGTCTCGCGGATCGAGAGCCCGGTCAGGAACATCACCAGCCGGTCCACGCCGATGCCCAGACCGCCCGTCGGCGGCATCGCGTACTCCAGCGCCTGGAGGAAGTCCTCGTCCAGCTCCATCGCCTCGACATTGCCGCCGGCCGCCAGCAGCGACTGGGCGGTGAGCCGTCGCCGCTGCTCGACCGGGTCCGTCAGCTCCGAGTAGGCGGTGCCCAGTTCGGTGCCGAAGGCGACCAGGTCCCAGCGCTCGGCGAGCCGCGGGTCGCGCCGGTGCTGGCGGGTCAGCGGGGAGACGTCGGTGGGGAAGTCCTTGTAGAACGTGGGCAGCTGGGTCTTCTCCTCCACCAGCCGCTCGTACATCTCCAGCACGACGTCGCCGCGCCCCATCTCCGGCTTCACCGGCACCGCGGCCCGCAGACACAGCCGCCGCAGCACATCCGGCTCGGTATCCGCGTCGACCTCCTCGCCGAGCGCCTCGGAGATCGCGCCGTAGACGGTCTTGACCGGCCACAGCCCCGAGATGTCGTGCTCGACCAGCCGGCCGTTCGCATCCGCCTTACGGGCGGTGGCGCTGCCGAACGCCGCGACGGCCGCGCCCTGGATCAGCTCCCGGGTCAGATCGAGCATCACGTCGTAGTCGGCGAACGCCTGGTACGCCTCCAGCATCGTGAACTCGGGGTTGTGCTTGTAGGAGATGCCTTCGTTGCGGAACGTCCGCCCCATCTCGAAGACCTTCTCCATGCCGCCCACGCACAGCCGCTTGAGGTACAGCTCCGGTGCGATGCGCAGATACAGGTCCAGGTCGTAGGCGTTGATGTGGGTGTGGAACGGGCGGGCGTTGGCGCCGCCGTGGATCTGCTGGAGCATCGGCGTCTCGACCTCGAGGTAGCCCCGGTCGATCAGCCCCTGGCGCAGCGCCTGCACGGCCGTGCTGCGCGCCCGGACCGTGTCCCGCGCGTCCGGCGAGACGACCAGGTCCACATACCGCTGGCGGACCTTGGCCTCCGGGTCGGACAGGCCGCGTCGCTTGTCCGGCAGCGGCCGCAGACACTTGGCGGTCAGCCGCCACCGCGTCACGAACACCGTCAGCTCACCGCGTTCGCTCGCGCCGACCTCGCCCTCGGCCTCGACGTGGTCACCCAGGTCGATGTCCGAGCCGAAGCGGTCCAGCAGCTCAGCACCGCTGCCGTCCCGGGTCAGGGCGATCTGCAGATCGCCCGACCAGTCCCGCAGCACCGCGAAGAGGACCCCGCCGTGGTCGCGGGCGAGCAGCACCCGCCCGGCGACGCTCACCGACTTGCCGGTACGGGCCCCCGGCGCGAGGTCGGGATGCTCCTCCCGCACCTCGGCGAGCGTGTGCGTACGCTCCACCCCCACCGGATACGGGTCCGTGCCGGTCTCCCGCAGCCGCTCCAGCTTGTGGTGGCGCACCCGCACCTGCTCGGGCAGCGCGGCCAGTTCCTGCGCGCGCTGCTCCTCCTCGGTGACCGGGGTGTGCACCAGCCCGAGCTCGTGCAGCGACGGCAGCCCGGCGGTGCTCGCCGGGGCCAGCACCCGCTTCTTGTGTCCCTTGCCCCACAGCTTGCCCAGGCTCGGCACCGCCACGAAGCCCTCGGCGATACCGGACGCGAGCCCGATCCGGGCCAGCGCACCGGCGTCCGCGTAGCACAGGAACCGCGGATACCACTCGGGGTTGTACTTGGCGTTGGAGCGGTAGAGCGCCTCCAGCTGCCACCACTTGGAGAAGAACAGCAGCAGCTTGCGCCAGAACTTCAGCACCGGCCCCGCGCCGATCCGGCCACCCTCCTCGAAGGCCGACCGGAACACCGCGAAGTTCAACGAGATCCGCCGCACCCCGAGCTGCCCGGCCTGCGCGCACAGCTGGGCGACCATGTACTCCATGACGCCGTTGGGCGCGGCCCGGTCGCGGCGCATCACGTCCAGCGAGATGCCGTCCGCACCCCACGGGACGAAGGACAGCAGCGCCATCATCTTGCCGTCGCCGTCGAACGCCTCCGCCAGCAGACAGTCCCCGTCCTCCTCGTCGCCGAGCCGGTCCAGCGCCATCGAGAAACCGCGCTCGGTCTCGGTGTCGCGCCAGGCGTCCGCCCGGTGGATGATCTCCTGCATCTCCTCGTCGGACAGCGCCGAGTGACGGCGCAGCCGGAAGGTGGCGCCGGTGCGCTCGACGCGGTTGACGGCCTGCCGGGTAACCCGCATCTCGCGGCCGTCCAGGTCGAAGTCCTTGACGTGCAGGATCGCCTCATCGCCCAGCTGCAGCGCGCCCAGCCCGCTGCGCGCGAACGCCTTGGCACCGTCCTCGCTCGCGCCCATGACGGCGGGCTGCCAGCCGTACCGTACGGCGACCTCCAACCAGGCCTCGATGGCCGGCCCCCAGGCTTCCCGGTCGCCGACCGGGTCGCCGCTGGCCAGGCAGACGCCGGTCTCCACGCGGTAGGTGACGGCGGCCTTGCCGCTGGGGGAGAAGACCACGGCCTTGTCGCGCCGGGTGGCGAAGTAGCCCAGCGAGTCCTGGCTGCCGTAGCGGGCGAGCAGCGCCCGGATACGGGCCTCCTCGTCGCCGTGCAGTGCGGCCTCCATCCGCTGGGAACGGAACAGCGCGGCGGCGGCGTTCAGCAGGGCGAGCGCGCCCAGCAGGCCCAGTACCGTCATCAGCCCGTGCGGCGGATGCCCGGTGAAGTGGCGGCCGCCGACCAGCCCGCCGCAGACGCGGTTGGCGGTCCACAGCAGCCGGTTCCCGCCGCCGGGCTCCAGCGTGCCGGGGAACAGCGAGACCAGCCCCCAGCCGACCAGCACCGCGACGACGAGCCCGCCGACCAGCACCCCGATGGCCCGCAGGAACGCCCCGCGTCGGGTGATCGCGTAGAACTCGCGGTGCGCGACGAGCAGCAGCACCAGCGCGCCGGTGCACAGCACGACGGAGAACGCGTACTCCCAGTAGCCGGCGGCGAGGAACAGTGCGTCCGCCAGGGCGACGAGCAGCATGTACGCCACCACGAACCACAGCGCGACCCGTTTGCGGGCGGCCAGCGCCGCACCGAGCAGGAAGAGGAACGCGGCGTACGCGAAGTTCGGTGCCACCGGGATGGTGAGGGTGTCCAGCCAGTAGATCACCGGCTGAAGACCGCGCCGCAAGGGCCCGATCAGTGCTGTCAGGGCGCAGAAGAGCCCCAGCAAGCTGAAGGTGATGGCGAAGCCGTTGGGCACACGGCGCCGGAAGCGCCGCCACGCCGTGAGTTGATCCTGGTCCTGCACGCTGCTCATTCCGTCAGATTAGGCTTGGAAGGGGGCCGGCTGCTGTGGGGTTGTGCGACCGTCCGGTCTCCGGTCCATCGGTCGTGTCGGCTTTCCCCCGTTCGGGCGATCCGGTTGCCCTTGCGGAGCCGTCCGCCCGGGGCTCGTCCCCGATGCGGCGAGACCGCCGGCCTTGGCCGTGGTCACCGACTCCTTGACCTCGCCCCTCGCTCCGTGGGCGTTCTCCGTGCGGGCGACGACGGAGTACTTGGTCGCCGGCGCGGTCCGGATGCGTGAGGTCCAGACCGTGCCGCCGTCGCCGAGCCCGCCGGTCAGCTGCTCGCCCCGGGGATCGGTGACCGTCACCTCGGTCAGCACACCACCGCGCGCGGTGACCCGGAGCCGGTCGCCGGCCTGCACCGTCCTGGTGCCGCTCGCCGCCCCCAGCCCCACCTGCACCGAGGCGCCCTCGCTCGCCGACACCGGGCCGCTCCCGCATCCGCTGAGCGCACCGACGCCGACCAGCGACGCCAGGAGGAGCGCACCGCGCGGCGTCCGGCGGGGCCGGGCACGGAGAGGGGAGGGGGGCTGGCGCATGAGCGGGGCTTTCCGGCTTTCTCGGTGGTACGGGAGCGTCGGTCGCTAAGACGGTCAACCCCCATACTTCGTTGCCCGGAGTGACGTGATGCGCGCCACACGGCGGCGGAGCGGCTCGTGCGGCAGGTCGGTGACATGCAGTGATCACCCGATCGGTGGAGCCGAGTGCGAACCGGACATACCCGAAATGCGCCAAACTGGCCACTCATTGCCGTCCGTTCGGGCGGCGGTCGAGGAGGCGCATCATGGCAATTTCCATTTCGGTCGTCCTGCTGCTGGTGATCTTGACCGTCATCTTCCTGCGCAGCGGAAAGCTCAAGTTCTCGCACGCCCTGGTGTGCGCACTGCTCGGCTTCTATCTCGCGAGCAGCAGCCTCGCCCCCGACATCCACCAGGGACTCGCCGGCGCCGCCGACGTCGTCAGCAGCGTCCGTCCGTAACAGCGACGGACGGCCGAAACGTGTTACTCCCCGCCCCGGGCGCACCGTCGCCTGCGGGAGCCGCCCCGGCCCGGCGGCGCCGCCGAAACGGCCCGGCGGCCGGCCGGTCTTAGGGGAACGGCCCGCCGCTCGGCGGACCACCGGCGCCGTCCGTCACCCGAACGAGAAGACCCCGATCGCGTTCGCCACGGGCCGCTCCGCCCCGCCCGACGGATGATTGCGCACCGCCACATCCCGGCTGAACGGATCGCGGGTGACCAGCGTGGAGGACCCGCCGCCGTCCAGGTCGACGGCGTCCCGTGCCCCGAGCCGGTTCATCAGCTCACCGAGCTCACGCACCGTCATGCCGGCCTCCCCGGGCGTGCCGTCCAGGGACATCAGGTACAGCACCCGCCCGCCGTCCCCGATTCCCGCGGCGGTGCGCACCGCCGCCGCGGCCTCGTCCAGACCTTCCAGCGGCTGCCCGTTCCGCACGATGGGGAACCCGCCGACCGCGAACCGCAGGGGAACGGGCCCCTGGCCGATCAGCCGGTGGCTGATGCGCACCGGATCGCCCTCGTGCAGCCTGCGCAGCTGCCGCGCCCCCTCCTCCCGCCCCAGGAGCACCACGTCGCCCTCGGCGACGCCGCCCGAGCCGGGGCGTTCGGCCACCTCCGCCACCCGGCCGTGCCGGACCGTCACCTCCGCCGTCTCCGTGCTGCACGGCGCCGCCCGGTCGACGTCCGTGCCGCAGGTGGCGCGCACCCGGGAGACCGGGCCCCACAGCTCGGTGTACGCGCCGATGCCGTCCACCGGCAGCGCGTACTGGTTCAGCCCGCGCAGCCGCAGCGGTCCGTCGGGGGTCTGCACCGTGCCGCGCAGCGAGAGACGGTCCAGCCGCGCACGGTGGTCGTAGCCGATGCCGATGACGTCCTCGGTGGTGGCGCCGGGCGACATGACCGGGCCGAACCGCTGCCCGTCGGGCACCGCGCCCTTGAGTCGCCGTCCGGACGAGATCGCCGGCCCGACCGAGGAGCCGGTCGCCTCCACCCCGGGGTGCTGGGTCTCCGAGATGTTGAAGAAGTCGCCGTTCACCGCTCCCACCGCGCCCCGCGCCCCTGCGAGTTGGGACACCGGCGAGCGTGCCCCGACCGCCCCCGGGTACAGCAGATCGACCGACACCCCGGGACTGTCCAGATCGACCGTCAGCAGATGCCCGTGTGCGGTGCCCCGCGGCACCGTCGTCCGGAACTCCCCGTACTCCACGCCCAGGGCCACCGGCACGGCGGACGACCGGTCCAGGGAGGCGCCCGCGGCGACGGCCTGCGCCCCGCCGGCCACTCCTCCGCCGGCCAGCACGGCCCAGGCCACCACTGCCGTCAGTACTACGCGAACACGACCGAATCGCTGCTTCACGAGCCCCCCTGACGTTGCGTCAACTGTTGCAGGTGCCGGAGACGCCCACGATGACCCGCAGATGTCGGGAATCTGCACACCCGCTGTACGGCCGTCGTGTCGTCCGATGCCGCACCTCAGTGGTGTGCTGCGGTGACCAGCTCCATGTACCGCGCCCAGTCCCAGTACTGTCCCGGGTCGGTGTGGTCGGTGCCGGGGACCTCGACGTGGCCGATGATGTGCTCGCGGTCCTTGGGGATTCCGTAGCGGTCGCACACGGCGGCGGTCAGCAGCGCGGACTGCTTGTACAGCGCGTCCGTGAACCACTTCGGATCGTCGATCCAGCCCTCGTGCTCGATGCCGATGGTGCGGGTGTTGTAGTCCCAGTTCCCGGCGTGCCAGGCGACGTCCCTCTCGTCCACGCACTGCCCGACATAGCCGTCGGCGGACCGGACGACGTAGTGTGCGGCGGCCTTGTGGGCCGGGTCCTGGAAGAGCTTGATGGTGTCGGCGAACGTCTCCTGCGTCACATGCACCACGACCATCTCGATCGGGTACTGGTCCGGGCGGTCGGCGTTGGTGAAGTTGGCGGGGTCGGCCGGGGTCCAGTGGAGGGGCGGATAGCCGTCGGCGTCGATGAGGTCGTCGGGGAGCGGGGTCGCGCGCGCGGTGCCCGCGCCGAGCGGGCCGAGGGCGGCGGCCGCGGCGATCACGGCGGCGCACGTGAGCAGGCGTCTGCGGGCCGGGGAGTGGCGGTCGGGCTCCATGTGAACTCCTGACAGAACCGGGAGATGGTCGCGTACATGCCACACACGGGTGATGCGTTCATGATGCGCAACAGCTCACTCTCTGCCAAGAGAAGGGAAGTTCTGCCAATGGGCTCGACCAAAGACGGAACTCCGCAGGTCAGAAAAACGACAAGCACCTGATCGGACGTCACCCGGGTGCCGCACCCCCGGTCCTGGCGGACGGACGGGGGCGCGGCACCCGGGTGACGGGACCGCTGCCGCTCAGTGACCGATCTCGACGTCCTCCAGGATGCCCAGGGCGTCGGGCACCAGGACCGCGGCCGAGTAGTACGTGCTGACCAGGTACTTGATGACGGCCTGCTCATTGATGCCCATGAAGCGCACCGACAGCCCCGGCTGGTACTCGTCCGGAATGCCGGTCTGGTGCAGACCGACCACGCCTTGGTTCTCCTCGCCCACCCGCATCGCGAGGATGGAGCTCGTCTGGTCCGGGTTCACCGGAATCTTGTTGCAGGGCAGCAGCGGAATGCCCCGCCATGCGCGGACCGGGGTTCCGGCCACTTCCGCACCGGTCGGGTAGATGCCGCGGGCGTTCCACTCCCGCCCGATCGCCGCGATGGTGCGCGGGTGCGCCAGCAGGAACTGGGTCTTACGACGCCGCGAGATCAGCTCGTCGAGGTCGTCGGGCGTGGGCGCGCCGTTGCGGGTGTGGATGCGCTGCTTGAGGTCGGCGTTGTGCAGCAGTCCGAACTCGCGGTTGTTGATCATCTCGTGTTCCTGGCGCTCGCGCAGCGCCTCCACGGTCAGTCGCAGCTGCTGGTCCAGCTGGTTCATCGGGTCGTTGTAGAGGTCCGCGACCCGCGAGTGGATCTTGAGGACGGTCTGCGCGACGCTGAGTTCGTACTCCCGCGGCGCCAGGTCGTAGTCGGCGAACGTGCCGGGCAGGGACGGCTCGCCGACATGGCCCGCGGCCACCTCGATCGCCGCCTCACCGTGCTTGTTCTGTGCCGGCACCAGCGCCGCCCGGAAGTCCTCGACATGCTCGCGCAGCGCCTCCGACCGCCCCAGCACCTCTTCGTAGTCGGCGCGCGACAGGGTCAGGGCCGTCACCCGGGTCACCGCCCGAACGGTCTGCTCCCACGTCGCGTCAGCGGCCAGCAGCGCCGCGTCGCCCAGATGGCCGCCGTCGGCCAGCGTCCCCAGAACCGTTTCGTTGCCGTACTTTCCGGTGCCGAGGCGCTCCAGCTTGCCGTGTGCGATCAGGATGATCCGGTCCGCCGGATGGTCCTCCTGCGCCACCACGTCGCCGGGCGCGAATTCCTGCTGGGCGAACCGGTCGGCAAGGGCCTCCAGCGCCGTGGAGTCCGTGAAGCCGCGCAGCGGCGCCATCTCGCGCAGCTCTTCCGGGATCACGCGGACGTCGGCGCCGGTCGTCACGAACTCCACCCGGCCGTCGCCGAGCGTGTGGTTGAGGCGGCGGTTGACCCGGTACGTGCCGCCGGACACCTGTGTCCAGGGCAGGACGCGCAGCAGCCAGCGGGACGAGATCCCCTGCATCTGCGGCACGGTCTTGGTCGTGGTCGCCAGTTTGCGCGCGGCCGCGGTGTCCAGGCTGGAACGGTTCTGCTCGATGTCGGACGCCTGCGGGCCGGAGGTCGGATCCACGGATGTGCTCATGGAGAAAGTTCACCTGTTCTGATCGGTGCTGTGATTACTGCGGAGTGCCGCGGGATGTGCGGAGCGCCGGCCGGGGGAGGGCGGGGGCGGGAGAGTGCGGCCGGACCGATCGGCCCGTCGCCTGGCGGCCGGTCACGAGCCGCTGGGAATTACCGTCCGCCGCCTCTTGCCCGACCGAGCAATTCCAGCCGTTCAGTGACCGATTTCCACGTCCTCGAGGACGCCCAGCGCATCGGGGACGAGAACGGCCGCCGAATAGTAGGCACTGACGAGGTAGTTGATGACGGCCCGGTCGTCGATTCCCATGAAACGCACCGAGAGGCTCGGTTCGTATTCGTCGGGAATTCCACTGCGGTGCAGGCCGACGACGCCCTGCTTCTCCTCGCCGGTACGCAGCAGCAGAATGGAGCTCGTGCCCTCCTTGGTCACCGGGATCTTGTTGCACGGGAAGATCGGCACCCCCCGCCACGACGGCAGCGAGTGCCCATTGACGTCCACCGCCGTCGGGTAGAGCCCCCGGGCGCTGCACTCCCGGCCGATCGCTGCGATCGCCCTGGGGTGCGCGAGCAGGAAGCCCGGGTCCTTCCAGACCGTCGCGAGCAGTTCGTCGAGGTCGTCGGGGGTGGGCGGGCCGCTGCGGGTGTGGATGCGCTGCTTGAGGTCGGCGTTGTGCAGCAGCCCGAACTCGCGGTTGTTGACCATCTCGTGCTCCTGGCGCTCGCGCAGCGCCTGGATGGTCAGCTTGAGCTGCTCCTCGACCTGGTTCATCGGGTCGTTGTAGAGGTCGCCGACGCGGGTGTGTGTGCGCAACACCGTCTGCGCGACGCTGAGTTCGTACTCCCGCGGCGCCAGGTCGTAGTCGACGAAGGTGTTCGGCAGCGATGGCTCACCGTGGTGTCCGGAAGCGACCGAGACCGCCGACTCCCCGCTGGCGTTCGCCGGAAGCACCGGGCCCTGACCGATGCTCGCGAGGTGTTCACGCAGCTCGGGGGCGCGATCGATGATCTCCGAGGCCGCCTGCCGGGGCAGCGTCATGACGGTCACGCGGGTCACGGCCCGATAGCTGAACTCCCAGGCCGCGTCGTCGACGATGAGGGCGGTGTCGCCGAGGTGGTCGCCGCCGGCCAGTGCGGCCAGTACGGTCGCGTCGCCGTACTTGCCGGTGCCGATGCGGTCCACCCGGCCGTGCGCGATCAGCACCAGCCGGTCCCCGGGGGCGCCGGCCTCGGCGATCAGCTCCCCGGGGGCGTATTCGCGCTGGGTGAACCGCTCGCCCAGCGCGGCCAGCACCTCGGTGTCGGTGAAGTCCCGCAGGGCGGGCAGCTCGCGCAACTCCTCGGGGATGACGGTGACATCGGTGCCGGAGATATCGAAGTCGATGCGACCGTCGCCGACGGTGTGCGTCAGCCGGCGGTTGACGCGGTACGTGCCACCGGAGACCTGGACCCAGGGCAGCAGTCGCAGCAGCCAACGGGAGGTGACTCCCTGCATCTGCGGAACGGTTTTGGTGGTGGTCGCCAAATTCCGTGCTGCGGTGGTGGTCAGACTCGAATGCGAGGCATCCTCAGCGCTTCCGGTGACCGTCTCGTCGGCAATCGTCACAACTCCGCCAATCTCTTGAAGGGCGCGGGCACTGCCGGAACACACCCCCTATTCAAGGGAGTTCGCCTCGCCGGTGGCTCGCTGAACCGAAGATAGCGGTGCTGTTTTAATCAGCACAATCGCTCGAATGGGTGGCATGGAAATCCCTTTCCATGGAAAGGTTTAGCCAGTTCAGCCCTGGGGAGAGTGTGCCGGGGCGCAGGAAGGAACAGGATTGTCGAAGACCGTGCGCAATGCGTCGTGTGCCGCTCCCAGAAGCGGCCCGTCGGCGCCGAGCCGGGAGACCGTCACGGGGCATCCGCCGGGCTCTGCTGCTGCCGGGGCGACGGCCGTGCGGAGGGCCAACTCCCTTTCCAGGGAGGGCAGGACCCAGGGCGCGAGCCGCGCCAGCGCGCCGCCCAGGACCACCGTCCGGGGATCGAGCAGATTCACCGCCCCGGCGAGCGCGATGCCCAGTGCGGCCCCCGCCTCGTGCAGCGCCCCGACGGTGGCGGCGTCCCCGTCTGCGGCTCGCCGCGCGAGCAGCGCGATGCGGGCCCCGGGCCCCGGGTGCGCCGCCGCCTGCTGGGGCGTCAGCCCGCCCGCGCGCAGTACGGCAGCCTCCCCCGCGTACTGCTCGAGGCAGCCGCGGCCTCCGCAGTCGCACGGGCGGCCGTCCGGATACACCGGCACATGTCCCAGCTCGCCCGCGAAACCCCGGGCTCCCCGCAGGAGTTGACCGTCCACGACGACCGCGGCGCCGATCCCGACCTCCGCCGAGACATGCACGAAATCCGCCGGTGGCAGGGGCCCGCCGGCGTCGCCGCCGAGCCGTAGTTCGGCCAGCGCGCCGAGGTTGGCCTCGTTGTCGACGGCGAGGGGCAGGGGGGCGTGGTCCGCGGCCCGTCCGTCCGGGCGGCCGGTGAGGGCGGCGGTCAGACCCGGGGCGAGATCCGCTGCCCGCCAGCCGAGGTTGGGGGCGTGGACGACGGTCGCCGAGCCGCGGGCCACCAGGCCCGGGACGGCGACGGTGAGGCCGGCGGGCCGCAGTCCCTCGTCGGCGATCTCCGCCGCCACCTGCCCCAGCAGCGCGGACAGTCGGTGGAGCACGGGCCCGGGCGCGCTGTGCCGGTTGGCCGCGCCGGCCGCCGCCCGGGCGCGGACCCGGCCGCGCAGATCCACCGCGCACACGGCCAGGTGGTCGACGCCTATCTCGGCCCCGATCCCTGCCGGGCCCCTGTCGCTGACCGCCAGCTCGCTCCCCGGCCGGCCCCGCCCACTGGGGGCCGCCCGCCCGGCCTCGACCAGCAGCCCCACCCGCAGCAGTTCGTCCACCAGCGGCGCGACCCCCGCCCGCGTCAGCCCGATGCGCGCCGCGACCCCCGCCCGGGACACCGTTCCCGCGGCGGCCACCACGCGCAGCACCCGGGACAGGTTGCGGCGGCGGAGGGCGCGCTGGGTGTCGGCGGTGGACACGGGACTCCTCGGGACGGGCGTGCGTGCGGGCGGGCGCGGGGCGTGCGGCTCGTCACCCCCGCAGCAGTTCGGCGCCGCGCGCCAGCGTCGCCGCCAGCCGCTCCCAAGCCGCCTCGTCCCGCTCGCGCGCCGGGTACGACGCACCGCGGGCCGTACCCCAGCGCCGGGCCACCGCCGCCGGGTCCTCGCCCAGCAGCAGCCCGGCCGCCTGGGCCGCGGCGCCGAGGGCCACCAGTTCCCGGGCATCGGGGACCACCACCGGGCGGCCGGACAGCCGCCGCACCGTCTCCCGCCAGGCCACGCCCTGTGCGCCGCCCCCGATCAGCAGCAGCGGGGTGCTGGACGCGGCACCCTCGTCCAGCACCCGGTCCAGGGCACGCAGCAGGGTGAACACCGCGCCGTCGTAGGCCGCCTGGAGCACCTGGCCCGCGGTGGTCTCGTGCCGTAGTCCGTGCAGCAGGCCCGCGGCGGCGGGCAGGTTCGGGGTGCGTTCGCCGTCGAGGAAGGGCAGCAGCACCGCGCTGCCGTCCGGCTCGACGGCCTCGCGGTCCCGGCCGAGCAGTGCCGCGATCCGGTCCACGGCGACCGTGCAGTTCAGGGTGCAGGCCAGCGGCAGCCAGTCGCCGCGCGCGTCGGCGAATCCCGCGACGGTGCCGGTCGGGTCGGCGGGCCGGTGGGTGGAGACCGCGTAGACCGTCCCCGAGGTGCCCAGGCTCACCACCGGCTGTCCGGGGCGCAGGCCCAGGCCGAGCGCCGCCGCCATGTTGTCCCCGGTGCCGGCCGCCACCAACGCGCCGTGGGGCAGCGGTAGATCGCCGGTGTGGACGGTTCCGGTCGCCTCCCCGGGGGAGGCGACCCGCGGCAGCGCGTCGGGGGACAGGTCGATGTGCTCCAGGGTCCGCGCGTCGTACGACTCGGTGTCCGACGCCCACCAGCCCGTCCCGGAGGCGTCGCCGCGGTCGGTGACGCCCTCGCCGGTCAGCCGCTGGGTGAGGTAGTCGTGGGGCAGCCGCACCGCGGCCGTGGCGGCCGCCGCCTCCGGGTCGTTCTCCCGCAGCCAGGCCCACTTGGCGGCCGTGAACGCCGGCCCGGGCACGCTTCCGGTCCGTTCCGCCCAGGCCGCGGCGCCGCCCAGCTCCGCGATCAGCCGCTCGCTCTGGGGCGCGGACCGCACGTCGTTCCAGAGCATCGCGGGGCGCACCGGCTCCCCGGTGGCGTCCAGCGTCACCAGGCCGTGCTGCTGTCCCGCGACGGACACGGCGGACACCTGCCGTGCGGCGTCCCCGCACTGCCGCAGCGCCTCGCCCAGCGCCCGCCACCACTGCCTCGGGTCGCTCTCCTTGCCCTCGCCGCCGCTGACGGTGTGCGGCGCGTGGCCCCGGGCGACGACCACACCGCTCTCCGCGTCCACTACCAGCGTCTTGGTGGACTGGGTGGAGCTGTCCACGCCGACGACGAGCGGTCCGGCTGCCTGTGCGCCCATCGTGCACTCTCCTCAACGGCTCGGTCCGGGGCCCGGTTCCCGGGGGTTCCCTGGCGTGCTGCCGCATATTAGTTTGGCCGCGACGGAATTTGTAAAGCCAGTTGACGAAATGGCCGGGGAGTCGCGATGAGTGAACGCAGTGAGCCAGTCATCGGGAGGCGCGCCCCTCGCGAATGCGGGGCCGGGCGAAGGGAGGTCTCGGCATGAGTCATCAGCCGGTACCCGCGGACAGGTTCAGCTTCGGCCTGTGGACCGTCGGGTGGCAGGGACGCGACCCGTTCGGCGACGCCACCCGCCGCGCGCTGGACCCCGTCGAATCCGTCCACCGCCTCGCCGAGCTCGGCGCGTACGGCGTCACCTTCCACGACGACGACCTGATCCCGTTCGGCGCCGGCGACATCGCGCGCGAGGCGGCCGTCACACGCTTCCGGCAGGCCCTGGACGCCACCGGCATGGCCGTCCCGATGGCCACGACCAACCTCTTCACCCACCCTGTCTTCAAGGACGGCGCCTTCACCGCCAACGATCGCGACGTCCGCCGCTACGCCCTGCGCAAGACGCTCCGCAACATCGACCTCGCCGCCGAGCTCGGCGCCCACACCTATGTGGCCTGGGGCGGCCGCGAGGGCGCGGAGTCCGGCGCCGCCAAGGACGTTCGGGCCGCGCTGGACCGGATGAAGGAGGCGTTCGACCTGCTCGGCCAGTACGTCGTCGAGCAGGGCTACGACCTGCGGTTCGCCATCGAGCCCAAGCCCAACGAGCCACGCGGCGACATCCTGCTGCCCACCGTCGGCCACGCCCTGGCCTTCATCGAACGGCTGGAGCGCCCCGACCTCTACGGCGTCAACCCGGAGGTGGGCCACGAGCAGATGGCCGGCCTCAACTTCCCGCACGGCATCGCCCAGGCACTGTGGGCCGGCAAGCTCTTCCACATCGACCTCAATGGCCAGAGCGGGATCAAGTACGACCAGGACCTGCGCTTCGGCGCGGGCGATCTGTGGTCCGCCTTCTGGCTGGTCGACCTGTTGGAGACGGCCGGCTACGACGGGCCGCGGCATTTCGACTTCAAGCCGCCGCGCACCGAGGACCTGGACGGCGTCTGGGCCTCGGCCGCGGGCTGCATGCGCAACTACCTGATCCTCAAGGAGCGCGCCGCGGCCTTCCGCGCCGACCCGGCGGTCCAGGAGGCGCTGCGCGCCGCGCGTCTGGACCAGCTGGCCCGGCCCACCGCCGAGGACGGCCTGGCCGGGCTGCTGGCCGACCGCAGCGCCTTCGAGTCCTTCGACGTCGAGGCGGCGGCCGCGCGCGGCATGGCCTTCGAGCATCTGGACCAGCTGGCCCTGGACCACCTGCTCGGCGCCGCCTGAGCGCCCCGGCGGGTCAGCCGAAGAGCGCGGACGAACGCCGGCTCCGCGGCCCGCGTCCGTGATGTCGATCGTGCGCCGGATGTGCGTGAGGAAGCGCATCGGTGAACAGCCGCCGGTAGTAGTAGTCGTCGGGGTCGAGCAGCCCCTGGGTCGTCTTGCCGGGTACGCCCGGGTCGGTGGCGGCGACCGGATCCGGCGTGCCACCGGGGCGGTGGGGGCCGCTCGGCCCGCGGGCGTCCATGACCAGCGTCGCGCAACCGGCGGACGGCCACAGCAGCGGAGGGTGCGCTGCCAGAAGGCGTCGAATCCGGGCGGCTCGGGCAGGGGCGGGCGGTAGCGTCTCAGCTCGTCCAGGGGAAGGTCGGTGAACACGGGAGTCCTCCGGGCCTTGAGGGTGTGTGCCGGCCGTCGTCAGTTGTGCCCGGCGGCAGGCCGGTTCAGCCGCGGAATGTTCCAGATTGGTCACCGTGTCGTCCGGAGCCCCGGGAAGCAGCCATGATTTCTGTCATGAGCTTTCCTCCGCCCCCGCCGAACCAGCCGCCGAGCGAGAACCCGGGCGGCTTCGGCCCGCCGGCCGGCGGCTTCGGCCAGGGCGGATACGGTCCGCCCGCCGGCAGCCAGCCGCCCGCCGGCTACGGCCCGTCCGGCGGCTACGGCCCCGGCGGCCCGGCCGGCCCCGGTGGCTGGCAGCAGCCGTCCGGCCCGCCATCGGGCGGTGGCGGCAACGGAAAGGTGATCGCGGCGATCATCGCAGGCGGCGTCCTGGTGGTGGCGATCGTCATCACGGTCGTGGCGCTCAACAGCGGTGGTGCCACCAAGCACCGCGCGCAGCCCGCCACCTCCAGCTCCGGCGCGACCCCCTCGGACTCCGCCTCGGCCACGTCGTCCGACGACCCCGCCCCGTCGGCGACGCCGACCGACACGGACCCGGCGAGCACCATGCCGACGCCCACCGACGGCAGCCTGCCCTTCTTCCGGATGAAGGTGGGCGACTGCTTCGACGCGCCGGCGGGGGGTGGCGGCAACAACAAGGCCGCCTCCTGCAACGGTCCGCACGATGCCGAGGTCGTCACCACCCACCGTCTGGGCTCCGGCTTCACGACGGACGCGGCCATCGAGTCGGAGGCGTCCAAGCTGTGCAAGCGCGAGCTGGAGAGCAAGGCGTCCCGGCAGCGCTCCGGCACCGCCGAGGGCACCTACGTCCAGTTCCCCAACATCCGCGGCTACAAGATCGGCATCAAGTCCGTCAGCTGCAGCCTGATGGGCAACCGCTCCAACACCAAGAAGCTCACCAAACCCCTTTCCTGAGCCGGGCGGCGGGTGCGGGCGGGCGGCCCGGCGACGCCGGCCGGACGCACAACGCGCCCGGCCGGCACCGCGCCACCCGTCACCGGTCGGCGCGCTTGCCCGCCGCCCCGGAGTCCGCGACCTCGCCCACCTGCGCCGCCGCCGGATCCAGCACCCGGGCCAGGAACGTCCGGGTCCGTGCGTGCCGTGGCGCGCCCACCACCTGCGCCGGCGCGCCCTCTTCCACGATCACACCCCCGTCCATGAAGACCACCCGGTCGGCGACCTCCCGCGCGAAGCTCATCTCATGGGTGACGACCAGCATGGTCATGCCGTCCTGCGCCAGCGAGCGCATCACGGCCAGCACATCGCCCACCAACTCCGGGTCGAGCGCCGACGTCGGCTCGTCGAAGAGCATCAGCTCCGGATCCATCGACAGCGCGCGGGCGATCGCCACCCGCTGCTGCTGCCCGCCCGACAGCTGCGCCGGATAGGCGGCCGCCTTGTCGCTCAGCCCGACCCGCTCCAGGTTGGCGCGGGCGATCCGCTCCGCCGCGGTGCGGTCGCGGCGCAGCACCCGCCGCTGGGCGATGGTCAGGTTCTCCAGTGCGGTCAGGTGCGGGAAGAGGTTGAACGACTGGAAGACCATCCCGATCCGGCGCCGGACCAGGTCGATGTCCACCTCCGGATCGGTCACCTCGGTGCCGGCCACCGTGACATGGCCCGCGCTCGGCTCCTCCAGCAGGTTCACACAGCGCAGCAGTGTCGACTTGCCGGACCCCGAGGGCCCGATGACACACACCACTTCGCCGCGCCCCACCGAGAAGTCGATGCCGCGCAACACCTCCAGATCGCCGAACGACTTGTGCAGGCCCCGTACGTCGATGGCCTTGGCGTTGGCGGTCTCCGCGGCGTCCGCCGGGTTCCGGTCCGGGTCGCTCGCCGTCTTCCGGTCCGTGGTCATGCGGGTCACCTGGCCTTCGCGGTACGGGCTTCCAGCCGCCGGACCAGGTGGCCGAGCGGAAGGGTGATCACGAGGTAGAACAGCCCGGCAATCAGGATCGGGGTCAGGCTCTTGTGCTCGTTGAGCGCGTCCCGGCCGAAATTGGCCAGCTCGAACTGGGAGAGGGAGAGCCCCAGCAGATACCCAGCGAAGAGTCCTTGGTCAGCAGGATCAGTTCGTTGGTCAGCGGCGGCAGTACGATCCGGAACGCCTGCGGGATGACGATCGAGACCATTGCCCGCCCATGGGACATACCCAGCGAACGGGCCGCCTCCGTCTGGCCCTTGGGCACCGCCTGAATTCCCGCCCGGATCGTCTCCGCCATGTAGGCGGCACCCACCAGGCCGAGCGAGAGCATCACCGTGACGTTCATGTCGAGTGCCACCTGGAAGGCCAGCGGCACCCCGAATCCCAGCGCGATGAACACCAGCAGCGCCGGAATCCCGCGGAAGAACTCGATATAGGTGACGGCGATCCAGCGGTACGGCGGCACCGACGACAGCCGCATCAGTGCGAGCAGCAGTCCGAGCGCGAGACCGAAGCCGAAGCCGAGGAGGGTGTAGACGACGGTGTTGACCAGGGCGGTGGTGATGATCTCGGGAAAGAGGGCCTTGGCGACGTCGATGTCGAAGAACGCCGTCCGCAGCTGATGCCAGTCGGCGACCAGGGCGAAGACCGCCACCGCGACGACGAGGACGCCGTACTGGACGCCGCGGACGACCCGTGCGCGCCGTCGTTTGGAAAGGGGCATCGGAGCCGGCCTCAGTTCTGCGGGCTCTTCGGCGCGGTGCCGAACCACTTCTTGTATATCCGGTCGTAACTCCCGTCGGACTTCGCCTTCTTGACGGCCGCATTGATCTTCTTGCGCAGCGCGTCGTTTCCGGTGCGGACGCCGATGCCGTAGTGCTCACCGGTGTTGAATTCCGCGGTCACCTCGGTGTCCGGATTCTGCTTCACATAGTCGAAGAGCACGCCGTTGTCGTTGATGCCGGCATCGACCTGCCCGGACTTCACGGCGGTCAGCAGCAGTCCCAGATCCTCGAACTCCACCAGTTCGACGCCCTCGCCGTGCTTCTTGGCGAAGATCCCGCCGGTGGTCGCCTTCTGATAGCCGAGCTTCTTGCCCTTGAGGTCCTCGACCTTCTTGAAGGGCTTGCCCTTCTTGGTGAGCAGCGCCTGAGTGGCATTGAAGTAGGGGTCGGAGAAATCCATCACCTTGTCGCGGGCCGGGGTGATCGTCATGCCCGCGGCGGCCAGGTCGCATTTGCGGATGGTGAAGTCCTGGCCGGTCTCGATGCCTTCGAAGGGCGTGTTGACGATCTCCTGTGCCACCCCCATGTCCTTGGCGACCAGGTCCACCAGATCCACGTCGAACCCGACGATCCGGCCGTCCTTCTTCACCTGGAACGGCGCATACGGAAGGTGGGTGCAGGTCGTCAGCTTCCCGGCGGAGACGAGTTCGGAACCGGAGTTCTTCTTCCCACCGGGTGCGGTGCTGGTGCACCCTGCCAGGACGGCTACGGCCGCGGCGGCGGCTATGACGGGCAACGCGGAGCGAGCGGACACGGGTCCTCCAGGGCGACATGAAGAGCAACCAAGCCGTGCATGCTGATATTTGGCTGCATCCTGCCATTGGCCAGGGCTTCTGCCGCCGTCGTGCAGGTTGCGGCTGAGTAACGCTGCCCCGGGCCCTGCGTGCGGTGCCCGCCCCGCCGACGTGCCGTCCCCCTGACGTGCCGCCCGCCCCGCTCAGCGGCCGAAGCCGGCCGCCAGCCGGGCGATGGCGTCCGGACCGACCCGGCAGCAGCCGCCGATGAGCCGAGCACCCGCCGCGACCCACCCGGCGACCCGGTCCGTGTCGAATGCGGCGCTGCCCCGCCACGCCCGCGCCTCGGCGTCCCAGCTCTCCCCGCTGTTGGGGTAGACCACCACCGGCTTGCCGGTGACGCGGGCCGCGATGTCCACCGCGCGGTCCGCGTCGTCCGGCGCGCAGCAGTTCACCCCGACCGCGACCACCTCGTCGGCCTCCGCGGCCGGCGCGAACGCCTCCGCCAGCGGCTGCCCGGCCCGCGTCCGGTCGCCCGCCACGCTGTACGACAGATACGCCGGCACGCCCAGCCCGCGCACCGCCCGCAGCAGCGCTCGGGCCTCGTCGGCATCCGGCACCGTCTCCAGCGCCAGCACATCCGGCCGCGCCGCGGTCAGCACCTCCAGCCGCGGCCGGTGGAAATGCTCCAGATCCTCCACCGACAGCCCGTAACGGCCGCGGTATTCGGAGCCGTCCGCCAGCATCGCCCCGTACGGACCGGCTGACGCCGCGACGAACAGTGGCCCGGCGGCCCCGCCCGCTTCCGCCCGGCGCGCCGCCTCGCGCGCCAGCTCCACACTTCGCGCCATGAGCTCGGCGGCGGCCGCGGCGCCGATACCGCGCCGTGCGAACCCCTCGAACGTCGCCTGATAGCTGGCGGTGATCGCCACCTGCGCCCCCGCCGCGTAGTACGCCTCATGGGCCGCCACGACGGCCTCGGGCTCCTCGGCGAGCAGCCGGGCCGACCACAGCGCATCGCTGAGATCGTGCCCGGCGGACTCCAGCTGGTTGGAGAGTCCGCCGTCGAGCACCAGGGGCCCCGCGGCAAGCGCTTCGACGAACGACGGGGACGTGCCGACCATGGTGCCTACCCTCTCGGTGCTTCCGGACGCGGGGACGCGGCCGTCCTCGGGATCGTATCGCCGCAGGCCGAGGGGTCATCCCAGGGTCGACAACGCGAACGAGAACCGCGCCGGCGCCACCTCCAGCCGGTGCTGCGGCAGCACCCCCGGGCCGCACGACTGACTGCCGATGCCGTGTTGTGCATGGTCGAGATGCAGCCAGAGCCGGTCGCCGGGCGTGAGATCGGTGGTGTGCCGGGCCGCGGCCAGTTCCTCGACGGACCAGCGGCGTGCCGTGAAGGAGAAGTGCGGGTCACCCTCGACCCGCAGGCCGGAGCCGTCGCCGCGGGTCAGCTGTGCCCAGCGCACCTGCGGCCGGGCGCCGTTCTCCTGAGGCCGGACGTACGGCGTCTGCAGCGCGTCCACTGGCATCGACCAGCGGCCCACCCGCGCCGCGGCCCCGGTGTCCGGATAGCCCTCGCCGGGGCCGCCGCCGAACCACTCGGCCAGCCCGAGGCTCCCGCACACCGCCATCGTCACCCCCAGCCGCGGCAGCGGCCCGGGCCAGTCGCCCTCCGGTTCGACGGCCACCTCCAGCCGCAGCACGGCGGGCCCGGCCGTCCAGCGGTAGACGGTGCGCAGCCCCAGGTCCGTGGCGGCCGGGGCGATCCGGGTGCGCACCACCAGGGCGTCCGCCCCGGCCTCGACGGCATCGACGCGGTGCCGCATCCGGTGCAGCCCGAGCCGCCGCCATTCCGACGCCGGGCGCGGCCCCGGCTGCCAGGGTGCCGCCTCGTCGTTGTCGGTCGGCGCCCGCCACACATCGAGGCGGGGGCCGACGAGCTCTACGCCGTCCAGATAGCGCAGCGCTCCGCTGGTTGCGTCGAAGGTGCCCGGGCCGAGGACGATCACATTGCCCTCGCCGCGGCGCGGAGCGGCGCGCACCGTGGCCGGGGGAGCGGGGGGCGGGAGCACGGGAGCAGGCATCTGGCCCCAGGCGACCTCGTGGCCCGCCTCCGCCCAGGGGGTGTCCGCGGCGAGCAGCGCCTGGACCGTCCACCACGCCTCCCCGGTCCCGGCCCCGTCCTCCGGCGCCGGCGGCCTCGGGAGCGTCACCTCGGCCGACTCCCCGGGCCCCACCGCAGGAACCTCCAGCCAACCGTGACCGCGGCTTTGTCCCACCACCGCGTACTGCCAGACGAACGTGAGATGCCCCAGATCGGCGAAGTCGTGGAGGTTGGTGATCCGGACCGCGCACGTCGCGCCGTCGCCGCCCGGCACCTCCTCGATCCGTACCGGTTCGACGACCTTCTTGAACTCCACCAGGCCCGGTGACGGCACCCGGTCGGGGAAGACCAGCCCGTCGCAGACGAAGTTGCCGTCGTGCAGCTCCTCGCCGAAGTCGCCGCCGTAGGCGTGGAAGACCCCGCCGTCGGGTGTCCGCTGCCGCAGCCCGTGGTCGATCCACTCCCACACGAAGCCGCCCTGACAGCGCTCATATCTCTCGAACAGCCGCTGGTACTCGCTGAGACCGCCCGGGCCGTTGCCCATCGCATGGGCGTACTCGCAGAGCAAGAACGGCAGTTGGCGGCGCCGGGCGTCCAGCTCCGGGTCGTCCAGCGCCTCCTCCGCGCGCCGCCCGATGCGCTCCACCTCGGTGTGGTCCGCGTACATCCGGGAGTACACATCGGTGTCGGCGCAACTGCGGTCGCCCTCGTAGTGCAGCGGCCGGGACGGGTCCCGCTCGCGCATCCAGGCGGCCATGGCGGACAGTCCCCGGCCCGTGCCGCACTCGTTGCCCAGCGACCACAGGACGATGCTGGGGTGGTTCTTGTCCCGCTCGACCATCCGCCGGGCCCGGTCCAGCAGCGCGGGCTCCCAGCGCTCGTCGTCGACCGGGTTGCCCCGCCAGCCCTGCTGCGCGAAGCCGTGCGTCTCCAGATCGCACTCGTCGACGACCCACAGCCCCAGTTCGTCACAGAGATCGAGGAAGGCGGGGTGTGGCGGATAGTGGCTGGTGCGCACCGCGTTGATGTTGTGCCGCTTCATCAGCACCAGGTCATGGCGCATCGCCTCCGGGCCGAGGGTGCGCCCGTACCGTGGATGGAATTCGTGGCGGTTGACGCCGCGCAGCAGGATGCGGCGGCCGTTGACCTTCAGCAGCCCGTCCTCGACCCGGACCGTACGGAACCCGATCCGCAGCGGGATCCGCTCGCCCGCGGTGATCAGCTCGCCGTCGTAGAGATGCGGCCGCTCCGCCGTCCAGGGGCGTACCGGCGCCGTGGCGCTCTCGCCGGTCGCCAGATCGAGGCCGAGGGCCGGAACGGTCACCCGTCCGGCCGGCTCGCACTCCACGCGCAGCGTGCCCGTGCCCGTGAGGTGGTCGAACCCGGCGTGCACGAAATGGTCGACGACCGAGCCCCGGGGCCGGCGGTGCACCGACACGTTGCGGAAGATGCCGGGCAGCCACCACTGGTCCTGGTCCTCCAGATAGCTGCCCGAGGACCACTGGTGGACCCGCACCGCCAGCACGTTGCCGCGCGGCCGCAGCAACTGGCCGACCTCGAATTCGTGCGGCAGCCTGCTGCCCTTGAAGTGCCCCAGCTCCTGCCCGTTGAGCCAGACCCTGGCGCACGACTCCACGCCGCCGAAGTGCAGCACCGCCGGTCCCTCGCCCCAGTCTCCCGGCAGGTCGAAGACGCGCCGGTGGTCGCCGGTCGGGTTCTCGTCCGGCACCCGCGGGGGATCGACCGGGAAGGGGTAGGCGGTGTTGGTGTACGCCGGCGCGCCGTGCCCCTTGAGCGGCCAGTGGCCCGGCAGCCGCAGGTCCTCCCACTGGCTGTCGTCGAAGTCCGGGCGGGCGAAGGACTCGTCGTGCGCCGCGGCGGTCGTGGCGAGCCGGAACCGCCAGGTGCCGTGCAGCGAGAGCCGGGCAGCGTCCGACGCCGCGTACCAGGCGCGCGGCGGCAGACTCCCGCTGCCCGGCGAACGGTCCTCGTAGTACGGCGGAACGCCCGCCTCCGGTGACGGGCCCGGATCATCCTGCGGGGGTTCGTACGACGTGTGCTGCGGCGCGCGGTGCGAAGTGCCGGTCACTGGTCCTCCTCGCTGCGGGGCGACGGCCGGGGCGTCGGGGGATCGGATCAGCGAATCACGGCGGGGCGCGCGGCGCAGCCGGATTCGGCAGGTTCGGCCGATCAGCCCTCCCTTGGACGGCCGGGGCCGAGGCCGTCGTGGTCCGCGTCGCGGCCGGCGTCCGCCACCCCAGCCAGCGCACCGGCCGGATCGTCCGTGGCCGGGCCCGCCGGCGCCCACCGGCCGTGCTCCCTGCGGAACGGCCACCAGCGGCCGTCGCGGCCGTAGCGCAGCTGGGCCCCGCCGCCGACCACTGTCCAGCGGTTGCCGACGGCGCGCAGCCGCGGCCGGGCCTCGCCCTCCTCCCAGGCGCCGGCGAGCCGGTCCCGGGCCCGGGCCAACTCATCGGGCTCCGGCGTCCAGTCCTCCTCCAGGGCCGCGAGCCCGGCCGTCCCCCCGAACTCCCAGGCCCGCACGGCAAGCGCCAGGCTTCGCGGCGTACGCCCCGAACCGGCCGCGAGCCGCGCGGTCGCCGGCTCGCCGGGACCGGCCGCCGCCAGCCGCACCGCGTCCTGTTCGGGCGTCAGCACGGGCGGCGGTGGGCTGTCCGGGTGCCGGGCGGAGAGCGCGTCCGCCAGCAGCCGCTGGGCGCGCGCCGCCGCGTCCGCCGCCAGGAACTCCAGCGCGGCCACCTCCACTCCGGGGGCGGGCGGGGTGCCGCCGCCGAGTGCCGGCGCGGGGCCCGGGGCCGGCACGGCCGGCGGCGGGGCGGGAAGCGGCGGCAGGATGCCGCGCGCGGCGTACGCCTCCGCGGCCGGCACGCCTGCGGTGGGCCGGACCGCCCCACCCGCCGGGGCGGCCCGCGGCGCGCTGCGCGCCTGCAGTTCGCCGAGCAGGTCCTCTTCGCCGCGGCCGCGCAACAGCAGCAGCACGAACGGGTCCTCGTCCAGCAGTCGTGCCAACTGGTAGCACAGCGCGGCGGAATGCGCGCAGTGGTCCCATGCCTCACAGCTGCACGCGGACTCCAGGTCACCGATGGACGGCAGGAGTTCGATGCCCGCCGCGGCCGCGTCCTCCACCAGCACCGGCGGCATGTCCCGGTCCAGCAGCGCCGCGATGTGCCCGGCCCGGTCCGCGACCATGTCCAGGAAGCGGTCCCAGTCCGCCGTGCTCAGCTGCTGCAGCAGCACATCGGAGCGATGCCGGGTGTGGTCACGGTCCTGCACGACGGCGGTGATCCGGCCGGGCCGTACCGATACCGCCCCCACCGCACCGGCGCGCGCATGCCGCCGCCCCAGCTTCAGCTGCTCGCCGTCGAGCGCCGTGTCCTCGAGTGCCTTGAGCCAGGCCAGCCCCCACCAGCTCCGTGCGAACGCTCGACCGCGAGCCGCCGGCAGCGCCGCGAAGGTCCGCTCGGGGCCGTACTGATCCACGGGTGCGTCCCTCTCCACGGGTGTCTTCATCGCTCGCTCCCTCGCAGGGTGACCAGGTCCGCCAGCTCGGCATCGGTGAGCTCGGTCAGCGCCGCCTCGCCCGACCCCAGAACCGCATCCGCCAACTGCTGTTTGCGGGAGAGCATTTCGGCGATCCGGTCCTCGATCGTGCCCTCCGTGATCATGCGGTGGACCTGCACCGGCCGGGTCTGTCCGATGCGGTACGCGCGGTCGGTGGCCTGAGCCTCGACGGCCGGATTCCACCACCGGTCGAAATGCACCACATGCGCGGCCCGGGTGAGGTTGAGGCCCGTGCCGGCCGCCTTGAGCGACAGCAGGAACACCGGAGCGGCACCCTCCTGGAACCGCCGCACCATCTCCTCGCGTCGCGCGACCGGTGTTCCGCCGTGCAGCAGCTGGGTGGCCACCCCACGCGCCGCCAGATGCCGCTCCAACAGCCGTGCCATCTGCACGTACTGCGTGAACACCAGCACACTCGCGCCCTCCGCGAGGATGGTGTCCAGCAGTTCGTCCAGCAGCTCCACCTTCCCCGAACGACCGGCGATGCGCGGCGGGTTCCCGTCCGCAGGGTGCACCGGGGAGGTCCCGTGCGCCTCCCCCTCCTTCAGATACTGCGCGGGATGGTTGCAGATCTGCTTGAGGGAGGTGAGGAGTTTGACCACCAGCCCACGGCGCGCGAACCCGTCCGCCCCGGCGATGTCGCCGAGCCCCTCACGCACCACGGCCTCGTACAGTCCGGCCTGCTCCTCGGTCAGTGCCACCGCCCGGTCGGTCTCCGTCTTCGGCGGCAGTTCCGGCGCGATCCCCGGATCCGTCTTGCGGCGGCGGAGCAGGAACGGCCGCACCAGCCGGGCCAGTCGGTCGGCCGCCGCAGCGGCCTCCGCCGACCCCGCCGTGCCGCTCTCGATGACCTGGGCGCAGCGCGCCCGGAACCGGCCCAGCGGTCCCAGCAGCCCCGGGGTCGTCCAGTCCATGATCGCCCAGAGTTCGGAGAGATTGTTCTCCACGGGGGTACCGCTCAGTGCGACCCGGGCCCCGGCAGGGAGGGTGCGCAGCGCCCTTGCGGTCGCGGAGAACGGATTCTTGACGTGCTGCGCCTCGTCGGCGACGACCAGCCCCCAGCCCACCTCCGCCAGCCTCCCGGCATCGAGCCGCATCGTGCCGTAGGTGGTGAGTACGAAGGTGCCGTCGGCCAGGTCTGCCAGGCTGCGCCGCCCGGAGTGGAAGCGGCGCACGGGCGTGCCCGGGGCGAACTTCTCGATCTCCCGCTGCCAGTTGCCCATCAGGGAGGTGGGGCAGACGACGAGGGTGGGCCCGGCCGAGCCCGGGAGGGTCTGCCGGTGCAGATGGAGCGCGATCAGGGTGATGGTCTTGCCCAGCCCCATGTCGTCGGCGAGCGTGCAGCCCAGTCCGAGCGAGGTCATCCGGTGCAGCCAGTCGAGCCCGCGCAGCTGGTAGTCGCGCAGCGTCGCGGCGAGTGCTGCGGGCTGCCGTACGGGCGCCGCGTCCGCCCGCTCCGGATCCGCGAGCCGGTCGCGCAGCTCGGCGAGCCAGCCGGACGCCGCCACGGGCACCGGGCGGCCCTCGTCGTCCTCGGCGGTCCCGGTGAGGGCCGCGCCGAGCGCGTCGAGCGGGGTGACCTCACGGTCGCGGCGGTCGCGGGCGCCGCGCAGCGCCTCCGGGTCGAGCAGCACCCATGCGTCGCGCAGCCGCACCAGCGGACGCCCGGTCTCGGCGAGCCGCTCCAGTTCGGCCCTGTCGATCTCCTGGCCGCCCACCGCGAACCGCCAGCTGAACGAGAGCAGCGCATCGGCCGAGAGCAGCGACGGCATCCGGGAGCCCGCCCCGTCCATCGGGCCGGGCGGCCCCACCACCGCCCGGCCGGTGAGCTTGCGCGCCAGCCCCTTGGGCCAGTGGACCTGCACTCCGGCGGCGGCCAGCGCGCGGCCGGCCGGTCCCAGGAGTTCGGCGACCTCCTCGTCGGCCAGCGGCAGCGAGTCCGGCACCGCCGCGGACAGCAACGGGGTGAGCGCCGGCCAGCTGCCGGCGGCACGGCGCAGAGTGAGCAGGGTGTCCATCCGGGCCCGCGGTCCGAACGCCCGCCCCGCCGCCGATGCCCCGGCCCACACCTCGGCGGCATCGGCGACCAGCGTCGGGTCGGCCGGGCCGTGCAGTTGGAGCACGGCGGTGAAGGTGGCTCCCTGGGGTGTGTCGATCCCGTGCACCTCCACCCGCAGCGAGATCCGCACGCCCGCGTCATGGCCGGCCGCGATCTCCGCCGCCCAGGCACGCTGCTCGGGGAGGTGCTGGGGGGCCGGCGCCGCGAACGCCGGTCCGCCGGCGGCCGGCTCCGCCGCGGGGGAGCGCGGCAGGCCGTCGGCGACCGCGTCCAGGAAGGCCCGTACGTGCTGCTCCGGTTCGGGCAGTTCGAGGAGGCCGGTGTCCGGGGAGAGCGGGGTGGCGTGTGCGTACGGTGGCATGGCGGCGGCCAGCTCGCGCAGCCGCTGCACGTCGGCCGGATCGAGCGGGCCCAGGCGCCAGGCGTCGTGATCGGCGGGGCTGAGCCCTGGCAGCAGCCGTCCGCGGGCGGCCAGCTGGAGCGCCAGGACACCGGCGGAGCCCCAGAAGGCGGCGGCCGGATCGGCGCCGCGGGCGGCCCGGGCCCGGGTCAGGACGGGCAGCGCCGCGGCCACCGGAAGGAACACGGCGGGGACGGCGGACACATACACCTCGCCGTTCTGGTCCGGTAGGACGACGGCGAGCTCGTCCGCCGTCGGCCCGTGGCCGTCGTCGGCGACCGCGATCGGTTCGCCGTCGGGGCGCCAGAACGCCACCCTTCCGGTACGGGGCGGGTCCGACGGCAGGAACACCGCTGCGCAGCGGCCGAGCTCGGTGAGGTGTGCGGTCGGGACCGCGGGGAGTGATGCCACTGGGCCGAAGACTCCTCAAATTTGACTACTGGCGCCTGAAGCGCCCGAGGGTACCGGATCGAACGGCTCATGAGGGAACCTGCGGAGCGAAAACGGCGTTCAATGGAATACACAGAGCGCGGCGTGGGCCGCGGAAGGGACGTGACGGATGTCCACACAGGCGAAGGTCGCGGTCGGCGGCATCGCGGTGGGAGTGATCCTGCTGTGGCTGCTGCCCCTCTGGGCGGCACTTTTGGTGATGATCGGGGTCCCGGCCGTCGCATATCTGACGCTCGATCGCTCGCAACGCCGCCGGCTGCGCCGCGTCACCCGCAAGGAAATCGGGCGCTGACGCACGGGCCGCGGGCGACGCGCCTCGCGCGGGCCGCCCCGGCCTCGCGGCGGCGGCCGTCAGTGCCCGGGGCCTCGGCCCGTCGGCGTCAGGAAGGCCGCACCGCCAAGTTGTCCAGCGACGCGAGCAGCCCCGGGAGTTCCGGCCCCCGGCCCACCGGGTGCACCTCGCCCGGCTCCTCGTCCAGCAGCACGAAGGCGATGTCGTCGGTGCGGGCGACCATGCTCCACCCCGGCCCGTCCACCCGCAGCGTGCGCGCCTCGCCCGCCGCGAACGACGACCGCACCCGGCCGGGCGGCGGCGGCTGCTGCACATACCCGCGCGCCTGGGCCAGCACCCGCTGGACGCCCTGGTGCGTCCCCTCGCCCGGCTCTGCAAAGGTCTCGGCGTCGTCCACCTGCTCGCGCCACGCAGCCCACTGCAGCGCGATCTCGTCGGCGCCGAGACGGCGTTGCGCCGGTCCCCAGCCCTCGGCGTCCGGCGGACTGAGCGGCGCCGGGTCGCCTTCCTGCGGCTCCGGGTCGTGCGGCTCGGGCACCTCCGGCGCCGAGACGGCGAGGGCGAGCGGCCAGCCGGGCAGTGCCCCGACGATGCTGTCCTCCCGGGGCGAGAGGTCGTACTCCATGCCGCAGTCCCACGCAGCGATGGCGCAGGCGACCAGCGACACGTCCTCCGTCGCCACCGTCCAGCGCGCACCGTTGCCGTCCTGGCCGAGGACGAGCCCGTAGCCCTCGGCGTACGGTTCGAGCCCGAGGTCGGCGCATACCTCGGGGTAGTCGTCGCCGAGCACGCTCGGAAACTGCGCGGGCGTCAGCAGCACCGCGGTCAGCACGAACAACTGGTCGCTGTCGACGCTCTCGGTCGCGGGCACGCGGGGCCTCCCCATCCGATCCATCCGGAACACATCGGCGCACCTTAATTGGCTGGGTACGGCCTTGTCACCCGCCGTACGCTGCACACATGTGTTTCTACAGCCGCCGGATGCACTTCGTGTGCCTGGACTGCCGGGTCGCGTACAAGAAGACGGCCACCGTGCCGGGGCCGAGTCGCTGCCCGCAGTGCCGGGCCGCGCTGATCGACGCGGGTGCCGACCTGGCGGTCCCCAAGAAGCGGGACACCGCAGGCTGGCGCGCGCTCGGCGCCGTACTGCGTGCCGGGCTGACCTTCCACGGCGGCTGCTGCGGCACGGGGCCGGGCTACCGCCCGCGCACCCCGCGAGAGGTCACCGAGCGGCTCGCCCTGGCCGGCCGGACCGGGATGCCCGTCCGGCGTGCGCTGGCCGTGCCGGACCCCACGGTGACGGACCGCTACGGCGCCGCCGGCAGCCCCAGGAGCTCCCGGTCGACCTCCAGCGGCGGCTGCTGACGCTTTCGGGCCCGAACGATCAGCGCGCGGCAGGCCAGTTCGTCGATCCCGAAGGCGAGCGCTTCGGGCGACACCCGTCCCGCCGCCTCCGCACGGTGTTCCTCGTCGGCCTCGTCGCCCGCCGCCACATGCACCGCGGCCGCCTCGAAGAGGTGGTGCCCGCGCGCCGGTCCGCCACCGCGGCGGGACCTGGCGCCCCCCCCTCACCGGAGGGCTGCCCGACGCCGCGGATCGCCCGGGCGATATCGCGTGAGAATTCGGCCGTTTCCCCTCTCGATCTGACGCCCGTCACCCTCGTCGAGCATGTCCATCGCCCATAAAGTGGGAACGTCGGCGGACGAAGGGACGGGCACCAAGTGCGGCGCTACGACTGGCTGAAGGAGATCCGGCGGCTCGACCCGGAGCGTGACTTCCTGCGGATCCACCGCATCACCGCGACCCATGAATTCCCCTGGGACATGACCAGGGCCCTGGAATTGGCCCTCTACCGCACCTACGCCGTACCGAGCATCGGCCGACTCCTCGCCGAGACGGCGGAACTGACGGGCCGCACGCAAAAACGCTACGACGACACCGCCCTCCTCCTGGACGCCGTCCTCGAACACGGCTTCGACGGCCGGGACGGCCGGACGGCGATCCGCCGGATGAACCAGATGCACCGCAGCTACGACATCAGCAACGACGACATGCGGTATGTCCTGTGCACCTTCGTGGTGGTGCCCGAACGCTGGATCGGCCAGTACGGCTGGCGCCGGCTGAGCGAGCACGAGAAGCACGCCATGGCGGCCTACTACCGGACCCTCGGCCGCCATCTGGGCATCACCGAACTCCCCCAGACCTTCCAGGACTTCAGCCGTTGCCTGGAGGACTACGAAGAGGCCCACTTCGGCTGGGACGAGGGCGCCCGGCGCGTCTCGGACGCCACCCTGGACCTGATGGCGGGCTGGTACGGGCCGCTCGCTCCGTTGGTGCGCGGCGCGAGCACGGCCCTGCTGGACGACACGCTGCTGGACACCTTCCGCTATGAGCGGCCCGCACCGGCGGTCCGCAAGGCGGTCCGCGGCGCCCTGAAGCTGCGCGCCAGGGTCGTACGACTGCTCCCGCCCCGCCGCAAGCCGCACTACGCCCGCCAGAACCCCGAGATCAAGGGCTATCCCAACGGCTTCCGGGTCGCCGGCCTCGGCACCTTTCCCGGAACGCGCACGGTGAGCGGCTGTCCGGTGCCGCACGGCGAGGACCCGGCGCCCCGGTGAGCGGTGCCCGGGCGCTTCACCCCCGCCGGACCGCCAGGGCCAGATAGCGGGCGTCCTCGTCCACGAACCGGACCAGTTCCCAGCCGCTGTCCGCCAGCAGGGGCCGCAGATTCGGCTCCGCTCTCAGGTCGCCGGGGGTGATCGCGTGGCCCTTGCGCGCGGCGAGCGCCGCCCGGCCGATGGGGTGGAAGAGGGCCAGCCGGCCACCGGGGCGTGTGATCCTGGCCAGTTCGGCGAGCCCGTCCGCCGAGTGGGGCAGATGGGAGAGGAGCCCGGCGGCGAAGACGGCGTCGAGCGCGGCGTCGGGCAGCGGAAGCCGGCCGACGTCGGCGAGCAGCAGCCCCGCGCAGCGGTCGCGTCCGGCCCGCACGGCCGCCCGCAGCATCTCCGGGGTGAGATCCGCGCCCAGCACCGTCCCGCGCGGCCCCACGGCCTCCCGGAGCGCGGGCAGAGCGCGCCCCGTGCCACAGCCGGCGTCCAGGACGCGGTCGCCGTCCCGAAGGCCCAGTTCGCCCACGCCCGCCGCGTAGGCGGGGCCGTCGTCGGGGAACTTGGCGTCCCAGCCCGCGGCGCGGGGACCGAAGAACGCGCGCGCCTCGTGGGGCCCGTCTGCGTGCTGGTCGGTCATCTCTCTCCTTCGGGGGCGGAACGGTCGGCCAGGGGGGCGGTCACGGCGTACAGGACGGCCGCGACGGCCAGGGCCACCACCACGCCGAGATTCATGGCGCCCAGTGTGCCGTGCGCGGCGGCGTCGCTGAGCAGGAAGCCCACGACCCGGGCGATATGCGGATCGGCGGAGGTGACCAGGCCGAGTCCGACGACGGTGGCCAGGGCGAGTGAGACTACCGCGGGCCACCCCATGGGCCGCACGGCGGTCAGGTCGAAGCCGATCCGGCGGCGGCGCCACTGTTCCACCAGGAAGACCGCCGACCAGGCGGCCATCGCCACCCCGATGATGGACAGGAACGCCTGGAAGGTGGCGAAGAAGCTGGGCGAGACGAACAGCACATACCAGCCCCCGAGGGCCATCAGCACACCGTCCACCAGCACCGCGAAGTGGCGCCGGACAGGGATGCCCAGGGCCAGCATCGACATGCCCGAGCTGTAGATGTCCATGATTGCCCCGGATGCGAAGCCCCCGATGGCGGTGAGCAGATACGGCACCAGGAACCAGGTCGGCAGGGCCGCGGCGAGCGCGCTCACCGGGTCGGCGGCCGTGGCCCCGGCGAGCTTGGGGTCACCGGCGTTCAGCAGCACCCCGAACACCAGCAGCACCACCGGGGCCAGCACGCCGCCCAGCGTCGTCCAGCCGGTGATGGCCCGGCCGCTGGTGGCGGTGGGAAGGTAACGGCTGTAGTCGGCGCCGCAGTTGACCCACCCCAGCCCCAGCAGCGTCATCGCGAACACCACGCCCCCGATGACGGGGCCTATGCCTGCCGGGCTGCCGCCACCCAGTGCCCGGAGGTCGATGTGGTCGGCCATCAGCACCATGTACACCACGGTCATCAGGGTGATCGCCGCGGTCAGATACTTCTGCACCTTCATGATCAGCGCGTGGCCGAAGATCCCCACGACCACCACCGAGACCGCCGTGACAGCGAAGCACAGCGCCTGCGCCATGGTGGTCGGCGTCGTCCCGTCGGCCTGTGCGAAGGCACCGGGGGAGACCCGCGCCAGGATGGCGGCCCCGCCCAGCGAGGACAGCGCGACCAGCACCGTCTCCCAGCCGACGTTGGAGACATAACTGAACAGCGTGGGCAGCTTGTTGCCCTGCAGTCCGAAGGCGGACCGGCCCAGGGCCATGGTGGGTGCGCCGGTGCGCGCCCCGGCCACCGAGATCAGGCCGACCAGGACGAACGACAGCACATAGCCGACCAACCCGGTGACGACCGCCTGCCACGGGTTGAGCCCCAGGCCCATGAGATAGCTGCCGTACGCGATGCACAGCAGGGACAGCCCGGAGGCGGCCCAGGGCCAGAACAACGACCGTGCGGTGCCGCGCCGTTCGGACACGGGTACCGGGTTGATGCCGTTGCGTTCGACGGTACGTGCGGGGGCGTTCGTACCAACGGCTCCATCGGCCCGCCCCGTTGTCTGCTGTTGAGTCATGCCCCCATGTTCCCGTACGGCATGGCACCGGGGGCGGACACCGGAGGATTGAGGACCGTCACCAGGCGGGACGAGGCGACGATCGGATCACCGCGGTTTTGTTGAAATTGCAGATAACCGCGATCAGTCAGAGGTACGGTCCTCGCCATGGATTTCCGGACGGCTCTCTGCCGCCGGGGGCTCCCCCTGTCGAGCCCTGCATCCGAACACCCCCTTGACGTGCGCGGAACCGCATCCTGGAGGAGACGTCCGATGAACGCTGCAAGAGGGGCCCAGGAGGGCGAAACCCCGGGCTCCGACACTCCGTTGAGCCTGAAGATCTTAGTCGCGGGCGGCTTCGGAGCGGGCAAGACGACCCTGGTGGGGGCGGTCAGCGAGATCCGTCCGCTGCGCACCGAGGAGCGGCTCAGCGAGGCGGGGGAGGCGGTGGACGACACCGGAGGGGTGGACGGCAAGGCCACCACCACGGTGGCCATGGACTTCGGCCGCATCACCATCAGACAGGGTCTGTCCCTCTACCTCTTCGGCACCCCGGGCCAGGGCCGGTTCTGGTTCCTGTGGGACGACCTCTCCGAGGGCGCGCTCGGCGCCGTGGTGCTGGCCGACACCCGGCGGCTGGCGGACTGCTTCCCGGCCGTGGACTACTTCGAGCGCCACGCCATACCGTTCCTGGTGGCCGTCAACTGCTTCGCCCAGTCCCGTTCCTACGGCGCGGACGAGGTGGCCCGCGCGCTCGACCTGGACCGGGGGACCCCGGTGGTGCTGTGCGACGCGCGCGACCGCGACTCGGGCAAGGAAGTGCTGGTGCGCCTGGTGGAGCACGCCGGGCGGCGGCACACCGCCCGGCAGCTGAACACCGCGGGGTAGCAGAGGCCGACGGTCCGTCAGTCCGCGAGGCCCGCGAGGGCGACGGCCTTTTCGATCCGCACCCGCACCAGGAGCTCCCCCGGCACGCCGTTGCGGGCGCCGAACTCCTCGGCGCGGTCCTCGCCCATGTAGCGGGCCGCGATACGGGCCGCCCAGTGCCGCACATCGGCGAGATCCCCACTGATCTCCGCCGACCCCTGCACCACCACGAAGGAGAACGGCGGACGTTCGTCGTCCACGCACAGCGAAATCCTGCCGTCGCGGGCGATATTGCGGCCCTTGACCGTCTCCTTCCCGGTGTTGAACACCAGCTCGTCGCCGTCCATGAGGAACCACACCGGTGCGATGTGCGGGCTACCGTCGGCCCGTACCGTCGCCAGCTTGCCGGTGCGAGTGCCCTCGGAGAGGAACATCCGCCACTCGTCCTTGGTCATCTTGTGTGCCATGCCGACATCCTCCCGCCGTCGCGGACACGGCGCGCAGTGGCACGCCGGTCCGCGGACCCGCTTGCCGAGACGCCGGAGGTGGGACAGGCTGGCACGGCGGTCGCACACTGACTGCGCACTGCCGTCCGGTCAAGGAAGCGGACGGAGACACGGGGAGGAAGCGGCATGGCACTGAGCAGCGGACTCGACTGGCTGCTGGACGACCTGACCAAGCGGGTGGAGAAGGTACGGCACGCGATGGTCCTCTCCAGCGACGGGCTGGTGACCGGCGCGAGTCAGGAGTTGGAAAGGGCGGACGCGGAACATCTCGCGGCGGTCGCCTCGGGACTGCACAGCCTTGCGAAGGGGTCCGGGCTGCACTTTCGTGCCGGGCAGGTGCGCCAGACCATGGTCGAGTTCGACGACGGCATGCTGTTCGTGACGTCGGCGGGGGACGGTAGTTGTCTGTGTGTGCTGGCCGGAGCGGAGGCGGACATGGGGCAGATCGCCTACGAAATGACGCTGTTGGTCAATCGCGTGGGGGAGCACTTGGGCGTCGCGGTCCGCCGGACGGAAAGTTATCCACAGGTCTGAGGTGGCGGTTGACGCACTGTCACAGCCCGCCGCTAAAGTCGTGACTGTCAGTAATCGACTGAGGCGCGGGGGAGTTCGACATGACAGTGACGTGCGAGGGGCGGCAAACGCTTGCTGTGGGGCGGGCCGCCCAGGAACTGGAGCTGCGGAGTGGCGAGTTCGAGCTCGCCACCCAGCTCGGTGAGGTGCGTGTGGCCGGAGCGGAAGGCCGGCCGGGCGTCGCCGGGCCCCTCGGGCGGCGCCGGGTGGCGGCGGAGGAGATCGCCCGGCTGCAGGCCGAGCCGGGTTTTCCCGAGGCGCTCCGCGAGCGCGTCCGTACGGTCGGCACGAACGAGGCGGCCGAGCTGCTGCGGATCGGCCCCGGACGCTTCCAGCGCCTGACACGCGCCGGCTGCTGCGGCCCGGTCAGGTTCTATGTGAACCGTTACGGCGCGGTGGTGTGGCTCTATCTCGCCGCCGAGATCGCCGAATTCGCCGATCGCGAGCCGGAGTTGCTGGCGGGCAACACCCCCGCCGCGATGCGTGTGATGCTCGACGGCGGGCAGGACTGGCGGCCACGGCAGTGGCGTGCCCGGCGGGTGGCACAGCTGATGGGGCAGACGGGCGACCCGTGGGAGTCGGCGGCGGTGCTCGCTGCCGTACTGCCGCCGGAGGAGACGGCCTCGGTGGTCGAGGACCCCAGGGAGCGGTCGCTGCTCCGCCGGCTCAAACCCGTCTTCGTCTCGGTGATCACAGCGACCGTCGCCGCCCGCGAGTCGCTGGAGCGGGTATTGACGGCGGAGGAGTTCGACGAGGTGCTGTGGTACCGCGTCAATCTCTCCCGCGCCCTGGAGGCCGCCCGCCACGAAGACCCGGGCCGGCTCCGTGCCGGCTCGGCGCGGCCGGCGGCGGCCCGGCGGAATGAGCCGCCGAGCTTCCTGAACGGCCCCTCCCAGGGGGCTCGGACAGTTCCTGCGGCGCCCTGAGCAAGTACTTCCTGGGACGGTCGTGCCCGTCCCTACGGAGAACGAAGGGCCCCCTCTTAGGGCGATCTGGCGTCTCCTGTCGGACGCTCTCCGGTCAGAAAGCGGAAGTGGAAATGGTGGGGCCCAGGAATATGGCGAGAGGGCCGGCAATGGAGATGAAGGCGGGGTCATGGCCGCCCTCTCCGGCGTCGGGCGTGGAGGCGGGTGCGATCCCTCAGCCGTCGGCTCCTCCTGTGCCCCCGTCCCCTCCTTCGGGACGAGGCAAGGGAGTTGGTCCCTGATCCCGTAGCTCGGTGATGAGGGCGTCCGCCTGTTGGCGGGAGTGCGCCGGTTCGATTCCGACTGGGATCCTTGAGGGGTATGTCCCAATGGGTGTTGACCCGCCAAGCGATCAGGGCTCCTGCCGCGGTGCCGGCCGCGCCTGCGAAGAACCGTGCGGGGCCCGTCCGGCGATCATGCGGAAGTTACCCATGCGGAACCCACACCACGTGAATGCAGGCGGAGTTGCGTCATTCACGGTATGAGCCTTCCGGGCGTACTCCAGGGGGAGTGCGTCGCGTGATCAGGATCTTCCCGTGAGGGCAAGGGAGTTGCACACCTGCTGGTGGTAACGCCGCAGGCTTGAGGGGGAGCGCCAGGAAGGGTGTCTCCATGTGATTATCGACGCGGCCCAAGCGGCTTTTGGCTTGGGTGTGTAGAGGTCAGAACATGTTCCGACGGGGGGGCATGGCTTGGCACATTAGTGACCGGTGTTCGCGTCCACCGGGAGGCTGTTGGTCCCTCGCCCGATCGGCTTGCTAGTGCGTCGAGAACCACCAGGTTGCGAACGACACGGCGAGCGTGATCACTCCGGTGGTGAACCGGACCGGGGCCCGACCGCAAGTGAAGTGGGCTTCCCCCACGCGGATTTCGATGTATGGGCGCGGCGGGTCTTCTCCGCGTTTCGGGTTCGCGGGCATGCCAACCAGCCCCCTTCTGGGCGTACTTGGTGGGTCGTTACGCCAAATGAGTTGCTTCGTGGGCCATTAGATCCCCCAGGCCCTTCTCAGGCAAACACACGCGCCTGGCCTTACGCCGAATGGTGGGCCCCTATGCTCGACCCGTGGAAAAGCGCTCCTGGCCTCGCACCTTGGGCAGTTCTTTGACCTGCCCGAGCGGCTATGGCGGAGGGTTGCGGTTGCGGGTTATGCCTACAGCAATTCGGCCACCGACCAGCTGGATCAGTGGTCTTCGGGCGGAACGGGTTCTGTCCGCTCGCGAGAGAAGCGGCGCCGTGGGGTGGTACAGCAGGAACCGCCGCTTCCGGCGCACCAGCGCATCGGTCCACACGCCGCCTGTCCGTGGTGAGGCGGGAGGGCCTCCCGTGCGTGACTGTCCTGCGGGACGCGGGGACGCGGGGACGCGGGGACGCGGGGACGCGGTGCACGGTGGCGGCCACGGACGTGGTTCGCCTCGTGCCGGGTGACCATCACGCCCCGGCGGACCTTCCGGCGCTGTGCCGATGGCACCGTGCGGCGGAAGCCGAACGGAGGGTGCGGCGGCGCGACGGAGGCGGGTGTCCAGGCGGAGGCCCGGAGGTACGACACCCGGCTGGGCTGGGCTGGGCTGGGCGATCGCGCTGCGTCGTGTGCCGGGCTCGCGGCGTGGGCGGGAACGTCCACCGGGCAGCCGGTGGACGTCTGCGACCGATTTGGTTTCAGAGCTTCACAATGTGCTGAGCCTGCGGGCCCTTTGTCCCTTGCCCGATCTCGAATTCGACCTTGTCGCCCTCATCGAGGGACCTGAAGCCGCTCGACTGAATTTCGCTGTAGTGGGCGAAGAGGTCCGATCCACTGCCCTCCGGCGTGATCCACCCGTACCCCTTCTCCGCGTTGAAGGATTTCACTGTGCCTTGAGCCATGGCTGCCTTGTCTCCTTGCTGGATGGCGCTCAGGCGCTTTTCTGAGATAGCGCTTGAACACTTCCCTGATGAGACGGTGACGGTGTGAGAGCCACCCGAACGGGGGGTCATAAGGAGAACACTCCTGGTGAGAGCGGTAGCGGAGAACGACGCACACCCGGCATTCGGCGCGTGTCCACGTGCCTTGGGTTCGTTTCCCCGGGGCCCCTACCGGCCGGGCCTGAGCCGTGGTGGCTGTGGCGTCGATGAGGAGACGGCCCCCTGGCGCCGCGTCCGGGGTCTCTCAGGTGGTCGCCTCTGGAGCAGCGTCCTTGTCGGTCCCGTCCATATGGCTTGGGCCATAAGGGCGTAGGAGCCCCTCCTGGACGACGGAGACCAGCAGTCTGCCCTCGCGGTCGTAGATCCGGCCGCGGGCCAGCCCCCGGCCGCCGGTGGCGATCGGTGATTCCTGGTCGTAGAGGAACCATTCATCCGCACGGAACGGACGGTGGAACCACATCGCATGGTCGAGGGAGGCCATGTCGAAGCCCCGGGGGCCCCACAGCGGCTCGATCGGGATGCGGACGGCGTCCAGCAGCGTCATATCGCTGGCGTAGGTCAGCGCACAGGTGTGCACCAGCGGGTCGTCGCCCAAGGGCCCCACCGCACGCATCCATACCGCGCTGCGCGGCTCCGCTCCCTCGATCTCGTCCGGCGTCCAGCGCAATCGGTCGACGTAGCGAATGTCGAACGGCTGTCGGCGGGCGAAGCGCTCCAGGGCCTCGGGCAGGTCGCCCAGGTGCCGGCGGACCTCCTCGGCGACCGTGGGCAGTTCCTCCGGGCCGGGCACGGACCGGCGCATCGGCAACTGATGGTCGAAGCCGGGTTCCGGTCGGTGAAAGGAGGCGGTCAGATTGAAGATCGTGCGTCCCTGCTGGACGGCGACGACCCGGCGTGTGGTGAAGGACCTCCCGTCGCGTACCCGCTCGACCTGGTACACGATCGGCACGCCGGGCCGGCCCGGACGCAGGAAGTAGGCGTGCAACGAGTGGACCGGGCGGTCTCCTTCGGTGGTTCGCCCGGCCGCCACCAGGGCCTGGCCCGCGACCTGCCCGCCGAAGACCCGCTGGAGGTTTTCCTGCGGACTGCGGCCCCGGAAGATGTTCACTTCGATCCGCTCGAGATCGAGGAGATCCACCAGCTTCTCGGCGGGGTTGGTCATGGCCGGTGGACCTCCGTCGCATCCGTCGACGGCCTCGGTCGAAGCCGTCTCGTCACAGCTGACCCACATCGGTGACGCGCACCACCGCGCGCCCCTCCTCGTCGGAGGCGGCCAGATCCACCTCCGCGGAGATGCCCCAGTCGTGATCACCGTTCGGGTCGGCGAAAGTCTGCCGCACCTTCCACAGGCCGTGCGCGGCATCCTCCTGAATCTGCAGCAACTTCGGGCCCCGCGCGTCCGGGCCGGTGCCGAGCTCGTCGTATTCGTCCCAGTAGGCGTCCATCGCGTCGCCCCAGGCGTCCACGCCCCAGCCGGAGTCGGCATCCATCTCGCCGAGCTCCTCGACCTTGTCCAGTGCCGCCAGCTCCACCCGCCGGAACATCGCATTGCGCACCAACACGCGGAAGGCGCGGGCGTTGGCCGTGACGGGTCGGACCTGATCGGCGCGCTCCGCGGCCTGCTCCGCCGTCTCCTCCGCGGGATTGGCGAGCTGTTCCCACTCGTCCAGCAGGCTGGAGTCCACCTGCCGCACCATCTCGCCCAGCCAGGCGACGATGTCCTGGAAATCCTCGGACTTCAGGTCGTCCGGCACGGTGTGGTCCAGCGCCTTGAAGGCGCTCGCGAGGTAGCGCAGCACGATTCCCTCGGTCCGCGCCAGCTCGTAGTGCGAGGTGAACTCCGTGAAGGTCATGGCGCGTTCGTACATATCGCGGATGACCGACTTCGGCGACAGCGGATGGTCGCCGACCCACGGATGGCTCCTGCGGTAGAGGTCGTAGGCGTGGGAGAGCAGCTCGTCCAGCGGCTTGGGGTACTCGACGTCCATGAGCCGCTCCATGCGGTCCTCGTACTCGACGCCGTCGGCCTTCATCTGGGCGACCGCCTCGCCCCGGGCCTTGTTCTGCTGCGCGGCCAGGATCTGACGCGGATCGTCCAGCGTCGACTCCACGACCGAGACCATGTCGAGCGCGTAGGACGGCGACTCGGGGTCGAGCAGGTCGAAGGCGGCCAGCGCGAAGGTGGACAGTGGCTGATTGAGCGCGAAGTCCTGCTGGAGATCGACGGTCAGCCGCACGATCCGGCCCTCCGCGTCCGGCTCCGCCAGCCGCTCCACGATTCCGCCGTCCAGCAGCGACCGGTAGATCGCGATGGCCCGGCGGATGTGGCGCAGCTGGTTCCGGCGCGGCTCGTGGTTGTCCTCCAGCAGTCTGCGCATCGCGTCGAAGGCATTGCCCGGCCGGGCGATCACGGACAGCAGCATGGCGTGCGTGACCCGGAAGCGGGAGGTCAGCGGTTCGGGGTCGGAGGCGATGAGCTTCTCGAAGGTGTTCTCGCCCCAGTTGACGAAGCCCTCCGGCGCCTTCTTGCGGACGACCTTGCGGCGCTTCTTCGGGTCGTCGCCCGCCTTCGCCAGCGCCTTCTCGTTCTCCACCACGTGCTCGGGGGCCTGGGCGACCACGAAGCCCGCCGTATCGAACCCGGCCCGGCCCGCGCGGCCCGCGATCTGATGGAACTCCCGGGCCCGCAGCGTCCGTACCCGGGTCCCGTCGTACTTCGTCAGCGCGGTGAACAACACTGTCCGGATGGGCACGTTGACGCCGACGCCGAGGGTGTCCGTACCGCAGATCACCTTCAGCAGACCCGCCTGGGCCAGCTTCTCCACGAGCCGGCGGTACTTCGGCAGCATGCCGGCGTGGTGCACACCGATGCCGTGCCGGACGTACCGCGAAAGGTTCCGCCCGAACTTGGTGGTGAACCGGAAGTTCCCGATGAGCTGCGCGATCTCGTCCTTCTCGGCGCGCGTGCACATATTGATGCTCATCAGCGCCTGCGCCCGCTCCACCGCGGCGGCCTGGGTGAAGTGCACGATGTAGACCGGGGACTGGCGGGTCTCCAGCAGCTCGGTGAGCGTCTCCGTCATGGGCGTCGTGCGGTATTCGTACGACAGCGGTACGGGCCGGGTCGCGGAGCGGACCACCGACGTCGGCTTGCCGGTACGCCGGGTCAGGTCCTCCTCGAACCGGGCCATGTCGCCGAGCGTCGCCGACATCAGGACGAACTGCGCCTGCGGCAGTTCCAGCAGCGGAATCTGCCAGGCCCAGCCGCGGTCCGCCTCGGCATAGAAGTGGAACTCGTCCATCACCACCTGGCCGATGTCGGCGTGCCTGCCGTCGCGCAGTGCGATGGACGCCAGCACCTCCGCGGTGCAGCAGATGACCGGAGCGTCGGAGTTGACCGACGCGTCGCCGGTCAGCATCCCGACGTTCTCGGTGCCGAACAACTTGCACAGATCGAAGAACTTCTCCGACACCAGGGCCTTGATGGGCGCGGTGTAGAAGGTGACCTGGTCGTTGGCCAGAGCGGTGAAGTGCGCACCGGCCGCCACCAGGCTCTTTCCGGAGCCGGTGGGGGTGGAGAGGATGACGTTCGCGCCCGAGACCACCTCGATCAGCGCCTCCTCCTGGGCAGGGTAGAGCGAGATGCCCTGCTGCTCGGCCCAGCTCGAAAAGGCTTCGAAGAGGGCATCGGGGTCGGCGTCGTTCGGCAGATGATCGATGAGGGTCACGCCCCCATACTGCCTGCCCTCGGCCCGGATCAGGGAACCGGTCGTACATCTCTTGATCATCTGACCGCCCGGACAGCCCCGGGATCGGTGACGGCGGTCACCCGGTGCCGTCTGAGCTGCGGTGATGAGGCCCGTTCGCGAGGCCGGGGCACGGCCCGTGCGCGGGACGGGCCGTCGATGCGCAAGAAGGGGACGCGCAGCCGCAGCCGGGTCCGTTCCGCAGGGCGGGAGGCCACGGCCCGCCGGGCGCCCACCATGTGGGACGGACCCGGCCGGCCACCGCCCTGTTTCCCGTCCTGCACACCCCCGGCTTACCGTGAGGCGCTGTAGTTGAAGCCTGGGAGAGCCATGACCATCGAGCAGTCCACCTTCGGCGGGCGCATGCCCGCGCGAGCCGGCGACCTGGCGGTCGAAGGGCACGGCATCGAGCCGGTGCCCGAAAGCAACCGCTACGGGAAGCCCGGCCGACTCTTCACGGTGTGGTTTGCGCCCAATCTCACCATGAGCGGCGTTTTCACCGGAACTGTTGGCATATCACTCGGTCTGGACTTCTGGACCGCGCTGATCGCCATGGTGCTGGGCACGGTCGCCGGCGCACTTCCCGCCGCCTATCTGTGCACCTGGGGCAGCCGTACCGGCACCGGCCAGCTCCCGCTGTCCCGGTTGGCCTTCGGCCGGGGTGTGGCGCTGCCCGGCGTTCTGCAGTGGCTCTCCTCCATCGCCTGGGACGCGCTCATCGGACTCTTCGGCGGTGAGGCGCTGGCCCAGCTGCTCGGCTGGCCGTTCTGGGTGGGGGCGCTGGTGGTCCTGCTGCTCCAAGGGGCGGTCGGCGTCTTCGGGTATGAAGCCCTGCACCAGCTCCAGAGCTGGATGACCTTCGTACTGGGTGCCGCCTTCGTGGTGCTCAGCGTCAAGCTGCTGTCCGACGTGCCGCTCCCCGCGACGGGCTCCGCGCACGGTGCCGACCGTGCCGGGGCCTTCGTCCTGACCAGCACGATCGCGCTGAGCCTGGCGATCTCGTGGGCGCCGTACGCCTCGGACTTCAGCCGCTATCTGCCCCGTACGACCTCCCGGCTGCGGATGTTCTGGTACTCCGCTGGCGGGATGGTGTTCTCCTTCGTCTGGGTCCAGGCGCTGGGGCTGTGGGGCGCCAAGCTGTTCACCGACCAGACCGCCGCCGGGGTCCACGGCCTGCTGGGCGGCGGTGCCCTGGGCACGTTCGGGCTGCTGGCCATCGCGGCCGCGGCCGTGTGCAGCAACGCCATGAACGACTACAGCGGATCCCTGGCCCTCCAGGCGGCCGGCGTGCGCCTTCCCCGGCCGCTGGCAGCCGGCGTGGCCGCCGTGCTCGGCTTTCTGCTGGTGCTGTGGATGCACTCGGCGGACACCACCGCCCGCTTCCAGAACGTGCTGCTGTTCGTGGGGTACTGGATACCCGGCTTCATCGGTGTGGTGATCGTCGACGCACGGCTGCGGGCCCGTGCCAGGAAGGGCGCGCCCTTCGACGTGGCGGCGGAGTTCGCCCGCCCCCAGCCGTGGTGGCCCGCGACCGCCGCCTTCGTGGCCGCGTTCGCCGCCGCGGTGCCGTTCATGGACACGACCCTGTTCGTCGGCCCGGTGGCGGCCGCCCTGCACGGCGCCGACCTCGCCTACTACGTGGCCTTCGTGGTCGCGGTGGCCGTCTACACGCCATTGCGGCTGAGGGCTGCCGCCCGTACCGCCGAGGTGCCGGCGGCGGCCGGGGCCGCATAGCGCGCGGCGATCGACCGTTCGGTGGGGATACCGGCAGGCATGCGCCCGCTCGCGCCGCGCGAGGGTAGGAGTGAGGCGTCCGCTGCCGTCCTCGCCGAGGAGCCACGCCCGTGCCCCGTCTCTGCAGCGATCCGCTGTTCCAGTCGTTCGCCGAGCGGGCGCTCGCGCTCAGCACCCGCGGCGGCTCCGAGTACGGCGAGTGCGAGAAGACCCTGGGACGTATCGTCCCTGGGGACTTCGCCGGGTGGCACCGGGAGTGGACGGCCACCGCCGCCACGGTCGAGGGTTGGGCGCGCGAGAGCGACAGCCGGGGGCGCCGGGTCAGCGCCCGCGAGGCGTATCTGCGGGCGGCCACCTATTACCGCGCCTCCTACTTCCCGCTGTTCGGCGCCCCGATCGATCCCCGGCTGGTCGAGGCGTTCGACCGGGAGAGCCGCTGCTTCGCCCGCTTCGCCGAACTCGCGCCGCACCCGATGCGGCCCGTGGAGATCCCCTTCGAGGGCGGCACCCTGCCCGGCTACCTGTGTGCGCCACAGGACGGGGACACGCCCCGCCCCACTCTCATCGGCGTCAACGGCTACGACTCCAACATCCACGAGATGTACTGGTCGCATGCGGTTCCCGCGCTGCGCCGCGGCTATGCCTGTCTGCTCGTCGACGGGCCCGGCCAGGGCAGGGCCCTGATCAAGGACGGCCGGACGCTGCGGCCGGACTGGGACACCGTGCTCCGTCCCGTCGTCGACCACGCCCTCACCCTGCCGGAGATCGATCCTGGGCGGATCGCCGTCATGGGCTGGAGCTTCGGCGGCTGCCTGGCACCGCGCGGGGTCAGCGGCGAGCCGCGGATCGCGGCGCTGATCGCCGACCCGGGACAGTGGGATCCCTCGTCGCTCGCCCAGCAGCTGCCCCTGCCGGACGAGCTCAAGGAGCGGCTGCCCAAGGTCGATCCGGCGGAACTGGACCCCTACCTCGCCGGGGTCGCGGACGATCCGACCCTGAAGTGGAAGCTGATCCAGCGCGGCCTGTGGGTGCACGGGCTGCGCACACTCGGCGAGTACGTGGTGGAGATGAGCCGCTACCGGCTGGCGGAGGTGGCGCCGACCATCAACTGCCCCACCCTGGTCGCGGCGGCCGAGAACGACCCCACCTCGGCGCAGGCGGAGCAGCTGTACGACGCACTGCGCTGCCCCAAGCACCTGGTCCGCTTCACCGCTGACGAGGGGTCGGCCGGGCACTGCGAGAGCTGGAACCGTTCACGGTTCGACCAGCGGGCCTTCGACTGGCTCGACGAGGTGCTGAGCGTCTGAGGCCGCACCCGCGCGATCTGGGGAGATCATCTGACGCTACGCTGAGTGGCCGGGCCGACGAGGCGTCACCAGCGCAGCGTCACCGGCGCGGCGTCCACAGCGCGAGAGCCGACACAGCTGCCACCGGCAGCCGACAGACAAGGTGGGGGATCGACCATGATGGGACCGGCGCACTCGCTGTCCGGGGCCGCGGCCTGGCTGGGGGTGGGCGCAGCGGCCGACGCCGCCGGGTATCCGATGCCGTGGCCGGTGCTCGTCTGCGGAGCTCTGATCTGCGCCGGTGCGGCACTCGCCCCCGACCTCGATCACAAGTCCGCCACCATCTCCCGGGCCTTCGGGCCGCTTTCGCGGATCGTGTGCGAGGTGGTCGACGCCCTCTCGCACGCGGTCTACAAGGCGACGAGGATGCGCGGCGATTCGACGCGCAACGGCGGGCACCGCACCCTCACCCATACCTGGCTGTGGGCGGTCCTCGTCGGTGGTGGGATGTCGCTGCTGGCGATGCAGGGCGGCCGCTGGGCGGTCCTCGGTATCCTCTTCGTCCATATGGTGCTCGCCATCGAGGGCCTGCTGTGGCGGGCGGCGCGGGTCTCCAGCGATGTCCTGGTGTGGCTGCTGGGCGCCGCCGCGGCCTGGATCCTGGGCGGCATCCTCGACCAGCCGGGCAACGGCGCGAGCTGGCTGTTCACGGAACCGGGCCAGCAGTACCTGTGGTTGGGGCTGCCGGTGGTGCTCGGTGCGCTGGTCCACGACATCGGTGACGCGCTGACCGTCTCCGGCTGTCCGGTGCTGTGGCCGATCCCGATAGGCCGCAAGCGCTGGTATCCGCTCGGCCCGCCCAAGGCCATGCGTTTCAAGGCGGGCAGCTGGGTGGAGCTCAAGGTGCTGATGCCGGTCTTCATGGTCCTCGGCGGCCTCGGCGGTCTGGGCGCCCTCGGCTACATCTGACCGGTGTGTGATCCCACCGGTGTGTGATCCGACCGGTGTGTGATCCGACCGGTGTGCGCCGCGGCCTGCGACAGGCCGCGGCGCACCCGTATCGGCGGGGCCCGATCCGTCAGCCGTGCCAGGACCGCCACAGCGCCGCGTAGGCGCCGTCCGCGGCCACCAGCTCATGGTGGCTGCCCAGTTCGCTGATCCGGCCCTCCTCGACGACGGCGATCAGATCGGCGTCGTGCGCGGTGTGCAGCCGGTGCGCGATGGCGACGACCGTACGGCCGTCGAGCACCTTGCCCAGGGAGCGTTCCAGGTGGCGTGCCGCCCGCGGGTCCAGCAGGGACGTCGCCTCGTCCAGCACCAGCGTGTGCGGGTCGGCGAGCACCAGCCGGGCCAGCGCGATCTGCTGGGCCTGCGCGGGCGTGAGCGGGTGCCCGCCCGAGCCGACCTCGGTGTCCAGCTCCGCCTCCAGCGCCCGCGCCCAGGTGTCCGCGTCCACCGCGCCGAGCGCCGCCCACAGTTCGGCATCGGCCGCGTTCGTGCGGGCGAGCAGCAGATTGTCGCGCAACGAGCCCACGAAGACGTGGTGTTCCTGGTTGACCAGGGCCACATGCGCGCGGACCCGCTCGGCGGGCATCTCGGACAACTCTGCCCCGCCCAGGGTGACGGTGCCCGTCCGCGGCCCGTAGATCCCCGCGAGCAGCCGGCCCAGCGTCGACTTTCCGGCGCCGGACGGGCCGACCAGGGCCAGCCTGCTGCCGGGGCGGATCCGCAGCGAGACGTCGTGCAGCACATCGACCCCGGCCCGGTAGCCGAAGCGCACCTCGTCGGCGCACACGTCCCGGCCGTCGGGCGTCACCCGCTCGTCCGCGGCCTCCGGCTCGATCTCCCGTACGCCCACCAGCCGGGCGATGGAGACCTGGGCCACCTGCAGCTCGTCGTACCACCGCAGGACCATGCCGATCGGCTCGGTCATCATCTGCGCCAGCAGCGCACCCGTCGTCAGTTGGCCGGGTGTCAGCTGTCCGTGCATGACGAACACGCCGCCGAGCAGCAGCACCGAACCGAGCAGCAGCACATGCGTCACATTGACGACGGGGAAGAGCACCGACCGCAGGTAGAGCGTGTACCGCTCCCACTGTGTCCACTCTCGGACACGGCGCTCCGACTGCGCGACCCGGCGGGCTCCCAGCCGGTGGGCCTCGATGGTGCGGCCCGCGTCCACGGTCTCGGTGAGCGCGGCGGAGACGGCGGCGTACCCGGCGGCCTCGGAGCGGTAGGCGCCCGGCGCGCGGGTGAAGTACCAGCGGCACCCGACGATCAGCAGGGGCAGCGCGACGAGTACGGACAGCGCGAGCGGCGGCGCGGTCACGGTGAGCCCGCCGATCAGCAGCGCGATCCACACCACGCCGATGGACAGCTGCGGCACGGCCTCGCGCATCGCTTCGGACAGCCGGTCGATGTCGGTGGTGATACGCGACAGCAGATCGCCGGTGCCGGCCCGCTCCAGGACGCTCGGCGGCAGTGCCACGGACCGTACGAGGAAGTCCTCGCGGAGGTCGGCCAGCATCTGCTCGCCGAGCATCGCCCCGCGCAGCCGGACCATCCGCACCAACAGGGTCTGCGCGGCCAGCGCCAGCGCGAACAGCACGACGGCGCGGGTCAGCTGGATGTCCCGGTGGCCCGCGGAGAGGTCCTCGACCAGGCCGCCGAGCAGATACGGGCCGGCCATCGACGCGATCACCGCCGCGGCGTTCACGCCGACCAGGACGGTGAAGGCGCGTCGGTGACGCCGGATCAGGTCGGCGACGTACCCGCGCACGGTCGCCGGGGAGCCGACGGGCAGGGTCGTGGTGGTCTGCGGGGCGTCCGGATCGTGTTCCGGCGGCGCCAGGCCGATCATGCGGTCTCCTCGATCTGGTCGAGCCGGTCGATCGGGTCGATCGGGTCGAGCCGGTCGCGTCGTTCGGATGGAGCGGTGAGGGCCGCGCGGGGCGGGGTGTCGTCGGTCTCGCGGGTGACGACGGCGCGGTACGCGGGGTGGGTGCGCAGCAATTCGCGGTGGGTGGCTGAGGCGGCGACCGTGCCGGACGGGAGGAAGACCACCTCGTCGGCCTTGTCGAGCAGCAGCGGGCTGGAGGTGAGGACCACCGTTGTGCGGCCCGTGCGGATGTCGCGCAGCCCGTCGGCGATACGGGCCTCGGTGTGGGAGTCGACGGCACTGGTCGGCTCGTCCAGCACCAGGACGGCGGGATCGGTGACCAGCGACCGGGCCAGCGCCAGGCGCTGACGCTGGCCGCCCGAGAGGGACCGGCCGCGTTCGGTGATGCGGGTGCGCATCGGATCGCCGCAGTCGTCGGCGGACGCCTGCGCGAGCGCGGTCAGTACATCGCCGCACTGCGCGGCGGCCAGCGCCTGTGCCGCCGTCACCCGCCCGGAGGCGGGCACGTCGAGGAGTTCGCGGAGGGTGCCGGAGAGCAGGACGGGGTCCTTGTCCTGAACGAGCACGGCCGTCCGGGCGGCCGCGCGCGGCAGGTCGTCCAGCGGTGTGCCGCCGAGGAGGACGGACGGCACGGCCGGCGCCGCCTCGTCCCGCTCCGGGGGGTGGCCGCCGAGCCGGTCGGCGAGCCGGCCCGCGGCGTCGGGATCGCCGCAGACCACCGCGGTCAGCCGGCCGGCCGCGGCGCTCAGCCCGCTGAGCGGGTCGTGCAGCTCGCCGTCCGCCGTCCCGTCCCCGGCGATCCGGCCCTCGGCGGGGCGGCTCAGCGCCAGCACCCGCGCCGCGCGCTTGGCCGACGGCCGGGAGAAGGAGTACGCCATGGCGATCTCCTCGAAGTGGCGGAGGGGGTAGAGCAGGAAGGCGACCGCGCTGTAGACGGTGACGAGTTCGCCGATGGCGATCCGGCCGGCCAGGGCGAGCCGGACGCCGTACCAGACGACGGCGATCAGCAGCAGGCCCGGCAGCACGACCTGTACGGCCGAGATCAGGGACCACATACGGGCGCTGCGGACGGCGGCCCTGCGAACCTCCTGGGAGGCGCTGCGGTAGCGGCCGAGGAAGAGGTCCTCACCGCCGATGCCGCGCAGTACGCGCAGTCCGGCGACGGTGTCGGAGGCCAGCTCGGTGGCCTTGCCCGCCTTCTCGCGCTGGGCGTCGGCACGCCGGGTGGCGGGCGGCAGCAGCGGGAGCACGGCCAGCGCCAGGACGGGTACGCCCAGGGCCACCACGATGCCGAGGGCGGGCTGCAGGACGACCAGGGCGACGCAGACGCCGACCGAGGTCAGTGCCGCGGCCCCGAACCGGGAGATCGCCTCGACGAACCAGCCGATCTTCTCCAGGTCGCCGGTGCTGACGGCGACGATCTCACCCGCGGCCACGCGCCGGGTCATGGCCGCGCCGAGCTCGGTGGTCTTGCGGGCGAGCAGCTGCTGTACGCGGGCGACGGAGGTGATCCAGTTGGTGACCGCCGAGCGGTGCAGCATGACGTCACCGAGGGAGACCAATACCCCCAGGAGCACCATGAGGCCGCCGGACAGGGCCAGTTGGCCGCCGTCTCGGTCCACCGCGGCCTGTACGGCGATGCCCACCGGCACCGGGAACGAGGCCACGGCGCCGGTGTGCACCAGTCCCCACACGAGGGCCTTGGCCTGCCCGCCGAGCTGCCGGCGGTAGAGCCAGAGGAGGAATCTGCCACCCGTGCGGACGTCCGGGACGCCGGGATCGGGGTGCGGAAGATCGCGAATGTGCATGATGTCCAAGGCGGTCGAGGGTGGGCGCCCGGCCCGCGGGAGGCGGTGCGACGGGCGGGAGCGCAGGGGGAGCGGAAGCGGGGGCGGAAGACGAAGGTTGGCGTGCCGGACGGGCCGATTTCAAACGGTTTTCCGTCGTCGCCGCGGATATCGGGCCAATCGTGTGGGACGCGTACGCAACGGGCGGGTGCTGAAGGTTCGCCGGACTTCCGGTGCGACGATGTGCCCATGCGAATTGCGGGCAATGTGATGCGGACGGCGGCGGTGGCCGCAGTGGGTCTGGTTCTTCTGGCGGGCTGCGGGAGCGGTGCGGGCGGCGGCGAGGGCAAGGACGACGGCGCCGGGAAGGGGGAGCGGCCGGGCGGCCCGGCGCGCGGCCGGTCGGCGACCACGCACCTCAAGGACATTCCCGAGGTCGGCGGCGCACTGCGGGCGCGGATCCCCGCGGAGTCCCGGCAGGTCGTGGCGGTCTACGGCCAGGGTGCGGACTCCGCCGAATCCACCGTCGTGCTCTACGAAAAGGGCGCCAAGGGCTGGGACCGCAAGGCGACTTGGGCCGCGCACAACGGGCGCAACGGCTGGACGCTGAATCACCACGAGGGCGACAAGCGCAGTCCCGTCGGGGTGTTCACGCTGACCGACGCGGGCGGCGTCCTCACGGACCCGGGGGCCCGGCTGCCCTATACGCATTCGACGGAGTTCACCCCGCCCCCGTACTGGGACAAGGGCACCCGGCACGACTTCGACTATGTGGTCGCCATCAACTACAACCGCGTCAAGGGCACCTCCCCGCTGGATCCGACGCGGCCTCAGGGGCAGACCAGGGGTGGCGGGATCTGGCTGCACCTCGACCACGGCAGCGGGACCTCCGGCTGCGTCAGCCTCCCCAAGGCCGGGATGGCGGCCCTGCTGCGGACGCTCGATCCGGCGCGGCACCCCGTCGTCGTGATGGGCGACAAAGCTCACCTTTCGGTCTGAGTGCGCAGGTGGCGGGGTGAAGTGCGCCCGGCGGGAACACCCGGGTGCGCGTGGCTTGGATCAAGCTCCAAGATTTCGCGGGAAATTTCACCGGCCTCTTTCGTCAGGAACCACGGGCCGCAATAGTGACGGGTCGCGGAAGTTAAATTCCGCATGCCAGAATCCGTCCATGTAGGAGTGCCCGTGCCGCACGCCAACGGAACGCTTGTACGCCGCGCAGGCCGTCTCCTGCGCACCAGCCTGTTCACGCAGGTACTCGTCGCCCTGGTCCTCGGCGTCGTCGTAGGGCGCCTGTGGCCGGGGGCGGGCTCGTCGCTCCAGCCGCTCGGCGACGGCTTCGTCCGGCTGATCAAGTCGATGATCGCCCCGCTGGTCTTCTGCGTCGTGGTCGCCGGCATCACCAAGGCCGGTGACCTCAAGTCCTTCGGCCGGATCGGCGTCAAGGCCCTGCTCTGGTTCGAGGTCGCCACCAGCATCGCGCTGGTCGTCGGGCTGCTGGCCGGCAACATCTTCGCGCCCGGCGCCGGGATGCACGTCGACCCGGCATCGCTCGACAAGGGCGCCGTCGACGCCAAGACGGGCGGCAGTCACCTGCCCTCCGCCGCCCAGTTCGTCCTGGAGTCCCTGCCGGACAGCGCGATCGGTGCGTTCGCCGAGAACTCGCTGCTCCAGGTCCTGGTGCTGGCCTGTCTGGTGGGCGCGGCGCTGCTGCACCTCGGGCAGCGGAAGGTGCCGCAGATCCTGCCGCTGATCGAGCAGGTCCAGGACGTCGTCTTCACCATCGTCGGCTACATCATGAAGCTCGCCCCGCTCGCGGTCCTCGGCGCCACCGCTCATCTCGTCGGGGAGTACGGGCTGGGCGCGATGGCGACGTACGGCAAGCTGATCGCGGTCTGCTACGGCGTCGCGCTGGTCTTCCTCGTCCTGCTCGGGCTGGCCCTGAAGGCCGTCACCGGGCTGAGCCTGTGGAAGTTCGTCCGCTACACCCGTGAGGAACTGCTGCTCGCGCTCGGCACCGGATCCAGCGAGACGGTGATGCCGCGGATGATGCAGAAGCTGCGGGCCGCGGGCTGCCGGGACGACGCGGTGGGCCTGGTGCTGCCGACCGGCTACTCCTTCAACCTCGACGGCGCCTCCATCTACCTCTCCATCGGCACGCTCTTCATCGCGCAGGCCATCGGCGTCGACCTCTCGCTCGGGCAGCAGGTCACCGTCGTCCTGGTGCTGATGCTCACCAGCAAGGGCATGGCGGGCGTGCCGGGTTCGGCGTTCCTCGCGCTGTCCGCGACCGCTTCCGCACTGGGCGTCATCCCGGCCGCCGCGGTCGCCCTGCTGCTCGGCGTCGACCGCATCATGGACTCGATGCGGGTGGCGACCAACCTGCTGGGCAACTGCGTCGCGGTGTTCGCGGTGTCCCGCTGGGAGGGCGCGCTGGACCGGGTGACGGCGAAGCGGGTCCTGAACGGCGAGCGGCCGGCGGAGGGCGCTGCGGAGAAGGCGCCCGAGCCGGCCGTGAGCGCCGTCCCGACCGCCGACAGCGCCGTCCCGGCTGCCGACAGTGCCGTCCCGACCGGCGAGAAGTGACGTCGTGGGGCGGGCGGGCCGCAACGCCCGCCCGCCCCAAGGCCGTTGCCGCTCCTACTCCTGCGGCTTCGGCGAATCCATGCCCGGCCGCGCCTTCTTCCACAGGCCGCGGGTGAAGTCGGGAATCTCCTGCGGTGCGCCCTGCGCCTTGATCGAGAGGTCGCTCAGCGGCACCGGCGCCGTCCAGGTCGCCGCGTCATAGACATCGAAGTCCGGCACCAGGCCCAGTCGCATGCACTGCATCAGCCGGAAGACCAGCATGTAGTCCATCCCGCCGTGGCCGCCGGGCGGGTTGGCGTGCTCCTTCCAGAGCCAGTGGTCCCACTTTGCGTACGCGGCGAAGTCGCCCCACTCGTCGTTGCTCTGATCCGGCTCGATGTAGATCCGCTCGGGGTAGTCCTCGAAGACGCCCTTGGTGCCGCCGAGGCTGTTGATCCGGCTGTAGGGATGCGGGGTGGAGACATCGTGCTCCAGGCGGATCACCCGGCCCTTGGCGGTCTGGACGAGGCTGATCGTCCGGTCGCTCTCGATGTACGACTCCTTCCAGCTCGGGTCGTTCGGCGGCATGTGCTCCTTGCGGTACGCCGCCAGGCCCAGGGAGGGGGTGCCGAAGCTGGAGATGCGCACGGCCCGGTCGCCGCGGTTGACGTCCATGTAGTTGGCGACCGGGCCGAACCCGTGGTTGGGGTAGAGGTCGCCGCGCAGCCGGGTGTGCCACAGGCGGCGCCACGGGCCCTCGTAGTACGCGGGGTCGAACATCAGGCCGCGCAGGTCGTGGTGGTAGGCGCCGGCGCCGTGCAGCAGATCGCCGAACAGGCCCGCGTGCGCCATCCGCAGCACCCGCATCTCGTTTCTGCCGTAACAGCAGTTCTCCAATTGCATGCAGTGCCTGCGGGTGCGTTCCGAGAGATCCACCAGCTCCCACAGCTGGTCCAGGCGGAGCGCGAGAGGACATTCCACGCCGACGTGCTTGCCGTTGAGCAGGGCGGTCTTCGCCATCTCGAAGTGCCGGTCCCAGGGGGTGGCCGCGTACACGAAATCGATGTCGCCGCGCTTGCAGAGGTTGACGAAGTCGTGCTCGCCGTTGGTGTAGACGGCGGGTGCGGGCTGCCCGGCGTCGGTGACCTTCTTGGCGGCCTTCGCCGTCTTCTCCTTGACCGGGTCGCACAGCGCGACCACCCGCACGCCGGGCACCGCGAGAAAGAGATCGATCATGCTGCCGCCGCGGTTGCCGAGGCCGATGAGGCCGACGCGCACCGTGCTGCGCCCCTCGAACGGCACCCCGATCATGGTGCTGCCCTTGGCCTCGGGGGTCGCGGCGGCCACCGTCGCGGCGCGGGCGTCCTCCGGCGCGGCCGCCGCGGCGCTGCCCGCGGTCAGCCCGCCGAGTCCGAGCCCGGCGCCCGCCGCACCGGCGGTCCACAGGACCGAGCGTCGGCTCGGCCCCGCCTCGTCATCATGGCCGTGGTTCTGCTGTGGTGCCTCGGTCATCGGTCCTCCAGGGAGCGGATGGTGCGCGGGGCATGCGTGAACCTCGGTCAGGACCTTGGCGGTTGAGCCGCCTGAGGCACAAGAGGGCAAGTTGGACTCTTGGGGCGACACCCTTGGACTCTTTCGCCGCGATGCCGCATCCACCCTGTGCAGCATCTTTCGCAAGAACCTGAAATGTCTTGCGCATGAACCTTGACGTGTCCACGAGCGAAACGGCAGGCTCCGTTAACGGAATCCCCCCATGGCGGCCTGGCGCGTGGCTGCTTTCGAGGGCGCGGTGTGCCCTGCCGCGCCCGCAGACGAAGGAGCCGCAAGATGCAGCATCGTTCGCGTGTGCTGGGCGGGGCCCTGGCCGGTGTACTGGCCGCGGTCGGCCTGGCCACCCTCGCGCCCTGGTCCTCGCAGGCCACCCCACCTGGCGAGAAGTCCGTCACGGCCACCCTGTTCGAGTGGCGGTACGCCGACGTCGCCAAGGCCTGTTCCGATCAGCTGGGCCCGGCCGGTTACGGCTATGTCGAGGTCTCGCCCGCCACCGAGCACATCCAGGGCGGCCAGTGGTGGACCTCCTACCAGCCCGTCAGCTACAAGATCGCCGGGCGGCTGGGCGACCGGAACGCCTTTGCGTCGATGGTGAGTTCCTGTCACGACGCGGGCGTGAAAGTCATTGCGGACGCCGTCATCAACCACATGGCCGCCGGCTCCGGCACAGGCACCGGCGGCACGCAGTACAGCAAGTACAACTACCCCGGCTCCTACCAGGACCAGGACTTCCACGGCTGCCGCAAGAACATCTCCGACTACGGCAACCGCGACGACGTCCAGAACTGCGAACTGGTCGGGCTCGCCGACCTCGACACCGGTAGCGACTACGTCCGGACCACCATCGCCAAGTACCTCGGCGACCTGCGGTCGTTGGGCGTCGACGGCTTCCGGGTGGATGCCGCCAAGCACATGTCCGCCACCGACATCGCCGCCATCAAGGGCAAGATGAGCGACCCCGGCTACTGGGTGCAGGAGGTCGTCCACGGCTCCGGCGAGGCCGTCCAGCCCGACGAGTACACCGGGATCGGCGACGTCGACGAATTCCGCTACGGCAGCCACCTCAAGAGCGCCTTCCAGGGCAGCAATCTCGCCCAGCTCAAGTCCGTCGCGGACGGCAAGCTCGGCAGCGACAAGGCCCGTACCTTCGTCGACAACTGGGACACCGAGCGCAACGGCTCGACGCTCACCTACAAGGACGGCGCGTCCTACACCCTCGCCAACGTCTTCATGCTCGCCTCTCCCTACGGCTCGCCGAACGTCTACTCCGGCTACGAGTGGTCCGACAAGGACGCGGGGCCGCCCAGCGGCGCCGAAGGCTGGACCAACGAGCACACCAAGCGGGAGATCACCGGCCTGGTCGGCTTCCGCAACGCGGTGGGCTCGGCCGCACTGACCGACTGGTGGGACGACGGCGGCAGCGCGATCGCCTTCGGCCGCGGCGCCAAGGGGTTCGTCGCCCTCAACAACGGCGACGGCGAACTCCACCGGACCTTCGCCACCTCGCTGCCCGCGGGTACCTACTGCAACGTGGCGAAGGCCGCGCCGGAGCGCTGCGACGGCAACACCGTCACCGTCGGCGACGACGGCAAGGCGGAGCTGGCCGTCCCGGCCAAGGGCGCCGTCGCGCTGCATATCGGCGCCAAGAGCTGACTCGCGGACGCCGTCCCCAAGGGCGGGCCGCTCAGGCCGGGATCAGTCCGGCCGGGTGGCCCGCTCCAGCGCCATCAGCACCGAGTGGTACCCCCGCCCGCCGGTGGCGTGGTCCATCCCCACCTCGCACATCCGGTTCGCCGACAGATACGCGTCGAACGGCCGCGCCGTGACCGCGGCCGCCTCCCTGGCGGTGGCCGATTCGGTCAGCTCCTTGTGCAGCATCCCGCGGTCACCCGCGAACGCGCAGCAGCCGGCGTCGTCCGGCACCACGACCTCCCGGGCACACGCCTCGGCGACCTCCCGCAGCTGCGCTTCGTCGCCCAAGTGCTGCATGGAGCAGGTGGGATGGAGCACGGCGGAGCCGACGGTGTGCAGGATCTCCAGACGCGGCAGCAGCTCCTCGGCGGCCCACACGACGGAGTCGACGACGGTCAGCTCGGCGTGCAGCGCGCGGTTGTCCGGCGTCAGATACGGCACGACCTCCTCGGCGATGCCCAGCGTGCACGACGACGCGTCCACGACCAGCGGCAGCCGTCCGCCGGCCGTCCAGCCCCAGGCCGCCTCCACCATGCGGTCGGCCATCACCCGGTTGCCCTCGTCGTATCCCTTGGAGTGCCAGATGGTGGCGCAGCACGTACCGGTCACGTCCGGCGGGATCCACACCGGGCGGCCGGCTCGCCGTGAGACCGTCACCACCGCCTCGGGCAGCGACGGTCCGCGGTACCCGGCCGGTCCGCCGAAGATCCGGTTCACACACGCCGGGTAGTAGACGGCGACCGCCCCGGTCTTGGGGGTGGCGGGCAGCCTCCGGGCCGCGGCGCCCGGGATCTGCGGCAGCCACTCGGGCACCAGATCAGGGCGCACCGCCTTGCGGGCCACGCCGGTCAGCGACGTCAGCAGGCGGTCGCCGATCCGGTCCGCGGCCGCCACCGCCAGCCGCGCGGACCGCTCCACGACCGTGAACCGCCGGGCGAGGTGGGCAGCCACCCGCTCCTCGCGCGGCGAGTGCCGGCGGTGTCGGAAGTCCCGCATCAGGGCACCGGTGTCGATGCCCACCGGGCAGGCGATTTTGCAGGTCGAGTCGCCGGCGCAGGTGTCCACCGCGTCATAGCCGTAGGACGCCAGCAGCTCGTCCTCGACCCGGGACCCGGACGGCTGGCGCAGCATCTCGCGGCGCAGCACGATCCGTTGGCGCGGGGTGGTGGTCAGGTCCTCGCTGGGGCAGGTCGGTTCGCAGAAACCGCACTCGATGCAGGGGTCGGCGATCGCCTCGACCTCGGGGATGGTCTTCAGGCCGCGCAGATGCCCGTTCGGATCGCGGTCGAGCACGACGCGCGGCGCGAGGATGCCGTGCGGATCGATGATCTCCTTGATCCGCCACATCACCGCCGTGGCCTGCGGGCCCCATTCGAGCTCCAGGAACGGTGCGATGTTCCGGCCGGTCGCGTGCTCGGCCTTCAGTGATCCGTCGAAGCGCTGGACGGTCAGCCGGCAGAACTCCTCCATGAAGGAGGCATAGCGCGCCACGTCCGCGGGCTTCGCCGCGTCGAAGGCGAGGAGGAAGTGCAGATTGCCGTGCGCGGCGTGTCCGGCGACCGCCGCGTCGAAGCCGTGCCGGGCCTGGAGCTCCAGCAGCGCGGCACAGGCGTCGGCGAGCCGGGACGGCGGCACCGCGAAGTCCTCGGTGATCAGTGTCGTGCCGGTCGGCCGGGAGCCGCCCACCGCCGTCACGAACGCCTTGCGCGCCTTCCAGTAGCCGCCGATGGTGCCGGCGTCCCTGGTGAAGGCGTTGCTGACGGAGGCGACCGGGGCGACCGGCTCCAGCCCCGCCAGGACCCGCGCGGCGGCCTCTTCGTACCCGCGCAGTGCGGCCTCGTCCGGCGCCCGGAACTCCACCAGCAGGGCGGTCGTCTCCTTCGGCAGCGCCGCCCAGTCGGCCGGGACGCCGGCCACCCGCACCGAGGCCCGCAGGGTGTTGCCGTCCATCAGCTCCACGGCCCGCGCGCCCGCTTCGTTGAACGCCGGTACGGCCGCGGCCGCGGCGCGCAGCGTGGGGAAGAACAGCAGCGCGGCGGCGGTGTGCCGGTCCAGCGGGAGCGTGTCGAAGACGGTCTCCGCGATGAAGCCGAGCGTGCCCTCGGAGCCGACCATCAGCCCGCGCAGGATCTCCACCGGTGTGGTGCCGTCGAGGAAGGCGTCCAGCCGGTAGCCGTTGGTGTTCTTGATCTCGTACTTGGCGCGGATCCTCGCGACCAGCTCCGCATCCGCCTCGATCTGCGCCTTCAGCGCCAGCAGCGCGGCGCACAGCGCGGGCTCGGCGTGCGCCAGTTCGGTGTCGGCGTCCGGTTCCGCGGTGTCCACGATCGTGCCCGACGGGAGGACGAGGGTGACCGAGGACAGCGTGCGGTAGGAGTTGCGGGCGGTGCCGGCCGTCATGCCGGAGGCGTTGTTGGCGACCACTCCACCCAGGGTGCAGGCGATCGCGCTGGCCGGATCGGGGCCGAGCAGCCGGCCGTGGCGGGCGAGCGTGGCGTTGGCCCGCAGAACCGTCGTGCCCGGGGCGATCCGGGCGCGGGCACCGCCGTCGAGCACGTCGATCCCGGCCCAGTGGCGCCGCACGTCCACCAGGATGTCCTCGCCCTGCGCCTGCCCGTTGAGCGAGGTGCCGGCGGCTCGGAAGACGACGTTGCGGCCCTTGCCGTGGGCGTACGAGAAGACGGCCGAGATGTCGTCGATGTCTTCGGCCAGCACCACCACCTGCGGTACGAAGCGGTACGGGCTGGCGTCCGAGGCGTAGCGCACCAGGTCGGAGATCTTGTGCAACACCTTGTCCGGGCCGAGCAGCGCGACGAGGTCGCCGCGCAGCGGCTCGGGGGTGCCCGACGCCCGCAGTTCGGGCACCCGGTCGGGCGCGGGGTTCGCGGCGGCGGTCGGCCGCAGGGCTCGGGGCCCGGGCTCCAGCAGGGGCATGACGCACTCCTCCCATCGGCCGGGCGCGCGGGGTTGGGCCGGGCGCCCGTGCTAGTGCTGCTTACCCGGCCCGTCGACCAGAGTCGACAGCAGACCTCCGAGTACCTCGCGCTGTTCGGCGGTCAGTGGGGCCAGGATCTCCTCTGCCGCGGCCCGCCGCGCGCTGCGCAGCGCGCGCAGGGTGGACCGGCCGGTGTCGGTGAGTTCGATCCGTACCACCCGCCGGTTGGCCGGATCCGGCGCCCGCCGCACGGCTCCGTGCGCCTCCAGCGCGTCCACCAGCGTCGTCACCGCCCGCGGGACCACCTCCAGGCGCTCGGCGAGATCGGCCATCCGGGGCGGGGCGTCGCGGTAGTGGTCCACGATGCGCAGCAGCCGGGACTGGGCCGGGGTGAAGACGATGTCCAGGCCGTCCAGATGGTGTTTCTGGGCGCGGTGCATCCGGCGGGTCAACCGGACCAACTGCTCGGCGAGGTTCGATGTGCTGACCGTCGGCTCGGGGGAGGGCATGCGGTGAGGATAGCCGATATCCAGGACCTTATTCATTGTGAGCTTAGGTAACAATGAGCTAAGCTCCACGATGCCCGTATCGACCGTTCCTCCCCACCCCCTCCCGAAGGAGCCCATGCGCAGCGACGAACCTCAGTGGACCGCACCGCCCAAGGACCCGGAGGCGCCGGTCCCACTGCGGCGGATCCTCACGCTCTTCCGCCCCTACCGCGCCCGGCTGACCCTGGTCGGCCTGCTCGTCGGGGCCTCCTCCCTCGTCTCGGTCGCCTCGCCGTTCCTCCTGCGCGAGATCCTCGACGTCGCCATCCCCGGCCGACGCACCGGACTGCTCACCCTCCTCGCCCTCGGCATGATCGCCACGGCCGTGACCACCAGCGTCTTCGGCGTCCTGCAGACCCTGGTGTCCACCACCGTCGGCCAGCGCGTCATGCACGATCTGCGCACCGCCGTCTACGCCAAGCTCCAGCGGATGCCGCTGGCCTTCTTCACCCGCACCCGCACCGGCGAGGTCCAGTCCCGGATCGCCAACGACATCGGCGGCATGCAGGCGACGGTCACCTCCACCGCGACGTCCCTGGTCTCCAACCTGACCTCCGTGGTCGCCACCGTCGTCGCCATGGTCGCCCTCGACTGGCGGCTGACCGTCGTCTCCCTCGTCCTGCTCCCGCTCTTCGTCTGGATCAGCCGCCGGGTCGGCAACGAACGCAAGAAGATCACCACTCAGCGGCAGAAGCAGATGGCGTCGATGTCCGCGATGGTCACCGAATCGCTGTCGGTCAGTGGCATCCTGCTCGGCCGCACGATGGGCCGCGCCGACTCGCTCACCAAGAACTTCGCCGACGAGTCCGAGCGCCTCGTCGACCTCGAGGTCCGTGCCAACATGGCCGGCCGCTGGCGGATGGCCACCATCGGCATCGTCATGGCCGCGATGCCCGCGATGATCTACTGGGCGGCCGGCCTGGTCCTCCGGTTCGGCGGCCCGACGTTCTCCCTCGGCACCCTGGTCGCCTTCGTCTCGCTGCAGCAGGGCCTGCTCCGCCCGACCGTCTCCCTGCTGTCCACCGGCGTGCAGATGCAGACCTCCCTCGCCCTCTTCCAGCGCATCTTCGAATACCTCGACCTGCCGGTCGCCATCACCGAGCCCGCCGAGCCGGTGCACCTCCCGGCCCCGCGCGGCGAGATCCGCTTCGAGAACGTGACGTTCTGCTACGACCCCGAGGCGGCCCCGACCCTCGACGGCATCGATCTGACCGTCCCCGCCGGCGGCAGCCTCGCCGTCGTCGGCCCCACCGGCAGCGGCAAGAGCACCCTGAGCTATCTGGTGCCCCGGCTGTACGACGTCACCGCGGGCCGGGTCACGCTGGACGGCGAGGACGTCCGCGCGCTCACCTTCGACACCCTCGCCCGCTCGGTCGGTGTCGTCTCCCAGGAGACCTACCTCTTCCACGCCTCGGTCGCCGACAACCTGCGCTTCGCCAAGCCGGACGCCACCGACGACGAACTGGTCCGCGCCGCCCGGGCCGCCCAGATCCACGACCACATCGCCGCCCTGCCCGACGGCTACGACACCCTCGTCGGTGAGCGCGGCTACCGCTTCTCCGGCGGCGAGAAGCAGCGCCTGGCCATCGCCCGCACCATCCTGCGCGACCCGCCCGTTCTCGTGCTGGACGAGGCCACCAGCGCCCTGGACACCCGCACCGAACACGCCGTCCAGCAGGCGATCGACGCCCTGACCCGGGGCCGCACCACGCTCACCATCGCGCACCGCCTCTCCACCGTCCGCGACGCCGACCAGATCGTCGTCCTGGACGCCGGCCGGATCGCCGAACGCGGCACCCACGACGCACTGCTCGCCGCCGACGGACGCTATGCGGCCCTGCTGCGCCGCGACGCCCAGCGCACACCGGCCGAGGCGCACGACGCCACCCGCCCGGAGGCCGACGAGCGTGACGCACACCTCACACCCGTCGGCGATCAGGTGATGACCGCTAAGTGACCCGCGGGTAAGGTCATCCTCGCGGCGGCCAGTTCACTGGTCGGGGCGGCCGCCGCACCCTTTCATCGATCCGGGAGGTCTCCGTGGCAGCCAACGATCGTTCCGCTCTCCTGCTGGCCAAGCTGCTCGCGGGAGCCGGGGTCGCCCACTTCCTCGTCCCGCGGCCGTTCGACACCATGGTGCCCCGGCGCCTGCCCGGCACCCCGCGCACCTGGACCTACGTCAGCGGCGCCGCCGAACTCGCCGTGGCCGCCGCCATCGCCGTGCCCCGTACCCGCCGGGCCGGCGCCCTGGCCGCCGCGGGCCTCTTCGCCGGAGTCTTCCCGGCCAACGTCAAGATGGCCCACGACTGGCGCCACCGCTCCGCGCCTCTCAAGGCCCTCGCCTACGGACGCCTGCCCGCCCAGGCGCCGCTCATCGGCTGGGCCCTGCGCACCGCCCGCACGGCCTCCCGCGACACCCTGCCCGCACCGCAGGGGCAACGCCCGTAAGCTCCCGCCGCGCGGGCACCGCACGCACGCCAGGCGAATGCCACCGGCACGCCACCTTGCCGCCCTTCGCGCACCACTGCATCGGCTGCGGGCCTGCCGGAGCCGGTCCGCCCACGGGCCTTCGCCGGTACGGTGGACATCCGCATCGGGCCCAGGAGCCCGTCCTCCCGGAACGCGAGATGTCTGATGAATCAGCCCGCAGCTCACACCTACCTGGCCGCGGCCGTGGTGGTGCACCACGCGCGCGTGTTGATCGTGCGCCGTAGCTACAACGAACGCTTTCTGCCCGGCGCGTGGGGCGTGCCGTGCGGCAAGCTCGATCGCGGGGAGTCCGCCCGCAACGGCGCCCTGCGCGAGCTCAAGGAGGAGACCGGTCTCCTCGGCACCATCGTCGCCCACACCGGCTCGTCGACGTTCCTGAGTACGTATCAGGGGCGGCGCGTCCGCAACCACCAGGAGAACTTCGCCGTCCGCCCGCTGACCCTGGACGTCGTGCTGCCCAGCGCGGACCAGGCCTACCTCTGGGCCCGGCCCGCCGAGCTCGCCGGCATCGGGGTGGACGCCTACAACCTCGATGTGATCCGGCAGGCCCTCGGCGGCCGGCTGGACGCGTCCGGCTTCCGGGCCCCGGCCACGCTCGGGCCCCTGCGCCTCGCACCGAACGGCATCAATAGCCCAAAGAGCTCGCCAGAGCGTCGAGTTCGGCGAGATACACACCCGTCGCCAGTGGCGTCTTGGACGGCGGATCCGGCCGCTCGGCGCCGCCGGTCCTGACGTGGACATCGGTCACCGCGCGCTGAGCGGCGGTCTCCAGGAACAGCGTCACGGTCGCCTCCTCGCTCACCACGCGATGCAGCGCCCGGGCTCCGAGGCAGTAGCTGCTCCCCGCGCCGTACCGGTCGTCGCGCACCGGCCGCAGCCGCGCCGGCCCGATCCGCCGCAGCCGCCACGCACCGCCGGGGCCGTCGATGGTCTCGCGGTAGGCGACCGTGGGCACGACGTCCGCGGGCAGGGCGTCCTCGGGCCCGCCGATCGCGACCGGCTCGTAGCACTGCATCCGGACCCGTCCGCGCACCACCGCCGAGGCGATGGCGCAGCGGTGGTTGTGGATGTCCTCGGGCACCGGACCCGTCCCGCCGTGCCAGAGATGGACCCGCAGCATGAAGTGCGGGGTCCCGTCGAGCAGCAACAGCTTGTCGAATCCCAGGACATGGCGGTACGAGAGGCCGGTGCAGCCGGCGAGGTCCGTGCCGCCCGCGGATAATCGGCGCAGCAGCGGGCCGAGCGCGTCCGGGCGGGCCAGCCGGGCGACCGCGTCCCGCGCCGCCTCGGGCGACGGGGGCCGCGGCCCGCCGCCCAGCCGGTCCGCCAGCAGCCACCGCGCATCCTCGACCTGCATGCGTGCCTCCCCTTCACTGCCGCCGGCCCTCGGAGGTCCCGGCGTACCCGAATCCGGCCGTGGCGTCACGGCCGGTGCACCATCAGCGCATGCCGGCGCAGCACCGACAGGCCCTGATAGGCCATCCACACCGGGTGTCCCATGGGTCCGTCGTCCCACCGCCACACCCCGCCGCGCTGCATGCCGTGGACCCGCGCCACGGCGGCGGACAGCTGCGACTGCCAGGCCACCACCCCGACCCCGTCCGCCGCGACCCGCCCGGCCCCGTCCGTCATCAGCGCCCGCGCCACCCAGGCCGCCCCGAAGTGGCGTACGGAAAGCAGCTCTTGATGGAGCGGATCCTCCCGGCCCGGCCGGCGCACCTCTTCCTGACAGTTCTCCAGATCCGGCACCCCGCCCGCCAGCAACCAGCGCAGCCCCTCCTCGCGCACCGCACGCTGCCGCTCGTCCTCGCCCAGCACCCGCGCCGCCCGGTCGAGCGTCACGACCGCCCGCGCGGTGTGCACCGCGGACGGTGCCGGATTGCCGCGCCCGGTGGCCAGCGCCGCGCCCCAGCAGCGGTGGTTGCCGCGGAGGGGATCGGCGGTGGCGCCGTTCACCAGGACATCGCGCAGTCCGGCGAGCGCGGCCGACCCCGGCGCGGCGCGCAGCAGCCCGCGCAGGACGTTCGTGACCACATAGGTGTTGGCCAGCCCCGACGCGTCGTGCTGCGAGTCCAGCAGGACCTCGCAGGAGCGGACCTCCGACTCCAGCAGCCGGGGGTCGGCCCCGGCACGCGCCAGCGCGCCCAGCACGATCGCCGTCACCTCGGGACGCGCCCCGCCGCCCTGGGAACGCGCGGCCCAGCCGCCGCCGGGCAGCCGCAGCCGCCACAGCGTCTCGGCGACCTCACCGGCGCGGACACGGCCGTCGAGCGGGGCGATGTCCAGCAGCAGATGCAGGCCGTAGGCCGTACCGAACGCCGTCGGATGCACCGGTGGATCGCTCTCCGCCAGGGAGTGCGGCCACCCGGTGAGCGGCCCGCGCCCGGGCACATCGATCACCGACAGGCCGCGCCGCAGCGCTTCGTACGCACCGTCCATCAGCTCCGGCAACGGACCGGTCGGCGACGATGCGTGCGACGCCGGTTGCGCGCCGACCGCGGCGCGGGCGTGCAGCAGGGCGGCCGCCAGCCAGACCACCGCGCCCGCCCCGACCCCGGCCGTGGCCGCCACGGAATAGCGCGCCACCTCGCCCGCCAACTGCTCCGGCAGGATCCCGAGCAGTGTCTGGAAGACCGCGAACGCCGCGGCCGGCGCGCCCAGTCGCCCGAGCCAGGTGAGCAGCCGGGAGGGAGTGGAGAGGGGCGGTGAATCCGGCGCCGCCGGCGATGCCGCCCCGCGAGCCCGCGGGGGCGTCCCGCCGCCCGTGCGGGGCCCCGGTGGCCGTACGCGCTGCCGCAGCATGATCCGCTCCCTCCCCCCGGACGGCGCCACCCCGCACCGCATGCGCGGGGCATGGCAACCCGATCAGTGTAGAAGTCCCCACCGACAGCGGGGTCGCACACCTGTCCCGGCCCGCGCGGGCGGCGGACCCACGTGGGGAGGGGATCCCGCCGACTAGGCAGGATCCGACTCCGATTCCGACTCCGAGTCCGACTCCGAGTCCGACTCCGCATCCGGATCCGATTCCGGGGGCCGGGCCGCCTCGTCCGCCAGCAGGATCACCTCCAGCGTGCGCGGCCCGTGCACCCCCTCGACCCGGTCGAGTTCGATGTCGCTGGTCGCGGACGGGCCGGAGATCCAGGTCAGCGGCCGGCTCGGGGACAGCCGCGGCAACGCCTGCGGCACCGAGTCGACGACCTGGTCCGGGACGCGGACCACGCAGAGGTGATGGTCCGGTACCAGCGTGATCCGCCGCCTGCCCTGGTCGGGTCCCGCGTCCAGCACCAGGGTGCCGGTCTCCGCGACGGCCACCGCACAGCCCGTCACCACACTGTCCACGGCGTCCAGTTCCCGGGCCGTGGTCGACGCACGGTCGGGCACACAGGTCACCTCGGCGGCGGCCGTCCACGACGCCGGAACGCCCGGCGGGACCACCACCGTCCGTGCCCCGCGCTCCGCCAGCAGCCGGGCGATCAGCGCCGGCAGCCCCGCGGCGGTGCAGCGGTGCACCACCGCCCGGTAGTCCGCGAGGTTCTCGGCGAGCAGATCGACGCGCTGCCCGGCCGTTCGGGCGCCGTGCACCCGCAGGTAGTCGCGCACCACCGGTGGGCCGCCCGGCCGCTCGTCGCCCGGCACATCCGCCAGGGCCCGCCGGACCCGCCCCAACACCTCGTCGCGGCTGCTCACTTGCCGGCTCCTCGCTGCTCCGACGACGGTGTGTCCGTACCGCGGGTGCGCTGCCACCAGTCGCGGAAGGACTCGGCCGGCACGGTCGGCAGATCGCGAGTGTCCGACCAGGCACGCCCCGGCCCCGGCAGCCGTCGCGGATGCAGCCGCCGGGTACGGGCCGCCAGCCGCATCCCGGCGCGCAGCAGCCCGGGGTGGTCGAAGGCCCAGCCGGCCGCGCGCATCGCGGCGCGTTCCGCGGCATGCCCCCTGGCCGGCCTGAGGACCGTACGCACCCCGTCGCGGGTCACCGGTCCGCCCGTCACCACCCGCTCTCGCAGATGCACCAGCACCTCCGGGATGTCGATGGCCACCGGGCACACCTCGTAGCAGGCCCCGCACAGCGACGAGGCGTAGGGCAGCGACGCCTCCAGCGAGCCGGACACGCCGCGCAGTTGGGGTGTGATGATGGCGCCGATCGGGCCGGGGTAGGGCGAGCCGTACGCGTGTCCGCCGGCCCGCTCGTACACCGGGCAGACGTTCAGGCAGGCCGAGCAGCGGATGCAGCGCAGCGCCTGGCGCCCCACGGTGTCGGCGAGGGTGTCGGTGCGTCCGTTGTCGAGGAGGACGAGATGGAAGGTCTGCGGACCGTCGCCGTCGGTGGTCCCCGTCCAGGTGGAGGTGTAGGGGTTCATCCGCTCCGCGGTGGACGAGCGGGGCAGCAGCTGTAGGAAGATCTCCAGGTCCTGCCATGTGGGAACGGCCTTCTCGATGCCCACGACCGAGATCAGGGTCTCCGGCAGGGTCAGGCACATCCGGCCGTTGCCCTCGGACTCGACGACCACCAGGGTGCCGGTCTCGGCCACCATGAAGTTGGCGCCGGAGATGCCGACCTTCGCCGCGAGGAACTTCTCCCGCAGATGCAGCCGTGCGGCCTCCGCCAGATCGGCGGGCGAGTCGGACAGGCCCTCCGGCGCCGGGCGGCCCCAACGCCCCATCTCCCGCCGGAAGATGTCGCGGATCTCGGAGCGGTTGCGGTGGATCGCCGGGACGAGGATGTGCGACGGCAGATCGTCGCCGAGCTGCACGATCAGCTCCGCCAGGTCCGTCTCGTACGCGCGGATCCCGGCCTCGGCGAGGGCCTCGTTCAGCCCGATCTCCTGCGTCGCCATCGACTTGACCTTGACCACCTCCCGCTCGCCGGTCTCCCGGACCAGCCGGGTGACGATGCGGTTGGCCTCGTCGGCGTCCGCCGCCCAGTGGACGTGCCCGCCCGCCCGGGTCACCGCCGCCTCCAACTGCACCAGATAGTCGTCGAGATGGCGCAGCGTGCGGTCCTTGACGGCCGCGCCCGCGGCCCGCAGCCGGTCCCAGTCGTCCAGCTCGGCGACGGCCTTGGCCCGCTTGTCGCGGATGGTGTGCGTGGCGTGGGTGAGATTGGCGCGCAGTCGGGTGTCCCGCGTGGAGGCCGCCGCGGCCTCGGGGAAGGCGGGCATGCCCAGATAGGTGCCGCTCATCGGGCACTCCCTTCCGTCCCGGCCCGCGTACCGTCCTCCGTAGCGGCCAGGATCTCGGCGATGTGGACCGGGCGGACCGGGGAGCCCTGGCGGGCGAGGGTGCCGCCGATGTGCAGCAGACAGGAGTTGTCGACCGTGCAGACGGCTTCCGCGCCGGTCCCGGTGATGTGGCGGACCTTGTCGGCGCCCATCGCCGAGGAGACCGCCGGGTTCTTCACCGCGAAGGTGCCGCCGAAGCCGCAGCACTCCTCGGCACCGGGCAGCTCGCGCAGCTCCAGCCCCTTGACGTGGGAGAGCAGCCGCCGCGGGCGGTCGCCCAGGCCCAACATCCGCAGGCCGTGACACGTGGGGTGGTAGGTGACGGTGTGCGGGTAGCAGGCGCCGACGTCCTCCACCTTCAGCACATCGACCAGGAACTCGGTCAGCTCGTACGTCTTGGGCACCGCCAGCGCCGCCGCGGCGACGAGCTCCCGGCCGCGTCCCTCGGCGGCTGCCTTGGCGCCGATCCGCGGATAGTTGTCGCGCACCATGGCCGCGCAGGAGCCGGACGGGGTGACGACGTACTCGTAGTCCTTGAAGGCCCGGTGGAAGCGGTGTACCAGCGGCTCGGTGGCGTGCCGGTAGCCGGTGTTGAACTGCGGCTGCCCGCAGCAGGACTGCTCCTGGGGGAAGTCGACGTCCACCCCCAGCCGCTCCAGAAGGGTGACCACCGCCTGCCCCGTCCGGGGATGGAGCATGTCGTTGATACAGGTGACGAACAGTGCTACGCGCACGTTGCCATCTCCTTTCGGCCGCCGCGAGCTCTGGCGGCCACCCGCCTCACCGGTACATGATCACCTGTCGGATCATCCTGCCCCAGGAGCGGGCTCAGGAGAAGAACCGGGAGCGGAGGACCATGCCGAGCGCACAGGACATAGCAGAGGGCCGGACGGCCGGCGGCGGGCGCCCGCCGTCGCGACTGCGGCAGCTGGCCGCCGCCTCGGTGGGCAACGCCGTCGAGTGGTACGACTGGTACGCGTACTCCTTCCTGGCGGCCTACTTCGCCGAACAGGTCTTCCCCAAGGGCAGCGGCAACTCCCTGGTGCCGCTGCTGTCCACCTTCGCGGTCTTCGCGGTCGGCTTCTTCATGCGGCCGGTCGGCGGGCTGCTGCTGGGCGCGGTGGCCGACCGTCGTGGCCGGCGGACCGCGCTGACGCTGACCATCCTGCTGATGGGCGGCGGCAGCCTGCTGGTGGCGCTCACCCCGACCTATGCGAGCGCCGGCGTGCTGGCCCCCGTGGTCCTGGTGATCGCCCGTCTGGTGCAGGGGCTGTCGGTGGGCGGGGAGTTCGCCGCCTCCACGACCTTCCTCGTCGAGTCGGCGGGGCCCGGCAGGCGCGGCCTGTTCTCCAGCTTCCAGTACGTCTCCACGAGCATCGGCCAGCTGCTGGCCTCGGGGACCGCCGCGCTGCTCGCCGGGCAGCTCAGTGAGGGACAGATGGGGCAGTGGGGCTGGCGGGTGGCGTTCCTGGTGGGCGCGGTGCTGAGCCTGCTGGGACTGTGGATCCGCCGAGGGGCGCAGGAGACCCTTCCCCAGGCTCACGACTCCGTCCGAGCAGAGGAGACCCCGGGTGCCGACCGGAAGGCAGCCGCGCGGCCCGGCCTCTTCGAGGCGCTGCGCCGCTATCCCCGGCAGTCCCTGCGGATCTGCGGCGTCACCGTGGGCGGCACGATCGCCTACTACACCTGGACCACCTATCTGCCGACCTACGCACAGGTCAACGCCGGCTTCGACAAGGGGGAATCGCTCACCGTCGGCACCATCTCGCTGGCGTTCTTCGCCCTGTTGCAGCCGCTGGGCGGTCTGCTCTCCGACCGGATCGGCCGCAAGCCGCTGCTGCTGGGCTTCTCCCTGGGCTTCGCGGTCCTGGCGGTGCCGCTGCTGCACCTGGTCTCCGACGCCTGGGCGTCACTGCTGCTGGTGCAGTGTGCGGGCATGGTGCTGCTGACGGGCTATACGTCGATCGCCGCGGCGGTGAACGCCGAGCTCTTCCCCGCACGGGTGCGGGCGGCCGGTATCGGCTTCCCCTACTCCCTCACCGTGGCCCTCTTCGGCGGCACGGCCCCGTATGTCGGTACGTGGTTCAAGCAGGCCGGGCACGCCGGGCTGTTCCCCTGGTACGTGGCCGTGCTGTGCCTGGTGTCGTTCGGCGTCTATCTGACGCTGCCGGAGACGTCCCGGCAGAAGCTGGACAAGTAGCCCCCACGCAGAGCGCCGCCCCTCCCGGGACAGGGAGGGGCGGCGCTGTGTACGAGGTCCGTCAGACGAGCCAACCCACGAAGTGGACGACGCCGGCGAGCAGGTTGGTGAGGAAGTTCATCTGGCTCTGTCTCCTTGAGCAAGTCGTGCAAGTTTGCGTTGTGGGACCAACTCTCCGGCCCAGCAAGGGATGTCGACCGGAGGCGCGGTAACGGTCTGCAGCCCGTCGCTTGCGCCCCGTAAGCATCGCCCGATGTGTCGCGCCCCCGGAAGCCCTTCCGGTATCGACCACACTTTCTGACGAACACTCGGTCCCACGTTCGCTTGTTCCCACAAGGGGTACGGGTGGGAGTGCCCTTTGTGTCCCGGGGCGCCGGGGCGCCGGGGCGCCGGGGTGCCGGGGCGCTGAGGTGCTCCCCCTGTCGTCGGCCCCCTGCGCGGCGGCCCTCAGCTGCCGTCGGTGGCCGGCTCCCGGTCCAGCAGCCGCCCGATCTCCCGCACCGCCGCCCGGCCCGCGCGCCCCGCGCCGATGGTGCTCGCCGACGGCCCGTAGCCGACGAGGTGCACCCGCGCGTCGCGGAGGGCGCGGGTGCCGGCCATCCGGATGCCGCCGCCCGGCTCGCGCAGCTTCAGCGGGGCGAGGTGGTCGATGGCGGCGCGGAAGCCGGTGGCGTAGAGCAGGACGTCCGCCGCGACGGCGTGTCCGTCCGGCCAGACCACCCCGCCGGGTGTGATCCGCTCGAAGAGCGGCAGCCGCTCCAGCACCCCGCTCGCCCGGGCCGCCCGGATCGCCTCCGTCATCGGCAGTCCGGTCACGCTCACCACACTGCGCGGCGGCAGCCCCTGCCGGACCCGTTCCTCGACGAGCGCGACGGCGGCCCGGCCTTCGTCCGCGCCGAACGGGCCCTCCCGGAACACGGGCGGCCGGCGCGTCACCCAGGTCGTGGCCGCCGCCACCGGGGCGATCTCCAACAGCTGCTGTACTGCCGAGGTGCCGCCGCCGATCACCACCACCCGCGCGCCCCGGAACGCCTCTGGGCCGCCGTACTGCGCGCTGTGCACCTGCCGCCCGCCGAACGTCTCCCGGCCCGGGAGGTGCGGCCAGAACGGCCGGTCCCAGGTGCCGGTCGCATTGATCAGGGCGCGTGGCGCGTAGGCACCCTCGGACGTCTCGACCAGCAGCCGCCCTCCCCCAACCGCTCCGACGGGCTCCGCCCAGGGGGGACCCGCACCGGCGTCGCGTACCGCCAGCACGCTCACCGGCCGGTGCACCCGCAGCCCGAAGGTCTGCTCGTAGCTGTCGAAGTAGCCCCCGATCACCTCGGACGACGGGCGGTCCCCGGCGGCGCCGGTCAGCTCCATCCCCGGCAGCGCGTGCATGCCGTGGACCCTGTCGTACGTCAGGGTGGGCCACCGGAACTGCCAGGCGCCGCCGGGGCGCGGCGAGTGGTCGAGGACGACGAAGTCCCGGTCCGGTGTGTGGCCGGTGCGCCGCAGGTGGAAGGCGGCGGCCAGGCCCGCCTGCCCGGCACCGACCACCAGCACTTCGATGTCCGTGGCGCGCCCGCCGCTGTCGTTCATGCCCGGGTCAACCAGCGACGGGCCGCGAGTCTTCCCGGACGGACGGCTGCGGCCCAGGTCGTGCCGGTGGCCTCCTCCGCGGACGAGCGGAGGAGGCCCACGAAGGGGACGGGCCGTGGCCGGGGGAGGGGCGCCCCGGCCACCCGCCGTGGGTGTCAGCGACCACCCGCCACCAGCAGCGGTGCCCCGCCCGGTGCCGACGCCGGGCGGCCGTTGGCGGCCGGTACGCCCGCCACCGGCGACGGGACGGCGTCCAGCAGCCCGCGCGCGGCGAGTTCGGGCCGTACGCCTTCCCCGAACCAGTACGCCTCCTCCAGGTGCGGGTAGCCGGAGAACACGAAGTGTTCGACGCCCAGCGCGTGGTACTCCTCGATCCGGTCGGCCACCTCGGCGTGGCTGCCCACCAGCGCGGTGCCCGCCCCGCCGCGTACCAGGCCGACGCCCGCCCACAGGTTGGGCGAGATCTCCAGCTTGTCGCGCGAGCCGCCGTGCAGCGCCAGCATCCGCTGCTGACCCACCGACTCGCTCTTGCCCAGGGCCTGCTGCGCGGCCGCAACCGTCTCCGGGTCGAGGTCGTCGAGCAGCCGCCCGGCCGTCGCCCACGCCTCCTTCGAGGAGTCCCGCGAGATCGTGTGCAGCCGGATGCCGAACCGGACCGTACGCCCCTCCTTCTCCGCGAGCCCACGGATCCAGTCGATCTTCTGCTTGACCTGCTCGGGCGGCTCGCCCCAGGTCAGGTAGACATCCACGTTCCGGGCCGCGACCGGCCCCGCGGCCGGTGACGAGCCGCCGAAGAAGATCTGCGGCAGCGGGTCCGGCGGCAGCGCCGTCAGGCCGCCCTCGACCTGGTAGTGCTCGCCCCGGAAGTCGAACGGAGCCCCGCCCCAGACGCCCCGGACGATCTGGAGGAACTCATCCGTACGCGCGTAGCGCCGGTCGTGGTCGAGTGAGTCCCCGAACCGCTTCTGCTCGGTGGAGTCACCGCCGGTGACCACATTCAGCAGCAACCGCCCGCGCGAGATCCGCTGATACGTCGCCGCCATCTGCGCCGCCAGCACCGGTGAGATCACCCCGGGACGGAAGGCGACCAGGAACTTCAGCCGCTCGGTGACCTGCGTGAGCGCCACCGTCGTCAGCCACGCGTCCTCGCACCACGTCCCGGTCGGCGTGAGCACCGCCTCGAACCCCAACTGCTCGGCGGCCTTGGCGATTTGGGCCAGATACTCGATGTCCGGCGCCCGGACCCCGCTGACCGGCGTGATGCGGTCCCGACGCACTCCGCCGTCGGTGTACGCGTGCCGGTCGACGAGGGTGCGCCCGTCGCCGCCGGTCGGCAGGAACCAATGCAGGTGTACGGACATGTCAGCCGGCCTTTCCATAGGTGCGGGGCGCCGTGCTCGAAGGAGGCAGATCGCCGTTGAAGCGCGGGTCGACGAACGACCCGAAGTCGAAGGAGCGGGGAATGAGCTTGAGCGAGGCGAAGGTGTCGACGATCTTCTGCTCGGAGGCGATCGCGGCCTTGTCCACGGCGACCGACACGGCGGTGCCCCGGGTCCGCTTGACCGCGTCCAGCGCCACCTTCCGTGGCAGTCCGGTCTCCTTGGCCCATGCCGTCGCCCAGGCGTCCGGGTGCTTGAAGACCCAGTTCTGCGCCCGCCGCAGCCGGTCGACGTAGTCCTTGAGCACCGCGGACTTCTTCTTGTCGGCCAGCGCCGCAGGCGCGGCGACCTGGAAGCTCAGTCCGTTGACGGTGCCCTGGCCGGTGGTCAGCACCCGGGCATCGGCCTGGTCGAGCGCCTGCGAGGTGTAGGGGTCCCACACCGCCCAGGCGTCCACCTTGCCCCGGGAGAAGGCGGCGAGCGCGTCGGCCGGCTGAAGGTAGTTGAGCGTGACGTCCTTGGTGGACAGCCCGGCCTTCTTCAGCGCGGCGACCAGCTGGTAGTTCGCCGAGCTGCCCTGCGCCACGGCGATGGACCTGCCCTTCAGGTCGGCCGGTCGCTTGAGCGGCGAGCCCTTCTTCACCAGGACCGCCTCGCCGTGGGCGCTGCTGTGCGTCCCTGCGATCACCTTGATCTTCGAGTGCGCGGCCGCGGCGAACACCGGTGGTGTGTTCCCGACTCCGCCGACGTCGACGGCCCCGGCGTTCACCGCCTCCAACAGCGGCGGTCCGGAGGTGAACGTCGACCACTTGATCTTGTACGGAAGGTGGTCCAGCTCCCCGGCGGCCCGCAGAACGGCCTCCCAACCTCCCTTCTGATCGCCGACGTTGAGGGTCACCGACCCCTTCCCGTCGGTCCCGCTGCCGGTTCCGCCCGACGCGCCGCCGGCCCGCGGACCGCCACCGCATCCGGCCAGCACCAGGGTCAGCGGGAGCAGGAGGGCGGGGGTGAGGTGCCGTGGTCTCATGGGTTTTCCGTTCTGTGCTGAGAGTGATCGGGCCGGGCTGTGAGGTCGGTGGCAGCGGTGGGGCCGGCCGGCGAAGCGGACGACGTCCCGGCGCCGGACGCCTGCTCGTCCGCCGTGCGCGAGGCGGCGGCTCCGCTGCGGGGCGCCGCCCCGCCGTTCCGCGGCCCCGCCTCCGTCTCGTCGACGCCCAGCCGGTCGAGGAGGCGGGCGCGCAGCGCGGCGAAGCGCGGGTCGGAGACCTCGCGCGGCCGGGGCAGGTCCACCTCGGTCTCGTACGCGATCCGGCCGCCCTCCATCACCAGCGCACGGTCGGCGAGCAGCAGCGCCTCCTCCACGTCATGCGTGACCAGCAGCACCGCGCAGCCGCGTTCCTGCCAGAGCTCGGCCACCAGCCGCTGGGCCTTGATCCGGGTCAGTGCGTCGAGCGCGCCGAACGGCTCGTCGAGCAACAGCAGATCGGGCTCGCGCACCAGCGCACGGGCGAGCGACGCACGCTGCGCCTCGCCCCCGGAGAGCGTCTTCGGCCAGGCATCCGCCCGGTGGCCGAGCCCGACCTCCGCCAGCGCCCGCACCGCCGCGTCGCGTTCCGGCCGCCCGGGCAGCCCGAGGAGCACATTGCGCCAGACCCGCTTCCACGGCATCAGCCGCGGAGCCTGGAACGCCACCGCCTTGCGGCGCGGCACCAGCACCTCGCCCTCGATCTCCCGGTCGAGCCCGGCCAGCACCCGCAGCAGCGTCGACTTGCCGCAGCCGCTGCGGCCCAGCAGCGCCACGAACTCGCCCGGCCTGAGCGTCAGGTGAAGACCGTCGATGACGGCCCGCCCGTCGAAGGAGCGCACCAGCCCGTCGACCTCCACGGCGGTGCCGGTGTCCGCCGGGCTCACTGCCCCGTGAATGTCGGTCGCCATTGCAGCAACAGCCTTTCCAGTGTGCGGACGACGAAGTCGGCGATGAGCCCGAGGATCGCGTAGACGACGAGGCACACCACGATCACATCGGTACGGAAGAACTCGCGGGCCTGGTTCATCAGGAAGCCGAGCCCGTCATCGGCGTTGACCTGCTCGCCGAAGACCAGGGCGAGCCAGGCGGTGGCCAGCGAGTAGCGCAGCCCGGTCATGGCGCCGGGCAGGGCGCCCGGCAGCACCACGTGCCGGATCAGTCCCCACCGGCTCAGCCCCAGGGACGTCCCTGCCTCCACCAACTGGGCGTCCACGCCGCGAATCCCGGCATACACGTTGAGATACAGATGGAAGGCGACACCGAGGGAGATCAACGCGATCTTGGGTGCCTCGCCGATGCCCAACCAGATGATGAACAGCGGAATCACGCCCACCCAGGGGATGGACCGCAGCATCTGCACCGTGGCGTCGACCAGGTCCTCACCGAGTCGCGAGAGCCCCGAGGCGAGCGCCAGCGCGATACCGGCCACGCCGCCCAACAGCAGCCCGACGGCGACCCGTTGGAGCGACACCAGCATCGCCGAGGGCAGGGTCCCGTCCGCGAGCAGATCGCCGGCGGTGGTGGCGATGGTGCCGGGCGACGCCAGCTGATCCGCGGGCAGTGCACCGGTCGCACTGAGCACCTGCCACAGCACGAGCAGTCCGACCGGCCCCGCCGCACGGCGCAGCCAGCGCGGCACCGGCCGGCGACGGCCGGAAACGGGCACGACGCGGGCGAGTTCGGGGGAGGCGGGCAACGCCGCGGACGGTGCAGCCTCGACATTCCCTGCATTCTTGGTGATATCGGGCGGGGCGTGGCCGGGTACGGCCTGGTCGAGTGTCATGGGAGCTCCACGGACAGGAGAGGGTGCGCCGCGGCCGCCGGCCGGGAGGCGGCGACACAGGGGCGGAAAGAGCGAGCGGAGACCGGAGGGCACCGGCGAAGAGCGCTACCTACGGGGCGACGAACCCGTCAGAGGGGTGCGCGGGTGGGGTCGCGTCAGCGGCCGCGGCGACACGCGGCGGAGGCCACCCGCAACAGGTCGATGTGACCGCGCGTGGTGAGCTGGGCTGACTTGGACATGTCGCCGAACGTAGCGGTGCGTTCCGAGCAGGGTCAAACGCCGTCTCGGCTGATGGACCTTTGTTGCACGCGTATTGCGGGGGCCCGCGCGGGGCGCGGAGACCTGCGCGGGTGGATGCGGCGTCGGAGGCGCCGGCCGGTGTGCCGGCGCTGTCCTTCCCCGGCGGGTACCGGGTCAGAGTTCTTTGGCCGACCGTGTGATCACAGGCATCGGGGGGCGCGGGTACTACGGGACCCTCGGATCCGCACGACGGCCGCTCCACCCTTCTCGGGCTCTAGGAGTCGCCTGCCAGCTCTCCGACGGTGCGCTCCAGCCAGGCGCGGTCGGCCTTGCTGGTGGCGTCGGCGAGTTGGAGCATGCCGCGGCGGAAGCGGTCGGTCATGTCGCGGACGCGCAGCGGGCGGCCGTCCTCGTAGAAGTAGCTGCCGGGCTCGTCCATGAAGGCGAGGCGGCGGCGCAGGACGCGGGCCTGGTCGGCGGGATTGGGCAGCTGGCCGAGGAAGGCGAGCAGGACGAAGAAGGAGTTGCGGTCGGTGATCTCGAGGTCGGTGGGCTCGCGTAGTCGGCGCCTGAGTTCTGCGCGGCCGGATTCGGTGAGGGTGAGGACCTGGCGGGGTGTGGCGCGTTCGCCGGGTTCGGTGTGGCGGGTGAGGTGCCCGGCGGCCTCCAGGCGCTTGACGGCGGGGTAGAGGGCGCCGTCGCTCACGGGGCGCACATGGCCGCTGAGGCCGGAGATGCGGGCGCGCAGGTCGTACGCGTGAAGGGGGTCCTCGTTGAGAAATCCGAGGATGCAGAGGGTGAGCACCGGGCCTCCGAGGTGCGTACTTCGCGGTCGTCGTGGTTGTCCAGAGTAGCCGCGCCTCCACTCATGCCTCGAATAGAGATAACTCTGTTAGAGTCAAAGTCATGACGATGGCCACCACGCGGTATTTCCGCACCCCGGACGGCATCCGGCTCGCCCACCTCGACCTGGGCGGCACCGGCCGCCCCGTCCTCGCCCTGCACGGTGCCTATGGGCGCGGCCGCTCCATGCTCGGACTCGCCGACCATCTCGGACCCGAATACCGGCTCATCGCGCTCGACCAGCGCGGCCACGGCCTCTCCGACCACCCCGACGACTACGGGCGAGAGGGCTACGTCGCCGACGCGGCCGCGTTCGTCGAACACCTCGGACTCGGTCCGGTCGCCATCGTCGGACACTCACTCGGAGGCATCACCGCGTACCAACTGGCCGCACGGCGACCGGAACTGGTTGCGGCGGTGGTCGTGGTGGACTTTCCGGCGGAGTACCGGGCACCGATCGGCGACGATCAGCTGGGCGCACTGCCGACGCACTTCCCGAGCATGCGGGCGATGCTGGACGCGCTCGCGTCCATGGACGAGCCCCGGCACTTCACCGAGAGCGCGGTGGAGGAGCCGGAGGGCTGGCGGTTCCTGTGGCGGGCGGAGGAGATACACGCCGCCAAGGTCGCCGTCCGAGGCGACTGGTGGGACGACTTCATCGCCGCCGAGCAACCGCTGATGGTGGTGCGGGGCGGACGCAGCACGGTCGTCCCGCACCAGCACGCAGAGGAGATGGTCCGCCTCCGACCTGGCACGGAAGTCGTGACGATCGACGGGCACCACGACTTCTACATCACGCACCAGGAAGAACTGGGCGCAACCGTAAGGGAATTCCTCGACCGCGCGACCGCCGGGCACCCGGGACCCGTTCTTGGTGACGAGTGACGACCCCTGCCACCGCCGGCCGGGAGCGCTTGAGAGCCCGGCCTGCCAAGCCCGGCCTTCTAGGGCCTGCGGCGCAGGTGGCTCTTGGGCCGGCAATGGGATTCGTGACGACGAACGGCGCTGCTACGTGGTCCCCCTGCTGGCGGTTGCGCCCGCCGAGGTGAGAAGTTCGACGGTTTCAGGATGGGGGCCTTCGTTGGCCCAGTCCAGCGGGGAGCGGCCCGTTCCGTGGTCTTCGCGCCGGTTGGGATCGGCGCCGTGTGCCAACAGTTCGCGCACCGTTTCGGTGTGTCCCCAGCACGCGGCTGCGCACAGCGGAGTGCCCTCCGAGCCGAATCCGCCGCTGCTCTCGGTGTCGGGGGAGGCACCGGCCTTGAGGAGCAGGCGGGCGATATCCGCTTCTCCGGTGACGGATGCCAGATACAGAGGCGTAGTCCCCTCGCCGTACAGCTTGTTGGGGTCGATCCCGGCCCGCAGAACAGTTTTCACGCGGGCGGTGTCACCTGCCAGGATCTCATGGAAGAGATGACGAGAGAGCTTCTTCTGCCGCCGTTGGTTCATGAGGGCCGAGGTTAGCGACTGAGCACGTGGCGGCGCCAGTTGTATCCACTCGTTGACGGCTGCGACCAGCACGGTTACCGGGTACGAACTGCGGACGCACCGATTCCGGGCCGCGTGGTTGCGCCTCACGACCCATGAGGCAGTAACCACCCGGATTGGGTCCCGGGCGTGGCCGTGCTGTGAGTGCGGGGGAGCGGTGCACGGCACGGGGTACGGATGTGGAACCCGCCGGCCCGGCGGAAGTGGTCGAAGCGGCGCTGTCCGCCGCGCGCTATCGGCTCGTCCACCAAGCGAGTCCGCTACCGGTGGCCGTGGTGACCAGCGTGATCAACCACCCTGGGATGCGGTGAATTATCAGATGCACTCCTCCGCAGCGCAGTTCGAACTGTGGAGGTCTCGGTTTCTTCTCAACCCGCTGACTCATAGGGGTAGTCAAGCACCTTCGACCCCATCGCCGTCGTGGACCGTTTGTGTACAAAACCGGGGGTGGAACTTTGCCACATTGGCCAGCGGTGGCTCCGGTGCAGGTGAGGCGAGCGCCCTCCACCTCCGCTTTTCCGGGATCGTGACCGGTCCGGTGGGGGCTGTCTCTGCTCCCCCGCTCGACAGGAGGCGACACGCTTCGTGCCGGCGACACGCTTCATGCTCGGACCCCCCGTGAAACCGCGATTTCGCCGAATGGCCTCGGTGTGCCGTTCCGGTCCCAGACGATGTGTGGGCGGGGGCGCCACCACCCCGCCCACCGCGTCGCCCGGCGAATCCGGTCAGGTCCGAGTTCGCCGCCCGACTCGCCAGTCGGCCAGGTCCGCCATGGCGGACCTACCGGGTGAGCCGGCATCGCGTGACCTCACTCGTCCAGTCCCTCCAACTCCCTCAGGAGCGCGTCCGCATGGTCCCGCGCCGCCTTCACCTCGTCCCTGAACGTCTGCCGCTGCTTCGGGGTGAGGACGCGAAGAGAGGCCGTGGAGAACACGGCCATGCCCTGGTCGATGCGCTTGGCGAGCGTCACGAGCTGGTGACCGGTGGTCTTGCCCTTGGCGGCCTGCCCGGCCGCGGCATCGGCCGTCTGTGAAACCTCGGTCAGTGCCTTGGCGGCCTTTCTCCCCAGTCCGGCCCGCTGCCCTCGGGTCAGCTCCTCCACGCCGAACTCCGGCCACAGGGCCTTGGGCACCCGCTCCCGCTTGCGGTCCTCCAAGTGGTGGAGGACCGCCCGCTGTGCCGGCCTGTCCACCCCCAGGTCCTGGTACAGCAGGGCGGCCAGGGCCTGGTACTCGCGGGACTGGCCGTTCCAGTCGAGGTGCCCCTTGTGCTGGAACATCTCGCGCATGTCCATCAGCTTGACGGACAGCGCACGCTTGGCCTCTGTCGCCCGGCCCTCCGCTGCCACCCAGGCCCGGCCCAGCTCCCGGCCCTCCTGGTACGCCTGCGCCACCTCTGGCCGCTTGAGGGCGCGTTCCGCGTCGGGGTCGATGTGCTCCGTGATCACGCGCCCCGACAGAACCTCGGGTGCTTCCCGGCTGGCCGGTACCGCGACTGTTCTCGTCGGCGGGATGACATAGCCGCCGGCATCTCCCGGCTGCACCGAGCCCTGGTCCCGCAAGACCTCCAGCGCCTTGGTGACCGTCGCGCGGGACACCTCGTACGTGTGCGCCAAGTCGACGATGTCAGGCAGCGCTTCGCCCGGATCCCCTCCCTTGATCGCATGACGAATCCGGTCCGCGACCTGCTCGTACTTGGTTGTCCTGGGCATCTGGCCCTCCCCTGGAATCGCCGCGGAACCACCGTAGCGCCGGTATGCGCGATCCGGCTCCACTTTCCGAAAGGGTCCCGACGGTCAGAACATGTTCCGACCGGCGGGACCCCAACCCTTCGACGCCCGAGGCCGTTTCCGGCGGAGTCCTCCGGCATCGGGGCGGGTCGTCGTCATGCTGCCGGGCGTCGTCCTCGGCGCCTGACCGGCCGAACGGAGCGGCGACGGGCCGACGCACGTGCGTGCCGCACAGGGGCGGTTCACACCCGACGTCGCGCCCCGCCGTGGTCCACGCGCGCATCTCGCGTGTCTGGCAGGATCGAAGCATGGCTGAGACCTTCATGACGCGAGTGATCGACGTGCGGACCGGTTCAGATGAGACGGTCTACGACCTGACCCGGGAGTGTGCGTCCTTCCTGAGGGACATGGCCCGAGGCCGGGACGGACTGCTGAACGTCTTCACCCCCCACGCCACGATGGGCGTGGCACTCCTGGAGACGGGAGCGGGAAGTGATGAGGACCTGCTGGCCGCTCTCGGTGACCTGCTCCCGGCGGATGATCGGTGGCGACACCGGCACGGAAGCCCTGGCCACGGTCGCGACCATGTGCTGCCGGCGCTTGTTCCGCCGCACGCCACACTCCCGGTGGTGGGGGGCGAACTGGCCCTCGGCACCTGGCAGTCGGTGTGCCTGGTGGACACCAACATCTCTAATGTCAACCGTCAGGTTCGGCTGAGCTTCCTGGGCTGACCAAGATCGTCCTGGGGTGGCCGCGCATTCTCCGTACCCTGCGTTCCCGAAACGGAGAAGTCTTGCGCGGTACGGACCTGGACATGATCGAACGACCCTCTGACGGATGTGGAACGTGCCTGCTCGGCATGTGGAAAGTGCCTGCTCGGCGTGCTGCGGCTGTCCCGTATGAAGCCGGCCGCGTCGTCCCCGGAGCGTCAACGGGAGGACGTTCCGACTGCCGCAGCATCTGTCGGCGGGCACATCGTCGGCTGGGCCGACGACTGGGAGGCATCGGGAGCTCCGGACCCGGTCACCCGGCCCAAGCTCGGCCGTGGCTTCGTGGCGAGCGGTTGCCATATGGCGGCCCTCGTCGCCGCAGCGGTGGACCGGCTCGGCCGCACCGTCGTGGACTGCCAGAGCACTGGCTACAAGATGTGTGACGAGGGAAAGCTGCTCGTCAGGTATGGCCACGACGGCCCCTGGGAGCTCAACGACGCCACCGACGAGAACCGCTTCACCATGGAGGCGTGGGGTGCCCGGATGGCACTGCGCGCCATCCAGCGCCGGAATCGAAGCGCCACCGTCAAGACGCGTGCTGCCAGCAGGACGGCCCAAGGGGAAATCGTCGAACGGTTTCCGCTATGTCCGGGTGGTGATGGGCGGCAAGATCGACCAGGCGGATACAAACGGGAACAATCCGAACCGAAAGGTGAGATCGAGCTTCCTGGGGTGACCTTGGGACTGGTCATTCCCTGGAGGGCCTGGTCCGGGTGGCGGCTCTCGTGCGCTCTCGGGGGCCACGGCTGGGGGTCGGACACTCGCCGTGTCGGTTTGCTTGGTGGGGCGACGCCCACGGTGTCCTACCTGCCCACGTGCCTTTGTCGGCGCCAGGAGGACGCGCTCAACTGGGGCGCTCTGGTTTGTGTGCCATAGGCTCGATGCGCAGGGTGTGAAAGGAAGACTTCGCTGAAGTACCGTGGAGTGAAGCGGCTTTGGGGGAGTGTGGGTGGATACCGACAGCGTGGTCAACCCGGTGTCGGGGCAGCCGGGACCAGCGGCCGCCCCCGCGGAGTCCGAGCCCAAGAGGCCGTCACGAGCCAGCAGGCTCGACGATCAAGTTCCGTTCCTGGCCCGGTTGGAGCACCAGGAGCGGGTCGGGCTGCTGGAGCTGGGCCGGCCCATGAAGTACAGCCCGCGGTCCGTCCTGGTGCATCAGGACGAACCGTCCACCCACGTGATGGTCATCCTCGCCGGCTGGACCAAGGTCATCCACTCCGCGGCCAACGGCTATGAAGCTCTGCTCGCCCTGCGGGGGCCGGGCGACATCGTCGGTGAGGCCTCCGCAGTCAGCGGCCGCTCGCGCTCGGCGACGGTCGCCGCACTCGGAAAGGTCGAGGCCGTCACGATCGAGCGTGGCAGATTCCTGGACCATCTCGCGGAGTTCCCGGCTACTGCCCTCCAACTGCTCAGCCTCATTGGGGACCGGACACAGGCCAGCGACCGGCGACGCGTGGAGCAAGGAGCGCTCGGGGTTCGTGAGCGGTTGTCGCTCCTGATCCTGGAGCTGTCGCGCACACACGGGGTGCAGGATGCGGAGGGGGTGCGCCTGACCACCGGTCTCAGCCAGCACGAGCTGGCAGGCGCGGTCGGAGCCTCCCGCGAGGCGGTGGCCAGGCTTCTGAAAGAGCTACGGGAACGCGACATCGTCCGCACCAGCCGTAGAGGACTGGTCATCGTCCGCCCGGACCTGCTGCGCCGGATTGGGGGCGGCGAATAGCCGACGGCCCTGCAGTGGGGGCAAGTTGTGTGCCATCGGCTACAGACGCTGTGTGCAGCTGTTCCTTTTCCGCTGTCAGACCCCTACGAGATAGTGCTCCGGATTGAGCCCGACCATCCGAGAGGCACCTATGACTCTGGCCCTGACAGAACCCGTCAACCGCACCATTCTGCTGCTGGACATCGAGGACTTCAGCCCACGGGGCGATGTGGTGCAGGCCTGCCTGCGCCGGGAACTGCACAACGTGGTGGAGGACACCCTGGCTGAGGCGGGTGTCGAGAGGAATATGCAGTACCGCGAGGACCGCGGGGACGGCCTGATCGTGCTGGTCAGCGCCGATATCCCGAAAACTGTGCTCCTCCGGGCCCTGTTGACGACCACCCCGGATGCGTTGTGCCAGTACAACCGGCTGGCATCGAGCAGTGCCCAGATGCGGCTGCGGATGGTACTGGCCGCAGGGGAGGTCGCCTTCGACCCGAAGCAGGGCACGGTCGGCGGGCTCGTCGGCCACGACCTCAACCAGTCCTGCCGGCTGCTCGATGCCGACGCCCTGCGCGAAGGGCTCGCGCAGCGGGACGCGGACTGTGTGCTGGCGGTGTCGTCCCCCGTCTACGAAGGGGTGGTCCGCCACGGACACCGCGGACTGCGCCCGGAGGAGTTCCACCACGCCGCGGTGGCCGTGAAGAAGGACCGGCTCGACCTGTGGCTGCACGATCCGCTCCCGCACGTCACCACCGTCCCTGCCCCGGGACCCGCGCCCGCCGGGCGCGGCGGCGGGGGTACGCACAATGATGCCGCCGGCCAGGCTCCCACGGCGCCTGTCTCAACGCCTGCGAGCACCGGGGCGGCATTCGCGTTCAACGGCGGGACCGTGTCGGTCGGCGGCAGCCAGATCAACGGCGATCAGACCGGGGTCAGCGGCGGCCACGTCACCGGGGACGTGGTCATGGGTTCTGTCCGGCACGAGGGCCGGAGCGAGCAGGCATGAGCGATCAGCCTGGTGACAAGCAGGCGGATCGCTCCCGGGACGACACCGACCCGACGGCCGACCAGCAGGAGCGGACCAACGACGAGCACACCGAGGCGGAGGACGACCGCCCGCAGGACCCCTGGGCGGCGCGGCGCGAGCTGTACGAGCACGTACCGGCCGCGGTCAGCGGCAGCCTGGTCGGCGGCGATCAGATCGGGGTCAGCGGGGGCAGCGTCGCGGGCGACGTCGTTCTCGGCACGAAGGTGGAGCACCACTACCGTATCGGTGCCGCCCCCCACACCTCCGGAGACATCCCCTCGTCCGAACTCGACCAACTTGCGATGGAGTTCGCCGGTTACGAGGAACTCGTGCACCCCCTGCGCGACCAGCTGCGCGAGAAGCGGGTACTCGTGCTGTACGGCGCGCCCTTCACCGGCCGCCGCAGCGCTGCCCTGATGCTGCTGCGCTCCCTGGACGCCGTGCCCGTACGCGCCGTCGACCCCAACACCCCGCCGACCGCGCTGAAGGACGAGGTGAATAGCGATTCGCACGGCTACCTCGTGAGCGACCTGGTGACGGGCAGGGAGAACCCACTGCGCGACATCGACCTGTGGGCCCTGCGGGACGCCCTCCGGGAGAAGGACGCCTATCTGGTCATCACCGTCGACCTGTTCGCGACCCTGCGGGGCGTCGACCCCGTCCCATGGGTGCCTCCGTCGCCCCAGGCTGTGCTCCGGTCACACCTGCACGCCCTGGTGGACGACCCTCGGAGGGAGCGCGAGCTGCTGGCTCTGGAACTCTCTCAGGAGTTCCTCGACCGGCACGACCACCAGCTGCGGGAGGCGGCGGCGTTCGCGAAGGCACTGGCCGAACACGCGGACGGCACGACTACTCGGGAGGAGCTGGCGAACGTCGGCCCGAGGCTGGTCCGGGAGCAGGTCCGGGAATGGTTCGGGGATGATGACGAGACCCAGCTTCGGGACAAGGCGTTCCTCATCTCCCTGGCAGCGTTCGACGAGGCGGCTTACGCCCTGACCGCGGAGCTCAGCGACACCCTGTACGCGCAGTTCCAGAGAACGGAGGACGCCGGGAGGGAGCCCCAGGTCGGTATCTTCGGGACGTCCATCACCAAACGCCTGCGCCTGGCCCGAGCTGTCGAGTACTGGAGGGAGGAGCACACCGAGTGGGGCCCCGTGCGCCAGCGCGTGGCCCGATTCCAGGAGCCCAGAACCTCTGTCGAGGTCCTTCGCGAGGTCTGGACGAGCCACCCCTCCGCGCGGCCTGCTCTGCTCGCGTGGCTCCGTCAGCTCGCACAGGACGGCCGACCGCTGGTGCGTGCCCGCGCGGCGGTGACCGCCGCGGTGCTCGCCCAGACCGACTTGCCCTCGGCGATGGCCCTGCTCATCGAGGGCTGGGCGAAGTCGAAGCTCTACCGCGATTGCCTCGTCGCCGCCAACGCCCTCGCGACGGCGCACGCCGTCGGCGCCCCGAACATCCCGCCGATCCTGCGTTCCTGGTGCGAGGAGGATGCCGGACCACGGCTTCGCTGGACAGCCATCAGGGCCTACGCTCTGGTGGGCCCCAGGATGCCTGACGAAGCGCTGAAGGCGTTGGCGAAGGCCGCCCGCACCGGGGACGACGAGCAGGAAGCGCAGCACATCGCCGAGTCCGCCGCGCTGCTGTTGAGCGACGAATCGGCATCGGTGCGCAGCCGGGTGCTGCGGGGCCTGCTCGAACTCCTCCGGGACGGACCTTCCGACCGTCGGTTGGCACTGCACGCGTTTGTCCTGGCCTGCGCGCGCGCCGACAGCCGGCTGTTGTTGCGGTGGCACGCGGAGGCCGCCTCAACGGGCCCGGCCGAGGACGCACGGTGGCTGTCCCTGCTCTGGCAGACCGCCCTGGGTGATCTGCGGTACACGGCCGATGCGTTGAAGGCCCTGGCCGGATGGGTCCTCGATGCGAACGGCGATCCTCAGGCCGAGCGGGAACTGGCGATGCTGTTTCCGATGCTTGTCGGCACCGACGAGGACCGTAAGCGCCTCGATCACATGCTCGGGTCGCTGCGCGACCGGCGCGGGGGCGGCCCGCCCGCGGTGGCCCATCGCCTGATGGCCGTGCTGTAAGCCGCCGCCTCTCGTATGCGGCCACGGGCCGCGAAATTCCGGATCACCGCTGACTGAGGAGAGATGAACCATGGTGGACATCCGCCGCGAGCCCGACTGGGACCAGGGCGCGGACCGGCACAGTGAGCTGGTCGACCCCGTATTGACTGTTCGCCAGTTGTCCCGGTTCGACCACCGCAGGGGTTACAGCCGGATCGACAACGCGCTGGTCTTCACCACGGACAAAGGGGCGTTCGATGTCTACCTGCCGCCCCATCGGCCAGCGCGCTCTCTGCTCGCCACCAGGCGGTACACCGCGGTCTACGAGGTCGACATGGGGGTGCACACCGGCACCGTGTCGCTGCTTCTGCCCAGCGACAACGACGCCTTCGACTTCACCGCCGAGGTAGAGCTGACCTGGCAGGTCTCCCGGCCGCAACAGTTCGTGGCCAGCGGAGAACGGGACGTACCCGCTCTCCTGAGGCGCCGACTGGAGCAGCTGATGTACCCCGTCAGCCGTGGCTTTCCGATCGACCGGAGTGCGGATGCCGAACGCGCCGTGTACCAGGTGCTCGCCAGGGTGGGTGAGTTGGGGGACGAGGCCGGGTTGCGCACGTCGTGTGCCGTGCGGCTCAGGCTGGACGACGCGGCGATTGCCCACCAGCGGGAGCTACGCCGACTCCGGTACGCCGACGAACAGCTGGACATGTCACACGACTTGGAAATTCGAGAGGACCGGCTCAGGGCGGAGCGGAGTGTGGAGCGGGCCCGACAGGATCACGAACTGGTCTTGCTGCAGGGTCGCCAGGATGAGGAAGCGCGGCAGTTGGAAGCGGAGAAGGTCCGCTACTACGAGTCCTACCTCCAGCACGGCGGCGTGGCGATGTGGGCCCTGCACCTGGCGCAGCATCCGGAGGATTCCCGGCTGGTGATGGAAAACCTGCAGAGGGACCAACTGGATTTGATTCGTAGTCAGTCCGAGGTAGCCCTGCAGGTGTTGAAGGAAGGGAATCCGGAGGACTACCAGCGTGCGGGCCTGAACAAGCAGGCCGTGGAGATCCTGGAGGGGCTCCTCGCCCACAACCTGCCCGGTATCGCTTCTGCTCCTCCAGCACCGGACTCCCTGCCCTGGGCAGGACCCACCGGCACCCCGGTGCACTTCCACAAGCAGAGGGACGGGGCGTCCGCCACCAGCGCCGAGGAGGAGCGATGAGCTGCAGCGGGACGGAAACCCCGTCCGTGGGAGCCCGTCTGCTTGCGGAGCTGCGCTCCGAGACTGCCCGTGCGGACAGTAAGGCGTCTCTGCTTTTAGGGGTCATGAGCATGACCGTGAGCCTGGTCGGTGGCCTGGTCGCGGCTCACGGATGGTCTTTATCGGGGCTCTCCGTCCCCGGGAGCGTGCTGTTGTGGGTAGCCATGGGCGCTCTGGCCGGGGCACTGGGGTGCCTGCTCCTCGCCGTCTTGCCCCGGTACGGCACCAGCCGGTGGTCTCCGGGGCGGCCGTTGACGTACTTCGACGACATCCGCCGGGCCACGGAGCGCGGCCGGCTCGCAGAGGCCCTCGCCGTCACCGAGGCGAACCAGGCCGATGGGGTACTCGAGGCGCTGGCCCAGAACAGCCGCATCGTCGGTGCCAAGCACTGGTGGATCCGGACAGGCCTGGCCGCCTATTGCGCGGGAGTGCTGCTTCTGGCCATCGCGCACCTCATCTGCTGAACGCACTTCACCGGCTTGCCTCTTACCGTGTCGTCACGATCCGGGCCGTACGCCTAGATGGGTAGCTACCATGACCGCTCCTCCCGATCCCGCCCACCCTGGCCGCCCTTCCCTACCCGATCCTCCGGCCTATCCGGCTGCTGTGGCCGTTCCGTCCCCGCACTGTCCGAACGAGACGATCCCGCCCCCGCCGCCGTACCCGGGCAGCGCGACGCAGTACGATGCCGCCCGCCATGGCGATGGATCGGAGGGCCACCCCGGTCCCGGCCCCGGGAAGCATGAGCCGCACGAGGATTTCGGCCACCGTGGGCGTGTGCATCTCGCCAAACGGCAGCGGAGCATCGATGTCACGGCCATGGTCCAACTGCTCCTGCGGTTGCCATCGTTCCTCGCAAGCCTGGTAATCGTTGCAGTGCTCTCTCAGCTCCTGTTCCCTGACATGGGCTGGCTGGTGGTCTTGTTCTGGCTCGCTTCGGGGGCCATGGCGTTTCACCGACCCACGGAGAGAGCCCTCGCCCGCCATCTGCTGAACCTTCGTTACCCCACGCCACGGGAACTGAGCCGGCTGGAACCACTGTGGCGTGCAGTGACCGCACGGACGGGTGTCGAGGGCCGCGCATACGAGCTGTGGATCGAGGACAGCGATCATCTGAACGCCCTGGCCACGGCAGGCCACATCGTGGGCGTTACCCGGTTTTCGCTGGAGCGTCTGTCCGATGGCCAGCTGGCCGCGGTACTCGCTCATGAACTGGGGCACCACGTCCGCGGCCATGCATGGTCCTCGCTCCTGGGGCAGTGGTATGCGGTTCCGGGACGTCTTGCGTGGGCTGTTGTGCGGAGGCTGATCCGACTTGTCACCGACATCGGGCATGGGCGCATGGGCTTCTGGGCGGCAGTGCTGCTTCTGATGGCGGGTGCCGCCGTCTTGCTGGTCGCCCTGGAGTACTGGTTCGTCACTCTGACGCTGGTCGCTGCCCCGTATCTGCTTGCCGCCGTGACCCGCCGGGCCGAAGTACGGGCGGATCATCACGCGGCAGCGGCCGGCTTCGGGCCGATGCTCGCCGAGGTGTTGCACATGATGCAGGCGGCGGATCGGGAACGTGGATCCGTGACGGCTTCCGCCCTGTCCGGGTGCGGCAAAACGGCTGCGATGGGCACGAGAACCCCAGTTCGCGGCCGCAGAGAGGGCCTCTTGGGAAAGCTCTTGTCCTCGCACCCCCAGTACCACACGCGCCTGCACCACCTCGCGCCGTATCTAAAGCAACGATGAGCCTGCCGCAAGTCGCATACCGGGGCCCGGGCCGCCGCCACTCAACCCGGCGTTGCTCAACCTACGTTTGAGGTACATGTAGTGGTTGTTTTTCTCCCGAGTGGTCTCGACTCCGCCCACCTCCGCGCTGAAAAGGGGGGCGAACTCACCGGTCCGAGGTCCGATGATCGGGGTAAGCAAGGCATCCAAGATGCATGTCCTGTCGGACACTAACGGGCCGAGCGCCGCCCCGACCGGCCGGTGCCGTCGATGGCCGGTACCACCGCGATCGGGGCGGTTGTGCATCTGCCGGCCACGGCCATCGAGGAGACCAGAGCCTGTCCTTGATGAGTGGCGTGCTGGTCGGCACCGCCTACCGTCTACTGGCCTGGCGGCGCCGGCCCGCGGCTAGGGTCAGTCGTTTGGATCAGTTCGGGCTCGAGGGGTCCGGCACGCGCATCTGCGGCGTTGTCGTCCATCAGCAACGCTCCGCGTTGCCTCGATACTCCGCCGTGCAGCTGCACGCACCAGACCCCGCTCCCTGATCCGGCCTGATCCAAACGACAGCCCCTAGCGCAGATGCCGGGCGAAGAACCGGGCCGCGGCGTCCCCCGCGAACTGCGGGACGCCGCTGTGCCCGCCCATGTTGGCGTGCAGCGTCTTCTCCTTGGAGCCGAAGGCGTCGAACAGCTCCAGGGCCGCCTGCCGGTCGTTCCCTTCGTCGTCCCACTGCAGCAGGATGTGCAGCGGAATGGTGACCCGGCGGGCCTCCTCGAACATGGCGGCGGGCACGAGACTCCCGGCGAACAGAACGGCGGCCGAGATGCGCGGCTCGACCAGCGCAAGCCGGATGCCGATGGAGATCACTCCCCCCGAGTACCCGACAGGGCCGCCGATCTCGGGCAGTGACAAGAGGGCGTCCAGGGCGGCCTGCCATTCCGGGACCGACTTTTCGACGAGCGGGAGGACGAGGGAGTCGACGATCTCGTCGCCGACCGGCTCGCCGGCCTCCATCGCCCGGCGCAGGTCGGCGCGGGCCCGCTCGGCGGCGGCCCAACGGGGCCGGTCACCGCTCCCGGGGAGCTCGATGGTGGCCGCGGCGAAGCCATCCGCCGCGGCCTGCCGGGCCCGCCCCGCCAGCCGCGGGTACATCGTGCGCAGCCCGAGCGGAGGGTGGCCGAGCAGAATCAGCGGCGCCGGTGCGGGTGCGGATGCGGGCGTCCACAGGATGCCAGGGATCTCGCACAGGGTGAATTCGCGTTCGAGGACGCCGTCGTCGAGGTGCTGTTCAGACGTGAAGTGCATGGTCGTGCCTTTCGGGAGTGCGCTTGAACGGCGCTCCCGGACGACCTATCGCCCGACCGTGACCCCGGAGGGGAGCACCCATGTCGATACTGCGTTCACGGGTACCACCTCCTCGTTCTCTCGCACGGCCTTCCGGAAGGTAGCAGTGCTCGCCGTGGTCCGCCAACGGGTTTTTGCAGCGGCTCCGTGGCCGGATGCCGCCGCACCACCTAGGACACGGTGTTCATCAAGAACTCCGCTCAGTGACCTCACGTGTGGCGCGGAGGCGATACGCCGCGCGCTCACGCCGGCCCAGTGGTCGAGCGCCTCTACGACACCGCGACACCAGCCCGGTGCCGGCGCAACGCCCCTCCGTGACCCGCGAGATGCTCGCCGAGGGCAGTGCGGACACGGACCCGCCCTGGGGTAGGTAAGCAGGGACGGGGGAGAGGCTGGCTGATGCAAGGGCGAGTTGAGGTCCCCTCGGAACAGACTCGATCGAGGGCAGGACTTGGGACAGGAGGCACTGTTATGCGTATACCCGGACCCGAGCACCAAGAGGACGGCGGGCTGAGCGCCATTGCGGCCGCGGGCGGGCTGCACCGGTACCAGTTACGCCTGCACGAGGCGCACGGACCCGTCGTGCGCTTCCAACTGCCGGGCGCGGACACGGCTGTGTCGGTCGCCGATCCCGTGCTTCTGGAGGCCACGGCGCACATCGACACGCGGCCCGAGGCGCTGTTCGCATTCCTGGACCCGCTGTGCGAGGCCGGCAACCTGCAAGTGCTCCCCGCCGACGAACACACCCCCTGGCGCCGACTACTGCTCTCGGTACTCGCCGGACGGTCGGCTCATGAGCGGCACTTCGCGCGCTTCACCGAGCCGGCGCGGGAGCTCGCGGACCGCTGGGCGGGGCAGGCCGACGGCGAACCCGTCGAACTACAAAAGGAGTTGACCGCACTGTCGCTCCGTATGATCTGCGGCTTCGCGCTCGGCGGCGCGGAAACCGACACGGACCGTGTCGTCGCCGCGTTCGAGGAGGTGCTCACCGAGCACCTCGGGCGGCTCTACCAGGTGCCGCGGGCCGACCCGCGCTCGGCGGAGCGGGCTGAGGCGGCCCTTGCATTTCTGCGTAAGACGGTCGACCGCGTGGTGGCGGCGCATCGCGCGGGCGGCCGCACCGACCGCAGTGACCTGATCGGGGCGCTCGTCGAGGCCGGTCAGAGCCCGGCGCGGATCCGGGACACCGTGATGGTGACGCTGCTCGCCGCCCACCACACCACGGGCGTCGCCGTCTCGTGGACACTGCACCTGCTGGGCCGCCATCCCGAAGTGGCCGATCGTGTCGCCGCCGAACTGGACCAGGTGTTGGGCGAGCGCGCCACGCCCGATTACGGGGATCTGCGGGAGCTCACGTATCTGGACATGGTGCTCAAGGAGTCGATGCGCCTGTTCCCGCCCGGCCCGTACGGCGCACGCGAGACGACCGAGGACCTGGCTCTGGGCCCGTACGAGATCCCGGCCGGGACGACGGTGTTCTATCCGTTCTGGGCGGTGCACCTGAACCCTGAGCACTGGCCCGAGCCGGAGCGGTTCGACCCCGAACGGTTCACGCCGCAGGAGGTGGCCAAGCGGCCGCGGCTGGCGTACGTCCCCTTCGGGATCGGGCCACGCAGCTGCGAGGGCGCCGCTTTGGCCACGGTCGAGGCCCAGCTCGTCCTGGCCGTCCTCCTCAAGCGCCTGCGCTTTCGGCCCACGCCGGGGCACGAAGTGACGCCCGTGGAAAGGTTCGTGCTGTGGGCGCGGGACGGGATCCGGATGATGGTGCGGCCACGGGACCTCTAGGGTCTGTCGTGTGGATCAGGCCGGATCAGGGAGCGGATCTTCCTTCGCTCCACGGATGCCGAGCTATATCGCAAGGCGCCGGAGTGGCCGGATGGCGGAGCTGTCGGGAGGCGTCGGCAACGCCGCGAGGTTCCGTGATCAGGCGTCAGTTCAGCGCTGTGCTGCCCGTGATCGTCGTCTTGCGCACCGAAGTGCGGTGCGGCCGGTATCTGGAGGTGACTGCCACCGGCACCGGCACCGCCACAGCTGACCTGGAACTCTCCTGGCCAGGAACTCTCCTGGAGAGTGATCATGGATAGGCAACAAGGGGCGCGGGCGAGGGGGGATCGCTTCCCTGACCCGCTCGTGGTCCGGCAGCGGCGTGGTCCGGTGCCGGACAGCCTCGCACGGCTGGCTGACGGCCTCGCCGACCAGGCGTGCCGGCGCAGGCTGGCCCGGCTGACCATGGGACCGCCCGGGCACCCCGGCCTGGACGGGGCACAGGTCGTGACCGCCACCGGCTACCGGCCGTATGGGTCACCGGGGATTCCCAGCTCGCCGGACGGCGACCGTCTCTGTGCGGAGTTCATGGACGCGCTGCTCAGCGACGAGGTCACGAAGAGCATCCAGGAGAGCGGGCCGATGGCGATCCTGGCTGCCACGGACGCGATCCGGCAGATCCTGGCCGGTCCCGACAACCCTGTGGGGGACCCGCTGGCCGCGCTCGCGGCTGCCATTCCAACCAGCGAGGGGCAGGAAAGGGCAACCGGTGGCGCACAGGATCGGCCGCGACCACAACCGGGTGTCCGACGTTTCTCAGTGCTTGCGGGTGAATCACGAGACCACGCCGTCGCGCCGACCGAAACTGGACGATCGTGACCGTTATTGTCCTTTCTTGTGCCTTTGAGTTGTGCGTTCGTGAATCTCAAGCCCGGCGTCGGAAAGACGACGAGTGCTGTGTGGCTGGCCCATGCGCTTCATGAGTCGGGTATGTCGCCGCTGCTGGTCGACGGTGACCCGGCCGCTTCCGCGCTGCGCTGGAGCGAGCTGGCCAATGGCTTTCCGTTTCCGGTGATCGCTCTGCCGGTGGGGGACGTCCACCGTCGCGTGAACGACTTCCTCGGTGACCGGCAGGCCGTCGTGCTCGATGCGCCCCAGCTGGAGGACCATCCCCGCATCGCCCGCAGCATCATGCGGTACGCCGGTGAGTGGATCGTTCCCGTGACCCCCGCCCCCATCGAACTGGACCGGATGGCACCCATCCGGGGCGAGATGGCGGACGTGCAGTCCCTGCGTGCCGAGCCGGCCCGCTCGGCGGTGCTGCTCAATCGCACCAACCGTCCCGATGCCACGCGCACCGGGCCCGATGCGGACGCTCGCGAGGCGCTCATCGAGCGGGGTTTCGAGGTGCTGGACACCCATATCGCGCGGCTCGATCTGTACGCCCAGTCTTTCGGGAACCCGGTCCAGGCCAAGGGTTCGGCGTACATGGACTTCGCGAAGGAACTGATCAAGCGTCAGGATGAGGCATGAGCCAGCGCAAGGAGAGCTACCGCGCGGCATTGCAGCGCGGGCCGGACGTCTCGGCACCTCGGTCCGCCAAGGTCACCAGGTTGCAGAGCAGATATGTCCGGGTGACCGTCGAGGTCGATCCCGACCTGCGAGGCGATCTGACGCGATGGATGGGATGGCCGGTTTCCGCGGTGGTGTTCGCCGGCGCTACCGTCCTGCGTACTCTGGCCGCCACCGCCGGATGGGTCGCCCGGTCCGGGGACCAGGCCCCGTCCGCCCCGCGCGAGGTTCCGGATTCGGGTCGCTGACCAGCCGGCTCGCACGGCAGGGACCCTGCCCGGAGCTGTCGGCGCGCAGAGTGAGGTCAACCCGGCGAAACGGCCTGTCCAAGACGGCTCTGACGCCGTATCGCGCCAGCCGCGCCGAGAGCATCTCACCCGCGAACGGCGGTTACGGGACGGCTCGTGAAGCGTGCTGCAGAACGATCGGCGAGCCCGCGGCGCAGTCCATTTCCAGGATTGATGACACCTGCACGTCACAGGAAATGCGGACGCGTCGATGCGTCGACGCGCTGACGACCCCGATCACGGCTGGAATCACGCGCCGGGGTCGTTCTGCAACACGCTTTGGTGTGGGGTTGACTTCACGGAGTTTCGTGGACACGAGCGTGGGCAACCCCGACCGGCAGATCCGCTTGTCGTTCCTCGGTCAGTCGGGGCTCGCTCACGACTGTGACGACGGCGTCCGGCCGGACCGGGTGCGAGGGCGGAGGGGCGGCCAGAGCCCCCTGAGGTGGGCGAGCGGAAGCAGTTGACCCTCGACGGTGGGTTCGGTCGGACGCGCGGCTTGTCCGGGAGTCGAGGGCGGCGTTCCTGCCGTCCCGGACGACGGCAGCGGCCGTCCGTGCTCGGTGCCGACCGCTGAATCGACGACGGTCCGCCCTCGCCGCGACATGACTGCTCCCTCCTGGTGCTGGATCCCCCGCCCGACGCCTGACGTGCCGCCATGTCCGGCTGTGAGTGCTGAGGATGAAGGTGGCGTGGAAGGCCGCGCCGTGTGCCAAACGTGTTCACGATCGGATAGTCCGAATGCCATCGGTCGTCCGGATAAACCCGGTGCGGAGCGAGATCACTGCATCGAAGTAACTCCAATGGCCTCATGGGACGAGCTGGGTGAACCGGCCTTTTACTGTTCTCCGGGATCCGAAGGGATTTCCCGATGTTCACCCTCTTTTTCTTCGTTTCTTGGTTGCCGCCGTGTGCGCCGATCACCTCCCTCGTGAAGGAGAGTTCGCCCGATGACCGTTGAGACCAGCCCGGAAGCGCAGCTGGAGTCGCCTCGGCAGTCCAGCCTGAGCGCCGTGGCTGCTCGCAACCTTGCCGACCCGTTACGGCGAGGTCGACATCGCGATGCGGCGATCGGGCGTGAGCTCAACGTCCGTGGACTCCACCCGGGCCACGCCGACCTCGGCGGGCAGCAGGCCCCGACCCGGCGCGGGGTTCCGATCCCGTTCTGCAACAAGATCCCCATCAGCAGGGAAAGCACCGGCTCGATCCTCGCCGTGCGGATCGGCGAGGACGACCAAGGCGCCCTCGGTTTGCGCTGGTCCGGCCTGCCGGAGGAGCCGGGGGCGTACGAGCCGGGTCTGTCGCCGCACTTCGTGGACAGCAGCGAGAGGGCGACCTTCTCCTACCTGGTCACCAGGTACTCCTCCGCCACCATCGTGGTGCCCGGCGCGATCCGTGTGCCGGAGAGCGTGCAGAGCGCCCGCAGGCGCGACTAGAGAACCCGATCGACGGCCACGACGGCCACGACGGCCACGACGGCTCGGACCTCCCCGGACACCGGGCGAGCACGGCCGGGTCGGGGACAGCCAACCCATCTCACCAAGGAGCTACGGATGCCCGATCCTGGGTTTTCCCCTCTGCAGTCGAGCCTGCCTGCCGCTGCGGCCCGGGCCCCCGCCCGCCACCACGCTGTCGGTGCCGAAGCCGGCGGCGACGCCCTGCCCGGCCCGCCCTCCGCCCCCGTCCCTGCCGCGCAGGCCGTTCCCGTGGAGGTGCCCGTACCCGACGACGGCCCGGGTGGGGACCCGAGTGCTCGGCCGGTGGGGGAGGGCGCTGCCGCGGTGAGGCAGCCGAGCTCTGTCCTGGAACGGATCCTGCGCGGCCCCAGTGGCCTGGGCACGTCGGGTCTGCACCTGGCCCGGCGTGAAGAACCTCCGGTCTCTCCGGAGCCCGGGGCACCGGACGAGGGCAGCCCGATCCCGGGCCTCTACCACCACCCGGTGCCGGAGCCCGATCCGGTGCGGGTGGAGGAGGTCGGCCGCAGGATCAAGGCCTGGGCGGTCGACGAGGTCCAGGCGGTCCCCCCGGAGTGGGAGGACCAGTTCGACGGCTTCTCCGTCGGCCGCTACATGGTCGCCTGCCATCCGGACGCTCCCACCATCGACCACCTGATGATCGCCACGCGGCTGATGGTCGCCGAGAACGCGGTCGACGACTGCTACTGCGAGGACCACGGAGGCTCGCCCACCGGTCTCGGCAGCCGTCTCCTGCTGGCGCACACGGCTCTCGACCCACTGCACACCACGGGGGAGTACGAGCCGGGGTGGGTGGAGTCGCTCCGGTCGGACGCCCCTCGGCGCGCCTACCGCTCCGCCATGGAGTACTTCCTCCAGAAGGCCACCGCCTCCCAGGCCGACCGGTTCCGGCACGACATGGCCCGTCTGCACCTGGGGTACCTCGCCGAGGCCGCCTGGGCCCAGACGGACCACATGCCCGAGGTGTGGGAGTACCTGGCGATGCGCCAGTTCAACAATTTCCGCCCCTGCCCCACGATCACCGACACCGTCGGCGGCTACGAACTGCCGGCGGACCTGCACGCCCGGCCGGACATGCAACGGGTCATCGCGCTCGCCGGCAACGCCACCACCATCGTCAACGACCTGTACTCGTACACCAAGGAACTCAAGAGCCCGGGCACACACCTGAACCTGCCCGTGGTGATCGCCGAACGTGAGGACATCTCCGACCGGGATGCCTACCTGAAGGCGGTCGAGGTCCACAACGACCTCATGCGCGGTTTCGAAGCCGAAGCCGCCGCCTTGGCCGCCGCCTGCCCCGTCCCGAGTGTGCTGCGCTTCCTGCGGGGAGTGGCCGTATGGGTCGACGGCAACCACTACTGGCACCAGACCAACACCTATCGATACAGCCTGCCCGATTTCTGGTAAGGATGGACTATCTGTGACCAGCACCGACCTCACCACCGCACCCGCCACCTCCGCGTTCGTCCCCGCCCCGGCGTCGCCCTACCAGGGTGACATCGCCCGTTACTGGGACCAGGAGGCCAGGCCCGTGAACCTGCGTCTCGGCGACGTCGACGGGCTCTACCACCACCACTACGGCATCGGCGATGTCGACCACGCCGCTCTCGGGGACACCGCGGGCAGCGAGTACGAGAAGCGGCTGATCGCCGAGCTCCACCGCTTGGAGTCGGCGCAGACCGACGTCCTCTTGGACCACCTCGGCTCCATCGGGCGTGACGACACGCTCGTGGACGCCGGCTGTGGTCGGGGCGGTTCGATGGTCATGGCCCACCAGCGATTCGGATGCAAGGTCCAGGGCATCACGCTGTCGGCCAAGCAGGCCGACTTCGCCAACCGGCGCGCCCATGAACTCGGCATCGAGGCCCATGTGGACGCCCGCGTGGCCAACATGCTCGACATGCCCTTCGACACAGGGCGGGCTGCGGCCTCGTGGAACAACGAGTCGAGCATGTACGTCGACCTGCACGACCTCTTCGCCGAGCACTCCCGCGTCCTCGAGGTCGGCGGCCGCTATGTGACCATCACCGGCTGCTGGAACCCGCGTTACGGTCAGCCCTCGAAGTGGGTATCCCAGATCAACGCGCACTTCGAGTGCAACATCCATTCCCGCCGCGAGTACCTGCGCGCCATGGCCGACAACCGTCTGGTCCCGCAGGCCGTCGTCGACCTGACCGCTGCGACCCTGCCCTACTGGGAGCTGCGGGCCACGTCCTCCCTGGTCACCGGGATCGAAGAGGCATTCATCAACTCGTACAAGGACGGCTCCTTCCAGTACCTGCTGATCGCAGCCGACCGCGTCTGACCGACCGCCGACCGCCGACCGCCGACCGCCGACCGCAAGGGCCGGGCCCGTCTCCCGACGGTCATGGTTCCGGCCCTTGCGGGGGCAGCGACAGAAGGCGCTCGTGCCGTTCGGGCGAACCGCCGCACCAGAGGTTCGTCGGGCGGTGGTCACGTGATGGTGGCCGACGTCAGGAGCTCGTGAGGATGACGAGTTGCTGGGTGGCCCGGGTCATCGCGACGTAGCGGTCGACCGCTCCTTCGACCCCGTTGCCGAACTCCTCCGGGTCGACGAGGACGACCAGGTCGAACTCGAGCCCCTTCGAGAGCTCCGGGGTCAGCGACCGGACGCGGGACGTCGCCCGGAACGTGGGATCGCCGATGACACAGGCGATCCCGTCGGCATGCGCAGCGAGCCAGGTGTCGAGGATCGCGTCCAGATCCGCAACAGGTCCGTGGACGACGGGGATGCCGCTGCTGCGGACGGAGGTCGGCACGTTGGCGTCCGGGAGCTCGGCTCGGATGACCAGCTCGGCTTCCGCCATGACCTCTTCCGGCGTGCGGTAGTTGATGCTCAGGGAGGCCACGGTGATCCGGTCGAGCCCGATCCGCTCGAGCCGTTCCTGCCACGACTCCGTGAACCCGTGCCTGGCCTGGGCGCGGTCCCCGACAATGGTGAAACTCCGGGACGGGCAGCGGAGCAGCAGCATCTGCCACTCCGCGTCGGTCAGTTCCTGCGCCTCGTCCACGATGATGTGCGCGAACGGGCCGGCGAGCAGGTCCGGTTCGGCGCCCGGCAGCGCACTCTCGTCGATCAGGGTGTCCTGCAGGTCCTGTCCGCGCAGCATCCCCACCGCGCCTTCGCTCTCGTCGATCTCGGTGTCCCGCAGGATGCCGTCGATGACGTCCGCCCTGCGCGCCCGTTCGGCGGCGACGGCGGCCTCGTGCCGACGCCTGCGCACCGACGCCTCCGGATCGCCGAGCCGCTGCCGCGCCGCGTCCAGGAGCGGCAGGTCGGACACCGTCCAGGCCTGGGCGTCCGCGCGCTGCAGCTTGCGCACGTCATCGGGGCCGAGCCCGGGAGCGCACTTGCGCAGGTAGGCGGGTACCGACCAGAGATCTCCGACGAGGTCGCTCGCTTCGAGCATCGGCCAGGCACGGTGGAGGGTCTTGATCAGCTCTCGGTCCTGCAGCAGCGACCTCCTGAGCAGGTCGGGCGAGGCGTCACTGTCGTCCTTGTCCATCAGGATGGTGAGCAGCTCCTCCCGGATCTGGTCACGCGCCTCGTTGTGCGGAGTACCTGGTTCCACCGCCTCGAACGCCGCCGCCCAGTCGTCCGCGCTCAGCCAGATGTCGGACCAGTGGGTCGAAACCGTCATCCCCTCGGTGGGCGGCTCCTCGTAGAGGGCGACGGCCGGTTCGACGGCCTTCACCAGGTCCGCGGACGACTTCAGAAGGGCCACGCTCGGGTCGGTCTCGCTCGCTGCTCCGGCTCCCTCGGCGACGAGGTCGCGCAAGGTGCAGGTCTGCACGCCCTCCTCGCCGAGGCTGGGCAGGACATCGGCGACGTAGGCCAGGTAGGGCTGGTGCGGGCCGACGAACAGCACACCACCCCGACGGTGACCGAGGCGAGGGTCGGAGTAGAGGAGATGGGCGGCGCGGTGCAGCGCGACGACGGTCTTGCCGGTACCCGGACCGCCGTCGACGACGAGAGCGCCGCGGGACCCCGCCCGGATGACGGCGTCCTGGTCGGCCTGGATGGTGCCGAGCACGTCGCGCATCCGGGCCGACCGGTTGCCGCCCAGGCTGGCGATGAAGGCGGACTGGTCGTCGAGCGCGGCGTGCCCTTCGAGCCCGTCGGCGGTGAACACCTCGTCCCAGTAGTCGCTGATCCGACCGCGGGTCCAGCGGTACCTGCGGCGGCTCGCCAGAGCCATCGGGTTGGCGTGGGTCGCTGCGAAGAACGGCTCGGCCGCGGGGGAGCGCCAGTCGAGCAGCAGTCGGCGCCCCGCGCTGTCGGTGAGGCCGAGGCGTCCGATGTAGACGGGCTCGGGATTGTCGGTACGGACGAAGTGTCCCAGGCACAGGTCCAGACCGAAGCGACGCAAGGCGCGCAGGCGACCGGTCAGTCGGTGGATCTCCGCGTCCCGGTCCATCGCCGCCCGACCGATGCCGCCGGGTGCCCTGCGCTCGGCCTCGAGGCGGTCGGACAGCTCGGCGATCGCTTGCTCGAGGCTCTCCGCGATGGCCACGAAGTGCTGCTCGTCGCCGTCGATCAGAGCCGGGTCGGCCTTGGGGGAGAGGTGGTCGGGAAGAGCGAACGCGCTGATGGTCAGGGGGTTCATGTCATCAGCTCCGGTCCGCGATCGCTGCCGCGACGTTCGGCGGCGCGCACACCCGCACCTCGGCGCCGAGTGCCCGCACCCGCAGCGCGCGTCCCACCACCGACGCGACGTCGTCGCACGACTCGTAAACCGACAAAAGCAAATGCACTTCGTGAATCTCCCAATTCCGCAGGTTCTGGCATCGGCCCGCGATTCTGCCCCACGACCGGGGCCTTGCCGCAAGCCCCCCACTGCGCTATAAGTTGAGAGTGGCAAGGAGTGTGTACGCCTCTTTGCCTTCGTCGTCCGATGCGGACGGACAATCCCTTCGCGAGGCGGCGACGCACCACATATGGCGGTTTCGTCGGCCCAGGAGGATCTCCCGTGGGCCACACGTACTGGCGATGCCGTTCCGGCGATCCCGTTCCGGCGATGCCGCCGGGCCCCACAGCGGCGAAGGTCGGCCGCACCGAACGACCCGCGGCCCGTTGCCCGTTGCCCATTGCTCGTTGCTCGTTGTCCGTTGTCCGTTGTCCGTTGTCCGTTGCCCGGGCGGGGCCGCGGCCGAATTACGGCAGCGGCATGAGCCGGTAGAAGACCGTGGCGACCAGATCGCGGGCGTACTGCGGGCCGAGGAGCCCCGGGCGGAAGAGGATGCGGTACATCAACGGGGCCACGACGTGGTCCATCACGGTGTCGGCGTCCGGTACGTGTTCGCCGCGCTCGGCGGCGCGGGTGAGGATGATGGCGACCTGGTCGACGGCGTAGGCGGAGCACTGTCCGGCGTTGCTGCCGTCCGCGTCGCCGGCGAGGGCGTCGCGGATGTAGGTGCGCCCCGGGGAGGAGGACATCTCCTCCGCGAAACCGGCGGCCCAGTGCTCCAGGTCCTCGCGCAGGTTTCCGTGGTCGACCGGCGCGGACTCCGGGCGCAGCCTCTCCACCGCCACGTCCGACAGCAGTTCCTGCAGGTCTCCCCAGCGGCGGTAGATCGTCGACGGAGTGACACCGGCGCGCGTCGCGATCTGGGGAACGGTGAGGGCGGAGCGCCCTTGTTCGGCCTGGAGTTCGCGCACGGCTGTGTGCACCGATTGCTGAACACGGGCGCTGCGCCCTCCGGGGCGGACACCTGCTCTGGGGCTCATGGCCCTCATCTTAACGCGAAATAATTGCTTGATTCGATAGCGCCCGTGCCTCTTCTCCGGCGGATCCGGGCAGAGGCCAGGGGGCAGGGGGCGTTCGGGGCGAAGGGTCAGGCGGGGGCGGGGGCGGGGGCGAGGCCGGGGGCGAGGGCGGTTTCCCGGGTCGCTTCGTAGGCACGGCCGGCGCTCAGGATCGTTGCCTCGCCGAGCGGCCTGCCGATGAGCTGCATCCCCATCGGCAGGCCCGTACCGTCGAGGCCGATGGGCAAGGACAGTGACGGCAGGCCCGTGATGTTCGCGGGGGCCGACAGTCGGACGTAGGTGTCGGCCACACTCTCCGCGGATCCGTCCGGCCAGTGCACCGTCTCCTGGTCGCTGCGGACGGCCGTGGAGGTCACCGTCGGTGCAGCGATGACATCGACATCGTCGAAGAGTCGCACCCACGCTTCGCGGATGAGGGTGCGGGAGCGCTGGGCTCGCAGGTAGTCGACCGCCGGCACGAGCGCGCCGGCTTCCAGCAGGACGCGGACGTCGGGGCCGTACAGCTCGGGGGACGAGCGCAGCGTCGGCTGGTGGTAGGCGGTGGCCTCGGGCACCATGAGGCCCCATTGGGTGGCCTGGATGTACTCGGTCATCGGGATGTCGACGTCCACGAGCTCCGCCCCGAGTCCCTCGAGGTCGCTGACGGCCCTGCGGACGGCCGCTTCGACGTCGGGCGCGATCCGGGCGAAGAAGTAGTTCCGGGGGACGCCGACGCGCAGCCCGGTCAGGTCCTCGCCCCCGCGGCGCGGAGGGCCGGACGGTGGAGGGCTCAGCGAGGCCGGGTCGTTCGGGTCGTGCCCGACAAGGGCGGCGAGGACGAGTTCGGCGTCCCGGGCGGTGCGGGTGATCGGGCCGACGTGGTCCAGGGACCACGACAAGGGCGTCACGCCGTGGCGGGAGACGAGTCCGTAGGTGGGTTTGAGCCCCACTACGCCGTTGAGTGCCGAAGGGACCCGGATCGAGCCGCCGGTGTCCGTGCCCAGGGCGAAGGTCAGTTCACCCGCCGCGACGGCGACCGCGGACCCACCGCTGGATCCTCCGGCCACTCGGTCCGGGGCCCACGCGTTGCTGGTCTGGGGGGTCGTCAGCCCGTAGGCGAACTCATGGGTGTGGGTCTTGCCCAGCAGGATCGCTCCGGCGTCCCGCAGCCGCGCCGCGACCGTGCTGTCCCCGGTGGCGATGTGGTGTGCGCGTACGCGGGAGCCGGCGGACGTCGCCAGCCCCTCGGCGTCGATGAGGTCCTTCAGGCCCATCGGCACACCGTGCAGCGGACCGCGGTGCCTGCCTGCCCTGATGTCACGTTCCGCCTGCACGGCCGCCTGGCGGGCGGTGTCGGCGAAGATCGCGGCGAAGGCGACCAGGCCGCCCTCCACCGCCGCGATCCGCTCCAGGACGGAGTCGGTCAGTTCCACCGGCGAGAGTTCCCCGGACGCGATCAGCTGCGCCGCGTCCGCCAGGGTCAGCTCATACGGCCGCATCGGGGCGCTCCTCTCCCGCGTGGGTGGCGTGGAACGCGGCGGCCGGAGCGGTCTCCCCGAGGTCCAGCGCGTGCAGGGTGCCGATGACGCTCTGTATGTGGTCCGCCGTCGCGGCCACCAGGTCGAGCTGCCCGGCATCGAGGGGCGTGTCGGTCCGCAGGGCCCAGCGGGCCACCTCCTGCGGGGAGAGGTTCGGCGTGGTCATCGAGGGTCCCTTCGCGACGCGAGGCGGGTGAGCGCCCCTAAAAGCTGAATGCTTGCGTTAGCGGACCCTATGGCATACCGTCCTGTTAAGGCAAAGAAATCGCTTTAGCTGTTGGAGGAGCAATGCGCCGGTCCCCGGCCCCGCACGACCCCTACGACCCGCCCCCGACCTGGGCCGTGGGCGACCTGCGCGTGCAACGCATCGACGAGGTGCGACTTCCCCCGCAGACCGGGCCCTGGCTGCTGCCCGCCGCCACCCCCGCCGTCGTGAACGGCGTCCCCTGGCTCCAACCGCACTTCGCCGGACCCGACGGTGTGCCGCAGCTGTCCAGTCACACCTTCGCCATCGACGTGAACGGCCTGCGCGTCCTGGTCGACACCGGGATCGGCAACGGCAAGACCCGGGCCAACCCCGCCTGGCACCAGCTCGACACCGACTATCTTCGGCGGCTCACCAGGGCCGGGTTCCCGCCGGAGAGTGTCGACCTGGTCATCCTGACCCATCTGCACACCGACCACGTCGGCTGGAACACCCGTGACGACGGCGGGACATGGGTCCCCACCTTTCCGAACGCCCGGTACCTGACGTCGCGCACCGAATGGGATCACTGGGCGGCTGCGGAGTTGGACGAGCCCCGCAGCCAGATGTTCCGTGACTCCGTCCACCCGCTTCGCGACGCCGGGCTGATCGATCTGCTCGATGTGCCGGACGAGGGATGCGAAGTGGCCCCGGGCATCCGCCTGTTGCCCACTCCCGGCCACACGCCGGGCCAGGTCGCCGTCGAGCTCCGCAGCGCGGGCCGGTCGGCGGTCGTCACCGGCGACTGCATCCACCACCCCGTGCAGCTGCACCGCCCCGACATCACCAGCTGCGTGGACATCGACGCCGCCCGGGCGACCCGCAGCCGTCGCGACCTCCTCGCCGCGCTCGCCGATACCGAAGTCCTGCTGCTCGGGAGCCACTTCCCGCCGCCGACCGCGGGCCTCGTCGTCTCCGGGGAAGGTGGCGGCTACCGCCTCGAACCCGTCCCCGGCACCCGCGACGCCGCCTCCGGTCGGCCGGCGGCCGTCCCCGTGCCGAGCCCCCCGAACGCCCCGTCTTCGGAGTGACCGGCCCCTGACGGACGTCCCCGGCCGCCGGGCGCTCGGTGGCCTCGTCGCGCAGTGCCTCAGCGGCCCTGCGCGGCTTTGACGGTGTCGCCGAACGTCCAGCCCTTCGACCCGTCCCAGTTGAGTGACCAGGTCATCAGGCCCTTCAGCCTGTTGTCGTAGGTGTTCCAGGCCCGGGTCACCAGGTTCGGCGGCAGATAGCCGCCGCCGGCGCCCGATTGGGCGGGCAGGCCCGGGACCTGCTTGTCGTAGGGGATCCGGATCGTGGTGCCCTGGACGGTCAGCCCCTTGTCGAGGCAGTCCGTCTGCGCGGTGAACCCCTCGATCGTCCCGGCGGCGTAGGAGTCGCCGGAACACCCGTACATGCTGCCGTTGTAGTACTGCATGTTCAGCCACCAGAGCCGGCCGTTGTCCGCGTACTTCTTGATGACGGGCAGGTAGGCGCCCCAGATCGACCCGTAGGTCACGCTGCCACCGGTCACGTAGGCCGTCTCGGGGGCCATCGTCAGGCCGAAGCCCGGGGGCATCCGGTCGAGGATGCCGTCGATGATGCGGAGGAGATTGGCCTGCGAGGGCGACAGCTGGGTGATGCTGCCGCTGCCGGTGAGGCCGGTCTCGATGTCGATGTCGATGCCGTCGAACCGGTACTTCTTCAGGATCGGCACGATCGTCGCGACGAACCGGTCGGCGACGGAGCTGGAGTTGAGGTCGATACCGGCCGACGCTCCGCCGATGGACATCAGGACCGTGAGGCCCTCGTCCTTGGCCTGGCACATCTCGGCCGGGGTCGGCACCTTCACCGTTGCGTCCATCCCGTCCTCCCAGAGGGCGGTGCCGTCGGCGCGGATGACGGGGAAGGCCGTGGTGAGGACGTTGTATCCGTGATCGCGGATACGGGCGTCGGTGATGGGTGTCCAGCCGAACGGAGGGTGCACGCCGTTCGTCGCGCCGTCCCAGTTCTCCCAGTACCCCTGGAGAACCTTGCCCGGGGGGCGCGGCCCGGTCGCGCAGGTGTCGTCCTGGAGTGCGCCCGGTGTCGCAGCGACCAGCATCGGGGCGACGCAGACGGTCGCCAGGACCGTCCTCAACAGACGCGATATCCGACCGATCACGCTGTGCTCCCTCCGTGTCCTGCCGGGACGTCACCGAGACGGGTGCGGTGTTTCGGGGGGTGCCGCCGGGCGAGTGGGGGTGATGCGCCACACCGTAAGTTGGTCCATACCTATCGTCAAGAGGTGTGGACCACCTGGAAGGCCGGCCGCGCGTTCCTCCTGTGATCGCGCGACCGACATCGCACAACGGCCTTGTACGGAAACCTTTCTGACTCCACATCACTGCGTCTTGATGCGGGTTCGGTGCCGGAAGCCATGTGTCGCCCGATAGAGGGAAGGGCTTCTTGTCATCCACGGCGCGCTCGCTCGTTGCCTCAAGGCGGTGCCGGCCCTTCGATGCCAGGCCGGGGCCGTCAGCGCCAGGCCCGTCGGTGCCCGGGCGGGTTCAGCGGCCGGGTGGTGGGGCTCTTGAGGCGAACGCCGCCGCCTTCGGGGCGCCCGGTCCGGCAGCGGCTCGGCCTCGATGTCGTCGGCTGTGCGGCCCGGTCGTGCTTCCGGGGAAGGCGGCCGGGCCGGGGTGTTCACCGCCCCGGTGCGCCGGTGCGGAGTCCGTCCATGACGAGGTCCAGGAGTCGGCCGGAGCGGGACTGCCAGTCTCCGTGCGGATCGATCTGCCAGAGGCCGGCGATGGCGAGCACGAAATCGTCCGCGCTCACTCCCGGACGAATGGTGCCGGCCTCTTCGTTCGCGTTCAGCAGCAGTGCGACGGCCGATGTCACCGGGCCGTGGCCCCAGCCTGCCGGGGTGCCGTGCGTGCTGGTGGCCTTGCGGATCGCGTCGGCGAGGCCGGCCTTGGCCATGGCGTACTGGGCGAGGCGGTCCATCCACTCCCGCAGGGCCTGGTCGGGTGCGCGGGTCTCGAGCAGCTGGGCCGCGGTGTCGGCGACCTGCTGGACCTCGTGGCGGTAGACCTCCAGGACGAGCGCCTCGCGGCTGGGGAAGTGGCGGTAGAACGTCCCCTGGCCGACTCCCGCCTTCTTCGCGATCGAGCTCAGCGGCGCCTCGGCGGAGCGGGTGAGCTCCGCCAGCGCGACTTCCAGGATGCGCTCGCGGTTCCGCTGTGCGTCCGAGCGCAGTGATGCGTCTTTCCTCTGCTGCACTCGTCCTCCTTCGGGGAATCGCGACCCGATCGGCCTTGCTAAGCGGACAACTGTCCGGTAGGTTCGCATTTAACGGACAGTTGTCCGCTTAGGCCCACCATAGCGGCAGACGCGGCCGAGGGGGACCGCCGGCGCCACCGGGGCCGGCCTCCCGCTCCCCGTATGTGCCCCCGGAGCCCGAGCTGACGCCCCTACGCACAGCGCCATCTCTCCCGAACGTCTGCCGGGATCCATGCGTTCATCCTGTCGCTCATGCCTGAGAGGGACCGGTCGGCTCCTGGTTGATCACCGGCATCGGACGCGCACCCTGATGTCCGACGCGCACCACATACGCGAAAGAAGGCTGATCATGGCCCCATCGACGTCCAGCGCCATCACCTTGCACATCAACGGCGAGAAGCACGCGCTGCCCGTCGACCACCGCACCACGCTGCTCGACGCGTTGCGTGAGCACCTCGACCTGACGGGCACCAAAAAGGGCTGTGACCAGGGTCAGTGCGGTGCGTGCACGGTGCTTCTCGACGGCCGCCGGGCGGTCTCCTGTCTCCAACTCGCGGTGGCCGCCGAAGGGCGGGAGATCACCACCATCGAGGGGGTGGCGGACGGCGACCGGCTGCATCCCGTCCAGCAGGCGTTCCTCGACCTCGACGGCTACCAGTGCGGCTACTGCACACCGGGTCAGATCTGCTCGGCCATCGCGGTGATCGAGGAGCATGCGGCGGGCTGGCCGAGCGCCGCCACCGACGACGTACGGCCCGAAGCGGGCGTACCCCCGCTCACCGCCGACGAGATCAGGGAGCGGATGAGCGGCAATCTGTGCCGCTGCGGCGCGTATGTATCGATCGTGCAGGCGGTCGCGCAGGCGGCGGCCGCGGAGGTGACGGCATGAGGGAATTCACTTACCGGCGCGCGGCCGACGTCCCCGGCGCGGTGGCCCTGCTGGGCGCCGACCCGGAGGCGCGCTGTCTCGGCGGCGGCACCAATCTGGTGGACCTGATGAAGACCGGGGTGGAGCGCCCCGCACTGCTCGTCGACGTACGGGAACTCCCCCTCGACCGGATCGAGGCCGCGGACGACGGCGGGCTGCACATCGGCGCCACCGTCACCAACAGCGATCTCGCCGCCCACCCCGAAGTGCGCACCCGCTACCCGGCGCTGGCGCAGGCCGTTCTGGCCGGCGCCTCTGGCCAGCTGCGCAACATGGCGACCGTCGGCGGAAATCTGCTCCAGCGCCCGCGCTGCGGCTACTTCACGGACACGACCAAGGCGTGCAACAAACGTGTCCCCGGCAGCGGCTGCCCCGCCATCGAGGGCGAGCACCACAACCACGCGATCCTGGGCGCCTCCGGGCACTGCGTGGCCGTCCACCCCTCCGACATGGGGGTGGCGCTCGCCGCCTTCGACGCCGTGGTCGCGTACGAAACGGTCGACGGCCCCGGCGAGTTGCCGCTGGCGGAGTTCTACCTACCGGTGGGCGACACCCCGCATCTGGAGACCGCGCTGCCGCCCGGCGCGCTGATCACCGGCATCACCCTGCCGCCGGCTCCGGTCGCCGCGGTCTCCCGCTACCGCAAGGTGCGTGAGCGCGCCTCGTACGCCTTCGCGATCGGCTCCATCGCCGCCGCCCTGGATGTCCGCGGCGGCACCGTGCACGAGGTGCGGCTCGCCTTCGGGGCGGTCGCGTCCCGGCCGTGGCGGGCCCGGGAGGCCGAGCGGGTGCTGACCGGGGGCCCGGCGGCGGCCGCCGCGTTCGCCGCCGCCGCGGACGCCGAACTGGCCGCCGCCGAGACCCTGCCGCACAACGCATACAAGGTGACGCTGATGCGCAATCTCGTCGTCGCCGTCCTGACCGAGCTCGCCGAGGAGGCCACCCGATGACCACGACGACGGTAACCACCGGGGTGACGGGGGCCGTCGGCGCCGCGCACACCCGCGTGGAGGGCCTGGCCAAGGTCACCGGAGCGGCCCGCTACGCCGGCGAGATCCCGTTCGCCGAGCTCGCCCACGGCTGGCTGGCGCTGTCCACCATCGCCCGCGGACGGATCCGCTCCGTCGAGGTGGACCCGGTGCTGGCGATGCCCGGTGTGCTGGCCGTCCTGCACCACGGGAACGCACCGCGTGTCGACACCGATTACGTGGGCCTGCTGGGGCGTCCCGACCCCACCCTCGCGGTTTTCCAGCAGGACCGTGTGCCGTATGCGGGCTGGCCGGTCGCGCTGATCGTGGCCGAGACGTCCGAGCAGGCCAGGGAGGCCGCCGAGGCGCTGGTGGTCACCTACGACCAGGAGCCGCACGACGTGGCGTTCTCCGCCGGACGACCCGGTACGTACACGCCGGAGAACTCCGCCGCGGAGAAGGGGGACATCGAGGCCGAACTCGCCGCCTCCGCCGTCGTGGTGGACGCGGAGTACACCACGCCGGAAGAGCACCACGGCATGCTGGAGCCGCACGCGGCGACTGCTCGCTGGGAGGGCGGCCGGCTCGACGTCGTCGACTCCAATCAGGGCACGATGTGGGTGGCGGCCGAGCTCGCGAACCTGTTCTCCCTCGACCCGGCCTCGGTGCGGGTGCGGTCCGAACACGTCGGCGGCGGCTTCGGATCCAAGGGGCTCCGCGTGCACCAGGTGTGCGCCGTGATGGCCGCAACCGTCCTCCACCGACCGGTCCGCGTTGTGCTGACCCGCCGTCAGATGTTCTCGCTGACCGGCTACCGCAGCCCCACCGCGCAGCGGATCCGGCTCGGCGCCGACGCCGACGGGCGGCTGCGCGCGTTCGACCACCAGGCCCAGAACCTGACGTCGACCGTGCACGAATTCATCGAGGCGAGCGCCAATGTGGGGCGCGTGATGTACGACGCGAATGCGCACCACTCCGTCAACCGCGTCGTTCCGCTCGATGTGCCGACGCCGACCTTCATGCGCGCCCCGGGCGAGGCGCCGGGGTCGTTCGCGATGGAGTGCGCGCTCGACGAACTCGCCGAGAAGTGCGGCATCGACCCGATCGCCCTGCGCGCACGCAGCGAACCGGACGTCGGGCCCCTCTCCGGGCTGCCCTTCAGCAGCCGCAATCTGCTCGCGTGCTTCGAGGAGGGCGCCCGCAGGTTCGGCTGGGCGGACCGGGACCCGAGGCCCGGCGTGCGCCGCGACGGGCGCTGGCTGGTCGGGACCGGTACGGCGGCGGCCGCGTTCCCGGTGGGATCCATGCCGTCCACCGCTGCCGTGACGGCGGAGGCGGACGGGACCTTCACGGTACGGATCAACGCCGCGGACATCGGGACCGGGGCGCGGACCGCGCTGACCCTGATCGCCGCGGACGCGCTGGAGGTGGAGCCGCGCCGCATCCGGACACGGATCGCGGACAGCGACTTCGGCCCGGCGATGATCGCCGGCGGCTCGATGGGCACCCGCTCCTGGGCCTGGGCGGTCACGGCCGCGGCCGGCACGCTGCGGGAGCAGCTCGCCCTGGGCGGCGACATTCCGCCGGACGGGATCACCGCCCGGTCGGACACCGCCGAGGCCGTCGGCGCCCTGCCGAAGAAGGAACGGCACTCCTTCGGCGCGCAGTTCGCCGAGGCCGCCGTCGACGTCACCACCGGCGAGGTGCGTGTGCGACGGATGCTCGGCATCTTCGCCGCGGGGCGGATCGTCAATCCGCTGACCGCCCGCAGCCAGCTCATCGGCGGCATGACCTGGGGTCTGTCCATGGCACTGCACGAGGAGGCGGTCCGCGACCAGGCGTCGGGCGCCCACGTCGGTGCCGACCTCGCCGGCTACCACTTCGCCGCGCACGCCGACATCCCGCCCATCGAGGCGGACTGGGTGGACGACCCCGACGACGAGGACCCGGTCGGCATCAAGGGGGTCGGTGAGATCGGCATCGTGGGTGTCGCGGCGGCGATCGCCAACGCGGTCTGGCATGCGACCGGGGTACGCCACCGGGACCTGCCGATCCGTCCGGACCGTGTTCTGCTGGCGGGAGGCGGGTACTCCGCGGCCGGCTGAGCCGGAGGACCTGATTCCGCCCCGGATCCGCCGCGCGGGCGGTCCGCGACCACAAGGAGAGGGAGATGCTGGACATCGCCGACGAGCTGCACCGATGGGTCGAGGAGGGCCGCGACTTCGCCGTCGCCACCGTCGTGGCCGTCGGCGGCAGCGCCCCGCGCAGCCCCGGCGCGGCCCTCGCCGTCGACAGCCGGGGCACGGTCATCGGCTCGGTCTCCGGCGGCTGTGTGGAAGCGGCGGTGTACGACCTGTGCGACCAGGCGCTCCGGGACGGCACCACGGTGCGCGAGCGCTTCGGCTACAGCGCCGAGGACGCCTTCGCGGTGGGGCTGACCTGCGGTGGAGTCATCGAGGTCCTGGTCACGCCGGTTGTCGCGGACGCGCCGGGCAGGGCCGTGTTCGCGGCGGCGGTGGCGGCCGCCGCCCGTGGCGAGGCGGCGGCCCTCGCCCGTGTGGTCCGGGGGCCTGCCGCACTGCTCGGCAGGGCGCTGATCGTCCACCCGGACGGCAGGTACGACGGCGGGCTCGGCGGCCATCCGGAGCTGGACCGCACGGTGGTGGGGGAGTCCCGCGCGCTGCTCGACGCGGGGCGCACCGGCACGTTCGACGTCTCGGAGAGCGGAGCGCACTGTGAGACCGCCCTGACGGTGTTCGTCGAGTCGAGCGTGCCGCCACCCCGCATGATCGTCTTCGGGGCCATCGACTTCGCCGCGGCGCTGGTGCGCACCGCCAAGTTCCTCGGCTACCACGTCACCGTCTGCGACGCCCGCCCCGTCTTCGCCACCCGGGCGCGCTTCCCCGACGCCGACGACATCGTCGTCGACTGGCCGCACCGCTACCTCCAGGGCACCGCGACCGATCCGCGCACGGTCCTGTGCGTACTCACCCACGATGCCAAGTTCGACATCCCCCTGCTGGAGACGGCCCTCCGACTGCCGGTCGCGTTCGTCGGCGCGATGGGCTCGCGCCGCACCCACGAGGACCGCAACCGCAGACTCCGCGAGGTCGGCGTCACCGAACGGGAACTGGCCCGGCTCCGCTCGCCGATCGGTCTCGATCTGGGCGCCCGGACGCCCGAGGAGACCGCCCTGTCCATCGCGGCCGAGATCGTCGCGGCACGGCAGGGCGGTACGGGCCGCCCGCTGACCGACTCGCGGACCCCGATCCACCGCGACGCGGACAGTCGGGGAGCCGACGAGACCGGGCCGCACGCCGCGGCGTGATCCCGCTCGGCCGCAGGGGCGCCCGGCTCGGCGTGATCGGCCGGGCCCGCGCCTGCGGTCGCCCATGAAGCCGTGACCCACCGTGACCCGCCGTGACCTGCCGGGACCCGCCGTCGTCCGGCCCGGAGCCGAGGCGGGGCCGGGACGGCCGCGAGGTGCTCAGGTCCGTCCCGTGGCGGCGGCCTGCGCTCGTGAAGGGCGCCGTTGCGGGGCACCGCGGCGCCGCAGGACCAGTTGGAGGACCGCCATCAGCACGCCCGTCACCAGCGCGCTGTGCCACAGCAGGCTGTCCAGCCGGCCGGCCGCGAGGTAGGCGCCCGCGGCGACGGCTGCCAGCGCGCACACCGCGCGGTCGACGATGCTCTCGACGGAGAGCAGGGTGGCGCGGGGCGCGCCCGCCGGGATGGCGTCGTTGACCAGCTTGCGCTGCAGCGGGTAGGCGAAGCCGGTGACGGCGGCGAACAGGCAGAGCAGGGCGACCACGGTCCAGGGGCCGCCCAGGGTGATGCCTGCCAGCGCCGCCGCCATGGCGAGGCTGAGCAGGGACACCCAGGCCACCGGCGACAGCCGTGCGGTGAGCCACTGCGGACGGGCCGAGGCGACCGCCTCCGCGACGGTCATGGCCGCCAGTACCCCGCCGTGGGTGCTCTCGGCGATGCCGTGGTCCAGCAGCACCGGCTGGAACAGGTTGACCTGGCAGATCCGGGAGAGGGTGAAGACGGCGACGCCCTGCACCATGACCAGGGCCAGCCACGGGGAGGCGCGGACGGCGCGCAGGGCCGCCGCCGCACCGTGCAGGAACGCCGCCCCGCTCGGCGCCGCCCCGGCCGCACCGTGCCGTTCGGCGTGCCCCGTCTCCCCGGCCTGGCGCGGCAGCACCACGGCGCAGAGCAGCGAGCCCCCGGCGCTGGCGGCGCTCAGGACGTAGGGCGCGGAGTGCGCGAGCGCCATGAGCGGCCCGACCAGCGGCCAGCACAGCACCTTGGCTGCCAGGCCCAGGGCCCGCGCCTGCCCCTCCGCCCTGAGGTAGTGCTCGCCGGCGCCCTCGGCCTCCAGGCCGTCGTAGAGGTAGGCGCTGGCGGCGCCGGACGTCAGGGAGCGGCCGGCGGCGATGAGCAGGAAGTGGGTGAGGAAACCGGCGTAGGTGGGGGTGAGGACCGGGGTCAGGTTCGCCACGGTCATCACGACGGCCCCGGCCCGCAGGCAGTTGCGGGCACCGATGCGGTCGGAGATCAGCCCGGTGGGGATCTCGAACAGGCAGAACGCGAGGTAGTAGATGCTCTGGATGCCGAAGATCTGCCCGTCGGAGAGTCCGGCCTGCCGCTGGTAGGCGTAGAACACCGGCATCCACCACAACAGGTTGAACAGGAGCTGGAAGCCGTTGTTCAGGCGGATGATGCGGCGGGCGCGCGACGACAGGGGCGCGCCCTTGCTGCGGGGCCCGCGGGCGCGCCGCGGGCCGGCGAGGTAGCGGCTCACCGTGCGTAGGGGCGGATCTGGACCAGGCGGAAATCTCCCCGGTCGGTCATCAGCCACTCGATGTCCAGCGGGTGGTCCACGTCGGTGTCGCTGAAGTGGGACTGCAGCAGCCTTCCGGTCAGGGCGAGTTGGGCCAGCCCGTCCCGGGTGGCGGCGGGCAGGTCCGTTCCGCAGGAGCCGAGCGCGACCGTGCGGCCGCCGCCCTCGACCGTGTTGTAGAGGTACTGCAGGGGCAGCGTGGTTCCGTCGACGACGGTTTCGGGCGAGCCCGGGGAGCAGTTGAGGTAGACGTTGCGGAAGTCCGCGCGCCGGGTCGGGTTGCAGGTCACCAGCACGCCGCCGAGGTCCGCGGGCACATACCGCTGAATGATCACACCCATGTAGGTGTCGTCGAGGGAGATGCCCGCCTGATGGCGCAGCCGGACGCTGCGCGGCGACAGCAGGGAGGCCCACACCTGGCGTACCGCATCGAGGAGTTCGTCGGCGCCGCGCACCGTGGTGACCGAGTCGTACACCCCCGCCGCGGAGAAGCCGGGCAGGTCCTCGGCGTTGGACGAGGAGCGCACCACCAGACGGCTGCCGGCGTCCGGGCCGGTGGGCAGCGCCTGGGTGATCACCCGGGCCACCTCCTCGGGCACCGGGGCGTCGCGGACGAGGTGCTGGAGCTGCACGCAGAGGGCGTCCGCGGCGTCGACGGCGTCGAGTTCCAGGGCCATCTTCAGTTTGCCGATGCCTTGTTGCACGGCCGGGGACGAGGTCAGAAAGCGGTGCTGCAGGGCGAACGGCAGGGCGATGCCGTCGGGCGCGGTGACGGTGGCGGCGGCGAAGGCGGAGGCCGCCGACCGGAGTTCCGCGGCCGGCGTCGCCGCGGCGGTCCCGAGCCGGGCCGCGAGATGGCCGTAGAGGTCGGTGCGGGGCGGCCGCGGCCGTCCGTAGAACGCCGTCAGATCGGCGGTGCGGCTGTCGAGGACGTGATGGAGCTCCCCGAGGTTGGCCGCCTTGGTCCCGTAGCTGTCCTGGTCGGTGCGGCGCAGCCGGTGCAGCGGCAGGGCGGGGACGTCCTCCAGCAGCGGGGTGCGCAGCCGGATCCGGTGCTGGTGCCAGGCCGGGGCCTCGGCGTCCGGGGCCCGGTCGAGCTGGACGAGGGTGATGTCGTCGTCCTTGACCTCGTAACGCACCCATGTGCCGTCCAGGTCGTCCGCCTCGACGAGGCGCTCCAGATCGCGGACGATCGCGTTGGGGATGCCCCAGCCGGAGGCGAGGACGTTGGTGTGCGAGAGCGGGGTGCTGGGCGCGGTGTTGATGAAGCCGGCGACGCGCGGCACGTCGTCGGGCAGCGCGGGCATGGCCACGATGTCGGACCAGCCCAGCTGGTCGGCCTCGGCGGCGTACTCCTCGGCGTTGCGGAAGAAGCGGAGCCGGCCGGCTGCCTCGCCGGGGTTGAGCGGGGTCCGGGTGCGGTTGCCGAAGAGCTCATGGCTGAGGATCCGCGGGACCCGGAGGTCGCTGATCGCGGCGAGTTCGTGCTCCTGCCCGTGGTTGGCGGGCTTCAGCAGCAGCGGCAGCCGGCCGTCGAGCCGGTGGCGGACGAAGGTGTAGAACTCCTCGAGCAGCGGGCCGGGCATGGTGTCGGCCTCGGTCGTCTCCAGCACCAGGAAGGGGCGGTCCCGGCCGTCGGCGTCCTCGTCGGTGTGCAGGGACAGCACACCCAGCAGGAACCGGCGGCCGGGGTCCATGTAGACCGAGGCGTTGAAGGCGTCCAGCCCCGAGTCCAGCGCGGCCAGATCCATGCCCAGCACGCGGGTGGCGATGTAGTCGACGTGGAAGGGGTGGACGGCGGTGTCCAGCAGGTGCCAGGTGTGCTCGGCGCGGTCCACCACCACCTTGAGGTAGGGGTGGCCGGCCAGAGTGCCGGAGAGGGCGCGGAAGAGCGGCAGGGAGAGGTGCTCGCCGACGGTCGTACGGTCGGTGCCGGGGCGTGGCGCACCGGCGGGCAGGACGGTGGCGCTCATGCCTGTACCTCCGTGGTCCGCTCGGCCGGCGGGAGGACCTGCGGCAGGGCGTCCACCAGGGTGCGGAAGTCGCGCAGGACGGCCTCCGGGTCGGCGGCGGACAGCAGGCACAGGGCCGCCATGGTGTTGGCGCCCGCGGCCGGGTCGTACACCGGCACCACGGTTCCGTCCGGGAGCGAGTTCTCGGCCACCACCGACAGTCGGCTGTCCGCGCTGAGAGTCACCGCGTCCCGTACGGCGGGGAAGTCCCATCGGCGCCGGTCCGTCCAGGCGTCACCGGCTCCGTCGACGGCCAGGACGACGAGGGAGCCGGCCGCGCCGCGTGCCTCCTGCGGGGTGCGGGCCTCGTCGGGCCAGGTCACCGGACGCCCCAGCAGGTGGTCCACGAGCATGCCGATGAGGTCCAGCCCGAAGACCTCCTCGATCTGCGGGACGGTCATGGCCCCGCCGAAGCGGGCGGCGGTCTCGATCACCCACATCCGGCCGTCCGCGCCGAGCTTGATCTCGGTGTGGGTACCGCAGTTCTCCAGGCCCAGCGCGTCGACGGCGGCGCGGGCGAGGGCCACCACCCGCCGCTGGGCGTCGAGCGGCAGTGCGGCGGGAGTGATTCCGGCGCGCTCGGTGAAGGGCTCCACCGTCGGCATCCGGCCACTGAGGCAGACCGGGCGGAACTCCCCGTCGGCGACGACGCCTTCGACGCTGACGTAGTCGCCCCAGCCCTCCTGGTCGAACCAGCCGTCCGCGGTGCCCGGCACGATCTCCTCGACGAGGAAGTCGGCCCCGGCATCCGCCACATGCAGCTCGGCGTACCCCAGTTCGGCGGATTCGGCCATCACCTCACGCGCCCGCTCCCAGGCCGCCGGTACCTCGTCGGCGGAGCGGATGATCCGGTGCGCGGTGGAGCCGGCGCTCCAGGCGGCCTTCAGCAGCAGCGGCAGACGCAGTGAGGTGGCCGCGTCCAGCAGCTCCGGACCGGAGGCGACCGGGCGGAACCGCGGCTGGGAGATGCCCTGTTGCCTCCAGGTGCGGCGCATCAGCCGCTTGTCGCGGGCGAGCGCGCAGGAGCCGCCGGCCCCGGCGAGGCCGAGCTTCGCGCAGGCCTCCGCGACGGCGACGACCGCGTACTCGGAGAAGGTGACGACCGCGTCCGCGCCCACCGCCTGGGCGCGCGCCACGATCAGGGACACCAGATCGCCCCGCTCGGGGCCGGTGGCCGTGAGGACGGAGGCGCAGCGGCGCCCGGCGGATGCGGCGACCGTGGGCGGGAGCGTGCTGAGCGCCAGCAGGTGCACTGCCGACCGTGCGGCGACCCGTGACAGGGCATACCCCAAGGGCGGACCGCCCTTGGCATACACAAACAGCACCGAACTCACTGGAATCCGACTCCTTCGCAGGTGGGTGGGGCCGCAGCGGCGGCCGGCGACGCCCGGTATCCGATGCCGGGCGCCCTGTCTCCAGCGAACCAGCCGGGCGGCGCCCGGTTCGCCGCAGCGAACCTCAACCGCTCAGGCAAATGCCAGAGTTGCGGACTCGGTGGGCTCACTGTGAAGGTTCCGTGATGCCGTATGGCGTGGCAGGGCGAAATGACGGCCGTGGTGGCCGGACCGGCCCCGTCCAGATCGGCCGAGAACCGGGCATACGCCGTCACGGCGGGGGATACGCATGCCAAGGGCGCACCCCGCGCCCCGTTGAACTCTTCCCCACAGAGAGGCCGTCGTGGACGAGACCGGTCTGAAGTCGCTGCTCCAACACCTGCCGGTGTCATGGTGGGAGGCCGACCGAGAGCTACGGGTGATCGACAGTGGCGGGGGTGCCTTCGACGACACACGCACGGCCCAGCGATTCCTGGACACCGTGTGCCGGGACCGTCCCAGGCCCTCCGCAACGGCCGGATTCGGCCATTGGCAGGCGCAGTTCGACGGACGTGTCTTCGATGTGAACTGGTCCCCCGACCGGCCCCGGCAAAACCGCACCCGCGGCATGGCGGTGGAGATCGACCCCGGTACGGTGGCGTCCCGCCGCTACGACGCCTTCGCCGACCTGGCCCCCGCCGCGGCCTTCATCCGGGACGCCGACGGCCGCTACCTCTGGGCGAATCACGCCTACGCCCACCTCTACGGCACCACCCCCGCACACGTCATCGGCAAGTACGTGCACGACGTCGACGCCCCGGCCGACGCCGCGCAGGTCCGCGCGCTCGACCAGGACGTCCTCGCCCGTGGCAAGCCGGTGCGGCACACCCTCACCTACCACCGCTCGGACGGCACCAGCGGGCACGCGGCCGGCCACCGCTTCCCGGTACGCGAGGGCACCCAGACCTGCGTGGCCGGCATCTACATCGACATCAGCGACCACACCCGGGCACTGCACCAGCGCCGCGAGGCCGAGGAGAGCCTGTGCGCGCTGCGCGACCACAGCGGGCTGCCGTGCGCGCTGATATCCGCGGGCGGCCGCATCCTCCAGGCGAGCGCCGCCGCCGCCGAACTGCTGGGCGCCCGCCTGTCGGACCTCATCGGGCGGCGGGCGCACACCCTGCTGGCGCCCGCGCCGGAACTGCGTGAGCTCCGGCGCGGCTGGCACGCGTTGATAGCCCGCCGCAGCCGGCGGATCCAGACCTCGGCCGTCCTCCTCGACGTCCGTGGCCGGCAGCGGCGCGCCCGGCTGCACCTCACCACGGTGGGCCGCAGCGCGGCGCGCGCCTCCAGCGTCTGGGCGGTGGTCACCCACCAGGGCCTCGCCCATGAGCCGCATCCGCCCTTGACGGCCAGTCAGGTCCGGATCCTGGCCCTGCTGGCGGCCGGCCGCAGCAACGGCGAGATCGCCGCCTCCCTGCACCTCTCGCGGCAGACCGTCGACTACCACCTCAGCCGGCTGCGCGACCTCCTCGAGGCCCCGACCCGATGCGCCCTGGTCGCCCGCGCCTACGTCCTGGGGATCCTCGAACCGCAGACCTGGCCGCCGCGTTCGGCGACGGCCGGCCATCCGCACAGCGCCACCTGATCTGCGCCGCAGCCGGCGGCCCGAGGCGCGCCGGGCCCGGCGCCGGCCCGCTCAGCCGGGTGCGATCCGCCGGCCCGGCTCGGTGGACACCACCATGAGCGCCACATCGTCCAGCCGGTCCACGTCCGCGTGCCGGTTCTCCAACAGCACGTCGGCGAGGCGCTCGGGGCCCAGCGCCGGCGCGCTCTCGAGTCGCTCGGCGAGATGGGCGACCGCGCGCTCCAGGTCGACCCCCGGCGTCTCGACGAGGCCGTCGGTGTACAGCGCCAGCACGGATTCCGGAGGCAGTTCGATCTCCGTGGCGGGGTATCGGGCATCGGGCTCGATGCCCAGCAGCAGCCCCGGGGGGACGTCCAGAACGGTGGCGTGCCCGTCGGGCCGGCGCAGCAGAGGGGGTGGATGACCGGCGCTGGCCAGGCACGCGCGCTGCGTGCGCACATCGATGTGGACGTACAGACAGCTGGTGAACAGACCCGGGTCCAGATCGGTCAGCAGCCGGTTCGTACGGGCCAGCACCTCGCCGGGGGAGGCACCCGCGGCCGCATGGGCGTGCACGGCGGTACGGACCTGGCCCATGAGCGCGGCCGCCGCCGCATTGTGGCCCTGTACGTCCCCGATGACCGCGGCGGCGCTTCCCTCGTCGAGGCGGATCAGGTCGTAGAAGTCGCCCCCGATGTCCATACCGCGGGTCGAGGGCAGATAGCGGGCGGCGACCGCGAGACCGGGCACCGCCGGCAGCCGGTGCGGCAGCAGCCCGGCCTGCAGGTCGTGGGCGAGCTGCTGCTTGGTGTCGTACAGCCGGGCCCGGTCGAGCGCCTGGGCGATCAGCCCGGCCAGCGACGTCAGGACCTGGCGTTCCTCCGGGGTGAAGACGCGGGGGCGGGTGTACGAGAGGATGCAGCAGCCCACCGCGCGGCCCGAGACGATCAACGGCAGTACGGCCCGGGCGGCCTTCCCCGTCAGATGCGGCAGCCCCGGATAGTCGCGTTCGATCTCCTCGGGATCGGAGTAGAAGCTGGGCTCCCCGGTGGCGAGGGCGTGGACGGCGGGGCTGTTCGCCGCACCGAGGGCCACGCCCTCGAAGGCGGCCACGGCGGCGGCGGGGTAGCCGCGATGGCCCAGGGTCCGCAGCCGGCCGCCCTCGGCGGCGTACACGATCACGCCTTGGGCGCCGAACGCCGGCACGATCTGGTCGGCCACGAGATCGACGACGTCCTGGACCCCCACCGCCTCGGTGAGGGCGGCCGCCAGATGCAGGACGTGGTAGATCTGCCCGGCCCGCACGGGTACGACCTCCCCCTCGCCGGGCAGCGGCGCCACCGTGCCGTGCTCCTTGTCCGAGGGGGTGATCCACACGCTCAGCCCCCTGCCGTCCGGGAAGAGGCGGAACGTGAGCCACCGGCCGGGGGCACGGCCCGCGGTGAACGACGTCGGCCGACGGCTGACCACCGCGGCGCGGTAGCGGTCCTCGAAGACCGGGTCGCACAGCCACCCCAGCACTTCCCAGGGGCGCGCGCCCAGCAGCCGCGACGCCTCCTCGCCCAGCAGCTCCGCCGCGCCGGTGGTGACCATGGTGATCCGCCCCTCCAGGTCCAGCGCACAGCAGCCCCCGGGCAGCCGCTCGGCGTAGTCGACCGCCGCCAGCGCCTCGGGCAGGTCCACGGTCCGCGCCGGGGCCGGCGACAGGACGCGCGGCACACCGGCCGGCACAACGGGACCGCCGACCCGCGGCGCCGTGCCCAGCAGCGGCGCCAGGAGCCGACAGCCGGCCTCCGTCGCCTCGCGTTCCGCCGCCGAGAGCTGCGGCGGGTGACCGGACGGCCACAGCAGCAACAGCGAGCCCCGGCTCTCGTTCCCGTCGCTGATGGGCGCCGCCGCCAGCGCGAAGTCGTAGGGCACGGCCACCGCCGTACGCGGAAAGTCCCGGGCCAGCTGCTGATGGCCGCCCGCCCAGACCAGCCGCTGCCGGCGTGACGCCACGGCGACCGGGATCGGGGCCGCAAGCGCGACCCGGCGCCAGGGCTCCAGGAGCCGCGCCGGAACGCCGCTCATGACGGTCAGCAGCAGCACGGGCTCGTCGGCGGCCAGCACATAGAGCCCGACCGCCGAGGCTCCGGACGTCCGCATCGTCCGGAGCAGCGCCCGGTCCACGGGATCGGAGCCGGCCCCGCCGCTCATGTCACACCTTCACAGCTGTCGTCGGACCATCGAGACCACTGCGACCCGCCGCCTTTCCCGTGCCGAGCGCCGACGGCGTACAGGAAAACGGGCTGCTCCGTACCGCCAGGGCGAGTCTCCTGGGACAGTGCCGACGTTACGCCGGTCGTCGGGGCCCGGCACTCGATCACCGGCCCGTGCCGCGCCGGGTGCCGGGCACCCGGCGGCGCAGCGCCGTGCGGACACGTCCCGAGGCGGACGGCGTTCGGTGGCCACCCCGCCCCGCCCCCACCCCGCTCCCGCGCGCCCGCCGCACGTGCCGAGTCGCGGGACGCGGCCATCCGGGCTGAAGTGGTAGATGTGGCAATCGGCGTACGGCAGGCGGCCTGCGGGGCCCGCGGCAGCGCGGGCGGGCCGATCGCTGTTCCGACACCGAGGCCCCTCATCCACCCGGAGGTTCCCACCATGCTGCAGGCAATTGCCGACGTCCTCCGTGCCATCGGCGGCACCATCGCCACCGTTGTCACCCTGCCGTTCCGGGCCGTCGCCCGGCTCTTCGGCGGCGCCTCGAGCTCGGCCCGCGGGCGCCACTGACGCGACGTCGGGCCCCGCGGCGCGGCCGCGGCGACCGCCAGGACCGACGCCCCCACCCGGCGGGGGGCGACCTCGCCCGGCGACCTGCCCGTCAGCCGCGGAGGTCCTCCGTGCCGAGCCCGAGCGACTCGGCGATGCTCTGGACGTTGGCGTACCGCTCCCCGGCCGGGAGCTTCTGGGCCAGCGCGATCAGCCGGTCCGGCGCGTTGTCACGAACGAGCCGTTCGACGATGGCGGGCCGGTCGGCCGGATACATGCTGCGGCCGAGGTGCTGGGCGATTTCGGAGCGCAGTGCGACGTCCTCCCCGGTCATTCCGTGCGGTGTGCCGCCGCGGAACGCGGTCTCGGGGGCCTGGGCCGTCATCGGCTGGTCCTCGCCCGACGGCTGGAGCTCTCGCTCCTCGGCGGTGCGCAGCGAGCGGTCCCGCGTCATTTCCGCGCGCAGCTCCTTCTTCATGGTGTCGTCCCGGGCGGGGCCCGTCTTGTCCGTGCCGTGTTGCATGGCCACTGTCGCCTCCAGAGTTGCGGGACGAAGTTCCGTCCTTCGCGGTCCTGTGCGCGGACTGCTCGTGCCGGCCGCGCACTGCGGGCGGCTGTCCGGCCGCCTCGGCCTGCGCCGGTGCGCTTGTCCGGAGCCATGGTCCGGTGACCGTGGTACGGCGCGGGCGGCCGTGGATGCCTCCCCTGGCAGGGTGCTTGCCGGGGACGGACGCGGTCAACCCGGCAGCTCCCGCCCGCCCGGCGGTGACTTTTCGGCCATGCGCAATGACGTGTCCGGCGGCGCGCAATCCACCGCTCCACGTGCCTTAGGGTTGTCGACGCACAGCTCGCTTTCCTATCGTTCTTACTTCGTTTCTTGACGATACGGGTGGCCGTGACGTTCACTTTCAGCCGTTCCGGGCCGGTCAGGGCGGCCCCTTGCGGAGGTACCTGAAAATGAATGCAGCACTGCGTCGTATGATCACCGGCGCATTGGCACTCTCCCTCGCCGCGCCATTGGCGGCCTGTGGAGACAGCGGTGACGACACAGGTACCGACCAGGAGTCCGTAGGACTCCTCCTGCCGGAGAACAAAGCGGCCCGCTACGAGTCGTTCGACCGCCGGATCATCTCGAGCCGGATCTCCACCCTCTGCCTCGAATGCAAAGTGGACTACCGCAATGCCGAAGAGCAAGTGGACATCCAGAAGCGGCAGTTCGAGGCCATGGTGAAGAAGGGTGTCAAGGTCATCATCCTCGATCCGGTCGACGCCCACGCCGCCAAGAGCTGGGTGGACGCGGCGGCCGAGAAGGGCGTCAAGGTCGTCGCCTACGACCGGCTCGCCGAGGGTGACGTCGCGGCCTACGTCTCGTACGACAACGAGAAGATCGGCCAGCTCCAGGGCAAGGGCATCCTCGCCGCCCTCGGCTCCCGCGCGGCCGACGCCGATGTCGTCATGCTCAACGGTTCGCCGACCGACCCGAACGCCCCGTCCTTCAAGAAGGGCGCGCACGACGCCCTCGACGGCAAGGTCCACAAGATCGTCTACGAGAAGGACATTCCCGAGTGGTCCGCGGCGGAAGCCCGGAAGAAGATGAGCGAAGCCGTCAAGGAGCTCGGTCCGGCGGGATTCGACGCCGTCTACTCGGCCAATGACGGGATGGCCGGCGGAGCCGCCGAGGCGCTGAAGTCGGCGGGGTTGAAGAATGTGCCGCTCGGCGGCCAGGACGCCGAACTCCCCGCGCTGCGACGGCTGGTGAGCGGTACGCAGTCGTTCACCATTTACAAGCAGGTCCGTCCGGAGGCCGAAACCGCCGCGGAGATCGCTTTCCGTCTGCTCCGGGGAAAGAGCATCGCGTCCTTCACCCCGACGACCGCCGACAGCAAGAGCAAATCCAAGATCCCGGCCAAGCTCTTCAATGCGCAGATCGTCACCCGGAAGAATATGCAGGACACCGTGATCCGCGACGGCGTCGTCCCCACCGACTGGATCTGCTCCAAGGGCCTCGCCGCCGCCTGCAAGTCGCTCGGCCTGGACTGACCCCCCGCCGACACGGTTGTTCAGGGCGTATGTGCCGATTCCGAGAGGTATACGTACGCCATGAATGCCACTGAGTCGCACCACGCCCCGGCCTGCGCCGACCGGCCGCTGACGGGCAGCGTCGCCCTGGTCACCGGCGCCTCCAGCGGGATCGGCGAGGCGGCGGCGCTCTCCCTCGCCCGACTGGGGTGTTCCCTCGCGCTGGTCGCGCGCCGTACCGACCGGCTGGCGGAGCTCACCAGCGCGATCAGCACACAGGGGGCGTCGGCCATCGCCCTGACCGCGGACCTGAGCGTCCCGGGGCGGGCACGCCAGGCGGTCGAGGACGCGGTGCGGCACTTCGGCCGGCTGGACGTGCTGGTGAACAACGCGGGGTACGGCGCGCGCGCCGCGGTGGAGGAGAGCGACCTCGGGGACTGGGAGCGGATGGTCGACCTCAACCTCAAGGCCGTGCTGGAGCTGTCGCACGCCGCGCTGCCGCATCTGCTGAGCGCGGCGAAGGACAGCGGGCGCGGCGTCGCCGACCTGGTGACCGTCAGTTCGGTGGCGGGCCGGGTGGCCCGGAAGAACAACAGCGTCTACTCGGCCACCAAGCACGCGGTGTGCTCGTTCAGCGAGTCCCTGCGCCAGGAGGTGACCGGGCGCGGTGTACGGGTCGGGCTGGTCGAGCCGGGGATGACGACGACGGAGATGACCATCGGGGGCGGGTCGGCGTTCGGGATGCCGCAGGAGAACTGGCTGCGCGCGGAGGACATCGCCCGTTCCATCGGCTTCATGGTCAGCCAGCCGGCGCATGTGGCGATCAACGAGATCATGGTGCGGCCGACCGCCCAGGAGCACTGACCCCCGCCATCGGGCCGCCCGGCCTGCCGGGCGCCCGGGCCCCTGCCCGGTTAGCGTCGGAGCGGGGGCCGACGGTGAGGAGGCGGTGGCGGGCGCATGTGGCCGGCAGTCCTGTTCGCCCTGCTCGCGGCGGCCAGCAATGCGCTGGCCACGGTGTTGCAGCGGCGTGCCGCCCGTACGGTGCCGCTGGCGCCGGGGCTGCGGCTGGGCCTGCTCGTCGATCTGCTGCACCGCGCGGTGTGGTTGGGCGGCATGCTCGCCGTCATCGCGGCCGGCGGCTTCCAGGCGCTGGCGCTGTCCCTGGGGGCGCTGTCGGTGGTGCAGCCGCTCTTCGTACTCGAACTGCCCCTCGCCCTGCTGATCGGGCGGGTCCTGCTCGGCGGGCGGGTCTCGCGGGCGGGCTGGACGGGGGTCGCGATGCTGGTGGTCGGGCTGGGGGCCGCGCTGGCCGCCGCCGCGCCGACTGCGGGCACCGCGGGTGCGCCGCTCGGCCGGTGGGCGGGCGCGCTGGTGGCCTGCGGCGCGGTGATCGCCCTGTCCGTCGGCGTGGCGCTGCGCCGGCCGGGGGGCGCCGTGCGGGCGGCCGCCTTCGGCGCGTCGACCGCCGTCGCCTATGCGCTCACCGCCGCCCTGATGAAGGACGCGACGCACGCCTGGCAGCGCGGCGGACCGGGCGAGTTCTTCCTGGCCTGGCAGACCTACGGCTTCGCGATGGTCGGTGTGCTGGCTCTGTTCCTCATGGAGAACGCCATGCAGTCCGGCCCACTGACCGCCTCCCAGCCCGTCCTGACGCTGGGGGACGCGCTGGTCAGCCTGTTGTTGGGGGTCACGTTGTTCGGCGAACGCGTCCGGACCGGCTGGTGGCTGCTGCCGGAGGCGCTGGGCGTCGCGCTGGTGCTCTGGGGTGCCGTGCTGCTCTCCCGCGTCGCACTCACCCGGGATGTGGTGAGCGGCCCGGACGCCGGCGCCCCGGCCGAGGCCGGCGAGGCGCGCGGGTGAGGCGCGCCTCGGTGAGGGCGGCGACGGTCAGCGCCGTACGTCGTTGAGCTCCACCAGGAAGCCGGTGAACTCCAGCTCGCCGTGGTCGGGTGTCCGGCGCTCGGCCGCGGTCAGGGGGGTGAGGGTGCCGGAGCCCGGTACGGGGCGGTGCGTGTGCGGGGACGCTCCGGGCCGCGGCGCGTACCGGCAGTGCACCGCGGCGATCGCGGCGACCGTTCCGGTGGTGGCCGATTGCTCGACGGAGTCGTCCATCCAGCCGCCGTGGTGGTTCTCGGCGGCGTCGACCCGCGCGGCGGCCTCGGCGCCGATGACGTCGGCGAGCCACTGCTCGTCGGCGTCGAGGAGCGACCAGGAGATCTGTGAGCCGATACGGAACGGCTCACCGCAGCACTCCATCTGCCAGCTTTCCATCCAGACAGTGAGATCCATGACCCGATTGTGCCGCGGGCGCGGTGCCCCCACCGAGGGCGGGGGCACCGCGGGACGGCCCGGGATCAGCCCTTGGGGGCAGGGGTGTTGGCGGCCGTGACGTTCACGGCGGCCCAGGAGCGGTCCACCGCCTTGTACTCGGTGCTCTTGGCACCGTAGAGGTCCTTGGCGGCCTTGAGGGTCGCGGTCCGGGCACCGTGGAAGTCGGTCGTGGAGACCATGTACCGGGTCAGCGCCCGGTAGTAGATCGCCGTCGCCTTGGTCCGGCCGATGCCCGCCACCTTGGAGCCGTCGGAGGTGGGGGAGTTGTAGGTGACGCCGCCGATCACCTTCTTGCCGCTGCCTTCGGCGAGGAGGTAGTAGGCGTGCGAGGAGACACCGGAGCCGGCGTGCACCTCGGTGTCGTAGGACTCCTTCGACCAGTAGTCGACGGTGCCCTCGAGCTTGTCGAGGGACGGCTTGTCCAGCCGGCGCAGGAACTTCTGCTGCAGGCCGAGCTTCTCGCCCATCAGGTAGTTCGGCGGGTTCTTCGGGTTGTCGGCGGCGAACTCGACCGAGCTGCCGAAGATGTCCGCCAGGGATTCGTTGAGGGCGCCGGGCTCGCCGTACTGGTTGCCCTCCTCGTCGACGCGGGTGGGCTGGAGGCCCGCGGTCGCGTCCACGACGCCGTGGGTGAGCTCATGGCCGGTGACGTCCAGGACGACCAGCGGCTTGGTGAAGGTGCGGCCGTCGCCGTCGCCGTAGAGCATGCAGCCGCAGTCGGAGGACCAGTAGGCGTTGCCGACGTTCTTGCCGAAGTGCACCAGGGCGTGGGCGCCGCGGCCGTCGTTCTTGATGCCCTTGCGGCCGAAGGTCTTCTTGTAGAAGTCCAGGGTGCTCGTGATGCCGTACTGGGCGTCGACGGCGGCGGTGGCCCGGTTGCCCGTCGTGCCGTTGCCCCAGCGGTTGGTGGTGCTGGTGAACGCCTTGCCGGCGGAGAACTTCTCCGGTTCCTTGCCGCCCGCATCGCGGGTCTCGGTGTTGCCGCGGGTGGAGTCCTTGAGGGTGAAGGAGTGCTGGGCGGTCCGGGTGGTGGAGAGCGGCACCTTGCCGACGAAGAGGGACGCTCCGGTGCCGGCGGCGGCACCCGGGAAGCCCTTGGCGCCCTTGCTCGGGGCGGCCGGCGCGGTGGCACCGACCAGCCCGGTCACCGGGCGGAGCTTCTCACCCAGCTTGCGCAGCTTGTCCTGTACGGCGGGCGACAGGAAGGAGTCGTTGGCCGGGGTGTTGCTCAGCACGGTGCCCGAGGCGGCGTCGACGACGACCGTACGGACGCCGCCGGCCTCGTCGGCGCTGCTGTCGGCGACCTGCACCTGGTAGGCCAGGGCCGTACGGTCCGCGCGGGCGTCCACGACGAGTTCGGCCGTACCGGCTCGGCCCTTGGCGGCGGTGGCGGCCTTCTCCTCGGCCTGCCGGGCCGTCAGTTCGGGGCTGGTGGAGCGGACCTCGACCGGCCGGCGGGAGGCCCGGGTCACGTCCTGATAGGCGGACCTGGCGTCCAGGTGGACGACGAGGTCACCGCCGAGGACCGGCAGGCCGTGGTGCGTCCGGACGAAGCGGACGTGCTGACTGCCGTCCGGGTCGACCAGCAGGTCCGTGGCCTTGAGCCCGTCCTTCTCGCCGACGCCGGTGGCGGCGGGGTGGGCGTGGGCGGCGGCGCGGGCCGCGGCCACGATTGCATCGTGGGAGCGGGCGGCGGCGGGAGCCGAGTCCTTGGTGACCGAGGGGGTGGCGATGGCGGCGCCTGCAGTGACGGTCGCGGCCGTGGTCACCGCGACGGCGATCGCCAGGCTGCGTATGTGGGGTCTACGCACTGATGTGGGTCCTTTGTGCACGAGGGCGGCAGGCTCACCAACCGCCCGGAAACGCGGCGCTGTTGCTCGCCGCGGGGGTCGGGAGGCCCCGCGCACACCCTGCGTGTACTGGCATGGGCATGTAAACCCATAGGTTCGGTTTTCGACCGAGTTAAATCGAAATTTGACAATTGATCAGCTCAGGGTGGTCATGAGGTGACGAATTGTGTTCTCGATTCTTGGGGAGAGAGACCCGATCCCACGGCGGACGGTTGCCTCTCCCTCAAGGAGATCTGCGTCTCACCGCGTGTCGAGGTGGGACCGGGCCCCTGCGCCCGACTCCCGGGAGGGCCGCGCCTGCGCGAACGGCCGCGTGGGGCAACCGTCCAGCGCCGCCGCCACCCGGTCCCGCGTTACGGCCGGATCGATCACCGCGTCGATCCCCGGCGCCGCCACCGCGTCGACCGCGTTGCTGCGGTGCGGACATGGGCGTACGGGCCCGTCGGCCGCGTAGTGAGCCGGACGCGAGGGGGAGACCGGTGGGGCCGTGCGGCCGGGGTACCGCAGGGAACTGGCCGCGGACACGTCGCGACAGGCCGGCGACACCACGGCGGGCTGCCAACTCCCGCTCGTGCCACTCGTCGAGGCCCCGACGCCGCCAAGGGCAGGATCAGGCGGGCCGAACCGGCCGCGCCGGGCTCCCGAGCCACTCGTGGGCGGCCCGTGCCGTGAACTCCTTCTGGCCACCCCGGAACACCAGCCCGGCCCGCGCGAACGCCGGATCGTCGGCCGTGGCCGCCACATAGGGCACCGCGATGCACCGCATGCCCGCCCGGTGCGCCGCCAGCGCACCGGGCGGCGCGTCCTCCAGCACCACACACTCCCGGGGCTCGACACCCATCCGGCGCGCGGCCTCCAGGAACACATCGGGCTCCGGTTTGCCGTGCGCCACCTCCTCCGCCGACACCGTCGTCGTCAGCGCCCCGTCCAACCCCGTCCCGCCGAGCACCGCCGCGATGGCGGCCCGCGACGACCCGGAGGCCACCGCCATCGGATGCCCGGCCGCGGCCAGCCGGGCCACGAACTCCCGCATCTGCGGGAACACTTCGGTGTGCGCCCGCGCCAGCTCCAGATAGCGGCGGTTCAGGCCCGCCAGCAGCTCCTCGACCGGCGCGTCGATGGCGAACTCCCGACCGAGGATCTCCAGCGTCTCGCGCGTACCGATCCCGATGAACCGGGCGTGGTGCTCCCAGCTGAAGTCCGCCACCCCGTAGTCGGCCAGCAGTCGCCGACTCGCCTCGTAGTAGTTCGGCTCGCTGTCCACGAGCGTCCCGTCGAGGTCGAAGATCACCGGAGTGGGCGAGGCGGCGGCGCCGGGAGGGGATCCGGTCGGGGGGCCGGGAGTGGCGGAGGTGCTCATACGCTCCAGCATGCCAAGCGGCGTCCGGCCGGGCCCCGCGGCATGCCACCGCGCGGTTCAGCCCGGCTTCGCGGTGCCGCCCACCGCCTCGACAAGCGGCAGCATCCGGTGCGGCACCCGCTCGCGCAGCGCCACCTCCGTGCGGGTGCGGACCACGCCCGGCAGGCTGATCAACCGCTGGATCACATCCTCCAGATGCGCCGCGTCCCTCGCCACGACCCGCGTCAGCAGATCCCCACCGCCGGTCGTCGAGAACGCCTCGATGATCTGCGGCACCTCCGCCAGCGCCGTGGCCACCTCCTCCAGATGCCCCTGCGTCACCTCGATGTGCACAAAGGCGAGTACGGGGTGCCCCAGCGCGGCGGGCGACAGTCGGGGGCTGTACGCCGTGATCACGCCGTCCCGTTCCAGCCGGTCCAGTCGCGCCTGGACCGTCCCGCGGGCCACCCCGAGAACCCGGGCGTACTCCCGCACACTGGTGCGCGGCTGCTCCAGCAGCAGCCGGAGAATCCTGGCGTCCAGGGCGTCGACGGGCATGGTCGGACACGATCCTCACGGTCGCGGCGGGGCGGTGGCCCCTGGACTGTACCAATGGGCCGACGTGCGGCGATCTGACGGCAAGTCAGTCGGCAGCGCATCGTGCCTGATCTGCGCAGGGGGCGTGTGTCCAGGTCAGCGGCCCGCCCGGTAGATTCCGTGCCGCGGCCGGCCTGCGCCGGCCGGTACCGATGTCGCCTTACGGGGGTTTCCACCATGTTCGGAATCGTCAGGCCCTGCTCCCATCGCCTCTCGGAGGGACTCAAAGCGGAGTGGATGGCCCACCTGTGCGGCCTCTGCCTCGCGCTGCGGGCCGATCACGGGCAGTTCGCCCGGGTGGTCACGAACTACGACGGGCTGATCGTGTCCGTGCTGACCGACGCCCAGACCGGCCGCACCGACGCCGGGCGCCGGACCGCCGGGCCCTGCCCGCTGCGCGGGATGCGCACCGCCTCGGTGGCGAAGGGCGAGGGCGCACGGCTCGCGGCATCGGTGTCCCTGGTACTGGCGTCCGCGAAGATACGCGACCACGTCGCCGACCGGAACGGGCTGCTGCGCCGCCGTCCGGTGGCCGCCGCCGCGCGCAGGGTCGCCGCGGGCTGGGACCGCGCCGGGGCGCGCACCGGCGCCGCGCTCGGCTTCGACACCGCCGTGCTCGTCGACGCGGTCGACCGCCAGGTGGGCATCGAGGAGCTGGCCGGCGTGGGCACCCCGTTGACCGTCATCACCGAACCGACCGAGACCGCCACCGCCGCGGCCTTCGCCTACACCGCGGTGCTGGCCGGCCGGCCGGACAACGCCGCCCCGCTCGCCGAGGCGGGACGGCTCTTCGGGCGACTGGCCCACCTCCTCGACGCCGTCGAGGACCGTGCGACGGACGCCGCGGAAGGCGCCTGGAACCCGCTCGCCGCCACCGGCGCCACCACCGCCGAGGCCCGCCGGCTGTGCGACGACGCGGTCCACGGCATCCGCCTCGCGCTGCGCGATGTGGAGTTCACCGACTCCGCCCTGGTGCATGTGCTGCTCGCCCACGAACTGCGGCGCTCGGTGGACCGCGCCTTCGGCGCCGCGTCCTGCGCCCACCAGGGACACGGGGCGCCGGGACACGAGGCGCCGGGGCACGGAGCGCCGGGCCACGGCCGGCCGTCGCAGTACGTGCAGCAGCCGCCGCAGTACGGCCAGGCCCCGGCAGCCGGCCCGTACGTCCAGGGGGAGCAGCCGCTGAACGGCCCGCAGGCCCCGTACGGCGGCGGGCCGGTGCCGCCGGGCGGCACCGGCGGCGGCCACGGTGGTGGTCACGGCGGCGGGGGCGGTGGGATGTCGCACCTTCCGCACCCGCCGAAGAAGCCCCGCGGCCTCCTCGCGGGCTGCGCGGTCTTCATCGGCCTGTGCTGCACCTGCAAGCTCTGCTGCGCCGACACGTACGAGGGGCCGTGGTCGCGCAAGCGGCGCGAGGGGTGCTGCCAGGACTGCGACTGCGGTGACTGCAGCGGGTGTGACTGCTGTGACTGCAGCGGTTGCGACTGCTGTGACTGCTGCAGCTGCTGCGACTGCGGCTGACCACCACCGCCGCCGCCGCCGCCGACGACGGCGTCCGGCCGGCGCCGTGCGCACGTCACGTCCATCGGGGGCGCCGCGAAACTCCGCGGCGCCCCCGATGCGTACCAAGGGACCTCTCGCCGCACCTCCTGCCATTGGCTCCCCGCCGGCCGGGCAAGATCCCCCATGACTGTGCCAATGGCCCACTCCTCGTCTCCTCTGTTGAGCCATTAGCCGCGGCAATGATGTGATGGAGCTGTCGATGGCGCTGCGGAACTCCGCGGCGCCTTTTTCATGCCGGAACCAGGACCCGGGATCAGGACCCGGGATCAAGAACCGGGATCAAGAAGGGCGGGATCTGTGCTCAAGAGGGTGTTCGTGGCTCCGGACCCGGGCCGGCTGCGGCTGCGCAGTGCCACCCGGGCCGTCCTCGGCATCAGCCTGGCCGTGGCCGCCTGCGGCCTCACCGTCCACTCGCTGATAGCGGCCGTCATCGGCGGCCTCGCCGCACTGCTCGCGCTCTTCACCGTCACCGACGCCACGGTCCGCGACCAAGCGGTCACCACCGCCTTGCTGCCCGCGGCCGGCTTCCCGGTGCTCGCCCTCGCGACGGGACTGCACGACCACCCGACGGCGCGGGACCTGGCCTTCCTCGCCGTGATGGGGCTGGGTGTCTACGCCCGGCGCTGGGGGCCGCGCGGCCACGCCCTCGGCGTGTTCGCCTTCATGACCTTCTTCGCGACACAGTTCCTGCACGCCGGGCCCGGCCGGCTGCCCGAGCTGTACGTCGCCGTCACTGTCGCCCTCCTCGTCTCCTCGGCCGTCCGGTTCGGCCTCTGTTGCTACGAGCGGCGGCTGCCGTCCGCCGCCGCGCCCGCTCCGCCGGGCGGCAGGGGCCTCGCCCGTACGACCACCCGCCAGGCCGTCCAGGCGACCGTCGGCGGTGCCGTGGCCCTCATGGCGGGACAACTGCTCTCCGACCAGCGCTGGTACTGGGCCGTGGGCGCCACCTGGTGGGTCTTCGTGAACACCACCTCCCGCGGCGAGACCCTGGTACGCGGTTTCCGGCGCATCCTCGGCACGCTCATCGGCATCGTGGCCGGCGCGGGGGTGGCCATCCCGCTGCACGGAGCGGCCGTACCCACCGCCGCGCTCGTCGCGGTCTGCGTCTTCGGGATCTTCTACGCCGCGGCCGTCTCGTACACCTGGATGATGTTCGCGGTGACGGTGATGGCCGGGCTGCTCTACGGGCTGCTGGGGGTCCTGGACTCCGATCTGCTCGTGCTCCGGCTCACCGAGACCGGCGTCGGCGCGATCGGCGCGGCGCTGGCCGTCGTGGTGGTGCTACCGGTGACCACGCATGCCACCACCGACGCCTGGATCGAGCGCGCGCTGCGCTGTGTCCACGCCTGCGCGGCCGAGGCGGCCGCCCGCCTGGCCGGGTCCGGCAGCGCGGACCCGACACCGCGCGTCGCCGAACTGGAGCTGCTGCTCGGCCGGGTGCGGCTCTCGCTGGCTCCGCTGGTGCACCCGCTGAGCCCGTTCCGCGGCCGCAAGGAGAAGGCGCGCCGCGTCCTGGCGCTGCTCGACGACTGCGCCCGCGAGGCCCGCGGTCTGGCCTCCATCGCAGCGGACCCCGAGGCGTCCCACGACGTCCGGCTCGCCGCCGCGTGCTGGCGGGTGGAGGCCGCCGTGGAGGCGCTGACCACGCCGGGCGGGGCGCGTGCCGCGGCGGGGACGGCCGCCGCGGTGCCGGAGCATCCGGCCCCCGAACCCGCGCTGGCCCATCTGCACGGCCTGGAGAAGGCCCTGGCCGAACTGGCCGTGCCGCTGCGCAGCACCCGCCCCTCACCCCTGGCCGGCGCCTGACCGGCGGGTACCACCCCGACTCGGTCGTGGCCCGCTGAGGCCGCGCCGGGGCGCGGGCCCACGGGCGGGTATCGGCCATCCACGGAGGTGCCGCGCCCATGGCTGTTAGCGTCGCCGGGCACCCTCTCACGGGCAGTCGCCCGGCGGCAGGCGGACGAAGGGCGGGACCCATGGGGACGACGGACAGCGGCCGGCGTGCGTACATCGGATCGTTCACGACGGCGGGCGGCCTCGGCATCACCACCGCGGCCGTCGACCCGGCGACCGGCGCGCTCGGCCTGCGGCGTTCCACCGACGCCGTCCCCAACCCCTCCTACCTGGCCCCGAGCCCCGACGGCCGGTACCTCTACGCGGTCAGCGAGCTCCCCGACGGAGCCGCCGCGGCCTTCGCCCTCACTCCGGACGGCCCCGAACCGCTCGGCCCCGCCGTCCCGGTGGGCGGCGCCGACCCGACCCATCTCACCCTGGCCGACGGCCATCTGGTCACCGCCAACTACAGCTCGGGCAGCGTCAGTTCACTGCTCGTACGAGCCGACGGCACCCTCGGGGACCGGCCCGCGGTCCTGACCCACCGGGGCAGCGGTCCGAAGTCCGAGCGCCAGGAGGGCCCGCACGCGCACGCCGTGCTGCCCGACCCCAGCGGCCGCTGGCTGCTGAGCGTCGACCTCGGTACGGACGCGGTCCGCGTCTGCGCCCGCGACGGCGGCGGGGCGCTGACCGTACGGGACGAGGTGGCGCTGCGGCCCGGCAGCGGACCGCGCCATCTCGCCTTCCACCCCCGCGGCGATCGCGCCTACGTCATCAACGAACTCAATCCGACGGTCACGCTCTGCCGCTGGGACGCCGGCCGCGGCACCCTGACCCCCCTGGGCGAGACCCGGCTGCTCCCGGACGGCACCGGCGCGGAGGGTACCTTCCCGTCGGAGTTGGCCGTCTCCCCGGACGGCCGGTTCGCCTGGGCCGCCAACCGGGGGCACGACAGCATCTCCGTGCTGTCCCTCGACCCGGACGGGGATTCGGCCACCCTCCTGACGACCGTCCCCTGTGGCGGCCACTGGCCCCGCGACCTGGCCCTGCACCCCGCCGGACGCCATCTCTACGTGGCCAACGAACGCTCCGGCGACATCACCTGGTTCACCCTCGATCCGCACACCGCGATTCCCACCAGAACCGGCTCCGTCGACGCCCCGGCGGCCTCCTGCGTGGTGTTCGCCTGACCCCCGGTCAGCCCTGCCGGAGCCGTTCGGCCGCACCGGAGAACGACGCTGCCGGTGGCCCTCACCTCAGGTGAGGGCCACCGGCAGCAGTCACGGGCCCCGGCCGGGGCCCGGACGGCAGGGGGCGGACGGCGGGGCTGAACGCCCCGATCCGACCGCGTCCTACTCCTTGTCCTTGTCCTTCTCCTTGTTCTTTTCCTTGATGCGGACCGTTTCCTTGCGGACCTCGGCCTGCGTGGCGCGTTCCTTCTGCAGCCACTCGGGCTGCTCCTGCTTCAGCGCGTCGATCTGCTCGGTGGTGAGGGCCTCGGTGACCCCGCCGCGCGCGAGACCGGAGATGGAGACGCCCAGCTTCGCCGCGACCACCGGGCGGGGGTGGGGGCCGTTGCGCCGCAGCTCCTGCAGCCACTCGGGCGGATCGGCCTGCAGCGTGTTCAGCTCGCTGCGCGAGATGACACCCTCCTGGAACTCGGCGGGGGTGGCCTCGAGGTACACACCCAGCTTCTTCGCCGCGGTCGCGGGCTTCATCGTCTGGGTGGTCTGGTGCGACGTCATGGTGTCAAGGGTAGCGAGCGTGTGCGAGACCTCCGACCACGGACCGGTAACCTGGCGGAGTGACAGGCTCAGACGCATCTCCTTCCTTCCGGCTCGCGTATGTCCCAGGCGTGACGCCGACCAAGTGGGTGCGTATCTGGAACGACCGGCTGCCCGGAGTTCCCCTGGCCCTCGTCGCGGTCACCGCCACCGAAGCCTCCGACGTGCTGCGCGACGGCGGCGCCGACGCGGGCTTGGTGCGGCTGCCGGTCGACCGGACGGTGTTCAGCGCGATCCCGCTCTACACCGAGACGACGGTCGTCGTGGTCCCGAAGGACCACGTGGTGGCGGCGGTCGACGAGGTGGCCGCCGAGGACCTGGCCGACGACATCGTGCTGCATCCCCTCGACGACACCCTGGACTGGGAACACCGGCCGGGGCGGCCGGCGAACGACCGACCCGCCACGACGGCCGACGCCGTGGAACTGGTGGCGGCGGGCGTGGGGCTCCTCGTCGTCCCGCAGTCGCTGGCCCGCCTGCACCACCGCAAGGACCTCACGTACCGGCCGGTGGCGGACGCCCCCCAGTCGCACGTGGCGCTGGCGTGGCCCGAGGACGCCACCACCGACATGGTGGAGGACTTCATCGGCATCGTCCGCGGGCGGACGGTCAACAGCACACGGGGACGCGCCGCCGCCCCGGCGCAGCCGAAGGAGCACAAGCCCTCCGGCACGGCAGGCACCCGGCGGAAGCCCGCGGCCGGCAAGAAGCCCGCGGCCGGCAAGGCGACCGGCAAGAGCCCCCGGGTCGGCTCCGGCGGCGCCAAGGGCGGCGGCAAGCGCGGCAAGCCCCGCCGCCGGTCGTAGCGCCGCGTCGCGCAGCCACCCCGCCCGCCGGCCCATCCGCCGAACGGCGCTCACCGGGCCGCTGGGGGACGCGTGCCGCACCAGCCTCCGGCACCGCCTCCGGTGTCGTCTCCGGCCCTCTGGCGGGCATCTGTGCCGCTCAGGGGCCCTTTCCCTGCCCTGGGCAGAGAAAGGGCCGCCCCGCGCGGTGCGCGAAGCGGCCCTTCCCGGGTCTGCCGTGGGATGAGTCCTAGTGGACCGGTGCGCCCTGCTGCAGGGTGATGCCCACCGCCGCCGCGTAGTTCGACAGCACCAGCCGGCCCACCGCGCCGTACGCGCCGAGCGCCTCCGCCGCCGCGCACTCGGCCTCTGCCGCGGCCGCCCCCAGCAGGCCGTCGGCGAGCTCGGGGCCGATCAGGTACGGGGCCAGCGCCAGCTGCTGCGAGCCGGAGCCGCGCAGCTGCTCCGCCGTCCGCGCGATGGCGCCCTCCTCGTCGAGACCGGCGGCCAGCACCGGCACCGCCAGTCGCGCCGAGAGCAGCATGCCGGTGATCCCGGCGGCCTGGACGGCCTCCTCGCCGCCCACGGTGGCCAGGATGATGCCGTCCGCGGCGGTGGCGACCGTGAACAGCCGCGCGCGGTCGGCGCGCGCCAGACCGGCCTCGGACAGCCGGACGTGCAGCGCCTCGGCGAGCAGCGGGTGCGGGCCGAGGACATCGGTCAGGTCGGCACCGGAGCCGCTGCTCATGATGGCCTGACGTATCCGCCGCAGCAGCGAGCTGTCCGGACCGGCGAGCAGCGGCACGACCACCGCGGCCGGCTGGTCGGCCGGACCGTCGTGGCCGATCCGCTCCTTCTGCTCGGCACCGGCCCGGGCCAGTACGGCCTCCAGCGACGGGAACTCGTCGTCGCCGCCGTCGACATAGCCGATCCGGGCGTCGAGGCCGGGCAGCTCGGAGCGGGCGATGCTGGAGACCTCTTCCGCCAGGCTGCGGGCGGCGGGGGTCGGGGTGCCGGGCACGGCCAGCACCAGGGCGGGTGCGCCCTCGGGTGCGGCGAGCGGTTCCGGCTTGCGGTGGCGGCCGGACTGCCGCGCGCGCGGCATGCGTACGGGCAGGCCGGGTGCGGCCCCCGGGCTCGGGGATTCGGCGTCAAAATAGGGCGAGCCAGGTGCGGGCCCAGTGGGGGAACTCATGGCGCCGCATGCTAACGCCTCGGGCCACCCTCGCGCGGAGGGAGGGTTCACGGTCGAGGTATCCGTCCCGATTTATCCCGCGCGTCATGATGGCAAGATCACCCCACAGGGCGTGTGATCTGCAACAACTTCGGGTCGACGGGCAGTATCAGGCGGTCCTCGGCCAGTGCCGCGGCGATGGTCAGCGCGCCGTCCAGCGGGGTGCCCAGGGGCGTCTCCCGACGGGCCTCGGGCAGCCTTTCGGCGAGCGCGGCACGCAGCGGGGCCAGCAGCGGCTCGCCGAGGGCGAGCAGCCCGCCGGTCAGTGCCACGGTGCGGCGGGTGCCCGGCGGGCAGACCGCCGCCGCGGCGTCGGCGATATGGCCCGCGGCGTCCGTGAGGATCTGCGCGGACACCGGGTCGTCGGACGCGCAGCGCGCCACCGCGGGGGCGAAGGAGGCCAGTACGGCAGGCCGGTCGGGGCGCGGGTAGAGCGCGGCGGGCAGTCCGGTGACCGGCCCGAACTCCGCCTCCGCGCACGCCAGTAGGGCGCGTGAACCGCCGGGCCGGCCGTCGTGCGCGCGCAGCGCGGCCGCCAGCCCGGCGCGGCCGATCCATGCGCCGCCGCCGCAGTCGCCCAGCAGGTGGCCCCAGCCGTCGGCGCGGCGCCAACCGCCCGCCGCCGTGAGGTCCGTACCCATGGCGATCATGCCGGTGCCCGCGGCGACCACGGCTCCGGGCCGTTGCCCCAGCGCCCCGGCGTAGGCGGTGACCGCGTCGGCGGCGAGCGCGAGACGGTGCACCCCGAAGGCGGTGGCCAGCGCGGCGGGGAGCCGGGCGCGCAGGTCGTCCCCCAGGGTGGCCATGCCGGCGGCGCCCACGCAGGCGGCGGCGAGGCTCTCCGCGCCGGCTCGGCTCATCAACTCCTGTGCTGTCGGCACCAGTTGGGACAGCAGATGGGTCGCGTCGATCCCGGCGGGGCCGGTGCGGACGGGCTCGCCGCAGCTGCGGACGGCCGACGGCTGGGGCGCGGGGCCGCCGTCGGTGCGGGCGATCGCGATCCGCAGCCCCGAGCCGCCCGAGTCGGCCCCCAGGACGAAAGCGCCGCGTCCGGCCGGCTCAGCCAAGGCCGCGGGCGTCCTGCTTGAGGGCGGTGTCGACGGTCAGGGCCGTGGCGACGACCAGGCTCAGCAGCGGGTCGGGGAGCGGGCGGTGGATCTGCAGGACGTAGTTGTCCGCGGTGGTGAACATCGTCTTGGCGAGTCCCTCCCAGGTCTTGGTGATCCGGGCGACCTCGGTGTCGGTGTGGTCGACGACCGCGAAGTTCCAGGCGCGCCAGTTCTGGGCCTTGATGGCGCCGATCTGCCGGCCGTCGGCCAGCATTGCGAAGGTGATCCTCCCGATGGCGTTCTGCTGCACGATCTCGCCGACCGGTCGGCCGTCCGGGCGCTCCACCAGCACCTTGGACTTGATGATCTTCGCGGGCCGGGTCAGCACCAGCTGCGGCAGGCCGTGCACGTCCCGGATCTCCAGCTTGTGGGTCATGTACTGATCCCGGCTGGAGACGACGCGCAGCACCTTCTTGGCGGTGCTCTGGCCGACCTGGACGACCGTGCCCAGGGCGTTGCCGTGCTGGTCGAAGACGCCGTACTCGTTGGTGACCTCGATCAGCTTGGCCTTCTGGTCGACCACCAGGACCGGCTCGCTGAACAGGCTGCCGCTGCCGGGCCCGCCGTCCCGGGCGCCGCCGCCCGGGTGCGGGGCACGGCCCGGCCGCTGCGGTGTGTGCTGCTGCTGAGGTGCGTGCTGCCGGGGCATCGGCTGCGGGCCGGCCGGCTGCGGCGCCGGCGGCTGCTGGGGAGCCGGGACCTGCCGAGGCGGGTCGGCGGCGACGGGCTCCTCGAGGGTGGACTGCGGCCGGGACTCGGCGGACTGCGGCGCCTGCTGTGCCGGATGGGTGTGGCCGGTCCAGCGAAAGCCGTCCCACCAGCGCAGTTGCTGGGGGGCGCCCTGCGGGTCGGCGTACCAACCCGCAGGGGTGCTCGCGTTCGTCATGCCGGCACACTATCGCCGGGTCTCATCCGCCCGGCATCACGGCAGCCGCCAGTCCACGGGCTGCGCCCCCTGCCGCGCCAGCAGGTCGTTCACCCGGCTGAACGGCCGCGAGCCGAAGAAGCCCCGGTCGGCGGACATGGGGGAGGGGTGGGCCGATTCGACGGACGGCAGATCGCCGAGCAGCGGCCGCAGGTTGCGCGCATCGCGGCCCCACAGCACCGACACCAGCGGCGCGCCGCGTGCGACCAGCGCGCGGATCGCCTGCTCGGTGATCGCCTCCCAGCCCTTGCCGCGGTGCGCGGCGGGCTTGCGGGGCGCCGTCGTCAGCGCTCTGTTCAGCAGCAGCACGCCCTGCTGCGTCCAGGGCGTGAGGTCGCCGTTGGAGGGCCGGGGGAGTCCGAGGTCGGAGTGCAGCTCGCGGTAGATGTTCTCCAGGCTGCCCGGCAGCGGGCGGACGTCCGGCGCCACCGAGAAGCTCAGCCCGACCGCATGCCCCGGCGTGGGGTACGGGTCCTGACCGACGATGAGCACTCGCACCTCGTCGAAGGGCTGTTGGAAGGCGCGCAGCACATTGCTGCCGGCCGGGAGGTACGTACGTCCCGCGGCGATCTCGGCCCGCAGGAAGTCGCCCATCGCGGCGATCTGTCCGGCGACGGGCTCAAGTGCCTTGGCCCAGCCCGGTTCAACGATGTCATGAAGAGGTCGTGCAGCCACGCGATCACCCTACTGGCCCCACGCCGTGCTCCTTCAATCCTTGGCCTTGGCTCATCCCACGGCGGCCGCCCGTACGCACAGCACGTCCGGCAGGTGGGAGGCGAGCTGCTGCCAGCTGTCGCCGTCGTCGGCGCTGGCGTACACCTCGCCGTTGCGGTTGCCGAAATAGACACCCGCGGGATCGGAGTCGTCGACGGACAGTGCGTCCCTGAGCACCGTGCCGTAGTGGTCCTCCTCGGGCAGCCCCGCACTCAGCGGCTGCCAGCTGCCGCCGGCGTCCGCCGTGCGGTAGACCCGGCAGCGGTGGTCGGCGGGCACCCGGTCGATGTCGGCGGTGATGGGGAAGAGGTAGGCGACATCACCGCGATGCGGATGCGCGGCCACCGCGAAGCCGAACTCGGAGGGCAGGCCGCCGCCGATGTCCTGCCAGGACGCGCCCGCGTCGTCGCTGCGGTAGACGCCCCAGTGGTTCTGCAGGTACAGCCGGTCACGGTTCACCGGGTCCGGTGCGATCTTGTGGACGCACTGGCCGAACGCGGGGTGCTGGTCCGGCAGGAAGACCGCTTTGACGCCGGTGTTCGACGGCGCCCAGCTCGCACCGCCGTCAAGGGTGCGGAACACCCCGGCCGTCGAGACCGCGACCGTCACCGCGGAGGGGTCCCGCGGGTCGGTGACCACCGTGTGCACGGCCAGCCCGCCGCCGCCCGGCACCCATCTTTCCCGGCTCGGGTGGTCCCACAGCGGCCGCACCAGCTCGAACGTCTCGCCGCCGTCCGCCGACCGGAACAGCCCGCCCGGCTCGGTGCCCGCGTACACCACGTCCGGCGCGGCCGGGCCGGCCGGATGCAGCTGCCACACCCGCTCCAGCGAAGCTCCGGTGTCCGGTGGGTACTTGACCGCCGCGCGGGCGGGCTCGTGCCAGCTGGCGCCCATGTCGTCGGAGTGGAAGACCGACGGGCCCCAGTGCGCGCTGTCGGCGCCGGCCAGCAACCTGGGTGTGCTGCGGCGGGTGTCGATCGCGAGGGAGTACACCGCCTGCGCGGCGAACTGCGGGCCGCTGAGCTCCCATCTACCGCGGCGCCGCCGGCCGAGAAAGAGGCCCTTGCGCGTCCCCACCGCGAGCAGTACGTCAGACATGCCCCAACACCTCCGAAACGCCGTTGTCCCAGGTGATGGTCAGTCTGCACCCGACCACTGACAACGGCGTCCCGGAAAGACGCCGGTGCAGGTCACACGGCCCGGTGGTACTGCTGCGGGGCGGCCACCTCGCCGCCCAGCTCCACGGCCGCGTGGCGGACGAAGGACGGGTTGCGCAGCAGCTCGCGGCCGAGCAGCACCACGTCCGCCTGACCGTCGGCGACGATCTTCTCGGCCTGCCGTGCCTCGGTGATCAGGCCCACGGCGCCGACCGGCAGGGCGGTCTCCCGCTTCACCCGCTCCGCGAACGGCACCTGATAGCCCGGCCCGGTGGCGATGCGGGCCCGCGGGGCGTTGCCGCCCGTGGAGGCGTCCAGCAGGTCGACGCCGTGCGCCAGCAGGTCGGCGGCGAAGCGCACCGTGTCGTCGGCGGTCCAGCCCTCGCGCTCGTCGTCCTCGTTCTCGGTCAGCCAGTCGGTCGCCGAGATGCGGAAGAACACGGGCAGGTCCTCGGGCCACACGGCGCGCACCGCGTCCACGACCTCCAGGGCGAAGCGGGTCCGGTTCTCGTACGAGCCGCCGTACCCGTCGGTCCGGTGGTTGGTGTGCGGCGAGAGGAACTGGCCTATGAGGTAGCCGTGCGCACCGTGCACCTCGGCGACCTGGAAGCCGGCGTCCAGCGCCCGTCGTGCGCCGTCCGCGAACTGCCCGACGATCTCCCGGATGCGCCCGGTGCTCAGCTCGTCGGGGGCCGGGTGGCCTTCGTCGTACGGCAGCGCGCTCGGCGCGAGAGTGGTCCAGCCGCCCGCTTCGGCCGTCAGCGGGCCGCCGCCGCGCCAGGTGGTGTCGGTCGACGCCTTGCGGCCGGCGTGCGCGAGCTGGATCCCGGGGACGGTGCCCTGTTCCTTGAGGAAGGTGGTGATCCGGCGCAGCGCCGTCACCTGGTGGTCGTTCCAGATCCCGAGGTCGTGCGGGCTGATCCGGCCCTCCGGGCTGACGGCGGTGGCCTCGGTAAGGATCAGGCCGGTGCCGCCGGCCGCCCGCGCCGCGTAGTGGGCGAAGTGCCAGTCGTTCGCGGTGCCCGTGTCGGGGCCGGTGGCCGCCGCGGAGTACTGGCACATCGGCGCCATCCAGAGGCGGTTGGCGATGGTCAGGGACCGCAGGGTGATGGGCTGGAACAGCGTGCTCACGGCAATCTCCGGGGGGTCGGTTCGCGAGTGCTTCGGCGTGATGGCGTTCGTACGATACTCGTCGTACTACGGCGGATGTCAAACTACGATGGGTCTCGTACAATGAGGCGTCCGCCGACCGATCCGCACTCCAGGAGCCGTCATGACGACCGATACGACGCCCAAGGGCGCCCCGTCCGGCTCCCGGTCGCTGGTGCACCCGCCCGGCGCGGACATCCGGCTCGCCGACGTCCTGCACGCCCTCGCCGACCCGGTGCGGCTGCGGATCGTGTGCGCGCTGGCCGCCGCCGAGGGCGAGCTGAACTGCGCCGACTTCGAGCTCCCGGTCAGCAAGTCGACCTGCACGCACCACTTCCGGGTGCTGCGCGAACACGGCGTCATCCAGCAGACCTACCGGGGCACCGCCAAGATGAACGGGCTGCGCCGCGCCGACCTCGACGCACTCTTCCCCGGCCTGCTGGACGGCGTGCTGCGCGCGGCGGAGCGCCAGGAGCGGCGCCTCGCCCCCGCCGGTTCAGCCGGTTGACCCCGCCGCGTCCAACAGCCCTTCCCAGTCCGGGAGTTTGACCGTCCGGCGCCCCAGTCGGTGGCCCCGGTCCGCCTCCGCGGCCTCGATGGCCAGCCATCCCGTCCAGGGGACGGGCGTCCGGCCCGTCGCCCGTCGCAGCGCCGCCACCGGGTCGTCCACCGTCTCGCGCCCGGCCAGCACGGCGGCGTCCGCGAGCAGGGACGCCGCGGTCTCCTTCGCGCACGGCCGGTTGGTGCCGATCACCCCGGTGGGGCCGCGCTTGATCCAGCCCGCGACGTAGACCCCGGGGTACGGTTTCCCCTCCCGCAGCACCCGCCCCGCCAGATGCGGCACCGTCCCGCGCGCCTCGTCGAACGGCAGACCCGCCTGCGGCCTGCCCCGGTACCCGACCGACCGCAGCACCAACTGCCCCTCGATCTCCTCGTGTTCCCCGGTGCCGACCACCCCGCCGAGCCCGTCCGGGGCCGTCCGCTCGAACCGGACCGCGCGCACCCCGCCGGCGGCGTCCCCCGTCAGCTCGACGGGACGCAGGAAGAACCGCAGATGAATCCGCCGCGTCGGGCCGGAGCCCGCCGCCTTGGCCACCGGTCGCTCGGCCCAGCCGCGCAGGACCTCGACGTTCCGTCGTGCCACGGCCGGCAGCCCGCCCGGATCGCCGTAGCCGGGATCCAGCGCCAGCTCCTCGGGCCGGACGACCACTTCGGTGCCCGGCAGCGAGCCCAGCTCCCGCAGCTCCTTGGTGGTGAACTTGGCCTGCGACGGGCCGCGTCGGCCCACCATCCAGACGTCCTCGACGAGGCTGTCGGCGAGCGCGCCGAGCGGCCCCTGGGGCATGTCGGTGACGGCGAGCTCCGCCGCGCCGCGGGCCAGGATCCGGGCCACGTCGACGGCCACATTGCCCACCCCGATCACGACCGCGGAGCGGGCCAGGGCGAACCGGGCGGCCGCGGCGTCCGGGTGCGCGCTGTACCAGGCGACGAAGTCGGTCGCGGAATGACTGCCGGGAAGGTCCTCGCCGGGGATGCCGAGGTGACGGTCGGTGGCGGCCCCCACGCAGAACACCACCGCATGGAAGATCGTGTGCAGCTCCCGCAGTCCCAGCCCCGGCGTGCCCACCTCGACGTTCCCCAGGAAGTGCACCCGGGGGTGCTCCAGCACGGTACGCAGAGTGCCCTGCAGCGACTTGATCTTCTCGTGGTCCGGCGCGACGCCGTAGCGGACCAGGCCGTACGGGCACGGCAGCCGGTCCAGGACGTACACCTCGACGTCCGGCACGGACTGCTGCTCGATGAGGGATTGCGCGGTGTACACACCGCTCGGTCCCGATCCGATGACTGCGACTCGAAGCACGGGTGGCCCCTTCCGCGGAGTACCCCCAGGATGGCACCGGCGGGCCCGCGGCGGGAGATGAGCTATCGGGGTTGCTCCCGGTGCGATGAGCGTGCCGCGCCACTGGGGGTGGTGAACAGGAAGCTACGTTTTTCCCTGTGTCGGAAAGCGACTTTTATACCTTTCACAGCCGATATAACGCTCAGGGCGCGGCCGTGGAGTGGCCCGCCTGGGAGCTTCAGGGGTACGGCACGGCGGCACCCGCTCCCGAGCCCCTCGCTCCCGACGTCCCGGACACCGTGCTGGGGCTCGGAACCACGCCGCGGCTCGATCCGCTGGGCCCCTGGTTCAGCGCCCGGCTCTCCTTCGCCGACGGCGCCCGGATCGATGTCCTGGTGGCGGTCTCGGACGACGGGCTCAGCGTCGAGGACGTGCGGGCCGACCCGCCCCTGACGCTCGACGGGCTCGCCACGCTGGCGCGCTGGATCGACGGGCCGCTGGACGACGCCTGCCGACAGGCCACCGGTCGGCCTCGGGCGGGCCGTCCGGCGCCGGAGTCGACGTCGGAGCCGGCTCCGGCGCCGGGAGAGGGATGCGGCCGGGCCGCCACCGGGCCGGCCGGAGTGGCGGCCCCGGCGGCGGAGGTCGTCCACGGTGACGGCGTCCTCTGCGCCCCGGCAGTCCGCCGCGGGGACGGTTCCCGTGCGGCCGTCCCTCCGGGCGTCCCCGCCGCCGCCGTGTACGACCGCGCCACCGGCTCCGGCGCGGCCCCGGCGGCGGCCCCGCCCGACACCTTGACCCGTTCGCGTGCCAGTGAGCGCCGCAAGCGCGCCGCCGATGCCTACCGGGCGGCCCAGGAGAAGGGCCAGGATCCGGTACGGGCCGTCATGAACGCCACCGGGCGCAACCGACGCCGGTCGCTGCGCCTGATCGCCGGCGCCCGCGACGAAGGGTTCCTGGCGCCCCGCCACAACAAGCGCTGACGACGCCCTCGGGTCACGCCCCCACCGTCGACGGCTCCACCGGCCCCCGGTCCGCGCCCCCGCCCGGTGGCCGCTCCTGCGGCGGCACTCCCAGCCGCCACGGCAGCTCGTACCGCTGGAACAGCTCGGCGCGCATCAGGGCCAGCGAGGTCGGCGCCCCCGGCAGCAGCATCGGCACCACCGACCCCATCAACTGCGCCCGCAGCAGGGGGTAGTCGGCGTCGGGGTCCGGCGATCCGTACGCCGCGACCACCCCGTGCAGCAGGTGCGCCAGCCGTTGCTGCTCCGGGCACTGGATGAACCCCTCGGCCATCAGGATCCCGGCCATATGGGTCCGCATCAGCAGCGGGTGGTCGTGCGCCAGTCCGAGGACGGCATCGATGGCCCGGGCCAGCAGTTCGCGTCCCGCGTCCGGACCGCACGGCACCGGCTCATGTTCCAGCGCCGCCTGAAGGGTCAGATGCATCAGCCGGTGCACGGCCGACTGCAGCAGCTGACGCTTGCCGGGGAAGTAGTACGAGACCAGGCCGCGGGCCGCGCCCGCACGCTGCGCGATGTCGCCGAGCGTCGTGGCCTCGAAGCCGCGCTCGCCGACCAGCTCGACGGTCGCCTGGAGCAGCCGCTCGCGGGAGCGCTGCCGCAACGCTTCATTGACCGACGCGCTCCGGGGGGACATGCTGTACTCCTGCGTTGACTGGCTGGGAGCCAGTATACTCGGCAGGCGCCGGACAACTGCCGCTCAGGGCGGTGAATCCGGGCAAGCCGCCTGATTCGGGCGACGCGGGGGATCGTCCGAATCGGGCGAAGACGCAGGTGGGATGGCGGTGTGACCTGCGTCTCTGCGGTTCACGCCGCCATCCCTTTCCCCGAGGGTGACCTCCGGCCTGATCCAAACGACAGACCCTAGATCGCCGGCTCTCCGTTCCGGGCCACGACGCGGCCGCCGTGGACGACCATGTCCCGTGGTGGTGTGTCCACCACGATCTGCGGCAGGCACTCGCCGCGTACGAGGATGAAGTCGGCGGGGGAGCCGGGCGTGAAGTCCACCTGGGGAAGGTCCAGGACGTCCGCGCCGTCGTGGGCGCCGACGCGGTAGCAGTCGGCCAGTTCCTCATCAAGGCGGACGTCGGTGACCCAGCCCAGCAGATGCGTCCGGTGCAGCATGTCCGCATTGCCGAAGGGGCTCCACGCGTCGCGTACCCCGTCGGTGCCGAGGCCGACGCGTACGCCGTGCTCGCGCAGTCGCGCGATCGGCAGAACGAGCGAGTCGGACGGCGCCACCGTCGTCAACGAGATGTCCAGCTTCCCCAGGTCCTCCGCGATCGCGCCGAGTTCGCGGTCACCGAGGGCCGGCAGGCAGAAGACGTGGCTGACGGTCACTTTCCCCTGCAGGGACAGTGCTCGGGTGCGGTCGATGATGGCGCGCAGCGCCGTGGTTCCCGCCTTGCCCCGGTCGTGCAGGTGGATGTCGACGCCCACTCCGTGGCGGTCCGCGAGGCCGAAGACCAGGTCGAGCTGTTCGTCGAGGGCGTGGTCGAACCCGATCGGGTCGATTCCGCCGATCATGTCGACCTTGCCGGTGCGCGCGGCTTCCTCCAGCAGCTCCGCGGTGCCGGGAGCGCGGAGGACGCCGTGCTGCGGGAACGCCACGATCTGGACGTCGAGCGCGTGCCGCAGCCGCTCGCGGGCCCTGCCCACACCCTCGACGCAGGCGAGGTCGTAGGCCGGGGCCACATCGGCGTGGGCGCGCATCGCGCGGGTGCCGCGGGTGACGGCGTGGGCCATCAGGCCGTGGGCGCGCTCCGCGACGGAGCGGTGCTGGCTGCGGAAGAGCTCGGCGTCCTGCTCGGCGTAGTCGGCGATGCCCTCCGCGGGCTTGCGCGACACCCATGAGCCGCCCCACGTCGTCTTGTCGGGGTGGATGTGCGCGTTCACGAGCGCCGGGAGCGCGATACGGCCGCCGCCGTCGACGACATCGGCGCCGGGCGGGGCCGGGCGGTGGGTGAACCGACCGTCGACGACCGTGAGGTCCACGGGCGACTTGGCGCCGTACGGGCGGACGTTGCGGAAGACCACGGCGTGGGCGGACCGGTCGCCGTGTCCGTGGGCGCGGGTACCGGGCTCCGCCCGGACCGGTGCGGCCGCGGTGGTCAGGGCGGCCGCGGTGCCGGCGAGCACGCTGCGCCGGGACGCCCCGCGAGAGGTGGAGGACGACCGCATACAGGCTCCTTTGAACGTGGGGGAGGGGGAGAGGGAGGGGAAGAGCAGCGGGGCCGGTGTCGGCGGCCGGCAGGGGTGCCGCCGGTACGGTCAGACCGGGATGCCGGAGCGCACGACGCGTACCGGCTTCTTCAGCACCGACACGTCCGCCAGCGGATCCCCGTCCACGACGAGGGCGTCGCCCGCGTACCCGCGCACCAGGCGGCCGACCCGCGTGTCCAGTCCGAGCAGCCGCGCCGCCTGCGTCGTGGCCGTGCGGATCGCGTCCAGTGCCGGCAGGCCGGCCGCCCGCATCAGTTCCACCTCGCGGCCGATCCGCTCGACCGTCCCGCCCGAGGAGTCCGTGCCCGCCGCGAGCGGCACGCCCAGCTCGTGGGCCGCGCGGACCGCACGCTCGAGCACCGGCAGATAGGTACGGCCGCGCTCGGCCAGCACCGGGTCGGGCGAATCGACCAGGCCGGCGATCGCGGTGAGCGTGGGGGTGAAGTACGTGTCCCTGCGCCGCATTTCGTGCAGGGTGCGCTCGCCGACGAACACCCCGTGCTCCAGGGAGCGGATGCCGGCCGTGACGGCGTCGTGGCAGCCCTTCTCGCTGTAGCTGTGGCACAGCACGCCCTTGCCGCGGCGCCGTGCGGCGGCCACGATCTCGGACAGCTGCTCGTACGAGTACACCTGCACGAGCGGGTCCTGCTCGGGCAGTCCCGCGCGCTCGTTGACGCGCGTCTTGATGACGTCGGCGCCCCGTTCGACGTTCACCTCGACCACTCGGCGCAGCGCCTCGGGGGAGCGCACACCGCCCCGGAGGCGGGCCAGCGGGGTGAGATCCGGATCGGCCAGCACGGTGTCACCCAGGTCGGGTGTGACGAACACGCCCGCGGCCTTCAGTCGAGGTGCTCGCGCCGGGACCTGACGGGCCAACTCCCTTATGGCGATGTCCTGGTAGAAGTTGGTCGAACCGCTGCGGACCGTGGTGGCGCCTCCGCGAACCGCGTCGCGGGCCTCGGCGACGGTGCTGAGGTGGATGTGGGCGTCGATCAGACCGGGCAGGATCCACTTCCCGTGTGCGTCCAGCACCTGCACGCCCTCGAGTATGTCCACCTCTCCCCGAGTGCCGGCCGCGCGCACCCTCCCGCCCTCGATGACGACGACCGCGTCCTCGGTGACGTCCCCGCTCGCCGGGTCGAGCAGCGTGCCACCCCGGAGGACGAGGTCGCCTCCGCGGGGCGCGTTGATCCGGCGCTCGGCGGTGTGCCGCGCGTCAGCGGCGGCGGGAGCGGCGACGGCCGTGCCGCCCGCGCCTGCGGTGCCCGCCAGCGCAGCGGCACCCGCGAGAACACCCCGGCGGGTCAGCTTGCGGGAGGGCGGCGGTACGGCGTCGACACACATGGCGGGCTCCTCGGAGGGGAGGGGTTCGGGGGTAGGCAGTTTTGTATACCAAATTGCTTGGGGGTGGCAAGGGTCGCGGAACGGCGAGGCCACTCTTCAGGGAATTCGGCGGCGGACCTGGTCGCCGTCATCGAGATTGGTATACAAAAGAGCCGGTCAGTTGTCCCCGAACAAGGAACGCAGCGCCACGGTCCTGCTGTCTCGCACGTGCAGCAGGGTGACGGCAGCCGCGGCCTCCCCGTCGCCCGCCGCGATGCGGCGGAACATCTCCGTGTGCTGGGCCCGCATGTGCTCTGGCTCCTCGCGCAGTCCGAACAGAAGCTGGAGCTGCCAGCTCAGCTGCTCCAGCGTGCGGGCGAGGAGCGGATTGCCCGACAGCGCCACGACGCCCTCGTGGAACGCCGTGTGCGCCGCCACCTCCAGCGCGTCCTGGTCGGCCGCGGCCGCCCGTTCGGCCTGGCCGAGAGTCGCCTCCAGGGCCGCGAGACGCTCGGGATCACCGGCCGCGGCCCGCGCCGCCAGCCGGGATGCCTGGACCGCGAGCGGTTCCCACACCTCGTAGAGATGCTCCACATCGGCTCGCGCCAGCGTGCGCACCCGCACCCCGCTGTTGGGCAGCAGTTCCAGCAGGCCCTCGGCGACCAGCGAGCGCAGTGCCTCGCGTACGGGTACGCGGGACATGCCGAGCTCCTCGGCCACCTCGCGCTCGACGAGGCGGACGCCCTGCAGGTAGCGGCGGTCGACGATGCGCTGCCGCACGGCAGCCCGCGCCCGCGCGCTCATCGAGGCGGACCCGCGGGCGGCGGCGCCCTCCTTGCCGGCCGCACCGGCCGTTGCCCTGTCCGCCACCTCTACCGTCCTCCGCTCGGCATGCCTCCGGCGAGGATATGTCCACCACGGCACCCGCCGGACCCGCGGCCGGGCGGTGCCGAGGGCCGGCCGCGGCTCGGCACGGGGTCAGCGGCCGTCGGTCCGGGGAGCGGCGAACCGGGCGTGGTCGGCCCTCCCGGCGGGGAGAGGGGCGATGAGGCCGGCGCAGCGGGGCTGTGCGGCCAGGCGAGGGGGGCGAGCGGCGAGATGGTGAGGGGAGAAGGGGCCGTTGCCGGTGACGGTGTAGCAGTGGCCGATCTCCGGGCTGTCCACGCGGGTCTTCTTTCCGGTGGGCGTGGTGTGGAGCAACGTGCCGAGGTCACCGGCCTGACCGGCACCGGCCGACAGGAGGACGCCGGCCACCGCACCGGTCACCACGGCAAGGGCGGCCAGAGCGCGGCTGCGAAGACGGGAAAACACAGGTATCTCCAGGGTTGGTCGGATGTCGACCGGTTCAACGACGCAGCCGTTCCCAGGTGACTCGGCCACCCCACCCGCTCGTCCGCACACGCCGCCGCGACCGGCCGGCCCCGCGGCCCGTTTCAGGTGAGTGGTGTGCCCAGGGTTGCGGGAGTGGAGCCATCGGGGCGGACGACGATGCCGTACGCCGCCTTCTCGGGGATGTCGTGGAACGACGGGGTGTGGGCCGGCAGGAGATGTTCGAGCAGAACGGTCGCTTCGCGCAGCGCGAATTGCAGGCCGAGGCAGGCGCGGGGGCCGATGCCGAAGGGCAGATACGCCCCTTGGTGGGCGGGGCGGCCGTCCTCGCTGGTGAATCGCCCAGGGGAGAAGGACTCGGGGTCCGGCCACAGATGGGGATCGCGGTGCGTGAGGTAGGGGCAGACCAGGACGTCGGTGCCCGCCTCGACGGAGTAGCCGGCGAGGATGTCGTCCTCGGCGGCGTGGCGGGGCAGGAGCCAGGCCGACGGGTAGAGCCGGAGCGTCTCGTGGACCAGGGCCTGGATGGCCCGGCGGCGTTGCGTCGAGCCCTCGCCGCCGGCGGCGAGGGCCTCCTCCCGGGCGGCGGGGTGGTCGTCGAGGAGCAGATAGAGCCAGGTCAGGGTGGTGGCGGTGGTTTCGTGTCCGGCGACCAGAAGGGTGGTCAGCTCGTCGCGGATCAGCCGGTCGGTGTACTCGGCGCGTGTGGTGGCGGCGTCGACCAGGACGTGCAGGAGGCCCGGGCCGTGGGGGCCGGCCGCCCCGCCGCGGGCGGCGTCGATGGCGTGCCGGGCGACGGCGTCGATCCGCGCGAGGTCGCCGGCGACGGCGTCCCGGGCGTCGGAGACCTCGGCCGGCAGAGTGGGGAGGGCCGCTACGACGGCTGCCACGGAGGCCAGTTCGCGTTCGGTCCCCTCATCGAGCGGGTGCCCGGTCAGGGAGCGCCAGATGGTGTCCAGGGCGAAACGGTGCATCTCGCGCCCGACGTCGAAGGTCTCCCCGGTGCGGGCGTACTCGGACCAGCGCCCGGCGGTGGTCCCTGCGGCCTCGGCGATCCGCTGTTCGTAGCGCCGCATCCCCACTCCGGTGAACTGGGCTTGCAGCAGGCGGCGTTGGCGCTTCCATGCGGCGCCGGTGGCGGACAGGACGCCGTCCCCGATGAGCAGGCGGGCACGGTGCGAGCGCTTGACGTACCGGTCCGGTTGCCGGGCGAGTACGTGGTGGACCGCCTGCGGGTCGGTGACGAGGACGGTGGGACGCGACCCGAGGTCGAACGTGGCGACGCCGCCGGTCCGTTCGCGCACCTGAGCCAGCAGGTCGACCAGTTCACCCCCGCCGGAACGCCATCGTTCCACCAGCGCGGGCTCGGCTCGGGGGACCGGCCGCCCCGTTCCGGGGACGTCCGGGAGGGGACCGACGCTCGCTTCGGTGGCCACAGTTCGCTCCTGGTCAACTGCTGGGGTCGGCTCCTGATGGAGTGCGGGCAGTACGTACTGTACGAGAGCGGGCACAGCCGGTGACAGGTCGTCTCCACGGGCGGGTGGCGGTCCCTGAGTCGTCGGCGGGCGACCGAGGCGATCGGTGCGGAGCGTCCGAGGGGGCAGAAGCCAAGCAGGATCCGAGCCAAGCAGGATCCGTGTGCCCTCGGTGGGTTCCGGCCGCCCCGCCCGACACCGGCGGGGCGCCGAGGCGGCCGGCTGACGGGAATGCGAGCGGCCGTCAGACGTGGCGACGGCACCGCCTCAGGCGACGGCGCCGCGGGTACCCCACGTGCTGAGCGTTTCCTCTCCCGTGCCGGCACTTTGCTGGATCTCAAGCCACTCGTACCGCTATGGCCTGCGTACGCGTCCAGGATTCGGCCGGTGCGGGAGAGGGTCCGTACGTGGACGGCGAGGGCGGGCGCCACGAGGTGGCGCCGCGCCCTCGGCCCTCCCGCGGGACCCGGTCCGCAGCGGCCTCAGTCGGCGGCGGTGAGCCGCGACGGGGTGCACAGTGCCCAGATGATGAAGACGTCGATGGCGATGACGACGATGGCCCACAGCGGGAAATGCGGCAGCCAGATGAAGTTGGCGATCATGCTCAGGCCGGCCAGTGTGATGCCGACGACGCGGGCCCAGGTGGCTCCGGTGAACAGCGCGGCTCCGGCGAGCGCCACCAGGATGCCGAGGATGAGATGCAACCAGCCCCAGCCCGTCAGATTGAACTGGTAGACGTAGTTGGGCGTGGTGACGAAGACGTTGTCCGTGGCGATGGCGGAAATTCCTTCGAATATCGCCATGATGCCGCCGAAAATCATCAGGACCGCGGCGAACACGGTCCACCCCGAAGCAGCGGTGCTTTCGCCGTTGCGGTGGGTGTGGCCGATGTGGGTTTCCCCGGGGTGAGTGGCCATGTCGGGCTCCCTTTCGCGAGAGTTGCCGCGGGCCGAGTCAGCCGACTCGCGGCCTCCAGGACCAGACTGACACGCCGGGTACGCGTCAGCATCCGAGACGGCATCGCGCCAGGCCAGCGCGGCAGACGGGATATGACCCGGATATGGCACGGGGCATGCGCGGACGGCCCGGATGGCTTGGCGACCGGAATTCCGATGGAGTGTTCCCGGCGGGTGCGCCCCGCCGACGATTGCGGCTGCAGGAGCCGTGCCGGAATGCGGTGCCGAGGGCGCACCGTGGCGGATGACGCATTGATGGATTGACGGATTAATGGATTGACGAATTGAGACGGATCGCCTCGACGAACCGATGGGTGGGGCGTCAACTGCGCTTTCCGCGTCGACCGCCGTGCCCGTCGTCCTTGCCGTGCCCGTCGTCCCTGCCGTGCCCGGCATGGGACGACACCGCGATGATCTCCTTTCGGAAGAACGCGGGGCTGATCACCCGGTACACCAGCATCAGCACGGCGCCGAGAATCAGCGAGCCGATGCCGGTGACGAAGACGCCGCCCAACTGCCAGTGCGGCGGGAACGGCAGGGTCCAGGAGGTGCTGCCGTAGTCGGGGGCCGCGTACACCAGGCAGGCGTCGACGAAGAAGTAGAGCAGCAGCACGCCGCCCACGCCGGGCATGATGCCCTTGGTCCACAGGGCGCGGGGGCTGAGCCGCAGCACCTTGCGGAAGTACCAGACGCAGGCGAAGCCGGTGAGCCCGTAGTAGAAGGCGATCATCAGGCCGACCGATCCGATGGAGTCGGCCAGCAGGTTCTCGCTCACCCGGGACAGCAGGACGAAGAAGACGATGGACGCCAGGCCCATGCCGACGGTGGACCAGGTCGGCGTCAGGAAGCGGGGGTGGACACGGGCGAACTTCGCCGGCAGGGCCTTGAACGTGGCCATCGAGAGCGTGGTGCGGGCGGTGGGCAGGATCGTGGTCTGGGTGGAGGCCGCCGCCGAGGTCAGCACCATCAGGATCAGCAGTTTGGTCAGCGTCTGGCCGAAGGCGCCGCTGCCGAAGACCTCGTCGCCGAGGTGGGACAGCACATCCGCGGAATTCTCCGGATTGGCCAGCCCGTTGCCGTGGCTCCCCACGCCGGCGAAGCTCTGTGCGGACGTCGTGACCAGGAGATACACCAGGAGCAGTATGACGGTGGCGATGACCGCGGCGCGCCCCGGCGTGCGATTGCGGTCCGCGGTCTCCTCGTTGACCGAAACGCAGGTGTCCCAGCCCCAGTAGATGAAGACCGTGGTCAAAATGCTCGTTGCGAAGGCGTCGACCGAGGCGATCCGGGTGGGGTCGAACCACGACCAGGAGATGTGCAGGGACGTGGCGGGCGCCGAGCCCGAGTAGACCTTCACCAGGGCCGTCACCGCGAGCACCAGCAGCATCACGATCTCGACGGTCAGCAGCACCTTCTGCAGGTTGGCCGAGACCTCGATGCCGATGTAGCAGATCCAGGTCATCAGGACGATCCACACCACCCCGGCCACGGTGGTCCACAAGGCGTTGTGCGCCAGCCCCTGGGCGCCGACGAGCTGGAATCCGTACTGGCCGGCGATCTGTGCCAGGTTCGCCATGACGATGATGTCCGCGGCGACGATGCCCCAGCCGCCCAGCCAGCCCGTGTGCGGCCCGAACGCGCGTGAGGCCCAGGTGAACGTCGTGCCGCAGTCCGGGTCGACCTCGTTGAGCTCCTTGTAGCCGTAGGCGATCAGGAACATGGGGATGAACGCGAGGACGATGATGATCGGGGACTGGACGCCCGCGACGGCGGCGATGACGCCGAGGGTGGCGGCCAGGCTGTAGGCGGGCGCGGTCGATGCCAGTCCGATGACGGTGCTGGCGAACAGCCCCAGTGCGCCGCCCTTGAGGCCCTTGTCCGTGGCGGCCGGGAGCGGTCCGCCGGAAGGGCCCTCCGGGGGCGGGTCAGCAGACGACGTCATGGTCTCCTCCGCTCGCTGGACAAGCGGCACGTCGATACGGGCGGCACGTCGAAACTAGCGGCGCGTCCGCCAAATTCTCCTCCCTTCGAAAACGGCTTTCAACACGAGCGGGTCCGCGCCGCGGCAGCCGGCGCCGCCGGTGAGGACGTACGGGGACGGGCCCCGGGAGTGGCGTACCAGGGGGAACGGGGGCCCGGGGCGCATCCGGTGCAGCGGCATCCGGTGCACGGCGTCCGGCGACGGTGTGCGGTGCGGCCGCGTGACGGTGCACGGCGGTGCTCGGCGGGCCCGCGAGAGGCGCGAGTCGGTGGCGCCGGCGCCAACTGCCGTACATCGCGGGGGAGTCCGGCCCCTGCGGTGGCGCGGTGCGGACCGATGCCGGGTCCACTGGACCTCTTGACCGCACACCATGGACGAGTAAAGTCTAGACCAATTGGAACGTCGGTCGGTTGTCGGCCCGCCGTCGGCCAAGGAACCACCCTCGCGTCATCCACCCCCCGTTCAGCGAGCGCGAAAGGGTTGAGATTTGACATGGACAAGAAAAGAAGGCTGGCCCTTGCCGTCGGCGCCGGAATCGCTCCGCTCCTCGTCGTGACCATGCCGGCCAGCCCGGCCAGTGCACATGGATATGTGTCCTCACCGCCCAGCCGGCAGGCGCAGTGCGCCGCCGGGACCGTCGCCTGCGGCCCGATCAAATGGGAGCCGCAGAGTGTCGAAGGGCCCAAGGGGCTGAGCAGTTGCAGCGGCGGCAACAGCCAGTTCGCCGACCTCGACGACGACGCCAAGGGCTGGCAGGTCACTCCCGTCGGCCACTCCCAGGTCTTCAACTGGAAATTGACGGCACGTCATTCCACCAGTACCTGGCAGTACTTCGTCGGCGGTCAGAAGATCGCCGAGTTCAACGACGGCGGCGCGCAGCCGCCGGCCACCGTCTCGCACACGGTCAACTTCGGTGGCATCACCGGAAAGCAGAAGATCCTCGCGGTCTGGAACGTCGCCGACACCGCGAACGCCTTCTACGCCTGCATCGACGTGAACATCGGCGGCTAGCGGGACCCGCCGGGCCTCGCCCCCGCCCGCGGCGCGGGGCGAGGCCCGGCGGTCACGGTCCCGAGTGTGCGCGGGCGCGGGCGGTGCCCGCTACCGCTGTTGAGCAGGAGGACCGTGCCCGGTGCGGCAGGCGCACCCGTTACGATCGGCCCCATCACGGCCGTCGTTCGTGGCCGCTGCCGGGAGGAAGAGATGGGACTGTTCCGCAGAGGTCCGAAGAGGGATGCCCGCGACCTCGCACGCGATGGCGAGTTCACCTTCTTCTCCGAGCGCGAGGGCGGCTACTTCAGATCGCAGGTCCGGCAGGCGTTCGCCGAACGGGGCCTGGAAGTCACCGCCTACGCCGGGCTGGTCACCGACTCCGCCGGCCGCCAGTTCGGCCTCGGCAACCTCGCCGCCGTCTGCCACCGCGACCGGCGCGGCGAGCGCAGCTGGCCCGCGCTGATCCGGGACCACGTCGGCAAGGTCCTGCGCACCATGGACGGCCCGCAGCCGTTGGAGGTCCTCTCCGAGGACGAGATCAGGGCCTGTCTCTACCCTCGCCTCGTCGCGCAGGAGACGCTGCCCGCCTCGGACGCCTTCCGGTACGGCCGCGAGCACGCACCGGGGCTGCGCGAGGTGCTCGCCCTCGATCTGCCCGAGGCCGTCCAGACATTGAGCGAGGACTCGCTGACCGACCTCGGGGACGTCGCCGAGCTGCGGATCCGGGCGATGAACAATCTGCGTGCGCTGCCCGTCGAGGGGCACGAAACGGTCCGGCGCGGTGACGGCTCGGCGTTCGAGGTGCTGCTCGGCGACTCGTTCTTCACCGCGAGCCGGGTGCTGGTGCTGGACGAGCTCGTGCAACGGCTCATGGGCGCCGAGCTCACCCGGGACGGTGCGCTGGTCGCGCTGCCCTTCCGGCACCAGCTGGCCTTCCACCGCATCCACGACGCCCAGGTCATCCCGGCGCTCCAGGCCATGGCGCAGTTCGCGGCGGCCGGGCACGAGGACGCGGCGGGCGCGATCAGCCCCAACGTGTTCTGGTGGCGCCGCGGTGTGATGACCCCGCTGAGCGAACCGCACGGCGACGGGCTGCGGGTCGTGGTGGACGTGGACTTCCAGGACATGCTGGAGCGACTGGTGCAGGACGAGGCCTGAGCGGTCGGCGGGCCCGTACGGACTCCGTCAGGAATCCGCCCGGCCGGGGAACACCTCGCGCGCCGTCTCCGTTGTACGTAGTGAGGTCCCGTGCTCTCCCCCGTGCGCGGGGCCTCACTGGCTTCACTCCCCGAGCAGTGCCCGCTCCGCGTCGGTGAAGAGCCGCGAACGGATCAGGAAGCGGACCCCCTCGGGCGCCTCCAGTGAGAATCCGCCGCCCCGGCCGGGCACGACGTCCACGGTCAGATGCGTATGCCGCCAGCGCGCGTACTGGTCCGCCGACATCCAGAAGCCCACCGGTTCGGGCACCCCTGCCACCTCCAGCTCCGCCAGCAGCACATCCGACGACCCGGTGCGAAACTCTCCGGCCGGATAGCACATCGGGGCGCTACCGTCGCAGCAGCCGCCGGACTGGTGGAACATCAGCGGACCGTGCTGATCGCGCAGCAGGCGCAGCAGCTCGACCGCCGCCGAGGTGAGCCCGATCCGTGCCACGCGCGCCGCCACCGCCTCCCACTCCTCTGTCATCGCAGGAGCCCCGACTTCTTCGGCGAGCGGCGGACCGGCGGAATCTCGGTCTCGTGGTGGTCCATGGGCTTACCCCTTCCTGACCTGCGAGGACGGACGGCGTTGTCCGTGACGGCGCGCACCGGTCCGGTATCCGGTCCGGAACGGGGCCCGGACCGCGGTCACCGGGCCGGCGTCGCGGCGCTGCCCCAGTCAACCCGTCGCAAGGTTGCACGAGGGTTGCACGCCGGGGCGGATGCACGCCGGGGCGGACCGTGCCCGGCGTGGGAAAGCGAACGACCGACGGAGGACGCGAAGGCCGCCACGGTCCGTGAGCGCGTCGGCTCCGGCTGTCCGGGTGAGCCGTGTCTCACCTGGGCGGTGCCACTTGTCTATGCAACGAGTTGCATAGAAGGATCGGGGCATGGCGCTCGAACACGCGATCCTCGTCTCTCTGCTGGAGAAGCCGGGCTCCGGATACGAACTGTCCCGGCGCTTCGAGCGGTCCATCGGATACTTCTGGACCGCCACCCACCAGCAGATCTACCGCGTCCTGAAGCGGATGGAGACCGACGGCTGGATCGCCGTCCGCGAGGTGTCGCAGCAGGCCCGGCCGGACAAGAAGGAGTACTCCGTCGCCGCTCTCGGCCGGACCGCCCTCTCCCAGTGGCTGCACGAGCCGATCGCACCCGAGAGCGTCCGGCACGACCTCGCCGTGAAGATCCGCGGCGCGGCCTTCGACGATCCGGCCGCCCTGATCCGTGAGGTCGAGCGGCACCACCAGGTGCACACCGACCGGCTCGCGCACTATCTCGCGGGCGAGCGGCGCGACTTCACCGGGCCCGACGCCCCCCGCACACCCGACGCCGGGCAGCAGCTCCAGCACGTGGTGCTGCGCGGCGGCATCGCGTACGAGCGGATGACGCTCGACTGGCTCGACGACGTCCTCGCCACCCTCCGCCGCATCGGTTCCGAGCGCTGAAGCGGAGGGGCGGCCGGGCCGGCCGTCCCGCACACTGCCCGACCCCGAAGACGACCACGCGAAACAGCCCCACCGTCAAGCAGGAAAGGCCGCCACCCATGACCGACCCGCTGCTCTTCAACCCGCGCACCTACGACCCCGCGCACTTCGACCCCGAGACCCGCAGGCTGCTGCGCGCCACCGTCGACTGGTTCGAGGGCCGGGGCAAGCGCCAGCTGATCGAGGACTACCGCTCCCGCGCCTGGCTGGCGGACTTCCTCGCGTTCTCCGCCAAGGAAGGGCTGTTCGCGGCCTTCCTCACCCCGGCCTCCGCCGCCGACGGGCAGCCGGACAAGCGCTGGGACACCGCCCGGATCGCCGCTCTCAACGAGATATTCGGCTTCTACGGGCTCGACTACTGGTACGCCTGGCAGGTCACCATCCTCGGCCTGGGACCGGTCTGGCAGAGCGACAACGCCACTGCACGCGCCCGTGCCGCCGAACTCCTCGACCAGGGCGAGGTGTTCGCCTTCGGTCTGTCCGAGAAGGCGCACGGCGCCGACATCTACTCCACCGACATGCTGCTCGAGCCCGAGGCCGGCGGCGGCTTCCGCGCCAGCGGCTCGAAGTACTACATCGGCAACGGCAACGCCGCCGGGCTCGTCTCCGTCTTCGGCCGCCGCACCGATGTCGAGGGCCCGGACGGCTATGTCTTCTTCGCCGCCGACAGCCGCCACCCGGCGTACCAGGTGGTGAAGAACGTCGTCGACTCCTCCAAGTACGTCAGTGAGTTCCGACTCGACGACTACCCGGTCGGCCCGGACGACATCCTGCACACCGGCCGCGCCGCCTTCGATGCCGCCCTCAACACCGTCAACGTCGGCAAGTTCAACCTCTGCACCGGCGCGATAGGCATCTGCGAACACGCGATGTACGAGGCCGTCACGCACGCGCAGAACCGCATTCTCTACGGCCGTCCCGTCACCGCCTTCCCGCACGTGCGCCGCGAGCTGACCGACGCCTACGTCCGCCTCGTCGGGATGAAGCTGTTCAGCGACCGCGCCGTCGACTACTTCCGCTCCGCCGGCCCGGACGACCGTCGCTACCTTCTCTTCAACCCCATGACGAAGATGAAGGTGACCACCGAGGGCGAGAAGGTCATCGACCTGATGTGGGACGTCATCGCCGCCAAGGGCTTCGAGAAGGACACCTACTTCGCCCAGGCGGCCACCGAGATCCGGGGCCTGCCGAAGCTGGAGGGGACGGTGCACGTCAACCTCGCGCTGATCCTCAAGTTCATGGGCAACCACCTGCTCAACCCGGCCGACTACGCGCCCGTGCCGACCCGTCTCGACGCGGCCGACGACGCGTTCCTCTTCCGCCAGGGCCCGGCCCGCGGTCTGGGTGCCGTCCGTTTCCACGACTGGCGCGCCGCCTACGACTCCTACGCCCACGTGGCCAACGTGGCCCGTTTCCGGGAGCAGGCCGACGCCCTGTGCGAGTTCGTCACCACCGCCGCTCCCGGCGAGGAGCAGAGCCGCGACCTCGACCTGCTGCTCGCCGTCGGCCAGCTCTTCGCGCTGGTCGTGCACGGCCAGCTGATCCTGGAGCAGGCCCGTCTGACCGACCTGCCGGAGGAGGTGCTCGACGAGCTGTTCGCCGTCCTCGTCCGCGACTTCTCCGCGCACGCGGTCGAGCTGCACGGCAAGGATTCGGCCACTGAGGAGCAGCAGCGCTGGGCGCTGGGCGCGGTGCGGCGTCCGGTGGTCGACGACGCCCGGTCGGCGCGTGTCTGGGAGCGTGTGGAGGCCCTGGCCGGGGCGTACGAGATGGCTCCGTAACAGGCGGCACCACGCCCCGGGCCCGCCGGTCCGTGTCCACGGACCGGCGGGCCCGGACGCCGGACGGCGTACGCCGTCCGGCGCTCACATGGCGTCGCCCGTCGCCCGCCGCCCGGCCCGCGCTCAGCCCGTGAACGCTCTCGCGAACTCGTGCGTGTTCTTCCTGATGCTGGAACAGGTCGCCTGAGCCGTGGAGTTCGCGCCTCCGGGGCAGGGCCGGTCCCGGGTGACCGACCACATCGACAGCCGCCCGAGGCCCTTCTCGTCCGCGAACCTCTTGAGCTCGGCCGCGTCGTCGGGGCCGAAGACCTCGACCTTGACGTCGTTCACACCGATCATCGGCGTGACCCCGACGGTCTTCCATGCCCTGGCCTCGCTGCGGATGCCCAGCGCCGTCTTGACCTGCTTCTGGGTGGCGGTAGCGGCCGTGATGGCGTACTTCCCCATGTCGCCGTCGTAGTAGGTCCCGTAGTCCATGGCCATGATGTTCACGGTGGATGTCCGGACGCCGTTCTCCTCGGCGTTCTTCAGCACCGCGACGGCGTGCCGGTTCAGGCCCGAGGGGAGCACCGGGAGGGTGAAGGAGACGTCCAGGTCCTTGTGCTGCCGCTGGAGCCGGGCGATCGCCCGGGCGCGGAGGCCGTTGGCTCTGGTGTCCGTCAGAGCGGGCCCCTCGATGTCGAAGTCGACCTTGGTGAGGTGATAGGCGTCGATGACCTCGTTGTACGCGCGCACCAACCGGTCCACCGAGCCGCAGACCCGGGCCAGCTCGTTCCCGCTCTGTCCACCGAAGGAGATCCGCACATCGCCGCCCTGGGCGCGCAGCGCGTCCGCCTGCCGCGCCACCGGGTTGCCGCTGAGTGCCTGCCTGCCGCCCCACTTGGGTGTGCAGCCGCCGCCGGGGGAGACGAAGGCCAGGTTGTACTCCTTGACGCCGGTCTCCGCGGCGCCCTTGAGGAGGTCGTAGGAGGGCCTCAACGAGGTGTCCACGTACGGTGCGAAGGCGGCGGACTTCGGGGCGGGGGCACCCGTGGAGGGGCCCCGAGTGGCGGGCGGTTCGGTGGCGGGGGCCCGCGTGGCGGGGGTGTGGCTCTCCCGGTGCGAGGCGGTCGCCGGACCGGGAGTCCGGGGCCCGTTCCCGTCCCCGCTCGAACAGCCGGCGAGCAACGACGCCGCGACTGCCACCCCCGCCGCCGCGACGTTCGGCTTCGGCATGCGGCGCCGCGGGGAAGCGGGCACTTGTGCGTGGTTCGTCATCGTAGGGCTGCCTTCTTCGGTGGGGGACGGGCAGTTGTCTTCGGCCATGAGGCAGGAGCGGTACCGGCTCCGACAGCCGGCGTGCCGCGTGCCGCGGGTCGAGGCGAAAGGGCTCGGGCCGCACGGGGGAGGGCGAGGCCCCGGTGGGGAAACCATGCCAGAACGACGATCTCAAGGTGGCACCGGGGCGCTGTCCCGGCAGCCCGCTCGTCACCTCGGGCCCGTCAAGTCCGTTGCGATGGTGCGCAGTTGGACCAGCCGGCCGTCCGGCCGTCCGGCCGTCCGGCCGTCCGGCCGTCCGGCCGTCCGCCGAGAGGGACAGGGTGCCCGGGCCCCGCGGCCTGAGTACGGGTACTCAGGCACGTCGCGGGTCGGTCGGGAACGATGGAGGCCGCCACCCGGTGTCCGCCCAGGAGGATCCGCACATGCTCAGCCACCTCGCCCGAACGGTGGTGCCCACCCTCGGACGCCTCACGGTCACGGCCGCGCCCGGTGCCGGGCTGGCGCCGGGCAGCATCGTCGCCGCCAACCACACCTCGCTGCTGGACCCGGCGGTGGTGATGGCAGCCCTCCACCGCCACGGCGTCCGCCCGGTCATTCTGGCCACCGCCGGCCTGTGGCGTATTCCCCTCCTGGGCCGCGCACTGGCCCGCGAAGGGCACGTCCCCGTCCACCGGGGCGACGTCCGGGCGGCCCGCTCACTGGACGGGGCCGAAGCCGCCCTCGCCAGTGGCCGCCTCGTCCTCATCTACGGAGAGGGTGCCCTGCCGCGGCGTACGGATTCCGGTGAAGCCCCACCCGGGCCCTTCCGTCACGGGCTCGCCGCGCTGGCGCAGAGGACCGGAGCACCCGTCGTCCCGCTGGGACAGGCCGGCGCCCGCCGGCTCTCTTCCGGCAGCCGGGCCAAGCAGATCGCCGGATTCCTCACCGCTCCGGTGCGCCGCCCGGACCTGCATGTCCACATCGGGGCACCGGTGCAGCTGAGCGGCGACCGGTCCGCGGCCACGGCCCGGGCCCGGGCCGCCGTCACCGATGCCTGGCGGACCGCCGCCGAACGGCTCGGTGAACCGGCGGTGCTCGTGGCCTGAGCCGCGCCGCCGGGCCGGGTCGCGGCCGGTCCCTGCCCGGCCCGGCGGCCGCCGGGCCGGACGGATTCACTCCTGCCCGGCCTGACGCAGTACGAGGAGCGCTCTGGCCTCGACCTCCACCGTCGCGTCGGCCTTGATCAGCGACCGGTACTCGACATACGGGATGGCGGTGTCGACGACCACGCTCCACCAGGCGCCCACGCTGCCGGGCACGGTGAAGTCCAGCGGCTCGTAGTGGGCGTTGAACAGCAGCAGGAACGAGTCGTCGGGAATGCGCCGGCCGCGCGGATCCGGTTCGGAGATGGCCTGTCCGTTGAGGAAGACCGTCAGCGACTTGGCGAACCCCGCCTCCCAGTCCTCGTCGGTCATCTCGCGGCCCGCGGGTGTGAACCAGGCGATGTCCGAGAGCCCGTCCCGGCTGCCGCGCACGGTGACACCCTGGAAGAACCGCCGTCGGCGGAACACCGGATGGTCCCGGCGCAGGGCGATCAGTTCCCGGGTGAAGTCCAGCATTTCGCTGCCCTCGGCCACCGCCGGCCAGTCCACCCAGGAAACGTCGTCGTCCTGGCAGTAGGCGTTGTTGTTGCCCCGCTGGGTGCGGCCCAGTTCGTCCCCGTGGGAAAGCATCGGGACTCCTTGGGAGAGCAGCAGCGTGGCCAGGAAGTTGCGCTGCTGCCGGGCGCGGAGCGCCAGCACGTCCCGGTCGTCCGTGGGCCCTTCCACTCCGCAGTTCCACGACCGGTTGTGGCTCTCCCCGTCCCGGCCGTCCTCGCCGTTGGCCGCGTTGTGCTTCTCGTTGTACGAGACCAGGTCGCGCAGGGTGAAACCGTCGTGCGCGGTGACGAAGTTGACGGAGGCGTGCGGGCGGCGCCCGTCGCTCTGATAGAGATCCGACGAACCGGTCAGTCGGGAGGCGAATTCGCCCAGTGTGCCGCCCTCGCCGCGCCAGAAATCGCGTACGCAGTCGCGGTACTCGCCGTTCCACTCCGTCCACAGGGGCGGGAAGTTCCCCACCTGGTAGCCGCCGTCGCCGACGTCCCAGGGTTCGGCGATCAGTTTGACCTGCGAGATGACCGGGTCCTGCTGGACCAGGTCGAAGAAGGACGACAGCCGGTCGACGCCGTGGAACTGGCGGGCCAGGGTGGCGGCGAGGTCGAAGCGGAAGCCGTCGACGTGCATCTCCGTCACCCAGTAGCGCAACGAGTCCATGATCAGTTGCAGGGTGTACGGATGGTTCATGCGCAGGCTGTTGCCGGTTCCGGTGGTGTCCCAGTAGTAGCGGGGATCGTCGTCGGACAACCGGTAGTAGGCGGCATTGTCCAGTCCCCGGAACGCCAGTGTGGGGCCGAGATGGTTTCCTTCGGCGGTGTGGTTGTAGACGACGTCGAGAATGACCTCGATGCCCGCTTGGTGGAGGCTTTTGACGAGGTAGCGGAATTCCTGCACCTGTTCACCGCGCTGGCCCGAGGAGCAGTAGCCGTTGTGCGGGGCGAAGAAGCCGATCGTGTTGTAGCCCCAGTAGTTGGACAGCCCCCGGGCCGTGAGGGCGTGATCCTGGACGAACTGGTGGACGGGCATCAGTTCGACGGCGGTGACGCCCAATGCGGTGAAGTAGTCCAGCATCACCGGATGTGCCAGCGCCGCGTAGGTGCCGCGGATGTCCTCCGGAATGGCCGGGTGGGTCCGGGTCAGGCCCCTGACATGGGCTTCGTAGATCACCGTCTCGTGGTAGGGCACCTGCAACCGGTGGTCGTTTCCCCAGTCGAAGTAGGGATTGGTCACCACCGACTTCATGGTGTACGGCGCCGAGTCCGTGGTGTTCCGCCGGTCCGGCGCGTCGAAGCGGTAGGGGAACAGCGCCTCGTCCCAGGTGACCTGGCCCTCGATCGCCTTGGCGTACGGGTCCAGCAGCAGCTTGTGCGGGGTGCAACGGTGGCCCAGGGCGGGCTGAGAGGGGCCGTGCACCCGGAATCCGTACCGCTGTCCGGGGCCGGCCTCGGGGAGGTAGAGGTGGTGGACGAACGCGTCGACCTCCTTGAGCTCGATGCGTTCCTCGGCGTCCCGTTCGTCGAAAAGGCACAGCTCCACCTTCTCGGCGACCTCGGAGAACACCGCGAAGTTCGTGCCGCTTCCGTCGTAGGTCGCCCCCAGCGGGGAGGCTCTTCCGGGCCAGCGGTCCGAGTCTTTGGTGTCCTGCCATATCTGCATGTGTGCAAGCCTCCCGACCGGACGGCACAGCATCGGATCACGCAGTGTTCCCCTTCACCCATGCCCCTGCGGCGCCGGTCGATACCCGGCGGCCGTGGTCGGTTGGGTGAGGTTGCATCCGGGGCGTCGCCGGAATGCTCGCGCCGCGCGAGGCGGAATCGGGCGGGGCGGGCGCGCGGGCGGGGCATGGGGTGCGGGTGGGTCGGGAGGGGCCGGCGTGCGCCGGTGCGGGGGAGCGGTCAGCCCTCCGCGGCCGGGGTGCGGATCTCGTCGAGGTGGGCCTCGACCCAGTGCCGCACGGCCGCCAGCGGCTGGGCCACGCTGCGACCGAGGTCGGTCAGGGCGTACTCGACGTGGAGCGGAACGGCGGGGATGACGGTCCGGTCGACGAAGCCGCCGGCCTCCAGTCGCCGCAGTGTCTGGGTCAGCACCTTCGGGCTGACACCCTGGAGCCGCCGCTGCAGTGCGCCGAACCGCTGCGGTCCCTCGTCCATGGCGCCGATCGCCAGGGCTGTCCATTTGTTGGCCAGCAGGTCGAACACCTCACGCCCCGGGCACAGGGCCGCGTAGATGTCGTGCTGCTCGTGCTTGCCCGTCCTGCAGGTCGTCGTCATCCTGTATGCCTCCCGTGACCTCGATACTTCCCTATAGATAGTAGACGCCCTTGCTGGTTACTACTCTCCGCGAGGTAGTTTCCGGGGCGCCGGCAGAAAGACGACGGCCAGCACTGCCGCGGCAGGGGTGCACACCAGCACGGGTGCACACCCGCAGTACCCGACCGGCCGACTTCCCAGGAGATCCCTCATGACCAGCCCGAACCCCGCTCCCGCCACCATGCGCGCCATTGTTCAGGACACCCTCGGCGGGCCCGAGGTGCTGCGCACGGCACAGGTCGCGCGGCCGGTGCCGCTGCCGACCGAGGTTCTGGTGCGCGTGCACGCCGCAGGCGTCAACCCGGTCGACTGGAAGACCAGGGAGGGTGGCGGGATGGCCGGCGTCCTGGGGGACCCGCCGTTCACCCTGGGCTGGGACGTCTCCGGAGTGGTGGCGGAGGTCGGCTTCGGCGTCCACACCCTCGAGGTGGGGGACGAGGTCTTCGGCATGCCCTGGTTTCCCCGGGCCGCGTCGGCCTATGCCGAGTACGTGACCGCGCCGGCCCGGCAGTTCGTCCGAAAGCCCGCCGCGCTGAGCCACGAGGAGGCGGCGGCGGTGCCGCTGGCCGCGCTCACCGCCTGGCAGATCCTGGTCGACACCGCCGATGTGCAGCGGGGGCAGCGAGTGCTGGTGCACGCCGCGGCCGGCGGGGTGGGGCACTTCGCGGTACAGATCGCCCGGCACCTGGGCGCCCATGTGATCGGTACGGCCCGTGCGGGCAAGCACCAGTGGCTCCGCGCGCTGGGCGCCGACGAGCTGATCGACTACACCGCCGTCCGCTTCGAGGAGGCGGTGAAGGACGTCGACGTGGTGGTCGATCTCGTCGGCGACGAAGGGGACGCGACGAGCACCCGGTCCCTCGACGTGCTCGCCCCGGGCGGCCTGCTGGTCGCCGTGCCGTCCGGAGTGGCGCCGGAGCTCGCCGCGCGGGCCACGGCCCGGGGCCTGCGGACCAGCCCGTTCCTGGTCGAGCCCGACGGCGCGGCGCTGTCCCGCATCGCCGGGCTGCTCGCGGACCGCACTCTCACCGTCGAGGTCGCCGACGTCCTTCCGCTGGAGGATGTCGCCGAGGCCCACCGCCTCGGGGAGGCGCAGCGCACCCGCGGCAAGATCGTCCTCAACGTCGCGGGCTGAGGCCGAGCGGACCCCGCCGGCATCCGGGCAGGGGCGGCCGCGGAGCCGTCCCCGGGCCGGCGTGGGTCCGTCTCCCTTGGTGGGCGGGGTGGCCGTCCCCACGAGGGCGTCGAGCACCCAGGGGAGCCGGCGGGCGGGAGGAAGCGAGCGCAGCCGTCACTCGGGCCGCACCGGCGCCACGCCCGAACCGCCACGCCCGAACCGGGAGCCACGACGTCGTCAGCGCCCCGGGCGGCGGCTGAGGTCGGGGCGGCCGATGTGACCGGGCTCGCGCTGCGCCTCGCCCAACCACAGCTGCGGCGGGGCGTACTGGCGGACGGCCGCAGTCACCCTGGCCTGGCTGCCCGGCGGTACCGGCAGCCGGTACCGCAGCCGCGGCAGGCCGGGCGCGATCGGGTCCTCGTCGCGGACCAGGGCCCAGAGCACCGGATCGCGGTCGTCGATCGGGCCGCTGGGGCACATTTCGATGGAGAGCTGCTTCCCACGCCGTCCCAACCGGCTCCACTGCACGCCGACTCCGGCCAGCACGTCCCAGGGAACGATCTGCCGCGCCGTGCCGTTGTCCAGCCACACGCCGGCGCGGTCCACGAGAATCGCCGCGCGCCTGGCTCGCCACACCGGGATTCCGAAGAGCACCCCGAGCGCGCCGAACACCAGCATCATCAGCAACGCGAACAGGCCCTTCACCGAGAACTCCTGCTTCGCCGTGCCGGTGGCCAGCATGACCAGTCCGACCACTCCGATCAGGCCCAGCGCGATCAGCGCCAAGCAGATGGGCAGGCCGGTCATTGCGCCGCGGCGGCCGGTGCGTACTACGGTCGCGTCCGGGGCCGGGGAACGAGGGTGCATGTGTGGCATGGGCATGATGAAGCAGTCTACGCATGCGGTGGTGGCCGCCCGGCCCCCGCAACTCCCGATCCCCCGCAACTCCCGGTCCCTCGCACACCCGTAAGCTTCCCGCCCATGACGGAATACGAAGACAACGCCACCCGCACCGAGCAACTGCGTGCCGGCTTTCAGCAGCAAGGCTCGCCGGGCCTCGCCGAGGAAGCCTCCCGCGAGGCACGCCAGACGCGCCGGGTGTACTTCGTGGCCGCCACGGTGGTCACCCTCCTCGGCGTGGGCCTGCTCATCTACCGGTTCGTGCACGGCGACCCCGTGGGCACCTGGATCGCCTTCTACGCTGCGAGCATCGCCGTGTCCGCACTGGGAGTCGTCCTCGCCCGAAGCGGCCGTCCTCGCCTGGCGTTCGCGGCCACGCTCATCGGGGCCGCTTCGCTGGGAATCGGTGACACCCTGATCCAGATGCCGTGACGCCGCCCGGCCCGGTGCCACCGAGGACGGCGCTCCGCTCGGTCCGGGCGCGTGGCCGGTGACCCGCCGGGCTTCGCCGCCGTCCGAAAAACCGGGGGCTCCGTCGTGTGCGGGGGCCGACGGCCCTCAGTGCTCCGCAGAATGTGAACCGGGCAGATCGGTGTGGCCGGTTTGATCGGTGTGGAGGAGCACGCATGGTGGACGACGAGGACGGCCGGGCACGGGACCACGCTGCCGCGGCGACGGACCGGGCTCACGGTTTCGCGCGGCACGAGACCCCGGAGGGGCGGGCGGACCGCCAGTGGGGCGAGATGCTCCAAGAGGTGCGCGTGGCACAGACCGGAGCGCAGATCCTGTTCGGATTCCTGCTCAGCGTCGCGTTCACGCCGCGTTTCGCGCAACTGGGCACGTTCGACAGAAGTCTCTACGTGGTCACGGTGGTGCTCGGAGCGCTGGCTACCGGGGCGCTCGTCGCGCCGGTCTCCTTTCACCGCATGCTGGCCGGACACCGGCGGAAGCCCCAACTCGTCAACGCGGCCGCGCGACTGATCGCCACCGGCCTGGCCCTCCTCGCCGCCGCGATCATCTGCGCAGTGCTCCTTCTCCTCAGGGTCGCACTGGGATCCGGCTACGCCTGGGCCATCGCCTCCTTCGTGCTCCTGTGGTTCGTGAGTTGCTGGCTGGTCCTGCCGGTGGCCCTGAAGCGGCACCTCGAACGCGCGAGCTGAGGCCGGGAGGGGCGAGGCGGAGTGCGGTGGGCGAGGGCTGCCGTCGTGCGTGACCGCCGCACCTCCTGGAGCGACCCGCATTCCCGTCGGCGAACGGCACCGCCCCACGCCCGCTCACAACCAGCGGACGCGGGGCGGCCATTGCGCGGACCGTCTCAGCCGAAGTCCAGGTCGATGACCTGGTAGAACGCGTTACCGGTGTCGGCGACCTCCCAGACGGACAACAGGACGTGATAGCCCTGCCGCTCCGGGAGGGGCAGGGTGTGGGTGGTGTGGCCGGACGGCTCGAGGTCGTCGCACGACCAGTACGGCCGGCAGGAGTTCTGCACCGTGGTGAAGGGTTTCGCCTCGAACTGGGTCCGGGTCAGTGGCGCGGTGGGGTCCCAGTCGGGCTTGGTGAGGAAGTAGTTCCACCGCCGGGTCTTGTGCGGAATGTGGTGATGCCACGTCATTTCCATTTCCTGGCCCGCGGAAACGGTGTGCTTCTTCCAGTCCTCGCGCGCCTCGTCGAGCATGGCGGCGAAGCTCTGGCCCGCGCTGGCGATCTTCCCGTCCGCCGGCGGTGTGTTGCTGGGGATGTCGTCGGACGCGAAGGGATCCTGCAGACCCGCTGCGCTCTGGGGGAAGAACTTGCCCGCCTCCAGCCCTTCCGCCTGCCAGTCCTGCAGATAGATCTGGGCCCTGGACGGTGGGTTCGTCACGGACCCGTGCCTCGGGCCGATGTCCTTGCTCACAGCAAGCCTCCTCATAGATCACCAGACAGCTGAACCAGGACGTACCGCGGTGCTGCCCGGGCACTGGGCGTTCGTCAACCCCTGCCGGCAGACACACGCAAGGGCCTGTGAAGACGCCGTGCCGCAGGGACGCGAAGCTACGGTCAAGACGGTGAGGCATATGCCCGGTCTGCTTCGCGATCGCATATATGCCCACGCTCGGCGGACCTCAGCACGACGATGCCGGTAATGCCCCGAGTGGTTGAATCCCCGCCCGGCTCGGCCCTGGCGCCAGGGGACGGCCGTCGCCGGAAGGTGCCGGCGCAGTGACGGTGGTGCACAACGGGGCCGCCGGGCGCGGCCCTGTCGGAGGGCGGCCCTGTCGGAGGGTGCGGAGGACGCGGCGCCCGAGTCCGGGGCCGTCTGGGTAGGGTCCCGGTGAGCCGCGTGGCGCCGCGCGGTACGGGGCGGGGATGCCCCGGCCCGGAGAGCGGCAGCCGACCGGTAACCGACCAGGACGGCGGCATTCCATGGCAGATCACGACCTGACCGGGTTCGATCGCAGTAACGCGGTCGTCATCGGCGGCACCTTGCTGACCGGCGGCTTCGGGTTCGTCAGCGGCTCGCTCGTCGGCGTCCTGCTCCTGAAGGTCATCCAGAACGTCATCAACCAGATCGGCTCCCTCGACTCCGCCTACCAACAGGTGGTCAGCGGCGGCTTCCTGGTCCTCGTGGTGGTGACCCAGACCTGGCTGGGGCGACGATCACGGCACACATAGGCGGCGCGGCGGACGAGCCCCGGCGGTCCGTCGCCCGGCTCCCCGTGTCCGCGGCGGGCCTCCGAACGTCCCGGGCCTCCGAACGTCCCGGACACCCGGGGCAGGCCGGGCCCACGCGGGCAGCAACCCTCGGGTGCGGGTGGCGGGGCGCCTCGAATTTCTGGCGCAGACACGTCAAAAATCATGAGGCGTCTGCCTTGCTGTCTTCGGGGGCGCGTGCCTCAATGGGCAGCACTTCGGGTCGCTGACTGCCCATCAGTTATGACGGGCGGTCGGTCGGGGGCCAACCGCGGTCCCCGCGTGGTCGCCCGTTCCCCACCGCGCCTGCCACGACGGCCGGTGCCACGGACCCGCACCCCCCTCACGAAGGCGGACCCCCCATGAGACACGGTAAAACCGGCATCGGCACGGTACTCGGCGTCGGCCTGGCGGTCGCGGGCACGCTCGCGATGGCGCCCTCCGCGGTGGCGGTGACGCCGGACACCGCCACGATCTCGTTCGACTGCGGCTCGTACGGGTCGGGCACGGCGACGCTCACCGCGACCCAGGACGGAACGGCGGCGACCATCAGCGTGGCCACCTCGGCCATCACCTCGCCCATCGATCTCGGGGCGAACTCCGTGAAATCCACCCTCACCCTGACCAAGAACGGCTCCGGGACAACCGAGTTCAGCGGCAACGCGAACCCCGCGATCCCGGCCGGAAGCGCGGTCACCACCGGTCCGCTCAGCGGCACGGTCGCCGCCGGCGACAGCCTCGAGGCCGCGTCCCTCAAGGTGGTGGTGCTGGGCATCACGGCCACCTGCAAGGCCACCTCCGCACAGTCGCCGGGACCGTTCGTCTTCTGACGTACCGGCGGGACGGCGTTGCCGGGACGGGCGCGGGCGCACGGCCGCGCGGCCCGACGGTCGCCGGGGAAGAGCCGGGGTGGCGCCGGAAGCGGAGCGGCGTCACCCCGGGCGCTGAGCGGTGCGGCACCGGGGCCGGGGCAGCGAATCCGGCCTGCACATCGGGTGGTCGACGTGCTCGGTCTCAGACAACGAGACAGGCCATCTCCGCTCTTGACCGGCCGCCACATCAAGCAGGAAAGTGCGCTGGTGAAGAGTGATGCGACAGCAGCAGGGCCAGTGGCGGAAGCGGTGGCCAAGGACGGGGCGGCCGGCGGCGAGAGCATGGGCCGCGTCGCGGTGGCGTCGTTCATCGGGACGGCCATCGAGTTCTACGACTTCTACATCTACGGCACGGCCGCCGCCCTCGTCCTCAACCAGGCGTTCTTCCCGACGCTCGACCCGGTCAACGCCACCCTCGCGTCCTTCTCCACATACGCGGTGGCGTTCGCCGCGCGGCCGCTCGGCTCGGTGATCTTCGGACATTTCGGCGACCGGCTGGGCCGTAAGTCCGTCCTGGTGGCCTCGCTCCTGCTGATGGGCCTGTCCACCGCCTGCGTCGGACTGCTCCCGGGCTATGACACCTGGGGGATCTGGGCACCGCTGCTGCTCATTCTGCTGCGCTTCCTCCAGGGCATCGGACTGGGCGGCGAATGGGGCGGGGCCGCACTGCTCGCGGTCGAGCACGCGCCGCGCGCACGCCGCGGGCTCTATGCGGCCTTCCCGCAACTCGGCCCGTCCGTGGGCTTCTTCGCCGCGACCGGGGTGTTCTGGCTCCTGTCGACCGGCCTCGACGACGCCGCGTTCCGTTCGTGGGGCTGGCGCATTCCGTTCCTGTTGTCGTTCCTGCTGGTCGGCGTCGGACTGTTCGTCCGCCTGAAGATCAGCGAGACGCCGGTGTTCGCCAAGGTGATGGACGCCCAGGAAGCCAGCAAGGTCCCCACCCTCGACGTGCTGCGCAGGCACCCGCGCGAACTGCTCCTGGGCGCGGGCGGCATGGTCGTCGCGTACGGCCTCTTCTACACCGCGACGACCTACTGCCTCGCCTACGCCACCGGCACCCTCGGCGTCTCCCGTAACACCATGCTGGGGCTGTCCCTCGTCGCCTGCCTCTTCCTGGCGGCCGGCACCTGGCTCGCGGCCACCCGTTCCGACGGCGCCGGCCGCCGCACACTGGTCCTCGTCGGCAGCGTCCTCGCCGTCGTCTGGGGGCTGGTGCTCTTCCCCCTGCTGGACACCGGACAGCCGGTGCTGATCGCCCTCGGTATCGGTGGCGCACTGTTCTGCATGGGCGTGGTGTACGGCCCGATGGGGGCCTACCTCCCGGAGCTGTTCAGCGCGACGGTGCGGTACTCGGGCGCCTCGCTCGCCTACAACCTGGGCGGTGTCCTGGGCGGCGCGGTGTCCCCGCTGGTCGCCACCCGGCTGCAGTCGGCGTTCGGCTCGGCGTCGGTCGGCTGGTACGTCAGCGCGATGGCGGTCATCTCGACGGCGTGCGTACTGGCACTGCCGGAAACCCGCGAACGCGACCTGATCTGAGCGGACGTTCCGCGGACCGGCCCGCTGGTTTGCGAGGGCGATCCGCGGACCGCCCCACGATCGACTGCCGACTGCCGACTGCCGACTGCCGACTGCCCACTGCCGGCCGGCCCGGGCGAGACGTGCCGCACCCGGCGCACGGCGGGATGATCGCGGCCGTGCCCCGGGTGTCGTACCCGGCTCCTAGGCTGGCGCGCATGAACCGAACCGATCGTCTCCGCGCATGAACCGAACCGACCGTCTCTACGCCCTGGTCGAGGAGCTGCGGGCGGTCGCGCCCCGCCCGCGCAGTGCGCGCTGGCTGGCAGGGCGTTTCGAGGTCAGCGTGCGCACAGTCGAACGGGACATCAGCGCCCTGCAGCAGTCGGGAGTGCCGATCTACGCCGAGCCCGGCCGCACGGGCGGTTACTGCCTCGACAAGGCGCGCACGCTGCCGCCGGTCAACCTGACGCCGGGCGAGGCCGTCGCGATGGCGGTGGCGTTGCGGCGGCTGGAGGGCACGCCGTTCCGGGCGACCGCGGGCTCGGCGCTGCGCAAGCTGGTCGCGGCGATGCAGGCCGACGACGCCGCCGCGGCCCGCGACCTGGCCGGCCGCATCCACCTGCTCGACGACGCGGACGCGGCCACCACGCCGTCGGTGCCGCGGATGGTGGCCGACGCGCTCAACACCCGCCGCGTACTGCGCATCGGCTACGGCGACCGCGAGGGTGCCACCACGCTGCGCGCGGTCGAACCACTCGGCTACGTCGGCACGGCGACCCACTGGTATCTGGTGGCCTGGTGCCGACTGCGCGGCGCCCTGCGCGCGTTCCGCACGGACCGGATCACCTCGGTCTCGGTCACCGCCGAGGTGCCCACGCCACGCTCGCTGCGCGGCGAGGATCTCGACATTCCGTACGGGATCGTCTGCCCACTCACCTTCTCACCGTGAACCGAGAGCCGATCCCCGGGCCGGTCGGGCGTGCTCCGCCCGAGGCCGGCCGGCCCGGCCGCTCAGGGCCGGACGGACGGTGGCGTGAAGACCCCGAAGTGATTACCCGCCGGGTCGAGCAGGTGCGCGAAGGCCACCCCGGCCGGGTTGACCTCCGGCGCCCGCAGGATCCGGCCACCCGCCTCTTCGACCCGCCGGCACGTGGCCTCGACGTCCTGGACCAGCACGGTGAAGACCGCGTAGTGGGGCACCTTGCCCTTCGTGGCGAAGAGTCCGCCGCGCAGTCCCTCCCCGTCGCCCGTGGTGACCATCCGGTACGCGGGGTCCGTGCTCTTCGTGTCGTCGTGCGAGACCGTCCAGCCGAACACGTCGCCGTAGAACCGCTCCGCCGCGGCCGGGTCGTCGGTGCCGATCTCGAACCAGCCGATGTCGTTGAATCCAGGCATGTCGTCCCTCTCGTGTCGCGCCGGGTGCGTCCCGGCTCGTCCCACTCTCGAAGGCGTCGGCGACAACCCCCTGTCGGTGTTTCCGCCGACGGTGAGCGGGATCCGCTCGCCGGCCACGAGGGGGCGGACCGGAAAAGCATGTGCGTAACAAGCATCAGGTTGACAAGCTGAGGTCATGAACGATCGGCACGCCCCTGTCCCCGCCTCCTCCACCTCGCCCCCGGCGACGGACTGGATCACCACCCCCCTCACCGCGGACCTGCTGCGCGGCGCGCTCGACCTGGAGCGCACCGAGCACGGATTGCTGCCGCACCGGCTGCCCGCGCGCGCCCGGGCGCAGTTCGCTGACGGACAGCTCGCCATGGCGGAGGCACAGCCGTCGGGCGTGCGGCTGGTGTTCCGTACCCGGGCCACCGCCGTCGAGCTGGACACGCTGCGTACCAAGACGGCTTACCAGGGCGTCCCGCCCCGCCCGGACGGTCTGTACGACCTGCTGGTCGACGGCCGCCCGGCCGGCCGGGCCAGTGGGACCGGCGGCAACGTCCTGATGGTGGACATGGCCACCGGGTCCGCGGAAACCCGGCCCGGCCCGGTCGGCACCGTCCGGTTCACCGGTCTGCCCGACCGGGTGAAGGACGTCGAGATCTGGCTGCCGCACAACGAGATCACCCAGCTGGTAGCCCTGCGCACGGACCGGCCGGTCGAGGCGGTGGAGCAGGGGGGCCGCAAGGTGTGGCTGCATCACGGCAGTTCGATCAGCCACGGCTCCGATGCCGAGAGCCCCACCACGACCTGGCCGGCGCTGGCCGCTTCCGTCGGTGGCGTCGAGCTGATCAACCTCGGGCTGGGCGGCAGCGCCCTGCTCGACCCGTTCACCGCCCGTGCCCTGCGGGACACCCCCGCGGACCTGATCAGCATCAAGATCGGTATCAACCTCGTCAACGCCGACCTGATGCGCCTGCGCGCCTTCACCCCGGCCGTCCACGGCTTCCTCGACACGATCCGCGACGGGCATCCCACCACCCCGCTGCTGGTCGTCTCGCCCATCCTCTGCCCCATCCATGAGGACACCCCCGGCCCCAGCGCCCCGGACCTCAGCAACCTCGGTGCCGGGGAGCTTCAGTTCCGGGCCATGGGCGACCCCGCGGAACGCGCCGGCGGCAAACTGACGCTCAACGTCATCCGCGAGGAACTGTCCCGCATCGTGAAGCAGCGGGCGGCAGACGACCCGCACCTGCACCACCTCGACGGCCGCGACCTCTACGGCGAGGCGGACTTCGCCGAGCTGCCGCTGCCCGACCAGATCCACCCGGACGCCGCCACACACCGCCGCATCGGCGATCGGTTCGCCAAGCTGGTCTTCGGCAGCACCGGGCCGTTCGCCGCCGAGCGGGCCTGACACACCCGCTCCTCGCCCGGATCCGCACACGATCCGTGCCAGGGACAGCGCGGTCCTTCATCGGGCGGTGGGTGAGTGTCATGCGCCGGCCGGGGCGTCGTGGACCGGCATGACCAGGGTGGTGAAGCTCCCCTGGTCGGCGGAGCGGACCACGACAGGCCGGGTCGGCGACGAGATCTCCAGCAGCACGTCGGGCCCCACACCGGCGTCGAGCGCCGGAAGGAGCACCTCCGGGTCGAAGGAGATGCGCAGGGGTGCCCCCGTGCACAGTGCGGGAAGCGTCGTTCCGGCCGAGCCGGGGCAGGCGAGTGCGAGCTGCTGGTCGTCGGTGTGCAGGGTGACGGGCCGCTCGTCGCGTCCGGTCCGGGCGAGCGCCGAGCGCAGCGGGCCACGGCCTGTGATGACCCGGTGCCGCGCGGTCGGCAGGCTGCCGAGGATTACCTGGTGGTCGAGGAACGTCTCGTCGACGGTGGGCAGCGGCTTGGTGTCCCGCCCGCTACGGAGACGAGCGCCCTGCCGGTCCCTTTCGATCTCGACGTCCTGGAGGCGCACCGCCCGGGCCGCGACGTCCGTCATGTCCGCCGCAGGCACCAGGACTTGGCGCGAGTCGCCCGCCACGGAGCCGGGCCGCAGAGCACGGACCGCCGGGCGGTAGCGGTCGGTGGCCACCAGGCGCACCTCCTGGCGGTCGAGTTCGATCAGGACGCAGCCGAGTGCGGGAAACTACTCCCGGGTGGAGGCGGATGCCACCGTCGGCGCCACCTGCCGCACCGCGCCGGCCAGCTCCGCTCCACCGACGCACGCCGCGGCCCGGTGGGCTCCGCCCGGCAGATCGCGGAGGGGCTCCTCGATCGCCGACCGTGCCGATGCCGCGGTCTCCTGCTGCTTTGCGGGCCTGTGCTCGGAGGACGGCGCGCGCTTCCTCGTGCGTACCGTCGAGCACCACCGAGGCGTCGGTGAGCGGCACCCCCGCTTCGCGCAACCGTCGCGCCAGGACCGCACGGGCTTCCTGGTCCGGGGCGTAGGAGCGGTAGCCCGTCGCCTCGTCCACGTTCGCGGGGCGCAGCACGTCGCAGTCGTCGTAGAACCGCAGGGCGCTGGGTGCCGGCCCCACCCGGCGTGCGAAGGCGCCGATGCTCATCAGGGTGTCGGTGTCGTCCATGAACGCAATGGTGAGCTTTCCAGCAGCTCGAAGGTCAACACCGGGCTCCCGTGCGGCAGCAGCCGGTGCCGGCGCACGAGTGGCGAGATGCGATACCCCGCCACCGGAAGTAGCGTGGGGTTGCCGGCTCCATCGCCACCGCCTTTCTTTCCTGCGCGGCGGGATCGAAGGGATTGTCGCCGGAGGATCTCCCCTCGCTGCGGTGGTCCCGCGACCATCGCCCTCCCGGCCACGCCCGCGCGTGACGCGCATCCGTCCGGCGCGCCGTTCGGCCGGCGACGGTAGGGGGCGAACGGGGAGACCTGAGCCGGAGACCTGAGCCGGAGCCCTTCATCTCACCACTCTCACGAGCCCGGTGACCGACCGGCCAAATGGTCTTCGTCTGCGGGCTCTTGACGTTGCGGAAAAGAGGAGACGGTGAACCAGACGGATACCCTCATCGCCATTGAGAGGGCCGAGGTGGGCTACCACGAAGGCTTCTCGAACGGCCACTACAACAACCACCAGAAGTTTTCGCCGGCCGTTCCCGGACTGGAGTGGTCACAGGACCAGGCATGGTGTCAGACCTTTCAGTCCTGGGCCTTCCAGCAGGCCGACGTGAAGGGCCTGGCACCCGTCACCGCCTCGTGCGCGGCGGGTGTCGACTGGTACCGGAGCCGCGGCAGGTTCTCGTACTATCCCGCGATCGGGGCGATGGTGTTCTTCGGCCCTTCGGGAGGCTCACACGTCGGACTCGTCCACATGTACGACGCGGACTACGCCTACACCATCGAAGGAAACACCAATGCCAACGGTTCGGCCGAGGGCAACGGTGTGTACCTGAAAAAGCGTGCCCGCAGGGACAGTTATCTCTACGGTTACGGGCTGCCGGCGTTCGCGGAGGGCATCGTCACGGCCGACCCGGGTCTGAAGGCCGCACCCGGCTGTACGTACCGGGCAACCGCCACCTCCCGTGAGTCCGATGCGCAGCCTGCGACGCCGCTCGAGGCGGTGTTGCCGTGGGTGTCCTCGAACCAGCTCATCTGGGCGGCCACCCACACCCTGGCCGAGGAACAGGCCATGGGCAACGGCACCAGCAGACCGGCGGACGATGTGGCTCTGGTTCAGGACGCGTTGGAGCAGCTCATGGGCGTCACCCCCGGCGACCCGCACTCCGTGTTCGAGGCGGAGACGCAGCAGCTCTTCGAGAGGTTCACCAGGGAGAAGCTGGGCCACTCCGAGGTGGCCGGCAACGGCGTTCCCACCACGCAGGAGCTGGTCGAACTGGGGGAGCGGTCGGGGCTGTTCAACGTACGGGCGGGCTCGTCGCCGGCCCTGGTGCTGCCCTGGGTCAACCTGAACCAGGTGATATGGGCCTCGACGCACAGTGCCCAGGACGAGAAGGCGCAGCCGGTCGGGTCCGCCGATCCGAGGGCCGATGTGGCGCTGGTGCAGGACGGGCTGGAGAAGGTCATGCACACGGCCGTGGCCGATGAACGGGGGATCTTCGAGGCCGCCACTCAGTCCCTCTACGACGATTTTCGCCGTACGGTGCTGAACTTCGCCGGCAGTGACGCCGTCGGAGCCCCCGGCGAGCAGTCGCTGACGGAGCTCGGGCAGCGCTCCGGACTGTTCCAGGTACGTGTCGGTTCCCTCCCGGCGGGCGGGGCGCCGAGCGGACCGGGTGTCGACGGCATGGGAGAGATCGCCCCGAAGCAGGTGACGTTCCATCGGTACACGACCCAGGGGACGTTGGCGGACTGGATCACGGAGGCGTGTGCGGCGGCCGGAGTCCACGCGAGCAGTGCCTGGGTGAAGGGCTTCAAGACCGCGGTCGCACGCGAGTCGTCCGGCAACCCCAACGCCTGCAACCTGTGGGACAGCAACGCTGTCACGCCACCCGGCTACAGCAAGCCCGAGGACTTCGGGGACGGCTATCCGCGCAACGGGCCGGTGCGGAGGCTGAACGGCGAGCTCACTCCGTTCCAGTGCTCCCGAGGAGTCGTCCAGTGCATCCCGCAGACGTTCGCCGCGTACCACGCTCCCGGCACCTCGGTGAACATCTACGACCCCGTGGCATCGATCGCCGCCTCGATCCGGTACGTCCGCAAGCGGTACGGCGTCGCCCTCGACGGTTCCGACCTCGCCGCGAAGGTCCAGCAGTTCGACCCCAACCGGCCTCCCCACGGCTACTGACGGTCCACCCGCCGGGCATCGGCGGCAATGAGGTCAGGGTGGGGAACCGTTGCGCCGCCGCCTCAGAGGGCGTCTCTGCCGGGCATGGTCCAGGGGTCGGGCAGGGCGGTGGCGGTGGTGGTGTGTTCCGGGAGGCCGGCGAGGGCTTCGACGCGGGTGGGGCGGTAGGGGGCCGGGCCGCTCCATTCCAGCAGCAGGACGGTGGCGTCGTCGCCGAGCCGTCCTTCGTGGTAGGCGAGGTGGCGCCGAATCAGGCGGCGCAGGGTCTCCGGCACGGGCAGCCCGTCGGCATGGTGCTGGATGAGGAAGTCGGTGAAGCCCTCCAGGCCGAACTCCGCGCCCTCGCTGTTGCGGGCCTCCGTGATGCCGTCGGTGTAGAGGAGAAGGCGGTCGCCGGGCTCCAGCTGGTCCTGGCGCAGGGTGGGCGGCAGGCCGAGGCCGGTGCCCATGGGAGGAGCGGGTGAACAGGGCAGGCTCAGTGCGGTGCGCCCCTTGCGGATGACGACCGGCGGCGGGTGCCCGAGGCTGGTCCAGGTGAGTACTCCGGTGACGGTACTCAGCTCGGCCAGAATGCCCGTGGTGTAGCGGCTGGCGTCGAACTGTTCCACGAGGGCTTGTTCCACGGACTCGGCGATCTGCAGGATGCCGGGGCCCTGCCGGCGCCGATTGCGGCTGGCCGCGACCGCGAGGCTCGCCGTCAGCCCGGCGGCCATGTCGTGTCCCATGGCGTCGAAGAGCGCCAGATGTACGGTCTCGTCGGCGATGGCGTAGTCGAAGACGTCGCCGCTGACCTCATAGGCGGGCTCCATCACCGCGCTGATCAGCACCCGGTCGGTGGCGAAGGTCCTCGGCGGCATGATGCGCCACTCCATCTCCGCGGCCACATTCATCCTCCGGCGCCGCACCAGCCGGGCGTAGGTGTCGCTCGCCCCCCGCTTGCTGACGATCATCAAGGCGACCAGCCCGGCGAGGTTGCGCAGGTCCTGCCCCGCCTGGGGGTCGATCTCCGTGCCCGGGGCCGCGGAGGCGCGCAGTACGCCCAGCCGCTCGGTGCCGTCGAGCAACGGCACCCACCAGTGGTTGGCGTCGGCTCCCGAGCTCGCGACGATGCCGCCGGTCTGGAAGGCGCGCCCCGCGAGGGTGCCTTCCACCCGCACCACGTCCGGCGGCGTCTCCTCCCCGCTCCCGGCCTCGGGCTGCCCGTGACCGGCAAGCAGACACAGGACGTCCTGCTGCAGGTCGGCCAGATAGATCAGGACCTCCAGCCAGCCGACCCGGGCCGCGTGCTTGCGGACCACGGCCGGCACCTGCTCCATCGTGATCACGTGACTGGCGGCGATGAGGTCACCGAGCATCTTTGCCCGGGCGGCTGGACCGCTCATTGAGCCACCTCTCCTCGGGTTGCAGCGCGCCGAGCGTTCGCCCCGTGGGCTGTCCATGTCTGTCCGTGTCCGGCACCGCTGGTCGCCATTGCTCCCAGCGGCGATGTGTGTGCCTTCGATGGTGACACCGAGACGCGGCTTGCCGAGAGCGACACCGCGGTGAGGTGCAAGAGCGGCGGCCCGAATCCGTAGGGCGGCGTCGCGGCGGTCTCGCCGACGGCGCGGCACCCGACTCCTGCCGGGGGAGGCCGGCGACCGGGCGTGGCGGGCCCGCGTCGGACGGAAGATCCGGCCCGACCGGGGCATGATGTGACCGGAGGTGCCTCGTGGAGTACGAACTGCGCGCTGAATACCGAAACGGTTCCGACCCGGAAACCCCTGATCCCGCCGTCAAGACGTGGCACGTGGTCAGGGAGGAGGGCCTGACGGCGATGTGCGGCCGAGAGCTCTCTGCCGACGCCGCCACCCGGCCGGCTGACGACTGGGGCTCCGGCAGCGTCCCGATCTGCCACAGCTGTGGGGCCCTTTTCCTGCGCGAGGCCCCGTAGCGCCCTCTCCGACATGCCGAAGGCATGACAAGTGCGGCCCGGCGTCATGCGTCACCCGCCGAGCCCCGTTCGTGGCGGGGAGGGCGCGGGCGTGGCGGTCAGGCGTCGGTGAGCAGCCCCTCGCGCAGGGTGGCCAGGACTCGGGCCAGGAGCCTCGAGACGTGCATCTGCGTGACACCGAGCTCGGCGCCGATCTCGGTCTGGGTCATCTCCGCCCCGAAGCGCAGCTGAATGAGGGTGCGGTCACGCTCGTCGAGCTTCTCCAGGAGCGGCCTGAGCGCTTGCACGTCCTCGGCCAGCGCCAGTCGCGGGTCGTCGTGTCCGATGAGGTCCTCGACCAGACCGGTCTTCTGCTTGCCGCTGTCGGCTTCGAGGGGCCGGTCGATCGAGTTGGCGTGGAAGCCGTTGCAGGCCACCATGCCCTCGATGATCTCGTCCTCGGGAAGGTCCAGGTGCGCTGCGAGATCGGCGACGGTGGGCTCGTTGACGCCCTGGGTTTCCAGGGCTTCCCGCGCACGGGCCAGGTGGACGCGCAGCTCCTGCAGGCGCCTGGGCACATGCACGGACCACGCCGTGTCACGGAAGAACCGCTTGATCTCACCGGTGATGCAGGGGACGGCGAAGGTCGTGAACTCGTTGCCCAGGGAGCGGTCGAACCGGTCGATGGCCTTGATCAGACCTATCGTGCCGACCTGTAGGACGTCTTCCATGTCCTGCCCGCTGCTGCGGAACCTGCGTGCGACATAGCGCACCAGCGACAGGTTCATCTCGATGAGCGTGTTGCGGACGTACTGGTATTCCTCCGTGCCCTCGTCCAGGACGGCCAGGCGGTCGAAGAACAGACCGGAGAGCCGACGGGCATCCTGCGGCGAAACGTCACGCACCTCGTCGGCCGACGGCAGGGCCACGGGGTCCGCAGGGCCGGAGCCTTTCGCACGGCCCACCGCCGCCTGCTCTGTCGCCGTCACCATCATGACTGCCCCTCTCTGTCGCTCGTTGCGCCGCTTTCTCGTGTGGGAACCCCGTTGCTGGCAGCGCCTACCCGCGGAACCGATGAAAAACCGCTTCCCGCGAGGGTGTTGATGCCGCCTGGCGTCGGGCGGCCCACGGCAGGGCTTCGAGCGGACCGCGACGAAGCCGCCGCCCGGCGTGCGGCTGGGGGCGCCCGCACGGAGTTGCGGAACGGTTTCCGGGTAACCGCTCCGTAACGGCGGGCGCCCGGCCCGCCCGGTAGGGAGCGACGCCAATGGCCGTCACCAAGACCAGCGTTCTGGTGCTGGACTGCGCGGAACCGCAGGAGCTGGCCGACTTCTACGCCCACTTCCTCGGCGGCGAAACAAGGGTCGGTAGTCACCCGGACTACTTCGAGGTCGTCGAGCCCTCAGGAGTGCGCATCGCCGTCCGGCGCGACCACGGCGCCGCGCCGCCGAGCTGGCCGCGCCCGGACACATCACAACAGGCCCATCTGCACTTTCTCGTCCCCCAGGAGGATATGGACCAGGCGGAACGCGAGGCGGTCGGCCTCGGCGCCCGCCCCCTGGAGACCAAGGAGAACGGCGGGCCGTACGACATACGCCGCTATGCCGATCCGGCCGGACACCCCTTCGTCCTGGCCGCAAGCGAGGGCCACGGAACGTCCTGAGGGCACCCGCCCTCGGCGCACGCCCTCTTCGGCGCCGCCTGAGGGCCGTGCACCTCATCGGAGGACCGCTGCCGCGCCGCCCCGCACCGTCGTGTCCGTGATCACCGCGCGGGCCCACTCCGTCGCCGCTTCCGCACCCCGTCGAGCAGCCGGCTGCGCTGGGCCGGTGACGTCGCCAGAGCGGCGCCGGTCAGAGCGAGCGCGGTCGCCCCGTCGAGCACCGCCCGGTCGGCGCCCGGGCTCTTGCCGTACGCGGTGAACTCGGGGGTGTGCTGCGTGGCGCCCCCCGTGTCGTAGCCGATCGTGGGATGGATCGTGGGGATGAGCTGGGAGACATTGCCCATGTCCGTCGACGCCATCGTCTCGCCGTGCCGCGACGTCGCCGTCCGGCCCAGTTCGCCGAGGGCTCCGACGTACGCCTCCGTCATGTCCGGGTCCTGGTGGAGATCGGCGAAATCCCTTCCGTGTCGGCGCAGTTCGAGCTCGGCCCCGGAGGCGAGGGCCCCGGCCTCGAAGCAGGCGCACACCCGCCGCCACGCCTGTGCGAGCTGTTCGACGTTCGGCGCCCGGACCTCGCAGCGCGCGCGGGTGCGGGCCGGGATGACGTTCGCGGCCTGGCCGCCGTCGGTGACGATCCCGTGCACGATCACACCGGGCGGCAGTTGCTGGCGGAGCAGCCCGACGGCGGTGTGGGCGACGGTCATCGCGTCGAGGGCGTTGACGCCCTCCCAGGGGGCGAGCGCGGCGTGCGAGGGCTTGCCGCGGTAGGTGATGTCCCAGGCTCCGATGGCCAGCGAGGAGGCGCCGACGCTGTCGTCGGGGGCGGCGTGCACCATCATCGCGGCGGCCACGTCGTCGAAGACTCCGGCGTCGAGGAGGAGCACCTTCCCTCCGATGTCCTCCTCCGCGGGGGTGCCGATCAGCTTGACCGTCAGGCCGAGGGTGTCCGCGGCGGCGGCGAGTGCGAGCGCGGCTCCGACGGCCGCGGCCCCGTTGACGTTGTGCCCGCAGGCATGGCCGATGCCGGGCAGGGCGTCGTACTCGGCGCAGAACCCGATGACGAGGTCGCCTGTTCCGTGGGTGGCGACGAGTGCGGTGGGGAGGTCGGCGACGCCCCGGGTGACGGCGAAGTCGGCCGACTCCAGGAGGTCGGCGATCTTCGCGGCCGAGCGATGCTCCCGGAGAGCCGTCTCGGGTTCGTCGTGGAGGCCGTGGCTGAGGGCCACGAGCCGCTCGCTCCAGGAGCGCACGGCCTCGGTCACCGTCGAGTGCGCGTCAGCCGTGTGCACGTCCGTCGTGTGTGTGCCAGGCGTGTGTGTGCCAGTCGCGCGCGTGGCGGTCGTGTGCGTGGCAGTCGTGTGCACGCCAACAGGGTCCGTCATGCGAGTTCTCCGTTCTGTGCCGGCTGCGGTACGTAGGTCGCGTCCGCCCCGCGTGGGGCGCGGTAGCGCAGGGCGAGGGCCGTGCCGACGAGGGCGGTGCCGGCGCACGCGCCCCAGCCCCACACGAATCCGGACTCGGCGATGTGCGTGGTGCCGTGTACGGGGTGGGCCGCGAAGAAGGCGCCGATCACCGCGGCGCCGATGGCCGCGCCGAGCGAAAGGGCCAGTTCGTTGAGGCCGACGGCGAGAGCGGTCTCCCGCTCCTCGACGACCTCCGCCGACAGGGTCCGTGTGATCGACTCGAAGAGTCCGGTCGCCAGCCCCACGACGAGGGCGGAGGCCACGTACTGGCCGAGGGTGTCGTGGAAGAGAGCCATCCCCAGGAAGCCCAGCGCGATGAGGACGCCGCCCGTGGCGAGCAGGGCGCGGTCACCGAGCCGCCGGGCAAGGCGCGGGGTCAGCGTCGAGCCGGCGAATCCGGCGGTGACCATGGCCAGCGAGAGGGTGGCGATGGCCTGCGGCCCCAGGCCCATGCCGTAGCCGCCCGGGGACCGCGGGGCGCCCAGGAAGAGGGCGTTGGCGCCGAGGAAGCCGATCGTCCCGAACGCGGCGCAGAAGGTGTAGCCGCTGACCAACGCGAGGCGGCGATTGCCCAGCAGCCGCACGCTGACCAAGGGATGCACGGCTCGCCGCTCGACCGCCACCCAGGCCACGAGGACGGCGACGGCCGCGACGGCGAGCGCGACCGTGCGCGGCGCCCCCCAGCCCCACGTACTGCCCTGCGCGAGGACCAGGACGAGCGCCACCAGGCCCGCGGTGAGCAGGGCCGCCGCTCCGTAGTGGAAGCGCCCGCCGCGCGGTGCGGCGCTGTCGGGCAGGAGGAGGCCCGCGACCACGGCCAGGGCGGCGACCGGGACGGCCGTCCACAGTCCCGCCTCCGCGTGCCGTTCGCTGAGCGCGCCCGCCACGAGGCCGCCCACGCCGATCGCGATGAGCAGGACACCCACGAGGAGGGAGATCCCGGCGCGGTTCCGCTCGGGTGCGCGGGAGCGGAGGATGCCCACGAGGAGCGGGAAGAAGCCGACCAGTGCGCCCTGGAGCACGACTCCGACGGAGAGGGTGACGGTGGACGGCCGCACGGCGATCAGGAGCGAGCCGCCCGCCACCATCGCCAGGGCCACCCGCAGGAGCCTGCGGTGCCCGTACAGGTCGCCCAGCCGGGAGAACAGCGGCGTCATCACCGCGAAGGCCAGCTGGGACAGCAGGTAGATGTTGTTCTGCCCCACGGCGCCGATGTCCAGGCGCCGGCCGACCTCGGGCAGCAGCGGCGTCAGATAGCCCTGGACGATGCCGCTGAAGAGGATGACGAAGGCCATCGCCGCGAGCATGCCCGGGCCGGAGCTCAGCGCCCCGCGCCCGCGCCCCGTTCCCGATGGGCGTGTGAACACAGCTTCACCTCTGGATCGTCTGGTGGCCGGAACCGGATGTGGTGGCTACTGTGCGGGCCGAGGCGCGGACGGCCCCGAATATTCATGGATTCGTACGTACGGAGTGCATGTGATGCGAGAAACGGTCACCGCCAGCGAGCTCGACCTCGCCCTGGTGAACGCCCTCCAACTGCGCCCCCGGGCCTCGTGGTCGGAGCTGTCGCCGCTGCTCGGCGTGACCGCGGGCACCCTGGCACGACGCTGGGAGCGGCTGACCGGGGCGGGGCTCGCCTGGGTGTACGCGGCGCCGGGACCGGAGTTCAGCCGCAACCGCTGCACGGCCTTCGTGCTGCTGCGCTGCCTCCCCCAGCAGCGGTCCCGGCTCATGACGGAACTGAGCGCGCTCCCCGAAGCCGTGACGATCGAGCTGACCGGATCCGGCAGCGCGGACCTGCTCCTCGACGTGCTGGCCCCCGACCTGCCCTCGCTCAGCCGCTTCCTCCACGAGAAGCTGGATCCGCTGCCCGGCATCGTCTCGGTGAGCGCTCTGTTCGCCACGTCGCTGTACGTCGAGGGCAGCCGCTGGCGACTGCGCTCCCTGGACCCCGCCCAGCTGACGGCGCTCGGCCGCCCCGCGGCGCGGGAGCCGGCCCGCACCCTCGCGTGGGATCCCGTCGACCGGGCCCTGCTCGACGAGCTGGTCCGCGACGGCCGCCTCGGCCTGGCCGAACTCGCCGCCCGCACGAGCACCAGCCCGGCCACCGTCCGCCGCCGCCTGCGCCGCCTCACGGACTCCGCGGTCCTGACCTTCCGCTGCGACATCGCCGCCGCGCTCGCCGGGCATCCCGTCCCGGTCTCCCTGCTCGGCCAGGTGCCCGCGCGGGACATCGGCACCGTCCACCGCACCTTCGCCGCCCAGCCCGAGTGCCGCCTCGTCGCGGCCGTGACCGGTCCCGCCAATATCTTCGCCACGCTCTGGGTGCACGACCTCGGTGACATCCAGCGGCGCGAGACCGCCCTGTGCGCCCGGCTGCCCACCCTCACGGTGACCGACCGCATCGTCGGCCTGCACACGGCGAAACGCATGGGCCATCTCCTCGACGAGGAGGGGCGCCGCATCGGCGTTCAGCCGATCTCGCCCTGGTAGCACGGGGACCCGACGGATCGCTCGGCCCGGCGGAGCCGCCGCACCACCTCCGTCGCGCGCGGGTGTGCGGGATACTGCCGTACACACTGCCGGTACGGGTGGGGGTGGGAAACTGCCTGACGATTGAGCGTACGTAAGTGTGCATGAGCTGAATTTAGTTGCGCTATGATTTTCGCGTGAATCTGACTGAGTGGGCACGGGCTCAGGGGGTGAGTCCCCACACTGCGTATCGCTGGTTTAAGAACGGGACACTTCCCGTGCCCGCTCGGCGTGTTGGGCCGCGCACGATCCTGGTCAACATCGACGCCGCCGCAACCTCGGAGGCGGTCGGTGGCCTGGGCCTGTATGCTCGCGTCTCCTCCCACGATCAGAAGGCGGATCTGGAACGCCAGGTTGCCCGGCTGTCGGGGTGGGCTGCCAAGGCCGGTCACCGCGTGGTCCGCGTGGAGTCGGAGATCGCCTCCGGGATGAACGGTGCCCGGTCCAAGGCGAAGCGACTGCTGGCCGATCCGGCAGTGACCACGGTCGTGGTCGAACACAAAGACCGTCTCGGGCGGATGAACGTCGAACTCGTTGAGGCAGCGCTGTCCGCGCACGGACGTCGCCTCGTCGTTCTCGATGACGGTGAAGTGGAAGACGACCTGGTGCGTGACGTGGTGGAGGTTCTGACATCGTTCTGCGCTCGTCTGTACGGCCGCAGGTCGGCGAAGAACCGGGCGCAGAAGGCGCTGGAGGCCGCGCGGCATGGCTGACCGGCAGCGGAAGCCTCTGCGGACGATCGCCCGGCCGTTCGTCGCTGACGGGCCGTCCGGCGTCAGTATCCGGGACCGGCTCAAGGGCCTCAGCGCCGATGATGAGAAGGTGCTGCGCACCATCGGCGAGCATATGGGTCGGCTGGCGTCGGCTGATCTGGCCCGGCGCTGTCGTGATGGCCTGGAGCACTCCACGGACACGTGGGCCGCCCGGAAGCGGGAGCTGACCGCCGAGTCGTCGTCGCGCTGGGCCGGTTCGGTGACATCGAACATGCACGATCAGTGGGGCCTGTCCCGGCGCGCCCAGTGGCAGCACCTCGTATCGCTGGACGCGGGCATCCGCACCATGCGGCACCGCCTGTCTCTCCCTGTCGGGGAGAAGGGCAGCCGGGGCGCGCCGGGCGGCTACCGCTCCAAACTCGAGTGGTTCGTAAAGACGCGTCGCCTGGCGATTCTTGAGAGCGCATATGAACGCGTCCGGGCCGAACGTGAGGCCGGTCGGGTGTCGGTGGTGCGGGGCGGCAGGCGGCTGCTGAAGCAGCGTCACAACCTGGCCGCCGCGAACAGGACACCCGAGCAGTGGCGTTCCGAGTGGGAGGCGGCACGCTGGTTCCTGACCGCTGACGGCGAGTCCTGCAAACGCTTCGGCAACGAGACGATCCGCGTCAGCCCGGACGGGGATGTCAGTATCAAGCTGCCCGCCCCGCTCGCCGAGTTGGCGAACGCCAAGAACGGCCGGTACGTCCTCGCCGCGAAGGTGAGCTTTCCGCACCGGGGTGATGAATGGCGCGACCGGATCGAGGCGAACCGGGCCGTGGCCTACCGCATCCACTACAACGCCGCCTCCGGGCGCTGGTACCTGGACGCGTCCTGGACCCGCAAAGACCTGCCCGTCATCCCGCTGGACGCCCTGCGGGCCGGTGGTGTGGTCGGTGTGGACACCAACGCCGATCACCTCGCCGCATGGCGGCTCGACCAGCACGGCAACCCGATGGGCGCGCCGCGCCGTTTCGACTACGACCTGTCCGGCAGCGCCACTCACCGCGACGCCCAGCTCCGCCATGCCCTCACCCGGCTCCTGCACTGGTCCAAGCAGACCGGCGCGCAGGCCATCGCGATCGAAGACCTCGACTTCACCGACTCCAAGACCCGTGAGAAGCACGGCCGTAAGAAACGCTTCCGGCAGCTCATCTCCGGCATCCCCACCGGCAAACTCCGCGCACGCCTACTGAGCATGTGCGCGGAAGCCGGTATCGGCGTGATCGCCGTCGATCCCGCCTACACCAGCATGTGGGGCGCTGAGCACTGGCAAAAGCCCCTCACCACACCACAACGCCCCGCAAGCCGCCACGAGGTGGCCAGCGTGGCGATCGGACGACGCGCCCTCGGACACCGGATCAGACGACGGACGGCACCGCCCCGCCAGCACCAGAGCGATGCCGGCGGGCATCGGACCGCCCAGGCCCGACCCGGTGACCGAGGGCGTGAGGGAAACCGCCCCCTCGTACCCGGATCACGGACACGATCCGTGCGTGCTGGACGCGGAACGAACGCGGTGGACCAGAACGCCCAAGACCGTTCGGTGCGTTCGGCTGAGCACGTGCAACTCCTGCTCAGGCTTTAGGAACGGTATGGGTGCGACCGCTGGCGAAGGACGATCCGCGGCAGATCGGTCCGTTCCGGATCATCGGGCTGCTCGGTGGTGGCGGCATGGGGCGGGTCTATCTCGGCCGCGCGGCGGACGGGCGGACGGTGGCGGTGAAGACCGCGCGCTCCGAACTCGCCGACGACCGGCGCTTCCGGACGCGGTTCGCCCGGGAGGTGGCCGCCGCCCAGCGGGTGGGCGGGCCGTTCGTGGCGCCGGTGGTCGACGCGGCGCCGCACGACGACGTGCCCTGGATGGCGACCGACTACGTGCCGGGTGTCTCACTGACCGACGCCGTGCACGACTGCGGGCCGCTGCCCGAGCACGTGGTACGGCCGCTGACGGCCGGTCTGCTGCACGCACTGACAGCGGTGCACGCGCACGGCCTGGTGCACCGCGACCTCAAGCCGTCGAACATCCTGCTCACCGCCGGGGGCCCGCGCGTCATCGACTTCGGCATCGCGCACTCCGCCGAGGACACCGCCCTGACGGCGACCGGCACCGCCCTCGGCACTCCGGGGTTCATGGCGCCCGAGCAGCTCGTCATGACGGGCCCCGAGGTCACGGGCGCGGCGGACGTGTTCGCGCTCGGCGCCGTGATCGTCTTCGCGGCGACGGGCGGCGGCCCGTACGGGAACGCCGAGCCGCAGATCCTCATGTACCGCACGGTGCACGAGGAGCCTCGGTTCGACGAACTACCCGTTCTCCTCGCGGAGTTGGCGGCGGACTGCCTGGTGAAGGAGCCGGCGCGGCGACCCACGCTGCCCGCCCTCATGGCGCGGGTGGGCGCCCCGGGCCCGTACGGCGACTGGCTGCCGGAGCCCGTCGCCGTCCGGCTGCGCCGTCTGTCCGTGCAGCTCGGTGACCCCAGGTCCCAGGACGCGTTCGCGCCGCGGCCCTCGGCCGACGGGTCCGCCGAGGTCGCCTTCGACCGGCTGCCGACCAGCACGGTGGCGGGCCTCCCGGCGCCGCCGCCCGCCGCTCCGGCGCAGGGGTGGTACGGCCCGAGTCCCGCCGCCCCACGCCCGGGCCCGAGCCGACGCCGTGTGCTCGCCGCGCTGTCCGCCGCCGGGGTGGTCGCCGGCGGCGGGGCGCTGGCCTGGACGCTGTGGCCGGACGGCGGGGACGGCACCGGCGGCGGCACGAACAGCGGGGCCGGGCCCGGCGGAACGGGGAAGCCGTCCGGCAGCTCCACGCCCGGCGGAACCCCCTCCACCGGGGTCCCGTCCGACCGGTTGCCGAAGGAGATACGGGACAAGGGCATCGTCACCGTCGGCTCGGACGTCACCTACCCGCCCATGGAGTTCGTCAAGGACGGCAGTCCCGCCGGTGTCGACGTCGACCTCGCCCACGCTCTGGGCCGCGAGCTGGGCGTGCGCGTCGAGTTCGCGAACGCCGCCTTCGACGCCCTCCTCCCCGGCCTCGACGCGGGCCGCTTCGACCTGGTCATGTCGGCGATGGCCGACACCAAGGGCCGTCAGGAAGGGCGCGTGGACGGGACGAAGACCGGCAGCGGCGTCGACATGATCGACTACTTCAGTGCCGGTCTCGCGCTCGTCGTCCGCAGGGGCGATCCGGAGGGCATCAAGCGGCCCGGGGACCTGTCCGGCAGGACGGTCGCCGTCCAGCGCGGCTCGTTCGCCCGCGGCTACCTGGACGAGCTGAACGGGAAGCTCCCCGCGAAGGTGAAGCTCAGGGAGTTCGACTCGTCGGCCGAGGTCTACGACGACGTCGTCGAGAACCGGTCCGCGGCCTGCCTCGACGACTTCCCGGTCGCGGCCCACACGGCAGCGACCCGTGCGGGCGGCGACGCCCTCGAACTCGGCGGCGGACAGCTCGACCCGCTTCCCTACGGCATAGCGGTCGCCAGGGCCAGGACGGCCCTGCGTGACGCCGTGCGGGAAGCCCTCGACCGCCTCATCACGAGCGGCGAGTACGCGAAGATCCTCAAGAGGTGGCACGTCGGGGCCTGCGCCGTGAGGCGGGCGGCCGTCAACGGGGGCCACTGAGGCGGCGGGACGCGCGCGGCGGGCGGACCGCGCTCGGGGCCGGTGCGGCCGGGCGCGCTCACCGGCCGGTGGTGCGACGCCGTCAGACGGTCAGCCCGCCCCCCGCGAGTCGATCACTCACATCGCGTACCAGCCCCTTGCCGAGACCGCCCGCCCTGGTGAGGAGCGCCTCGAAGGCACTGAGGCGACGGAAGGTCCCGGCATACGCCTTCTGCTCCTCCAGGGGGAGTTGGAGTACCTGGAGACGCCGGATGTCGACCCGGGACGAACTGGAGGCGTGGGTGCCCGCCTGGCGTCCGTTGGCGGGCGCGCGCAGGCAGCCGGCGAGGAAGTGCGCATCCAACTTCTCCGGGTCCACCCGCAGGGTGTAGAGCTGGGGCCCCAGGGCCATCGGCGGTCCTTCGTGCACCCAGGCCCGGAAGGCCCGGATCACGCCCGCGACCACGACGTCGCCCTCCTCGGCGATGGCGTGTGCCGAGTCGGCGGAGAGTGACCCACTGGGGGGCCCGTCCCTCAGCAGGTCGGCCACGGTCAGGAGTGGCACGGCGGCGTCACCGGAGGGCGGCGCGCCCTCCGAGGGCTGCTGCCCGGCGCGCAGTGTCAGGGCACCGGCTCTGACGAGGTCCCCCACGCCGGCCGTGGTCTGCAGGGCCTCGGCTTCGAAGTCGAGTGCGGAGAGATGTTGGGCGTGACCGGTCAGGTCGGCCAGCGACGTACCCAACTCCTTCCACAACGCGGCCAGTTCGGTGCCCGAAGGTTCCGCGCTCGATGCGGTGTAGCGCCCTGGGGTGACATCCATCTCGTCGTCCAGGAGATCGAGGAGGGGCACGCGAACGGCGCCCTCCGGCAGATCGTCGTCCGGGTGGTCGAGCGCTTCCAGGGCGGCGAGGACGAAGGAGCCGAGAGCGTCCCACTGGGGCCCCGGTTCGCGCGTGCCGGGGCCCGCGAAGCGTGTGGCATCCATGAGGAGTGCGTCCTGGCCGGCCGGAGCAGCGGCAGGGCCGTCCGGAGCGGCCCGCAGGACCCACAACTGGAGTGACACGCTGTGCGGTTGTGCGCTGCCGGGCGGCAGGGCCACGACCGCTCGCAGAGTGCCGGTTCGCAGGAGGGAGCCACGGATGCGGCGACCGGCCTTGCGTGACGCGACAGCAGGCGGCAGGGCGATGACCGCCGCACCCCCGGGTCTGAGGCGGGAGAGCAGGTGTTGCACCCAGGCCAACTCCGGCTCGGTCCGCGGTGGAAGCCCGTGTGTCCAGCGCTGGTCGGTGGCGAGGTCCTCGTAGCCCCAATCCCGTTCGTTGAACGGTGGGTTGCAGAGCGCGATGTCGGCGCGCGCCCCGGCGAAGGGGGCCTTGCGCAGTGCGTCGGCCGTAGCGATCTCCGCATGGACGTCTCGGTCCTCGGTGATGAATCCGAGCCGGGCGGAGGCCAGCGCGGCGAGAGCCGGATCCCGCTCGCACGCCAACACCGTCAGGCCGGCCGCACGGTATTCCCGCGCGGCGGCGGCGGGCAGGTGTCCGGTGCCGCAGGCCGGATCGAAGACGGTCAGTCCTTCCTCGCTCCCACCGAGCCGGACGGCGAGTGCGATCCGGGTCATCAGCGACGCCAGTTGTGGGGGTGTGGTGCTGAGCTGCCGCACATGCGTTTCGAGCCACCGTTGCAGCAGGAATTCGAAGGTTTCGCGTGGGCCCTCCCGTCGCCCCAGTCGGGCCGCCTCGCCCGCCAGTTTCCGTGCCTCCGCGGAGAGCTCGAAGGGTGAGACCCGCGCGCGGGGAGAGCGCATCCGGCGGGCGGCCTCGGCGACGGCCAGGCCCGACTCGTCCATGCTGCCGAGCGCCTCGAATCGCGGCCACAGGAGCTCGCGGCCACCGACCGCCTTGAGCTTGCCGTTGTCCCGCAGCCATTGCTCGACCTCTGCCAGGGAGAACTGCGGGCTGACGTCGGTCCCGCCGATGCGGGTGGGGAACGAGTCATGGCGGCGGCGCCAGTTGCTCACTGCCGCTCGGCCCACGCCCGCGATCCGGGCGATCTCGGCCAAGCTGACGGGTACGGCATTGGGGGTACTCATCGAACGGTCTCCGGGGGGCTTGGCCGGCTGAGCTGGTCGGCGTCCCAGCGGCCGTGTTCATGGAAGGCTACTACGCTCATTGACTTTGTTCACAGTGCAAAAGTGCGGGTTTGTGGTGTGGGAGATGTGGAGGATCGGAGAAATGCAAGAGCTGAGCCGGGAATAGTGCTGCGCGATCGCCACCAGCTGCAGTCGATTCTCGGTCGAGGCGTGCGGGGCAGGTGCGGAGGCGGTGTCCTCCCTTCCGGGCGCCGCCCCGTGGCGGTCGGGACCATGGCTTCCTGGTTCCGCGAGCGGTCGAGGCCCGTGTGAACGGTGAGAGGATGGCCTTCGCCGACCGGGTGCGCCGAGCCGCACCGGACGTACGGGTGGGACAGGCGCCGCGAGCGCCGGGACTGGGGACGGGCGCAATGCGGCGAAGCCTGGGGCGGTACGACCTGACGCACGAACTGGGCCGGGGCGGCATGGGAGTCGTATGGGCGGCACACGACCGTGCGCACGGCCGGGAAGTGGCCGTGAAACTCCTCGCACCCCGCATCCGCGACGCCGAACGCGCCACGCTGGAGCGCCGGTTCCTGCGCGAGGCGCGCCTCACCGGCCGGCTGGCGCACCCGGGCATCCCGGCCGTCCACGATCACGGCAGCCACGGCGGCGAGCTCTACCTCGTCATGGACCTCGTCCCCGGCCGCGCCCTCGACGCGGTGCTCGAGAGCGAGGGCCCGCTGCCTGTCGAGCGCGCCGCGGACGTCGCACGGAGCGCTGCCGACGTGCTCGCCTACGCCCACGGCCAGAATGTCGTGCACCGCGACCTGAAGCCGTCGAACCTGATGATCACGCCGGACGGTGAGATCAGGGTCCTCGATTTCGGTGTCGCCGCCGCCCTGGAACCCCAGCTCGGCGAGACGCGCTTCACCGCCGCCAACGCCGCGCTCGGCACGGTCGTCTACATGGCACCCGAGCAGGCCGTGGGCAAGACCGTGCCCGCCAGTGACCTCTACTCCCTGGGCTGCGTCCTCTACGAACTCCTCACCGGCGTACCGCCGTTCACCGGCGACGGCCCTTTCCTGCTCTACCACCGGCACGCGCACGACCCCGTGCCGCCGCTCGCCGACCGCCGCTCCGGCGTCCCGTCCGGGCTGCGGGCTCTGGTGGCGGGGCTTCTGGAGAAGAGGCCCGAGGATCGGCCCGCATCCGCGGCGGAGGTGGCCGCCCTGCTCGCCGCCTGGTCCCCGGCACCGGCCACGACTGCTGCGACGACCGCCGCGCACCCGCGGCCGGCCGAGCTCGCCGCCCTGCGCCGGTCCGGTCACCCCGCGCGCGCCCTGGAGGGGTACGGGGAAATCATGGCCGCCGCCGACCTCGCGCACGCCGACCTTCTCGCCGCTCGAGCCGGAGCCGCCCTGTGCGTGGGCGCACTCGGCCGCACCCGCGAGGCCCTGGACGAGCTGAGGTCGGTCCTGGCCGAGCAGCGCAACCTGCTCGGGCCGGACGACCTCGCGGTGCTGGACACGCGCTATGAGATCGCCGTGCTGTTGGTGCGTACGGGGGAGCGTCAGGCGGCCGCGGAACTGCTGCGGCGCTCGGCCGACCACGAGGAGAGGGTTCTGCCCGCGGCCGACGCCCGGCGGGTGCGCAGCCGCGTCCTGTTGGACCGGCTGCGTCGCATGGCCTGACATGCGCTGCGGAACGAGCCCAACTGTGTAAGCTCTGTTCACAGTTGACGCTTCGTGTTACGCTCCCGTCGCACCGTTCCGGTGGGGAGACAGGCCACTGTCTACGGACGGCTGCAGGGGACACCGGGGGGAACAGCGCCCATGACGCCAGCAGTTCAGCGCGGGACCGAACGCCGGAGGGCGCCGCGACTCCCCGAAGAGGGCAATCTCGTCGAGGTGCGCGGCCAGTCCTGGGTGGTCGCCCGCGTCGAGCCGTCCCCGGCCGCCGGTGACGAAGTGGGCCGGACCGCCACCCTCCTCCACCTCCAGTCCGTCGCCGACGGCCGCTTCGGCGACACCCTCTCCGTCATCTGGGAGGTGGAGCCCGGCCGTCGCGTACTGCCCGCGGGATCCCTTCCCGACGCCGCCAACGGCTCGTACGACTCCCCGAACCGCCTCGCCGCGTTCCTCGACGCCGTCCGCTGGTCCGCCGTCGCCTCCGCCGACGCCAAGACACTCCAGGCACCGTTCCGTTCGGGCGTCGCCGTCGAGCCGTACCAGCTGGAGCCGGTCTCCCGGGCGGTCGGCGCCCCTCGCGTCAACCTCCTCCTCGCCGACGACGTCGGCCTCGGCAAGACCATCGAGGCCGGACTCGTCGTCCAGGAACTGCTGCTGCGCGGCCGGGCCCGCCGCACCATGGTCGTCTGCCCCGCCGGCCTCACCCTCAAGTGGCGCGACGAGATGGCCGAGAAGTTCGGCCTGGAGTTCACCATCGTCGACGCCGAGCACTGCGCCCGGCTGCGCCGCACGCACGGCACGGCCGCCAACCCCTTCCGCGTCCACCCGCTCACCATCGTCTCCCTGCCCTGGCTGCGTGGCCAGAAGGCCCAGCGCCTCCTCGACGAGGTCGTCGGCGCCCCCGAGGAGAGCCCCGACGGCGAGCACAAGCGCTTATTCGACCTGCTCGTCCTCGATGAGGCCCACCACGTCGCGCCCGCCGCGCCCAAGCAGGTGTACGCCGTCGACTCCCAGCAGACCAAGCTGATCCGACGCCTCGTCCCGCACTTCGAGCACCGGCTCTTCCTCTCCGCCACCCCGCACAACGGCTATCCCGAGTCCTACACCGCGCTCCTGGAACTCATCGACGACCAGCGGTTCGCCCGCGGCGTCGAACCCGACAGGGAAGCCCTCAGGGACACCGTCGTACGGCGCCTCAAGTCCACCGTCACCCACGCCGACGGCACGCCCCGCTTCCGCACCCGCAGGACCCTCGAACTCCCCGTCGACTACACGCCGCAGGAGCGGGAGATCCACCGGTTGCTCGGGTCGTTCGCCGAGCTGCGCCGCAAGAAACTGACGCCCACCGCCCGTGGCGGGCGACGTGCCGCCGACCTGGTGACGCTGCTGCTGAAGAAGCGCCTGTTCTCCTCCCCGGCGGCCTTCCTCCACACCGTCCAGGTCTACCTCTCCCACCTGGAGGACACCGGCCCGGCGCGCGGCCGCGCAGCCGCCGCCGAAGTCCCCGAGTGGCTGGAGGAGTTCGCCGACCTCGTCGCCGACCTGGACGACACCGGCCTCGTCGACGCCGAGGACGACGCCCTGACCCGCTCCACCTCCCTCACCCCCGCCGAGGACGGCCGGGAACTCGACCTGCTGCAGCACATGGAGCGTTGGGCCCTCACCCACGAGGCCGCACCCGACTCCAAGGCCGAGGCCCTCGTCCACACCCTCAAGGCGATCTGCCGGACGTCCGACGGCAGACGGTGGACCGACGAGCGGGTCGTGGTCTTCACCGAGTACCGCGACACCCAGGAGTGGCTCCACGGGCTCCTCCAGCAGGAGGAGCTCACCGACGGCGGCCGCGTCGAGCGTCTGCACGGCGGGCTGTCCGCCGAGGAACGCGAACGCATCCGCCTCGGCTTCCAGACCGAGCCGTCCCGTCCCGAGGGCACGGTCCGCATCCTCCTCGCGACCGACGCCGCCGGCGAGGGAATCGACCTGCAGAACCATTGCCACCGCCTGATCAACTACGACATACCCTTCAACCCCAACAAGCTCGAGCAGCGAATAGGCCGCATCGACCGCTGGGGGCAGACGAAGGACCCGGAGATCACCCACTTCATAGGCTCCGGATGGCAGCAGGCAGAGGCCGGCTCGTACGAAGCCGACCTCGAGTTCCTCTCCCGCGTGGCCAAGAAGGTCGCGCGCATGGAGCACGACCTCGGCTCCGTCAACGCCGTTCTCGCCGACGCCGTACAGCGCCGTATGACGGGCGACACCGCCCCTCTCGACATCGAGCACGCCAAGCCCAGGCCGATCAAGGGCCGCCGCACGGGCGGCGAGGTCGCGCCCGAGCAGAACGTCACCGCGCAGACCAAGAGGCTGGCCGATCAGTACGAGGAGACCGTGTCGTCCCTCGGCCTCAGCCCGGCGAACGTCAAACGCGTCGTCGACACCGCCCTCGCCCTCGACAACCAGCCGCCCCTCCTGCCGTCCGCGGCCCGCGCCGAGGAGTTCGCGCCGGGCGACCTCTTCGACGTGCAGCCCCTCTCAGGAAGCTGGGAGCGCGCCACCCGCGGCCTCGCCCACAAGCTTCGCGAGGGCGAGCAGCGCCCCCTCACCTTCTCCCCGGCGGTCGCCGCACAGGGCCGCGACGATGTGGTCCTCGCCCACCTCAAGCACCCGCTGGTCGCGCTCTCCACACGCCTGCTCACCGCGGCCGTCTGGAACGCCGAATCGGTCGGCCTGCACCGCGTCACCGCCGTCGTCTCCGACGACCCGGCCATCACCACGACCCTGGTCTCCGCCTACGCGCGCTACGTCCTCGTCGGCGCCGACGGCACCCGCCTCCACGAGGAAGTCCTCCACGCCGGCGGCTGGTTCGGGGACACGGGCCGCTTCCGCCGCTGGGAGTCGGTGAACGAACAGGGCCGGGTCCTGTCGCGTGCGCTCTCCGAGAGCACCGAGGCCGCCCCGCACCTGCGCACGGAACTCACCGAGGCATGGCCGCGACTCCGCGACCCCCTCTACCGGTCGCTGGAGGCGCGCGCCGCCGAACTCGGCCGCCGGCTGGAGAGCCGGCTCGCCGACCGACGGGCCGAGGAGGAGCGCCGCATCACCGCGACCCTCGACCGCTTCGAGGCCACCCTGCGCGCCAAACTCAAGGAGGAGGGAGACGGCGAAGGCGAACAGCTGGCCCTGCTCTCCACCCACGAGCTGACCGGCCACGAACGCCGGCAGTTCGAGGACGACCGCCGCCGTTGGCGGGAACGCCTCGAGGGCCTTCCCGCCGAGCGCGAGTGCGAACTCGCCGCCATCGCCGCCCGCTACGACGAGCCCCGCTCCCACCTCTTCCCCGCCGCCGTCGTCTTCGTCGTCCCCGCAAAGGAAGCCCGTCGATGAGCCCTCGCCGCCCCATGAGCCGTGGAGCAGCCGCCGCCAAGGCCCAGGCCGCCGACGGCCGCAGGCAGCACCAGGAGTGGCTCGACCTCACCGAGGTCTCCGGCCCCTTCCTGACCATGCCCGTCCTGCTGCGTGCCTGGCCCCAGCTGGACACCCTGGAGAAGGACGAACGCGCCCGGCTGCGCGCCCGCCACGCCGACTGGCAGACCGACACGACGGCGGGGCGCGACGCGTGGGTGGCGTACGTCCTGGGCCGCCTCCTCGGCTGGGAGGACGTCCTGACCCTCCGCCTGGGCGGGACCGAACACCACGGCCTGGACCGCCTCACCCTGCGTGTGGCGGAGCACCACACCGAGGTCCGCCCCGACTTCGCCCTCCTCGAACCGGGTACCGACCTCGCCGCCGAGCCCGACACCGAGTCCGTCGCCAAGCGCGTACAGCTCCTGGGCATGACCGTCCCCGCCGGCACCGCGCCCACCGCCCGCGCGGGCGGTGGCGGCGACTGGGCCGCGGCCCCCACCGACCGCCTCGCCCGCCTCCTGCGCCACCACGGCGTCCCCCTCGGACTCGTCACCGACGGCCGCTGGTGGTGCCTGGTCTGGGCCCCGGTCGGGGGCGTCACGACCACGGCCGTCTTCGACTCCATCGGCTGGAACGAAGCCGCCGAACGCAATGTCGTCCGCGCCTTCGTGTCGCTGCTGCGCCGCCGCCGCTTCTTCGCGTACGAGGAGGCCGAGACGCTGGTGGGCCTGCTCAAGGCCAGTCTCGCGGCCGGCGAGGACGTCACCGAGGCCCTCGGCGTCCAGGTCCGGCAGGCCGTGGAACTCCTCGTCGACGCCATCGGCCGCGCTGACGTCCGCGCCGTCGAGAAGGGCGCCCCCGGCCTGCACGCGTCCGGCGTCAGCGCGCGCGAGGTCTACCGTGGCGCGGTCGCGGTCATGATGCGCATCGTCTTCCTCCTCTTCGCCGAGGAGCGCGGCCTGCTCCCCGCCGACAACGAGATCTACGCGCGGTCGTACTCCGCCCGCTTCCTGCGCGACGAGCTCAAGGCCCGCGCGGCCGAGGAGCTCGAGACCTCGTTGGAGCACACCACGTCGGCGTGGCACCGGCTGATCGCGCTGTTCCACGCCGTGCACGGGGGAGTGGACCACTCCGGTTCCGACTTCCACCTGCCCGCGTACGACGGCTCGATCTTCGACCCCGACGCGTATCCCTGGCTGGAGCGCACCACCCCGCTCCTCCCGATCGACGACCGTACGGTGCTCCACATGCTCCAGGCGGTGCAGGAGGTCCGGGTCGGCAAGGGGAAGGCCCGCGAGGTCCGCACGCTCAGCTTCCGGGCACTGGGCGTGGAGCAGATCGGCTACGTCTACGAGGGCCTGCTGTCCTTCGACGGCCGTCGGGCGACCGAGCACATGGTGGGGCTGATCGGCCCGGAGGGGCTCGAGCACGAGGTGCCGCTGCGGGAGCTGGAGTCCCTGGCGGCGAGGGCCGCCGCATCGCCGGGTACGTCGGTGAAGGCGCTGGCGAAGTCCCTCCACGAGAAGTGGAAGGACCCCAAACCCCCCGCCACGGCAGGTCAGTTGGAGAAGCGGCTCGCTCCGCTCGGGGCCGAGGACGCGGCCGAGGCGCGGCGCCGGTTGAACGCGGTGACCAAGGACCCGGCGCTCACGGAGCGGCTGCTGCCCTTCGTCGGCATCCTCCGCGACGACCTGCGCGGCCTGCCGACGGTCATCCCGAACGGCGCCCTGTACGTCGCGGAGTCCTCGCTGCGGAAGAACACGGGCACGCACTACACCCCCCGATTCCTGGCGGAGGAGGTCGTGCTGCACGCGCTCGAGCCCTTGGTGTACGAGCCGGGCCCGCTCCAGACGGCGGACACGGGGGAGTGGCGCCTGAAGTCCTCCGAGCAGATCCTCGATCTGAAGGTTGCCGACATAGCGATGGGGTCGGCGGCGTTCCTGGTGGCGGCCTGCCGCTACCTGGGCAACCGGTTGATAGAGGCCTGGGAGAACGAGGGCCGCACGGACGCGGTGAGCTACCGCGCGGGGCGCGCCGTGGACGCCGTGACGGCGGCCGACGCGGAACAGGACCCGGTGGTCGTCGAGGCCCGCCGCCAGATCATCGAGCACTGTCTGTACGGGGTGGACATCAACCCGATGGCGGTGGAGATGGCCAAGCTGTCGCTGTGGCTGGTGTCGATGGACCCGGGGCGCCCCTTCACGTTCCTGGACGACCGGCTGGTGTGCGGAGACTCGCTGCTGGGTGTCCACACCATGGAGCAGATCCAGTCCGTGCACATGAAGCCGGCACAGCAGTCCGACATTCTCGCGGAGCAGGCCCGTGAGTTGGTGGACCAGCTGACGCGGGAACGTCTGGCGATCACCGCCATCAAGGGTGTGGACCTGGCCGCGCTTCAGCAGAAACGGGAGCGGTTGGACGAGGTCAACCGGCACTCGCGACGCCTGCGGCTGGTGGGTGACCTGATCGCGGGGGCAGCGCTGGCGACCTGTGCGTCGGGGCGTGTGGAGTGGTACGCGCGCAACGGCGGCGAGCGGGTCAGGGACCTGTTCCCGCAGGCGGCGTGGATCGTGCGGCAGATCGTCGAGGACGGGGTCGAGGACGACTCGGACGTGGTGCGGGAGGCGCGGGCCACGGCGGAGGAATGGCTGGCGGCGGAACTGCCGGAGGGGGCGTTGGAACGGCGGCCGGTGCATTGGCCGTTGGTGTTTCCGGAGGTGTTCTCGCTCAGAGGTGGGTTCGACGCGATTGTGGGAAACCCGCCGTTCTTGGGCGGACCGAAAGTCAGCGCGGCGTTCGGCAGTGCCTACAGGGCGTACGTGGTGGAATATCTGGCGAATGGCGTCGGGCGAACCAACGCCGATCTCGTCGCCTATTTCGTCCTGCGCGCGAGCCAATTCTCCGGCCGGCGTGGCCACATCGGCCTCCTGGCGACCAACACCCTCTCCCAGGGCGACACGAGGGAGGTCGGCCTCGACCAGCTGTCCCGCTCTCACACCATCCGGGGAGCGGTGAAGAGCGCCCCGTGGCCGGCGAAATCGGCCGCGCTCGAGTACTGCGCCGCATGGCTGTCCGCCGCTGTACCCCGATCCACCCTCCGGTGGTTGGGAGACCTGGAGTTCAGTGGCGGTATCACTCCGTCTCTCAACCCGGAGACCCGAGCGCCGTCGTGGGTCGAGAAGCTCGACGTCGCCAAGGGGATTTCCTTCAACGGAGTGAACCTGATCGGGGACGGTTTCCAGGTCGACGCCGCTCAGGTCGGTCAGTGGCGGGACGCGGGCGTGGACGTGGACGCCGTGATATTCCCCTACCTCAATGGCCAGACGCTGAACGGGGGTCCCGCGTCCCGCGGTGGAAAGACGGTCATCAACTTCGGTGAGATGAGAGAGGAGGAAGCGCGAGCGTACCCGGAAGTCTTCCGCTATCTGGAGCGCACGGTGAAGGTGGAACGTGCGCAGGGCAGACCTGAGGCGTACCCGGGTCTGATGGAGAGGTGGTGGCAGTACTGGCGCCCTCGGGCGGACATGTTCGCCGCGCTGGAAGGGCTCGACCACTGTCTGGCCATGACGCTTGTGAGCAAGTCGGTGTTGCCGATGAGGATTCCCGCGCGCCAGGTGTTCACGAATGCACTCGCCGTCTTCGCCTCCGATGATCACGGGCTGCTGGCGCTTCTCAGCAGTGCTCCCCACTACTGGTGGGCCATCGAGAACGCCGGCACCATGAAGGGGGACCTCCGTTACGCGCCGACGGACGTGTTCGAAACACTGGTACGTCCGCAGCCCACGAGTCGTCTGCACGCCGCCGGCCTGAGACTCGACGCCTGGCGAAGCGACCTCATGACGGCCAGGAGCATGGGCCTCACGGACACCTACAACCTGTTCCACGACGAGTCCTGCCAGGAGGCGGACCTCGTCGAGCTGCGCCGTATCCACCGGGAGATCGACATGGCCGTCATCGAGGCGTACGGCTGGGACGACCTCCTGGACGACTCCGGGCAGACCGCACCCGCCGACCCCACCCACGAGACGTTCCCGCTCGACCACGGCTTCCACGAATCGGACCAGGGCACCCGCTACACCATCGGTCTGCTCGCCCGGACCGAGATCATCGACCGGCTGCGCCAGTTGAACCACCAGGCCTACGCCGATGAGGTCCACCTCGGTACGGGGCAGGCGTCGGAGGCGAAGGTGAGGGAGAAGCACCCCGGCCTTCCCCCGCCCTCCGTCGAGGCCGTCCGGAAGCGCAAGAGGCAGTCGGCCGCGCGAGGGGGACCCGATTTCGGTGCGGGCGCCGAGGACGCCCTCTTCTGAGCCCCGGCGTGGCAACGGGAGCGTCTGCGCCGGCTCGAGTGCCCCGCATGCACGCATCGGAGGCCGCTGCGGTTCGGCCGGCCGCCGGACTGCCGCAGCCTGCACGGCAGTCCGGCCCGAGGGTCACGCCCGACGCGCCAGGTCCAGCGCCGCCGTATGCACGAACCAGTCCAGTACCCCGCAGATCTCGTCACCGTGTTCCGCGAGGACCTGGACCGGGAACGACGGACGCAGCTCCAGCTTCGCCTCCGGCAGGTCGATGCCCTCGATCTGGTTGAGGCGGTGCAGGAGCTCGCGGCGCTGCTCCGTGTCGTCGAAGGGGCTGCGGTCCTTGAGGTACTGGAAGACGACCTCGACCGTTCCGCTCACGGGGTAGATCGCGACGGGCCACATCAGGTGCGGCCGCTGGCTGGTGCCGGCGTCCAGCATGGGGAAGCAGCTGGTCTCCCCATGGCGACCGTAGTCGGTGTAGCCGCCCTGTCGGCGCCAGAAGTCGAGCACCGACCGGACCCCCGCGAACGCCTCCGGCCAGTGCTCCTGCAACTGGGTGCGGAACCGCTCCGCCGCCGCCGCGTCCTCCCCGTCGGGAAGCGGGTCGTGCGAGTCCTGCTGCGCAACGTCCTTGCCCAGCAGGGTGGCCAGCTCCGCGGCGGTCAGGCGTTGCGAACGATGAGCCCGGCACGAGGGGTCGAACCTCACGCCCTCGCTCCTCAGCAGGTCCTCCGGCGGCTGCCGGTCACTGCCGTCCGGCCAGTGGAAGGCGGGAGAGACCTTCCCGTCCGCGGTGAGGACCCGGTGGGCCCCGACCACCGCCGGGTTGGAGCCCAGGTACGTGCCGACGGGTACCGGGTGGCTGCCGATCAGCTCGGCGACATCGCCGTACGACGTCCACGTGCCGCTCGGCATCGCTACCAGCGCCGCGCGCAGTTCGGCCCAGCCTGCCCACTCCTCACCGGCCGGTTTGACCCCGCCGATCGGACCGGGCCACAGCTCCACCGACCGCCCCGCCAGCCGGTCGGCGCGATCCAGGATCTCCGCCTTGCCCCAGCGTTGCGCCGAGGCGATCTCCAAGTTCATGCGCAGGGCGCTCGACTCGAGGATCTGCTGCTTGCGGTCGAAGGGATGATTGGAGAGCTTCGTGTTGTCACCGGTCAGTGTGAGGTTGCCGAGCGTGTGCACCAGAAGGTCGTGCAGTTCCTGGGGCGTCTCGTTCGACTCCGTCTCGTCGGCGAGCAGTTCGAACCATGCCGGGGCCGGGCGCTGCGGGAGGATGTGCTCCACGCTGAGCGACGCCTTCGCGAAGTCGACGGGTTCGGTGGGGCGGTAGCTCTCCTCCAGGCGGCGCAGGATGTAGCTGCGCTGCGGAGGGCGACCGCTCCAGTAGAAGGGCTTGCTGCGGATCGCCTCACGCAGTTCGTCATCGCTCGGCCACCGCCGGCGCCGGCCGGACAGGAACCGTCGGACGGCCTCGGCCGCAGGCCGGTCGGTCTCCAGTTCCTTCGGCGCCTCCATGAAGATCCGGTTCAGCCCGGTGGTCGGCGTCTGGCAGATGAGGCGTCGCACCAGGTACGACTCGACGTACAGCAGGGCCTGCGCCGCGTCGTCGGGAGTCGTGCTGCTGGTGTCGACGAGGTCCAGCAGGTGGAGTGCGAGCGGATAGTGGGTCTGACCGCCCCAGGCGGCGAGGCGCTCCAGCACCGCGCGGAGTGAGGGCGAGGGTTCGCGGTGGGGCTGGACGATGCGGAGGAACCGCCGCCCGCGCTCGGCGAGTTGCGCGACCTCGCCCTGCAGTGCGTCCTCGTCGCCGGCCAGTGGCTGGAGCCGCTTCTGCTGCTCGCGGTAGATCTCGCTCTGCTTCGTCTTGTGGTGGCCGCGTACGACCAGGTCCAGCCAGACGAGGAGTTCGAGGTTCTTCGGGCCGAGGCTTTGCTGCATGGGCAGCCACAGCTCCTGATAGACCCGCTCACCCCGCTTGGGCAGCAGCATGAACACGTAGTTGCGCAGCAGGTCGCTCTGACTGAGCCCGACACCCGTGTTGTTGATCGACTCGAAGATGCGGTAGACGTTGTCGCCGCTCTCGGCGGTGATCTCCACGATCGACAGCAGGTCCTTGAGAACGGTCTCGACGCTGGCGATCCATCGTTCGTCGCCGGTCTCCCGGCCCTCGGCGAGCGCACCGCGGAAGAACCGATAGGCCGCACCGATGTTGTCTCCGCCGCCGGCCTCGGCCCGCGACTGGACGCAGGCGGTGTACGCCTCCCGGTCCGCTTGTGTGGGCAGCAGCCGGTAGTGGTCGACGCCCTCGTGGAATTCGTTGACGAGTATCTGCCGGTGCACGCGGTCCACGCCGCGTGGATCCCCGGTCTCCTTGAGGTGGTCGCGCAGAGCGGTGAACGCCAGCATCAGTGTGGTCAGCCGCTGTTGACCGTCCACGACCAGCCACCGTTGTACGCCGCCGGCCTGGATCTGGCCAGGGGCCAGCACGACCGAGCCGAGGAAGTGCGGCGCCGCGGCATCACCGGAGAGGTGCTGGTCGACGAGTTCACCGACGTCCTCCCAGAGGCGCGTCAGCTGTTCCCTGCCCCAGCTGTAGGTGCGCTGGTAGAGCGGCACTTGAAACTGCTTGTCCCCCTGGACGAGCTTGAGGAAGGTGATCTCCTGGGCGCGCATGCGCTTCCTTTCCCTACCGGTGCACAGGTCTTGCCGTCCGTCCAGAGGTTCGGCCCGGGACAGTGAGCATCCGAATCTATGCCCCGTCAGGCATCCTTGTCCGGCGGTGTGGTGGTCGACCGGTGGAAGATCCACGGCGCCGTCTCGTCGGGGGACCGGCGCAGTTGAGGGTTCGGTCGGTGACGCCGTACCCGTCGTGAGGGTGGCAACCGTGAACTAAGTCAACGTCGATACGCCTGTCGGATGCGCTGCGAGTCGAGGTCCCCGCAACCCCGTGAATCGGGATGGTGCTCCTGATACGCTGAACGCGTGTGCTCAGTTCACACGTCGCATTGACGCGCCGGGGGGCGCGTGATGTGTTCGTGCTTGATGTGGCCGGGCGGGATTTCACCATGTGGCCACCGTGTGGCCCTCAGCGGCAGTGGGGTGGCGTGTGAACCAGGGCGAGGGTGGCCTGAGTGACGATGTGCAGCCGATCGGTTCCGTCTACCAGTACGGCGACGGGCTGCACGTGCGAGTCGACGACGTCATGCCGTACGAACTGGTCGACGCCGACGACTCGTACGGGTATCGGCGGGGCGACGACCTGGTGCGATGCAGCCTGTATCTGAGTAATGGCACCGGCCGGCCCATCGACGTCGACGGCATCGGCCTGCTCGTCAGGACCGGGCCGTACGGAAAGACGGGCCGCCAGGTACAGGACCACAAGACCGAAGTGCTCGACGACGCCTTGGAAGGCACCCTGCGCAAGGGGCGCAGGGTCTCGGTGACGTGGGCCTACAGCATCCCCGCCGGCACAGTCGCGGAGCTGGACATCGAGGTGCGGTTTCCGAGTGCGCACGATCGGGAGAGCGTCACCTTCACCACGGCAGTGGCCGCCCCGGTCTCCCCTGCCGGCGCCCGCACGGCGACGGCCGGTGCCCGCTCGGCGACCGCGACGCGCAGCACGTCGATGCCGCTCCCGGATCAGGTGGCGCTGTTCGGCGAGCAGCAGGAGTCCCTGTTCGCGGAGCCGGAGCCGGAGCCGGAGCCGGAGCCGGAGCCCACGGGTGACCAGGGGCGCCCCGCCGAGGGGGGCGACCCGCCGTCCGCCGACGAGACCGACACCGCACGCGTCCGGCAGATCTTCCGGTTCCTCGCCGAGGCCGAGGAGTCGAAGGCCAGGCCCGTCCGCACGCTCGACGGTGCGGCCGGCACCGTGTGGTTCCAGGAACTGCCGGACACCCCCGGCATCGAGGTGATGCTCGACGGGGTGCTCGCCACCGAGGATCCGGCCTGGCTGACCGTCGCGCGCCCCGAGCGTGAGGACGCCCCGCATCCCGAGCCGCTCCTCGCGGCATGGGTGGACGAGATCCGCATCCGGGACTTCAAGCAGACCCGCGCCCCGCATCTGCGTCGGCGGATCGAGCCCGAGTTCCCGGACTGGTCCCGGGGCATTCCGCTCGAAAAGGTCTACCACGACCTGGACGCCCACCCGCAGCGGGAGAAGATCGAGAAGCTCTACGCCGCCTGGGAACAGGAGTGGCTCGCCTGGGCCGAGCGTCGGCGCGCGATCGATCCCCTCGTGAAGCTTTACGACCGGCTTCACAAGATGCACGAGGACGCCGCCAACCTCGGTGAAGCGTACGAACTCGTACTCGGGCTCGGTCGGTTGACCTGGCAGACGAGTAGTGGCCAGCGTGTGGAACGGCACCTGGTCACCCATCGGGCCGCCATCCAGCTCGACCCGTCCACCGGCACGCTCACCGCCTCCCCCGACCCGACGGGCGTCGGCCTGGAGCTCGAAGAGGGCATGCTCGAAGGAGCCCAGCACGTCCCGGGGCCCGTGCGGGAGGGAATCGTCGAGATGCTGGAAGGCGCTTCCGATGTGACGGACCCCGGGCACCTCGAAGCCCTGCACACCGCCCTGCGCAGCTGGGCCAACGCCGCGCACAGCGCCGGAAGCTACCTGCCGACCGTGGAGCGCACCACGCCGCGAACCCTCGACGTACCGCAGGTGGGACTCACACCCGCACTCGTCCTGCGGGAACGCAACCGCCGTTCGACGATGGACGCCCTGAAGGCCATCGCCCGCCAGATCGACGCGGGCACCCCTCCCACCGGACTGCTCGGCCACATCGCCGGCCGCGACGGGGCGTTGACCGCCGCAGACCTTGCGGCGGCCGAGGGCGACGGCGCGGACACCGACGCCGGCGAGATGTACTTCGCGCTGCCCGCCAACGAGGAGCAGCGCACGATCGCCGAACGTCTGCGCGCCAACCGGCTCGTCGTCGTCCAGGGACCGCCCGGCACCGGCAAGACGCACACCATTGCCAATCTGGTCACGGACCTGCTCGCCCAGGGCAAGCGGGTCCTCATCACCAGCCACACTCCGCGCGCCCTGCGCGTGCTGCGGGACAAACTGCCGGAGTCCGTCCGCGACCTGTGCGTGAGCCGTACCGAGGACGGCGCGGCCGCCCAACGGGAGCTCGAGGCGTCCGTACAGAAGATCCTGCACGAGTACGCCGGCTACGACCCGAAAGCGTCGCACGGTGAGATCCGTGCGCTTCAGGCACGACTCGCCGCGGCCCGGTCCGCCCAGCAGGCCATGCTGCGCGACCTCGCCGTGCTGCGCGAACAGGAGACCCATCGCTTCGAGGCGGAGATCGGCGACTACAGCGGCAGCCTCCAGGAGATCGCCGAGCGTCTCACCGCCGAGGCGGGAAGGTACGACTGGCTCGGCCAGGTCCCACAGGAACAGCCCACCCTGAGCGCCGAGGATGCGCTCCGCCTCCTGCACGCCACCCGCGCCTTCACCCCGCAGCAGCAGGCTCTGGCGGCCGACGTACCCGACCCCTCCGAGCTGCCGAGCCCCGCCGACTTCGAGGAAGCCGTCTCAGCCGTGCGTTCGGCGGAGGAAACGCACGCCGCGGTGCGAGCGGACCCCCTGAGCGAGGAGTACGACACCGCGGTGCGCAGCCTCGGTGAGGCCGAACAGCAGCGCCTTTCCACGGCACTCGACGCGTTCTCCGCCACCCGGGCCCGAGCCGCGTCCCTCGCCGCTGCGGCCGGCGAGTGGGCCGCGGCACTCCTGAAGCAGGTGACCGGAGGGCAGGACTGGCAGACGCGCAGCAGACAGGCTGCCGTCAGCGAGGCCCTGGCGGCGGTCGACGCCTCGCTCGCCACGCTGGGCACCGCGATGGTCAGTGGCTTGGATCAGTACGACCCGGTCACCGCCCTCGGCCACATCACCGCTCTGCACGACGGGCTCGGCCAGGGACAGAAGCTGCGGGGGCCGCTCGGCACGCGCTCGAAGCTGGCCAAGGCCGTCGGCGCGTTCGTGGCGACCGTCCGGGTCGACGGGCGTGCTCCGGAGGACCTCGGAACCGCAGCCGTCGTCCTGGCCCGGGTCCAGCTCGAACTGCGCCTGGCGCAGGTCGAATCCGAGTGGGACACCGCAACCGGCGCATGGCAGGGGCACGGTCCGCGTCTGGCTCGCCTGCGGCAGGACGCCGGGGTGCTCGACGCGCTGCTCGCCGTCGCCGCCGCGCGCACCGACGTGCTCACCGCCGCGGCCACCTCGCCGCAACTGGCGGTCGCCACCTGGCACGACCCCTCCGTCGAGGATGCCGTACGAGCCCTGCTGCGCGCTGCGACCACGCTGCGCGCAGCCGAACACTCGCGCGGGATCATCGCCGACACCGAGGAACTTCTGCGCGCTTGGAGCGACCGGCCCGGCGTCTCGCCCGCCGTCGGGCGGGCACTCGACACCGTGCGGGCCCAGGACCCGGACGGCTACCGCGAGTTCGGCCACGAGTTCGCCGAGGTCCGTGGCGCCGTCCGGCTGCGTGCCGAACAGCACGCGGCACTCACCCGTGTGCGCGAGGCGTTCCCCGCACTCGCCGAGCGGATCACCGACGCCGCCGAGGACGCCGCTTGGGACACTCGGCTGCCGTTGCTCCCCGAAGCCTGGGCCTGGTCCGGATGGCGCGACCGCATGGAGCGGCTCACCGATCCGGAGGCCGAGCGCGCCCTGCGAAGGCGGCTGACGGAGGCCGACGACGAGGCGCGCATCATGCTCGCCAGGCTCGCCGCCGCCCGTGCCTGGCACCGCTGTCTCGGGCTGCTCACCGGAGACCAGTCCCGCGCGCTGAGCGCGTACCAGCAGGCCGCTCGCCGTATCAAGGGCAAGTACCAGCACCGGTACCGGCGCGACGCACAGGCCGCACTGCGCAAGGCGCAGACGGCGGTGCCGGCCTGGATCATGCCGCTGCACCAGGTGGCGGAGACCGTCCCCATGGACCGGCCCGGCATGTTCGACGTCGTCATCGTCGACGAGGCCAGCCAGTCGGGCCTGGAGGCCATGCTGCTGAGTTGGCTCGCCGACCGGATGGTCGTCGTAGGCGACAGCAAGCAGGTCAGCCCCTCCAACGTCGGTCTCAAGCAGGACGAGTACTTCCATCTGAGGGACCGGCTGCTCACCGCTCTCGAGCCGGACGTCCGCAGCCTCTTCGGTCCCGATTCCAGCTTCTTCGATCTCACGGAGGCGCTCTCCGCGGGCCGCGGCACGCTCATGCTCAAGGAGCACTTCCGGTGCATGCCGGAGATCATCTCGTTCTCCAACGAGCTGTGCTACGACGGCCGGCTGCAGCCGCTGCGGCAGTACGGTGCCGACCGACTCGCCCCGATCCGCACCGTGTACGTCGAGCGGGGCGAGGCCGCCGGCACCCACACCCGGCTGACCAACACCGCCGAGGCCGAAGCGCTCGTCGACGCGGTGGTGCGCTGCTGCGCCGACCCCGCGTACGACGGGAGGACGATGGGCGTCATCAGCCTCCGCGCCAGCAAGGGGTACTTGGCGGAGCTGGAGAATCTGCTCGCCGAACGCCTCGACTACGAGCAGCGTGAGGAGCGGCGCATCCGGGTGGGTGACGCCGAGGACTTCCAAGGCGACGAGCGCCACGTCATGTTCATCTCCTGCGTCAACTCGGCGACCACCGCCGCCGGGACGGTGCCGGGCGGCTTCAACGGCAAGACGTACGAACAGCGCCTCAACGTGGCTGCCTCGCGCGCTCAGGACCAGGTGTGGGTGTTCCACAGCGCCCGCACGGAACAGTTCCACGAGAACGACCTGCGCCGGCAGTGGCTGGATCACCTCACCCGGCCCGCTGAGGAGGACACCGTTGCCGTCAACGGTGCCGTACTGCCCGACGTACGCCACGAAGCGTTCGACAGCCTGTTCCAGCAGAAGGTGTATCTGGAGCTGACGTCCCCCGGGTACCGGGTGCGGCCGGGGTATCGGGTCGGCCGCCACACGATCGACCTGGTCGTCGAGGGCGGGACACGCAGACTCGCGGTCGCCTGCGACGGCGACGCCTTCGCCGACGGCGAGGACGCGTCCACGGCGGCCGCCCGGCAGCGTGACCTGGAGCGCGTCGACTGGACCTTCGTCCGACTGCGCGGGAGCCGGTTTCATCTCGACCGGGAGCAGGCGCTCGCGCCGCTCTGGGCCGAGTTGGAGAGGCTGGGGATCGAGCCGGTCGGTGCATCTGCGGAGGAGTCCGTCGTTCCCGTCGAGGGGGCGAGGACCGGGGTTCCGTCCGTCGGCGGGGCGGACGGGGACGGCCGGGAAGGGGAGATCCGGGACCAGGGGTCCACGGTGGATGCGAGCCCGGGGGGCGCCTTTCGCGCCCCGGCCCCGGTGCCGGTCCCGGTTCAGGAGATTCCCGCCGCCGCCTTCCAGCGACTGGTCCGCGAGATGCAGGAGTTGCAGGCCGCCGTCGACGCCCCGGACGAGACTCCCGACGGGACGGCTGCGACGGACCTCGTCTTCCTCCGGAGGACACAGGCCGATCAGCGTGACCGACGTACACAGCGCCTCGGCTTCCTGCGGACGTTCCTCGACGCCGTCCGCGTCGGAGGGGAGGCGGCCGCGCCGAAGGTCGTGACCCCCGGTGCGCTGCTCGTTCTGGAATTCGACGGACAGGTCGATGACGACACGCTGTACGTGGTGGCCGAACTGTCCACCGAGGAGGCGGACGCCGTCGCGCCTTCGTCTCCGCTGGGGCACGCGCTGATGTGGCAGCCGACGGGATGTGACATCGCCTACGACGCTTCCCGGGGCATGGCGCGCACGGTCGTCGTCCGGGAGATCCGGGCCTGAGCACACGGGGCCCGGGCCGGGTCAAGAGCCCGAAACCTCCGCATCCGCTCATGGGGTGTGCCGCCCGAGACCCGGCCTCGGGTCGGGCGGCACACCCCTGCGGGACTCAGTCGGCGACCGGATCCAGCATCCGGCTCCGCTCACCGCTCCACGAGATCGCGAGCGCATCGCGAGCCCGCGTACACGCCACGAACAGCAGGCAGTGCTCGGCCAGCAGATCCGAATGGTGCTGCACGGGATCCACCTCGGGCGGCGTCACCTGCGGGGCGAAGGGCAACACGCTCGACGTGACGCCCACGACGGCCACACACCGGAACTCCAGCCCCTTCATCGCGTGCATGGTGGCCACCCGCACACCGGACACCCCCGGCCCCGGATCGTCCTTGACCGCGACCGCCGGGATGCGCTCCCGGCGCAGGCGGGTGACGACCGCGTCGACCAGCGTGTTGAACCGGGCGCACACCGCCACCTCGGACGGCTTCACACCGTCCCGGTCGATCCAGGTCCGGACCTGCTCGATCAACGCCCGCAGCTCCTCGTCCTGGCTCGGGTATCCGCGTGCCGCCGGGATTCGACCGTGCAACTGGGAGCGGTAGCCGCGGAGCGAGTCCCGACCGCCGTCATCGTCGTCGTCCTCACCGAGCCGGCCCACGGGCTGACCGTCGAGGAGGGATGCGGACCAGCGGAGGATCTCCTCCGTACTGCGGTAGTTGAGGCGGAGCCGGGAGGTGCGCCCACGGACGTTGATTCCCAAGGAGCGCAGCGAGACGCGGGAGTCGTAGATCCGCTGATGGGGGTCGCCGACCAGGAACATGTCGTCGGATCGGGGGGCCGCGCAGGCGCGCAGCACCCGCCACTGGGCCGGGTGCAGGTCCTGTGCCTCATCCACGACGACGTGGCGGTACCGCGGCCCGCCCTCGGCCAGGATCCGGGCGGCCTGGTCGCACAGCTGCGTGTACGTCGCCGAGTCCCGCGAGGCGACGTCGGTCGTGAACCGATCCATGACGCGCCACAGCCTGGCCCTCTGCACCCGCCCCACCTGCGTCCCGCGCCCCCTCCTCGTACAGCGCAGGTACTCCTCGGGAGTCCGCAGCCCCTGCGCGAGGACCACGTTGCGGAACTCCTGGGACAGGAAGCGTTCCGTCCACGGGAGCTCCTCGCGTGCGGTGGCACGGGTCCAGGCGCTCTTCTCGGCAGCGCCGGATAGAGGCTTGGGTGCAGTGCCCCGCGCCTCTCGGATGGCCCGGGCGGCGAGTGAATCCACCGTCGTGACGTCGACGCGGGCCAGCAGATGGGCATCGGTGTCACCGAGCAGGAGGGCCAGACTGTCGCGCAGAGCGGCCGCCATGGCGTTGGTGAAGGTGGTGAGCAGGATCCGGTCGTCCGAACGGCCGGTGCGCAGCAGGTGCCGGACCCGGTGCAGGGCGACGACGGTCTTGCCGGTGCCGGGGCCGCCGGTGACCTGAGCCGGCCCGTTGAAGCCGGAGTGATAGGCGTGGCGGCGCTGTGCGGGATGGAGGAAGATGCGCCAGCGGGTGAGGTCCTCGGTGAGGATGCGCTCCAGCTCGCCGGGGCCGGTCACCTCCACGATGCGGTCGGGCGTGTTGAGAATCGCTTCGGTGAGGGTGACCGTCGGCCGTTCCTCCGCCGTGCGCACGGTCTGTCCCCGCGCGGCGATCAGTTGTTCCCAGACGTCCTCGGGGGAGTAGTCGGCCGCCAGGTACTCCAGTACCTCGTACTGGTCGGCGGGCATCATGGGCGGTGCCATGACCGTCAGATCGTCGGCCGTGACGCAGACGCGGGCCAGGCGCAGAACCTGGGCGTCGATGCCGAGGTCGCGCAGCACGGTGTCGGAGTGCTTTTCGAAGAGGCGGGCAGGAGTCGCGACCGCCTTCGTCTCGAAGTACGTCTCCATCTGTTCCAGCGCATCGACGTTGCGCACCTCCAGGCCCCCGGTGGCGCCGTTGACCGAATAGACGCGCTTGCAGGCCCAGTTGATCGCCTCGTCGTGGGGGGCGACCCGAAGGAGGGTGAACAGCTCGCTTCCGTCGTCGGGGGCCAGGAGAACGCCCCGGTGGAGCTTGGTGATGCGTATCGTGCGGATCCGGGGATCGTGCGCCCGCCCGAGCTTCTCCAGGTGCATGCCCTTGCTGGCGTGGAGCTGAGGGACCGTCATGCTCCGGAACATCTGGATCGCGTCGTTGACTTCCTTCTGTACGGGTCTCTGGAGAGAGATGAGGTCCGCAACGAAGTCGTCGGACAGGGCGAGTCGGGGCATGGCGTCCTCGGGTCGCGGTGGGTGGTGGGGGCGGTCGGGGACCAGCCTAGGGACTTCGCCCCGCCCGGAGCGACGGAACGTCAGATAATCATTGTGTGAACTCAGTCAACGGTTTATATTTCTCCTGCCGCTGTACGACCGACCGTGCTCGTGCCCCACCGGATCTGTCCGAAAGGACCTACCGCATGCCGGCCCAGCCTGCCCAGGCCGCTGTCCCGCACCCGCTCGACGCGGTACCCCAGACGTTCCGCGCCGGGGATTCCCACGCGGTACGGGACGGGTTCGTGACCTACGTCCGCCGCGATCTGCTGGGGCCTTGGGACGGTGAGACGGAAACGCTCCCGAATGCCTCCTCCGGGCCGCGCGACCGGTACCTCGTCGGCATGCTCGGGCCGCGACCGCAGGCCGTCACCGCGGACCGGATCGCACGAGCCGCCGCCCAGAGCGCGGACAGCGAATCGGGCGACGAGCAGGAAGGCGACGACGGCGAACCCCAGGACCGGTTGACCCCGCAGGCCGCCGGCCACATCTGGGCGTCGTCCATGGGGCTGTCCTTCGCGGTTCCCGCCTCGGTCGGCACGCTCAGCGCCCACGTCCGCTGGGGCCGCTACACGCAGTCCGAGGAAGACCCGGACCGGGGCGCGACCCGCAGGGTCTGGTCGCGCGAGCAGATCGAGCACCCGGTGGACATCGACGTCACCGGCTCGGCCGATCGGATCGTCGAGCTCGAAGGCGACGCCGTCGTCCTCGACGTACGAATACGGCGATTAGGGCGACGCGCCGAACGAGGCGGTGCCGAAGACCTGCGCGTCGTCGAACTGGCCCTGGTGAACCGGCAGCAGGACAGCCGCGATGCTCGCGACGCCCACTGGCTCTTCCAGGCCGAGATCGACGTCACTGCATTCCCGGACGACCACGCCGCGGTCTTCCTCCCGGTCGACGACCCTCTCGATCCCGCGAACCGGGGCAATGCCCCAGAGGCCCCCGAGGACCGACGGCTCCGTCTCCTCTACCGGGACAGCCTCAGCCACGCCAAAGGTCGGAACGTCGCCGTGCACGCGCAGGTGCGCGAGGGCGAGCGCAACGCGCACCGCCTCACGACCACTTGGCTCCCGGAGTACGACGTCCGGGCCACCACCGCACCGAGCGTCGAGGACCAGGATCTCCTTCGCGGGCTCGAGCTCGGCATGGACGAACTCGCCGCGCTTGCGGTGCCCGCACGCCGGACCGAGCTCAGCGCCGCACTCGCTCCGCTGGCCGACGGCTATGGCACCTGGCTCGAACAGCAGCGGCACAGGGCTCACTCGCTCCCCGACGACCTGCGCGCATCGGCATGCGTCGCCATCGAGCAGGCGCTGGACGTCTGCGACCGCATCACTCTGGGCATCGACAGGCTCGTGGCCGACGACACGGCTCTGGAGGCCTTTCGGTTCGCCAACCGGTCCATGGCGCTCCAGCGCCGCAACACCGCCATCGCCGCCGCCCGCGCCGGCCGTGAGGACGACGGCGATTCCTACCAGGAGGCGTACGACGAGATCTACGCCAAGGGCAAGGAGGCTGCCGGCTGGCGCCCGTTCCAGCTCGCCTTCGTCCTGCTGAACCTCGACTCCCTCACCCAGCCCGGACACGCCCATCGCGGCACCGGCCGCGAGGCACTCGTCGACCTGCTGTTCTTCCCCACCGGCGGTGGTAAGACCGAGGCGTATCTCGGCCTCACCGCCTACCAGTTCGCGCTGCGACGCCTACAGGGCACCATCGGCTCGGGAACGGAGGCCCGGAGCGGCGAGGCGGGCGTCGGTGTCCTGATGCGTTACACCCTGCGCCTTCTGACCGCCCAACAGTTCCAGCGCGCCGCCGCCCTGGTCAGTGCCTGCGAGGTGCTGCGCCGCGAAGAGTTCGCACGGGACGCCCGTTGGGGCGCCACCCCCTTCCGCATCGGACTCTGGGTCGGCACCTCCGTCTCGCCCAACTGGTTCGACGAGGCCAAGGAGCAGATCGCCGACGCCAAGGAGAGCGCGAGTGACAAGCACGCCCGAGTCCTTCAGGTCCTCACCTGTCCCTGGTGCGGCAGCGGGCTGACGGCCCGCTCCCACATGGAGTACGACGAAGGACGACGTCGCGTTCTGCTGTACTGCCCACGCGGGGAGGGCGAGGACCGCTGCCCCTTCTCGCGGCGCGAGGCGCGCGGAGAGGGCATCCCCGTGCTCACCGTCGACGAGGAGATCTACCGGCTCGCCCCGTCGCTGCTGATCGCCACGGTCGACAAGTTCGCCCAGCTCCCGTGGAACGGCTACGCCGGCCTGCTGTTCGGCCGGGTCACCGAGATCTGCCCTCGCCACGGCTACCGCCACGACGACCTCGACGCCAAGACCGGCTGCGGAGGCCGCCACAACGCGAAGGGCGACCTGCCCGGCGTCACCGCACAGCCCGTCACGCGGCTGCGCCCCCCGGACCTGATCATTCAGGACGAGCTGCACCTGATCTCCGGTGCGCTCGGCACCATCGTGGGTCTCTTCGAAGCCGCTGTCGATCAGCTGTGCACCTGGAGCGTCACTGACGCGCGGGGGCAGAAGCAGGAGGTCGGCCCCAAGATCGTCGCCTCGACGGCGACCACCAAGCGGGCCGCCGATCAGGTGCTCGGCGTCTTCGGGCGCAAGGTCGCCGTCTTCCCGCCGCAGGTCCTCGACGTCGGTGACACGTTCTTCTCCCGACAGGTCGAGCTCAGCCGTGAGAACCCCGGTCGACGCTACCTGGGCGTGTGCGCGCACGGCACCCGCCTCAAGGCCGCCGAGATCCGGGTCGCCGAGATCCTGCTCCTGGCGGGACAGCAACTCTTCGACGGCTACGGCAAGCCGGCAGACCCCTATATGACACTGGTCGGCTACTTCAACGCGACCCGTGAACTCGCGGGCATGCGGCGGTACATGGATGACGACATCACCACCCGGGTGCGCTCCAACGGCAGTCGGAAGGGCCAGGACACGCTGGCTGATCGCATTGTGAGCAGAGCCGGCATGCTCAGCATCCAGGAACTCACCTCCCGCATCTCCTCGACCGACATCGGCGCGGCCCTCAAACGTCTGGAAATCGGTTTCGACCCCGAACGTGACACCTCGGACCGCCGGCGCGCCTTCCTGCGCGAGTATGCGGCCGCGATGAAGGAGAAGCGTGAACCCCGCGCCTCCATGACACCGACCGCCCGACAGGCGGTCGATGTGGTCCTCGCCACCTCCATGCTCCAGGTGGGGGTCGACGTCTCCCGATTCGGTCTGATGCTCGTCGTCGGACAGCCCAAGAACACCGCGGAGTACATCCAGGCGTCCTCCCGCGTCGGTCGTGACCCCGAGCGCCCGGGTCTCGTCGTCACCCTCTACAACTGGGCACGCCCTCGCGACCTCGCCCACTACGAAGACTTCGAGCACTACCACGCCACGTTCTACCGCCAGGTCGAAGCCCTCTCCGTCACCCCTTTCACCCGTCGCGCCCTCGACAGGGGCGTCGCCGCCACCTACGTGGCCGCGTTGCGGCAGGCGGCGTACGAGACCTCCCGCAACCTGGACGCCCACCATGTCGACCTCGACGGGCCCCTCGCCCAGGACGTCGAACGCCGGCTCCTGGAACGGGCCGAACGGGTGGCGGGCGAACGGCCCCGCCGGTATCTGCGCGAACGCCTGGACCAGCTGAAGGACGAGTGGCGCCGCAAGCGCGACGAGAACAGCTCGGCCCTCGGCTACCGGAAGGAGAAGCGCAGGACGACCGTCGTGAACGGGCTGCTGAGGCGCGCGGACGGATCCCGGTGGACGGAGCTGACCGTCGGGATGTCGATGCGCGAGACGGAGAACGAGATCAACCTCCTGCTGCCCGGGGGCGGGACCTTCCTCGAGGAGTCCTCCGGAGGCGGACCCGACTGGGACTTCGGTACCTCCGACACCGTGCGCGCCATCGACCACGACATGGCGGCCACCGTGGACAGCGACGAGTACGGACCTACCACCGCCGAGACGGGCAGGAAGGCGCAGCGATGAGCAACCACGGCAATCGCAGGGTCGGCGCGGTCCGCCCCAGCCACCTCATGTTCACTGCCGGTGTCGGTTCCCTCGTCGACCTGCCGAACTTCTCGGTTCTCGTCAAAGGACTCGATTCCTGGAGCTATTCCGGCATCACCGACTACGACATCGACGATCCTCGGCTGCGCGCAGCCGTCAACCGGTCCCTCCAGCGCTACGGGCGGGGGCAGGTCGAGCAGTTGCGTGCCGCTCCCTGGTCGGAGGGCGGGGACACGGACCCCAAGGGCTGGGCCGCACAGGGGATCGGCGTACCCGTCACACCCTTTCCTCAATGGCTGCGCTGCACCGCCTGCAACGTACTGGCCGCCGTCGACTCCGGTGAGTTCGCCTTCGTCAACTCCAACCCGCGGACACCGCACGAGGCGAAGTTCGTCCATGACTGCAAGCGGGGAAAGCCGCTCGCGGTGGCCGCTCGCTTCACCCTCGTCTGCACGGCGGGCCATCTCGACGAGTTTCCGTACACCGCGTACGCGCACCACGGTCAGACCTGCGGCAGGACCCCGCGCCCGAAGCTGCGCATGAAGGACCACGGAGGCAACCAGGCCGCCAACGTCACCATCGAATGCGTCGCCTGTGGCGAGAAGCGCAACATCCGGGAGGCGATGGGGGAACGCGGCCGTCGGAATCTGCCCCAGTGCCGTGGACGACACCCGCACCTCGGCACGTACGAGGCGACCGCCTGTACGCAGGTCTCCGTCCTGATGGTGGCGGGCGCATCCAACCAGTGGTTCCCGCTCACCCTCAGCGCGCTGGCCCTGCCCAAGGCACCGGGCGGGGACATCGGCAAACTCCTCGACGACCACTGGCCCGACCTGCAACTCATCGACGACCGAGATCAGTTCGCCTTCATGGCGCGCATGCCCAAGTTCGGGTTCCTCGCGGAGTTCGACGCCGACGCGGTCGTCGCGGCGATCACGGCTCGCAAGCGGGGGGCCAACGGGCCGGCTCCCTCCGCGCCCGACGTACAGGCCGATCTCTTCGGCCCCGAATGGGACGCACTCTCCGGCCCTGTTCCTCCGCCCAGTGATGACTTCGCGTTGCGGCAGATCTCCGTGTCCACGCCCCTGAGCGAACTCTTCTCCGACATCCGCCAGGTCGAGCGCCTGCGCGAGGCCCGCGCTCTGATCGGCTTCACCCGACTCGACGCCCCCGACCCCGAGTCGCCGGAGATCGCCACTCGCGTAGACCTCTCCCGCGGTACGCAGCCCTGGGTCCCGGCCAGCGAGGTACGCGGCGAGGGCATCTTCCTGCGCGTGCGGGACGACCTCATGGCCGAGTGGGTGGCCCGCATGGAGAAGTCGCCGCAGATGGAGGCCCACAGGGAGGCCTACGGCCGATTCCGCGCCAACCGGAAGTCGGACCGCAAGACGAGCGACTTCGACCCCTTCCACGGCTGGCCCGGCGCACGCTACATCGCCCTGCACACCCTCTCCCACTTGCTGATCCGCACCATCGCCCTGGAATGCGGCTACAACTCCGCCTCGCTCGGTGAGCGGATCTATGCGGGAGACGACGAGAGCCCGCGGACGGGCATTCTCCTCTACACCGCTGTTCCGGACTCCGAGGGCACCCTCGGCGGCCTGGTCTCCCTCGCCGAAGAGCGCGAGTTCGGCAGAATCATCCGCCGGGCCCTGGCCGACGCCGGGCACTGCTCGGCGGACCCGCTCTGCTCCGAACGTCTGCCGCACCATCCGGGCGACTACCTCCATGGCGCCGCATGCCACGTCTGCCTCTTCGTCTCCGAGACGACCTGCGAGCGTGCCAATCGGTTCCTGGACCGGCGCTTCCTCGTCCCGCTCTCCGAGGACAAGGAAGCGCTACTGACACCGGCCGGTCTGCTGCCGTGAGTCGGCGTGCGTTCGAGACCGCCGCCGAGGCCGCCGTCGCGGCCCTCGGCCTCTCCCGTGGCAAGGACCTCGCCGGGCTGCTGGCACAACGACGCAGCAGGGAACGGGTGCTGACCGAACTGGCCACGCCGGGAGTCAGCGACGCCGTCGCGACGCTCTACGACGCGATGGGCACGGAGTCGGTCTCTCCCGCCGAGGCGGCCGCGTATGTGCGCGGCTATGTCGCGGCCATGCTGCGTGCCCGGGACACGGTCCAGGTCCGCACGGTGTGGAGCGGCCCCTCGACTCCGGCCGTACCGGTGCGTGCGACCGCCCAGGTACTCGTCGAGGTCATCAACGAGGCTCATGACGAACTCCTGGCCATGACGTACGCGGCTCGCCCCTACCCAGCGCTGACACACGCTCTGACGGAGGCTGCCGCACGGGGCGTGAGGATCCACATCGTCGTCGAAACGCTTGCCGGCGCACGCGGTCTCCTCTCGGGCCGGGAGCCGGCAGACGCCTTCGCGTCCGTGGCCGGAGTGCGCCTTTGGTGCTGGGCACGTCACTCGGCCGAGCACGCTCACTCGCGCCAGCACGCCAAACTCGCGGTCGCCGACCGCCGTACGCTCTTCGTGGGCAGCGCCAACCTGACGCAGTCCGCAGCGCGGCGCAATATCGAGGCAGGAGTACTGGTGAGCGGCGGCGAAGCGCCCCGGCGTGCAGCGGAGCACATCGTGGAGCTGCAACGCAGGGGCGTACTCAGGCCCTTTCGATCCTGATTCGGGCAACCGAGCCCTGGCCCTGCCGAGGCGGGCTACTGAGCGCCGGCGGCGGGGCGGACCACGATCTCGTTCACGTCCACCTCCGGGGGCCGCGTGATGGCGAAGGCGACGGCGTCCGCGATCGCGGACGCGGGGATGGCCACCGAGCGGTAGGCCCTCATGTCCTCGCGGGCGCGCGGGTCGGCGATGGAATCGGCCAGTTCGGACTCGGTGACCCCCGGGGAGACGACGGTGACCCGGACGTCGCCGGCCGACTCCTGACGCAGCCCCTCGGAGATGGCGCGCACGGCGAACTTGGTCGCGCAGTACACCGCGGCGGTGGGCACCACTTCGTACGCGCCGACCGAAGCGATGTTCACGAACTGTCCGCCACCCTGCTGCCGCATGACCGGCAGGGCCGCGGCGATGCCGTGGAGCACACCGCGGACGTTCACGTCGATCATCCGGTCCCACTCGTCGGTCCGCAACGCCGCGAGCGGCGAAAGCGGCATCACCCCGGCGTTGTTGACCATCACGTCCACCCGCCCCCAGCGCTCTCGAGCGGCCGACACGAAGTCCCGCACATCGGCGGCGTCCGTGACATCGAGCCGCTGGAACACCGCGGTACCGCCCTCGGCGGTGATCCGCTCCACCAGCTCCTCGAGACGGTCGGTGCGGCGCGCGCCCAGGAGCAGCCGGTGACCGTCGGCGGCCAGCCGGCGGGCGGTCGCCTCACCGATCCCGCTGCTCGCCCCGGTGATCAGAACGATCTTGGCAGCCTCCGTCATGACGACTTCTCCTCCCGGTAGAGCACGAGGTGCTCGTGGTGGAGCACTCCGTCCCGGATGTCGCCCGTCGCGCCGAACCCGGTGTCGTCGACGTAGTCCAGGTGGCTGCCGGTCACCGTGTACCGGCCCGTGTACGCGCTGCGCCGCTCGCCGCGGGCTTCGTCGTAGCGACCGTCCGGCAGCAGCTCCTGACGGATGTGACCGTCCGCGGTCACCCACATCCCGACCACGTCGACGTGGTCGCCGTCAGCGGTCCCGGCCATGGCGGACTCCTCTCCTCGGTTGGTGCGGTTCTGTCCCCGCGCCACCGAGTCTGGGCAGTTCAGCGGCCGTCGACCAGGACGTGTGCTGCCTGGGTGCGGCACACCCGGGCAGCACACCGATCCACCGCCCACGGGACAGCCCTTAGCCTGAACGCATGGACGACAGCCACTTGGGAGACTTCCTGCGCGCACGCCGCGCCGGCCTGCAGCCGCAGGACGTCGGCATGGCGAGCCACGGGGCCCGCAGAGTCGCCGGACTGCGCCGCGAGGAGGTCGCCGTCCTGGCCGGAGTGAACGCCGACTACTACACCCGCCTGGAACAAGGGCGCGAGCGCAACCCCTCACCCCAGGTACTCGACGCCCTCAGCCGCGCGCTGCGCCTCGACACGGATGCCCGAGCGCACGTGTACCGGCTGGCCGGAGCCACACCGAGCGACCAGCCGCCCGGCCACGCCGCCGAGCGGGTCAGTCCCGCGCTGCACCAGTTGATGGACGGCTACCCGCACACCCCGGCCTTCGTCCTGAGCCGGACCCTGGACCTTCTCGCCGCCAACGCCCTGGCCGATGCCCTCCACACCCCGTTCGGGGCGGCGGACAACCTGGCCCGCATGACCTTCCTCGACCCCGCGGGCCGAAGCTTCTACACGGACTGGAACCGGGCCGCCCGGGCCACCGTCGCCCACCTGCGCCAGGCAGCCGGCTTCGACCCGGACAACCCGCGGCTCCGCGAACTCGTCCGCACCCTCACCGAGCACAGCGCTGACTTCACCCGCCTCTGGAACACCCACACCGTGCGCGGCAAGACTCAGGACGCCAAGGACCTTCTCCACCCGGACGTCGGCCCCCTCACTCTCACCTACCAGTCTTTCGACGTACGCGACGCCCCGGGCCAGCAGCTCGTCATCTACCACGCCGAATCGGGCAGCCCCAGCGCCCAGGCCCTCCATCTCCTCGGCTCCATCCACGCCACCCGGCGCCAGGCCGAACCCCGTTCCGCTCGTTAGGAGGCTGGATACTGATCACCATGCGTACCGACTTTGATCCCGAAGCCCTGCAACCGAACGAAGCGCCCGCACCGCACGCACTGCTCGCCCCGCTGATCGGGTTCCTGGGCACCTGGGTCGGCCGGGGGCGCGGCGAGTACCCGACGCTCGCCGAGGAGTTCACGTACGCGCAGGAGGTCACCTTCAGCCACGACGGGCGTCCCTTCCTCCAGTACGAGACGCGCGCCTGGCTGCTCGACGCGGACGGCACCCCGCTGCGGCCGTCGGCCCGGGAGAGCGGCTGGTGGCGGATGCAGCCCGAGGGGGGTGTGGAAGCCTTGATCACCCAGCCCACCGGCATCGCGGAGATCCTGGTCGGCCGTGCCGACGACGGCGCGGCCGACCTCAGCACCCACCAGGTGGCTCTCACCCCCACCGCCAAGGAGGTCAACGCCACCCGGCGCCGCTACACCCTGACCGACGAGGACACGCTCCACTTCGTCCACGACCTCGCGGCGGTCGGTCAGCCGCTGCAACACCACCTCTCGGCAGACCTTCGACGCGCGGCCAGAAGCTGAGGGCTGTCCCGCAGGTGTGGTGTCAACGGGCCTTGTTCCGAGCGGGCCGAGCGGGCCGAGCGGGCCGAGCGGGCCGAGCCGAAGGTGCCTGACGGGCCCACCTGCCCGTGCCGTAGAGCGCGGCTCGCATCACACCCAGCCGGCGATGTTCGGGTCGCGCTCGATCAGCTCGGTGATGCCGGCCTGCTGCGCCCGTGCGATCCGGGCGGCATCTGCTTGCGCACGCTCCGGGGCGAACTTCTCCCAGTTCGCGGGCTGCATGAACAGCATGGCGTTGCTGCCGGGAACCACCATGACGCCGCCGAAGTGCGGATCACCGGCGAACCAGGCGCCGCCGTCCTCGGCACCCTTGGGCCAGCGCCGCACCGTCGTGGCGTTGACGGCCCGCATACGGGGGGCGCCGTGCCGGCCGCGGCTGGAGAGTTTGATCGTGTGAATGGTGCCGAGGTACTTCCACTCGTCCCCGTTCCTGTCTCCCTCCTTCCTCTCCACTCGCGTTCGGTATTCGAGCGGATAGGTGTGCAGGACCTTCCGGCACACGTTCAAGCGCCGCCCATGGCCGACCCGGAGCGCCAGAAAGATGAGCAACCACATCCCGACCGGGATGGGCAGCACCAGGAAGAAGGTGTTCGGCGCACCTAGTGAGTTCAACACGAACGGCAGCGCCATCAAAGAGATGGCGAGGGCGAGGCGTCCGGCGACATGCGGCTCCGGCTCTCCGCCTCTGCGCCGGCCTCGCTGCCGGACAGGGACGGATCGGTGAGGCTCAGCGTAGGTGCGACGCCGAGCGGAAACCTCCGGAAACCTCTGCCGGCTCCACGGCGGAAGTCGCCATGGTGCGCTGCGGGTGTGGAGCCACCGGGCGTGGGGAAGCGGCTCCCGCCGTGGACGGGAGCCGCAGGGGCGTCAGACGTGTGTCCGGCGCCGTTTGTGTGTCCGGCTTCGTGATGGCTGAAGCGCATCAGGGCGAGGACGGCGTCGAGTTCGTCGCCTTGGTGCGGATCGTCGGCCATGCGATTGCGCCCGCGGGTGCCGCAGCCGGTGCATTGGTGGACGATCATGTAGCCCTTCGCGGAGTGGCGCTCGACGGCATCGGAGGCGCAGGGTTCCGTTCGCTCTCCCCCTGCCAGAACAGGGGCCGCAGGCTTGACCGGGGAGTGACGCGGTTCACCGCCGTTGTGGGTGGCGATTACTTCCGGCTCCAGCTTCACCAGAGTGCGCTTGCCACTCTGGATCCGGACCACGACTGGGTTTGCTTGTTTGTCCCAGTCACTGTCACGCGGGTGTTCCACGTGCCGCCGGTAGGTGTCCATCCAGTCTCACTGCCGTCGGCGTCGTCCCCCGTCAGGCAGCACCAGCAGCGGCATGCTTCATCGTGATCACGCCACCTCCTTGATCTTCCGGGGCTCCGCCGCCTGTCGGGGTGGGCTGCGGAGTCTTTCCATCTTACGTATGCGGGAGCCGGACATCGTCTGGAAGTGCGCTTGTCAGGCGGCTTGTGGCTTGTGGCTTGTGTGAGGAGTGGGGCACTGGACCGGAAGCAGACCGGAACTCCTGGTCGGAAGCGGGATTCCCGTGGGAGGTAGGGGGAGTTGCCGTGTCACCACCGGGCTTCTCGGATACCGGACGCGCCCCGCCCCGAGCGACACCCTGACCGTGGACCTCGCCCGCCTCAACCAGGCGGAACGCACGCTGCGCTCCCACCATGCGGCCGAGCAGCGGGAGGCTGCCACCATCATCGCCTCAACCAGAGCGCCCAAAGGAAGTGCCGGCCGGCGCGGTCGCCGGTGGCGGGGCACCCCCCCGGTGTCCGGTCAGCGGGTGGCGAGGAACTCGAGCGTGTCGATCACCCGGTTCGAGAAGCCCCACTCGTTGTCGTACCAGGCGACCACCTTGACGTGGCGGCCGTCGACGCGGGTGAGGGCCGAGTCGAAGATCGCCGAGGCGGGATTGCCCGTGATGTCGGACGACACGAGCGGGTCATCCGAGTACTCGAGTACGCCGGCGAGCGGCCCCTGTGCCGCGGCGCGGTATGCCGCCAGCACGTCCTTGCGCGTCACGTCGCGAGCGACGGTCGTGTTGAGTTCGACGATCGATCCCACCGGAACCGGCACGCGGATCGAGTCGCCCGACAGCTTGCCGTCGAGCTTCGGCAGCACGAGACCGATCGCCTTGGCAGCGCCTGTCGTGGTCGGCACGATATTGACAGCAGCGGCGCGGGCGCGGCGGGCGTCGCGGTGCGGACCGTCCTGCAGGTTCTGCTCCTGCGTGTAGGCGTGCACCGTCGTCATGAAGCCGTGCTCGATGCCGGCAAGATCGTCGAGCACCTTGGCCAGCGGGGCAAGCGCGTTGGTCGTGCACGAGGCGTTCGAGACGATCGTGTGCACGGAGGGGTCGTACGCGTCGGTGTTGACCCCGAACGCGAGGGTGACATCGGCGCCGTCTGCCGGCGCGCTGACGAGTACTCTTTTCGCGCCCGCGTCGATGTGGGCGCGGGCGGCCGTGGCCGACGTGAAGCGGCCGGTCGCCTCAAGCACGATGTCGACGCCGAGCTCGGCCCACGGCAGCTGCGCCGGTTCGCGCTCCGCCAGCACCGTGATCCGACGGCCGTCGACGACGAGGGCGTCCCCGTCGACGGTCACCGGGCGCCCGAGCCGGCCGGCCGTGCTGTCGTAGGCGAGCAGCCGGGCGAGAGTGGCGGGCTCCGTCAGGTCGTTGACGGCGACGACCTCGAGGGCGCTGTGGCGCTCCAGCAGTGCGCGCAGCACATTGCGTCCGATGCGGCCGAATCCGTTGATGGCGATGCGAGTCATGAGTGATGTCCCTTCCCTTCCACACCAGGCTCGCCCGCGGCCGGCGCCGCTGACAGTGGCGGGATCGCCATGGTTCAAAAGGATCCCGCCATGCGGTGCCGGGCGTTACTCGCCCCGGGTGAAGGTGCGCCGGTACTCGCTCGGTGTGGTGCCGAGGATGCGCTGGAAGTGCAGGCGCAGGTTCGCGCCGGTGCCGAGCCCGATGTCGGCGGCGATCCGTTCGACGCTGCGCTGCGAGCGCTCGAGCAGTTCGCGGGCCAGGTCGATGCGGGCGCGCATCACCCACTGCATCGGCGTGCAGCCGGTCTCCTCGACGAAGCGTCGGGAGAACGTGCGCGGCGAGACCCCCGCCTGCAGCGCCAGTATGTCGAGGGTGAGGGGCTCGCCGAGCCGGTGCAGCGCCCACTCGCGGGTGGCGGCGAACCGCTCGCCGAGCGGCTCGGGGATGCTGCGCGGCACGTACTGGGCCTGGCCGCCGCTGCGGTAGGGGGCCGCAACCAGACGCCGGGCCGCGTGGTGGGATGCGGCCACTCCGAGGTCGCCGCGCAGGATGTGCAGGCACAGGTCGATGCCGGAGGCGGCGCCGGCCGAGGTGAGCACGCTGCCCTCGTCGACGAACAGCACGTTCTCGTCGACCTGGACGAGTGGATGCCTGGCCACGAGTGCCCGCGTGTAGTGCCAGTGCGTCGTGGCGCGCCGGCCGTCGAGCAGGCCCGTGGCGGCGAGCGCGAAGGCACCCGTCGAGATGGCGGCGAGCCGGGCGCCCCGATCATGGGCGGCGATCAGCGCATCGACGACGGCCTGCGGCGGGTCGTCGCGGTCCGGGAACCGGTAGCCGGGGACGAAGACGATGTCGGCCCACGCAAGCGCGTCGAGGCCGTGGGCGACGGAGTACGCGAGGCCGTCGCCGCCGGTCACGAGACCGGGTGTCGCCCCGCACACCCGGACCTCGTACGGGATGCTCGCGCGGGTCGTGAACACCTGCGCAGGAATTCCGACGTCGAGCGGTTTCGCGCCCTCGAGGACAAGGACGGCGACGCGATGCAGGCGGGGTGCAGGCACAGGAAGAGGTTACGTGGGGCGTGACGTCGCTCCGCCCGCTGGCCGGACCGGGCAGACGACACGCGGCCAGGCTGTCTTCCACGTTGCGGTCCACCGCTCGTGCCACTCGTCGCCCGCCGGTGCGCCTTGACCATCGCCCGCTACAAGACCGTCAAGTACACCGTCGAGCGCCCGCTGCACCTGGGCGCCGCCCTCGCCGGAGCAGGATCGTCACGTCGCCTTGCCGGCCTTCGCCCTCCCGGTCGGCGGGGCCTTCCCATTACGCGACGACCAGTTGAACCACGACAGGCTGTGAAGGCAACGCACGCCGCCGGCGCCGTGGACGCCGGGCGGCGACGATGCTGATCAACAACCGGTGTTGTGCAGACCCGGCGTCTCGAAGTTGCCCTGGTCCGCAACGGAAAGGAGACCGTAGATGGTGCTGCAGCCCAGGTTCTGGTTCTTGAACTTGTATGTCTTCGTGTCTCCCTTCTTGACCGTGTACGCGTTGCTGACGTGCTTCGTGTTGCCCTTCCGGTAACCGAACTTCACGGTCACCGGGGAGCCACCGGTCTTCCCGTACACGACGTTCACGGTGTGGCCGCCGTCGATGATGCCCACACAGAGCGAACCGTTGGAGAGCGAGGTGCAGGAGGGGCCCGCGTTGCGGACCGCAGCGGCCGACTCGGCGGCCGACGCCGGAGCCGCCAGGCCCGCGGCGGCGAGGAGGGAGGCGGTGGCTATGACGCCGGCCCGAGTGTGGTTGCGCATGGGGAGAGTCCTCTTCCTGCAGGTAACTGTGTTGATCATCGGCTAGGTTACCCAGGCGAAAATGAGGCCGACAAGTCGGATAGGCACTGAAAAATCGGACTCCCGTATTCCGGGTGCGTCATGAGATTCCGCGGCGCCATGGACAACCTCGCTCTGTCATCGCGCGCCCTGGCCGGCTCCCGCGCGAGCTGCTCGGACCGCACGCGGAGTCACCGCTCGGCACCTGCTGACGGGTATATGGCCGGTTCAGGCGCCCTTCTTCCGACATGGCCGGGACCAGAAATTCGTCGGTCAGCCACTGTCGAACGCCGTGCCCGGCATCATCAACGAAATCGTCCGCCCTGACATCACCCAGACCCTCTTCCAGATTCATGCGTTCGCCAAGAAACGCGCAGATCGTCCTCATGGGCTACCCGCCCCTGATCTCCAACGACGGATCCTGCCTCAGCTTCAGCGTCCTGGGTCTTCCCCTCATCGGCCTGACCTCTGAGTCGACCGCGTGGCTCAACGGCACTGCCGCCGCCCTGGCCGGCGCCATGCAGGGCGCAGCCGACGACGCCAAGGAGCAGGGCGTTCCCGTCTGGTTCTCCAACCCCACAAAGGACTTTGAGGGCCAAGCAGTATGCGGCGACCCCGAACAAGTGCATGGGATCGTGAAAACCCTTACCGCATCCGATGGCCCGGCTGTGGACTTCCCTCTCCTCAACAGGTATGGCCTGTCCGCCCAGTTGCTCCACCCCAAGATCGGAGGAGCGCGCCTCTACGCGAACTCCCTCGAGCGCACTCTGAGGACGGGCAAGTAGCGACGTCCATCGGCGAGTGTGGGGGCGCCTCAAACAGGCACGCCGTGCTGCGCCTCGTTGCCACAATGACCGCATGACTGTGAAGCAGACACAGAACGCCGCGACCGTCTTACGCAACGCCGCGAAGCGCCTCTTCGGCCTCGTCTCTGTCCTCCTCATCTTCGCTGTGACCGCCTGCTCCTCCCAAAACCGCGCTACCAGTCCCAAAGAGGTACGCAGACTCGCCGGAAGCCGACAGGCCAAAGAGGCCCGGGACAAGGCCGAAGAGCGCCTTCGTTCCATCGCGGATGCCTACGACAGGAAGACCCCTCTCGCCCTGGCCCTGGTCACGGTCGATGACCTTTGCAAAGGCGGAGCAGCGAAAGAGTGGTTCTTCCAGACCGGCGACGACCAGTACAAGATCCGCTGTTCCCTGAGCCTCACCGCCTACTACGGAGCCGACCCGCAAGACATCGCAGACGTTCTCGACGGAGTCTTCACCGCTGGCGACCACTACGGAGGCTCGGCGGATGCCATCCCGTTCAACCATGACGACCACCGCAGGAGACTTGTCAGCTACTACCGCGGCCACGGACCGAACCCGGACGGCGCGCATGTGACGGAGCCTTCAGTGCTGTTCAGGTCTTCGCAGAAGTTGTCATGGGACACCGTACGCAGCAGCAAGCGGCAACTGGTGCCGGAGCCCCGTCCATGCATGAAGAGCGATCCGCCGGTCACTCGGTGCCTGCACGAGCCGGCACAGAAGCAGATCGCCGACATACGTAAGCAGTATGGAATGGTGTTCAAGCTCGAACTATCGGCTGATAGTTATTATAAAATGTCTAAAAAGGGCGAAGTTCTTAGCGGTTAGAGAGTCCCGCAAGCGCATCGCCCGCGCAGGAGCGACGCTGCTCTTCCCGCCCCGGCTATCACCAGCCGCGATCGGTGACGACCGTGGCCGGGGCGGTCGAGGTGAAGGCGCCGCTGGTGAACGACAAGCGCGTCAACGAGGCGACGGGTGAGCGCAAGCAGTTCTCCTCGACGCTCCTGCCGCCGTGGTGCCGCAAGTCCCCGAAGATCAGCGAGGTGTTGGTGCTGCTCTACCTGCACGGCCTGTCCTCGGGGGACTTTGTGCCCGGCCTCGAGCAGCTCCTCGGCTCCTCGGCCGGCCGGTCCCCGGCCACCGTGACCCGCCTCACGCAGCAGTGGCAGGCCGACCACAAGGCTTTCGGCGAGCGCGACCTGTCCGCCACGGATTACGTCTCTCCACCAAGGATGCTGGGTCCACAAAACGGCCGACTGCCTCGACAGCCTCCCGAAGTCGGCCCAGCCCGCGGCGAAGAAGGCCATCCAGGACATCTGCAACGCCGAGGACAAGGAGCATGCGGCCGCCGCGGTCAAGGAAGAGCCCCGTTCGTTCAGTCGGTCACAACGACACTTGTCGCAAGGCCTGCGATAAGCAGGCTGGAAAATACGGCTGTGATGAAGCGACCACGCTGGCTGGTGAGGAAACGGCCGAGCACAGCACCCCCGCCGGCCAGCAGTAGCTGCCAGCTCGCGGAAGCCAACACGATGGCGGTTACGTAGACACGCGCCTGCCAAGGTGTCTGGTCGTCTTGGGCCTGCCGCCCCAAGACCAGCGCAACGAAGTAGATGGCTGGCCAGGGGTTGAGTGCTGTGAGCCCGAAGAACGTGAGACAGGCACGGAACGGACGGAGGTCGGATTCGTTGCTGTGCGTTTCCTCGCCAACGCCCGTCCGCTGCTGCCTCATGGCCTGTACCGCTATCCGAATAGCCATGCCGACGAGGATCACCGAGGCGGCCCACCGCAAGGGGGTGGAAACTGGAGCGAGAGTGGATGCGACGGCGTTACCGCCGACTACTGCTGCAACCGCATAAAGAGCGTCCGCAGTAGTCGCACCAATCGCCGCAGCGGCTCCGTTCCTGAAAGACGTCCGGGCGGTCATGTTGATCATCAGGACGGCGACTGCGCCGACAGGTACGGCTAGGCCATAGCCCGCCCACAGGCCGGAGAGAATCGAGTCGATCATGGCGCTGCGGGGGTCGGGCGCGAGTTCTGACGGTTGGTCTTGGCCGGCTCCCAGCCGATATCCCTGTGGTAGGAAACGGCAGGGCGAAGTTGAGTGATCATCATGTGATCAGTCTCCGTGTTACGTTCATGTGGGTCTATCGAAGAATTTTCAACAGTATCGTTCGGATGGTGCGCATGATTGACAGTCGACTGCGGACGCTCCGCGTACTGAGAGAGACGGGCACGATCACCGCCGCAGCTGAATCTCTTCACCTGACTCCGTCCACCGTTTCTCAGCAACTCCGCCAGTTGTCAGCCGACCTTGACATCACGCTCCTGGAGCCAGTGGGCCGCAAGGTGAAACTGACGCCCGCCGCGTACACGCTGCTCGAACACGGCGACCGCCTCTTCACTCAGTGGGAACGCGCGATGTCCGACCTGGCTGCGCACCGTGAAGGGCTCGCCGGCCACCTGCGAATCTCGGCCGTCGCCAGCGCGCTGGCCGCCCTGGTGGCTCCGGCAGTCACCGAACTCGCGCAGCAATACCCGCACATGACTCTCCACGTCGGAGAGGATCCTGAGGAGGATCGGTTCCAGCTCCTGCTGGCCAGAGAGATTGACGTAGCTGTCACCATTCCGGCAACCGGAACCCCATCGCCCGATGACGAACGCTTCGAACAGCATGCTCTCCTTGAAGAACCGCAGGACCTCCTCGTGCCACAGGAGCACCCCATCGCGAGGAATGGGTCCGCTGAGTTGACCGAACTCGCGGAAGCTCGCTGGCTGCGTGCAGGGGACCCACGCGATCAGCACCAACTGCTCCTTACGGCATGCGCCGCCGCTGGCTTTGTGCCCCGTGTGACCCACAATGCGGTGGATTGGTTTGCCGTTTCGGCCCTCGTTGCGAGCGGTCTGGGTATCTGTCTCATCCCAAGACTGGCGCCAATCCCGGAGGGGCTCGCGGTGACCCGAGTACCCCTGCGAGGTGAAACGCGACCCACCCGTCAGATCGTCGCCTGCGTACGCCGGGGCAGCAGCGACCAAGGCGCAATCGGCCGCGGACTTACCGCACTGCGCTCGACGGCCTCCAGGTGGGCCGCCGAGCACAGCGGCTGATGCCTCAGGCTGGCTGCACATCTGCCTCGGCCGGCGTCTCGACATGCGAGGCAGGGCGATGCCCGGCACTCCGTCGAGGGCGTACTTCGGATCCGGCCCGACAGCGGCTACACGGGGGTCGGCTTCGAGCAACTCAATGATCAGGTCCCGCAGCTCGTCGCAACGCGTGACCTACCAACGAGGCCACAGCATCGAAGTTCGGATCACCAGGTACTGACGGCATCGCGTATCGAATTGTCGTGAATAGGCTGCACTGGCGGTGTGTTCCCGTGCAGCTGTCAGATGCTCGTGAGATCCACCCATACCCACGGTTCGTGGTGCCACGAGCGCACTTCGCCGATGACCAGTTCGACGGTTGTTCCCACCGGCGGGAGGTCCTGCGCAAGAAGCCTCACGCCTGGCTCGCTGCCGCGGCGGATGGTGTCGAGTGAAGCGCCGACTGGCTCGTATTCGTTGAGCTTCGCCGTGATACCCCATGGCTGGTGGCTAGTAATGGTCGCTTGGACGGGATCACCCGGGTGAAGCTCACTGAGGGGCCGCTTCGGCTTGTCTGACATGGCAGCATCATCTCTCCCTGTCATCACCAGCAGGGCGCCGGCCTTCGGGATCAGAAACACGCACTGAGCTGTTTCAGAGTGGCCACTGATCGGGTGACGCCGGCGGTGGGCGCAATGCACGAGCCTCTCGTGCCGTTGGGGGAGGTGTTCGACGTCTCAACCCACAGGTACAGAAGTCCCGTTGGTTCCGTATGTTGCCGCACTCAACCTGCCCCACGCCTGGTCGAGTGCGGTGCACGGACGCCACCCTGCGCGACCGTACGGCCGGAAAACAGGACTGCAATCAGGACGACGGCATGGCCAACGTCCCCGGCCGGCTGACACGGCTCCGCACCAATTTCGGCAAAGTCGCCGCCGCTGACCCCACAGGCGTCATCATCGACAGGGACGACAACACCCCCGCCCAACTCGCCGACATCACCACCGCCTACCTCACGGAAGCGAGCCCATGCCCCAGCTTCAGGACGCCTCCGTGGTCGTCGTCCGCACCAAAGACGGCCGGGTGGCCGGTCTGTCCTCCCGCAGCGCCGAACACGGGGAGATTTTCCTTCCCGGTGGCCGGCGCGATCCGGGGAGACTCCCGAGGGCTGTGCGCGGCGGGAGCTGAAGGAAGAGGCCGGGGTCGAGGCCACCCGGTGGCAGCATCTCGGCACCTACACGATCACCCTCGGAAGCAACGCCCGCCTGTCGCTGTTCCTCGCCTCACACCTCACGCTCGGACCACAGGAACTCAACGACACCGAAGAGGACTTCAAGCTGTCCTGGTGTCCGATGAACGAGGCGATCCAGGCCGCGCAGGACAGCCGGCTACACCTTCCCGGCGGTCCCCTCGCCCTGCTGCTCGCCGACCGCACCCAACCCAAAGGAGTACCGGAATGCTGAAACGTACGGGAACTGTCGTGGCCGCTGCTGCCGTTGCCGCACTTGCCCTCCCCGCCGACGCCCACGCCGCCGCCATCGCCTGCGGCGGGTCCGTCTCGACCCAGGGCATCTCCGGTAACGGCTGTATCAGTGCGGAGCGGTGGAAGGACGGCCACGTCTTCATGCGCAACATCACCGCGCACACGGTCCTGACGAATACGCGCCCGCACGCCTCCGGGGTCGAGTACGAGGCGTACTTCCGCGTCGTCTCGGGCGGTCACTGGGTGAAGATCGGCAACGGGCGTACCGTCGTCCAGCGACGGTCCACGGTCGGCCCCATCGCCATCGGCAACACGGACCGCGTCTGCGGCCCGGTCAACGTCAAGGTCGAGATCCGCGTCCATGTCAGGCCCGCAGGGGGCGCCTGGTCCAACTGGAGCAGCGCCGCGACCTCCCAGTGCCAGACCTGACGCTGCCGGACCTGAGCCTCAGCACACGCAGCGCCCCCGCCTCCGCGACCAGGAGGACGGGGGCGCTCGTGGTTTCTGCGGAGGAATTAACCTCGCGCTGTGAGCAACGCAATGCCCAAGGAATCTCAACGCCAGGAAATAGACACTCGTCCACCCGGCGTGTGTGCTGAACCTCGGATGTTCACCTCACTGGACATCGGTGAAGCCTGCCAGCGGTACACCGAAGACGGGTACGAGGTCACTGACCAGCTCCGAGAATTCCTCGAGAGCCATGGCGAGCTCACCATGTTCCTGAAGTTCCAGACGTCGGAGATGGAGCTCACGACATCCGTTGAAAGGACTCTGAAGAGCACACACGCCACGCCCCGGAACGTTCGAATCTTCGCCAAAGAGCTTGGTCGGCCAGTCTCGCTGGTCGGCACCGCATTCGTGACCGAGGAAGCTGTGCTGCTGGCGGAGAACGGCGACGTCCTGTTTGCCGGTGACGCTGGATACCAGCGGATTCGGAATGGCTTCGAGAATGCAGTACGGGCGCTCATCACGGGCGACTGGGACAAGGCATTCTTCTGAGAACCGGCGCCGTCCCTGGTGGCTCTTGCCATTGGGGACCGCCACTCGTTCCCCATCTACGGTTGGAGTACTAGGCCCCGTCTTCAAAGGCGCTCATGGAGCTGCTTCCACGAAGTCAGCCGGCCTCCTCTACCTGCTGTCTCGTGCGCCCTCGTAGGCGGCCAGTTCCTCTGCACTACCGATGAAGGCCGGCCGCAGTGCGTTGGCAGGCGATCGATGACCATCGTTACTGCGGCTTGCGCGTTGTCCGTCTCGGCGATCCGCGGGCTGGTTCGGCTCGGCCCTTCGACGTGGTACCGGCCGTCTCCCAGTGTGCCGATGTAAGGGATGTCCCAGGTATGGCGGATCTCCGTGCACCTGCTGAAGTGCAGCTCCCACATGCCGGTCCAGGGGTAGAGCTGACGAAGCAGCGGCTCGGCTTGCGCCACCCGCACCAGCTCGGCAAACGGAGCGAAGAGCGGCGATTCCTCCGGTCGGCGAGGTTCACCCGCAGTGGCCAGGATCATAGAGAGTTTCGGTGTCGCGCACGAATGGACGTCTGTTCCGCGATGCTGCGGGAAACCACGTCGATACCTCCGCTTACGGCATCACATGGGGACGTGCGCGTGAGGCCGCACTGACTCTCGACGAACACGCTCTTGATCTGGCGAAACGTCCCTACGACCTGTGCCACGCAGGGATCTCGTTCTGGCTTGCCTCCGGTGTCGACCCAGCGGAGTGTGCGCGCCGCGCCGGACAGAGTATCCAGGTCCTCCTCCGCTACTACGCCAAGTTCCTGGCCGAGGCGCGGAACCATGCCAACAGTCTGATCGAGGAGTCGATGCGTCGGTGGGAGGGGCGTGACGGCAGTGCCGGAGGGTACGTGAGTCGGGCCTCGGCCCGGAAATGCCCCGGAACAGCTGGTCAGAGGTGGGACAGCGGAGGGATGTATCAGGAGTTACTCCGCACTTCACTCCGTGGCTCAGATGGACGCCAGGAAGGACGCCTGCCAGGTAAAACACCTGGTCAGGCGCCCTTCCTGGGCGTCTAGAAGAACCCCAGCTTCTTCGGGGAGTACGACACCAGCAGGTTCTTCGTCTGCTGGTAGTGGTCCAGCATCATCTTGTGGTTCTCCCGGCCGATCCCGGACTGCTTGTAGCCGCCGAACGCCGCGTGGGCGGGGTACGCGTGGTAGCAGTTGGTCCACACCCGGCCGGCCTGGATGGCGCGGCCGGCTCGGTAGGCGGTGGAGCCGTCCCGTGTCCAGACGCCCGCGCCCAGCCCGTAGAGCGTGTCGTTCGCGATGCCGATCGCGTCGTCGAAGTCGGAGAACGGGGCGACCGCCAGCACCGGGCCGAAGATCTCCTCCTGGAAGACGCGCATGTCGTTGTTGCCCTCGAAGATCGTCGGGCGGACGTAGTAGCCGCCCTCCAGCTCCCCGCCCAGCTCCGCCCGGGAGCCGCCGGTCAACACGCGGGCGCCCTCCTTCTGGCCGATGTCCAGATAGGAAAGGATCTTCTCCAGCTGGTCGTTGGACGCCTGGGCGCCGATCATGGTGTCGGTGTCCAGCGGATGCCCCTGGACGATCTTCTCCGTACGGGCCACACCGGCGGCCAGGAAGTCCTGGTAGTGGCCGCGCTGGAGCAGCGCCCGGGAGGGGCAGGTGCACACCTCGCCCTGGTTGAGCGCGAACATGGTGAAGCCCTCGAGCGCCTTGTCCTGGAAGTCGTCCCCCTGGGCGGAGACGTCGTCGAAGAAGATGTTGGGGCTCTTGCCGCCGAGTTCGAGAGTCACCGGCCGCAGATGTTCGGACGCGTACTGCATGATCAGTCGTCCGGTCGTGGTCTCGCCGGTGAACGCGACCTTGGCCACGCGCGGGCTGGACGCCAGCGGCTTGCCGGCCTCCGCGCCGAAGCCGTTCACGATGTTGACCACACCGGGCGGCAGCAGATCCGCGATCAGGCTCATGAGGAAGTGCACCGAGGCGGGGGTCTGTTCGGCCGGCTTGAGGACCACGGCGTTGCCGGCAGCCAGCGCCGGCGCGAGCTTCCAGGTCGCCATCAGGATCGGGAAGTTCCAGGGAATGATCTGGGCGACGACGCCGAGCGGCTCGTGGAAGTGGTACGCGACCGTGTCCTCGTCGATTTCCGACAGGGTGCCCTCCTGGGCGCGTACGGCGCCCGCGAAGTAGCGGAAGTGGTCGATGGCCAGCGGAATATCGGCCGCCAGCGTCTCCCGTACGGGCTTGCCGTTCTCCCAGCTCTCCGCGACGGCCAGTTCTTCCAGATGCGTCTCCATCCGGTCGGCGATCTTGTTGAGGACGGCGGCGCGCTCCGCGGCCGAGGTGCGCGCCCAGCCGGGCGCGGCCGCGTGTGCCGCGTCCAGGGCGCGCTCCACGTCCTCCGCGGTGCCGCGCGCGACCTCGGTGAACGGCTGCCCGTTGACCGGGGTCGGGTTCTCGAAGTACCGGCCCAGCGCGGGCGCCACGAACTCGCCGCCGATCCAGTGGTCGTAGCGGCTCTGGTAGCTCATGACGGCATCGGCGGAACCCGGGCTGGCGTAGCGGGCCATGGGGCGGCCTCCCAATCGTTCTCGACGCGGTGCCCGCCGCTCCCGTGCGACGGGCGTTGCGCGCAGGGTAGGGCGGCGAAGGTTGCCGGAACGTTGCGCGGGGGACGGCGGACGGTGGCGCCCGGCGTGTCCGCCGAAAGTCCGTCGGACAGCCGTCGGGACAGCCCTCGGACGGCCGTCGGACAGCCGTCGGACAGCGCTCGGACGGCGGTCGGAAATCCGTGGGAGAGCCGTGGGAGAGCCGTGGGAGAGCCGTGGGAGAGCCGTGGGAAAGCCGTGGGGGCGGGCCACGGATACGAGCACTCCGGCCCGGTGGATGCGTCGCCACCACCGGCCGGGAGGCGTCCGGTATGCGTTAACAGGACGGGGTTTCGTCCGGCAGTCCGTACGCCGCCCGCAGCCGCCCGGCCGCGGCGAGTGGGGCGGTACGCGCCGGTGAGCGCTCCGGCAGGGCGTCTACCAGAGCCTCCCAGACCTCCAGGTCGTGCTCGCCCCACGGCATCCGCGACCACTGGCGCAGCAGCTCGGATTCGCGGGAGCGGAGCAGGGCGCGCCGCAGCCGATCCTCCAGCGCCGCGCGCAGCCGCCGTACCCCGGGTGCCTCCGACGTCGGCAGCAGCGGCCCGAGGTAGGTGTCCAGCGCTGCCGTGAGGTCACCGGCGGCCAACTCCACCTCCACTGCGGTGAGATCGGTCTCGACCGGCCGGTTCAGGCGATAGGGCCGCGAGCCGAGCAGCGGGCCCACCAGCTGCCGCAGTCGGGAGAGCTCGGCCCGCAGCGTGACCGGACGCACCTCGCGCTCGCCGTACAGCAGCACGGCGAGCTGGTCTCCCGTCAGTCCCGCGGGGTGCTGGGCGAGCAGCACCATGATCTCGCTGTGCCGGCGGCCCAGACGCTGCCGTTGTCCGTCGAGGACCAGCAGCGCCTCGTCCCGCCCCAGCGCCGTCAGGCAGACCGTGCCTGCCGTCGCCGCTGCGGAGAGGTGCGCCTCGGCGGCGCGAGCGGTGGCCTGCACCAGGGCCAGGCTGTGCGGGCTCGCCAAGTGGTCGCCGCCGGTGATGTCGACCGCACCCAGCAGCCGCCCGGTCCGCAGGTCGTGGAGCGGTGCCGCGGCGCAGGTCCAGCGCTGTACCTGCCGGTTGTAGTGCTCCGCCGCGAAGATCTGGACGGCGTGATCGGCGGCGAGCGCGGTGCCCGGCGCATTGGTGCCGGCGTGCCGTTCGTCCCAGCGGGCACCGACGACGAAGTTCATCCGCTCGGCCTGGCGTTGTACCCCGGCGTGGCCCTCGACCCAGAGCATCCGCCCCTGCGGATCGCAAACGGCCATCAGATGCGCGCCGTCCTGTGCGATGGCGCCCAGCAGCTCCCGGAAGACGGGCATCGCGCGCGCGAGCGGATGGCGCTCGCGGTAGGCGTGCAGCGCGGCCTCGTCCAGCTCGATGGGTGCCGCGCCGTCCGATGCGGCCCGCGCCCGTGCCGAGCGGCGCCAGGAGTCCGCGACCACGCTCCGCACCGGTGGGTCCACGGTCGCGCCGGCCAGGAACGCCTCATGGGCACGCCGTACCGTCCGGGTGTGCGCCTGGGGGTCGGCGCCCGACTCCAGCGCCAGCCAAGGATTGACCACTGTCACCTCTTCGCTACGATCCGCCCCTGCACGCCGATGGTGCTCGTACCGGGCGGGGCCGTAAACCCCGCGTCACGTACGGGTACCGCTCCGGCCGCCGGCTCGCAGCCGCAGTCCGTCCGCGACGATCAGGTCCGAGGTGACCAGTGCCTGCTCGGCCTCGACGTCGGTCATGAAGACGAACGGTGGGACGACCGGCGGCACCGGCAGCGTGTCGGGGGTGAAGGTGAGGCAGAGCACGCCTTCCAGGCAGCCGCTGAACTTGGTGAGGTAGAGGGTCACGGCGCCGTCGAGCTGCAACGAGTCGGCGTCCAGGGTGAGTTCGGGGGCGCCGTCGCGGGTGGTGAGGCGATAGTCGGTGAGCGAGGCCGCCTTCATCCTCAGCACCATCGCCTTGATCGGGCCGTTGGCCGTCGGCACCTCGGTCACACCGGCGAGGGTGAAGCCCTGCGGCGCGAACATCGTCGTCCGCACGGTCGGCGGGCGTGGCGGCGCCGGGATTCCGGCCGCGCCGGCTTTCTGTGCCGGGGTCCCGACGGCCGCCAGCAGCGCGAGGGGCAGGCCGACGGCGAGGGCCTTGCTGCCGGTGCCGCGGGCGGGGGAGGGCGCGGTGCCGTCCGCGGTCCCGGTGCCCTCGGCCGCTTCCCGCGACGCGGTCCAGCCGAACCCCATCGCGCTGCCCGCGATCCCCAACCCCATGCCCACCAGGAAGCCGCCGAGGTTGGTCGCGGCGAACGAGAGCACCGAGAGGATCAGCGCGTTGATGCTCACGTAGTGGTGCGCGGACGGGGCGCACCACAGGAAGACCCCCGCCACCATCAGCGCCAGCCCGATGCCGAGCGCGGCCAGTCCGCCCAGACCCAGGCTCACCAGTACGGTCAGCGGCGACAGCGGGACCAGCAGCAGTTCCGCCCCGCCGAGCACCAGCAGCAGCCCGGCCCAGAACGGCCGGGTCCGCCGCCAGCGCCGCAGCCCCGCCCGCCGCTCGGGCCAGGGCAGCGTCCGCTCCAGGCGGGCTCCCCAACGGGCCCGGCGCGCGCTCAGAAGCACTTCGTGCCGTCCAGGCTTACGCTCACCCGCAGGCCCTTGAGGCGGAAGTTGCCGCCGGTCGCCGACCAGGCGTGCGACCTGACCCCGGCGACCTCGATGTCCCCGGCCTGGAGTCCGAACTTCCCCCGCGGGCCCCTGACGCCCGGCACGGCGTCGAGCGAGGCGGCGTCGCGGCCGATCTGCGCCGTACCGAAGCGCGCGTCGCCCACCAGGTCCTCGCCGTCGATGACCAGGCTGTCCGCGGTCACCGTGCCGGCCCGGCCGCCCGCCGTCAGTTTGAACACCACCGTGCCGACGGGCGTGGAGACCTGCGCGGACTGGCAGATGTCGGCGAGGGTGGCCTTGCCGATGCCGAGCAGCGCGACGGGGTGGCCCGCGCCGTCCGCGTCGCGGTCGGTGTGTACGTACGAGGAGAGGCCGCTGCTGGTCAGCTTCCTCGAGGACACCTGGAAGTGGGTGCCGGAGACAGCGAAGGAGGCGGCCAGCACCCCCTCGGCCATCACTGTCGCCAGCGCGCCCACCGCGAGCACGGCGGGCAGCGCCACCACGGCGGTCTTCTTCCAGGAGGTTCGCCCCTCGGGCGATGTGCGGGTCGTAGAGCTCACTGCGTCCTCCCCGGGGCAGCGGTCGAATGCGCGAGGGAAGTGCTGGAGGGCGCCGCCGCGGAAGCGCGGCCGCAGGTTATGACGTTCTGTCATACTGCCCAAAACTCTTGGTAGTTGGAGACTAGGGCTGGTTTTGAATAATAGTCAACAGCGCGGACGGGGCGGCTCCCCGGGCGCCCGCGGCACCGCGCGTTCCCAGGCGCGTCACGCCGAACTCATAGCCACCGGACGGCGGTTGTTCGCCGACACCTCCTACGACGCGCTGTCCATGGACGACATCGCCCGCGAGGCCGGCGTGGCCAAGGGCCTGATCTACTACTACTTCACCAACAAGCGCGGCTACTACCTTGCGATCATCGAGGACGCGGTGGCCCAGCTGGTCGAGCGGGCGGGCAGCACCCACGACCTCCCGCCCGTCGAACGCGTCCAGCGCACCGTCGACGGCTATCTGCGCTACGCCCAGCACCATCAGGCCGCCTACCGCGCGATCGTCACCGGCGGCGTCGGCTTCGACACCGAGGTGCTGGCGATCCGCGACACCGTGCGCGCCCGGCTGCTCGCCACCATCGCGCTCGGGGCATGGGGTCGTGCGGACGTCCCGGCGCTCGCCCGCACGGCCCTGACCGGCTGGCTCTCCAGCGTCGAGGGCGTCACCCTCGACTGGATCACGGCGCAGGAAGTGCCCCGTGAAACGGTGGTCGCCCTGCTCGTGCGCGGCCTGGGGGACACCCTCCGGCTGATCGAGGAGTACGAGCCCGACTGCCCGGCGCCGCCCCGCCCATCCGCCTGAGCCGGCCCCGCGGCCGTCCCGGGAACGGGAAGGGGAACGGGAGCGGGAACGGAAGCGGAAACGGGAACGGAAGCGGAAGCGGAAACGGGAACGGAAGCGGAAACGGGCGGGAGGCCCTGGAGCCTCCCGCCCGGCCGAGCCGTACTTCCCGGTTACCTGATCGCCTTGATCAGCTCACCGTTGGTGGTGTCGCCGCTCAGCTCCCAGAAGAACGTGCCGCCCATGCCCTGCGCGTCCTTGAAGGCCATCTTGGTGCCGATGGTCTCCGGGGTGTCGTAACTCCACCACTGGTCACCGCACTTGGCGTAGGCGGTGCCGGCCACCTTGCCGGTGGCCGGGCAGCGGGTCTTGAGCACCTTGTAGTCGTCGATGCCCGCCTCGTACTTGCCCGGGGCCGCGCCGGTGGCCGTGCCGCCCGGGGCGTCCTGGGTGACGCCGGACCAGCCGCGCCCGTAGAAGCCGATGCCCAGCAGCAGCTTGTTCGCCGGGACGCCGAGGCCGATGAGCTTCTTGGTGGTGTCGGTGGTGTTGAACCCGGCCTTGGGGATGCCGCTGTACGACTGGAGCGGGGAGTGCGGCGCCGTCGGGCCCTTGGCGTCCCACGCGCCGAAGTAGTCGTACGTCATCGGGTTGTACCAGTCGACGTACTGCGCCGCGCCCGCGTAGTCGGCGGCCTCCAGCTTGCCGCCGGCCGAGGCGTCCGCGGTGATCGCCGCGGTCACCAGATTGCTCTGCCCGAACTTCGTCCGCAGCGACTTCATGACCTTGGTGAAGGCGTCCTTGCCGCTGGTGTCACAGGTCAGACCGCACGCGTTCGGGTACTCCCAGTCGACGTCGATGCCGTCGAAGACGTCCGCCCAGCGCTTGTCCTCCACCAGGTCGTAGCAGGACTGCGCGAAGGCGTCCGGGTTCTTCGCGGCCTCGCCGAAGCCGCCCGACCAGGTCCAGCCGCCGAACGACCAGATCACCTTGAGGTTCGGGTGCAGCTTCTTGAGCTTGCGCAGCTGGTTGAAGTTGCCGCGCAGCGCGCCGTCGTCCCAGGTGTCGGCCTTGCCGTCCACGCTCTGGTCGGCGGTGTACGCCTTGTCGTAGTCGGCGTAGGAGTCGCCGATCGCGCACTTGCCGCCCTGGACGTTGCCGAAGGCGTAGTTGATGTGTGTCAGCTTGGCCGCCGACCCGGACGTCTCGATGTTCTTGACGTGGTAATTGCGGTCGTAGACACCCCAGTTGGTGAAGTATCCGACGACCTTGTCGCCCGCGGCGGCGGGCTTCGCCTCGGCCGCGGCGGCGGGCTTCGCCACGGCCGTGGGGGCGGCGACGGGTTGACCGGCTGCGGCGGCCCCCGCGAACAGCGTGCCGGCCAGCGCCGCCGTACACAGGGCGGTGGCGGTGGCGATCAGCCTGCGCGGCGATCGCCTTCGGTGCGGTCTGAGCATGGTGTCTCCTCGGAGGGGGGCGAGGTGGAGCCTGACCTGCGTTCCGAATTGGCATGAACGCGTTGAACGTTGGGGGAGAAGGTAGAAGGACTAGACCAGTGGGGTCAATGGTTCGGACCAATTTCGTGACCGTCGCGCAGCGGCCGGACCGGTCGCGGCGGGTGTCGCGGCAGGTGATGATCAACCCGTGACGTGAGGCCGCCGATCGGGCATACTCCTAGCGCCACAGCTGCAGGTCATCGCCATCCGAGACCCGGACGGCGATCATCGGCTGGGCATCACGGAAATCGGCGGCGCCGCCTCACCCCGCGCGCACGTCGCCGCAGCGCCCGACAGGGAGGAGAGCGCCGCCATGACCGAGTACGGCCCCCGGCCGGTGGATCGCAAGTTGCCCACCGAGGAAGCCCGCGACCTGCTGACGCTCGTACGCGAACTCATCGAGCGCGAGATCAGGCCGGTGGCCGCCGAGGAGGAGGACGCCGGCCGCTTCCCGCGCGAGACCTTCAGGCTGCTCTCCGAATCCGGACTGCTGTCACTTCCCTACGCCGAGGAGTTCGGGGGAGGCGACCAGCCCTACGAGGTCTACCTCCAGGTCCTCGAAGAGCTCGCGGCCGCCCGGCTCACCGTCGGCCTCGGCGTCAGCGTGCACACCCTCGCCTGCCATGCGGTCGCCGGGTACGGCACCAAGGAGCAGCGCGCCGAACACCTCCCCGCCATGCTCGGCGGCGGCCTGCTCGGTGCCTACTGCCTCTCCGAACCCGCCTCGGGCTCCGACGCCGCCTCGCTGACCACCCGCGCCACCCGCAGCGACGCCGGTGCCTCGGACCCCGGCGGAGCCGGGAGCGAGGGGGACTGGATCATCAACGGCACCAAGGCGTGGATCACCCACGGCGGCGTGGCCGACTTCTACACCGTCCTCGCCCGCACCGGCGCCGGCGGCGCCCACGGCATCACGGCCTTCCTCGTCCCCGGGGACGCCGAGGGTCTCAGTGCCGCGCAGCCCGAGCGCAAGATGGGCATGAAGGGCTCCCCGACCGCCCAGCTGCACTTCGACGGCGTCCGCGTCCCCGACGCCCGCCGGATCGGCGACGAGGGCCAAGGCTTCGCCATCGCCCTCTCGGCCCTCGAATCCGGCCGCCTGGGTATCGCCGCCTGCGCCATCGGTGTCGCCCAGGCAGCACTGGACGAGGGGCTCGCCTACGTCGCCGAACGCCGCCAGTTCGGCCGTCCCATCGGGGACTTCCAGGGCCTGCGCTTCATGCTTGCCGACATGGCCACCCAGATCGAGGCGGGCCGGGCGCTCTACCTCACCGCCGCCCGACTGCGCGACGCGGGGCAGCCGTTCTCCAAGGAAGCGGCGATGGCCAAGCTCTTCTGCACGGACACCGCGATGCGGGTGACCACGGACGCCGTGCAGCTCCTCGGCGGCTACGGCTACACCGCCGACTTCCCGGCCGAGCGCTATATGCGCGAGGCCAAGGTCCTCCAGATCGTCGAGGGCACCAACCAGATCCAGCGCATGGTGATCGCCCGGCACCTGGCGGGACCGGAGTCGCGCTGAGCGGCCGGGTGTGACGGGCCGGGTGCGCCGCCGCGCCCGGCCCGCCCCCCGTCACGACCGGGCCCGGTTCCCGCTCGCGGCGCGGTGCCCCGTCGGTCAACCCAACCCGGCCGGGCCGCGCCCCGCCTCCCGTCCGGGCTATGGCAGCGAGGCGATACCTGACGTACCGTCAACTCCTGCCGTCCGGGCAATGCTTCGCGTCGTCCCGCGTCGTCCCGCGTCGTCCCGCGTGGTCCCCGACGGCCCGTGCCGCCCGCGCGCCCAGGAGGAGACCGTGCCCGTGCCCGACCGCCCGATCGCGCTCGACGAATACCCCATCCACCAGGCCCCGTTGTCCATGCGGCAGGTCGCCACCAGCGATCGCAACGCCTACGACCGGTGCATCTTCCACGTCCTGGACCACTCCGGCCGGGCCCTGCTCATCGCCGGTCTCGGCGTCTACCCCAACACCGGGGTCATCGACGCCTATGCCACCCTCCGCCTCGGCGACCGGCTGTACGCCGTACGCGCCTCCGACGCGCTCACCGACGACCGGCTCGCGCTGACCGTCGGGCCGCTCACCATCACCGTCGAGGAGCCGCTCGCCCGGCTGCGGCTGACCTGCGCCGCGGACCCCGACGACCCGGACGGCCTGGCGTACGACCTGACCTGGACCGCGGCCTTTCCCGCCACCTGGGAGCCGCACCACACCCAGTACCGCGGCAACCGGTTGCTGCTGGAGGGACGTCGGTTCGTGCAGGCGGGGACGTGCACCGGGCGCATCCGGGTGGCGGGGGAGGAGCTCGCGGTCACGGCGGGGGAGTGGACCGGCACCCGCGACCGCAGCTGGGGCGTGCGCCCGATCCCCGGCGAGGACGCCGGGCGGGCGGGAGAGGAGCAGCGGCCCGAGGGGTTCCACTGGATCTGGTGCCCGGTGCGCTTCGACGACCGCTTCGTCATGGTCATCGTCCAGGAGGACGCAGACGGCCACCGCACCCTGAACGACGCCCGCCTGGTCCGCGACGGCGTCCCGGACGCCCAACTCGGCTGGCCGTACCCGGACATCACCTACCGCCCCGGCACCCGCCACCCCGAACGCGCCGTCCTCCACCTCACCGGCCCCGACCGCACCCCTCTCGAACTGACCGCGGAGATCCTCACCTCCTCGCCGCTCGCCGTCGGCGCCGGCTATCCGCCCGCCGACGACTGGCAGCACGGCACCTGGCGCGGGCGGGGCTGGACCGACCGGCGCAGCTACGACCTCTCCGACCCCGCCGCGCACCCGCTCGCCGTATACGGCGTCACCGACCACGCCGCCCGCTTCACCCTCGACGGCCGGACCGGCTACGGCATCTTCGAGCACGGCAGCTTCGGCCGCCACGACCCGAGCGGCTTCACCGGGTACGACTCGGTGGCCGAGGAGGCCGGCCGATGACCGCCCCCCGGCCTCGCACCACCACCCGCGACCCCGAGGACCTCACACGCCGCCTCACCGCCTGGCTGGGCACCCGGCTCCCCGGCGCCCGCGCCACCGCGGCAACCGTCCCCGGCTCCAACGGCATGTCCAGCGAGACCCTGCTCTTCGACATCGACCACCCCGGGCCGCCGTCCCCCGAGCTCGCGGCCCCTTCCCCCGGCTCCCGACCCCGCACGACCGGGGTGGGCCCCGACGGGCGGGGAGACATCCCCGCCTCCTGCGCGCTGCGCCTGGCCGCCGACCCGGCCGCGTACACGATCTTCCCGCGCTACGACATGGCCCGGCAGTACCGCACCATGCGCCTGGTCGCCGACCGGACCGACCTGCCCGTGCCCCGCACGCTGTGGCTGGAGGAGGATCCGGCGCACCTGGGCGCGCCCTTCTTCGTCATGGCGCGCGCCGTCGGTCGCGTGCCACCGGACGTCATGCCCTATACCTACGAGGGGAATTGGCTCCACGACGCCACGGACGGTGAACGAGAGCGCCTGGAGGCCGCGAGCGTTTCCGTACTCGCCCGGCTGCACGACCAAGTGCCCTTGTCGGAGGCCCGGTTCCTGTCGTCCGGAGCGGGAAACGGGACGGAACTACGCCGTCACGTCGAGGCGCAACGCGCCTATTACGCCTGGGTGGTTGATGGCCGGCCGCCTTCTCCGGTCATCGAGCGCGGCTTCGCCTGGCTCGCCGAAAACTGGCCCTCCGACCCCGGCGAGACGGTCTTGACCTGGGGTGATGCCCGGATAGGCAATATCGTCTACGGACCGGATTTCGAGCCGTCCGCGATACTCGACTGGGAAATGGCCGCCCTGGGCCCGCGTGAACTCGACCTGGGCTGGATGGTGTACCTCCACCGCTTCTTCCAGGACCTCACGGAAAGCAGCGGGAATCGTGGGCTTCCCGCATTCCTGCGCCGTGACCGCATCGAGGAGCGCTATGAACGGCTTACCGGGCACACCCCCCGGGACATGGAATTCCACACGCTGTATGCGGCTCTGCGGCACGCCGTGGTGATGCTGCGGGTGGCCTATCGGCAGGTGCATTTCGGTGAGGTGCCGGTGCCGGACGACGCTGATGCGCTGATCCTGCACCGGGACACCCTGGAGGCGATGATCGCGGGTCGCTACTGGAGTGGGGGTACCGCCCTGCTCGAAGGGAGCTGAGAGCGTGGGGGAGGTCAGGCCCCGGGGCGCATCTGCGGCACCCGGCTCGACGTGCCGGCGCCCGCGATGTGCGAGAAGGGCTGACGGCGCCAGTCGAGGCTCTCCGGAAGCGTCAACAGGACGGCCACGTCCCGCTCCTGAGCGTCCATCGTGTCGTCGGCGTCCGGTGCCTCGGTCGCCGCCCGGCCGGAGCCCTGGCAGACCGTCAGGCCGAACGGATTCCACGGCGTGGGGCACAGGGCGTGCTCCGGCAGCGTGTCCTCGTCCGCCAGCAGGGCGATCGGCTGCCCGCAGTCCGGGCAGGTCACGCGGTAGATGTCGAAGGTCTCGACGGTGTCGTACCTGCCGTCGTCGCCGGAGAAGCCGAGACTGTCGCCCTCCTGGGCGTCGACGGTCGGCGCAGCGGATTCCTGCTTGAGGCGTCGCATGATGTCCATCCCCCTCGGGTGGGCCCACTCGGACCGCTGACTTCCTGTACGGGCGGTCCCGGCCACCACCAGCATTTCCCTTCATGCCGCGCGCATAATCACCGCCACTCCGCGGACACGGGTTCACGAGTGTGGCATTCCTCACATGAGCCGGCGCGGAGGTGTCCACGATCCGGCGCGCGCTGCGCATCCGGGGCCGGGCACAGTAGGTTGAGCGGGTGGAGGAGTTGGACCGACAAATCGTGGATCTGCTCGTCAAGGACGGGCGGATGAGCTACACCGACCTGGGCAAGGCCACCGGCCTGTCCACCTCGGCGGTGCACCAGCGCGTGCGCCGTCTCGAGCAGCGCGGTGTCATCCGAGGCTATGCCGCCATCGTGGACCCCGAAGCCGTGGGCCTGCCGCTGACGGCCTTCATCTCGGTCAAACCCTTCGACCCCAGCGCCCCGGACGACATCGCCGACCGGCTCGCCGAGGTGCCCGAGCTGGAGGCATGCCACAGCGTCGCGGGCGACGAGAACTACATCCTCAAGGTCCGGGTCGCCACCCCGCTGGAGCTGGAGCACCTGCTCACCCGCATCCGTACGCTGGCCGGCGTCTCCACCCGCACCACGGTCGTGCTCTCCACCCCGTACGAGGCCCGGCCGCCGCGGATCTGACCGGCAATCGCCCCCCGCGCGCTGCCCACCTGCGCGAAGGGGTCAAACTGTCCGGTATGAGCGAGCGCACCCCCACTCCCACCCGGCCCCGTACCGTCCTGCTGCGCGGCGGCGAGGTGCACAGCCCAGCGGATCCTTTCGCCACCGCCATGGTGGTGGAGGGCGACCGCATCGCCTGGGTGGGGGAAGAGGGCGCGGCCGATTCCTTCGCCGACGGCGTCGATGAGGTCGTACGGCTCGACGGCGCACTGGTCACCCCGGCGTTCACGGACGCACATGTGCACACCACGGCGACCGGCCTCGCGCTCACCGGCCTGGACCTCTCCGGCGCCGCCACACTCCCCGACGCGCTCGCCCGGATCCGCGAGTACGCCGCTGCCCGCCCCACCGACCGGATCCTGCTCGGCCACGGCTGGGACGCCAGCGCCTGGCCCGAAGGCCGTCCGCCCTCCCGCGCGGAGCTGGACGCGGCCACCGGCGGCCGGCCCCTCTATCTCACCCGGGTCGACGTGCACTCCGCGGTCGTGACGACGGCACTGCTCGACCTGGTCCCCGCTGTCCGCGAGCTCCCCGGGTTCCATGCCGACGCTCCCCTGACCCGCGACGCCCACCACGCCGTTCGGCAGGCCGCGTACGCCACCGTCACCCCCGCCCAGCGCGCCGACGCCCAGGCCGCGGCGCTCGCCCGCGCGGCCTCCCTCGGTATCGGCAGCATCCATGAGTGCGCCGGGCCCCAGATCTCCGGCGAGGACGACTTCACCGCGCTGCTGGCCCTGGCGGCGGACGGGAACGGGCCGCGGGTGGTCGGCTACTGGGCCGAGCTGATCGCATCCGCAAAGGACGCCGAACGGATCCGGGAGCTCGGCGCCATCGGAGCGGCCGGCGACCTCTTCGCGGACGGCTCCCTCGGCTCGCACACCGCACACCTGCACGCCCCGTACGCGGACGCCGGCCACTGCGGCGCCGGGCACCTCGACACCGCGGCCGTCGCGGCCCATGTCGCCGCCTGTACCGAAGCGGGGCTCCAGGCCGGGTTCCACGCCATCGGCGACGCCGCGCTGAGCACCGTGGTCGACGGCGTTCGCGCCGCCGCCGAGCGCGTCGGCCTGGACCGGATCCGGGCCGCCCGGCACCGCGTCGAACACGCCGAAATGCTCACCGACGCCACCGTCGCCGGCTTCGCCGACCTCGCCCTGACCGCCTCCGTCCAGCCCGCCTTCGACGCGGCCTGGGGCGGCGCGGAAGGCATGTACGCCGCCCGACTGGGCACCGATCGGGCCGCCACCCTCAACCCGTACGCCGCCCTGCTCAAGGCCGGTGTCCCGCTCGCCCTCGGATCCGACAGCCCGGTCACCCCGCTCGACCCCTGGGGCACCCTGCGCGCCGCCGTCTTCCACCGCACCCGCGCCCACGGCATCTCCGCCCGCGCCGCCTTCACCGCCCACACCCGCGGCGGCTGGCGTGCCGTCGGCCGGGACGACGCGGGGGTCCTGGTCCCCGGCGCGCCCGCCGACTACGCGGTCTGGCACACCGGCGAACTCATCGTCCAGGCCCCCGACGAGCGGGTGGAGCGCTGGTCCACCGACCCCCGCTCCGGCACCCCCGGCCTGCCCGATCTGACGCCCGGCAGCGACCTTCCGCAGTGCCTGACCACGGTCGTCGCAGGACGTACCGTCTTCGCGCGGCCGATCGAGTGACATCGGGCGGGCAGGTCTCGCGGAACGGCGCGCATGCAGCCGCTTGCCCCACCTGGGCACGCTCGCCGGTGACCTGGGACGACGCGAAAACGACGCAGGCGGGGCACCTGTTGACAGCAGGCGGTCGGCGGCCGGTAGGTTCGGCCGAGTCCACCACAGGACGTCCGATCGCGAGACCTCCGCGCAGTCGTCGCACGCAGCTGGGCCATGGGACGGGGCGCCACACCGGCGCACCGCCACTGGGAGCCAGGTCCAGCGTCAGCGGCACGACACGACGGAACGTCTCAGCCGGTCGGCAGGTGCGACCCGGGTGGGGCCCGGACGCTCAGTAGACAACGGCTTTCGGTCGACCCGCAGCCAGCGGGTCCCAGGTCGGCCCGAAGGGCACCGGGCCCCTATCCGCACCGCTCGCCGCCTCGGTGCGCTTCCGTCCTGCGCACCTGACCCCCGCGATTGCGCCCTCCCGAGGTACGGTCAGCTCACGACCGCACGACCTGCAGGAAGGCCACGACCGTGTCATCGGGCTCCGACACCCTCGACGAAGCCGTCAGCGGCGCCTCGCCCGACGGCCCGGATCCGGGTGCCGAGACGGATGTGACCGACATGCCCCGCCGGCCCGGCCGCCTCCGCCGCCTCGCCTCGTCGGCTCGCAGAGAAGCGCCGCGCACCGTGCTGGCGGTCGTCTCCGGCGTCGTCCTCGGCCTCGCCTTCCCGCCGTACGACCTGTGGCCGCTGTCCCTGGTGGGCGTGGCCGCGCTGTCCCTGCTGACCCGCGGCCGGACGGTGCGCCAGGGCGCCTGGACCGGCTTCGCCTTCGGGCTGCCGTTCTTCGGGATCCTGCTCAAGTGGCTGCATGTGGTCGGCTGGGACGCGGTGTTCGGGCTCTCCGTCGCCGAGGCGCTGTTCCTGGCGGCCCTGGGCGCGGCGCTGGCCGGCACCTCCCGGCTGCCCGCCTGGCCGCTGTGGGCCGCATGTCTGTGGGTCGCCGAGGAGTGGGCCCGCGACCGGCTGCCGTTCGGCGGCTTTCCCTGGGGGCGGCTGGCGTTCGCCAACACCGGTTCGCCGTTCACCCCGCTCGCCGCGCTCGGCGGCGCCCCGCTGGTGACTTTCGCCGTCGCGCTGGCCGGCACGCTGCTGGCCGTCTGCGCCGCCGCGCTGTGGGGCCTGCGCACCTCCGGCTCGCTGCGCAAGGCGGTCCCCGCACTGGAGGCGTTCGGCCTGGCAGCCGCCGTCACCGTCGCGGGCGCGCTGGTGCCCGTCCCGACGAAGGCGGACGACAGCGCGAACATCGCCGTGGTCCAGGGCAACGTCCAGCAGGCCGGCATGGACTTCCTGGGCCGCCCCATGAAGATCCTCGACAACCACGCCACGGCCACCGAGAAGCTCGCCGCCGACATCAAGGCGGGCCGGGCCAAGAAGCCCGACCTGGTCATCTGGCCGGAGAACTCCTCCGACCTCGACCCCTTCCAGTACCCGCAGGCGTACGACCGGATCGACGAGGCGGTGAAGGCCATCGGCGTTCCCGTCCTGGTCGGTGCCCTGGTCGACCACCCCTCCAAGAAGGGCTATGTCTTCAACGAGGGCATCGTCTGGGACCCGAAGAAGGGGCCGGGCGCCTCGTACACCAAGCAGCACCCGGTGCCGTTCGGCGAGTACGTGCCCTTCCGGGAGCAGCTCAGCAAGATCATCACGCGCTTCCAGAGGGTGCCCCGGGACTTCTACCCCGGCAACCACACCGGTGTGCTGAACCTCGGCCCCGCCAAGCTGGGCGACGTGATCTGCTTCGAGGTCGCGTACGACGAGATCGTGCACGACACCGTCGGTGCCGGCGCCCGTGCCCTGGTCATCCAGACCAACAACGCCACCTACGGCCGCACCGGCCAGCCCGAGCAGCAGCTGGCGATGTCCAAGCTGCGCGCCGTCGAGCACGGCCGGGCCGTGGTCACCGCCGCCACCAGCGGCATCAGCGCCGTGGTCGCCCCGGACGGCAAGGTCACCCACCAGATCCCCGAATTCACCCAGGGCGTCGTCTCCGCACGGATCCCGCTGCGCGACGAAACGACGCTCGCCGACCGCGTCGGTGCGGCACCCGAGTGGGCGCTCGCTATCGTGGGTCTTCTGTCCTGTGCCGCCGCGATTGTCGCCGGCCGGCGCGGGCGTTCGAAGACCGAGAAGGGGAAGCAGTGACAGACGGCGGTCAGCGGCGATACGGTCCGCTCGGCACCACGTTGGTGATCATCCCGACGTACAACGAGGCGGAGAACATCAAGCCGATCGTCTCGCGGGTGCGGTCCGCCGTCCCCGAGGCGCATGTGTTGATCGCGGACGACAACAGTCCCGACGGCACCGGCAAGTTCGCCGATGAGCTCGCCGCGGACGACGAGCACGTCCACGTGCTGCACCGCCAGGGCAAGGAAGGGCTCGGCGCCGCCTACCTCGCGGGCTTCCAGTGGGGCATGGACAACGGCTACGGCGTGCTGGTCGAGATGGACGCCGACGGCTCCCACCGGCCGGAAGAGCTGCCGCGGCTGCTCACCGCCCTCAAGGGCGCCGATCTGGTGCTCGGCTCGCGCTGGGTGCCCGGCGGGCGGGTGGTGAACTGGCCCAAGAGCCGCGAGTTCCTCTCCCGCGGTGCCAGCGCCTACTCCCGCGCCCTCCTGGACGTGCCGATCCGCGATGTGACCGGCGGCTTCCGGGCCTTCCGGGTCGAGACGCTCAACGGTCTCGGGCTGGAGGAGGTGGCCTCGGCCGGCTACTGCTTCCAGGTCGACCTCGCCCGCCGCGCGGTGCGGGCCGGCTTCCACGTCGTCGAGGTCCCGATCACCTTCGTCGACCGGGAGCTGGGGGACAGCAAGATGAGCCGCGACATCATGGTCGAGGCGCTGTGGCGGATCACGGCCTGGGGCGTCGACACCCGGGTGAACAAGATCCGCGGCCGCTGACCGCCCGGAGATCGGGGCCAGGCACACTTGTGGCATGACCTTCGGAGCCATGCCACCGCCGAGTCCCCGCCCGCCCCAGCGTTCACGCGCCCGCCGGTTCGTCCCGCTGGGCGTCGCCGCCTGGGTGGTGCTGGAGGTCTGGCTGCTGATCGTCATCGCCAGGGCGACGAGCGGTTTCACGGTCTTCCTGCTGCTGGTCGCCGGCGTGCTGCTCGGCGGCCTGGTGATCAAGCGGGCGGGCCGCCGTGCCTGGCGCAACCTCACCGAGACCCTGCAGACGGCCGGCCCCGGAGCGTCCGAGGAGTCCGCCACCCCGGAGGGCGGCGCCTCGGGGGCGGGCGGCACTTCCGACCAGGGCGGCGCCTCGGCCAAGGGCGGCACTTCCGACCGGAGCGGCGCGTCGTCCCAGGGGAACGCCCTCGTGATGCTCGGCGGTCTGCTGCTGATGGTGCCGGGGCCGGTGTCCGACGCGGCCGGGCTGCTGTGCCTCTTCCCGCCGACCGGGAAGCTGATCCGGCGCCGCACGCAGAAGCTGCTGAACAGGAAGGCGGCCTACCCTCCGGGGTCGTTCGGTGAGGCGTTCCAGCAGGCCCGTATGCACCGCCCCGACGGCCGCGTCGTCCAGGGCGAGGTCATCAGGGACGAGGAGCCCCCGACCCCGCGCCGCCAGGACCCGCCGCTGACCGGCTGACGGCGAGCGCCCACGAGCAAGGGCCGGGGCCACCGCGCAATGCGGTGGCCCCGGCCCTCGTGCTGCGTACTTCTCAGGCGCAGAGTCCGGTTGTCAGGCGGACTTGCGGTTGCTGTCGCGCGGATGCACGGCAATGTTCATGGTGCCGGAGCGCAGGACTGCCAGCCGCTCGGCCAGCACCTCCTCGAGCTCCTCGCGGGTGCGCCGCTCCATGAGCATGTCCCAGTGCGTACGCGCCGGCTTGCCCTTCTTCTCCTCGGGGCCGTCGCCATCCACCAGGAGGGAGGGTGCACCGCATACCTTGCACTCCCACTCCGGCGGAATCTCGGCCTCAACCGAGAACGGCATCTCAAATCGATGGCCGTTCTCGCATGCGTACTCCACCGCCTGGCGCGGGGCCAGGTCGATGCCGCGGTCGGTCTCGTAGCTGGTCACCACGAGTCGCGTGCCGCGGAGAGCTCGCTCACTCATGAATCGTGCCTCCCGGGCTTGTCGCCCACAGGACAGGTGTCGCTGTCGTCGTCATCCGGTCAACGTCCGGTCGGCGGTGAAGATTCCCGTAATCCGGGACATGCGCCCACCCGTCGCCCACCACCGCCCTTGACGGAGGCGCTGCGCGCCGCTTGGTTCCTCTTCGTGCCGCCCCTTGTTGTACCCACCAGCGCCCGGTTTGTCACATCTGGCAGCAGATGTCACCCAACGCTTTACATAGTTGAGCGCGCAGTAACGGTCCGCCTGGTGAGCCAAAGGCGTACACTACCGGCCCGCGCCCCCCGAACCTAAATCAGGTCCGGGACGGGATTGCCCGCCGCCGCGATCGCCCGCCGCACCGGCACCCTGGCCAGCAGTACAAAACCGACCGCGAAGAACGCCGCCAGGGACACGATGGCGTCCCGGTAGCTTCCGGTCAGCTGGTAGGCCACCCCGAACACCAGCGGTCCCAGCCAGCTCACGCCCCGGTCGCTCATCTCGTACGCGGAGAAATATTCGGCCTCCTTGCCGCGCGGCACCAGATGCGAGAACAGCGACCGGGAGAGCGCCTGGCTCCCGCCCAGGACCAGGCCGATCGCCGACGCCAGCGCGAAGAACCACACGGGCGCCCTTGCCGGCAGGAAGTACCCGGCCGCGAGCGTCAGGGTCCAGGCCACCAGCGAGCCCAGGATCGTGCGGTGGGCGCCGTACCGCCGCGCCAGCCGCCCCATCGCCAGCGCGCCGGCCGCGGCCAGCACCTGCACCAGCAGGACCGCGACGATCAGCGTCGTCTGGTCCAGCCGGAGTTCCTCCGAGCCGTAGATCGACGCCTGGCTGATCACCGTCTGCACCCCGTCGTTGTAGACGAGGTAGGCGAGCAGGAAGGCGAGTGTGAGCGGGTGGCGGCGCATGTCGCGCAGCGTTCCGCGGAGCTGGCGCCAACCCTGGCCGAGCGCTGCGCCGCGCGGCCGGTCCGCCGCGGCGGCGCGCGCCGCCCGCCGGTCGCGCAGCCGCCGCAGGGGTATCAGCGAGAAGGCGCCCCACCACAGGCCCGCCGACGCCAGACAGATGCGGACGGCGGTCCCCTCGGAGACGCCGAAGGAGGCGTGCCCGGCGTACAGCGCCAGGTTGGCGATCAGTACCAGCGCGCCCGCCGCGTAGCCGAACGCCCAGCCCCGGGAGGAGACCGCGTCGCGCTCCTCGGGCTCGGCTATCTGCGGCAGGAAGGAGTTGTAGAGCATCATCGACACCACGAAGCAGACGTTCGCGACGATCAGCAGCGCCCCGCCGAGCAGATAGCGCTCGCCGCCGAGGAAGTACATCCCCCCGGTCGCCGCGGCCCCGGTGTACGCGCAGACGCCCAGCATCGGCTTCTTGCGGCCGGTCCGGTCCACCAGGGCACCGGCCACCGGCATCGCCAGCACCGACAGCAGCAGCGACGCCGACACCGAGTACGCGAAGAAGGACCCCGCCCGCACCGGTATGCCCAGCGGGTGCACGAAACCGTCGGCGTCCCCGGCGGCCTTGGCCACCGATGTCAGATAGGGCCCGAGGAAGACGGTCAGCACGCTCGTCGAGTAGACGCTGTTGGCCCAGTCGTACCAGTACCAGCCGCGCTGTTCCCGGCGTCTGGCCGCCGCATCCCCTTCGACGTCCCCGATCACGGCCTGCGCGCTCACCGCGCCCACCCCCGTCTTCCTGTCCCCGTCGCCGTCGCGAACCGGCACCGGGCGGTCAGACCCAGGAGCCCTGCTCGGTCAGCACCCCGCGCAATGTGTCGATCTGATCGGTCATGATGCCATCCACGCCGAGGTCCAGCAGCGCCCTCATCCGATCCGCATCGTTGACCGTCCACACATGGACCTGCATGCCCAGTGCACGCGCGGCGCGCAGGAACAGGCGGTCGGCGACGGGGATGCCGGACTGTCGTTCGGGAACCTGGACGCACACCGCGTTGCGCCGCACCGCCGCGCCCAGCAGCCGGTCCAGCGGCACCGCGCCGCGCCCGTAGGAGCGCATCCGCAGACCGGCCACCCCACGGATGCCGAGGGAGGTCGCCAGCCGCGCCCCCGCCAGCCGCTGCGCCCGGGCCACCCGAGCCTCCGAGAACGATCCCACGCACACCCGGTCCCAGGCGCCGGTGCGCTCCAGCAGGTCCAGCAGCGGGGCGAGTGCGGCATCCGCCTTGATGTCGATGTTCCACCGTGCCTCGGGGAACTCCTCCAGCAGCTCGGCGAAGAGCGGCAGCGGCTCCCGTCCGCCGACCCGGGCCCCGCGCACCGCCCGCCAGGGGAGCCGTTCGATCCTTCCGCGGGTGTCGGTGACGCGGTCGAGGGTCGCGTCGTGGAACGCGACGAGTTCCCCGTCCGAGGTGGCGTGGACGTCGGTCTCCAGATAGCGGTAGCCGAGATCCACCGCGCGCCGGAAGGCGACGGCGGTGTTCTCCAGCCCGTCGGCGGCGCCGCCCCGGTGGGCGAAGGCGAGCGGGGTGGGGTGGTCGAGATAGGCGTGGCGGATGCGTATCGCTGAGGTCACTTCTGCAGTATTGCGCGCTCGGTTGACGCCCCTCCGCGGGCCACCACCTGCGACGGCGGCTCGGACAGGCCCTTGATCGCGAAGCGCCGGAGGAAGAACTGCGCCAGCGGCCCGATGGCCAGCGCGTACACGACCGTGCCGGCTCCGAGGGAGCCGCCGAGCGCGAAGCCCACCGCCAGTACGGTCACCTCGATGCAGGTCCGCACCAGCCGCACCGGACGGCCGGTCCGCAGGTGGAGGCCGGTCATCAGGCCGTCGCGCGGGCCGGGGCCGAAGCGGGCGGAGATGTACAGGCCGGTCGCGGAGCCGTTGAGGATCACGGCGAAGGCCAGCAGTGGAATCCGGGCGCCGAGCGCGTGCAGCTCGGGCACCAGCGCCAGCGTCGCGTCCATGACCACCCCGAGAATCACCACATTCGACACCGTCCCCAGCCCAGGACGCTGGCGCAGCGGGATCCACAGCAGCAGGATCAGCGCACCGGAGACGATGGTGACGGTGCCGATCGTCAGCCCCGTATGGCGCGAGATGCCCTGGTTGAGGACGCTCCACGGCTCCAGTCCGAGGTCGGCCCGCAGCATCAGGCCCATGCTCACGCCGTACAGCACGAGTCCCGTGTAGAGCTGGCCGAGCCGGCGCGGCAGCAGCGCCCTCGGAATGGCGGTTTCCCGGGTGATGGACACGACTCTTTCCCCTCCTGGCAGAATTGGACTGACGCATGACACCATGTGGCCGGTACGAACTCGGGAAGTAGAGCCAATTCGGCGAAGGTGGACTGATTTCCATGGCTCAGTGGACTTCGGCGGTGGGTGCACCCCAACTCGCCCGGCTGCTCCGGTCGCAGGACCCGCGGGACGCCGAACTCACGGCCGCCGGGCGCCGGTTGCCCGCCTACCGCAGCCTCGCCGACGGCGTCCGTCTCCTCGTCCTGGAGGGACGGGTGCCCGTCGCCGCCCGGCTTCCCGCCGAGCGGGAGCTGGCCGCGGCCTTCGGGGTCAGCCGCACCACCGTTGCCGCCGCCTACGAGGCGCTGCGCGCCGAAGGCTTCCTGGAGTCCCGCCGGGGCTCGGGCAGTTGGACCGCGGTCCCGGCGGGGAATCCGCTGCCCACCCGGGCCCTGGAACCGCTGCCGCCGGAGGCCGCCGGCTCGATCATCGACCTCGGCTGCGCCGCCCTCCCGGCCCCGGAACCCTGGCTGACCCGCGCCGTGCAGGGCGCCATGGCCGACCTGCCGCTCTACGCCCACACCCACGGCGACTACCCGGCCGGACTCCCCGTCCTGCGCCAGGCCCTCGCCGACCGCTACACCGCGCGCGGCATCCCCACCATGCCCGAGCAGATCATGGTGACCACGGGCGCGATGGGCGCGGTCGCCGCGATCTGTCGGCTGTGTACGAGCCCCGGCGAACGGGTGGCCGTCGACTCCCCGTCGTACGCCAACATCCTGCAGCTGATGCGGGACGCCGGCGCCCGGCTCGTCCCCGTCGCCCTGGGGGAGCGGCTGGCCGGCTGGGACGTCCCCCTGTGGCGACAGGTGATGCGCGACGCGGCGCCCCGGATGGCCTATGTCGTCGCCGATTTCCACAACCCCACGGGCACCCTGGCCACCGACGACCAGCGCCGCCGCCTCGTCGACGCCGCGCGGTCGGCCGGCACGCTGCTCGTCGTCGACGAAACCATGGCCGAACTGCACCTGGACGAGGATCCCGACCCCCCGCGTCCCGTCTGTGCCTTCGACCCCGGGGGCAGCGCCGTGATCACCGTCGGCTCGGCCAGCAAGGCGTTCTGGGCCGGGATGCGGATCGGCTGGGTGCGCGCCGCCCCGGACATCATCCGCACCCTGATCGCCGCCCGCGCCTACTCCGACCTGGGCTCACCGGTGCTCGAACAGCTCGCCATCGCCTCGCTGCTGCGGGGCGAGGGCTGGGAGGCCGCCGTCGAGGTCCGCCGCGAGCAGGCCCGCGAGAACCGCGCGGCGATCGTCGCCGCGCTCGGCCGGCACCTGCCGGACTGGGAGTTCAGCGTGCCGCGCGGCGGCCTCACCCTCTGGGCCCGGACGGGCGGCCTGTCCGGATCCCGCATCGCCGAGGCGGGGGAGCGGCTCGGGGTGCGTGTACCGTCCGGCCCGCGGTTCGGCGTCGACGGCGCCTTCGAAGGCTTTGTGCGGCTCCCGTTCACGGTCAACGGCGCGGTCGCCGAGGAGGCCGCCGTACGGCTGGCGGGCGCCGCGCGCCTGGTGGCCTCCGGCGCCCCCGTCGAGACCGAAGCGCGCCATCTGTTCGTCGCCTGACGGGCCGTCGGTTCCGCGGGGGCCTCAGCCCTCGAAGTGTGCGGCCTCCGATCCGTTGACCGCGAGCGTGCCGCCGCCGTTGACGGTCGCGATCTGCGTGCTCGTGCTCAACGGGGTGGCCTCGTCCGCCGCGGGTGCGGGCGCGGGTGTGAGGGCGGGCTTGGCGAAGGACGTCGACATGGTCATCGGAGGCGTCCGCTCCGGCAGCAGCGCCAGCACGGCCTGCCGGTGGGCCTCGCTGGTCGCCTCGTCGAACGGGTCGGGGGTGGCCGGCACCTGGAGCCGCAGTACCGGGCCGCTCCCGAGGCGTGCATACCCGCGGCCGGGCGGTACGTCGTCCGTCGGCGTGGTGGACGGCGGCGCCCCGAGCACGGAGCGCACCGCCTCCGCCGACGCCGGCCCCAGGACGACCCGCGCCCGGGTGTGGGCCCGCACGGTGTCGCTCAGCAGGTCCACGCTCTCGAGCTGATCGGCCACGACGACGGTGACGTTGGCCGCCCCGCCGTGCCGCAGCGGCACCTGCAACAGCCGCTGCGGATCCTCCCGGCCCTCGGCGGCCGCGAGATGGGCGAGCGTGGTCGGGCGGTCCGCGATGATCCACAGCGGCCGCCGGGTGTCCTCCGGCGGGGACATGCCGGCCTGCCGCGCCCGGTTCGCCGAGATCAGCCGCCGCTCGGTCTCGTGCGCGGCCCACTCCAGTGTCGCCCGCGCCCCCGCGAGGCCGCTCTCCACCCCCAGCACCCCGCAGCGTCCGGCCAGGCACGCGAACTCCCCGGTGCCGCTGCCGTCGATGACCAGCACATCGCCGTCGGCCAGCGCCTGCAGCGCGATGGACCGCAGCAGCGTCGTGCCGCCCGTCCCCGGCCGGCCCAGGGCGAGCAGATGCGGCTCGGTGGACCGCAGTCCGGTACGCCAGACCACCGGTGGCACATCCTGCGACTCGTCGTCCTGGACGACCGGCAGGGTCCGCTGGACCGCGTCCGGGTCGGTGAACCCGAGGACCGTCTCGCCCGGCGAGACGATGAACTCCTGCGCCGCGATGTCCGTGGGCAGCGCACTCAGGACGCTGAGCACCAGCTGATTGGCCGCCTCGTCCCAGGCGAAGTGGTACTCGCGGCCACGGCCGGACTTGGCGTGCAGCACCTGCTCGACGCGGGACCGGGACAGGTCCTCGCCATCGGTGAAGTACGCCGGGTACTTCAGCTGCAGGTGCTCCAGCCGTCCGTCGTCGTCGAAGCCGTACTCGGTGAAGGACTGGTCCCACTCACCGCCGTGGGCGTAGAGGGGGCTGGGGTCGCCGTCGGCGGAGAAGTACGGCACGAGCGCGTCGTACAGCGCCTGCAGCCGCTCCGCCTCGGCCTCACTGGGGCCGGTCTCCGCCGGCGTGTGGTCCCGGCCCGCCCAGGCCGCCGCCGCCATCACCGCGATGGCTGCGAGCAGCGGCCCGTATGGCACCAGCGCCACGGCCACCAGGCACGCGGCAACGGAGAAGAACAGTGGACTCCGGCGATCCTTGGGGGTCGCATCCCAGCGCTGTCTGCCGTTCGCTGCCAGCCGGCGCAGTCCACGGCTGATGGTGATCAGCGGATGGAACACATCGGAGGCGCTGTCGGCGGCAGTGCGCGCGATGTCTCTGCTGCGCGCGAGGGAAGCGCTGTCGGTCAGGATGCGGGGCAGGGGGCGCCGGGCCACATCTGTCTCCTGTTGCTCGTGCTGCGGTCGTGACGGCTCGACGTGTGGGGCGAGCCGGGGCGGTGGAGCGGGCTAGATCTTCAGCCCGCTCAGGAGGCCCGCGAGGCTGGCGCCGCCGGCCTTGATGCTGGGCGCGATGGCGGAGCCCGCGAGGTAGAACCCGAAGAGCGCACAGACCAGCGCGTGGGACCACTTGAGGCCGTCCTTGCGGAAGAACAGGAAGACGATGACGCCGAGCAGGATGACGCCGGAAATGGACAGAATCATGGGGGTTCTCTCCTGGGTGGTGGGGACGATCACCATGAGTTCTTCCAGCCTCACAGCAAGTATCAAGCCATCAAAAGCTGCGAATGGGTGATTTATCGTTGAAACCCCCCAAACGGGCCCCGCCCACAGGGCGCGTCGCCTCGAACTGTGCTTCGCGTGTCGTGCCCGGATCCCGCCACCGGGAGCTCCCGCGCCCTCCGGCACAATCGGGGGGTGTCGAAGAAGAAAACGCCCCGCCGGCCCGCCGTGACCCCCGCCTCGCCCTGCCCCTGCGGACGCGACGAGACCTACCGCGACTGCTGCGGCGCCTGCCACGACGGGCGCGCCGCCGCCCCCAGCGCGGAGCGGCTGATGCGCTCGCGCTACAGCGCCTTCGTCGTCGGGGACGACGGATACCTGCTGCGGACCTGGCACCCGACGACCCGGCCCGCCGGCCTGGAATTGGACTCGGGCCAGCGGTGGACCGGCCTGGAGATCCTCGGCGCCACCGGCGGCAGCGCCTTCCACACCGAGGGCACGGTGGAGTTCCGCGCCCACTACACGCTGCAGGGCAGGGCCGGGAGCCAGTACGAGAACAGCCGGTTCGTCCGCGAGGACGGCCGGTGGCTCTACGTGGACGCCCTGCTGCCGGCGTAGACCGGACCGGCGGCCTCGCCCGCCCCGGCCACCGGCCGCGTATCCCAGGGCTACCGGCCGCGCAACATCAGCTGCTCGATCTCACGGCGGTCGCGCTTGGTGGGGCGGCCGGCGCCACGGTCACGGTGCGCGGCGACGGGCGTCTCCTCGCGCGGCGGGGGCGGCGGGCTGTTGTCGACGAAGCACTCGGCGGCGACGGACGCGCCCACCCGCTTGCGGATCACCTTGGCAACGACCACGATGCGCTCCCGGCCGCCGTGACGCAGCCGCACCTCGTCGCCGCCGCGCACCGCATGAGCGGCCTTCACCCGGTCGCCGTTGACGCGTACGTGCCCCGCGCGGCAGGCCGTGGTGGCCGCCGACCGCGTCTTGATGAGCCGTACCGACCAGAGCCAGCTGTCGATGCGGGTGGTCGTCCCCTCGTCTGAAGCCATGACACGACTCTAGGCCGGGCGGGAGCCCAGGTGCCCCGGATCACGCCGATGCCTTCTTGCCCGTCTTTTTCGCCGGGGCCTTCTTGGCGGTGGCCCGAGCCGCCCCGGTGGTGCCCTTCGCGGAGCTCGCGGCGGACTTGCCGGTGCGCTTCCCGGCCGTCGCCGGCTTCTTCTCGGGGGCCATCTTCTCGGTGGCCTTCTTCGCCGCCGTTCTCCTCGCCCCCGTCTTCTCGGCCGCGGCCTTCTTGGCCGTGGTCTTCGCTGCCGCCGTCTTCTTCGGGGCGCTCTTCTCGGCCGCGGCCTCCGCCGTGCCGCTCTTCTTCGCCGTCGTCTTCTTCGCCGCCGTCCGCTTCGCCGTCCGTCGCCCCCGGATCGGCGTGACGGACGCCTCGCGATCCGCTTCTGCTCCGCCGGTGCCCCGGGCCGCCGCGACGCTCTTCTCCAGCGCGGCCGTCAGATCGATGACCTGGCCGCCGGAGCCCGTGGTGGCCGCGGTGGCCAGTGTCCTGCCGGACAGCTTCTGGGCGGCGAGCTGTTCGACGGCCTCGCGGTACTCGTCGTGGAGCTCGGCGGGGTCCAGCTCGCCCAGGGAGTCCATCAGCGTCTCGGCGAGCGTGAGCTCATTCTCGCGGATCCTGACGTCGGCGCCGGGGCCCGCCCCGGCCGCCGGGCGCAGCTGGTCGGGCCACAGCAGCGAATGCATCACGAGCGCCCCGTCGTGTGCGCGCAGCATGGCCAGCGACTCCCGGCCGCGGATCGCCACCTTGCCGATCGCGGCCTTCCGCCGGTGCTCCAGGGCCTCCCGCAGCACCGTGTACGGCTTGACGGCGGAGGAGCCGTTCGGCCCCAGGTAGTAGGCCTTGTCCATCTGGAGGGGGTCGATCTCGGCGGGGTCGACGAACGCCAGGATCGCCAGCGTCTTGGCGGTCGGCATCGGCAGCCGGGCGAGGTCCTCGTCGGTGATCTGCACGATGGTGTCGTCACCGGGCGCCTGATAGCCCTTGCCGACCTCTTCGTTCGGCACCTCTTCCCCGTCCAGCTCGCAGATCTTGCGGTACCGGATCTGTGCACCGTCCGCCTCGTGAATGCGTACGAAGGAGACCGAGGAGGTCCGCTCGGTCGCGCTGTACATCTTCACGGGGATGGTGACCAGGCCAAAGGTGATGGAGCCATTCCAGATGGAACGCATACGTCATCCCTTGTGTGGGGATCTGTGGGATTCTCATCGTATGTCGCCGATCACCGATGTGGAGGGGCGGCGCCTCTCGCTGACCAACCTCGACAAGGTCATCCATCCCGAGACCGGCACGACCAAGGGCGAGCTGGTCCACTACTGCACCGTCACCGCCGGCCCGCTCCTCGCGCACCTCCGCGACCGTCCGCTCTCCTTTCTGCGCTACCCCGACGGACCCGGCGGCCAGCGCTTCTTCACCAAGAACGTCCCGCCCGGCACTCCCTCATGGGTGCAGACCTGCGAGGTGCCCCATACGACCTCCGGCCCCACCCGCCAGGTCCTGCTGCAGGACCTCGCCGCGCTGGTCTGGGCCGCGAACCTGGTCGTCGAGCTGCACGCACCGCAGTGGACCTGCCGGACACCGGGCACCGCCGACCGCCTCGTGTTCGACCTCGACCCCGGGGAACCGGCCACCGTCGTCGAGTGCTGCACCGCGGCCCGGTGGCTGCGCGACCGGCTCGCGGCCGACGGGCTCGACGCCCACGCGAAGACCAGCGGCTCCAAGGGCCTGCACCTCATCGTGCCCATCGAGCCGGCCCCCTCGGAGCGGGCCACCGCCTACGCCAGGAGCCTCGCCATCGAGGCGCAGACGGCCCTGCCGGATCTCGTCCTGCACAAAATGACCAAGGCACTGCGCCCCGGCAAGGTCTTCATCGACTTCTCGCAGAACGCCGCGGCCAAGACCACCGCGGTCGCCTACACCCTGCGTGCCCGCTCCCTCCCCACCGTCTCCGCCCCCGTCACCTGGGACGAGATCGCCGCCTGCACCGAACCGGCCCAACTCACCTTCCGCTTCGGCGACATCGCGCCCCGCCTCGCCCGCGACGGCGATCTGCTCGCCCCGCTCCTCGACCCGGACCGCGCCCGACCGCTCCCGCCGGGGGCCGGCTGACCGCGCGTGGCGCAGCACCATAGATTGATCGCCATGATCGAGGGGACCACACACCACACCACATCGCACGGCACCGGCACGCCCGCCGAACAGCGGGCGGACGTCGCGCCCGCGGACGGCGGCAAGCGCGGCGGCAAGGGCGGCAGCCTGGCGCGATCGTCGTTGCTGATGGCCGCGGGGACGGTGATCTCACGGGCGACCGGGCTCATCCGGACGGTGTTGCAGGCCGGGGCCGTGGGCACCGGCCTGCTCGCGAGTTCGTACGGCATCGCCAACGCCGTACCGATGAGCATCTACACGCTGTTGATCGGCGGCGCCCTGAACTCGGTGCTGGTCCCGCAGCTCGTCCGGGCACGCGCCGAGGACGCGGACGGCGGGCGCGCCTTCGAGCAGCGGCTGGTCACCCTCGTCCTGAGCGTCCTCGCGGCCGGTACGGCGCTCGCGGTGTGGGCCGCCCCGGCCATCGTCGCCGTGTACACCCCGGACACCCCCGCGTCGCATGCGTCCTTCGAGCTCACGGTCGTCTTCGCCCGCTTCCTCCTCCCGCAGGTCTTCTTCTACGGGCTCTTCTTCATCCTGGGGCAAGTCCTCAACGCCAGAAGCAAGTTCGGCGCGATGATGTGGACACCTGTGCTCAACAACGTCGTGCTGATCACGATGTTCGCCCTCTACATCGGCCTGCTGGCGGGGCCCGATCGGATCCAGGACATCACGCCGGCCCAGATCGACCTCCTGGGCCTGGCCACCACCGGCGGCATCGCCCTCCAGGGCCTGGCCCTGATCCCCTTCGTCCGCGCCGCCGGATTCCGCTTCCGGCCGCGGTTCGACTGGCTCGGCCACGGACTGCGCAAAAGTGTCGTGGCCGCCCGCTGGACCCTGCTGTTCGTGTTCGCGAACCTCGTCGCGATGGTCGTCGTCACGCACTTCGCCACCGCCGCGGACCAGCAACTGCCCACCGCCGGCGTCGGATACGCCGCCTATTCCAACGCCCAGAACATCTGGAACCTGCCGCAGTCCATCGTCACCGTCTCGCTGGTGACGGCGCTGCTGCCGCGGATGAGCCGCGCCGCCACCGAGCACCGCCTGGACGATCTGCGCGACGACCTGTCGCGCGGGCTGCGGGTCAGCGGCGCCCTCATCGTTCCCGCCGCCTTCTTCTTCCTCGCCTTCGGCCCGCAGATCGCCCAGCTCTTCATCGCCCACGGCGCGGTCGACCCCGCCTCGGCCGTCCCCACCGGCCATATGCTCCAGGCCTTCGGCCTGGGCCTGATCCCGTTCTCCGCCCAGTACCTGCTGCTGCGCGGCTTCTACGCCTTCGAGGACACCCGTACGCCGTTCTGGATGGCCGTCTGCATCAGCGTCGTCAACATCGGCCTGGCCGCCGCCTGTCACTACCTCCTGCCGGCCCGCTGGGCGGTGACCTGGATGGCCGCCGCCTACACCGTCGCCTACGCCGTCGGGATGCTCACCACCGCGCTGCTGCTCCGCCGACGGCTCGCCGGACGTCTCGACGGGCGCCGACTGTGCCGTACCTACGGCAAGTTGACCCTCGCCGCGGTGGTCGCCGGAGGGGTCGGTTGGCTGGTGGCGCGCGCCTGTTCCGCCTCGGCGGACCGGCTCCCGGTCCTGGCCCTGGCCGTGGGCGGGGGCACCATGGCCCTGTTGTTCCTCGGGCTCGCCCGGCTGCTGCGGATCGGGGAGTTGCGGAACCTGCGCGGTCTGCGGTGAGCGATGACGGGAGCGGCGGTCATTCCTGACGACGAAACAGCAATTCACCGGCTTGCCGCCTTTACCGCACCATAGACGCAGTTGACCGTTCGCCACCGGGTAATCACACAACTCTCGCCCTGTGTTCACACCGATGTGAATACCGTGATGGAAGGCTGCCTGCGGCCGTGTACCCAACGGCCGGTGCCGGCCGTGCCCCCACACTTCGCGGTCCGGTGCCACATTTCGGGGAGAGGACACCATCCGTGGACAACACCCGCTCGGCCCGTCGGCGCCGAACCGCGCTGACCGTGGCAGCCGGAGCTGCGCTCGTCGCAGTGGCCGTACCGCTCTCGTCCACCGCCACCGCCGGTACGGCGGCTCCCGGCGGACCCGCCGTCGCGCACGGTGCATCGCACCCCGGCCTGACGCGCTACGACACCACGCAGTACGACGACACGTACTACAAGGACGCGATAGGAAAGACCGGCCAGGCCCTCAAGGATTCGCTGCACCAGATCATCAGCAGCACCCAGACCGGGAAACTGTCCTATTCCCAGGTCTGGGACGCCCTCAAGGAAACCGACCAGGATCCGGCCAACAGCGCGAACGTCATTCTGCTGTATTCCGGGCGCTCGCAGAGCAAGGACTCCAACGGCAGCAATCCGGACGACTGGAACCGCGAGCACGTATGGGCCAAGTCGCACGGTGATTTCGGTACGGCCACCGGGCCGGGCACCGATATCCACCACCTGCGCCCGGCAGATGTGTCCGTCAACAGCACCCGCGGCAACAAGGACTTCGACAACGGTGGAACGGAGGTCGGTGAGGCGCCGGGCAATTACACCGACGACGATTCCTTCGAGCCCCGCGACGCCGTCAAGGGCGATGTCGCCCGGATGATCCTGTACATGGCCGTCCGTTACGACGGCGAGGGCGGCTTCGCGGACCTGGAGCCCAACGACAAGGTGGACAACGGCTCCGCGCCGAATATCGGGCGGCTCTCGGTCCTTACGGAGTGGAGCAAGCAGGACCCGCCGGACACCTTCGAAAAGCACCGTAACCAGGTGATATTCGACAAGTACCAGCACAACCGGAACCCGTTCATCGACCACCCCGAGTGGGTCAACGAGATCTGGTAGCCGTACCTGGCGTGAGCCGGGCCCGGTGCGATCGTGACCGGGCCCGGCCGCGCACCGTTCGGAGTAGTCGACCGGCGCCCGGCGGGGCTCGTTCCGGCGCGCCCTCGGGCCCGCGGTTTCGGAGCCTCGGCCAGAGTCTGCCGGCCGTGCAGTGCGGCCCCGCATTCCGAACGCGCATTCCTGCCCGGCATTCCTGAAGGGCCGGCCGAAATTTCTCGTACGCACGTCCGATCGATCGTGGATCCGGGCGAGGTGGCATGGCCCTGCCCGGTGAAGGGTGACGCGTCAGCCATGATGATCGTGGCCGCCGGGCGTTGGTCGGTGTAGCGTCCTGATCAGCTGTCGTGGTTCCGAAGTGCCGGACGCCCGTGTCGCATTCACGGGCGTTCTTGCTGTGCAGTGCGTCTCCGGACCAGGGCGATCACCTCCGGATTCCGTCAATGACGGAAGCCGATTCAAGCCCGTTTTTGACGAAGGAGACAGGGATATGGCCAGCGGCACGGTGAAGTGGTTCAACTCGGAAAAGGGATTCGGGTTCATCGCGCAGGACGGTGGCGGCGTCGACGTTTTCGCGCACTACTCGAACATCGACGCGCAGGGCTACCGTGAGCTCCAGGAAGGCCAGAAGGTGACCTTCGAGGTCACCCAGGGCAACAAGGGCCCTCAGGCGGAAATGATCCGCCCGGCCTGACCGCCGCGCACCGCCCGGGGCGCCCGTTCCCCCGCCGGGAGCGGGCGTCCTCGCGTCCTCACGGGCGCCGGTCGTTGAGGATCTTCTGGAACAGGCGACGCGCGCGCCAGGCGCCATTGATGTGCAGGTATTCCTCGGCCACTCCGTACTCGACGAAACCGCACTTGGCCAGCACCCGCTGCGAGGCGACGTTGTCGAGCAGTGTGCCGGCCGCCAGCCGGTGCAGGTGCAGTTCGCCGTCGGCCGCCGCGCAGACCGCGGTCAGGGCCGCCGACGCCAGACCGCGGCCCAGCTGGCCCGGATCGATCCAGTAGCCGACGTTGGCGCTGCGGAGCGGGCCCAGCACGATGCCGGAGAGTGTGATGGCCCCCACGATGTCGCGCTCCGCGCCCGCCTCCTGCCGTACCAGCGCCCAGGGCATCCCGCGCCCCTCGTCCCGCTCGGCCAGCAGGACGCGCAGGCGCTCCGACTGTCCGGCCGCGGTGAAGAACGCGTCGTCGCGGTCCGGCTCCCACGGCCGGAGGTGGTCACGGCTGCGGAGGTAGGCGCGGGCGAATCCGGCGGCGTCGGCCGGGACGGCGGGGCGCAGGACGACGTCGGGTGTGAGCTGCACGGACGCGGTGATCATCGGCTCAGCGTACGAGCAGGGCAGGGCGCGGGCGCGCCCGAGGGCGTGCCCGCGTCGAAGACGAGGTGGTGAGCCGCCGCGCAGCGGCGCGGCTCGTCGAGGTCAGGGCTGCGGTGGCCGGTCCTGGTCGCCGGGCCTGCCGTACTGCTCCCTGAGCTTGTCCTGGGCGGTGTCCACCTGCCCCTTGTACTTGCCCTGGGTCCGTCCGTCGACGTAGTCCCCGGCCTTGTCGATGCCCTTGTCGGCCTGCGATTCGTGGCCCTTCAGCATCTGCTTGATCTTGTCCATCATGGACATGGGACAACCCTCCTCACCACGGTCCCCCGCGACTCCAGCATCACCCCCCGCCCCGCGATCTGCATCCGCGCGCCGGGGCCGACGGGCGGGCGATGACGCACTCCGGAGCAACCCGTTCGGCCCAGTGGGGCCCGGGAATTTCGTACGACAACCCATCGGCCCGCTCGACGGGCACACCGCCGCCACCCGGCCGAGAATGCAGCGGTGACCGATGAACACAGCACCGCCGACGACACCGCGCCACGCCGTATGCCGTCCCGCGAGCAGCGCCGGCGTGCCCGCCAGGCGCTGGCCGGCCGCGCACGCGACGCGGACGACCTGTCCCTGCTGATGGACATGCTGGGTCTGGACCCGGCCGGCGATCCCTGCCATGACGTGGCCCAGGAGCCGGAACCGGGGCCCGGCCCGGTTGCCGGCCGCGAGCGGCGTTCCGCTCCGCGCCGGGACACCTGCGCCAAGGCCCGCTCGCGCCCGTCCGACCCCGGGTGACGCGCCGCCGCGGCCACCGGGCGCGGGCGCCGTCAACCGGCTTGCCGGGCAGGGCAGTTGACGCATGCCCTCGGCCGGCTCACCGGCGTGGGCGCAGGCCCGGCGTCACCGAGCCGCCGCGGCCGGGCCCCCGCCTTCCCGGACCAGGCGCAGCGTCACGATCTGAAACGGCCGCAGCGTCATCCGGAGGGTGTCCCCGGCCCGCTCCAGCGCCGGTCCGTCGTCCGTCGGGCGCTCCAGGAGATCGGTGGTGTGGGCGCCGACCAGCGCAAAGGCGGTGGTGAGGGTGGTTCGGGCACGGCCGCCGTGGGCCTCGTGGAGGCGGACGATCACATCGCCACCGGCGTCGTCGGCGAGCTTGACGGCCGTGACGACCGTGGCGTCGTTGTCGACGGTGACCAGCGGCGCGACGGGCCCGGCCCCCATGATCCGCCGCTCGGGGAGATTGATCCGGTGGCCCTCGCGCACCGCGTCGCCGATGGTGGACCCGGGCGCGAGCGCATAGCGGAAACGGTGGCGGCCCTGGTCGGTCTCCGGGTCGGGGAAGCGCGGGGCGCGCAGCAGGGAGAGCCGGACGGTCGTGGTCGTTCCGCGGTCGCCGTCCTCCCGCACGGTGCGGGTGACGTCATGGCCGTAAAGGCAGTCGTTGACCAGCGCCACGCCCCAGCCCGGCTCCTCGGCATGGACGAAGCGGTGTGCGCACGCCTCGAACTTGGCGGCCTCCCAACTGGTGTTGGTGTGCGTGGGCCGGTGGAGATGCCCGAACTGGGTCTCCGCGGCCCAGCGCTCGGCATGCAGGTCCAGGGGGAAGGCGGCCTTGAGGAACGTCTCCGTCTCGTGCCAGTCCACCTCGGTCGCGATGTCCAGGCGCCGATCGCCGCGGGCCAGGGTCAGGTCCTGCACCACCCGTGACGCACCGAACGAGCGGCTGACCCGGAGCGTCGCGGCCTGTGCCGACACCGCGCCCCAGGCCACCTCGTCCGCCTCGGTGAGGTCCGTGACGACGTTGCGGTAGAAGGCGTCCACGTCCCAGGCGTCCCACATGTTCGGGAAGTCGGGGTGGATCTGCAGCAGGTTCGCGGCGCCGCCAGGCGCGACGGCCTCGCGGCCGGCTACGAGATCGTACGCGGAGACGATCAGGCCACGCGCGTCGATCCCGATGCGCAACAGTCCGTTGTCGAGGAAGAACCCGCCGTCGGGTGCGGCCCCGGCACGCACGGCCGGGCCCTCCGCCACCGCCCGGCCGACGGCCCCGGCCGCCACCCCGGCGCGGCCGTGCGGCGCGGAGTTCACCGTCAGGTCGTCGTCACCGCTGCCGGCCAGCGCCGCCAGGGCGCCCGCGATGATGCCTTCCAGCTCCTCGGCGACCGCGGCATACGTCCGCTCCGCCTCGCGATGCACCCAGGCGATGGAGGAACCGGGCAGGATGTCGTGGAACTGGTGCAGCAGGACGGTCTTCCAGAGCCGGTCCAGAGCGGCGTGGGGGTAGGGGCGCCCGGCCGCGACGGCCGCGGTGGCCGACCAGAGCTCGGCCTCGTGCAGCAGCTGTTCGCTCCGGCGGTTGCCGCGCTTGGTCCGCGCCTGGCTGGTGAGGGTCGCACGGTGCAGTTCGAGATACAGCTCACCGACCCAGACCGGCGCGTTGGGGTGGTCGCGCTCCGCCTTGGCGAAGAAGTCGGCGGGCTTCTCCCACTCCACCACGGCCGAACCGTCCAGGTCGCGCAGTCGGCGCGCCTTGGCGATCATCTCGCGGGTGGTGCCGCCACCGCCGTCGCCCCAGCCGGTCGGCGCGAGCGAGTGCCGGGCCACGCCCTTGTCCCTGAAGTTCCGTGCCGCATGGGCGATCTCACTGCCCGCCATCTGGCAGTTGTAGGTGTCCACCGGCGGGAAGTGGGTGAAGATCCGGGTCCCGTCGATGCCCTCCCAGCGGAAGGTGTGGTGCGGGAAGGTGTTGACCTGGCTCCAGGAGATCTTCTGTGTCAGCAGCCACTTCGAGCCGGCCGCCCGGATGATCCCCGGCAGTCCCGCGGCGAAGCCGAAGGTGTCGGGCAGCCAGGCCTCGTCGTTCTCGACACCGAACTCCTCCATGAAGAACCGCTTGCCGTGCACGAACTGACGGGCCATCGCCTCCGACCCCGGCATGTTGGTGTCCGACTCCACCCACATCCCGCCCGCCGGCACGAACCGCCCGTCCGCGACCGCCTTCTTGACCTTCGTGTACACCTCCGGCCGGTGCTCCTTGATCCAGGCGTACTGCTGCGCCTGCGACATGGCGAAGACGAACTCCGGCTCGTCCTCCAGCAGCGCTGTCATGTTCGCCGTCGTACGCGCCACCTTCCGTACGGTCTCCCGCAGCGGCCACAGCCACGCCGAGTCGATGTGCGCATGCCCCACCGCGCTGATCCGGTGCGCGGACGCCGCGGCGGGGGCCGCCAGCACCTCGCGCAGCTGCGCGCGGGCGGCCCGCGCCGACCCGCCCACGTCCTGCAGATCGACGGTGTCCAGCGCCCGGCCCACCGCCCGCAGCACCTCCCAGCGCCGCGGACCGTCCACCGGGAGCTCCGCCATCAGCTCACCGAGCACCTCCAGATCCTGGACCAGCTCCCACACCTCGGTGTCGAACACCGCCAGGTCCAACCGCGCGAGCCGGTACAGCGGTTCGGTGCCCGCCGTCTCCAGGTCGCCCAGCCGCGTGGGCCGGAACGGCGGGACGTCCAGGATGACGGGGTTGGACGCGGCCTCCAGATGCCATTCGACGCGCTCGCCGCCGCGCACCGGCGCACCCACCCGGACCCACTGATTGCGCGGGTTGAGGGCCTTCATCGGGCTGCCGTCGCGGGTGTGAACGAGTGCCTCGCACTGGAAGCCCGGCATCCGCTCGTCGAATCCGAGGTCGAGCACCGCCTCCACGGTGTGTCCGGCCCACTCCCGCGGCACCTGCCCCGTGACCTTGAACCAGGTCGTCCCCCAGGGCGCACCCCAGGCGTCGCCCACGGCCACCGGAGTGTGAGGTGCTGCCAGACCCTCCGCCACGGGCACCGGTTCACCCGGCGCGACCCACGCCGCGACCTCCAGGGGCACCGATTCCGGATACAGGGCGGGGCGGATGCGCTCGTTCAGCACACGCTGGAGACGGGCTTCGATCAGTGCGCGGTCGTCATGCATGGCGGCAACTCCGAAAGACGGGTCGGGAAATGGGGAGTGCGGACGGGACGGCAGACGGGAGGAGCGGACAGCCGGCTACCAGGGGTGGCCGGCCCTGGCCGGGTCCGAGGCGAGGAACAGCTCGGACACCGCGTTCACTTCGCGGCGCCCGCCCCGGCCGGCAGCCCACGGCGGCGGGAGTGCGGGATGGATGGGGTACGGAGGCATGACGGCCTCCTCCGGTGGGGGCCGGCGGTCTCAGCCGACCTCGTCGGGTGTGCGGACTTCGGTGATCCGACGTGACCTCAGATGTGCTGTGTCGTCGGCATGTTCTGCCAGTACGAGGGCAGGTCGAACGCCCTGGGCGGCGAGCTTCGCCCAGGCTTCGAAGACGACGCCGCCGGGAGCGCACACCGAGCGGCGAGGCGCGGCCTCTGCCCCGCCGGCGTCGACGACCAGTGCGGTGCCGCGCACCGGGGGCCGGTGGGCGGCCTCGCGCCACTCCTCGGCCAGCGCGGCGACGGCCCGCCCCGCGGGCTTGACCGTGCGGTCGTTGCGCAGCAGTCCGAGCCCGTACTCCAGCTCGGGGAAGTCTGCCAGCGACCGCGCGACGTCGTGCGAGCACCACCAGGTCACGCCCCACAGATCCGGGCAGTCCAGCGCGTTGACCACGGTGGCCTCGGTGAAGCGCGCCACCCCGTCCTCGGGGATGTGCGAGGTGGGGGCGCCGACCTCCTGGAGCCATACCGGGCGGTGCGGGTCGGTGGCCCACGCCTTGGACAACTCGATCAAATACGCGGCGTGGTGCTCGGTGGCGGTGCCCGCCGGGCCGTGCCGCTGAGCGGTGCCGTTGAACACCCAGGAGTGCACGGCGGTCACGGCGCCGAGCCGGGCGGCCTGAGCGGGCGTGAAAGGGTGCCCGTCGCGGTACCAGGCGGCGTCGTACTCGGCGTGCAGATGCAGCCGGCCCGGGGCGCCCCGCTCGCACGCGGCGAGCATCCGCTCCAGCCAGGCGGCGGCCTGCTCGTGGGTGATGCGGTCCGGGTCCGGGTGCGGGCCGTCCGAGAACTGATTGATCTCGTTGCCGAGCGTCATGCCGAGGAAGTTGGGACGGTCGGCGAGGGCGGCGGCGAGCGTGCGCAGATACTCCGCCTGGCCGGACAGCACGTCGGGGTCGGTGAAGAGACTGCGGCGGTGCCAGGTCCGCGTCCAGGCGGGCAGGAAGTCGAAGCTCGACAGATGGCCCTGGAGACCGTCGACGTTCACGTCCAGGTCACGTTCGGCGGCGGCGTCGGCGAGCTGGACGAGCTGGTCCACGGCGCGCGGCCGGATCAGCGTGCGGTTGGGCTGGAAGACCGGCCAGAGCGGGAAGACCCGGATGTGGTCCAGACCGAGGCCGGCGAGGGAATCGAGGTCGGCCCGCACGGCGTCCAGGTCGAAGTCCAGCCAGTGGTGGAACCACCCTTCGGCGGGCGTGTAGTTGACGCCGAAGCGCACGCGGTGCGGTGCGCCGGGCGGCCGGTCGGCGTGGCGGGGCGTCGGGTGGGGGACGGTGCGGTCCGGCATGGGCATGGGGGCGTCCTGCGCTTCCGGTCGGTGAGGCAGCGGGGGAGTGGGGTGCGATGGCGGATCAGCCCTTGACGGCGCCTTCGCCGACACCGCGGAAGAAGTAACGCTGCAGACAGGCGAACATCACGATCAGCGGGAGGACGGCGATGACGGTGCCCGCCGCCACCAGCCGCTGATCGTCCGCGAACGTGCCGTGCAGGAAGTTCAGCCCGATGGTCAGGGTGAACTTCGACTGGTCGCTGAGCACGATCAGCGGCCACAGGAAGTCGTCCCAGGCGCCCATGAAGGCGAAGATCGCGACGACGGCGAGGGTGCCCCTGACCGACGGCAGGGCTATGCGCACGAACCGCTGCCAGGCGTTGGCACCGTCGACGAACGCCGCCTCCTCGATTTCGTACGGCAGCGCCGCGAAGGCGTTGCGCATCAGCAGCACATTCATCGCCCCGATGCAGCCGGGCAGCACCACGGCGGTCAGCGTGTTGTTCAGCTGCAGCTCCCGCATCGTCACGAACTGGGCGATCATGATGCTCTCGACCGGCACCAGCATCGCCATGAGGAAGACGGCCAGCGCGGCCCGGCGGCCACCGAAGCGCATCCGGGCGAGGGCGTAGCCCGCCAGCGCCGCGCCCACGCAGTTGGTGAGCACATTGGCGGCGGCGACCCGCAAGGAGTTCAGCGCGAAGTCCCAGACCGGGATGATCTCCGCGACGCCGGCGTAGTTGGCCAGGGTGGGCCGGTGGGGGATCAGGCTCGGAGGGTAGCGGTAGATGTCCTCGCCGGGGCCCTTGAGAGAGGTCGAGAGCTGCCACAGGAACGGCCCGACCGTCAGCGCCAGCACCGCCAGCAGCAGCAGATAGCGCAGCGCCGTCCGCCAGGCCGCCGTCCGCCGCCCGGCCTGCTCCCGGCCGCGCCCCGCGCTCACTCCGCGTCCGCCCTGCGATGGGCGCGCAGCACCAGCAGCATCAGCCCGAGCGTCATGACGAAGACGACGACGGACAGCGCCGAGGCGTAGCCGACCCGCCCGCTCAGGCCGGTGCCGGCCTGCTGGACGAGCATCACCAAGGTGGTGTCCTCACCACCGGGGCCGCCGGCCGGACCGGCCATCAGATACACCTCGGAGAACACCTTGAAGGCGCCCACCGAGGAGAGCGCACCCACCAGCACCATCGTCGACCGCATCGCGGGGACCGTCACCGTCAGGAAGCGGCGCACCGCGCCCGCACCGTCGACCGCGCAGGCCTCGTGCAGTTCCCGGGGGACGTTGGCCAGCGCCGACAGATAAATGATCATGTAGTAGCCGAGGCCCTTCCACACGGTCACCGCCATGGCGCTGAGCAACAGCAGCCACGGGTCGCTCAGAAAGCCGGCCCCGCCGAAGCCGAGGCCCTCCAGCAGCGCGTTGATCAGCCCCCGGTCGTCCAGCAGCCAGACCCAGATCAGCCCGACCACGACGACGGACGCCACCACCGGGGTGTAGAAGGCGGCCCGGAAGAAGGAGATCCCGGGGATCTGCCGTTGGACGAGCAGCGCCAGCAGCAGCGGCAGGATCACCAGCAGCGGAACCACCCCCAGGACGTACAGCAGGCTGTTGCGCAGCCCCGTCCAGAACATCGCGTCGTGGATCAGCTCCCGGTAGTTGGCGCCGCCGGTGAACCGTCCCGCGGTGAGGGTGCGCGCGTCGGTGAAGGAGTTCATCACCGTGCTCACGAACGGATACAGACTGAACGCGGCCACGACCAGCAGCCCCGGAGCCAGGAACAGCCAAGGGCTCGACGGCAGATGGGTACGGGCCGTGCGGGGCCTCGGCCGGGTACGGATCGCACGGAACCTCGACGTCGCCACGGCGTGCCTCAGCCCGTCGCGAGCAGGCGGTTGCACGCCGCGACCGCTCCGTCCAGCGCCGCCTTCGGCGACTGCTTGCCCTGCACCGCCCTGGCCACCGCGTTGCGCAGCACGTTCTTCATCTGCTCGCTGAGCACCACGGGCGTGTAATTCACCGCGGTCCCGAGGGACTTGGCCGATGCCACCCGTACCCGGGTCGCGTCGGTGCCGTCCTCCCGGGTGAAGTACGGGTCGTCCAGCGAACCCCTGGTGCTGGGAAAGATCGCGACCTTTCTGGCGAAGGCCATCTGGTTCCTTCTGTCCGTGACGAAATGCGCGAACGCGACGGCTGCCGGTTTGACCTTGCTCTGCGCATTCACCATAAGACCCTGGACATACATATTGGCCTTACCGGTGTTGTTGACGGTGTCCGTGATCCCGATATGCCGGTAGAGGCTCGGCGCGTCCTTCTTGAAATTCTGCAGATCGAGTGCGCTGCCCGGATTCATCGCCACCGACTGCTGCTGAAACTTCCGCCCCGCGGACTCGGCCTGCGCGGTGAGCGCCTGGGAATCCAGCGCCCCGGCCGTGTACAGCTCCTTGTAGTGCCGCAGCAGCTCGACACCCTTCGGTTCGTTGAACGTGAATTCCGTACCCCGCGCATTCATCAGCCGTACGCCGTACCGGCCGAAATCCTCGATGGCCGGCGTGCTCGCCAGCATCGCCGTCCTGCGGTCGCTCCGCCGCGCCATCACCAGGGCGTCCCGGAAGAGCGAGTCGTAGGTCGTCGGCGGCTTGTCCGGATCGAGTCCGGCCTGCCGGAAGAGCTCCTTGTTGTAGAACATCGGGCCGGTGTTCAGGTACCACGGGAAGGCGTACACCCCCGACAGCCCCGGCATCCGAAGGCTCCGCCACGCACCGTCGAGATACTCGCCGCGGTACTTCCCGGCGGCCTTCTCCAGGTCGAGCGCGAGCCCGGCCTTCGCCAGCGGATACGCGAGATCGGGCGACACATTGACCACGTCGGGCAGCGTCCCGCCCGCCGCATCGGCGCTGAGCTTCTCCGGATACCCCTCGGCCGGCTGGTCGATCCACTTCACCCTGGCGTCCGGATACTTCTTCTGGAAGTCCGCGACAATGCCCTCGAAGTAATCCTTGAAATGTGCTCTGAGATTCCAGGTCTGAAAGGTGACCTGTCCCTCGATCTTTCCCGATGCGCTGTCGGATCCACCGGCCCCCTCCGATGCTCCGCAGGCGGAAACGGCGAGCACGGAAGTGAGCAGACCCGCACCTACGACGACCGTGCGGCGGGAAATACGCATGACTGACTGACCCCTTCGCGCTGCTTTTCCTTTACCGGAACCGAGCCAAAGCGCTGCACTACGGCCACCCTCGGGTGACGACGCGGCAGACCGTACTAATGCGTTTTAGTGGGTGTCAATACCCGCGACCACAATGTCCGGCGGACCGCCCCTCCGGAACCGTTTGACAGCCCCCGCGACGCTGATCAGACTGACCGCACTAATGCGGTTCAGGCCATGAGGAGGGCCCGCCATGACAGCGCCCGGTGGGGCCGCGCGCCGCAAGCCGGCCCGTCGGCCGACGATCAAGGACATCGCCCGTCGGGCCGGAGTGTCGGAGAGCGCCGTGTCCTTCGCGCTCAACGACCGGCCGGGCGTCTCCCAGGAGACCCGCGCCCGGATCCGGAGCGTCGCCCAGGAGCTGGGCTGGCAGGCCAACAGCGCCGCCCGCGCACTGTCCGGTGAACGCGCGGGCTGCGCGGGGCTGGTGCTCGCGCGCCCCGCCCGGACCCTCGGAGTGGAGTCGTTCTTCCTCCAACTCGTCTCCGGCATCCAGGAAGTCTTCTCCGCGCACAAGATCGCGCTGCTCTTCCAGGTCGTCGAGGATCTCGACAGCGAATGCGCGCTCTACCGCCGATGGTGGGCCGAATGCAGGGTGGACGGCGTCCTCGTCGTCGACCCGCGCACCCAGGACCCGCGGCCGCAGCTCCTGGCCTCGCTCGGCCTCCCCGCTGTCGTCGTCGGCGGCGTTGCCGGCCCGGAGACCACCGAACCGCTCGCCGCCGCACCGCCCGTCGTCGAACCGTCCACCGCGCAACCGTCCACCGCGCAACCGCCCATCGCACAACCGCCGTTCGCCACCGTCTGGGCCGACGACTCCAAGGCCATGGCCCGGGTCCTCGACCACCTCTACGGCCTCGGACACCGCCGCATCGTGCACGTCGCCGGTATGCCGGGCCTGGCCCACACCGAACGCCGCATCGACTCGCTGCGCACCGAAGCGGACCGGCGGGGCCTCGACGAACGGCATGTCCGCTCCGTGACCACCGACTACTCCGACGCCGAGGGGGCCGAGGCCACCCGCCGCATTCTCGACGCCGCCGAGCCGCCCACCGCGATCATCTACGACAACGACGTCATGGCCGTGGCCGGTGCCTCGGTCGCCGCCGAGCGCGGCATTCCCGTGCCGGGCCGGCTGTCGATCGTGGCCTGGGACGACTCCCCGCTCTGCCGGGTCACCCACCCCCGCCTGACCGCGCTCGTCCGCGACACCGCCGGCTTCGGCAGACTGGCCGCCCAGGAACTCCTGGCCGTCCTCGACGGCGTCCCGCCGCGCACCGTCCAGGGCGAACTGCCACACCTGGAGGCCCGGGAGAGCACCGGCGCACCGTGACAGCGGCGCCCACCCGTGCTTAGGATCGCTGTACGGCATCGCGCGTCGGTCACCGGCCGGGTGAGGCGTGGAGGTGCCCGGGAGATGCCCGTTGGAGGCATTCCACCGTGTCAGTCGAGTTGAACCACACCATCGTTTCCGCCCGGGACAACCGGGCCTCCGCCGAATTCCTGGCGCACATCCTGGATTTGCGGGTCGGCCCCGAGGCCGGCTTCTTCGTCCCGGTCGAGACCGGCAACGGCGTCACCCTGGACTACGCCACCGTCGACCCGGAGCGGATCACGACCCAGCACTACGCCTTCCTCGTCTCGGAGGAGGAATTCGACGCGTCGTTCGCGCGCATCGAGGAGGCCGGCCTGGCGTACTGGGCCGACCCCCGACAGGAACGGCCGGGCGAGATCAATCACCACCACGGCGGCCGGGGCGTGTATTTCCTCGACCCTGCCGGCCACGCCATGGAGATCCTCACCCAGCCCTACGGCAGTCCCACCACGTGAGCGGCGCCCGGTGAGCCGCCGGGAGCACTGCCGATGAAAAAGGGGAGCGGGCCGCTGGGCCCGCTCCCCGGAAGAGCTCACGACGCACTCACGACGAGCTCATGAAGGGCTCACCACGAGCTCATGAGGAACTCACGCTCAGTGGTGCCTCACGACGCCCGGCGCCATACGGCCGCAGTTGGAGCCGGAGACGCTGACGCTGACGGATTCGATCGTGCCGCCCCAGTCGACGCACCGGCCCTTGGCCGGCAGATAGACCGGACCGGCGTAAGAGGTGTAGAGGCCGCTGTCGAAGACGGGGTCGGAACTTCCGTCGCTCGCCGCGAGATAGGTGTACATGTACACGGGCTTGCCGGTGGTGTTCCGCACCGTGACGACGCAGTTCTTACCGGTCTTCGCGCTGTACGTGAGGTAGACGGTCCCCTTTCCGGTGACCGGTACGGAATTCACCACGCTGTAGCCGCTGCCACAGGCGCCGTTGTAGGACGCGGCTGTGGTGGCGGCCGATGCGGTGGTGGCTGTGGCCATCGTGGCGATTCCCGCCACGGCCAGCGCTGCTGAAGCCGCAATGGCACGTGAACGCTTCATGGTGTACCCCCGTCGGGTGTTGGCGCTGCGTGTTCGTTTCGCAGTGTTGGACACCGGACGTACCGGGATGGTTGTACCTCAATTCCCCGAAGATCCAATCAAGTTGGACACAACGGCCGGCCCCCGGCGCCGAAGAGGGCGCCGGGGGCCGGCCGTTGTCGCGAGGAGCCGCGGCATCAGCCGCCGTTCGCGAGAACCTTCAGACGGGTGAGCGAGCCGTTGAAACGGTTGCGGTCGCCGATCCCCGGTGCGGAGGAGGTGTGCTGCCAGATGCTGTGGAACTTCCAGCCGGACGGCAGCGCGCCGACGGAGCCGCCGTAGCGCGGGATCCACAGCGGGTTGGTGTTGCCGAACCGCCCCGAGTTGCCGGTGCACCGCTTCCACCAGTTGGTCGAGGTGTAGATCACCGCATCGCGACCGGTCTTCGCCCGGTAGGCCTTGACGAAGTCCCCGATCCAGTTGACCATCTCCGCGGAGCTCATGCCGTAGCAGGTCGAACCGTAGGGGTTGTACTCCATGTCGAGCGCCCCCGGCAGGGTCCTCCCGTCCTTGGACCAGGCGCCGCCGTGGGTCGCGAAGTAGTTCGCCTGCACGGCACCGGTGGAGTGATCCGGCAGCGCGAAGTGGTACGCCCCATGGATCAGGTGGGCGTCGTACGCGCCCTTGTACTGCTGGAGAAAGTAGGCGTTGCGGTAGTTGGTGCCCTCCGTCGCCTTGACGTACGCGAAGCGCACGCCGCTCTCCCGCAGCGCGGACCAGCCGACGTTGCCGTTGTGGCTGGAGACATCCACACCGGACACGGTGGCCCGGGTCGACCGAGGCTCGGAGCCGCCCGCCCGGTTTCCCCCCTCGTGGGCCACGATGGTGGACCCCATCCAGTCCTGCTCGGGGTGCGAGGGTCTCTTTCCGGCATCCGATGCGTCAGCGGTACCGGGCAGCGCGAGGGGCAGCGCGAACACGGAGAAAAGAGAGACGAGAGTTCCGGCCGCGATCTGGCGTGTGCGACGGGCCGGACCGGATCTGCGCAAGGGCATCGAGTGCCTCCGAAGTCCTACGGTTGGGTCAGGTACGGCGGAAATTGAGCAGAATCCTGCCGATAAAAAGACTCATACGCTCATCGGACCGCAGCTATGGCCCAACAGGCCAACCATCCGCCGACCGGCCGGGGCATCTCACCCGACTGGCCGTCAATTCCCCATGCGAAACGGGCCCCGGCAAGTGCCGGGACCCGTTTCGCTGCGCAGCGGCGAACGCGCCAGTCAGCCGCTTCGCACTGCCTCCGCCGACCATCCAGTCGGCTTGTTCACGATGTTTCGCACCGTACGCATTTCCGGCTCACTGCCGGTCTTCGCCCGTGGCTCAGTAGGCGGAGTTGACGTTGTCGATGGAGCCGTAGCGGTCGGCGGCGTAGTTGGCCGCGGCGGTGATGTTGGCGACCGGGTCGGTGAGCTTATTGGCCGTGCCCTTGACGTGGTACGTGTCGAAGGTGGGCTGGATCACCTGCAGCAGGCCCTTGGAGGGAATGCCGTTGATCGCGTTGATGTCCCAGTCGTTGACGGCGTTCGGGTTGCCGCTGGACTCCCGAATGATGTTGCGGTGCAGGCCGTCGTAGGAGCCGGGGATGCCCTTGGACTTCATGATGTCCAGCGACTGACGGATCCAGCCGTCCAGGTTGTTCGCGTAGCGCTTCGGCTCGGCCTTCTTGGCGGCCTTCGGCGCGGCCTTGGGGGCTGCCTTGACCTTCACCTGGGCGGCGACGGACTTGATGGCCGGGTGCTCGGCCTTGGGGGCGTCGCCCTTGGCCTTCGCGGTGGCCGGCAGGCCGTTGACGCTGACCGGCTTGACCGCGGCCGAGGCGTGCGCGGGGGCGGCCTGGGCGGTGCTCGGCTCGGCGGTGACGGCCAGGGCCGTGGTGGCGCCGGCGGCGACCAGAACGGCGGTGGCGACCTTGTGGGTGCGGGTGATGCGGGTGATGCGGGCGGTGCGGGGCAGAGTGAAGCTGGGCATGCGGAGTGACCTCTTCCAGGTACTGGGGACGGGGAGGCGGCCTTCAGCGGCGCGTATTGCGTCGGGAAGTCAGGTGCCGCGTTCGCCCTTGGGGGCTGAATTCGCTGGCTCGTTCCCGGCGCAAATCCATAGTTAGCGACCGCCCCAGTCGATGGCAATGACGGCCTGTACTAGGCACCTTCGTGAGATCGCCGGAGATTTCTTCGACCGGCCTCATTTCTCGGCCGTGGCCCCGAATTTCTCCCACTAGCGGAGGTCGTAAGTGACGTGCGCCCTGTGCCCGGCATCACCCGGCGAGGGCCTGAAAGCCCTTCTCCCGGAGAGCCAAAGTTGCCTGGCTCACATGCGAATTGGGCTTTCCCGTACCCGGTCCGCATGCCCGCATTAAGGGAGGGGAATGCACGGAATCCCCGGGGAGTCGCCGCGGAATTGGCAAATGTGGCGCACGGCACCCGTGCCGGCCATTGCGGGAGTGGCACGAGCCATCCCCACCGGTCCCGCCTGCCGGGCGTTCGCGCTGCGGCGTGCGGCGGTGCAGAAGGGCATGTCGCCCCGTCAGTCGCCTTGGCGGCTCCGGGGTGTGCCTCTCGGATCACCCCCCGGCCGCGAATCGAGCTGTCCACCGGGGCACCCCTAGGGGGTGCCGTCACACTTCCGTCCGGCCTGCGGCGCCCGGCACGGCACCTCGCAGCGTTGTCGGAACACCCGCGTACCCCCTCCACCAGGCCCTTAGGGGTATGGGAGGTGTCCCCTCGCGGGAGTCCCTTCGCCTTGCGAGGCGCCGGACACCGCAGGCCCCGCCCTGCGGGCGGACGGCGCGCGTGTGACGACACCCCCTAGCCCGTCAGGGAGTTTGACTACGGCGAAACGGCGGTGCTGATGGTCCGTTCGCAGCAGCATCCGGACTGTCGTGTGGCCGCGGGCGCGTGCGTGCCTGATGGTGAGACAGCAAGCAGTAGTCCCCCGCATACTCACCGTTAGGGAAGTGCTCATGCTTCGTCGAGTTTCCACCGTTCTCACCGGCGCCCTCGTGGCGGGCGTCATCGCCACCGGCGCAGCTGCCGCGGCGCCCGCCCCCGACCAGGGCCAGCCGCGCATGCACCAGGGGCAGGCTCAGCACATGCGCTCCGACGGTGACCGCCGCCACAACCGCCTCGACAATCGCTTCGACAAGCGCCGCGACAACGGCCGTCAGAGCAACCGCCGCCACCGCTACGAGGACCGGGACGGCCTGTTCGTCGTCGGGCGGGTGCTGCACGCTCTGCTCGGCGGCGGGATTCTGGGCGGCCGCGGCTACTGACGCCTGCTCAGCCAGGAAAAACGGCAGTGGCCCTGCCCGCGCGATGCGGGCAGGGCCACTGCCGTTGCTGTGCTGTGGTGACGCTGTGGGCTCCGACTCAGTAGGCGGAGTTGACCTTGTCGATGGAGCCGTAGCGGTCGGCGGCGTAGTTGGCCGCGGCGGTGATGTTGGCGACCGGGTCGGTGAGCTTATTGGCCGTGCCCTTGACGTGGTACGAGTCGAAGGTGGGCTGGATCACCTGGAGCAGGCCCTTGGACGGCACACCGTTGACGGCGTTGACGTCGTAGCCGTTGACGGCGTTCGGGTTGCCGCTGGACTCCCGCATGATGTTGCGGTGCAGGCCCTCGTAGGAGCCGGGGATGCCCTTGGACTTCATGATGTCCAGCGACTGGCGGATCCAGCCGTCCAGGTTGTTCCCGTGCTGGTTGCCGTCGGCCTTGGCGGCGGCCTGCTTCGCGGTGTGCGCCTGCGTGTCGACGGCCGTGACCTTTATCTGGTTGGCGGCGGACGCGGTGGCCGCGTGGTCGGCGGGCGCCGCAGCCTGGCTCGGCGTCGCCATGGCAACAGCTGCTGCGCAGCTCGCGGTGGCCACCAGCGCCGCGGAGAGCTTGTGCGAGCGGCCGATGCGGGCGGTGCGGGGCGTGGTGATACGGGGCATGCGGGGTGACCTCTTCCAGGGGGGAACGGGGGGCCTTTGGTGGCTTGGCAGCGGGCCGAGGGTCAGTGCCGTGCTCGCCGTTCTGGCTGAGGTCATCGGCTCGTTCTCGGTGCTGCCGAAAACCATGTTTAGCGAGCGCCCTGGATGGTGGCAATGATGCCGAGTACTACCTATCTTCGTGAGTTAGAGAGAAATGCCCGATATAAAGTCCGCGTCGAGCGCGCTGTGCCGGATGCGTCTCGACTAGGTGGGCTCGTACGTGACGCACGCCCTGTGCCCGGCATCACCCGTGGGGCGCGCTCGGGCCGCTTTTCGGGGGCCGGAAAGTTGCCTGGCTCACACGGTCAGCGGGCGAATTGGACGCTTTCTCCGGAAACGTCGCTGCGCCCCCTGCGTACCTCTGGGCAGGGGGCGCATGACGGGGGTGTCCGGGCCGTTCAGTCCTCGAGCAGCCGCGCCGCCAGGTGCTCGATACGGGAGTGCCACGCCGCCAGCGCCGCCTCCGCGTCGAATCCCTGCGGCCCGGTCTGGGTGAGGACGAGGCGCGGGCCGTGGCCGGTACCCGGACGCAGTTCCCAGCGGACCGTGCCCTCCGGGTGCCAGCGGTAGGCGAGCACCTCGGGTGCCTCTACCTCGATGACGGGACCGCCAGGGGCCTGCTCGGCGGTGAAGCCCTCGGGGGCGGGCGCCCCGGGCGACGGTTCGTCCCCCGCGGTCAGCGCGGCCCAGACGGCTTCGGCGGGCCGCACCAGCTGCCGCTCGAAACGCACCTGCGGGCCCTCCGTGCCGTTCTCGACGCTGCCGTGGCCGAGATCGAACTGCTCCAGATACGCCTCGTGCAGCGCACCCGAGTCGGGGGAGACGGCCGGCGACTCGCCGTCGAGCAGTTGCGACAGCGCGCTAATGCACAGATGCCAGCCGGAGGCGAAGCTCGCGGCGCCGAAGCGGTCGCCGAAGGTGTGCACCAAGGTCAGCAGTGATCCGTCCCCGTCCGGGGTGATCTCCCAGCTGAGGTGGTCCTCGCCCCAGGTGAAGGCGAAGTGGCGGGGCTCGTCGGCGTCGGTGACCGTGCCGCTCATGGCGATGCCGCTCACACCGGGCATGGCGAAGTGGATCGCCCCGCCGGGGCGGAGCTCGACGGTGACGTCTGCGGGGAACCACCGTCCGATATGGGCCGGGTCCGTGATCGCGGTCCACACCTTGCGCGGTGGGTGGGCCAGTCGTCGCTCCATGCGCAGCGCGGTGCGGCCGTCGGCAGTGGTGAGGGTGTCGGAGCGGGGGGTCATCGGGGTTCGTCCTCCATGGCGTCGAGATGCCGTTCGAGGGCGTCGAGGCTCCCGGTCCACAGATGCCGGTAGTGCGCGAGCCAGGCGTCCAGCTCCGCGAGGGGTTCGGGGCGCAGCTCGTACCACCGGCGCTGGGCGTCCTGGCGCACCTGCACCAGCCCGGCCTCACGCAGTACCCGCAGGTGCTTGGAGGTGCCGGGCTGGCTCAGTCCGGTCCGCTCCGTGAGCTCACCGACCAGGTGGGGCCGCTCCAGGAGCAGATCGAGGATCTTGCGCCGGCTGGGCTCCGCGAGTACGTCGAACGGTATGGGCATCCTCAGAGTATCCCTCGGTGGTTATATAACCGCAAGGGAATGTCAGGAGGGTCGCAGCTCGGACGATTCGGTGCCGCTGGCAGCCCCGCCGCTGCGACGCCTCACGCGTACGCCGGGTCCACCAGGGCCAGCTCCTCGCGCACCGCCGGAATCATGCACGGCGCCGAGTTCAGGGGCGCGTCGGTGAAGAAGCGGGCGACCAGATCGGCGACGTCCTGCGGGCGCTCGAGCACCACCCAGTGATCGGCGTCGGGAATCGTCAGAAAGCGGCTGCCGTGGATCTGGGCCGCGAAGTCACGCTGGCGGGCTGGGGACGTCACCGTGTCGTGTTCGCCGCTGAAGACGAGCGTCGGCACGCCGGTCAGGCCCGAGGAGAAGTCCGGGCGATCGGTCAGCGCGCGCCGCAGGGACTCGACGGCGTGCGGTGAGTGCCGGGCCGCATGCAGCATCGAACGCCGGACATAGCGGTAGGCCAGCCGCCGCTTGGTCACGTGCCGTCGCTCGTCGAGACACATCAGGCCCTGGGTGACCAGCGTTGCGAACGACTCCGCGTCCCCCTCCGCGAGATGGTCGGCGGCCTGCCGCCAGAGGTCGAGCTGCGCGTCGGTGATGTGCGCCGGTACGCCGCCGAGTACCAGCCGCGCGATACGGCGGGGGAAGAGCTGGGCGCACCCGTAGGCCAGGCCCGCGCCGTAGGAGAAGCCGAAGAGATTGATGCGCGGGACGTCCAGGTCGTCGATGATCCGCTCGATCGCCGTGCGCACGATGCCGATGCTCGGTCCCGGGGGGAGCGGGTCGGCACTCCCCATACCGGGCAGGTCGGCGGTCACCACGTCCGCCACCGGCCCGACATGGTCCTCCATCTGCGGCCAGCCGAACATCCCCTGTAGGGCACCCCCCAGGACCATGACGGGTTCGGTGATCCGGTCCGGCTGCCGGAGTAGCCGGTACGAATAGGACACCCCGCCCACCGACAAAGAGCGGATCGTTTCCTCGTGCATGGCTATTCCTTCTCGGGAAGACCGGCGGGAACGGGCTGCGCCGGCGAGGCGCGCACGCTCCCGCCGGTCGCAGTCGGTGGGGTGCGGATGATCAACCGCGAGTCAGCACGAGCACGGCATTGTGCCCGCCGAAGCCGAGCGACGTCTTGACCGCACACGCGAACGTCGCGGACCGTGCCTCCGAGCGCACGACCTCGACGGGGACGTGTGGATCCGGCACATCGAGATTGGCCGTCGGCGGAACCAGCTGGTGCTCCAGGGCGAGCACGGTGAGAGCGGTCTCGATGCCGCCGGCGGCCCCCAGCGTGTGCCCGGTCATCGCCTTGGTGGAGGTGACGAGGGGGTGGTCGCCGAGCACGCGCTCCAGCACGGTGGCCTCGACGAGGTCGTTGACGACCGTCGAGGTGCCGTGGGCGTTGACGTGCCCGACGTCACCCGCCGTCACGTCCGCGTCCGCCAGCGCCGTCCGCAGCGCCCGCTCGATGCCCCTGCCGTCCGGGTCCGGGGCCACCGCCGCATAGGCGTCACTGGACGCGCCGTACCCGGCGACGTGGGCCCGGATCGTGGCCCCACGGGCGCGGGCGTGCTCGGGCCGCTCCAGTACGAGCAGGCCGGCGCCCTCGCCGACGACGAAGCCGTCCCGTGCCGCGTCGAACGGCCGGCACGCGGCGGCCGGGTTCTCCCGGCGGGTGGAGACCGCCTTCATCTGGCAGGCGCTGGCGATCAGCAGCCGGGAGACGGGCGACTCGGCGCCGCCGGCGATGGCGATGTCGCAGACCCCGGCCCGCAGCAGTTGGTGTGCCGTGCCCAGCGCGACGGTGCCGGAGGAGCAGGCGGTCGCCACGCCGAAGCTGGGGCCGTGCACGCCGAGGTCCGTGCAGACGCTGCTGGCCGCGCCGTTGATGACGGTCAGCGGCGCGAGCTTGGGGGAGACCCGCCGCGCGCCGCGCCCGGCCATGGCGGCGTGCTGCTGGTCGTAGAAGGCCAGTCCGCCGTGTGCGGAGCCGATGACCACCGCGACCCGGCCGCTGTCCCAGGTGTCCGGCTCGAGCCCGGCGTCGGCGATCGCTTCCCGCGCGGCGATCACCGCGAGCTGGGAGAAGCGGTCCATCAACCGCTGGGTGGCCACACCCAGCACCTCGGCGGGGTCCAGGTCCGCGATGGTGTACATGAAGTCGCAGGGCAGATCCGTCAGTTCCGCCGGCCGGGTCACTCCGCCCGGCACGGTGTCATGGGTGAGGGAATGCCAGGCGGACTTCACCCCCACGCCCGCCGCGGTCACCAGCCCCAGCCCCGTCACCGCCGCGGAGAACGGCTGCTGCCGGGCCGTCACGCGGCGACTTTGCCGTCGACGGCCGCCACCAGCGCCCCTACGGTGTCCCGCGAGGTCAGCGCCACCTCGTCGAGGTCGATGTCCATCCGGTCCTCGATGAGCACCCGGAGTTCCTCCAGCGCCAGGGAATCCATCCGCAGACTGCGCAGCGGCGTCTCCTGGCCGATGTCGGCCGGCGCGACCCCGAATCGTCGGACCAGCAGGTCGTTCACAACTTCTGCCGCATTCACGTGGCGCTCCTCCGCTGTTCGTGGGCGTGCTGCTCGTAGGCGTGCTGCCAACCGCGTCCTGGCGGGTGCTCACCGGCGGCTCCGGCTGGATCGGCCACCATTTATACGCCTTGGCCCCGAAATCTCCCCAACCTCGGTAGCTCAATGGAGTGATGAGCGCACCGGGCTGGGCGAGCACGTTCGCGGCCTGATTGCGCATCGCGGAAGGCATCTGCCTGTCCTAACGGCACGGGTCGACGGAGGGCACGGGGCGAACCCCGCCGGACTCGGCCGGGGCCCTGTCCGGATCGGTCCGCCCGGCGCCGGTCAGGCCTCGTCGAGCGCGTCGGTGACCCGGCCCAACAGGCCGCGCAGGGTGCGGAGTTCGTCGACGGTGAGGCCGGTGGCGGCCAGTATCCGGCGGGGCACGGGAAGGGCCGCGGTCCGTAGGTCCTCGCCCGCCGCGGTCAGGTGCACGGTGACCGACCGCTCGTCCTCGGCGCTGCGCTCGCGGCGCACCAGTCCGGCCGTCTCCAGACGCTTCAGGAGCGGGGAGAGGGTGCCGGAATCCAGCCGCAGCCGCTCGCCGATGGCCTTGACAGGCTGCGGGCCGTGCTCCCACAGGACCAGCATGGCCAGGTACTGGGGATAGGTCAGGCCCAGGTCCTTGAGGGCGTCCCGGTAGACGCTGCCGAAGGCGCGCGAGGCGGCGTGCAGATGGAAGCAGACCTGGTGGTCCAGGCGGAGCAGTTCGGAGTCGGGCACCGGGAGCGTGGTCATGGGTTCAGGCTAGCTCGCCGCTATTTAGTTGTGCACAACTAAGTTGCACTCAATCTAAGTGTGTGCAATCTTTATGGGTGTCGGCGACCGGAAACCGGTCGCCGGGCCGGTGAAGGCCGAGCCGAACGACGAGACAAAGGGGATTGCCATGGACGCGCTGTACACCGCCGTCGCCACCGCCAACGGCCGCGAGGGCCGGGCCGTCAGCTCCGACGGGCAGATCGACCTCGCCCTCGCCATGCCGCCGGCGCTCGGGGGCAGCGGCGGGGGCACCAACCCCGAGCAGCTCTTCGCCGCCGGGTACGCGGCCTGCTTCGCCAGCGCCATGGGCAACGTCGGGCGCCAGATGAAGATCGACACCAAGGACGTCTCGGTGACCGCCGAGGTCTCCATCGGCAAGGACGACACCGGCTTCGGCCTGGGCGTGGTCATGCGGGTGGAGCTGCCGGACGCCCTCGCCGGCGAAACCGGACGCCGGCTGGTCGAGGCGACCCACCAGTACTGCCCCTACTCCAAGGCCACCCGCGGCAACATCGACGTCGAGCTCGTCATCGAGTAGAGCGGGCGGCCCTGGTCCCGCGCCGGATGAGCCCCGCGTAGTGCAGGCCGCTGTCCTTGAGGGTGCGCCGCTGGGTCGCGTAGTCGACGTGGAACAGGCCGAAGCGCTTGTCGTAGCCGTACGCCCACTCGAAGTTGTCCATCAGGGACCAGGCGAAATATCCGGCCAGCGGGGCGCCCTTGCGGGCCGCGCGGGCGCAGGCGGCGACGTGCCGGTGGAGGTAGTCGGTGCGCTCGGTGTCCGCCACGGTGCCCTCGGGGGTGACGACGTCGGGGTAGGCGGAGCCGTTCTCGGTGACGTAGATCTTGCGCGGGGCGTACTCCTCGGTGAGCCGCAGCAGCAGGGTCTCGATGCCGGCCGGGTCGATCTCCCAGTCCATGCCGGTCCGCGGGACGTGCAGCCGGCGCACCGGGCGGGCGAACGGCGGCGGGCCGGCCGGGTCCGCGGTGACCACGGACGGGAAGTAGTAGTTCAGCCCGAGCCAGTCCAGGGGCTGGGCCATGATCGTCCGGTCGCCGTCCCGCTCGGGCAGCTCGACGCCGTACACCTCGCGCATGTCCGCGGGAAAGCCGCGGCCGTGCACGGGGTCGAGCCACCAGCGGTTGGTGTGTCCGTCCATCCGCCGGGCGGCCTCGGCGTCGGCCGGCGAGCCGGTGGCCGGTGCCACGGTGCTGAGGTTGTTGACGATGCCGACCTCGGCGTGGGGGGCGGCGGCCCGGATCGCCTGGACGGCCAGGCCGTGGCCGAGCAGCAGATGGTACGAGGCACGGACCGCGGCGGCCGGATCCGTCAGGCCCGGGGCCATCCGGCCCTCCAGGTGGCCGATCCAGGCGGAGCACAGCGGCTCGTTCAGGGTGGCCCAGTGGTGCACGCGGTCGCCCAGCCTGGTGGCCACGGCCGACGCGTATGCCGCGAGATGCTCCGCGGTCTCCCGCCGGGGCCAACCGCCGCGGTCCTGGAGGGCCTGCGGCAGATCCCAGTGGTAGAGGGTGGCGGACGGGGTGATCCCCGCCTCCAGGAGTCCGTCGACGAGCCGGTCGTAGAAGGCCAGTCCCTTGGCGTTGACCGGGCCGTCGCCGTCCGGGACGATCCGCGGCCAGGCGAGCGAGAACCGGTAGGCGCCGACGCCCAGTTGGCGCATCAGACCGATGTCCTCCCGCCAGCGGTGGTAGTGGTCGCAGGCCCGGTCGCCGGTGTCGCCGTTGTGGGTCATGCCGGGGGTGCGGGCGAAGGTGTCCCAGATGGAGGGGGCGCGGCCGTCCTCGGCGACGGCTCCCTCGATCTGGTAGGCGGAGGTGGCCACGCCCCAGGCGAAGTCGTCGGGCAGGGCGGCGAAGTCGATCCGATCGGTCACGGCGTTCCTTTCGGCGGGGGCCTTTCGGCACGGGTCATTTGACGGCCCCGGCGGTGAGGCCGGTGACCAGATAGCGCTGCAGCAGCAGGAACCCGGCGACCACCGGGACGCTGACGACCAGGGAGGCGGCCATGACCTGGTTCCAGTACACGTCGTTCTGCGTGGCGTAGCCCTGCAGGCCGACCGACAGGGTGCGGGTGGTGTCGTTGGTCATCACGGACGCGAACAGCACCTCGCCCCAGGCCGTCATGAACGCGTAGACGGCGACGGCGACGATCCCGGGGGCCGCGGCCGGCACCACGACCCGGAAGAGGGTGCCCAGTGGTCCGCAGCCGTCCACGTGGGCGGCTTCGTCCAGCTCGCGCGGCACCGACGCGAAGTACCCGGTCAGCATCCAGATGGAGAACGGGAGGGAGAAGGTCAGATAGGTGAGGATGAGGCCGCCGCGGGAGCCGTAGAGGGCGACGCCGGTGGAGTTGCCGATATTGACGAAGATCAGGAAGAGCGGCAGCAGGAAGAGGATGCCCGGGAACATCTGGGTGGACAGGACCGTCACGGTGAAGACCCGCTTGCCGCGGAAGCGGTAACGGCTGACGGCGTAGGCGGCGAAGACCGCTATCACCACCGAGCAGACGGTGGCGGAGCCCGCCACGATGAGCGAGTTCGTGAAGTAGCGGGCCAGCGGGACGGTGCTCCAGATGTCGAGGTACGGGCGGATCGTCAGCCTGCTCGGCAACCACTGGAAGGAACCCGAGATGTCTTCCAGCGGCTTGAGCGAGCTGCTGAGCATCACGTACACCGGCAGCAGCACGAAGCCGGCCAGCGCGGTCAGGACGATCCGCCGGGTCCAGACGAAGGAACGGGGCGGGGCCGTGGGGGAGCGCCGGCGGCCCGGCCGGCCGGCGGACGTGGCGCTAACCATCGGCGGACCTCCTTCCGCGGGAGGTGGCGATCAGGTATCCGGTCGTCACCACGAGCAGGAAGAGCAGCAGCAGGACGGACATGGCCGAGCCGGTGCCGAAGTTCCAGGTGGCGAACGAGGACTGGTAGATGTGGAGGGAGATCAGGTCGGCGGCCTCCGGGGCGGCCCTGCCGAACAGCACGTACGGCGTGTTGAAGTCGTTGAACGTCCAGAGGAACAGCACCAGCACCAGGACCTGGTTGACCGGCCGCAGCGCGGGCAGCGTGATCCGCCGGATCTGCTGGCGGATGCCCGCCCCGTCGAGGGCGGCGGCCTCGTAGAGCTCCCGGGGGATGTTCTGCAGGGCGGCCATCACGACGAGGAAGGCGAACGGCCAGTTCCGCCACACCGTGACGACGACCAGCGCGACGAAGCTGTTGTCGCCCAGCAGCCAGAAGGGGCGGCCGTCGGTGAGGTGCAGCTGGTCGTGCAGCAGGTGATTGACCAGACCGTTGTCCCGCTGGAACAGAAACGCCCAGGTGATCACGGCGGCGTAGACGGGCAGCGCGTACGGGGTCAGAAACAGTGCCCGCACCAGGCCGCGGCCCCGGAAGTTCTCCTGGAGGAGGATCGCGGCGGTGGTGCCCAGCAGCCAGCACAGCGCCACCGACAGCACGCTGACGGCACAGGTCACCCAGAACGAGTGCAGCAGCGCCGCGCCCACCGGGGCATCGACGTCGACGCTGATCCGGTAGTTTCCCAGCCCCCGCCACGGGGCGGCGCCCCAGTGGCTCAAGTAGAGCCGGGTCAGCTCCTTGAAGCTCATGACGATGCCGATCGCCATCGGCACGAGGTGGACCAGCAGCTCCGCGAGCACCGCGGGCAGCAGCAGGAGATACGGCAGGCCGGTACGGCGCAGCCGGGCGGAGACGGCCTTCACGGGCGCCGCTCACCCGGCCATCTGCTGCTCGGCCTCGGCCAGCCGTGCCCGGACCGACGCGGTGGTCACCGGGTGCCCGGCCGCGGCGTCCGCGAACAGGTCCTTGATGGCGGTGCCCACGGACGTCTCGAACTGCGACTCGTCGGGGATCTGGGGGAGCGGCGCGGCGCTGCGGGTGAGGGTGCGGCGCAGGACGGTGGTGTCCGGGCGGTGGAACGCCGCGTCCTGCTGGGCGGTCTTGACCGGGGGGATCGCGCCGTATGCCGCGTTGAGCAGGCGCTGTTCGGCGTCGCCCGTCATGAACGACACGAACTTCCGTGCGCCGTCGAGGTTGTGGGTGTTCCGGAAGACCGCGATGTTGATCCCCGCGATCATGGAATTGGTCTGCCGGCCGGTGCCCGGGGCGCCGGAGGCCACGGGCACCGGCACGACGCCCCAGTCCTTGGGCTGCATGCCGTGCGCTGCGAAGCTGGTGGCCGCGGCCTGCCACAGGACCATCGCCGTACGGCCCTTGGCGAAATCGCGCAACGACTGGTTCTGACCGTACTCGGCGTTGCCCGGCGCGATGATCTTGTCCTTGGCCATGAAGTCGACGTACTGCTGCACCGCCGCCACCGCCCCCTCGGAGGTGAAGGCCGGCTTGCCGGACGCGTCGAAGAAGTCGGCGCCGTGCTGCTTGCCGAGCGCGAACGCCTGGTGAATGTTGTTGGCCGGATTCCCGCCCTCGGCGCCCAGGCCCCACTTGTCGCCCTTCGAGATCCTCCGGCCGTCCGCGACCAGCTCCTTCCAGGTGGCCGGCGGCCGGGCGATCCCGGCGTCCTTGAACATCCGCTTGTTGTAGTAGAGGGCGTAGGTGAGCGAGTAGAGCGGCACCGCGGCCGGATCCTTGCCGGGCGCCCCGGTGGCGCCCAGCGCCGGCGCCACGAACCGGTCACGGCCGCCGATGCGGGCGAAGTTCGCCTTGTCCCAGGGCAGCAGCGCGCCGGTGGACTGGAGCGAGGCGGACCAGGTGTTACCGATGTTCAGGACGTCCGGCCCCTGCCCCGATGTCGTCGCGGCGAGGATCCGGTTGAGCAGATCGGACCACGGCACCACCTCCAGCTTGACCTTGATCCCGGTCCGTTTCTCGAACTTCCGCAGCTCGGGGCCGAGGATCTTCTTGTCCGCCTCGATGTCGGGGCCCTGGTTGGAGGCCCAGTACGTCAGCGTCCTGGGGGAGTCGTTGCTGCCCGCACCGGTCGGGCTCGTACCGCCGCCGCAGGCCGACGCCGTGGCGGCGAGAACGGTGGCAAGGGCGGCGGCGGACGTGGCTCGGAGTGTGCGCATGACGGATACGCCTCTCGTTGAGGGTCCGGAGAGCGGCCGAGTTCATTTCCTGAACGGCCTCATGGCTTAACTTAGGACGTGAGTCAAAGCCCGAGAGAAGGGCGCGTCAAGGGATCGCGCGGCGGTATCTTGCGGTCAGGGGAGGGAGCCAGATGGCCGGACAGCACCGTCGGACCGTACGCGACCTGCGACGGGCCAACCGCGCAGAGGTTCTGCAACAGCTTTATTTCGAGGGGCCGTTGAGCCGCCAGGAACTGCTCACCGCCACGGGGCTCAGTTCAGGATCCATCAGCAACGTCGTCGCCGAACTCGCCGGGGAGGGGCTGCTGGAGGAGGCCGGCGTGGTCGGATCCGACGGCGGCCGTCCCCGCACCCTGCTGCGGGTCGCCCCGGCGAGCGGTGCCCTGATCGGCGTCGACGTCGGAGAGACCCGCGTACGCGTCGAGCTCTTCGACCTCGCCCTGGCCGAACTGGCCCGGGTGGAAGCCCCGTTGACGCAGCAGACTCACGACGTCGGCACGATCGTCCGGCACATCGCCCACGGCATCGGCACGGTCCTGCGCGAGGGCGACACCGACCCCGGCCGACTGCTCGGGATCGGTGTCGGCGTCCCCGGAATCCTCGACCGCAGCGGGCCCGGCGGCGCCGTGGTCCACGGTCAGACCATCGGCTGGCACGCGGTCCCCCTGGAGGACCTGCTGAGCGAGGCCGTCCAACTGCCTTCCTCCGTACGCTTCTTCATCAACAACGGAGCCAAGGCGCTCGGCCAGGCCGAGATGTGGTTCGGCGGCGGGCGCGGCGCCGCGGATGCCGTCATCGTGCTGTTCGGCTCCGGCGTCGGGGCGTGCATCGTCACCGACGGCGTCATCCACGGCGGCGCACGCGACAGCGCCGGGGAATGGGGCCATCTGACCGTCAGCGTCCGCGGCCGGCGCTGCCGCTGCGGTGCCCGCGGCTGCCTGGAGGCGTACACCGGCTCCGAAGCGCTGGTGGCACGCTGGCGGGAGGCGGGCGGGCGGCACCCCACCGACGCCGGCGAGGAGGCGGCGATCACCGCCCTGGTGGCCGCCGCTCACCCGCCGGACGGTCGCGCCGCCGACCCGGTCGCGCTCGCCGTCCTCGACGAGACCGCCGAATACCTCGGCGCCGGCATCTCCGACCTGATCAACCTCTTCAGCCCCGAACGCGTCCTGATCGGCGGCTGGGCCGGCCTCCAGCTCGGCCCGCACATCCTGCCCGCCGTACGCCGCTACGCCGCCGGCTACTCCCTCGCCCATCCCGCCGGCCGCGTCACCATCGACATGGGCATGCTCGGCCCCGACGCCGTCACGGTCGGTGCGGCGACACTGCCCCTCGCGGACTTCTTCGCGCGCGGCGGGCGCCGGGGCGCGGCGGCCCCGGAGGCCGCCCGGCCGGCGGCGCCGCCCGGGTGGCGTACGGCGCTGGAGCGGCGGGCGGCGGATGCGTGACAGGCCGGGCGTGGCGCGCCGGGCCGAGGAGCCTCCCACGCCGCAGCAGGCTCAGGCGTCACCGGCCGCATAGACGCGCTGCCCGCCCACGAACGTCTGCAGCACCCGGGTCTGCGCGATCGCCTCGTCCGGGCCGTCGAAGGGATCGCGGTCCAGCACCACCAGATCCGCCAGCTTGCCCGGCTGGATGGTGCCGGTGTCGTCGAGGTGGTTGGCGTAGGCGCTGCCCGCCGTGTATGCGGCCAGGGCCGAGCCGAGGTCGATGCGCTGCTCGGGCAGGAAGACCGGAGCGGAGGCCGGGGCCTGGGGCGCGCGGCGGTTGACCGCGACGTGCAGGGCGGCGATCGGGTCCGGCGAGCTCACCGGCCAGTCGCTGCCCGCGGCCAGGGTGGCGCCGGACCGGAGCAGATCGCCGAACGGGTACTGCCACCCGGCCCGTCGCGCGCCCAGGAAGGGGATGGTCAGTTCGTCCATCTGCGGCTCGTGTGCGGCCCACAGCGCCTGGATGTTCGCCGTCGCGCCCAACGCGCAAAATCGCCGCACGTCATCGGGGTGGACGACCTGGAGGTGCGCCAACTGCGGTCGGGTGTCCCGGCGTCCGTTGGCCGCCCGGGCGGCCTCCACGGCATTCAGCGCCTCCCGGACGGCGCGGTCGCCCAGGGCGTGGAAGTGGACCTGGAACCCTTCGGCGTCCAGCTCGGTCACATACGCCCGCAGCTTCTCGGGGTCGATGAACGAGATGCCGCTGTTGTCGGACGCGCAGCCGCACGCGGTCAGGTACGGGCTGAGCAGGGCCGCCGTGTGATTCTCCGCGATCCCGTCCTGCATGATCTTCACGCTGGTCGCACGCAGCCGTCCGCCGGTCAACTCGGCCCGCCGAGCGACCAGTTCGGGAATCTGCTCGGCCCCGCGGGCCCGGTCCCACCACAGCGCCCCGGTCACCCGCGCCGTCAGCTCGCCGTCGCTGCGGGCCGCCAGATAGGCGGGCGCCGGGTCGGGGGTGCCGGGGCCGCGGCCCAGCATCGCGTCCTGCCAGGCCGTCACTCCGTACCCGTGCAGCAGCCGCTGCGCCCGGAGCAGTCCTTCCGTCAGTTCGGCGATGGTCGGCTCCGGGACCAGATCGCCCACCAGCCGCATCGCGCCCTCCTGGAGCATGCCGGTCGGCTCGCCGGCGGTGTCGCGCTCGATGCGCCCGTCGGAGGGGTCGGGTGTGCCGGCGGTGAGCCCGGCCCGTTCCAGGGCACGGGAGTTGGCCCAGCCGCCGTGGTGATCGCGGTTGACCAGGAAGACCGGGCGGTCCGGCACGAGGGCGTCCAGGAACTCCCGGGTCGGCATGCCGCCGGGAAACGCCTCGAGCGACCAGCCGCCGCCGGTGATCCAGGGGGCCTCCGGGTGGGCGGCAGCATAGGAGCGGATCAGCTCGCGGTACGCGTCGGCCGTGGCCGCGGAGCTCAGGTCGCACTGCCCCAACTCCAGTCCGCCGCCCACCGGATGGACATGGGCGTCCTGGAACCCGGGGATCAGCAGCCTGCCCCGCAGATCGACGACCTCCGTAGCGGGCCCGATCAGATCGCGTACGCCGCCCGCCCCGCGCTCCGCCTCATGACCGACGGCGACGATACGGTCCCCGCGCACCGCGACCGCGCTCGCCCGGCTCCGTGCGGGGTCGACGGTGTGCACGGGGCCGGAGAGGAAGACGAGATCGGCGGGGGCGGTGCTGTCCATAAGGCTGATGCTCCTGGTGAGTCGGGTCGGTGTCGGTGTCGGTGTCGGTGTCGGTGGTGGAGGGGGCGGAAGCGGGCGGCGGGGAGCCGACGGGAGCGGGGGCGGCGGAGGGGTCATCCCTCGGAGGGCCGCGGCCCGCTCTCGCCGTCCATCGGCAGGGCGATCGCGTCGGCATTCGTACCGCGGCCGGTCCGGAAGTACGGGGCGTGGCGCACCCACTTGGCCCAGGCGGCGACCGCGAGCCCGGCCAGCACGAAGAGCGTGGGCAGCAGGAGCATGAACCACCCGTTGTCCGGGGTGGCCTCGAAGTGGTCGCTCCGCATCGCGTAGTCCACGACGAGGAACGCGCCCAGCCCGAACAGCGCGAGCGCACTGGCCGCCGGGACGACCACGTCCCGCAGGGCGCGGACCACTCCCTGCCGCAGCGCGGACCGGAAACGCACCGCGCAGGCCAGCGCCGTGAGTCCGTAGTAGAGGGCGACGGTGAGCCCGATGGAGTTGACCGCGGTGAGGATCATGTCGTTGAGCCGGGGGATGCCGACGGCGAGCACGGCGAGCAGCGCGGCGATGGCCATGATCAGCAGGGTGCCGACCGCCGGGGACCCGTAGCGCGGATGGATCCGCTGCCACACCGCGCCCAGGGTCCGGTCCCGGCCCATGGCCAGGGCGGCGCGGGCGGTGGGGATGACGCTGGACTGGAGTGAGGCGAACGCGGAGCACATCAGGGCGGCCAGCGGCAGGGAGGCCCAGGGTTCCGGAGCCAGCCGGCTGCCGAGGAAGGTGAGCGCCCGCGGCCCGTTGCGGATGAGTTCGTCGGTGCTCATCACCCGCTGGAAGGCGAACGCGCCGACGAGGAAGAGCCCGAGCATCGCGACCAGCGCGATCATGCCGCCGCGGGCGGCGTCGGAGGCGCTGCGCGTCTCCTCGTTCACGCTGAACGCCGCGTCCCACCCCCAGAAGATGAACACCGCGATCACCATCCCCTGCGCGAGGGCCTGCGGCGACCCGATCGCGAACGGGTCGAGCCAGGAGAGCGAGAACGGCTCGTCGCCGACGACCAGGGCGTAGCCGCAGAAGGCGAGCAGCACCACGTACTCGAAGACCAGCAGGCCCAGTTGCATCCGGGTCGCGGCACGCACACCCGTGACGGCGGTGACGGTGACGACGACGAGCGCGACCAGACCGATCGCGGTGGCGAGGCCCGTCGAGTCCGGGTCCAGCGGCAGCCCCAGCACGCTGCGGATCCCGAGCTTGTTCAGGAACTGCAGCACGACGGAACCGGTGACCGCACCCGTGTACGCCATGAAGATCACGTTGCCGACCAGCACCACCCACCCGGTCAGAAAACCGGGCCAGGGGCCTATGGAGCGGCCCACCCAGGTGTAGCCGCTGCCGCAGTTCGGCTCCGTGCGGTTGAGGCGGGCGTACGACAGCGCGATGCCGAGGACCGGGAGGAAGGCGAGCAGCAGCAGGGCGGGGGTCTGGCGTCCGGCGTACGCGGCCAGCGAGCCCATCCCGATGCCGATGCTGGTCGTCGCCGCGGTACTCGACGCGGCGATCGCCACCCCGTCCTTCACCCCCAGCGAGCGGCGCATACCCGCCGGTCCGGGTTCCTGCTGCACTGCGGAGGGGGGCATGGCACGCACTCCTTGCACGGGTGGGCGGGGCCCGGTCTCGGCCGGTCCGGTGTCCGCCGATGAAACAGTCCGCACCCCCTTGTGTCAACGGTGTTGACGTAACCTGGTGGTTAACTGGCCCGGATGCCGGCCGGGGGTGGCGCGTCGAGGGCCCGGGGAGGGCGGAACGGAGGGATCCGCGTGACGGAGAACGCACGCGTACCGGCCGAGCGCAAGCGGCGCCGGCCGACCAGTTCGGGCGTGGTGCTGTCCGCCGACCTCATCGTCGACGCGGCGTGCCGACTGATCGACGCACAGGGCGCACAGGCATTCACCGTCCGCAAGCTCGGCGCCGCCCTGGGCGCCGACCCCTCCGCCGTCTACCGCTACTTCCGCAACACCGAGGACCTGCTGCTGGCGCTCGCCGACCGCCTGATCGGCGACGCCATGGCCGGCTTCACGCGGACCGGCGACTGGGCCGCCGACCTGCGTGATTTCGGCCTGCGCGGCTACCGCTCGGCGCTGCGCCACCCGCAGATCGCCGTCTTCAGCACCATGCGCGTCACGGGCCGCCCGCACGAGCAGCGCGCCGTCGACACCGGCATCGGCCTGCTCCTCGAGGCCGGCTTCGACGAGGCCACGGCGGTGCGCCACTACCACGCCCTCATCGACACAGTCCTCGGCCACGCGGCCCTCGATGCCGGAGTCCTGTGCCTGGCCCCCGCCCAGCAGGCCGCCGACGAACACGCCTGGCTGTCCGCGTACGGCGATCTGCCCGCCGACGCGTACCCGAACGTCCACCGGGTACGGGAGCACCTTCCCCGGATGTCCGGCACGGCGGTCGAGGCGGCGCTCGATCTGCTGATCGCCGCGCTGCGGGCCGCCGCGTAGCGGGCAGCACCCCCACCGGGCGCCGACGCACGCCCCCGCGCTGCCCCTCGGGGCACCGGCCGGGGCGGCGTCACCGGCCGGCGAAGGCCGGCGCGGTGGGCCGGGCGACCAATGAGCCGACCATCCGGGCGTTTCGCCTATAACGATGCAAATATGGTGCATGCCCCCTTCGACGGCTGGTGGACATGCCTGGACGACTGCCCGGACGGCACGATCTGAGCCCTGTGCTGACCCTGATCCCGGTCGGTCTCATCGTCGCGGTCGTCGTCGTCGACGTACTCTCCCCGCCCGACATCCATCTGGGCCCGCTGCTGGTCGCGGCACCCGCCATCACCGCGGCGTTCGCCGGCCCCCGGCTCACCGTCGCCATCGGCGTGCTCGCGGTCGGTGCCCAGGTGTTCATCGGGGTCACTCGGGGCGTGCTGTTCACGGAGAACCTCCAGACCCAGATCGCCGCGCTGGTGGTCGTCTCCGCCCTCGTCGTGCTCTTCACCGTCGTACGCGACCGCAATGAGCGACGGCTCACCAAGAGCCGCTCGGTGGCCGGCGTCGCCCAGCAGGTCCTGCTGCGGCCGCTGCCCCGCTACAGCGGAACGCTGGAGATCGCCTCGCTCTACCTCGCGGCCGAGGAGGAGGCCGAAATGGGGGGCGACCTGTTCGCGGCGGCGCGGACCTCACGGAGCACCCGGCTGATCATCGGCGATGTGCGCGGCAAGGGACTGCCCGCGTACGGCCAAGCCGCCCTCCTCCTGGGCGCCTTCCGGGCGGCCGCGCACCGCCAGGCCACGCTGCCCAATCTCGCCATCCACCTCGACGGCGCCGTCCGCTGGGACGGCGACCAGTGGCGCGCGGATCCGGGCCGTGGGAACGCGGACGCGGAGCGCGGTACGGAGTCCGCGCCGGCCGAGCCGGACGCCGGGGGCGACGCCGACGAGACCTTCGCGACCGCCTCCCTCTTCGACATCCCCGATCGCTGGCCCGTGCTGCGCACCATCACCTGCGGTCACCCGCCCGCCCTCCTCCTGCGCGACGGCGAGGCCCGCACTCTGCACATCGAGCGGACCGCCCTGCCCGTCGGCCTCGGCGGTCTGCCCGGGGCTCCCGAGTACGAGGTCGAGACCTTCCCCTTCGAGCCCGGTGACCTGCTGCTGCTCTACACGGACGGGGTGATCGAGGCCCGTGACGGCGAGGGCGCCTTCTACCCGCTCGCCGAGCGCGCCGTCGCCTGGAGCGGGTGCAGCCCGCAGCAGCTGTTGCGGTGCCTGCGGGAGGAGCTGCTGACGCATACGGGCGGCCGGCTGAGCGACGACGCCGCGGCCGTCGCGGTACGCCGCCTGCCCAGCCGTTCCGCGCCCGCCGGCCCCCGGACGACTCGCGCGGTCGCGTGCGGCCCGGGCACGTCTCAGGGGCGCTGAGCCGTGAGGCAGCCGCCGCAGTTGTAGTACGTCACGTCCCAGTGGTCGCCCTCCTTGTAGTAGACGTTTCCGCTGCCGGACTTCCACTTGGAGCCGCCGATGGAGGTGAAGGTTCCGGTGATGTAGTCGGTCAGGCAGGAGGAGAGGCTGAAGTCGACCTTGTAGCCGTTCCAGTGGCTGTAGGTGCCGTCGGCGTGGCCGGTCTCGGTGCCGCCGGTGAGGTTGACCGCACAGCCGGTGGCGCCCTTGAGCGTGATCACGCCGTCCACGGTGGCGGAGTTGATCTGGTCGAACGAGGTGCATCTGGCGTTGTTCCGGTCGGAGCAGCCGCCGCTGGAGGACCAGCTGACGCCGGCCGCGCGGAACTTGCCGGTGGCCTGGGCGTGGCTGAGCTTGGCTAGCGGCGAGGGGGTGGCGGCGTACGAGGTGGCGGTGCCACCCATCAGGGCGCCCGCCGTGAGCATGACCATCCCGGCGCCGAGTGCGGCCGTACGTCGGAGCATGGAAACCTCCTGGAGGAAAGACAGGGCCCCGAGCCTGGCCCGGCCCACCGATGGCGTCAACTACGCGTTGTGGCAAGGGTGTTGTGGCAAGGGCGTTGCGGCAAAGGGGTGCGGCAAAGGAGTTGCGGTGGCGAGGCGTCTTGCGGTGCGCCGGCAGGCTGCCCGCGCCGGTCATCCGCCGGCTGCCGGCCGATCGTCGGCGGGTTGCCTGTCGGACGCGGCCGATCCCGTGACGTCGAGGTCCCGCCGGAGGCGGAGCGATGAGATGCGTCACGCCCGCTCATGCGGCCACATATCAGACATAACGCATCAAAAACACTGTCCGAAATGATGCCGATGGGGCATTAAGCGCCATCTGCGAGTGATCCCCCTCTCTCGCCCATGACGCCCTCGCGCCCCATCAACCTCACCTGACGCTTCCTCAATCGCGTCCCTCTTGGTAGACACGTCCGAATCATCCCCAAGTGGCATGGGACGCGCACCATGATCGACCGGAACACCTCGGACCACCACATAGTCGAGTTCGACCTCGCCGAGCACGAAACGCGACGCCGGACCGAAGTCCTCGCGGCGCTCGGCGACACCTGGAACCCGATCGAGGTGATGGAGGCCGAGGCGGAAGCCCGGCGCCTCCTCTACTCCGGGCTGGACCCCGAGCAGCAGGCCACCTACGACATGCTGGTCGCCGCGCACATCCTGCCGCCCACCGGGCAGGCATGACCATGCTGCCGCTCGACCCCACCGCCGACATCGGCCGCCGGGCCTGGGTCCCGTGTCCGGGATGCCGGGACGACCGGGACTGCGCCACCTGCCGCGACGGCCGGACCTGCACCGATCACTGGCGCTACCTCCTGTCCAACAAGGGCAGCCTGCTGCACCTCCAGTGCCCCAACTGCACCCACCTCTGGGCCTGGCAGTCGGGCTTCGGGGCGGGCGACGGCGGCCGCACCGGCCCCTGACCGGCTACGCGCCGCGCCGCGCCCGCTCTTCACGGACGGTCCCGAGAGCCCGCTCCGCGGGCACCGCGACGTCCGGCACCACGCCGACACCTTCCCGGTTCGTTCCTGTGACGCGGCTGATCGTCCGCGCGGTCGGCACGGTGACCGTGATGTGCTCCGCCACCGGGTGACGTGCGGTGGGATGGGCACCGCCCCGGCTGGTCTCTCCGGCCACCACCGCCCGCCCGTGCGCCTGCAGGGTGTACGCCACGTCCTCCCCGCCCGAGAAGGTACGGGCGCTGGTCAGGACGTACACCGGGCGGTCGAGATAGCGCGGTGCGGGCAGCTGCGAAGCGGTCCAGTACTGCCGGGTGGCGTCCGTCGAGCGCTCGTAGAGGTCGTTGAGGTGCACCTGGTCGTCGGGGAAGAAAGAGCTGCACCACATGGCGGCGCCGGTGGGCGCACCGCCCCTGCACTCCCGCAGGTCGAGGACGAGCGTGTCGGTGCCGGCGACCAGCTCCATCGCGGCGCCGATCGCGCGGGCGCCCTCCCCGGCGTCCGCGATCCTGCGGATGTCGAGGTGGCCGAGGGCACCGTCGATGATGTGCGCGTTGGTAGGCATGACCGGCGATCCTGGAGCGGTACCGTGCCGTGCATGGAGCTGCGCGCACGATCGCTTTGGCTGCTGACCGAACCACTGCACGCCGTCACCTACTTCGACGAGCACTGCCGTGCGCTGGGCGAAGACCTCGGCCTCAAGGGCTTCTGGATGGGTTACTTCGCCTCCCGCACCGCGCCGCTGGGCGCAGTGGAACCCGCGCTCGCCACCGCCGTACTCGGGGTGTTCGCGCCCGGCATGATCGCGCGTGCGCTGCCCGCTGCCTGGACGGTCGTCAGCCCGGCGCACGTCCTCGACGAGCGTGCCCGCCGAGCCGCCGCCGCACTGCGCAGCATCCATCCCGGGCTGGACGGGACGGCCGCCGAACTGTCGGCCCCCCTCCTGACGATCGCCGAGGCCGCACCCGACGTCGCCCGGCCGCTCTTCGCCGCGAACCGCGCCCTGTGCGACCACGCCGACCCGATCGAGCGACTGTGGCAACTGAGCACCGCACTGAGGGAGTTCAGAGGCGACGCGCACCTCGCCGTACTCGCCGGCGAAGGGCTCGACGGCTGCGAGGCCCTCGTCCTGGCCACCGCCTCCGGCCGGGTTCCCAAGGACACCATGCGGCAGGACCGCGGCTGGAGCGAGGAGGCATGGGCGGCCGCAGCCGACCGGCTGCGCTCCCGCGGGCTGGTGGACGAGCGGGGCGAGGCGACCGAGCGCGGCCGGCAGGAGCGCACCCGCATCGAGGACGAGACCGACCGCCTGGCGGCACACCTGCTCCGCCCGCTCACCACCCCGCAGACCGATCGGCTCCTGGAGGGGCTGGAGGACGTCGTACGACGGATCCTGGCTGCGGACGTGTTGCCGTTCCCCAACCCGATCGGTCTGCCGCACCCCTACCGGAGCGGTCCCGGCGACCGGAGCGATTCCCCTTGACCGCAGGCCCGGACCTGGGCGACCGCAGACCCCGGACCAGACCGGCCCGGCGGCCGTGCCGCTCGCCGGCACCGGGTCATATCCGAGTGCCCTCGCGGCCCTTGAACCGCTGGGCCAGGTCGAGCGTGTCGGACGCGGCCGGCGCCTGGACGGTGACCGGCTTGTTGACGTCGTAGAAGTGGATGCTCAGATCCAGCGGACCCTGGCCGGTCCGCGCCCGCTCGCGGAACTTGACCGTACGGTCGTCGGGCCCGACCCACAGGTCGAGCGTGAGCGCATCCACCCCGAGCTGCCGGTACCGCCGGACCGTCCGCTCCCGGCGCTCGGCACTCAGCGCCCCCTTGGCGTTCGATCGCTTCAGCAGCTCGTCCACCGACACCGTCCCGGCGTAATGCGTCGTCCGCACGCCGTCGACGGTCTCCTGGCCGATCTTCTTGACGTCATCGGACTGGGCCAGCAGCGCCGCCTGCGCCGCCGGGTCCTGGTCCGCCTGCTGCTGCATCCCCCCGAGGCCGCCGGCGCCGCCGGCACCCTTGCCCTTCATCGGGAACTTCACCCAATGCCTGCCCTGCAGCGCCGCGGCCGCGCGCTCGCCCCCGCCGACATACACCGCGTCACCGACGAGCCGGACCGAGAACTCCCCTTCCTGCGCGCCGCCGGACGTCTTCATCCGCATGTCGACGGCCCGCGGACGAAGGCTGAAGGACACCTTGCCCTCGACGTTTCCCCGGCTGCCGAGCCGGCCGTCGATGCGGTACGACATCGAGTGGAGCGCGGCGCCCTTGTCGACGGCCTTCCGCACCGCGGCGACCGGCGCGGCACGCAGCGTCTGCGGCCCGGCCGCGTCGCCCCGCGAGGAGCCGCCGGGCGACGCACACGCCGCCGTGCCGCACAGCAGCACACCGACGAGCGCGGCCCCCACGGCGCGGGCCGAGGAGCGGGATCGCGAGAGCAGCGCAGGCGTATGCGTATGCGCAGGCGAAGAACGGTGAGTCATGGCCCCCCCCCATGAAGTGCGAACAGGAAACGCCCCGTCTGCCGCACGAAACATGGCGCTCGGAACGAGGCGCGAATCGGCGAACAGTCGAAAACGTGTCTGAGGGAGACAGTAGCTCACCCTACCGACACCCCGCGTTCCGTGCCATTACGGTCATCGAGGCGGAGTTGCAGCTCGGAGGCACTGCCGAAACCGTGCGACGCCCCCCTCAACCCGGGGAGAAGCTTGCAGGGTTATTTTCAGTTGGTGTGTGAATGCGTGCTTTGGGGTGCTTTATGAGACAAGATCGGATCACCTGTGGAGGTGCGGCGTTGTCAGGGTATGGAGCCTAGAGAGCTGTGGGACCGCAACGCCGTACTGGCAGAAGCGTTTTGCCTTGGGGACGAGCGCGTGCGCGAGGCGCAGGCCAGACTGGATGAGGCGCAGGCCGACCGGTCGCGTGTCCTGGCGGCGTTTGCGGTGACCGTGGGCAGCACGGGGGCGGTCGCCGGACTGTTCGGGCTGAACGAACGCGAAGTGCGCATCGCCCGGCGCACGGTGGGCAAGGACGACGCGCGCGCCGTGGCCGAGCAGTTGCTCTCCGCCGTCCCCAACGCGGTGCCCGGGGACCCCGAGGGCGCGGCACCGTCGCCCGAGCCCGGCTCCGAGCCCCCTGCCGATGCCGGCTCGGCGTCCTATCCCTCCGCTCCTCGGCCGACGGCCACCTCGCGCGACCCCCGCGAGGCCCCGGCCCCGAACCCCGGCCCGAGCCCGAATCCCGCATCGGAGCCGTCCTGGTCCGCGGCGTTGGACGCGGTGCTGGTCGGCAGCTGGCAGACCGGTGTCGACCTGCGCGAACTGGCCACCGAATTCGGGCTCGACTTCAATCGGCTGCTCGCCCGCGCCCAACAGCTCGCGGCCCAGGGCCGGTTCCATCACGGTCACACCGGCGAGAGCTACGGGGGTCGCCACCGCCGCGGCCCCGGCGACCTGCACGAGACCGAATACAGCATTCCCGCACAGCAGACCGCGGCCTGGAACGGCGCGCCGTCCGGGCACGCCATGGGGTCCGCCTGGCACCCCGGCGCGACACAAACGGCCGACACCGTCGCTGACATGACCACCCTCGCCCCCGACTGGGACAGTGCTCTCGCTCCGTGGGGCACCATCGCCCAGCCGCACGAGGAGCCGGAGCCCTCCCACCAGCCCTGGACCCAATATCACCTCAGCTCCTGACCCACTCCCTTCGCCGAGAGGCGTAACCCGCCCCGCCCCCGTCACCGACCGGCGGGGCTTTGCCGACCTGGCGGACGGCACGGCCGGCGAGCGGGAACGGTCGGCGAACGGTCAGTCGCAGGCGAAAGTGAGCACGGGCACAGACACGGGGCACGGAGTAAGGAGCAAGTGAAGCGATGACGGACCGCGCAGCCTCCCCGGGGGCGCTCCACGGCAAGGTGGCACTGGTGGCCGGCGCGACCCGCGGCGCCGGGCGCGCGATTGCGGTGGAGCTGGCCCGCGCGGGCGCCACCGTCTACGCCACCGGGCGCAGCAGCCGGACGGCCGGCCGCTCGGAGATCGACCGGCCGGAGACCATCGAGGAGACCGGCGAACTCCTCGCCGCCACCGGGGGCACCGGCACGGCCCTGCGGGTGGACCACCTCGACACCGACCAGGTCCGCGACCTCGTCCAGCGCATCGACCGCGACCACGGTCGCCTCGACATCCTGGTCAACGACATCTTCGGCGGCGATGCCTACGCCCAGTTCGGCACCACGCTGTGGGAGCACGACCTCCCCGGTGGGCTGCGGATGCTGCGGATGGGAATCGACACCCACGCGATCACCAGCCATCACGCGCTGCCGCTCCTCATCCGCCGCCCCGGCGGCCTGGTCGTCGAGATGACCGATGGCACCGCGGAATACAACGCCTCCTACCGCCACCACGAGGGCTTCTTCTACGACCTGGTGAAGGCCGCCGTCCAGCGCATGACGCTCGCCCAGAGCCATGAACTCGCCCCGTACGGCTGCGCGACCGTCGCCGTCACCCCCGGCTGGTTGCGCTCGGAGAAGATGCTGGAGGCGTTCGGTGTGACCGAGGCGACCTGGCGTGACGCCACGGCCCGGGTACCGCACTTCTGCATCTCGGAGTCGCCCACCTACGTCGCCCGCGCCGTGACGGCGCTCGCCGCCGACCCCGACGCCGCCCGCTGGACGGGCAAGGTGGTCTCGAGCGGGCAACTGGCTCCTCTCTACGGCTTCACCGACACCGACGGCACCCAGCCGGACTGCTGGCGCTATGTCGTGGAGGTCCAGGACACGGGACGCCCCGCTGGGGACAGCGGATACCGCTGAGGAGAGGCGAGGAGAGGCCGGCGGGGCGTCCGCCTCCACCGCGGGGTCAGGACCTCGTGCGGTTCGCGCGGCCCGGCTGCCCGCCGACGCCGCAGCCCTCATCGGCTCCGCTCCAGCGAGATGTCGTGCCGCATCTCCCCCGTCGTCTGTCGGACCGACAGGAATGCGGCGCGGGGTGGGTGGGCCGGGCCGGAGGCGATGACGGTGTAGCTGCCGGGGGGCAGGTCGGGGATGCGGTAGCGGCCGCCGACGGCTCGGCTGGTGGCGCGGCGCTTGCCCCGGGCGTTGACGATGGTGATCCAGGCGTCACAGCCGCCGGGGTGGCCGTCGGGGCAGTGGAGGGTGCCGGTGACGGTGACGGTGGCCTTGGATTCCTGCGCCGGTGCCCGTTGGGAGGTGGGTGTGGCGCCCTGTTGGGGGGTGGATGCCGGGGTAGGTGCGGGCCGGTGTGTGGGGGCCTGCTGGAGGGGCTGCTGGTTGCGGGCCGCCCAGGCCGCCAGCGCTGTCTGCGTCCGGCGGTCGAGCGGGGTGGTGGCGGGGGCGGGCGGGGTGTCCTTCGTGCCGGGCGGGGCGGGTGAAGCCGATGTGAGGGTCAGGCCGCGCTGTTCGGCGTAGGCGGCCAACGCCTCGTCCAGGGCGGCGAGTTCGTGGAGGGCGGTGTGCAGACGGGTGCCGCGGGGGCCGGAGGGGGCCTGGAGATGGGATTGGAGTTCGCGGATGAGGGGGCTGACGCGGGCCCAGGTGCCGGTGGGGGCGGTGAGGGTGCCACTCGCGGTGTGGTGGTCAAGGGCGTGCAGGGACGTGGTGAGGGTGTCGGTGATGTGGCGGACGCGGGCGCTCAGGTGCGGGGCGAGGTCGATGTCGATGTCGGCGGCCGCAGCGACGGCGCGGGCATGGCCGGTGGCGGTGGCGAGCAGGGCGAGGCGGTTCTCGGGGCCGCGGCCGCGGATGCCGAGGGGCATGCGGACCAGGGGCCGCAGGACGCCGCGCACTTGGAAGAGGGCCGCGTCGATGCCGCGCGCCGCGCCGCGCAGCCGGACCGGTGTTTCCGGGTTCTCCCAGCGCAGCACGATCTGGGAGATGAGGTGTTCCAGGGCGGAGACGTAGCCGCGTTCGGCCTCGCGGGCGATCTTCCCGCTGGAGACGGGGAAGATCAGCGCGGCGCAGGCGGTGGCGACGAGGATGCCGATGCCGTTGTCCAGCAGGCGTTCGGTCAGCAGGTGGTCCATGCCGCTGTACGGGGTGGACATGCCGTACAGCTGGGTGAGGGCGGTGACGAGGCCGACGACCCAGTAGGCGTACTGGCGTTGCATGCCCCAGGCGCCGATGGCGAGTCCGGCGACGATGACGGTCAGGGTCCAGTAGACGTGGCCGTGGCCGATCAGGTGCAGCAGGAGGATGCCGAGGACCGCGCCGGCGACGGTGCCGGCCATGCGGTGGGCGAGCTTGCGCAGCCGCTCGTTGGTGGTGTTGGTGCCGAACAGCGTGATCATGACGCCGACCAGACCCCAGTAGAAGCGCTGCGGGTCGATGGCGTCGGTGATCGGGCAGACGATGGCGGAGGCGACCGCGGCGTGCAGCGGGACGCGCAGATAGGGGATGGCGCGGCGCCAGCCCTGGACGTTCTGGGCGGCGGCGACGCGGCGGGCGACCGCTGCGGAGCCGGCCGGGCGGTTCTGCTCCAGTGCGACGGTGGGCTGGAACGGCACGTTGGCGCGGGACGTCGGCGCCTGCCGGCCGAGGTCGAGCCAGTGGGCGAGGCTGTCGGCGAGCGAGTCCAGGAGGTGCCCGACGCGGCGGGCGAGGGCCGCGGCCTCCGCCGTGGCGGGGCTCGAGTTGTCGCCGTTGAGCACGGACTCGGCTTGCCGGCGGATGAGTTCGGCGGTCGAGTGCAGGGCGTCGGCCCGGCCCAGTGGGGTGTCCCGGGCGATGACGAGCCCCACGACCACCGCCTCGCGCAACTGGGCCGGCACTCGGAGGGCGGTGAGCTGCTGCACGGCCTGGCCGATGCCGCGCAGCGCGAGTTCGGCGTCGAAGAGGTGCCGGTGGAGAAGCTCGGCGGTGTCGGGGTCGGCGGCGACCTCGGGCTGGGCGAGCCGCCCGTCGATGGTGACCGTGGTGACGTTGAGCCGGCGCAGGCTGCGCCGCATGCGCGTGACGGCGATCCGGTGGTCGGCGTCCGGGTCGAGGGCGGCGGAGGCGGCGTCGGCGACCCGACGCGCCTCGACGACGAAGGCCCGCTGCGTACGCAGCAGGTCCTCGCGCGGCATCGGGTAGCAGAGGACCAGGCGGGCGAGGAGGACGGCCACGGAGGACACCAGGGCGACGACGAACAGTTCGCCGCAGAGGTTCAACGGGATGTCGGCCATCATGCCGACCATGAACGCGTTGAACAGCATCATGCCCGTGAGCAGGGCGAGGGCGCCGAAGCGGGCGAGGAGGAACGCCACCGCCAGGGCTGCCACCATCAGGCTCAGCTCCAGCACCCGGTCCTGGTGCAGCCAGGCGGCGACGGGCAGGACGGCGGAGTACGGGATCGGCATCCACAGGATGGCGCGGGCCAGCCGGAACGGGGTGTTCTCGGCGACCACGAAGGCGCTCATCAGCCCCATCATGCCGCCCACCATCATGCCGAGCATGGCGGGCAGTTCCAGCGCGACGGACATTCCGTAGCCGACGGCCAGCGCGGTGACCATGGAGACCAGCGAACGCCAGCCGGCCTGCAGCTGGCCGAGTCCGGGGTCGGCGGCGAGCACCCCGTCCCACCAGCGTCTCGGCCCTCCGACGCGGTGCGGGGCGAAGGCGCCCGCACTCTTACGGCGCTGCTCCCGCCTACGGGGCTGCTCCCGCTCCGTCGGGCCGACGGCGGTCCCGCCCGAGGGCTCGGACGCGGATTCGGCGGTGGCTTCCGGGCTGGCTGGGGTGGTCAACTGACCTCCGGTTCGATGGCGTTCAACAGGACTGCCACGGCGTCGCGGGCCTCGCCGGCCGTGCGGTGCGGATCGTCGACGTGCGCACGGAGCCCTTCGAGCAGCGCGGTGGCCATCCGCTGCCGGGCCCGCTCCAGGAGCTCGTGGCCGGCCGGCGTGAGCGAGGTCTCGACGGCGCGCCGGTCCCGCGCGCACCGCGTCCGCTCGACGAGTCCGCGCCCCTCCAGTTCCTGGAGGACGACGGTGACGCGCGGCTGGGTGAGTCCGGTGCAGGCGGCGAGTTCGGTGACCCGCCGCGAACGGTCCGCGAGCGCGTCCAGTACGGACACATGGCCGCGCGGCAGTCCGAACCCGCCGGCCCGGAAGAGGGTTCGGGAGAGCTTGCCGATGCCGCGGAGGAGCCCTCGGGCGGCGGCCTCGATGCGCTGCTCGTCGGATGCCGGTGCGGGCACCGACGGAGTCGGGTGCTGCGCCGGCCGCGACGATAGATGCATACCGCAATTATATGGGGAGGGGTGGCGAGACGTACGGGCGGGGGTCCCGGGGGTGGGGCCCCCGCCCGTACCGGCGGGCTGCGGGTCAGCTCGTGACGTGCCAGGTCAGCGCTGCGGACAGAGGCTTGCGCAGGGCCGGGGTGCGGACCGCGCGCGTGGGGTCGACGGCCTTGGCGGTGACGGTGTGGGTGCGGCCGTCGGCGGGGACGCCGAGGGATCCGGGCTCGACCGTGGTCCGGCCGCGGGCGGCGGTGGCCTCATGGCCGTCGACGTACCACGTCACCCGCGCGCGGGTGGCCGGGGTGACACGGATCCGGTCGTCGCGGGACAGGGTGCGCGCGGTGCCGACCCGGCTGGTCAGCACGCTCGCGTGGCGGTAGAAGCCGGCGATCATGGCCTCGCGGCCGGGGAGGTTGAACTCGCGGCCGAGCGTGCGCATGATCGAGTTCTCGGTGGGGCGGTTGAGCCCGAACTGGTAGTAGCCGCCGCCCTCGTAGGCCCCGACCGTACCGCCGTCCGGCGACTCCTGCCCGATCCAGCGGTACCACTTCTGCTGCCGGCCGGTCATCTCGTCGGCGGAGAGGGTGGAGAGGTTGACCTCGGCGGGCTCGGGGCCGGAGTACGTCCCCGGCTGCCCGTAGTCGTATTCGTCGGCGAGCTTGCCGAGCGAGTGGCCCGTCTCGTGCACCGCGATCTGGTCGGACTGGGCGTTGTCGGACGAGGCGGTGGCGATGCCGTCGTAACCGACCTGCGACGAGACGTCGTTGTAGCCCGCGCCGCCGTACTTGGTGGAGTTGGACAGCACGACCACGAGGTCGGCGGCGGGGGCCTTGGCCGCGTACGACTCGACCTTGTTGGTGTCGACGCAGAGCAGCCGCTCGGTGCCGTCGCAGAAGAACGCCGAGCCGAGGGCGGTGTCGCGGACCACGTCCTGGGTCGGATCGCCGGAGACGCCGGAGTCGCGGGAGACGGCGTCGACGGCCCAGACGTTGAACAGGTCGGTGTACGAGGCGTACGGCTCGACCTCGGTCATCTTGGCCCACTTGGCACGGATGTCCGCGTGGAAGTCCTCCTGCTGCGCCTCGGTGTAACCGTCGCCGACGAAGACGACGTCGAGCTTGCTGCCGACGGGGCCGCTCTGCACGATCGGGGTGACGTCCCCGTCGGCGGTGATGGCCGCCTTGTCGGCCGGTGACAGTGGCTTCGATGCCGGAACGGTGGTGTGCCGAGGGTGACCGTCGGGGCCGGTGAAGTACTCGACCGGCTGCTGCGTCTCACGGGGGCGGGGGGTCGACGCCGGGGTCGCGCCCTGGGCCGTGGTCGCGGCGGCTGTCGCGGCGACCACGGCCGCGAGGGTTGTCCCGATGGCCGCTGCGGTGCGTCCGGATATGGAGGTGCGTCTACGCATGTGGGGGGTCCTCCCGAAGCTCGCCGCGACGGCGGCGAGTTGAGCCAGATTTTGGCGCGGCTCAATGTATGGGCTGGGGAGGCGGTGGACAACGGGTGTTGCTCAAGTGGCTCTTGATGAGGGGCGGTTCGCGCCACCGGCCCTCCGCGATGGTCACTCCACGACGGTGGCCGGGAGGTGGGAAGCCGCCGCCGATGGGGTCACGGCCGAGCACCGGTGGCTGCTGACCGCCGACCGTGCCCAGGCGGCCAAGGCCCTGCAGATGCGGGGTGTTGGAGTGGCGGGTTGTGTGCATTCTTGCTGCGTGTTCCGATCGTCCACTTTCTTGATCGTTTATGTTCCTCATTGATCACGAGTGCCGGGAAGTGGGCGAGCGGGGCGAGTCGGGGGCGCGGGAGGGGCTTCTGTGGTCGCGCGGTCGTCGCCGGCCGCAACCCGCGCGCTCGTGGCGACGGTCCGGAGCGAAGTCCGTACGTTTCCCAGATCACCAGTTGTACAACAGCGAAAGAGGGGTTCGATGAGGAATGAGCCGGTCACCGAGGAATCAATCGTCGAGGCACGGACGTTGGCTCGCGAGCAGCCGACCACCGGGCTCCCGAAGCTGGCCCGGTCCCTGCTGGAGTTCGGATGGCGAGTCGATCGCGAGAGCCCCTCAGCACGCATCCCGTACTTCGAGGAGGCCGCGGCGATCTATCGGGGCCTCCTCGCCGGCGGATCCGATGAACACCTCGGAGCCGCGGCACATGCGATCTCCTCGCTCGGCCTGCAGTACTCGCTCGCACACACCGACGAGCGTTCCCTGGCTGCGAAGACCGAGGCCGCAGCGCTCACCCGGCGGATGAACCGGCACCGTACGGACACCGGGAAGGAGGTGCAGATCCTCGGCAGGCTCGCACACGGCCTCGCCGAGGCCGGCCGGTTCGCGCAGGCCGTGACCGCTCAACGCGAGGTGGTCGACCTCTACCGCGCGACGGAGGGCCCGGAGGGCTACCCCTCACCCGACAGCGTCATATGGTCGCTCCTCGCCCTGGCGATCTACCTTGATCGGGCCGAACAGACCGACGCGAGCCTGGAGATCGAGCGCGAGGCGCTCACGCTCAAGCGCCGGATGGCCGAAGCCGAACCACGGCGCCTTCCCGGACTGGCGATCTGGCTGGCGGGTGTCTCGCCCCGGTTCGCCGACACCGGGCATCCACAGGAGGCGAGGGAGATCCTGGACGAGGCCATCGCCGTCTGCGACCGGCTTCCGTCCGACGGGGACCTCAGGAATTTCGGATTCCATCAGGCCGTACAGGCCGCCTTGTTCGCCAGATCCGGCGCCCGAGACGAGCGGACCGACGGCGGCGGGGAAATGCCGATCGGGGCCAATCCCCATCCCCAGGCTCTCCAACCAGTACTCGGCGTGAGCTTTCACTGGTGGGCCTTCAGCGTCAGGCAGACCTACCGCGCCGGATGCGAGGCCATCGACGACGCGATAGCCACGACAGGAGATGGGTCCGCACTCGATCCCACGGGGTTGGCCGAGCTCGGGACCCTCCTGCGCCGCCGCACCGTCCGTCAATCGGTTGCCTTCGACTGCCTTCCGCCGCAGTTCCTAGAGAAGATCATTCCGGCCCTGGGCGAGAGCGTCACCCTCGAACGCCGGCTCGCTGCCGCTCGTCCCACCAGCGGCCCTCGGCGGTTGATCCGATCCCTGACCGACCAAGCCGTTGGGCACCTGGTCACCGGCTCGAACTCGATGGCGGGTGACGCCCTCCGTGAAGCGCGCGCTCTCTGCGCAGCTGCCGAAAGCTCCACGAACTGACCGACCTCGGAGACGGGTGAGCAAGGCATCCGGAGAGTTCCCAGCCCGGCTCCACCGTTGCCCCGGACACCACCGAGGTCGCCCAGCAGGTCCTCCCGGGACGACCGCGTGAGGTGTGCCGTTCGGAGAGGTCGGTGACACGGCTGGCGGGGGTGTCCGGGGGAGGGCGACGGCGCCGCCCCCCGGGCGGGTTGTGCCACCTCGGACGGGCACCGAACACTCCAGCCTGCCCGGTGACGAGGGCCGGGCCCAGGCCGAGGCTCAGGCCCAGGCTGAGGCCACCGCCGCCTGCGGCCGGTCGGCCCGCACACCCGTGACCACGCGCCGGGCGAGCGTGGCGAGTTCCACCTGCCTCGGCTCGGCGTGCTCGCCTCCATTGTCGATCCGAGCCACCTCTAGGACGTCCTCCACCAGATCCCGCAGCCGTACGGCGCGCTTGCGGACCATCTCGGTCGGACGGTCGTCCCCCCGCCCACGCTGGGGCAGGCGGGCGTCCAGCTCCCCGCCCTCCCGGGGGCCGCTGTGCGCGGCGATGTCCGTGACCCTGTGCCGCGGCTGCCCGGCATCCGGGATGATGTCGGGACAACTCACCCCTTGGGGGATTCATGCGCATCCGCACCACCGTTGTTGCTGTCGCCGTCCTGGCGGGTCTCTCCGGGCTCGCCGGCTGCAGCCAGAGCTACGAGGACCTCACGGAGGACTGCCTGCAAGCGCTGAAGGATCGAGACGAAGGCGACAAGGGCAAGCCGGACGAGTGCGAAGGGGTGAAGACATCGGACTACCTGGATCTGGTGATGAGCGTCGCCATCGACGACCTGGGCTGGACGGGCGAAGACGGCAAGTTCGACAAGGACAAGTTGCTCGACGATGTCATCGGGGGCGGGAACTGAGCGGGGGACGACGAGGTCGTCCGCGCGTTTCCCGTCGTCCACTGCCGGAGCCGCCCGCCAGACCGGGCTGAAGCCCTGCCGCCTCCCCCGCGACGGGGTGGGCGTCGCGGTCGACGTCGAGCTGCAGCCGGGTCTCCGGTACGCGGAGACGGGGCGGGTCCGGCGGCAACTCGCTCAAAGGCGCGCTCGAGGTGCTCTCGAGGTGCTCTCGAGGTGCTCTCGAGGTGCTCTCGAGGTGCTCTTGCGTTGTTCTCGCCGGTAGTTCGTTGTCAAAGCGTCGGCCCCGGATCGCCGTCCCACTTCCAAGTGGGGTGATCCGGGGCCGGCTTGTGTGCAGTGCGCGTTCCCACGGGGAGAAGGCGGGTGGGAGACGGGTGGGAGACGGGTGGGAGACGGGTGGGAGATGATCTTCGTGATCAGTCTCCATGAGCCGCTGGTGCGCGCCGGCCATGAAGCCAGGAACCGTTGGTCCGGTGCGTGGTTCCTGGCTTCTTCATCCGGCCGTCTCGCCTGCATCCGCTGTCAGTACACCAGCGCCGACCAGGGCGAACAGGGCGATCCCCAGCAGGATCCGGTAGACGACGAACGGCATGAAGCTCTTGTTCGAAATGAACTTCATGAACCACGCGATCACCACGTATCCGACGACAAAGGCGATGACCGTGGCGAACAGGGTCGGCCCCCAGGCCGTATGCCCCTCACCGGCGTCCTTGAGCTCGAAGACGCCCGAGGCGAGCACGGCGGGAATCGCCAGCAGGAAGGAATAGCGGGCGGCGGACTCCCGGGTGTAACCCATCAGGAGGCCACCGCTGATCGTGGCGCCGGAGCGGGAGACGCCGGGGATCAGCGCCATGGCCTGGCAGATGCCGTACAGCAGGCCGTCCTTGACGGTGAGATCGTCGAGGTTCTTGCGCTGCTTGGCGGCGCGGTGGCGGCCGCCCGCCTCGTCACGGGCGGCCAGCCGGTCCGCGATTCCGAGCACGACGCCCATCACGATCAGCGTGGTCGCGATCAGCCGCAGATCACGGAACGGGCCCTCGATCGCGTCCTTGAGCGTGATGCCCAGCACCCCGATCGGGATGGACCCGACGATCACCAGCCAGCCCATCTGGGCATCGTGATCACGACGCAGCTCCCGGTTGAACAGCGAACGCGCCCAGGTCGAGATGATCCGCGCGATGTCCTTGCGGAAATAGATGATGACGGCGGCCTCGGTGCCTATCTGCGTGATCGCCGTGAAGGCCGCACCGGGGTCGTTCCAGCCCGCGAACGCCGCGGTCAGACGGAGATGCGCGCTGGAGGAGACGGGCAGAAACTCCGTCAACCCTTGGACGAGTCCGAGGACGAAAGATTCAAACCAAGTCATGGGAACGACGTATCCAGGGGTGATCGAGCGCCTGCCGGCGCGCGGGACAAGGGGGACGGGGGCAGCGTAACGTCCGAAGATGACCACCCCGCCACCAGTACCGGACATACCGGGACGCACTCAGCGTCCGCGCAGCGCCTTGCGTTTGCACCAGGCCACGACCAGCGCCCCGAGCCCGCTGAGCGCGATGAACCCCATGGCCAGAAGGAAAGCGGGCGAGGTGGGCGCCGAGGCCCGCGCGCCCGCCACGACGTACGCCGCGGTGTTGGGGATGCTGCCGAGTCCGGTCGCCAACAGATACGGCATCCAGCGCATACGGGAGACCGCGGCGCAGTAGTTCGTGGCACAGAACGGCAGCCCGGGAAAGAGCCGGATCGCCAGCATCGAACGGAATCCGTGCTCACTCAACTGCCGATCCGCGGCCGCGAGCCAGCGGGCACGCAGCAACGGACGCAGCGCATCCTGGCCCAGCAGGCGCCCGAGCCCGAAGGCCACCCCGGCGCCCAGCACCGTACCGGCGAGCGCGGACACCAGTCCGGCCTGGCTCCCGAAGAGAGCCCCCGCGGCGATATTGAGAATCGGCCGCGGCACGAACGCCGTTGTGCACACCCCGTACGCCAGCGCGAAGACCACCACGGCCGCCGGGCCGGACAGCTCCACGGGCCAGCCCTCGGCCAGCAGCCGCTGCGGCCGCCACACCAGCATCGCGCCCGCGGCGCAGGCCAGCACGACGAGCAGGAGAACCAGCCGGCACCAGGGAGAGAACAGCACCCGCGTGCAGCGCGCGGCGAGACCGGTGGGCGTCGCGGCGGTTTCGAGCATTCCGGGAGCGTATCCGAGGAGGGCGCCCAGACCCGCAACCCGGCCGCACGGTCGGCCGGCCGCCCTCCGCCCCGCCGAGCGCCTTCGCGGACACCCCTGGGCCAACGGCCCCAGCGGATAAATCGTTCGACGCCGTGACCGCCACCCGGCACCATATGACGCATGTTCCGGCACGCCTTCCTCTCGCTGTCGTCCGCAGTCGCGGACGCGCCGAAGGCTGCCGTCGATCTCCTCGCCACCGCGGCCACCGCAGCCGCTGCGGCCACCGCAGCCCCCGCAATCACCGCGGCCGCTGCAGTCACTGACGGCGCACGAAGCTGACTCTCCCCGGATCGTCCGGCGGACCCCACAGGGGGAGGGTCGGAGTGGCTCAGGGGTCCCCACGGCGCCAAGTCGCCGTTCTCACCGCATCATTGCGAGGAAGCACACCATGCCCAAGACGGCATACGTACGCACCAAGCCGCATCTGAACATCGGGACGATGGGCCACGTCGACCACGGCAAGACCACCCTGACCGCGGCCATCACCAAGGTCCTCAGTGACCGGGGAACCGGGACGTTCGTACCGTTCGACCGGATCGACCGGGCACCGGAAGAGGCCGCCCGCGGTATCACCATCAACATCTCGCATGTCGAGTACGAGACCGACACCCGGCACTACGCCCATGTCGACATGCCCGGCCACGCCGACTTCATCAAGAACATGGTCACCGGAGCAGCCCAGCTCGACGGCGCGATCCTGGTCGTCTCCGCGCTCGACGGGATCATGCCGCAGACCGCCGAACACGTCCTGCTCGCCAAGCAGGTCGGCGTGCGGCACCTCGTCGTCGCCCTCAACAAGGCCGACGCCGGCGACCCGGAGCTCACCGACCTGGTCGAGCTGGAGGTACGCGAGCTGCTGAGCGCCCACGGCTACGACGGGGAACACGTACCCGTCGTCAGGGTCTCGGGGCTGCGGGCGCTGGAAGGCGACCCACGCTGGACCGCGGCGATCGAGGCCCTGCTGGACGCGGTGGACACCTACGTCCCGACGCCCGAGCGGTACGTCGACGCGCCCTTCCTGCTGCCGGTGGAGAACGTACTGACCATCACCGGACGCGGCACCGTCGTCACCGGAGCCGTCGAACGCGGCACCGTACGCGTCGGCGACCGGGTCGAGGTGCTCGGTGCCGAGGCCGAGACCACGGTCACCGGGCTGGAGACGTTCGGGAAACCGATGGAGAGCGCCGAGGCCGGAGACAACGTGGCGCTGCTGCTGCGCGGGCTCCACCGTGACCAGGTGCGCCGAGGACATGTGGTCGCGGCACCGGGCAGCGTCACCCCGCGACGCCGCTTCACCGCCGAGGTGTACGTGCTCTCGACGGAGGAGGGTGGCCGCCGGACGCCGCTGTCCACCGGCTACCGGCCGCAGTTCTACATCCGCACCGCGGACGTGGTCGGCGACCTCGACCTCGGCGAACGCGGCACGGCCCGCCCAGGGGAGACGGTCACGGCGACCGTCGAGCTGGGCCGCGCGGTACCGCTCGAGCGCGGCCTCGGCTTCGCCGTCCGCGAGGGTGGCCGGACCGTCGCCGCGGGCACGGTACGCACCGTCGAGGACTGACCCGTGGCGCCCCGCACCCCCAGTGCGGGGCGCTACGGCGCTCTGTCCCGATCCGCGTGCTCAGTGCGAGACTGCTCGCCCGGACACACGGATGAGCCACGACGTACGGATGAGCCACGGCGTACGGGTGCGCCAGGACGTACGGGTGAAGCAGGACACACGGGCGAGGCAGGACAGGGGAGGGACGTCCGATGGCGGGCACGGCACTGGTCCTGGGCGGTGGAGGACTCACCGGAATCGGCTGGGAGATCGGCATGCTCACCGGCCTCGCGGAGGCGGGCATCGACCTCGCCGGAGCCGACGTCGTCATCGGGACCTCCGCCGGATCGATCGTCGGCGCCCACCTCACCGCCGAACACCTCACGCTGGAGGAGATGTACGAGCACCAGCTGGCCGCACCCGAAGGCAGGTCGGGCGCACGGATGGGCCCGGCGGCGATGGCACGCTTCGCGGCCATCGCACTGCGCTCGCGGGACGCGGTCTCCTTCGGGGCCCGGATGGGGCGGCTCGCGGTGGCCGCCCGCACCGTCCCGGAGGCCGAACAGCGTGCGGTGATCGCCCGTACCCTGGGCCACGCGCAGTGGCCCCCACGACGACTGGTGATCACGGCCGTGGACTCCACGACGGGGGAGCGGACCGCCTTCGACAACGCCAGCGGGGTCCCACTCGTCGACGCGGTCACCGCCAGCTGCGCCGTACCCGGCGTCTTTCCGCCGGTCACCATCGACGGCAAACGGTGGATCGACGGCGGCGTGCACTCCAGCGCCAACGCCGATCTCGCCGCCGGCTACCGCCGGGTGGTCGTGGTGGCGCCGATGGCGGTCAGCGGCGGGCCGATCGCCGCGCCGCGCACCCAGGGCGAGACGCTGGCACGCCAGGGCGCCCGGGTCTGTGTGATCACTCCCGACCGGGAGGCCAGAGCGGCGTTCGGCCGCAACGTCCTGGACCCCGCCAAACGCGCCGACGCGGCCCGCGCGGGCCGCCGCCAGTCATCCGCCCACACACGGGACGTCGCACGCGTCTGGTCGGGCTGAGACCCGGGCGGGATGGAGACGCAGGCCGGGCTGAGACCCGGGTCGGGCCGAGACGCCGGCCGGGCTGTCTTCGCCCCCGCTCCGCCCGTCACAATGGGACCGTGGATGAAGCACCCGAGCCGATACCGGTCACCCGGACCGTGGACCACGGCACCGCCAAGCTCATGCCGGACGTCGACCGCCCCCGCGCATGGCTGCTGACCGTGGACGGTGCGCCACAGTCGTACGTGGATCTCGACACACCCACCCACCTGGAGTTCGAGTACGTGGGCAGGCTGGCCCACGTCCTGGACGAGGCCGCGGCCCCCGGGCAGCCGCTCGACGCACTTCACCTCGGCGGCGGCGCGCTGACCCTGCCCCGCTATCTGGCCGCCACCCGCCCGCACTCCCGGCAGGACGTGATCGACGCGGATCTCGCCCTGCTCTCCCTGGTGACGGAACACCTGCCGCTCCCCGCCGGCTCCGGCATCCAGGTGCACGCCCGGGACGCGCGTGAGGCGTTGGAGGAAGCACCGGAGCACAGCGCCGACGTCATCGTGGCGGACGTCTTCGGCGGCTCGCGGGTGCCGGCGCACCTCACTTCGGTCGAGTACACGCGGGCCGCAGCCCGGGTGCTGCGGCCGGACGGCATCTACGCCGCCAACCTCGCCGACAGCGCGCCCTTCGGCTTCCTGCGCGGCCAATTGGCCAATTTCGCCACGGTCTTCGGCCACTTGGCCTTGATCGCTGAGCCCTCGGTGCTGCGCGGCCGCCGTTTCGGCAACGCGATCCTGCTCGCCTCGCGTACGGACCTGCCGCTCGCCCCACTGGCCCGACGGGTCGCAGGCGACGCGTTCCCGGCCCGGATCGAACACGGCGCGGCGCTCCGGCGGCTGACGGCGGGCGCCGCTCCCGTACGGGACGCGGAGGCGGTGGCGTCCCCGGTGCCGCCGGATGGCGCGTTCAGCATCGGCTGACGTGGCGGACACCAGGCGGCGGATGACAAGCGCGAAGCGGCGGGTCGAGGGCCGGGGGTGCCGCCTCGACAGGTGACCGATCACGTGGATCGGACACATGGATCACTCGGCGACGCCGCTCGGTGGTGAGTGCTCGACGGCCGGCGTGGCCGCCGGTAGGCCGGACGGGGCTGTGTCCCGCCGTGTCAGGTGGCGTACGGAGGGGACGCAGAGCACTCCCGCTGTCAGGAGCGCGACCAGCGCGGAGCAGCCCCACAGCGCGGCCGGCCGGCCGACGAGGTCCTGCACGGGGCCGGCCAGGGCCGTGGCCACCGGGACGACGGCCACGGAGCCGAACCAGTCGTAGGCGGAGACCCGGGAGAACTTCTCCTCGGGGATCTCCTGGTGGAGCGCCGTCATCCACATCACCGCGAAGACCTCGACGGCGATGCCGGTGCCGAACATGATCACGGTCAGAGTGGTGGCCGACACGGGTACGGCCAGCGCGGCCGAAGGCAGTGCGAGGGGGAAGACGCAGAGCGTGCCGGTGCGCAGGAGGCGGCGCGGCTTGGCACGGGTCATCAGCAGCGCGCCACCCACCGTGCCCGCGCCGAACGCCGCCAGCGCAAGCCCCCACGGTCCGGCGCCGCCCAGATGCTCCTCGGCCACCAGGGGCCCGTAGACCGCCTCGGCCGCCGTGATCACGGCGTTGACGACGGAGAACTGCACCACCACGGACCACAGCCACGGCCGCCCGGCGACTTCTCGCCAGCCGTCCCGCAGGTCGTGGAGTATCCCGCCACCGGGTGTGCGGGCGGGGACTTCGCTGACGTCGAGGAACGCCCGGAGCGCGCCGGCGAGGGCGAAGGAGGCGGCGTCGATCGCCAGCACCCAGCCCGGGCCGACGGCGGCGACCAGGGCTCCGCCGAGCGCGGCGCCGCCGATGTTCGCGCCGTTCATGCCCATCCGGAACACGGCGAATGCGCGTCCCGCGTGCTCGCCGGACACGCTGGCGAGCACCATGCCCTCGGAGGCCGGCGCGAAGAACGCCTGCCCGGTGCCGCCGAGCGCGGCCAGCAGCGCCATCTGCCACAGCCGTGGGTCCCCGGTCAGGACGAGCAGCGCGAACAGGCCCTGGGAGGCACAGTTGAGGGCGTTCGCGGCGACCATCACGCGATGGCGGGGGAGCCGGTCGGCGAGTGCGCCGCCGATCAGCAGGAACAGGACGAGCGGGATCGTGCGGGCGGCGGCGACCAGCCCGACATCGGTGGGCGAGCCACCGGATGCGAGCACCGCGAAGGCGCCGGCGATCATGGCGCCGGAGCTGCCGAGGCCGGCGATCACGGTGGCGCCGGTGAGCAGCAGGTAATTGCGCCCCGCCCAAGCGGGGCGGGCAGTCACCAAGACCGCACCGGTCGGCGTCGTATCTGACGCGGCCGCTGCTGCGCTATTCGTCGGAGTGGTCGTCCTGGGCACATGGCCGTCAACGATATGCGGAGCCGGGCGGACGGGGCACGGCGGTTTCCGGCGGTACGGGAGGAGCGCAGTGCCGGGAGCGGCCGTCCGGCACGCGTCCGGTACTCGTCCGGCACGCGTCCCGCGGCCGTCCGGCGGTGGCGCGGCGGGCGTCCGGCGGGGGTGTGCCCGGTGGTGCGGGCCCTTCCCAATCCAAGCTACTGATAGGTAACATGCCTCCATGTCCTCCGAGACCCTGCCGTCGATCGGCGAAATGATGGCGGCCTCCGTGCCGATGGTCCGCACCCTGAACCTCGAGTTCACCGAGACCACCGCCGAGCGCGCCGTGGTCCGCATGCCCGATCAGTCCGACTTCCACAACCACGTCGGCGGGCCGCACGCCGGAGCGATGTTCACCCTCGCCGAGTCCGCGAGCGGCGCGATCGTGATGACCGCCTTCGGCGACCAGCTCGGTCGTGCGGTGCCGCTCGCCGTGCGCGCCGAGATCGGCTACAAGAAGCTCGCGATGGGCCCCGTCACGGCGACCGCCGAGCTCGGCCGCCCGGTGGCCGAGGTGGTCGCCGAGCTGGATGCCGGTGAGCGTCCCGAGTTCCCGGTGAATGTGGCGATCACCCGCGAGGACGGCGCGGTCACCGGCGAGATGACCATTGTGTGGACGCTGCGTCCCAGCAAGTGAGCCAGTAGGCCAACACCGTTTCCGGCCCGTCGCGCACTGCGCGGCGGGCCGTCGTCGATCCGCTTCCGGGACGGGCGATCGAGTACGCTTCCCGGGCGCGCTGTTGCGGCGCGCCAGGGGGATCGACCGGTCCGGCGGCACGGGCGGCCGGGCAGCGGCCCACGGGGGCCCTACATCAAGCGGAGGAAGCTGCTTTGCACATCCAGGAGTGGCTCGAGACGGTACCGGCCGTGAGCGTCTACCTCCTGGTGGGGGTGGTCATCGGGGTGGAGAGCCTGGGCATTCCGCTGCCCGGTGAGATCGTCCTCGTCAGCGCGGCGATCCTGGCCGCGACCCAGGACCACATCAACCCGTTCGTGCTGGGCGCCTGCGCGTCCGGTGGCGCGATCATCGGTGACTCCATCGGGTACATGATCGGACGCAAAGGGGGCCAGCCCCTGCTGAACTGGGCCGGCCGGAGGTTCCCCAAGCACTTCGGCCCCGACCATGTGGCGATGGCCGAGGAGAAGTTCGAGAAGTGGGGTATGTGGGCGGTGTTCTTCGGCCGCTTCATCGCCTTGCTGCGGATCTTCGCCGGCCCGCTCGCGGGCGTGCTGAAGATGCCGTACTGGAAGTTCCTGATCGCCAACGTCCTCGGCGGCATCGTCTGGGCCGGCGGTACCACGGCGCTCATCTACAGCGTCGGCATCGTCGCCGAACCGTGGTTGTCGCGCTTCTCGTGGCTCGGTCTGGTCGCCGCGTTCCTCTTTGGCGTCGGCTCCTTCCTGATCATGAAGCGCCGCGCGAAGAAGGCGGCGGCCGAGCGTGAGGCGAAGGCCCAGGTTCCGGTAGCGGTGGACTGACGGAGCGTCACATCGGCGGTGCGCCGAGGGGAAACCGGCCCGGCAGCGAGCAGTCGCTGCCGGGCCGGCGCCGTTCGGCCGCCGTCTACGCGACGTCCGCGTAACTCGTGCCGACCTTCAGCCCGTCGATCCAGTTGATGACCCGCTTGTCCGTCACCTCGGTGCCGTACGTGCCCCACCGGGCGTCGTTGCCCAGGTCGTCCCAGGTCCGCCCGGAGAACGACGCCACCTTGGTGCCGTTGTAGTACGCCTCCACCCAGCCGGTGGCGGCGTCGTCGGAGGTGTGGATCCCGAGCACGATGCGCTTGTACGTACCGGTCGCCACCGGGGTGCTCCACTTCAGCGTCCACCTCTCGCCGGCCGCGATGTGGAACAGCTTGAGGACGCCGCCCTCGACCTTCATCAGCACCGGGTAGTTCTGCTGTTGCTGATCGCCCGTGCCGTACGACTTCCACTGGAAGACCGTTGCCGCGTCCGGGCTGTTGGTGGAGGTGTCCCAGCCCAGGTAGTAGGTGTGGTCGTTGCGGAAGATGTAGCGCGAGCCGGCCACCGTGAGGCCGTGTGCCTCGCAGCGTTTGAGGCCGAGCGGCTTGTTGAACTTGAAGACCTCGCCCCGGCCGTCGTGGTTGTCCTGGGCCGTGACGCTGCCGGGCGCGTCACACAGGATCGAGGAGAACACCGCCGTCCCGCCGGCGGCGTCGCCGTTCCAGATGACCGACGCACCGGCGGGGGAGGCCACCAGGAGCGTCAGTGCCGAACCGATGACGGGGAGGGCGCCGATGACGCCCGTGCGCTTGCGCATTGCCGTTCCCTTCGGTCGGAAGCGAAGGTGCTGAACGGTTTGTACATACGAGGCGTCAAACGCTCAAGTGGGGCAACGGAATTGATTGTTTTGAGCGTTCGGGGGAGAGCCGGCGAGGTGGGCGTGCGGGATGGTGCCCGTCAGGGCATCGACCAGACATCGGGGCCGCCGTCGCGCCATTCGATCAGGCCGGTGTCGTCCCAGGCGAACTCCGCCGTGGAGAAGCCGGCCCGGCGCAGATACGCGGCCACGTCCCCCGGGCGCAGCGCGCGGCCGAGGTCCTGTCCGTAGAGCGTGACGCGGCGACCGCCGGTGCAGGGCGGGTGCACGATCACGGGGGCACGCTTCATGCCCTTCAGGATGCGGTCGGCCCGACGTTCCCGCATCCCGAACGCGTCCGTTCGGTCACCCTCGGTGGCCGCCGCTCGATGGCGCGAGGACCACCGCGCGCATCGGCGCTGTCAGGACCCCGTTCGCAGTCGGGAGAAGAGCGGGGCGGTCCGTACCCCGCCGCGCTGCCACCACCGGGCGCCCGCGCCGGTGCGCGCCGCCGCCCCCGCGGGCACCTCGCGGCGCAGGCCGGCCAGCAGACCGCGGGCGCCCGCGATGAACAGCGGATCGCCGACGAGCTTCTTGGCCGCCAGCGCCTTGCGGCAGGCGCGCAGTGCCGCTTCCGGTCGGCCGTGCGCGCGTTCGGTGAGGGCGCGGGCGTACAGGACGGTGGAGTAGAGCCAGAAGTCGCCGTCGCAGCGCCGGGACTCCCAGGCCCGGTGCGCGGCCGCGGCCGCCCCCTGTGCGTCCGGCACCGCCAGCGCGATGGCGAGCAGTGCCCAGCTGTGCGCCGGCCCGGGGCCGAACCATGGATCCCTCGACCGGTGCCCGGCCGCCTCCTCCAGGCACGCCACCGCCGTCCCGGTGTCCTGCCGGTGCAGCGCGAGAACGCCGTGGGCGTGCGCGACACGGGCCAGGCCGTCGGCGTCCGCGTGCATCACGGCCGCCTCCCATGCCTGGTCCAGCAGCGCCGCGGCGGCGGGGGAGTGCTCCTGGGCCGCGAGCCACCCGGCCAGCCACAGGGCTCGTGCGCGCAGCGGGGTGTCGCTGCGGGAAAGCAGCAGCAGCCGGTCCAGATGTGCCCGCCCCTCCCGGCGGAAGCCGCAGGCGCCCCAGCGGAACCAGAGCGAGACCGCGATCTCCAGCGCGCCGAGCGCGTCGTCCGCGTCCTGCGGCGGCCGGGTCAGCGCGGCGTCGAGGTGGTGTCGTTCGTCCTCGACGAGCCGGACGGCGATCTGTTGGTCGGGACCCTGCCAGGCGATCTGCGCCTCGGCCGCGAGCGCCGCGCACGCCTGCCGGAACCGGCGCAGTGCGGCGGCCTCCTCGCCCGCCTCGCGCAGCTGGGTCCGCCCGAAGTCCCGGGCACCGCGCGGGAGTCGGTAGCGCGGCGGCAGAGCGGCCGGGGTATCGGGCGGAGCGGCGGGCGGGATCCCGCTCCCGTCACCGGTGCGCTCCAGTACGGAGGCCAGCCGGAGCCGCTCCAGCGCCGCGTCGATCTCCGGCGCAGGAACGTCACTGCTGGCGCACACACAGCCCGCGAGCCAGGGGTCGAAGTCCCCGGGAAGCACCGAGAGTCGTGCCCACACCCGCCGGTCGGTGGGTGAGCAGAGCGCGTAGCCGGCGGCGTGTGCCGCGTAGAGCGAGGTGTGCCGCGCGGTCGACGCCGGTCCCGAGTAGTACAGCGGGCCGTCCGCGCCCACCCGTGCCGCCAGCTGTGGCAGGGACATCCGGTCCAGCTGGCGGGCGGCCAGCTCGATTGCCAGTGGCGATCCCTCCAGGGCTTCGCACACGGCCACGAGCAGCTCGGGAGCGGCTGCCCCGGTGCGCGCGGCCAGCAGGGCGACCGCCGGCCCCGCCACCCCCTCGTCCAGGGTCACCGGGAGCGGGCCGATCTCGACGATCCGCTCCCCGGGCAGCCCCAGCGAACGGCGCGACGTCGTCACGATCCGCAGCTCCGGCTCGGCCCGCAGCAGCCGCCGCACCAGCTGCGCGCATTCGTCGAGCACCGGGTCGCAGTCGTCCAGCAGCAGGGTCGCCCGGTGGCGGACGCAGTGTGCCGCGAGGGCCGCGATGACGCCGGGGCCGGGCGGCGCGGTCCGGGCGCCTGCGTCCGTGTGCGGGAACGGGGGAGTGGTGGTGTCCCGGCCTGCGGCGCGCGCCGGACCGGGAAGCTCCGCCGCGCGCCGCAGTGCTTCGGCGGGACCGCCGTCGGTAGGGCCGTCCCAGCAGCCGATCCGGATGACCCGGCCGCCGCGGCGCGCGTGGTGGGTGTCCAGCACGGCACGTGCCAGGACGCTCTTGCCCACCCCCGCCGCCCCGGTGAGGGTCACCGGGGCCGGGCCGTCCAGCAGCCCGGACACCTGCTCGTGCTCCACGGTCCGTCCCACCACCTCGGGCAGTGACCGGTGATCGGCCCACGCGCTCATCCGTCATCCCGTCCACGGCACAGCCCCGCGCCGTCGCTATGGACGTTCAACGATGCCAGAACCGACCGCCCTACAAACAGGCGAGTTCCCTTATCTATTGGGGGAAACGCGGTGGGGGAGCTTGACGCGACGGTCGGGACCCGGCCCGCTCAGCCCTCGGAGTCCGGGACCGATTCGCGGTGCCGCGCGGCCAGTTCGAGGTACATCGCGGCGTTCAGCTTGATCGTCTCGCGTTCCTCGTCGGTCAGCTGCCGCTTGACCTTTGCGGGGACCCCGGCGACGAGCGAACCGGGCGGCACCTGCATGCCCTGCGGGACCAGCGCCTGCGCCGCGACCAGGGAACCGGCGCCGATGTGGGCGCCGTTGAGGACCGTTGCGCCCATGCCGACCAGGACGTCGTCCTCGACGGTGCAGCCGTGCAGGACCGCGTTGTGGCCGACGGAGACCCGCTCGCCGACGGTCACCGGGAAGCCGGGGTCCACATGGACCGTGCAGTTGTCCTGGATGTTGCTGTCGGCGCCGAGCACGATCGGGCCGCAGTCGGCGCGCAGCACCGCGTGGTACCAGACGCTCGCCCCCGAGGCCATCGTGACGTCGCCGAGCACGACGGACGTGGGTGCCGTGAAGGCCGCCGGGTCGATCTTCGGCTCCTCGCCGGACACCCCGGAAATCACTGCCCGTCCTGCCATGTCGGTATCTCCTCGCCAGTGCTGTGCCGCGCCAACAGCACCGTAGACGACGGCCGCTCGGACGGGCAGGGGCGGCCGCCGGTGGGGCGAAGATCACAGCACACCGTGCGTCCGGTGGAGCGGAGCGCTGAGTACGGTGTGCGGGTGCCGACGAACCAGAACGTGTTCTCATCTCTCGCGGCCTGGCGGCGCCGGGCCGTATCGCGTGCCGTCCACCGGGGCGTGCGCTGGGTGAGGCGGGCGGCGGCCGTCACGGCCGAGCGCCCCGGTCCGTACCGCTTCCGGACGCTCGGCGGGGGCAGCCGGCTGGCCTTCCCGCAGGGCACGGTCTTCGGCGACCCGTGGATCGAGATCGGCGACCACTGCATCATCGCGCAGGACGTGACCCTGACGGCGGGGATGATGCCGGACCTCGATCTCGGCCCGGAGCCCATCCTCACCCTGGGCAATGGCGTCGTCCTGGGGCGCGGCAGCCATGTGATCGCGGATGTCCGGCTGACGATCGGTGACGACTGCTTCTTCGGCCCCGGGGTGTATGTCACCACCACCAACCACAGCTACGACGATCCCGAGGTGCCGGTCGGGAAGCAGTGGCCGCGCACCGAGCCGGTCAGCATCGGCGCCGGCAGCTGGATCGGGACCGGGGCGGTCATCCTGCCCGGCGCGCGGTTGGGCCGGAATGTGGTGGTCGCGGCCGGCGCGGTGGTCCGTGGCGAGGTGCCCGACCATGCGGTGGTCGCGGGCGCGCCCGCCAGGGTCGTCCGGAGCTGGGACCCCGAGGCGGGCTGGCAGCCGCCGCTGCGTACGCCCGCCCCGGTGCCGATTCCCGAGGGCGTCACCCCCGAGCAGCTGCTCGCGCTGCGGGGCTGGGTGGGCGAAGCGGCGGCCGAACCGGCCGGCCCGGCCGACGAGGCGTACGAGCGGTCCTGAGCCGCCGTCGGCCCCCTGACCGTCCGCCGTCGGCCCCTGAACGTCGGCCGTCCGCCGGCGGCGCGCCGTCAGCCGCCCGAGGCGAGCAGGACCGAGCCGACCAGCGCGAGCGAGGCGCCCGCCGCCTGGATGGCACGCAGCCGCTCCTTGAGCAGGCCGAGCGCGGCGAGCGCCGTGACGACGGGGTAGAGCGAGGCGAGGACGGCGGCGACGGTCACCGGGCCGTTCTGGGCGGCCAGGGCGTAGGTGCCGTTGGCGGCGACGTCGGCGATCCCGATGAAGGCCAGTGCGGGCAGCGAGCCGCGCAGCGACGCGAGGCCGCCCTCGGGCAGTGCGGGCGTGCCGCGCCGCACCGATGCGTACAGCGCGGCGCCGCCCACCGCGACATTGCACATCCGCTGGACGAACAGGGCGAGGAAGAGGCCGGTGACGGTCGTGGAGGCCTCCGCGATCAGTGACATCACCGCACCGAACCCGAGCGCCGAGACGAGTGTGAGCACGATCGTCTGGCGTGCCACGGATTCCCCGCTGAGCCGCGGTCCACCTGCCAGGAGGACGCCGATCACGGCGACGAACATGCCCGCGACCTGGAGCAGGCCCGGCCGTTCACCCGCCACGACACCGACGCCGAGGGGGACCAGGACGGTGCCGAGGGAGCCGAGCGGGGAGACGACGCCCATCGGCCCGAGCGCCAGCGCGCGGTAGAAGCAGAGCATGGCGGCGGGGCCGACGACACCGGCCGCGACCGCGAACCACAGCTGCGGACCGGCCTCCCGCCAGCCGCCGGTGGCCAGCACGATGGCGCCCAGCGCGACGGCGGCCAGGGTCTGCGAGACGACCACGACGGTCAGTGCGTTCAGTCGTCGGGTGAGCAGTCCTCCGCCGAAGTCGGCGAGCCCCCAGAGGAGGCTGGTGGCCAGGGCGAAGACCGCAGTCATGATGAAACCTCGCAGTACAGTGACGTGAACGCTGGAGTGCAGTACAGCGTAGTTCATTATGCTGGACTCCGGAATTCAATATATTTCACCTCGATCGCCTTCGACCTGGACGGACCGTGACGGATCTCGATCAGCTCACGCAGTCGCTCGCCCGCAATCTCAAGCACTGGCGGACCGAACGCGGCTACACCCTGGACGCGTTGGCGGCGCGGGCGGGGGTCAGCCGCGGCATGATCATCCAGATCGAGCAGGCCCGCACGAACCCGAGCGTGGGGACCACCGTCAAGATCGCCGACGCCCTGGGTGTCAGCATCACCACGCTCCTGGACTACGAACAGGGCCCGCAGGTGCGGATCGTCTCCCCCGGAGAGGCCGTGCGGATGTGGTCCACCGACGCCGGCAGCCACACCACGCTCCTGGTCGGTGCGGAGGCGCCCGGCCCCTTCGAGATGTGGGACTGGCGGTTGATGCCCGGCGACCACAGCGCCTCGGATCCACATCCCCCCGGCACCGTGGAGCTGATCCATGTGCGGGCCGGCAGGCTCACCCTCATCGTGGACGGCGAGGAGTACAAGGTGGACACCGGGGCCTCGGTGAGCTTCGAGGCCAAGGCGTCCCACGGTTACCGCAACGACGGGACGGATCCCGTCGAGATGACCATGTCGGTGATCATTCCGCTCGGGCGCTGACCCGAACGTGAGACGGGCCGCCGCCGGGCGGTCCGTGCCTGTTAGCTTGCCGTCATGCGCGTTCCCATGGATGCCTTCGACGATGTCCGCCCCGCCGCCGACTGCCTGGAACTGCTGGCCGGGCCGGTGGCCGCGGCGATCCGCGACTGGCGGGGATCCGTACCGGTGCACGAACTCCGCTACGTGGACACCGATCCGGCGATCGCGGACACCGAGCTCCTCGTCGAGCACTACGGCGGTTGGCTGCTGGAGCAGTCGGCCAACTGCGTCGTGGTGGCGGGCAAGCGGGGCGGCGAGGTCACCCTGGCCGCCTGTCTGGTCCTCTCGCACACCCGGGTCGACGTCAACGGCACCGTCCGTCGCCAACTGGGCGCTCGCAAGGCGTCGTTCGCGCCGATGGACACCGCGGTGGGCGACAGCAGCATGGAGTACGGCGGCATCACGCCGATCGGCCTGCCCGCCAACTGGCCGGTGCTGGTGGACGCCGCCGTCGCCGACATGCCCTACGCGCTGATCGGCAGCGGCAGCCGCCGTGGAAAACTCATCGTGCCGGGCAAGGCGCTGGCCGAACTCCCCGGCGCCACCGTCCTGGACGGGCTCGGCGTCGGGTGACGCCGGCGACCCCCGGTTTCCCGGGTCACCTCTCAAGGGCCTTCTTGCGGCGCAGCCACCACCAGGTCAGTCCACCGCCCGCTGCGGCCAGGGCCGCGGCGAGGGAAGCGATCGGCGCGGCAGGCGTGCCGGAGCCGGTGTCCGCGCGGTCGGCGTCCGGGCCGGTCTCGTCGTGGACGCGGACGATTCCGCCGTACGTGGAGATGTAGGCGGAGCCGTCGGGGCCGAGGGTGATGGGTGACCAATTGTTGTTGTAGGCGTCGCCGGTGCCGGTCAGGATGCGGAAGCGGGTTCTGCCGGTGCGCCAGTCGATGGCGGTGAGGTACCAGGCGTCGGTGCCTGTGCTGCGGGACGGCTTGGAGTAGGCGTACAGCAGTCCGTTGGCGCGGGACAGCTTGGTGACGACGGTGGGGGACTGCTCTTTGCTGGTCCAGCTGGTCCTGCAGCCGGTACCTGCCTTGTTGACCTCGATCTTGGTGATGCCGCCGGTGATGCTCCTGCCGCCCTCGGTGGTCCTGGTCGACGTGCAGCCGTAGTCGTTCTCCACCGAGAAGCCGTTTCCCCAGGCGGTCAGCGAGTTCTCGGTGGCGCTCGCGCCGCGCCGGAAGACGGGGACGGAGCAGACCAGGCGGTCACCCTTGATGCGGTTGCCGCGCTGGTAGACCAGGACGTGCATGCGCGGGTCGGCGTTGTCGGTGATGCCGACGTAGGTGTTGCCCAGCAGTGCGGGGGTGGCACCGGTGCCCTGGTTGATCTGGCCGGGCTTGGGTCGGTTGCCGCGGTCGTACCTCTCGCGCCACGTGATCCGGGGTGTGCCGTCCGACTCGGCCCGCATCTTGTACAGGGCGTGGTCGGTGGCGATGAAGGCACCATCGGGGCCGGTGGAGAAGGAGTTCTCGATCCGCTCGCCGGCCAGGTCGACGGTCTTGACCGTGCCGGTGTCAGGGTTGAGGGTGCCGACGCGGCCGTGGTCGCTCACCCACCACATCAGCCCGTCGTAGTCCGCCTGGACCGCGGTCACCGGGTCGCACTCGCCCTTCGGATCCGGGTCGGTGGCGGTGGCGCAGGCGTGCGGCAGGTACGGGCGCAGGCTCCAGTCGTCGACCTTCTCGAACCCCCAGCGCCCCGAGTTCGTGCGCTGCACCTTCAGTCGCCGGATGTGCTGGTCGGCGCCGGCGATGACGATCCGGTCCTGGTTGTCCAGGTAGTAGTAGGAGCCCGAGGTGTCGGAAAACATCAGGGCGGGATTGCGGGTCGCGGCTGCCTCGTAGGTGGAGGGCCTTACCGGGAGCCGGTACGAAGCCAGGTCCTCGAGGGTGTCGGGATCTTCCAGCCGCGGGGTCGGCCGGTGCGAGGCGCCGCCGCAGTTGAGGACCATCAGTCCGTTGTGCAGGAAGGTGGCCGTGGCGCACTGGGCCGGCTCCTTGGGATCGGTGACTTTGCCGGCTCCGGTCACCTGAGGGTGGTGTCCCAACGGGCCGCGCTGGGGCTGGGTGTTGCTGGCGTAGCTGTCGCCGTGCATGGCGCTGAGCCCGTCCGGTGCCATGTGGCGGTTGCGGACCGCGCTGCCTGGGACCGGTCGGGGGTCGGCGGGACGGCCGGTGAAGTGGGGTACCTCGCCCGTGCCGGGGCCGGTCGGGAGGGGCGTGGCCTGTGCCGGGCCGACGCCGGCCGACGTCAGCGCGGCGGCCGCGGCGAACGCGACGGCCGGTATCGCCACGCGGCGCGGCTTCGTGGTGCGGGGCATCTCTGGGGTCCTTCCCTTGCCTCGGGAGACGCGACAGGCTCATTGAGGCACCCATTAAGGCGCCTGCCTTATTAAGTTAGGTGCCTTACTATGGACCCATGACCAGAGGGAGCACAACGCGCGAGCTCATGGCGGAGGTGGCCCTGCGGATGTTCGCCGAGCGGGGCATCGACGCCGTCTCGCTCCGGGAGATCACCGCCGCGTCGGGCCAGCGCAACAAATCAGCGGCCCAGTACCACTTCGGCAGCAAGGAACACCTGGTCCGCGAGATCTTCGAGCGGCACACCGGACGCGTGAACACCCACCGCCACGGTCTGCTGGCCGCCCTGTACGAGCACGGCGGGGAGCCTGCGCTGGACGAACTGGTCGACACGCTCATTCGCCCGCTGGCCGAGACGGTCGACGAGAACAGCCACTACGCGCGCTTCCTCGCCCAGGTGTCGACGACCCCCTGGATCGGCACCCTCGTCCACGCCGACCCCACGGCAACACGGAGCGTGCAGACCGTGTTCACCGCCATGGCCCGGCTCCTGGACGACCTCCCGGAGTCCGTCCTGCGCACCCGCCTGGCGCTGAGCATGATGCTCACCGTCCGTGCGCTGGCCGCATGCGAGCACAGCATGGAATCCGACAGGCCCGACGGTACGCGGCGCGTGGCGCTGCTCACCGCAAACCTCGTCGACAGCACCGTCGGCATACTGCGCGCCCCCGTTTCCGACGCGACGAGGAAACTCCTCCCCAAGACCTCGAAGCCGATCACCGACGACGGCTGGCCCTGGCACCTGCTCCTGGACGCGGAAGCCGGAGTCTGACGCTGCCGCACCTCCCCCCCCAAGCCTCCCGGAGGTCCATGGGTGTCCACCCGGCGACGCGGGGGCGGCATACCTCCGTGCCGCCCCCGCGTCGCTGTGCTGCAGCCTGGCCGCGAGGCGTGCGCACCGGGTCGAGTACGCGCCGAGGGCCAGGTCCGCCTGGTCCGGAACGGTGTCAGACGTCCTCCGGTGAGCCTCCCGGCTCGTGTCGCCGTGCGAACCGGGCACGAGCCGCTTCGTGGGCGCCGCGCAGAAGCTGCACCACCGTGTCCGTCGTCCTCTCGCCGGGATTGACGACCGCGATCCAGCCGAGTGCGCCGTAGAGCGGGTGCGGGATCACACGGTCGGCGGCCGCGGGGTCGCGGGGTCGGGTGAGGTGGTGTGGCTCCTCCCCCGTGAGCTCCCGGAACGTCGCACGGTCGACATGGATGTTCACCCGCCACCGGCCCGGAGCGTCCAGGTCACAAGCGTCGTCGTCGGGATAGTCCTTGGTGACGATCGTTCCGTAAGGCTGGACGTGCTGAGGCATCTGGCCGTCGGGGGCGTAGTAGAAGAAGGCGTCTCCCCAGGTGAGCTCGGGGAAGTCGTCGCCCGGCTCCGGGGCGACTACGAGCGCGCCGTCGAATCCGCGCACGGATGCGGTGATCTGTTCCATACTCATGGTTCAAGCATCACCTTCAAGTGCTTATGTGGGGTCGGCTGATGGGCGAGCTGGTGGACGGTGCGCCACGCGGGATGCTCCGCACCGTCGATGTCGCCGGAGAGTCGGGCTACTCGGTGCAACAGGTGCGCGACCTGGAGCGACTGGGGGTCATTCCCGCAGCCGCTCGATCGCGCAACGGCTACCGCTCCTACACGGCGATCCATGTGCAGGCCCTTCGCGCCTACCGGGGGCTCGCCGGCGCCGTGGGGCCCGTCGAAGCCCGGCGAATGCTCGCGGAGCTGCGAACGGAGACGATTGCGGAGGCAGCTTCGGCGATCAACGCGGTCCATGTCCGGCTCGCTCGGGAGCGGGAGGAGGTTCTGCGCGCTCAGCGCGCGTTGCGGGCGATCCAGGCCGAAGCGAGCACAACCGAGTTCGAGCACGGGAGCGACGCGATGACGATCACGGAGCTCGCCGGAGCGCTCCAGGTGCGCCCCTCGACCCTGCGGTTCTGGGAACAGGAAGGGCTCGTCACCCCCGAGCGAGTGACGTCACTGCGCGCACGTCGCTACGGTCTGCCGGCCATCAGCGCGGCACGCATCGTGGTGGCTCTCCGCGGCGCCGGCTACAGCATTCCCGCAGTGCGCGAAACCATGGACTCCCTGCACCGGCTCGACGGCCTGGGGGAGACGCAACGCATCCTCCGGCAACGGCTCGACCAGATCGCCACACGAACCGTGGTCCTGCTCCGAGCGGGCACGGACCTCGCCGCCGTCGTCGCGTCCGCCCAGGAGTCGGCGGTCACCGACCCGGCGAACCCTCCCGGTCGGGGCGCCGGCTGAGCCCTGTCGTCTTCCCGGCCCCCGCGCGCAAGCGCAGATCCAGCGACAGTGGCGTGGAGTGCTCGGTGAAGCCAAGGCTCCGGTAGAGCGGTTCGGCGTCGTCCGTGGCATGCAGATCGACCCGGGTGACGCCGCGCTGTGCGAAATGGGTCAGCAACGCCTCGGTCGTGGCCCGCGCACAGCCGCGGCCCCGATAGCGCGGGTCCGTACAGACGTTGAAGATGAAGGCGAACCGCCCCGTCGGATGTCCGGGCGCGGGCAGCCGTTCCTCGATCCGCCCGACCGCGCACGCCGCCAGATGCGGCGCCCCGGACGCATCGCCGTCCACCACGTAAGCGACCAGCGGCGCGTCCGCTCCGGCCAGCTGCCGACGCGCCACGGCCTCCGCCTCCAGCTCCCAACCGCCGGGCTCGTCAAGGCCGTTCATGGCGCAGAACATCAGGCGACGCAGCCGTACGAGCTCGGCGGCGTCCTCGGCGAGGGCGGCACGCGGCGTGATCATGCAGGGACGCTAACGCAGCCGCCGCTCAGCCCAAACGGGGTATCTCAATGGCCGGACAGCGGTCCATCACCATGTCCCGGCCGGAGTCGTGCACCCGGTCCCACGCCGCCTCGTCGACCACGCCGAGCTGGAACCACACGGCCTTCGCCCCGATCGCCACCGCTTCGTCGGCGATGCCCCCGGCCAGCTCGCTGTTGACGAACACATCGACCACATCGACCGGGAAGGGAACGGCCGCGAGTGAGGGGTATCCCTGCTCGCCGTGGACCGTCTCGGCCTTGGGATGCACCGGCACGATGCGTTTGCCGTACCGCTGCAGGACCTCTGCGACGCCGTACGCCGCGCGCTGTTCGTTGTGGGACAGGCCCACGACGGCCCAGGTGTCGCCGAGCTCGGTGAGAATTCTCCGGATCGTGTCGCGGTCGCCGTACACGCACTGCCTCCTGCGGATGGAACGCCTCGGACGAGAAGCGTCTCGTGTGACCAACGGCCACCGACCGCCGGAGATTCCCGCCGCGGGGGCGGGGATTCCGATCAGGACGGGGAATCCGAGCAGTGAGGTCGACCAGGCTGCAGCGGGTCGGTGAACGGGGCGGGAAACGCGGCCGGGGCGGAACGAACCGAGGCCACCGGGCAGGGCGGCGAGCCCTCCGGGCCGCACACGCATACACACACGCACACGCATACACACCCATACACACCCATACACATACGCATACGCACACACACGCAGACGCCCCGCCCGAAGGGGAAGGCGGGCGGGGCGAGTCCATACGCGCAGGGTCAGTTGGCGCCGCCGACCACCCCGGCACCGACGACCGAACCGTCGTTCGCGGTCCGGGCCGGCTTGCCGATCGCCGCACCGCCGCTCACCGGCTCGATCCCGACGGCCGCCGTACCGGGGCGCAGCGCACCCGCGACGGCCGGCTCGCGCGCCTCGTCCGCCTGCTGCCCGGTCCCGGTACCGGCCGCCTCGATCGCCGCCCGCAGCGGCTCGGTCTCCACCAGCATGCTCACCGGCCCGGTCGGGTTCAGGTACAGGGCATGCCCCGGCGGCAGCTGCTCGACGAGCTCGGCCACCGGCCGTCGGTCGTACAGCAGCCGTCCCACGGACTCGAGGTAGCCCGGGGAGGTGTAGACGGGAATGACCGGGGTGCCCTCAGGCGAGGCCGCGGCCAGCGGTGTGCCGGTCGTGGTCACCAGGACCGACACCTCCGCACGGGCCAGCGTCGTGTGGACGTCCCCGGCCGGGCCGTACCCGGTGGCGGCGAGCTGGACCGCGAGGTCGACGGGGTCGGCCGGGTCCGGCCAGTCCAGTGCCTGGGGTGAGGGCCGGTACTCGGGGTTGTCCCGCCACTCCTCGATCTCGCCGGTCGGGCCCGACCGCCACTGGCCGATCAGCGCCCACAGGGGCGGCGCCCCCTCGCCCTGCCAGGTCAGGTCGACCATGGCCAACCAGTGATCGGGTGCGGTGCGCGCCGCCTCGACGACCTCCGGCGGCGGCTCGGGCATCTCGTCGCCCGTCACCGGAACGCCTGCCGTCATCGCCGACTGTGTGCTCTTGTCCATGAAGCCCTCCGCCAACCCGCCGTTCCGTTCCTGCGTGCACGGGCGGGCCCCGAAATCACAAAGGCCTGCGCCCTGTGCTCACCCTGCCCACGGCCGGGGCGGTCGTCCTCCCGACGCACCGTAGGGAGCCCAGGGGTACGCCGCCTGGCCGTGCGACCTGCGTCCGTACGGCGGACACCGCAGCGCGGCGCGGCCCGGGGAGCGGCCGGTGTCCGCGGCTCGGCGGCGCCGCATAGGCTGGTGCGATGCAGGAGCAGTACCGGACGCTCGCGCACGAGGGTGTCCACGAGATCGAGATCAACAAGTCCCGCTTCCTCTGTGCGCTCGCGCCCGTCGCGAGCGAAACCGAGGCCCAGGACTTCATCGCGCGTATCCGCAAGGAGCACCCCGGCGCCCGGCATCACTGCTTCGCCTACGTCCTCGGCGCCGACGGCGGTGTCCAGAAGGCCAGCGACGACGGCGAGCCGGGCGGCACGGCGGGCGTGCCCATGCTGCAGATGCTGGTGCGGCGCGAGGTGCGCTATGTGGTCGCCGTGGTCACCCGGTACTTCGGCGGCGTCAAGCTCGGTGCCGGCGGGCTGATCCGCGCCTACGGCGGTGTCGTGGGCGAGGCGCTGGACACGCTGGGCACCGTCGTCCGGCGGCGCTACCGGCTGGTCAGCATCAGCGTCGACCACCAGCGCGCCGGCCGGGTCGAGAACGACCTGCGCACGACGGGGCGGGCGGTGCGCGAGGTGACGTACGGGGCCGAGGTGACCATCCAGGTCGGGCTGCCGGAAGCCGAGCTGGACGCCTTTCGCGCGTGGCTGGCCGACGCCACTGCCGGTACGGCGGTGCTGGAGCTCGGCAGCGAGGCGTACGGGGAGCTGTGAGGGACGAGCGGCCCCGGTGATGCGGGCCGCGAGGAATTCCCGTCCCGACCGGTGCGCGGCGGCCGCCGGACATGCCAGCCTGTGGCGCGGCGGGCACGGCCGCGACCGGGTGGCGGTGCCGGTACGGGAAGGGGCCGCCCCATGCCTGAACTCCTCGACGAGCGGGTGGGATTCGTCCGCCGGATCGGACTGTTCCAGGCCACCGCCATCAACATGAGCCAGATGTGCGGCATCGGCCCGTTCGTGACCATCCCCTTGATGGTGGCGGCGTTCGGCGGGCCCCAGGCCGTCATCGGGTTCCTCGCCGGCGCGGTCCTGGCGCTGGCCGACGGGCTGATCTGGGCCGAACTGGGCGCCTCTCTACCGGGCGCGGGCGGCAGCTACGTCTATCTGCGGCAGGCGTTCCAGTACCGCACCGGCAAGCTGATGCCGTTTCTGTTCGTCTGGACGGCCATGCTCTTCGTCCCGCTGGGCATGTCCACCGGTGTCATCGGCTTCGTCCAGTATCTGGGCTACCTCTGGCCGGACATGACGCCGGGGCAGGGCGACGGTGTCGGTCTCGTCGTCACCGCGGGCATCGTCGTGCTGCTGTGGCGGCGGGTGGAGAGCATCGCCCGGCTCACCGTCGTGCTGTGGACGGTGATGATCGCCTCCGTCGGCCTCGTCATCGTCGCCGCCTTCACCCACTTCAGCCCGGAGCGCGCCTTCTCCTACCCGGCGGGCGCCTTCGAGCTGACGTCCAGTCACTTCTGGGCCGGTTTCGCGGCGGGCCTGACCATCGGCATCTACGACTACCTCGGTTACAACACCATCGCCTACATGGGCGCCGAGATCCGACGGCCCGGCCGGACCATTCCGCGGGCCGTCATCCGGTCCGTCCTCGGCATCATGACGATCTACCTGCTGCTGCAGATCGGCACTCTGGGCGTCGTCGACTGGCGGGACATGCTCGACCCGGACAAGACGGCGTCCTCCTCCGTCGCGTCCGCCGTCCTGGAGCAGACCTGGGGCAGGGGACCCGCCGAGGCGGTCACCGTGCTCATCCTCGTCACCGCCGTCGCCTCCGTCCTCGCCGGACTGCTCGGCGGCTCCCGGATTCCCTATGACGCGGCCCGCGACCGGGTCTTCTTCCGGCCGTACGGCACCCTCCACCCGCGCCACCGCTTCCCCGTCCTGGGGCTGCTGACCATGGGTGTCGTCATGGCCGCCGGCTTCCTCCTGGGGCGGCACACGGACCTGGCCACCGTCATCCAGCTGCTGACCACCGTCATGGTGATCGTGCAGGCCCTGGCCCAGGTGGCGGCCGTCACGGTGCTGCGTCGCCGCCAGCCGGGGCTGCACCGCCCCTACCGGATGTGGCTCTACCCGCTGCCGAGCATCGTGGCGCTGGCCGGCTGGCTGGTCATCTACGGCTGCGCGGACCGCAACTCGCCCGGCAGGCACCCCGTCGAATGGTCGCTGGCCTGGGTCGCGGCGGGCCTCGTGGCCTTTGTGCTGTGGGCGCGACACGAGAAGGAGTGGCCGTTCGGCCCGAAGCGGATCAGCGAGGAATACCTGGCCCCGCAGCCGCAGCCGCAGCCGCAGCCGCAGCCGCCGGACGTCGATACCGAGCCGGCGTGAGCACGGGCGGCGGCCCGCCGGCGGATCGGTGACGTCCGTCGGCCGCCACGCCCCCGACGAGGGCGGTCCGCGCCGCGTCACCCGGTGATGGGCCCATAGGGGGACAGACCCGGGCCCATTGGCGGAATGCCTGCGCGCCGGTGCGTCCGTCTGCGCCGTCGCGGGGGAAGAACAGGTGCAGGCGCGAGCGGGCGTACGGCCCGGGCGGGGCGGAGGCACGGCATGACGAAGAACGGCGAGCGGACAGGAGACCGGTGCCTGGTGGCCGGCGCCACCGGCTATATCGGCGGCCGGCTGGTGCCGGAACTGCTGGACGCCGGACACCGGGTGCGGTGTCTGGCCCGCTCCCCGGAGAAACTGCGCGACCACCCCTGGGCCGGTCGCGCCGAAGTGGTGCGCGGCGACGTCACCGACGCGGCCTCCGTGGGCTCGGCGATGGCGGACATCGACGTCGCGTACTACCTGGTGCACGCCCTCGGCACCGGCTCCGGCTTCGAGGAGACCGACCGCCGGGCGGCCCGGACCTTCGGCGAGCAGGCCCGCGCGGCGGGCGTCCGGCGCATCGTCTACCTGGGCGGCCTGACCCCGGCGGGCGTCCCCGAGCGGGAGCTGTCGCCGCATCTGCGCTCGCGTGCGGAGGTGGGGCGCCTCCTGCGCACCTCGGGTGTCCCGACGACCGAGCTGCGCGCTGCGGTCATCATCGGCTCCGGCTCGGCGTCCTTCGAAATGCTGCGCTATCTCACCGAGCGGCTGCCGGTCATGGTCACCCCCAGCTGGGTGCGGACCAGGATCCAGCCGATCGCCGTCCGCGACGTGCTGCGGTATCTCGTCGGCGCCGCAGGGATGCCCGACGACGTGAACCGTTCCTTCGACATCGGCGGCCCGGACGTCGTCACCTATGTCGAGATGATGCAGCACTACGCGGAGATCTCCGGTCTGCCGCAACGGCTGATCCTGCCGGTGCCGGTGCTCACCCCGCGGCTGTCCAGCCACTGGGTCGGCCTGGTCACGCCCGTACCGCGGGCGATCGCCCGACCGCTGACGGAATCCCTGCGACACGAGGTCGTCTGCCGCGAACACGACATCGCGCGCTACGTCCCCGATCGGCCCGGGCGCCCGATCGCGTTCCCCGCCGCGCTGTCGCTGGCCCTGCAACGGGTGCGCGACGCCAAGGTCACCACCCGCTGGTCGTCCGCGGCCGTACCGGGCGCGCCGAGCGACCCGCTCCCCACCGATCCCGACTGGGCCGGCGGCAGCCTCTACACCGATCGTCGCGAACTGGCCGCCGACGCCTCACCGGACGCACTGTGGCGGGTCATCGAAGCCATCGGCGGCGACAACGGCTGGTACTCCTTCCCGCTCGCCTGGGCGGTGCGCGGCTGGCTCGACCGGCTGGTCGGCGGGGTCGGGCTGCGTCGCGGCCGGCGTGACGCCGAACGGCTGCGGGTGGGTGACTCGCTGGACTTCTGGCGCGTCGAGGAGATCGAACCGGGCCGGCTGCTGCGGCTGCGCGCCGAGATGCGGCTGCCGGGGCTGGCCTGGCTCGAAATGCGGGTGGACCAGGGCGCGTCGGGCGGGACCCACTACCGGCAGCGGGCGGTGTTCCACCCGCACGGACTGCTGGGCCATGTGTACTGGTGGGCCATCTCGCCGTTCCACACACTTGTCTTCGGCGGCATGGCGCGCAACATCACGCGGACCGCCGCCACCGGCACGCCGCCCGGCCGCACGGGGCGGCGGCGGAAGTGATCCGGCGAGGTGCATCCGGCGGCGGCCCGCGCGCCGAAGCACCGTCAGGCCCGATCGCCGCGAACAGGAGGGGCGCACCATGAGTGTCTCCGTCGTCCTCTACACCTCCGATCTGCGGCTGCACGACCATCCGCCGCTGCGGGCAGCCCTGGACAGCTCCCACGAGGTGGTGCCGCTCTTCGTCCGCGACGACGCCATCGCCGCCGCCGGCTTCACCGCGCCCAACCGGGAGGCGTTCCTCGGCGACTGTCTGACCGACCTCGACAGCGCACTGCGCGAGCGCGGCGGCCGCCTGGTGGTGCGGTCCGGGGACGTGGTCGAGCAGGTGTGCAGGGTCGCCGCCGAGGCGGACGCGGGCACCGTGCACCTGGCGGCCGGCGTCAGCGGCTACGCGCAGCGCAGGGAGGAGCGGCTGCGCGCGGCGCTGGAGGCGGACGGCCGCGCCCTGCGGGTCCACGACGCGGTGCTCACCGCCGTCGCGCCGGGCGCCGTGACGCCCGCCTCGTCGGACCACTTCGCGGTCTTCACGCCGTACTTCCGGCACTGGTCGCAGCGGCACCACCGGACGCCGCTGCGCGCACCCCGCGTCGTGCGGGTCCCGGAGCGCGTCACCTCCCAGAAGGTGCCGTCCGGCAAGGGCGTACGGGGCGTCTCGCCGGGGCTCGCCGCGGGCGGGGAGAGCGAGGGGCGCAAGCGGTTCGCGGCCTGGCAGCGCGGCGCGCTGGCCGACTACGAGGACCGGCACGACGACCTCCCCGGCGACGCGACCTCCCGGCTCTCCCCGCATCTGCACTTCGGCACCCTCTCCCCGGTGGAACTCGTCCACCGTGCCCGCGAGCGGGGCGGACCCGGCGCCGAGTCCTTCGTGCGGCAGCTGTGCTGGCGCGACTTCCACCACCAGGTGCTGGCCGCGCGCCCGGACACGGCGGCCGCCGACTACCGCACCCGGCACGACCGCTGGCGCGACGAGCGGACGGCCGCCGAGGAGATCGCGGCCTGGCGGGAAGGCCGCACCGGCTATCCCGTCGTCGACGCCGCCATGCGGCAACTGGCGCACGAGGGCTGGATGCACAACCGCGGTCGGCTGCTCACCGCGAGCTTCCTCGCGAAGACGCTCTACGTCGACTGGCGGATCGGCGCCCGGCACTTCCTGGAGCTGCTCGTCGACGGCGACATCGCCAACAACCAACTCAACTGGCAGTGGATGGCCGGGACCGGCACGGACACCCGGCCCAACCGGGTCCTCAACCCCGTGACCCAGGCCAAGCGCTACGACCCCGCCGGGGACTACGTACGCCGCTGGGTCCCCGAACTGCGGGACATCGAGGGGCCCGCCGTCCACGAACCCTGGAAGCTTCAGGGGCCCGACCGGGCGCGCCTGGAATACCCCGAACCGCTCCTCGACCTCCCCGACGGCCTGGCCCGCTTCAGGCGGGCCCGCGGCAAGGACTGAACGACGCCCGATGAGCGCCCGCACCGGCCGTTCGGTGACCAGCCCGGGCCGCCCGCTTCGCCTCCTGCCTCGCCCCCTGCCCGGCCCCCCGCTTCACCGGGCCCGGCGAGAGCGGCTCCCACGGACGCCGGACCCGCGCTCGTCACGCGACCGGCCGGGGCGGCTGCCCGTATCTGCTCAGAGGGCGGCAGGGCATCAGCGCGTGCACCGTCTTGCCCTGCGGGGTGGCGCAGACGGAGGTGGCGAGGGCCAGCCGGCGCACCATCGGCCACCCGAAACCGCCCCCTTCCCCGTCGGTGTCCGGACTGCGCCCCACCGGCCCGGCGGGGCTGGAGTCGCTGACGGACACCACCACGGCGTCCCCGCAGACGGCCAGCCGCAGTGTGCAGGCGCCGCCGCCCGCATGCCGGACCGCGTTCGTGACGAGTTCGGAGACGACGAGCACCACGGTGTCGGCGGCGTCGTCACACATCGGCGGCCGCAGCGCCGCCAGGAACTCCCCGGCGGCCTCCCGCGCGGTGGCTGCCGCCCTGGGGGAGCCCTTCAGCGTCACCGCGTGCGTCGCCGGTGACGGGTTCGGACGAAGGGCCGCGGGGCTGCTCAGCAGGTTCGTCGCCCAGATGCTGTTCACGTAGCGTCAATCCCTTCTCACGTTCACTGCCGGGCGGCGCCCGGCCGACGGCGTTGACCTGCCGCGCGACGTGCGTCCCGGTCGCAGCGGCCATCTACCCCAGTCACGTTCCGTTATGCCGCGCGGACGGATGAGCCGGACACCGCGCCGCATTCCCGGCGCCGGGAAATCGTCTGCGACCGGGTCGAGTGAGGGGCGGACGATCGGGCACGCGGTGGGCAGCGAGACGCGCGCCGCGGGTGTGGTGCCCGCGAAGTCCACTACTGAGGAGGCGAAACAATGAGCACGGTGAAGGAGACGGTGGACGTCGAGGTCCCGGTCCACACCGCCTACAACCAGTGGACGCAGTTCGAGGAGTTTCCGAAGTTCATGGAGGGCGTCGAGAAGATCACCCAGCTCGATGACCGGCACAACCACTGGACCACCAGGATCGGCGGGGTCCGGAGGGAGTTCGACACCGAGATCGTCGACCAGCTTCCGGACGGTCGGATCGCCTGGCGTACGACCGGCGGCGACACGCAGCAGAGGGGCTTGGTCAGCTTCCGCCCGCTCGACGACGCGCACACGCGGGTGGAACTGGTGATGGACTTCGAGCCCAACGGCGCGGCGGAGAAGACCGCCGACATGACGGGAACCGTCGCCCGGCGGGTCAAGGGCGATATGCGCCGCTTCAAGGACTACATCGAGCACCGAGGTGCCGAGACCGGGGCCTGGCGGGGCCGCATCACGCCCGGCTGAGCAGCCGTCGGCCGCCGAAACCGAGCTCGTGTCCGGGCCTCCCCGCCGTGTGGGCGGGGAGGCCCCTTTGCGGTGCCTTCGGTGACTCCCCTGTCCCGGCGGTGGGTTGAGCCCGCTCAAGGCCCGACCGGTGGACGACCTGCCGCCCGTCCCCCCTTCTGACGCGGGGCGCGCCGGTGGCCTTCGGGCGTCCCGCCGGAGCGGGCGGCCACACGTCCGTAGGAGGGACACGGGGCCACCGGTTCCGCCACGGGCCTTACGGCCCTACGCGGGAGCGGCCGGGCGAGGCATCCTCGGGAGTACAAACGGTCCACGGCTGCCCGAGAAGCCGTTCCGCACAACCCCGAGGGAACCCATCGCATGAGGCATCGCAGCGTTGCCGACCTGATGACGCCGAACGCCGTGGCCGTCCAGCGCGGCACGCAGTTCAGGGAGATCGCCCGCCTGCTCGACGAATTCGACATCACGGCCGTACCGGTCGTCGACGAGAACGACCGACCGGTGGGTGTGGTCTCGGAAGCCGATCTGCTGCGTCGGCACACCGCGAAGAACGGACCCAGCACGGCCGATGCGCTCATGACGAGCCCCGCCGTCGTGGGGCGCCCCGAGTGGAGCGCGGTCCGCGCGGCCAGGAGTATGCAGGAGAAGAACATCAAGCGCCTGCCGGTGGTCGACGACTCCGGCCGGCTCATCGGGGTGATCAGCCGCAGCGATCTCGTCCGGCTCTTCCTGCGGCGCGACCGCGCCATCCAGGAGGAGATCCTGGAGGAGGTGCTGACCCGGACGCTGGGGGTGCCCCCCTCTGCCGTCACGGTCGACGTCGCCGACGGCACCGTGACGCTCAGCGGCACCCTGGAGCGCAGGAGCCTGGTCACCATCGCCGTGCGGCTGTGCGAAAGCGTCGACGGCGTGGTGGAGGTGGTCGACCGGCTCGGCTACGCGCAGGACGACGCCGCCCCGCGACGGCGGCAGGCGGCGGAACGGCCCCCGAACGCCGCGGACCTGCCGCCGGAACGAGGAGGAGCAGCCGCGGACCCGCCGCCGGGGGACGACCGCCACCGGACATCGGGCATGGTGCAGAGCGGCGAGCGCGACGGGGCCCGGACGCATCGGCGAACGGCCCGCAACGACGGCCGATGACCAGCAGACCCGCCCGTGAGCAGGAGCCCGGCAGCACGGGGACGGCTCTGCCGGGCGCCGTCTGCTCGGCCACGCCGACCGCGGGGAACTTCGCCCGCCAAGGGGCCAACGCGTCGGCCAGGGCGCGCTGTTCGCCGACCGAGGGGTCCGTGCCGGCCGGGGGAGGGGAGGAGGGCGCGGGCGTGGGGCTCGTGGCTGCGCTCCCTCGAGGCCCTGGTCACCCCGGCCCGGCTTCCCGGGCACCGAAGAGCCGGCCGCGGGGTCGAACCCCGGGGGCACGTCGGGGAGCCGTTGCCCGGGGCCCTGCTCAGTGCCGGGTCCAGGGGTGCCGCAGCCGGATCCAGAGGTCCCTGGCCCGCCGTCCCGCTTCGGTGCGACTCCTGGCGACCAGTTCCTGCGCCTGCTCCTCGCTCTCCACCATCGGACCGGAGCCACGCAGCGGCTTGCCCGCCGTCTCGTGCAGGAAGAAGGTGGCGATGAGCCCGATCACGCCCGCGGCCATCAGGTAGTACGCGGGAACCATCTCGCTGCCGGTCGCCTGCACCAGTGCGGACGCGATGAGCGGCGTCGTACCCCCGAAGAGGGAGACCGAGAGGTTGAACGCGATCGACAGCGCGCCGTAGCGCAGCCGGGTCGGGAACAGCGCGGGCAGTGTGGACGCGGAGGTGCCGGCGAAGCACACCAGCAGGAGCCCCAGGATCAGGCACCCGAAGGCCGGCAGCAGAATGCCTCCGGCGCGGATGAGGAGCACCGCGGGCGCCGCGAGAACGATCATCGCGGCACTGCCCGCCAGGAAGACGGGCCGGCGGCCCCACCGGTCGGAGGTGCGGCCCACGGTGGTGATGGTGAGCACCACGACGATCATGGTGCCGAGTACCAGCAACTGGGCGGTGAGGGCATCCTCGCCGAGGGTCTCGGTCATGAACGTCGGCAGGTACGAGGTCACCATGTAGTTGGTGACGTTGTAGAGCAGCACCAGCCCCATGCAGATCAGCACCGCTTCCCAGTGCCGGGTGAAGATCTCCTTGAGTCGGCCCTTGCCCGATTGCCGGGCGTCCTCCACCGGGTCCTCGCCGCCCGCGGCGCGGGCCTCCTCGGCATCGTGGTGCGCCTGTTCGGACTCGCGCTGGAAGGCCGGGGTCTCCTCCAGCCGCAGTCGCATGTACAGGCCGATCAGTCCCAGCGGTCCGGCGACGAGGAACGGCAGCCGCCAGCCCCAGTCCACCAGTCCGTCGTCGCCGAGTACGGCCGTGAGCACGGTCACCAGTCCGGAGCCGAGCGAGTAGCCGACGAAGGTGCCGAAGTCGAGCCAGCTGCCGAGGAATCCACGCCGGGTGTCCGGCGCGTATTCGGCGATGTAGGTGGTGGCTCCGGCGTATTCGCCGCCGGTGGAGAAGCCCTGCACCAGCCGGCAGATCAGCAGCAGAATGGGCGCGGCGAAGCCGATCGTGTCGTAACTGGGCAGAAAACCGACGGCGAAGGTGCTGATCGCCATCATGATCATGGTGGCGGCGAGCACACGTTTGCGGCCGATACGGTCACCGAGCGGGCCGAACACCAAACCGCCCAGGGGGCGGACAAGAAACGCCGCGGCAAATGTGGCGAACGTCGAGACCACTTGGGCGCCGGGCGAACTCGACGGGAAGAACACCTTCCCCAAGGTGCCTGCCAGGTAGGCGTAGACACCGAAGTCGAACCACTCCATGGTGTTGCCCAGGGCCGCCGCCGAAACCGCCTTGCGCACCGCGGGACGATCGGTGACCGTCACATCCTCGGCGCTCAGCGGCTGTTTGCGGCGGCGCAGCAGAATGCGGAGCATACGGTCGGTGGCGGCGGTACCACCACGGGCCGGCTTCCGGATCCGTCGTGGCTTCGATGGCTTTTGGCGTCCAGGGCTCATTTCATCCCGTCAACACGGCGGATTCGGTTCCTCATGAATACCTCGTGAATGCCTCATGAATGCCATGAATGCCTCTCTGGCGCACCGTCGGTGCACCATTGGCGCATCAGGGGCGGGCCAATGGTTTCATCGGTTTCCTCGGCGGCTCACTATTCTCCCGGTGTTCCCGGTCGGAAGAAGGATCAGGGGCACCGCGTGTCGCACAGCCGGAACGGACGACCCGGGCCACGACTCGGGCCGCGACCCGGAGCTGACGGCCGGTACCGCCCGGCATGTGCCGACGTGCCGACGTGCTGATCTGCCGACGTACCGACGTACCGACGTGCCGACAGGGTGATCGGCGGGTTGCGCGGCCGAGCGCACTCGGCCGGCCGACCCTCGGCGGACGTGGTCCTCAGGCGCACTGCCCCCCGTACTGCCCCCGGTCGCCTGCGCGGCTGGGGAGCGGTCGGGCGGATCCGGCGCGGACGGCGCTCAAGCCGGGCCGTCCTGCGCCGCCTGGGACCGTGCGTTCACGGGAGGCGACCCAGATCCGCCAGGCGACGCCGCCGGCGTGGCGGGCCCAGTGGCGCCCGAAGGTGCCGGGACGGCCGACCGGTTTGCCGGTGACGCCATAGCTGTCGATGACCTCTGCCAGACCCTGAGGCGGTGTCAGGAAGGTCATCCAGGTCCCGCGGGCCAGGGCGCCCAACGCCGCCGAGGTGCCGCCCTTGGTGGCGACGGCCTCGAACGCCGGGCGGAGGGTCTCGTGTGCCTCCGTGGTCTGGTACGGCGCGATGTCCTTCAGGAAGCCGTCGAGTCGGCTGCCACCGCGGGTGTCCACTCCCAGGACGGCGTAGTGGATGTCGAGGCGGGCGAAGGCCGCGGTGACGTCGGGGCGGGCCAACCAGTTGTTGTCGCACGACATGCTGAAGTGCCTTTCTGCGGAGAGGGGTTGGGCCGTGGACTGCCGCGGCCGCTCCGAAAGGAGGACTCACCCCCAAGAGCCACCGCCACGGCCTGCCAGCGCCTCCCGAACGGGCGAACGGCACAGGCCGACGGCACACGAAACACCTTGCTCGCGCCCGCTAATGCCGTGCCAACGCCTCGCTAATGCGTGCCGCGGATCGCGCTCCGGCCGGGGCCGGGCGGCCATCGGCGGAACCGATAGTATTGACGTGGTCACGTCGCACTTCGGGGGAGGGGCGGCGTGACCTTCTTCCGTTCGCGGGCGCGGTCGCGGCAGGACGCGGTCGGCCCCCGAGCGGCACGCGGCCACCGCTGGCCGTTGCCGGACGGGGCCGGACCGTCGGCGAGAGCCTGATGCCGTGCGGGGGATCCGGCGCTGTGCGGGGTGAGTGCAGAGCTTCCGACGGAGCGAGCGTCGCGCAGATACATCAAATCGGGTAAATCTCCATATATCTCTCCATCCTTGTTCCGTGCGGCGGTTCCTTCCCGGCCGGGCGGGGGCTGTGGGGTCGGTCACGGCTTCGCGTCCGGCCTGGCCCGATTGGGGGATCAAAAGTGGAGCGGGTTAGCATATGAGCACCGCCTAGCTCGAAAGATAAGCCTGTGACTGTCAATGACGACTCGTTCACCAACTGGAAGACCCGCGAGGAGATCGCGGAGTCGATGATCCCGATCATCGGGAAGCTGCACCGGGAGCGGGACGTCACGGTCCTGCTGCACAGCCGCTCCTTGGTGAACAAGTCGGTGGTCAGCATCCTCAAGACCCACCGCTTCGCCCGGCAGATCGCCGGTGAGGAGCTCTCGGTCACCGAGACGCTGCCGTTCCTGCAGGCGCTCGCCGCGCTCGACCTCGGTCCGTCGCAGATCGACATCGGCCTGCTCGCCGAGGCGCACAGGACCGACGACCGCGGTCTGTCGGTGGCGGAGTTCACCGCCGAGGCCGTCTCCGGCGCCACGGGTGAGAACAAGATCGAGCGCCGCCAGGCGCGTGACGTCGTCCTCTACGGCTTCGGTCGCATCGGCCGCCTCGTCGCCCGCCTGCTCATCGAGAAGGCCGGCTCCGGCAACGGTCTGCGCCTGCGCGCCATCGTCGTCCGCGGCGGTGGCGACCAGGATCTCGTCAAGCGCGCCTCGCTGCTGCGCCGCGACTCCATCCACGGCCAGTTCAACGGCACGATCACGGTCGACGAGGCGAACAGCACGATCGTCGCCAACGGCAACGAGATCAAGGTGATCTACGCCAACGACCCGTCCGAGGTCGACTACACGGCGTACGGCATCAACGACGCCATCCTGATCGACAACACCGGCAAGTGGCGTGACCGCGAGGGACTTTCGAAGCACCTCCGCCCCGGCGTCGAGAAGGTCGTTCTGACCGCCCCGGGCAAGGGCGACGTCCCGAACATCGTCCACGGCGTCAACCACGACATGATCAAGCCGGACGAGCAGATCCTGTCCTGTGCGTCCTGCACCACCAACGCGATCGTCCCGCCGCTGAAGGCGATGGATGACGAGTACGGGGTGCTCCGCGGCCACGTGGAGACCGTCCACTCGTTCACCAACGACCAGAACCTGCTGGACAATTACCACAAGGCCGACCGCCGCGGCCGCTCCGCGCCGCTCAACATGGTCATCACCGAGACCGGCGCCGCCTCCGCCGTCGCCAAGGCGCTGCCCGACCTGAAGGCGCCGATCACCGGCAGCTCGATCCGCGTGCCCGTGCCGGACGTGTCGATCGCGATCCTCAGCCTGCGCCTCGGCCGCGAGACCACCCGCGAGGAAGTGCTCGACCATCTCCGCGACGTCTCGCTGAACTCGCCGCTCAAGCGCCAGATCGACTTCACCACCGCTCCCGACGCCGTCTCCATGGACTTCGTCGGCTCGCGCCACGCCTCCATCGTGGACGCCGGTGCCACGAAGGTCGACGGCGACAACGCGATCCTCTACCTGTGGTACGACAACGAGTTCGGCTACTCGTGCCAGGTCATCCGCGTCGTCCAGCACGTCTCCGGGGTGGAGTACCCGACCTACCCGGCGCCGGTGGTCTGACCCGGGCGCACCACCCGATCCGCGGAGCCCCGCCTTCGCGGGTGCTACGGCCGTGCGGCGCGCCGTTGCGCGGCGCCGCACGGCAGACCCCGTTTCGCCCGGCCGGTGAGGACGCCCAGGCGGAGCGGGGTCGCGCGCTGTGCGGCCGCATGGCTACCCACCGTGGCCGCCCGTCGTTGCGGGTGCGAGAATGTCGCCCCTAGGGGCGGGGCGCGTGCAGCGGCCGGCGGCGGCCGTGCCGACTCGGGAACCCGCGCTGACGCGTAGCCTACCGAGGGGAAGAACATGCAGGTCGGAGCCGTCTCGTGAGGCTTCTGCACACCTCCGACTGGCATCTGGGGCGGTCGTTCCACCGGGTGGGTCTGCTCGGCGCCCAGCGAGCGTTCATCGATCACCTCGTCGAGACGGTCCGGGCCCGGCAGGTCGAGGCGGTGCTCGTCGCGGGCGACGTCTACGACCGTGCGGTGCCGCCGCTCGCCGCCGTCCAGCTCTTCGACGAAGCCCTGCACCGACTCGCCGAACTCGGCGTCCCGACGGTCATGATCTCCGGCAACCACGACTCCGCCCGGCGCCTCGGCGTCGGAGCCGGACTGATGGGCCACGCCGGCATCCATCTGCGCACCGATCCCGCCGACTGCGCTGCCCCGGTGCTGCTGGCGGACGCGCACGGTCCGGTGGCGCTCTACGGACTGCCGTATCTCGAGCCCGCCATGGTCCGCGACAAGCTCGGCGCCCGGCGCGCCGAGCACGCCGAGGTGCTGGGCGCCGCGATGGACCGCGTCCGCGCCGACCTGGCCGAACGGCCCGCGGGCACCCGCTCCGTGGTCCTGGCGCACGCCTTCGTGACCGGGGGCGCGGTGAGCGACAGCGAGCGTGACATCACGGTCGGCGGGGTGGCCTCGGTGCCCGCGGCCGTGTTCGACGGTGTCGACTACGCCGCGCTCGGCCACCTGCACGGCTGCCAGACCCTGACCGATCGGGTCCGCTACTCCGGCTCGCCGCTCGCCTACTCCTTCTCCGAGGCCGGTCACCGCAAGTCGTCGTGGCTCGTCGACCTCGACGCGGCGGGCGCGGTTCACGCCGAGCGGGTGGACTGCCCGGTGCCGCGCCCGCTCGCCCGGATCCGGGGGCCGCTGGAGCGGCTGCTCGACGACCCCGCGCTGGCCGAGCACGAAGCGGCCTGGGTGGAGGCGACGCTCACCGACAGCTTCCGCCCGCACGAGCCGATGGCCCGCCTCGCCGAGCGGTTCCCGCACGTCGTCAGCCTCGTCTTCGACCCCGACGAGGGCCCCGCCCGCACCCTGGCCTCCTATGCCCAGCGGCTGCGCGGGCGCAGCGACCAGGAGATCGCCGAGGACTTCGTGGAACACGTACGAGCCGGACGCGCGGTCGATGCGGACGAGCGCGCCGAACTGCGCTCGGCCCTCGACGACGTCCGCCTGGACGACGCCGAGCGCGAGGTGGCGCGATGAGCCCGTACGAGCTGTCCGAGGTGGCGCGATGAGGCTGCACAAGCTGTCCGTCACCGCCTTCGGCCCCTTCGGCCGCACTCAGGTCGTCGACTTCGACCGGCTGTCCCGCGACGGCCTCTTCCTGCTGCACGGCCCCACCGGGGCGGGTAAGACCTCCGTCCTGGACGCCGTGTGCTTCGCGCTGTACGGGTCGGTTCCCGGGGCGCGGGGGAGCGGCCAGGCGCTGCGCAGTGATCTGGCGGAACCGCTGACCCTGACCGAGGTCGTCCTCGAACTGACCGTGGCCGGGCGGCGGTTGGAGATCACCCGGCTGCCCGAGCAGTCGCGCCCCAAGAAGCGGGGCAGCGGGACGACCCGGGAGAAGGCGCAGAGCCGGCTGCGGGAGTTCGCCGCGCACGGCGGCGAGTGGCAGGCGCTGAGCCGCTCGCACCACGAGATCGGTGAGGAGATCGGCCAGCTGCTCGGCATGAGCAAGGAACAGTTCTGCCAGGTGGTGCTGCTGCCGCAGGGCGACTTCGCGCGCTTTCTGCGGGCCGACGCGGAGGCTCGCTCGCGGCTCCTGGGACGGCTCTTCGACACCCGTAGGTTCGCCGCCCTGGAGGACCGGCTCACCGCGCGCCGCAAGGCCGCCGCCGACCGGGTCGCGGCGGGCGACGAACGGCTGCTGGCACTGGCCCACCGGATGGCGCAGGCCGCCGGGGCGCACTCCGACCTCGACGACCCCGCGGTTCCCGCACTGGAGCGGGACGATCCGGCGGAGCAGAGCGGAGCGGGCCGCCGGCGGAGCAGAGCGGCGGGCACGGTACCGCAGCAGAACAGGGGCGCCGGGCCGGCCCCGGTGCCCGGTCCGGGTGAACCCGGATTCGCCGACGTGGTGCTGGCCCGGGCCGCCGTGGCCCGGGTCGGCGCCCGCGAGCAGCTGGAGATCGCCCGGGCCGCGGTGCGGGCCGCCGAGGCGGCGGAGCGGCTCGCCGCCGGGCGGCTGGAGGAGGCGCACGAGCGGGACCGGCTCCAGCGGCGCCACGAGGACGCCCGCGAGCGGGCAGCCCGCCTCGAGGCCCACGCCGAGGAGCGGGACGGCACCCGGCAGCGGCTGGAACTGGCCAGAGCCGCCGCCGATGTCGCCCCCGCACTCGCGCTGCGTGACGCCGCCCGGCGCGAACGGGACGCGGCGCAGTCCGCGGAGCGGCAGGCCAGGGCCGTCCTGCCGGCCGAACTCGCGGAGGCCGGCGCCGACCGGCTCGCCGCTCTGGAACGGGAATTGCGGGGCGACCTCGGGTCCCTGACGGCGGCCGGGCGGGCCGAGCGGCGGGCCGCCGACATCGCCCGGGAGCGCGCCGGACTCGACCGCGAGGGACGTGCCGACGACCAGACACTGCTGGACGCCGAGGAGTGGCTGGCGGGCTGGGACACCACACGCGAGGCCCATCAGCGGCGCATCGAGACGGCCCAGGAGGCCGCGACCCGCGCCGAACACCTCGCCGCGCAGCTCCAGCCGGCCGCCGAACGTCTGGCGGCGGCCCACCGGCGCGACCGCCTCAGCGTCGAAGTGCGCTCCGCCGAAGTGGAGTTGCTGCACTCCAGGGAGCACGCCGCGGCCGCCCACGAGAGCTGGCTCGACCTGAAGGACCGGCGGCTGCGCGGCATCGCCGCCGAACTCGCGCACGAGCTGCGGGACGGCGAGGCGTGCGCGGTGTGCGGCGGGACCGACCACCCCGCTCCGGCCCGGGCGGGCGCCGGACACGTCGACCGGGCGCACGAGGAAGCCGCCCTCGACACCTACCGCCGCGCCGAGGACGCCCGCCGGCAGGCGGAGGACGGCTGCCAGACGGCCAAGGAGGCGATGGCCGGCGCCGTGGCCACGGCGGGTGACGCGCTGGCCGCCGAACTCGCCGAGCACGTCGAGGAGTTGGGCCGTGACCAAGCGCGCGATCACGCGGCCGGTGCCGATCTGCACGCCGCGCGCGAGGCGCTCGGGCGGGCCGAGCGGGAGTACGAGCGGCGCCGCACCGAACGGCAGCAGGCCGAGCGCCGGGCCGCCGCCCGTACGTCACACCGCGAGGCACTGGACCGCGAACGGACCGTGCTGGAGGAGGAGTTGACCCGGGCGCGGGCCGACTGCGCCAGCGTCGCCGAGCGCGCCGCGCGGCTGGAGCGGCAGGCGACGCTGCTCGCCGGCGCCGCGGAGGCGGCCCGTACGGCACACACCTGCGCCGAGCGCCACGCGGAGGCCGAGGCGAGGCTGTCCGACGCCGCCCACCGCGCCGGGTTCGACGGCCCGCGGTCCGCCGCCGACGCCCAACTGCGCGACGGCGAATGGCGTGCACTGCAGCAGCGGCTCGATGAGTGGCAGGCCGAGGCGGCGGCGGTGGAGGCGGAACTGGCCCGCCCCGAGGGGATCGCCGCGGCGGCCCTGCCGCCCGCCGATCCCGAGTCCGCGCGCGGTGCGCACGAGGCCGCCGGGCAACGCCTGCGCGCCGCCGCCGCGTCCCAGGCGGCGGCCCTCGACCGCTGCGCCGAGCTCGACGGGCTCTCCGCCCGCGCCGGGAGCGACGCCCGGGAGCTGGCTCCGCTGCGGGCCGCCTACGACCGCATCGCCCGGCTCGCCGGCCTCACCGCGGGCACCTCCAGCGAGAACGAACGGCGGATGCGCCTGGAGTCGTACGTGCTGGCCGCCCGGCTCGAACAGGTCGCGGCGGCTGCCAGCGCCCGGCTGCACCGCATGTCGTCCGGCCGCTACACCCTCGTCCACTCCGACGAACGCGCCGGCGGCACCCGGCGCTCCGGCCTCGGCCTGCACGTCATCGATGCCTGGACCGGCCACGAGCGGGACACCTCCAGCCTCTCCGGCGGGGAGACCTTCTTCGCCTCGCTGGCCCTCGCACTCGGCCTGGCCGATGTCGTCACCGACGAGGCGGGCGGCACCCGCCTGGACACCCTCTTCATCGACGAGGGCTTCGGCAGCCTCGACGAGCAGACCCTCGACGAGGTCCTCGACGTCCTCGACGGGCTGCGCGAACGCGACCGCAGCGTCGGCATCGTCAGCCATGTCGCGGACCTGAAGGCGCGCATCCCCGCGCAGCTGGAGGTCGTCAAGGACCGGTCCGGCTCGACGGTGCGGCACCGCGTGCCGGGCTGAGCCGGTCAGTGGCCGACGGGTCGGCGGGGGAGCGGCGAGGAGTAGACGACGCTGGTCGTCACCGTGCCGAGCCCCCCGATCCGGCCCGAGACCTCCTCGAGATGTCGCATCGAGCGGGCGGTGACCTTGATGACGAAGCAGTCGTCGCCCGTGACGTGATGGGCCTCCAGGATCTCCGGCGTGTTCTCCAGCAGGTCGTGGAACGGCTTGTAGTTGCCGTTCGGACAGCTCAGGCGCACAAAGGCCAGGACCGGCAGGCCGATCCGCTCCGGCTCGATCACCGCCGCGTACCCCGAGATCACCCCGGCCTCCTCCAGGCGGCGCACCCGCTCCGTGACGGCGCTCGCGGACATGTTCACGGCGCGCGCCAGCTCGGCGTAGCCCGCGCGGCCGTTGCGCTGCAGGACGTCGAGGATGCGCCAGTCGGTGGCGTCGGGGGAATAGCCGGTCATCCCCGCTGTCTAGCAGCGGAATCCCCGGCAGATCAAGGGTTCTGCCGCTGATCATCACTTCTCGGCCGACCCCGCGAACCGTGAGTTGTCGGCCATGATCATGCAGACGGCGCCGCGCGCCGGCCCGGCGCGGTCACCCGGTCAAGGCGAGGCTCGGCGGCATCGAGTACCGGATCGGCGAGGGCTATGACGTGGCCGCCCCGCAAGGCATCCGGCGGCACCCGGCCGACCCGCCGACCGCACCGGCCGGGGCGGCGGACTGCGGCTGTTGAGGTCCCGGTGCCCTTTTGCGACGGGCAAAGGGGCGGGCCAGGAACACCCACTGTGAATTCACCAATTCCGAGGGTGATTTCCGCCGCCGACGGGCACTTTGCTGAGCGTGAGCAATGAACTCGACGTGATCAAGTATTACGAACAGGCCGGATCGCGACTGGGCTACCGCCTCTTCCTGCGGGGGACCAAACACTTCGGGTACTACCGCCACGGCGAGAGCGCCTGGGCCTGGCCGACGGCACTGCGCCGCATGGAGGACAAACTGGCGGACGCTCTCGGACAACCGCCCGGGGCGCGGGTGCTGGACGCCGGCTGCGGAGTCGGTGACGTGGCCGGGCATCTGGCCCGCCATTTCGGGCTGCGGGTCTGCGGGGTGGACGTCCTCGACCGCGATATCGCGGTGGCCCGGCGGCGCGCCCGGCGGCGCGGGCTTTCGGACCTGCTCACCTTCCGCCCCGGGAACTACACGGACCTGCCCTTTCCGGCCGGGAGCTTCGATGCCGTCTACACCATGGAGACCCTCGTGCACGCGGCCGCGGCCGAAACCGTGCTGCGGGAGTTCCACCGCGTCCTGCGACCGGGTGGACGGCTGGTGATGTTCGAATACGCCAGAGAACCGGCGGCGCACATGCCGCCCCCGGCCGCGGAGACATTCCGGCAATTGAACGAGTGGGCCGCGATGCCGTCCTTCCAGCGTTTCGACTACGGAACACTGCGCCGCCTCGTCGCGGACACCGGATTCTCCGCCGTGACCGTCGACGACATCTCGCACCACATGTGGCCGATGCTGCGCTGCTTTGCGGCCATCGGGCGCGTGCCGTATGCGGCGGGCAGGTCGATGGGCAGGAGCGCGCGGATGGTGAATTCCATGGCGGCCGTGGAGTTCTGGCGATACCGCGCATTCTGGCGCTACGAAATCTACGGGGCCGTGAAGTGAGCGGCCGGCCACCACGGTCAACCGGGTGGCCGGCCGCCCTACCGGCGCCGCCTCAGAGCGCCGACAGCTCACTCAGCAGATCGTCCAGCCCCAGCGACCCCTGGGAGAGCGCCGCCATGTGCCACGACTTGAGGTCGAACGCCGCGCCGTGCCGGGCGCGCGCCGCCTCGCGGCCCTGGAGCCAGACCCGCTCACCGAGCTTGTAGCCGATCGCCTGGCCGGCCATGCCCTGGTAGCGGACGATCTCGCTCTCGACGAAGTCGGCCGGGCGACTGCTGTGGCGCGCGAAGAACTCGTGCGCCAGCTGGGGCGTCCAGAGCTCGCCCGGATGGAAGGGGGAGTCCGCCGGGATCGCCAGCTCCAGATGCATCCCGATGTCGATGATGACCCGGACCGCGCGCATCATCTGGGCGTCCAGGTAGCCCAGCCGCCGCTCGGCGTTGGTCAGGAAGCCCAGCTCGTCCATCAGCCGCTCGGCGTACAGCGCCCAGCCCTCGGCGTTGGCACTGACGATGCCCACCGTCGTCTGGTAGCGCGAGAGCCGGTCGGCGACATGTGCCCACTGCGCCAGCTGGAGGTGATGGCCCGGCACCCCCTCGTGGTACCAGGTGGAGACCAGGTCGTACGCGGGGAAGCGGGTCTCCCCCATCGTCGGCAGCCAGGTACGGCCGGGGCGGGAGAAGTCCAGCGACGGCTGCGTGTAGTACGGGGCCGCGGCGCTGCCCGGCGGGGCGATCCGGGACTCCACCCGGCGTACCCGCTCGGCGAGCTCGAAGTGGGTGCCGTCCAGCGCGTCGATGGCCTCGTCCATCAGCGACTGGAGCCACTGCCGGGTCTCCTCGACACCCTCGACGGCCTCGCCGTGCTCGTCACACCAGGCCAGCGCCTCCCACGGCGTCTTCGCGCCCGGCCGGACCTTCTCGGCCTCGGTCTCCATCTCGGCCAGCAGCCGATGGAACTCCGACCAGCCGTACGCGTACGCCTCGTCCAGGTCGAGGTTGGCGCCGTTGTAGTAGCGGGCGAGCCGCGCATAGCGCTCGCGGCCCACCACGTCGGGGGCGCCCGCGACGGCCGGGGCGTAGCTGTCCCGGAACCAGTCGCGCAGCTCCACCAGCGCGCCGGTGGCGACCTCGGCCGCCTCGGTCAGCTCGGTGCGCAGCGCGTCCGGGCCCGGGGCGGTGAACTCGGCGAACCAGCTGCGGTCCGTGCCGATCCATTCGTCCAACTGCCCGATGACCGTCGCGACCTGGAGCGGCCCCGCGGGCAGTTCGCGCCGGAGGCCGGCGTCGAGCGAGGCACGGTAGCCCTCCAGTGCCGCAGGCACCGCCCGCAGCCGCTGCGCGAGCGCCGCCCAGTCCGCCTCGGTCTCGGTGGGGGTGATCGTGAAGACCTCGCGGACGTGGTGCAGCGGCGAGCTGAGGTTGCTCACCGTGCGCAGGCCCTCGCCCGCCTCGTGCACCGCCAGCTCGGCGGTCAGCCGCTCGCGCAGCAGCCGCGCGCAGACCTGCTCGGCGGCCGCGTCGGCGCCCGGACGGCCCTCCGACTCGGTGAGCTTGTCCAGTGTCGTACGGGCCAGTTGGGCCAGTGCCTCCTGGCCGGTGGGCGAGAAGTCGGGAAGCTTGCCGGAGCTCTCGGTGATGCCGAGGTAGGTGCCGGTGATGGGGTCCAGGGCGACGAGGGCGTCGACGTAGGCATCGGCGATCTGGCGAGGCAGCGGGCCTTCGCCGGAAGAAGTGGTGTTGGACATGCGGTCCATCCTCCAACGGATCACCCGCCGCGTCACCAACAATAGGCCGGACGTTCCTGTCGCTTTGCCGTGACCTTGCCCAACGGCGCGGGCCGGCCGGGCGGTACCCCGCGCGGCCGACCCCCCGATACCGCCGTTCAGCGCCGGCCGGAGCCGTCCTGGGTCCGTACCGTCTCGAGGGCGGCCGTCTGCGCGGGCAGCCCCGCGGGACGCGCGGTGATCACCAGCGTGCCCTCCTCGATCTGGTAGTCCAGCGGCAGCCCCAGACCGCGCATCGCGGCGACCATGCCGGTGTTGGACGCCTGGGTGATGGCGTAGACGCTCCCGCAGCCCGCCTCGGCGGCCATGGCCACCAATCGGCGCAGCAGTTCCGAGCCGATTCCGCGCTGCTGCCAGGCGTCCTCGACCAGGAGGGCGACCTCGGTCTCGTCGCCGTCCCAGAGCAGGTGACCGAGGGCCACCAGCCGCCCGGACGCGGTCTCCACCGCGAGCGTGCGGCCGAACCGCGGGCTGAGCAGATGTCCCAGGTAGCGGTCCGCGTCGGCGACCGGGCCGTGGTACCGCAGCCCGAGAGTCGCCGGGGAGCAGCGGTCGTGCATCTCGCGGGCGGCGGCCTGGTCGGTGGTGTCGGCGCGGCGGATGGTGATTTCGTTGCCCTCGGGCAGCGTCAGCACATCACGCCGTGGCGGCACCCGCTGGCCGAGCCTGGTGTCCAGGTCGACCAGCGCGCGCACCCGGGCGAACTCGGTGGGCGTGAACGGCAACTGCGGCCTTTCGATGGTGAGCGAGCCCCCCGAGGGGTCGCGGAACTTCATGGTGTGCTCGGCCAGCACGCCCTCGGTGGGCACCTGCTCGGCGAGCGGCTGTCCGCGCAGCGAGCGCGCCGGTACCGAATGAATCGTGCAGCGGCCCAGCAACTGCCTCAGGGCGAGGGGGAGTTCGGCGGAATCCAGGGCCGTGCGGGTCGCCAGGCCCAGCATCCGGGTCGGCGCGTCGACGAGGTCGTGGGTGTCCGCCCGCTCCAGCCAGGTGTGGGTGCCGCCGGCGCCGGCCACCGTACGGGTCAGCTCCGCGGGCAGCAGGGTGGCCGGTGCGCGCAGCAGGAACTCGTCGACCGTCCCGGCCGAGAGCGGGTGTGCCTGCAGGCTGAGTATGTCCACCTGCCGAGCTGCCAGCGCCGTGCACAGGGCGGCCAGGCTGCCCGGTTCGTCCAGGACCGTGGTCCGCATCCGCCACAGCGCCGACTCCTGCCGGCCGGCCGCGGGGGCCCGGTCGGCGGAGGGCTGCGCTGTGGCGCCGGTATCGGTCGGCGGCGGAGCGCTTTCGTGGCGGCGTGACCACCAGACGTGGAAGCCGGCCGTGGCCACCAGGGCCACCGCCGAGGCGCACAGCAGCATCGGACCCGAGGGCCCGTGGGCGACGGTGTTGGCGACGACGTCCGCCACGGCCACGGCTGTGAACAGGGCGGCGAGCTCGACGATCTCCCTGCGCCAGTGTTGACGGCGGGAGGAACGGGCAGAGGTTGCATCAGTCATGCAGACAGCCTCGCCGACCGGTGTTGCCTGACCGCCAACACATTGTGTCCGACGGGTAAAAGACGCAATCGACGCATTGGCACCTACTGCCCCACCCGTCCTGGTTCGAGCACCTTGCTGAACAACACCTGGCCCCCCTCCTGGCGCAGCCGCACCGTCAGCTCCCCGCTGCCCCCGTCGATGTCGATCTCGCCGAAGTACTGCGGAGTCTCCGCAGGGGAGGTGTTCGCACGGTCCGGTGCCTTGATGAACGGCTGATCGGGCCCGAAGGTTCCGTCCAGTTTCAGCGCCTGGAAGCCGCCCGCGTTCAGCGGCCCGGACACGAACTCCCAGAAGGGCGCGAAGTCTTTGAACGCGGCCCGCTCCGGCGCGTAGTGCTGCGCCGACGTGTAGTGCACGTCCGTCGTCAGCCATACGGTGCCGGTCACCCGGGCGTGCTTGATGTGCCGCAGCAGCTCGGCCAGCTGCAGCTCGCGCCCCAGCGGAGCGCCCGGATCGCCCTGTGCCACTGCCTCGAAGTTCGTCTTGCCGTCCGGGACGACCAACCCCAGCGGCATGTCGGAGGCGATCACCTTCCACACCGCACGCGAGCGCGACAGCTCTCGCTTGAGCCAGCGCAGCTGCTCCGCACCGAGGATGCCCTGCGGGTCGTCGGTCTGCCGGCCCGGCGAGTTGGCGTTGCGGTACCGCCGCATGTCCAGGACGAACACATCCAGCAGCGGTCCGTGGTGAACCACTCGGTAGACCCGGCCGCCCCGGTCGGGCCGCAGGGTACGGATCGGGAAGTACTCGCCGAACGCGCGCAGCGAGCGCGCCGACAGCACGTCCGCGTCCTTGACGGTGTACCGGTCGTCGTCCAGCAGCTGACCGGGATACCAGTTGTTGTGCACCTCGTGGTCGTCCCACTGGGTGATCGTGGGCACCTGGGCGTTGAACCGGCGCAGATTGTCGTCCAGGAGGTTGTAACGGAACGCCCCCCGGAACTCCGCGAGGGTCTCGGCGACCTTCGCCTTCTCCTCGGTCGTCACATTCCGCCAGATCCGCCCGTCCGGCAGGGTCACCCGCTCGGTGATCGGACTGTCCGCGTAGATGTTGTCGCCACTGCACAGGAAGAAGTCCGGGTCACGGCGCCGCATTTCGTCGTAGATGCGGTAGCCGCCGAGATCCGGATTGATTCCCCAGCCCTGCCCGGCCAGGTCACCCGACCAGTGGAAGCGCACCTTCTCGCCGCGCCGCTGCGGTGCCGTACGGAAGGTCCCGGTGACCGGTTCGCCGCTGCGCCGGGGGTCGTCCGGGTCGGCGAGCAGCACCCGGTAGTGGACCTGCTCACCGGGCGGCAGCCCGTGCAGCGAGGTGACCCCGGTGAAGTCGCTGCCGGCCCCCAGCACCGGGCCGTGCCAGGTCCTGGCGTTGCGGAAGGACTCGGTGGCCGCGGTCTGCACGGTCATCCGGGCCCGCCGGTCGGACCGCACCCACACCAGCCCCGAGGAGGTCGTCACATCCCCGACCTGGGCACCCCAGTCGGCACCCGGCCGCCCGCTGCGGGCCTGGGCGGGCGCGGCGCACGCGAGCGCGGGCAGGGCCAGCGCTCCGGAGCCCGCCGCCGCTCCCCGCAACAACGACCGCCGTCCGAAGCCGTCGTTTCCCTGCGCCATGTGAGACCTCCATCGTGGGACCGAGTCGGGGTGACGTTCTGTTCGTATCGCGGGCCGATGCCGGGCGCCCGAACACACGGTGTCGAGGGCCCGAACGCCGGGTGCGCCGCGGGCGCGGGAGCCCGCGTCAGCTCACCGTGTCGAGGATGACACGGGCCACCAGTGCCGGATCGTCGTTCATCGGAACGTGGCCGCATCCGGGCAGCCGGACCAGCCGGGCGCCCGGGATCGTGTGCTTGGCCCGCACGCCCTGACGGCGCAGCAGCAGGCGGTCCCGGCTGCCCCAGCCGATGGTCACCGGAACGTCCGGCACGTCGGAGGTGAACCGCACCCCGCGCCCGGCCTCCAGCGTCGGCGCGAACCCGGCGGCGTCGCGCAGGGCTCGGGTCTCCGCCACGACCGCTTCGGCCGAACGGCGGCCGGGATGGGCATAGATGGTGCCGGTCAGCGAGGCCCGGCCGAGCGCCGAGCGGGCCAGCGACGCCACCACCGGCTCCGGCAGCGCCTGCGCCCCCGCGTACATGCCGCGCAGGACCCCGAAGGCGTACCGGCGCTCGGCAGGCGTCCAGAAGCCCGCGGGGGAGAGGGCGGTGACGGACCGTACGGCGTGGGCGCGGGCCAGCTCCAGGGCCAGCAGCCCGCCCAGCGAGTTGCCCACGACGTGCGGCCGGTCGAGGCCGAGCTCGGCGAAGGCGGCGGCGAGCAGCGGGACCACCGTCGACAGGTCGTAGGAAGAACCGCCGGGCAGCGCGGGGGAGGCGCCGAAACCCGGCAGGTCCAGGGCGATCACCTCGTGGGAGGCGGCGAGGATGTCGCAGACCGGGCGCCAGGCCTGGAGATGGTGGCCGATGCCGTGCAGCAGGACGACGGGCTCGCCCGCGCCCTTGCGTTCGTAGGCGACCGAGAACGGCGGCCGGCCGGCGGGGCGGACACGGGCGAAGGAGACCGAGGCGGTCATGAAGGGGGACTCCCTGGGACGGCGGTGTGGACGGGCATGCGGACGCGGTCGCCGAGCGGCTCCCGGACCGGTCACCGTCACGATGCCAGCAATGGCTACTGAGGGGTATGGGGCGGCCGGGACGAGCCGGGCCCCTCCCCCCTGCCCTGTCCCACCCGGCCGCCCCGCGGTGTGCCGCACACCACGCCGCCGGTCCGCCGCCGGGTCCCGTGATCGCTGGACAACCACGCGGCGGCCGGGTGGGATAGGAGGGTGCTGACGGATTCCGCGACCGATGTCTTCGAAGCGCACCGCCCCGTACTCCAGGGCGTGGCCTACCGCATGCTCGGCCGGGTGGCCGACGCCGAGGACGTCGTCCAGGACGCGTGGCTGCGCTGGTCGTCCGCCGACCGCAGCGAGGTGCGTGAACCGCGTGCCTATCTGGTCCGCATCACGACCCGACTGGCCATCGACCGGCTCCGCCAGCTCCGCTCCCGCCGCGAGTCGTACGTGGGGCCCTGGCTCCCCGAACCCCTCGCCACGGACATCGGCGCCACCGCTCCCGACACCGCCGAGCGGGCCGTGTTCACCGAGACGGTCACGCTCGCCGTCCTCGTCGTCCTGGAGTCGCTCTCCCCCCTGGAGCGCGCCGTGTTCGTCCTGCGCGAGGCGTTCGGCTACGCGTACGCGGAGATCGCCGGCACCCTCGACCGCAGCGAGGCCGCGGTTCGCCAACTCGCCGGGCGGGCCCGCCGGCACGTCGAGGAGGGCCGGCCGCGCTTCGAGGTGGACCCGGACCGCCAGCGCGATCTGACCGAACGGTTCCTGGCGGCCGCGGCCGGCGACGACATCGACGGCCTGCTCGCCATGCTGGCGGCCGATGCGCGGCTGGTCGGCGACAGCGGCGGCAAGGCCAAGGCCCCGCTGCGGATCATCGAGTCCGCCGGCAAGATCGCCCGGTTCCTGGCCGCCGTGGCCCGGCCCACGCTCCCCGGGACGGAGTTCACCCTCCTCGAACTCAACGGCGGCGTCGCGCTGTTGGTGCGCGTCGGCGGCACGCCGGACACCGTCATCCAGCTCGATGTCGCGGACGGCCGTGTCCAGACCGTCTACATCGTGCGCAACCCCGACAAGTTGCGGACACTGGCGACGAGTTGAGCGGCGGCCCGCAGGCCGGACCGCGGGCTCGACAGCGCCGGAACGACACCCGTCGCAAGCTCTGCCGCGGGCGCGGTCGACGCCTGCGCCGGCACGATCGCGTCGGCGGCCGACACCTCCCGTGCCGCTGCGGCCACCGCGGCGCCGAGCCCTCCCGGTCACCCGCCTCGAACCGTTCCCAGGCGCCCGCCACGACCACGGTGCCCACCCGCACCGGCCGGCCGGACAAGCATGGCCGCGAGAGTGGCGAACGGCGCGGCGACGGCGTCGGGTGCCTCGGGGCGAGACCGGACGGGGATTGGTCTTGACCAAGGTTTCGGCCGGCCATATCGTCGGGATACTGCAACAACCTTTAATAAAGAAGCGCTCATAAACGGGATTGCCGGCGGGTCCGGAGCGGCCCGTTCCATGGGGCGGGGCCCAAGGGGCAACGGCCAGTGCGGAGGACACGGTGGGGACCACGCAGCTCGAATCGGCGCCGGAGCCGAAGTACTGGCACCTCAAGACCGTGCTCAGCGACGCGCTGGACTCGGAGTTCGCGGTCGGCGAGATCCTGCCCAACGAGCGTGCGCTGGCCGCGCGGTTCGGCGTCGCCCGGGCCACGCTCCGCCAGGCGCTCGAACAGCTCGAGCTGGAAGGCCGGCTGCAGCGCCGCCGCGGTGTGGGCACCACCGTCGCCCCGCCCCGGGTCGGCGTCGCCGTCGATCCCGCCCGGCACACCTGGCCCGGCGCCCCGGGCGACGACTGGCAGCCGCTGGACGCCACCGAGACCGAGACGGTGCCCGCCGCCGTCGCCCGCCTCCTGGAGACCGCCCCCGGTGAGCGGGTGCACATCGTCCACCGCAGCCGGGTCACGGGCGGTCACCCCGTCGCCGCCGAGCTGCTCTACGTCCCGTCCGCCGTCGTCCCCGGCAGCGCCACGGTGGCCTCGCTCCACGCCCAGGGCCGCGCCCGTGCGGTGCTGAGCGCACTCCAAGGGCGCGAGCTGGAAGGCCAGGACCGCACCGTCGAACTGGGCTCGGCCCGCGCTGAGGACGCCAAGCAGCTGGACCGGCTGCCCGGCGCACCGGTGCTCGTCGTCACCACTCGTTATGTCGCCGACGGCCGGACGGCCGCGGTGGCGGTCTCGACGTACCGCGCCGACACCTGCCGCCTCACGTTCGGGGAGAGCGACGCCGTCGCGCTGCTCGCGGGCTGAGCCCGCTGCGCCCCAGGGGCCCGTGCCGGACGCCGGCGCGGGCCCGTCGCGTACCCACGCTCACCGGCGGCCCGTCACCGTGCTCTCCACCGCGAAGAGCTCGCCCTCCACATGATCGAGCGCCAGCCGCAGCGCCCCGGTGGCGACCGCCGCCTCGCCCAGCTGCGACAGCGCGACCTGCGGCGGACGCAGGCAGTAGCGCGCCAACTCCGCACGCAGCGGCTCCAGCACACCGGCCAGGCCCGCTGCCCAGCCGCCGATCACCACCAGCTCCGGGTCCAGCGCCAGCACCAGCGCCGCGACGTCGTGCACCAGCCGCCGGATGAAACGGTCCACCGCCTCCCGCGCCCGAGCCTCGCCGTCCCGGGCCAGCGCGAACACCGCCGCGACCTGTGCCTCGTCCAGCGGGTGCAGCGGTTTCCCGGTCGTCGACAGCAGGGTCTCCGGCGTCGCCTCCCGCCCCAGCAGATGCAGCGCGCCGATCTCCCCGGCGGCCCCGCCGAACCCCCGGTGCAGCCGCCCGCCGATCAGCGAACCAGCGCCCGGACTCAGCCCCGCCAGCACGAACACCACATCGTCGGACGCCGTCGCAGCGCCCTTCCAGTGCTCCGCCACCGCCGCGGCGTTCGCGTCGTTCTCGACCAGCACCGGACAGCGGAACGACCGCCGCAGCCGTTCCCCCAGCGGCAGCCCCGTCCATCCGGGCAGTGCCGTCCCCAGCCGTACGGTGCCGTCCGCCTCCACGATTCCCGGGCTGCCCACCCCGACCGCCCGCAGCGCGCTGCGCGGCACCCCCGCCCGGCGCAGCAGGTCGGCCACCACGCCACGCACCCGCTCCAGCCGCTCGTCGGCCGGCGCGGTCTCCGCCACCGGGCGCTGCGCCGAGCCCAGCACCTGCCCGGCCAGGTCGGAGAGCTGCACGGCGACGCGGTGCGGACCGATCTCGATGCCCAGCAGATGGCCTGCCTCGGTACGGAACCGGAACCGGCGGGCCGGCCGCCCCTGGCGCCTCGCCTCGCCCTCCTCGGGAGCCGCCTCGGCCACCAGTCCGGTCTCGATGAGCCCTTCGACCACGCCCTCGACCGTCGGTCGGGACAGGCCGGTCACCTGGACGAGGTGGGTGAGGGTGGCGGCGTCGGCGGCGCGCAGCGCCTGCAGCACCACCGCGGAGTTGATCCGCCGCAGCAGCGAGGGATCGCCACCTGTGAGCCGCCCCACCGTCACTCTCCCTCGCGTCGCATCTCTGGCGGATCGTAGCCGGTCAGCGGGTGTGCGGCGAGACCCGAACGGCACCGGACGAGGGCGAGGGAGGGCGGTGGGCGCCGGGATGCGGTCCGTGGCGAACCGCCCGGGCCCGGTGGACCGACCGGACCCGGCGGCCGGGTGTGTGCGGCGGGGCGCCTGACGGGCGGCCAATTGTCAGACCCCAGCGGTTTACTGACGGTATGACGACGGTTGAGCGGCTGGCGGTGATCGACGCATGGCGCGGGCGGGCCTTCCCGGCCCGGCGGGAGCGGTCCGCGTCCGGGGAGAGCGGGCCGGGGTTCCATGTGGTGCGGCTGTGGCGGAGCGCCCCGCTGTGGGACGTCGACCCGGCGGAGGCGGCGGAGATACGCGCGGACTGCGCGGCCGAACTGACGGCGCTGACCGCGGTGCTGTCCTTACGGTGGGGCGAGCCCGCGGTCCTCGATCTCGGCGGCCCGCTGGAGCGGGTGGCGATGGGGCTGCCCGTCCGTCCGCCGCTGGACCTGCTGTGCGGTCTGGTGCCCCGGCTGTACAGCTGGCGGACCGACGGCCCCTGGGTGGCGGTCGGCGCGGGGCAGGGCGGGCCGGACCAGCCCTGGCAGGTGCTGGCGGCGATGGCCGAGGAGCGGCCGGTCGAGGAGGGCGACGGCCGCGGGGTCAGGCGTCCTTGAGGGCGGCCGCGCGCAGTCGGCCGTACTCCTGCGCCATGGTCGCGAGCGTCCAATGGGCGTTGAGGCCGCTGGGGTTGGGCAGTGCCCAGATACGGGTGGCGCCGAGGGTGCGTTCCTGGGGGCCGATCGCGGCGTGCTTGTCACCGAAGGCGACGCGGTAGGCCGTGACGCCCGCGACGGCGAGCCAGCGTGGACGCAGCCGCGCCACCTTCTCGGCCAGCAGGCGGCCGCCCTCGCGGTATTCCTCGGCGGTCAGCTCGTCCGCCTTGGCGGTGGGCCGGGCCACGACGTTGGTGATGCCGAGGCCGTGCGCGAGCAGTTCCTCCTGCTCGTCGGGCCTCAACTGCCGGGGGGTGAAGCCGGAGGCGTGCAGGACGGGCCAGAAGCGGTTGCCGGGCCGGGCGAAGTGGTGGCCGGTGGCAGCCGTCATCAGCCCGGGGTTGATACCGCAGAAGAGCACCCGCAGGCCGCTCGCGGCCACGTCCGGGACGACGCGGTCGCGAGCGGCCTGCAGTTCCTCGGGCGTGAAGCGCATGTCAGAGGATCGAGCCCGGGGTGTACGCCGCGGCCTCGGGGTGCTGCTTGGCAATCTCCTCGATCCGGCCGACGACGGACGCCACCTGGTCGGCCGCCGCGCCCGTGAAGGACAGCTTGTCCGCCATCAGGTCGTCCAGCTGCGCCTTGTCCAGCGGGATCCGGGTGTCCGCGGCCAGCTTGTCGAGGAGTTCGTTGCGCTCCGCGCCCTGTTCGCGCATCGCCAGCGCCGACGCCACCGCGTTCTCCTTGATGGCCTCGTGCGCCTCCTCGCGGCCCACACCGGCGCGTACGGCACCCATCAGGACCTTGGTGGTGGCCAGGAAGGGGAGGTAGCGGTCCAGCTCGCGGGCGACGACGGCGGGGAAGGCGCCGAACTCGTCGAGCACGGTCAAGAACGTCTCCAGCAGGCCGTCCAGGGCGAAGAAGGAGTCGGGCAGGGCGACGCGGCGGACGACGGAGCAGGAGACGTCGCCCTCGTTCCACTGGTCGCCGGAGAGCTCGCCGGCCATGGAGGCGTAGCCGCGCAGGATCACCATCAGGCCGTTGACGCGCTCGCAGGAGCGGGTGTTCATCTTGTGCGGCATGGCGGAGGAGCCGACCTGGCCGGGCTTGAAGCCCTCGGTCACCAGCTCGTGCCCGGCCATCAGCCGGATGGTCTTGGCGATCGACGACGGGGCGGCGGCCAACTGCACCAGCGCGGTCACCACGTCGTAGTCGAGGGAGCGCGGGTAGACCTGGCCGACGGAGGTGAACGCCTGGCCGAAGCCGAGGTGCGCGGCGATCCGCTGTTCCAGGTCGGCGAGCTTGGACGCGTCGCCGCCCAGCAGGTCGAGCATGTCCTGGGCGGTGCCGACGGGGCCCTTGATGCCGCGCAGCGGGTAGCGGGACAGCAGGTCCGCCAGCCGCCCGTACGCCACGAGCAGCTCGTCCGCCGCGGTGGCGAACCGCTTGCCCAGCGTCGTGGCCTGCGCGGCGACATTGTGCGAGCGGCCCGCCATGACCAGCTCGGCGTGCTGTGCGGCCAGCGAGCCCAGGCGCGCCAGCACGGCGACCGTGCGGTCCCGCATCAGCTCCAGCGACAGCCGCACCTGCAGCTGCTCGACGTTCTCCGTCAGGTCGCGGGAGGTCATGCCCTTGTGGACCTGCTCATGGCCGGCGAGGGCGTTGAACTCCTCGATCCGGGCCTTGACGTCGTGCCGGGTGACCTTCTCGCGCTCGGCGATGGAGGCCAGGTCGACGTTCTCCAGGACCCGCTCGTAGTCGGCCAGGGCCTCCTCGGGGACCTGCACCCCCAGGTCCTTCTGCGCACGGAGTACGGCAAGCCACAGCTTCCGCTCCAGCTTCACCTTGTATTCGGGGGACCAGAGCACGGCCAGCTCCGTGGAGGCGTAGCGGCCGGCCAAAACGTTGGGGATGCGAGGCTTAGCAGTCACATGGCCAGATTCTACTGGCGGTTCACGCAGGCCGGCGCCCCGGCCCGGACTGTGCTTTCCTACAGCCGGATGACCGGGGTGTGCGCCGCGGCGTCAGCCTTCGTACGGCAGGAGCTCGGGCCGCTTCGCCGGGCGGCCGTCGCCCGAGGACCGGCCGGTGAGCCGGCGTCCTATCCACGGCACCAGATGTTCGCGCGCGAACCGCAGGTCCGCGGTCCGTCGCGCGCCCCAGCCCGGCGGCGCCGCGGCCGGCAGCGGCGTGTCCCAGTCCGACTCGGCGGCCAGCCCCAGCGCCTGCCAGACGGCCTCCGCCACTCGCCGGTGTCCCTCGGCGTTGAGGTGCAGCCGGTCGTCCGCCCACAGGCGCGGGTCGGCGAGCGCCCTGGACGTGTACAGGTCCACGACCACGGCGTCGTGGCGCGCCGCCACCTCGTCGAGGTGGGCGAACAGCTGCTCCATGCGCGGCCGGAACCGCTCCAGCACCGGCCCCTCCCGCCCCGGGCTGCGCATCAGCACCAGCTGCCCGCCGCCCTGCGCCAGTCGCCCGGCGGCGTCCGAGAGCTGTGCGCACACCCGGTCCACATCGCAGCTCGGCCGCAGGACGTCGTTGAGCCCGCCGACCAGCGTCACCAGATCGGCGCCCATCGCGGCGGCGGGCCCGCACTGCTCGTCGGCGATCTGGCCGATGAGCTTCCCGCGCACCGCGAGGTTGGCGTAGCGGAAGCCGGGTGCGTGTGCGGCGAGGCGGGCGGCGAGCAGGTCGGCCCAGCCGCGGTAGGAGCCGTCGGGCAGGGCGTCCGACATTCCCTCGGTGAAGCTGTCGCCGACCGCGACGAAACTGGTGTAACGGGCATTCATCTCCATGGCGCGGTGATCCTATCCCGCGGCGCCCGGCCCGGATCCGCCGTGTACGGTTCTGACCCGGAAGGCCAGGGCGAGGAAGGGCGAGGGTGGGCGCGCGATGACTCCACGCCGGGGGGACGGCCCCGCCGCGCCGACATTCACCGAGCAGGCCCGCCGGCGGCAGCTCGTCGAATGCACCATCGACCTGATCTCCACCCGGGGCTACCCCGGCACCTCGCTCTCCGCGATCGCCGAGCGGGCGGGCCTGTCCAAGGCCGCGGTGCTCTACCACTTCGCGTCCAAGGACAACCTCACCCGCGCCGCTCTCGAGCAGGTGATGGCGGAGTTCGGCGCGTATGTCACCGAGCGGCTGGCGTCGGCGGAAGGCCCCCGGGACGCCGTCGTCGCCTATGTGCGGGCGATGATCGGCTACCAGCAGGCCAACCGCCGGCACGTCCGGGTGATCACCGAGATCCTGCTCGACGACCACGGCGGCACCACGCTCAAGAACCCCTCCTCGCACGACACCAATGGCCGTTGGCAGGCCCTCGCCGCTCTGCTCGCCGAAGGCCAAGAAGCGGGCGTGCTGCGGGAGTTCACCCCGCAGACGGTGGCCCTGGCGATCGGCGGGGCGATCGACGCGGTGATCGCCCACTGGCTCGTCCACCCCGACCTCGACCTGGACGCCGCGACCGCCGAGATGGTGACCTTCACCCTCAACGCGATCGACCGCCGGGACTGACACGGGCGAACGCCGGGGCGCGCTCGGGGCGTATGCCGATCCCGCCCAGGATGCCGGTGACGGTACGCAGTGCCGGCACCCGTCGCAGCAGCCGCATCGGCACCGGCAGCCGGTTCTCGTCGAGGGTGTCCGCCAGCGCGGACCGGATCATGGCGTGCTCGCCCTGCTGCGACTTCTGCACCACCGCCACCGGCAGCCGCCGGCGCCGCTGCACGCGGGCCAGGTCGGCGGCGGTGACCGCGCCCCGGCGCAGTGGCTCCGCCAGGATCCGGGCCGCCGCCACCGCGTCCTGCAGCGCGAGGTTGACGCCCACCCCGCCGACCGGCGACATGGTGTGCGCCGCGTCGCCGATGCACAGCAGGCCGGGCCGGTGCCACCGCCGCAGCCGCCCGAAGGCCACCTCCAGCAGCTTCACGCCGTCCCATTCGATCGCGTCGGTCACCGCGCCGTCCCAGCCGAACAGCGCGCCGAGCCGGTCCCGCAGCCACTGGACGTCGTGGGCGCGCAGCTCCGCGTCCTTGCCCTTCTCGATCAGATACGCCGTCTGGTAGTACGTGCCCCGGTCCATGGTGACCGCCGCCTGGCCGCCGCCGAACCGGGCGAGGACCCGGCCGTCCGTGAGGGCGTCGGAATGGGCGTCACCCCTGCTCGAACGCAGTGGAGAGCGTGGCGGAGCGTCCACCCGTATCTGCCAGACGTCCATCGGCACCTCGAACCGGTCCTGCCGCAGGCCGGCCGCGCGGGCGGCCATCGATTCCCGGCCGTCGCAGGCGACCGTCAGATCGGCGGCGAGCTCTCCCGGTGCGCCGTGCTCGTCGACGAAGCGCACCCCGGTCACCCTGCCGCCCTCGGTACGCAGTCCGGTGACCTCGGTGCGCATCCGCAGGGTGAAGGACGGCTCCTCGGCGGCGGCGCCGGTGATCAGCTGGAGAAAGTCCCATTGCGGGACCATCGCGAAGTACTTGTGCCGGCCCGGGATCCTCCGCATGTCGGCCATCACCACCGTGGTGCCGCCGATCTGCGCCCGCATCTCCTCCATCCTGGGAAACGGCAGCCGCGCGAACGCCTCGCCCAGGCCCAGCTCGTCCAGCAGGCGCAGCGTCGACGGATGAACGGTGTCCCCGCGGAAGTCCCGCAGGAAGTCGCCGTGTTTCTCCAGGACGGTCACCTCGACCCCGGCCCTGGCGAGCAGCAGCCCCAGCATCGTTCCGGCCGGGCCGCCGCCCACGATGCAGCACGTCGTACGGTCCATGCTCTTGCCCCCTCAGCGCATACGGACACGGCGACCGGAGCGCGCATGCGCGACCTACCGATCGGTCAGCAATCTAACCGATCGGTCAGTCGTCGTTTCCGGGGGGTGCGGGTCAGGCGGCGGGCGGCCGTTGCAGCACCAGCTCCCGCAGTACGTCCTCCATGGTCACCATCCCGGCCAGCGTTCCGTCGTCGCCGATCGCGGCCGCCAGATGGGTACGGGAGCCGCGCATCGCCGTCAGGACGTCGTCGAGCGGTGTCGCGGCCTTGATGCGGGCGATCGGACGCAGGGCGCCGACGGGGAACGGCAGATCGCGCGGGGCGGCGTCCAGCGCGTCCTTGACGTGCAGATAGCCCAGGATGCGGCTGTTGTCGTCGACGACCGGGAAGCGCGAGAAACCGGACCGGGCGGCCAGTCTCTCCAGGTCCTCGGGGGTGACCCCGATGCGCGCGGCGACGACGCGCTCGGCCGGCAGCACCACGTCCCGCACCGGGCGGCGGCCCAACTCCAGGGCGTCCCGCAGCCGCTCCTTGGCCCGTTCGTCCAGCAGGCCGGCGGCCCGGGAGTCCTCGACCATCTTCGCCAGCTGATCGTCCGAGAACGTCGCGGCCACCTCGTCCCTGGTCTCCACCCGCAGCAGCTTCAGCAGCGCGGTGGCGAGGGCGTTGATCGCGAAGATCACCGGCCGCAGCGCCCGGGTCAGCGCGACCAGCGGCGGACCCAGCGCGAGCGCGCTGCGCACCGGCTCGGCAAGGGCGACGTTCTTCGGCACCATCTCGCCGAAGAGCATGTGCAGGTAGGTGGCCAGGGCCAGTGCGATCACGAACGAGATGGGGTGGGTGAGGGCCTCCGGAACGCCCACGGCGTGGAACACCGGCTCCAGGAGGTGCGCGATGGCCGGCTCGGCGACCGCGCCCAGCACGAGGGTGCAGAGCGTGATGCCCAGCTGGGCGGCGGCCAGCAGTGCCGAGACGTGCTGCAGGCCCCACAGCACGCTGGTGGCGCGGCGGTCACCGCGCTCGGAGTGCGGTTCGATCTGGCTTCGGCGCACCGAGATCAACGCGAACTCGGCACCCACGAAGAACGCGTTGACGACCAGCGTCAGCAGGCCCACGAAGAGCTGGAGGGCGGTCATCGGCCTGCCTCCGCCCTCGTGTCGTCGGTGCTGCCGGGCGGCGGTGCGTGCAGCAGCACCCGCGCGGCGCGATGGCCGGACGCGTCGAGCACGTCCATCGACCAGCCGGCCACGTGCAGGGTGTCACCGGGCACCGGGATCCGGCCGAGCTCGGTGGCGATCAGCCCGGCCAGCGTTTCGTACGGGCCTTCCGGCAGTCGCAGGCCGATCCGCTGGAGCTGGTCCGTACGCGCGGCGCCGTCGGCCTGGTAGACGCTGCGGCCGTCGGCGTCCGCCCCGGCGGGTGCGAGGTCGGGGGTCTCCAGCGGGTCGTGCTCGTCGCGAACCTCGCCGACCACCTCCTCGACGATGTCCTCCAGCGTCGCCACACCGGCCGTGCCGCCGTACTCGTCGATGACCACGGCCATCGTGCGCCTGCCGGACAGCCGGTCCAGCAGCCGGTTCACCGGCAGCGTCTCGGGGACCAGCAGCGGCTCGCGCAGCAGTTCGGAGACGGGATGGCGGGGGCGGCGCTCGGCCGGGACGGCCAGCACGTCCTTGATGTGCGCGACGCCGACGACGGCGTCGAGGCTGCCGCGGTAGACGGGGAAGCGGGACAGGCCGGTCGCCCGCGTCGCATTGGCGACGTCCTCGGCCGTGGACTGCACCTCCAGGGCCACCACCTGCACCCGCGGCGTCATGACGTTCTCCGCCGTCAGGTCGGCGAGGTTGAGCGTACGGACGAACAGCTCGGCGGTGTCCGGCTCCAGCGCGCCCTCCTTGGCGGAATGCCGGGCCAGCGCCACCAGCTCCTGGGGGCCGCGGGCGGAGGCCAGCTCCTCGGCGGGCTCCAGGCCCATCCGCCGGACCATGTGGTTCGCGGTGTTGTTCAGGTGCCGGATGAACGGTTTGAAGGCGGCGCTGAAGCCGCGCTGGGCGGTGGCGACATTCTTGGCGACGGCCAGCGGGCTGGAAATCGCCCAGTTCTTCGGGACCAGTTCCCCGATCACCATCAGGGCGACCGTGGAGATGGCCGTACCGAGGACCAGGGCCACCGAATCGGCGCCGGAGCTCGACAGGCCCATCGCGGCGAGCGGCCCCGCCAGCAGGGTGGCGATGGCCGGTTTGGACAGCATGCCGATGACCAGGCCGGTGACGGTGATGCCGAGCTGTGCACCGGAGAGCTGGAAGGTCAGGCCGCGGACGGCCCTGAGGGCGCTGTCCGCGCCGCGCTCGCCGCGCTCGACGGCGCGTTCGAGGTCGCTGCGCTCGACCGTCGTCAGGGAGAACTCGGCCGCCACGAAGACGCCGCAGGCCAGAGTCAGCAGGAGGGCCACGCCCAGCAGAAGCAGGTCGGTCATCGGGTCACCTCCGTCCCATGATCGAACAGGATCGGAAGGTTCGCCCTCTGTCGGGAGGGTGCCCGGCTACTGGCCCGGCAACTAGGAGGCTCGCCCATGGTTGGACGCTCACACACCTTTCACATCTGGGGTCCCACCATGGTAAAGGGTCGGCAAAGTGGGGAAGCGGTGAGGGTCCGCCTCCGGCCCCGGAGGCGGACCCTCACGCGGCGGCGGCCCGGCGGCCGCGCCCGGATCAGTCGTCGAGATGCTTGACCCAGCGGCTCCACTGCGGCTCCGGGGCATATCCCGCCGCACGCCAGGTGTGCTGCGCCAGCTCGTTGCGGTCCAGCACCATCGCGTCCCCCCGCCGTCCGCCGAGCGCGGTGAACCGCTCCTCGGCCGCCGCCAGCAGCGCGCCGCCGATGCCCTGCCTGCGGTGGTCGGGGTGGACGGCCAGTCGGTAGAGATGGCAGCGCCAACCGTCGAAGCCGGCTATCACGGTCCCCGCGAGCAGGCCGTCGCGCTCTGCCAGGAGCAGGGCTTCGGGGTCCCGTGTGACGAGGCGGGTCATCCCGTCGTGGTCGTCGCTGATGCTGGTTCCTTCCGCGGCTTCGCGCCAGAACCGCAGAACGGTGTCGACGTCCGCGAGGGTGGCGTGGCGGATGTGGAGATCGCTCATGGGACGAGCCAAGCAGAGCGCCGACCTGTTCGGCGAACGGTTTCCGTACGGAGGAACGAGCCCGGTCCAGGGGCTCCGAGCCCAGGGGGAGCGTCCCATGCACGGGTCATCCGGAGGGCGTCAAGAAGCCGCGGAAAGGGGGCCCGGCCCTGCTCAGGGCCTGCCGTTGGGGGGCTGGTGCTCGGCGGAGGGGCCGGCGGGGTGCGCTTCGAGCCAGGTATGTCCTGCGGCGAGGTGCCGGGCGACGGACGGGAGGTCGCTGAGCGGGGCAGCCAGGATCTCCAGCGCGGCGGGCAGGCGGGCCGGGTCGGTGGAGCGGGCGGCGAGGAACGCGACGGCGAAGGACAGGTAGTCGATGAACACGCGCGGGTCGTCCACGAACACGCCGGCCGCGAGGGAGTCCAGGAGCTGGCCGAGGGTTTCGGCGGTGGCCTCGTACTGGTGGAGGGCGGGGTCGCGCATGTCGGGGAAGCGGTCGTGCAGGCCCCGCACGAGGTGGCGGAGAAGTACGGCGCGGTGGCGGGCGAGGTGGGCGTACGCCTCGGTGGAGCCTGCGTCGATGGACGACGCGCCGGAGAGAGGTGGCGGCCACCGACGGCGCAGCAGGGTGTCGGCGCTCGGGGCGTCGGGGGCGTAGAGGTCGGCGCCGAGCGTGTAGGCCCAGGTGCCGTCCGGGCCGAATCCGGAGCCGCCGGCGATGACGGGCACTTCGGCCGGGCGGCATACCTGGACGAGGCGGTGGGCGAGCGGAAGCCGCATCAGCAGGGTGCAGGACAGGGCGACCACGTCCGGACCGTTCTGGTGCAGATCGGAGGCCAGGTGGGCGGCGGGCACATGACCGCCGAGGAATCGCACGTGGAAGCCGCGCAGCCGCAGCACTTCCGCGAGTATCCGGGCGGGAAGCGTGTGCCATTCACCGTCGCTGCAGGTCACCAACACGTCGCCCGCCGAGCCCGCCGAGCCCGCGTCCGGGGTCGCGGCGGCGGCGACGGACCGTTCGCTGACGTGGGTGGCCGCGTGCTCCTGCGCCACGGTCCATTCACCGGACGCCCAACGGGCGCCGACCTCCCGCTGAGCGGGCGTCACCAGCCCCAGCAGGATGTCCTCCGCGCGCACGCCGTCCTCCAGGAGGCGCCCGGTCAGTGCCACAGCGCCCTCCTCGTCGGCCCGGGCGAGGCAGCTGTCGAAAGCGGCTCGGACGTCGCTCGTGATCCCAGGGCGGGTGTGGTTCATGGGGAGGTCTCCCCCCGGCGCGGATCGGGTGGAGCCTGGAGGACCAGCACGGCGATGTCGTCGTGCGAACGGCCGCCCAGCCACTGGGTGGTGAGGAGTTCCACTCGCTCGGCGACCGCGCCGGCCGGCATGCCCAGGCAGTCGGCCAGCTCGCGCGACAGCCGTTCGTCGCCGTACAGCTCCTGCCCGGTCGGTCCGCCACGCGCCTCTGTCACCCCGTCGCTGTAGAGCAGCATCAGCTCTCCGGGGGCCAGGTGGGAATCCGCCCGGTCGAAGAACGGATCGGGCAGGATGCCGACCAGCGTGCCGTCGATCGCGACCTGCTCCACCCGGCCGTCGCGGCGCAGGATCAGCGGGGGAAGGTGGCCTCCCCCCGCGGTCACCACGGTCAGACCGCCGCCCGGGGCCGGCCCGGCGGTTCCGTTCACCAGGGTGGTGAAGCGGCTTTCGTCGCCCAGCAGCGCCTGGTTGAGCAAATACAGGGCCCGCACCGGATCGGTCTCCGTGAGGGCCAGGGTGCGCAGACTCTGCCGGACGAGTCCGGCCAGCACTGCCGCCTCCGCGCCCTTGCCGCACACATCGCCGAAGAAGAACGCCACTCCGGCGCCGGGATGGGGCGCGACGCGGTAGAAGTCGCCGCTGATCCGCAGCGCCTGCGCGGCCGGCCGGTAGGCCGCACCGAGCCTGACCCCCTCGACCGAGGGCAGCGGCTCGGGTGCCAGGCTCTCCTGAAGGACGGCGGTGCTCCGTGCCTGCTGGGAGTAGAGGTCCGCGGTGGCCAGCGCAAGGCCGGCCCGTTCGGCGAACCGCCCTGCCAATTCGACGTCCGGCGCCGTGAAGCCCGCCCGCTCCGGTCCCCGGACGAGGATCAGCGCACCGGCCGAGACCCCGTTGCCGGCGAGCTGGACCACCAGAGCCTCGCCGCCCTCCCCGCGCTCCGCGGGTACCGCGTCGCCGAGGCCGTCCAGCTCGTGCCGGGAGGCGACGGCCGGGCGGGACTGAAGGCCCGAGAGCGCGTCCGCGAGCACCGGTATCCGCTGCAGCGCCGCTGCGGACACCTGCCCCGATTCCTCCGTGTCCGCCGGCCCGGCGCGGTGCCACACCGTGCCGCGTCCGTGCACCGGCAGCACGGCGACAGCCATATCGGCCAGCTCCGGCCGTACGATCCGCACCAGGGTGCGTACCGAACGGCCATGATGCAGCGAGGCGCTCAGCCGTCGGCCGGCCCGCTCCAGGAACGCCGACCGGTGCCGCTCGGACAGCAGGGTGTCCTCACAGGCCCGCACGGCGCTGACGTCACGCACCAGCCAGACCACGTGGTCCTGCAAGGTTTCCCGGTGCCCGAGGAGGACGCGGCCTTCGAAGGCCGCGTCGAAGCCGTCCGCTCCCTGCTCCGTCGCCAGGGCCATCGGGCCGGCCGCCGACGCGCTCAGCGCCTCCCCCACCCGCAGGAGCGGAAAGAGCCCGGCGGCCGGCCTGTTGTACGCGCACACCACACCGGCCGCATCGCATGTCACCACGGCCTGGTCGACCAGGTTCACCAGGTCCAGCAGCTCCATCGGGTCCACCTGGTTCACCGGGGTTTCCGACGCTGCGTGGCACGGCTGCCGCTGCGCGGACCCCGACGGAGCTGAGCGGTCCTCGGCCATGGGCCTCCTCGCGGTCTCCTCCGGCCTCCGTCATCCGTTGTGGCCCGCGTCCTCCTGCGGCGTCGCCCGCTGACCACGGCCGCCTGCCCTCTGGCCTGCATGTTCTGCCTGTGGCCCGATGGACTGTGCTGGCTCCGACCGGCCCGCGCGAACGGCCGCTTCCGGTCGAAGGGCTCTTCGAGTCCACCTCGATTCCACGCTACGCTCCGCCGCCCGATAGCGATATTCACGGATGGCAGGCCGACCGAGGCGGGTGCACCGGCCTCGACGCCCCCGCTCCGGGCAATGTCCTGGCGCGGTCTCCGAGCCCCCCCCGCGATCCCGAGCACCCCGGTCGTGACCGCGGATGCCCACCCGGTCCTTGCCGGGTTCGGCTTCGGCCTCAGCCCGGGTGCGGGGTCTGCCGCTTCGCCGTCCGCTGAGCGCCGCTGCGTGACTCCTGGCACTGCAGGGTCATCACGCCATGGCCGCCGGGCCGGGCGATGACGCCGCCACGGTCCGGGGCGCCCGCGAACCACGCTCCGTCCTCCGGTTCCCCCGACCAACGCTTGCGCCGACGCCAGGTCCGGGCGGCCATCACCGGCGTCAGGAACGCTTCGTCGGCGCCGTCGGCGAGCCTGAGCTGTACGGCGGTTCGCGCATCCTGGCTGCGGAGGACGGCGCAGTGCTGCCAGGGGAAGGACCTCAGAACGCCCTCGACGGAGCGCATCCACAACAGCGCCTTGGCCGGACCGAGCGGGAGGAAGACGGCGGGAATCAGCAGGAACGCAGCGGTCCCTTCGATGAGTTGCGAGTCGCTCTCGACCACCTTCGCCACGACGAGCAGCGCCAGCCACACACCGACCCTGAGCAGGACGCTGCGGAGAGCCTTCCGGCGGGCCCGCTCATGCGCGTGCCGGGTGGCGGGATCGTCGAACGCGCACTTGGTCAAGGGGACCGGTATGTCTGTCTTCACGCGTGCTGCTCCTGGTCGTCGGTTCGTCGTGCGGGCTGTGCGGCACGGATGGTCGAACGGTGTCCGCCGTCATCATGCCGCGGCACCCATCCTCGCGGAGAGACGCCGAGAGGCGTGCCAACGGCCACGCCGCCCACGCCGTGCCGCCCACGCCGTGCCGTCGGCGTCGTCGCCACCGATGAGCGTTCAGGAAGGCGCGCCGGCCAGGATCTCCACCTTGCCGGTGTCGAGCGAGTAGTAGGCGCCGACCACGGCGAGGGCGCCCTTCCGCACGAGCGGCGCGAGGTCCTTGTTGGAGCGCAGGTCGGCCGCGGTCAGCGTGACCTGCGCCCGGGCCATGGTCTCGACCGGATCGGCACCGCCCTCCCGGACCGCCTGCTCGTACGCCGGCTGCAGGGCCTTGACGATCGCCTGAAGGTTGCCGGGCAGGGGTTTGCCGTCATGAAGGGATGTGTACGCCGCCTGGACGGCGCCACAGCGCTGATGCCCGAGAATCACGATCAGCGGGGTGCCACTCGTCATGGGCCCGTACTCGACGGAGCCCGTGACCACCGGGCCGACCGCCTCCCCACCGGTGCGCATCACGTAGAGGTCGCCCAGCCCCGTATCGAAGAGGAGTTCGGGCGGCACTCGGGAGTCGATGCACGAGAGGACCGACCCGAACGGTTCCTGCTTCTGCGCCACGAGCTGACGCCGGTCCGGATCCCGGTCGGGGTGCTGAAGGTCCCCGCTCACCCAGCGCTTGTTGCCGGCCATCAGTCTCGCGAAGGCGGCGGCGGGCGTGGTCGGCGGCGCTTCCGGCGAAGTACCGGCCGTCGCCTTCGCGGCTCTCGTCGACGGCGCGGTCCTCGTCGAGGAGCATCCCGGGAGTGCGACCGCCGCCACCGCCATCGCACCGGCAAACAGAGCTCGACGATCCGGACGTACTGCTCTGTCCATCGGTCATTCCCCTCAGTGCCGCTGCACGTCCGCCCGTCTTGACCGGGTAAGTGTTCCGCGGGCGACGGCCGACCCGGCGACAGGCGCAAGCGGGCGCGGGCCACTTTGCCACCGACGGCCCACAGAAACCGGCCCGGACGGCGGCCCGAGCGTCTGACGCCGGGGCCCGCCCGGCCTGCGCGGCGCGGGCCCACGGCGGCGCTCCGGCGTCAGCTGCCCCGCAACTCCGCCAGCACCGGGGCGAACGCGTCCAGGAACGGGTCCAGCACGGTGATGTACGAGAAGCCGTACCGCTCCCGCCGCTCCCGCAGCTGCTCCGCCATCTGGGCGGGTGTGCCGATCAGCAGCGTCGGGACGTCCAGCACCTGCTCCTCGTCCACGCCGATCCCCCGGGCGGCGATCTCCCGGGCGACGGCCCGGCGGTCGTCGGTGGGCAGCACCTGCTGGACGAGGATGTTCAGCTCGGCGGGCTCCGGACGCCCGGCTGCGTACTCCTGGTACCTGGCCACCGAGGCGGCCACCTCGTCGGCGGGCAGCAGCTCCAGCACCCCCTCCGGCTTGCCGGGGGACTGCCGGCCGCCGGTGAAGGCGGCGATCTCGGCGTGCCGGGCCGTCAGCCGCAGCATCCGGGGGCCGTTGCCGCCGATGAGCAGCGGCGGACGCGGCCGCTGCACCGGTCGGGGCGCCTGCCCGTCGTCGCCCAGCAACCGGTCGAGTTCTTCGATGGTGCGGGTGAGGTGGTTCACCCGCTCGCCGGGCGAGCCCCACGGCAGCCCGGCGCTCTCGTGCTCGGCGCGGACGTACCCGGTGCCCAGCCCGAGTTCCAGGCGCCCGCCGGTGAGCGCGTCGGTGGTGGCCACCTCGCGGGCCAGCAGCGCGGGATTCCAGAAACCGGCGTTCAGCACGAACGTCCCCACCCGCGGGTGCTCGGTCGCCTCCGCCGCGGCGATCAGCGAGGGAAACGGCGCCGGCATGCCGAGATGGTCGGGGACCAGCAGGACGTCATAGCCCAACTCCTCGGCGCGACGGCACTTCTGACGCCAGGACTCCCGGTCCTCCAGCGCGAGCATGTTGATGCCGAAGCGGAAAGGGCGTGACATGGGACCCCCTGGGAGAGTGGACGGGTGGCGTCGGCCGTGCCGGGCACGGCCGGTATCGCCATGGTCGTCCCAACGCTGCGCCCGGCGAATCCCTTCCCGCCGCCCGGCCCGGACCGCACCCGATGTCCAGGGAGCGACCCGGCCACGTGCGGGCGCTCCCGGACGTACTGCGCGGGGCGGGCCGCGGCCCGCGCACGGCGCAGGGCCGGCCGGTCGCAGGCGGTGACCGGTCGGAGGGGGGCACTTGCCGGTGCTAGCGCGCCCGCGCTAGCGTGAAGGCGTGGCGAAGACACAGCTGAACGTCCGAGTGGACGAAGCCACCGCCGACGCGGCGCGGGAGCGCGCCCTCCAGCGGGGAGTGAGCGTGAACCGCTATATCGAAGAGCTCGTCCTGCGGGACGCCGGGGAGGCCGGCCAGACCTTCGTCGAGGCCGCTGCCGACTTCATGAAGCAGTACGAACGCGTCTTCGCCGAGGAATTCGGCCGCGGCCCTGGTGGCCCCGCGTCGGCGGCGGACCAGGAAGGACAGCCGGGCACCACGTGACGCTGCGCATCGACCTCGCCTGGCTCCTGCTGATCGCCGAACAGCACACCCCCGGAGACCCCGAGGTCACCGACTGGGGTGCCCTGGTGGCCGCCGTGAGCCGCCACGAAGCGGAGATATTCGGCGTCCCCGTCTACGCCGATCCGCCGGACCGTGCCGCCGCCCTGCTCCACCTGCTCCTCCAGGTACCGGCGCTGGAGCGCTCGAACGCGATGTTCGCCACCGCGGTTGCCTACGGCTATCTCATCGCCAGCGGCCTGAAGGTCGCCACCTCCCCCGAACAGGTCCGCGACCTCGCCCGCCTCGTCAAGGAGGGCGCGGCGGACGTCGCCACCATCGCGGACGCCCTGCGCGGCTGGACGGTGTGAGTGCAGCGCGCGTCCGCCGTCACGACGGGATGCGCAGTGCCCCCGAACCACCCAGCTCCGGCGCCAGCCACCCGCGTGCCGCCGCCCGGAAGTGCTGGGGCGGCATGGCACCGGAGCCCTCCGGGACCAGGCCGAGCAGCGGTGCACCCGCGGCCTCGGGGAGGTCGGTCAGGTTGCAGCGGGCGGCGAGGCCCGGCTCGGCCGGCCAACTGCCCACGACGACACCGGGGCAGCGCAGTCCGTACGCGCGCAGCGCCAGGGCCGTCAGCGCGGTGGCGTTGAGAGTGCCGAGACCGGCCTGGGCAACCACCAGGACGGGGGCGCCGGCCAGGCGGGCCGCGTCGGCGAGGGTGTTGCCGTCGGCGTCGAAGCGGACGAGGAGACCGCCGGCGCCCTCGACCAGCACCAGGTCGTGCGAGGCGGCCAGTTCGGCGGCGGTCTCGGCGATCTCTTCGGGGCGCACCGGTGGCAGACCGGCCCGGGCGGCGGCCGTGGCGGGCGCCAACGGGTCCGGATAGCGGGCGAGTTCGGCCGTGCGGACCGCCCCGGCCAGCCGCTCGACCTCGGCGGCATCGCCGTTCTCGTCGGCGGTGACTCCCGTCTGGGCGGGCTTGAGCACGGCCACCGAGCGCCCCTGGGCGAGTGCGGCGGCGGCGATGGCGGCCGTGGTCACGGTCTTGCCGATCTCCGTACCCGTACCCGTCACGAACAGCACCGACATCTGCTTGCTTCCCTTCAGCCCGCGCGCGCCGCGGCGCACACCGCGGCGCTGATGCGCGCCACGTCGTCGTCGCCGGTGATGTACGGCGGCATCGTATAGATCAGGTCCCGGAACGGCCGCAGCCAGACGCCCTCGCGTACCGCGGCACGCGTCGCGGCCGCCATGTCCACCTCGTGGTCGAGCTGGACGACGCCGATTGCGCCGAGGACGCGGACGTCGCGCACCCCGCTGATGCCCTCGGCAGCCGCCAGGCCGCCCCGCAGTGCGGCCTCGATCCGTTTGACCTCCTGGGCCCAGTCCTGGGAGAGCAGGAGGTCGATGGAGGCTTCCGCGACGGCCGCGGCGAGCGGGTTGCCCATGAAGGTGGGCCCGTGCGCCAGGACCGGCAGTTCGCCGCGCGCGATGCCGTCCGCCACCCGGGGCGTGCACAGCGTCGCCGCGAGGGTCAGATATCCGCCGGTCAGTGCCTTGCCGAGGCACATCACATCCGGGCTGACGCCGGCGTGTCCGGCGGCGAAGAGCGAGCCCGTACGGCCGAAGCCGGTGGCGATCTCGTCCAGGACGAGGAGGACGTCGTGCGCGTCGCAGGCCTCGCGCAGCACCCGCAGATAGCCGGGGGAGTGGAAGGACATACCGCCGGCGCCCTGGACGACCGGCTCCACGATCACCGCCGCCAGCTCGTCGGCATGGCGGCCGATCAGCTCGCGAAGATGCGCCGCGTAGGCCTCGTCGGGCGCGGCGTCGAAGCCGGCCGGCGGTGCGTCCGCGAAGATCTGGCGCGGCAGCACGCCCTGCCACAGCTCGTGCATCCCGCCGTCCGGGTCACAGACGGACATCGGCTGCCAGGTGTCGCCGTGGTAGCCGCCCCGCCAGGTCAGCAGCCGCTGTTTGCGCGGCTTGCCCACCGAGCGCCAGTACTGGAGGCACATCTTGACGGCGACCTCGACCGACACCGAGCCGGAGTCGGCGAGGAAGACGTGCTGGAGCGGCTCGGGGGTGATGTCCACGAGGCGTTTTGCCAGCCGCACGGCGGGCTCATGGGTGAGCCCGCCGAACATCACGTGGCTCATCCGCTCCAGCTGGCCGCGCGCGGCGTCGTTGAGCACCGGGTGGTTGTAGCCGTGTACCGCCGACCACCAGGACGACATGCCGTCCACCAACTCGGCCCGCCCCTCGACGGGCCGGCCCAGTCGCAGCCGGACGCCGGACGCGGACTCCACCAGCAGCGGTTCGGCCCGGCCGGGCATCGGCCCGTACGGATGCCACACGTGCTGCCGGTCGAGCGCGAGGAGTTCGTCGGGGGACAGGGCCGGCTCAGGCATTGGGCGGCAGGTCGGTGCCGGCACCGCGGCGGCGGACCGAGACCAGGTTCCGGCGGGTGTCGTCTGAGACGGGTGAGGGGACGGTGGCGGCGGGGTCCTCGGCGGTGTCCTTGCCGGAGTCCTCGGCGGTGGGTTCCGCCGTGGCGCCCGTACGGTGCTCCGGCAGCGTCGTGGTGTCCGTGCCCTCGACCTCGAAACCGGCGTCGGCGATCATCGCGAGGTCGTCCTTGCCGGCCTGGCCCTCACTGGTCAGATAGTCGCCCAGGAAGATGGAGTTGACCAGGTGCAGGGCGAGCGGCTGCATGCTGCGCAGATGCACCTCGCGGCCGCCGGCCAGCCGTACCTCGACGTCCGGGCAGACGAACCGGACCATCGCCAGGATGCGCAGCGCGCGCTGCGGGGTGAGGTTCCACTCCTTGGCGAGGGGGGTGCCCTCGAAGGGGATGAGGAAGTTCACCGGTACGGAGTCGGGGTCCAACTCGCGCAGCGCGAAGACCACGTCGACGAGGTCGGCGTCGCTCTCACCCATGCCGGCGATCAGCCCCGAGCACGCGGACATGCCCGCCGCCTGGGCCTGCTGGACGGTGGAGACCCGGTCCGAGAAGTCGTGTGTGGTGCAGATGTCGCCGTAAGTGGCTTCCGAGGTGTTGAGGTTGTGGTTGTACGCATCGGCGCCCGCCGAGCGCAACCGTCCGGCCTGGCCGTCGGAGAGCAGGCCGAGACAGGCGCACACCTCCACACCGTCGTTCTGCTCCTTGATGGCGGAGATGGTCTGCGAGACGCGGTCCACGTCCTTGTCGGTGGGACCGCGACCGCTGGCCACCAGGCAGACCCGCTTGGCGCCGCCCGCCACCCCGGCGGCGGCGGCCTTCGAGGCGTCATCCGGCTTGAGCCAGGTGTACTTGAGGATCTCGGCCTTCGAGCCCAGCCGTTGGGAGCAGTACGAGCAGTCCTCCGGGCACAGGCCCGACTTGAGATTGACCAGGTAGTTGAGCTTGACCCGCCGCCCGAACCACTGACGGCGCACCTTTCCGGCCGCGGCCACGACATCGAGCAGTTCGTCATCGGAGGTCGCCAGTACGGCGAGCGCCTCTTCGCGGGTCGGCAACTCGCGCCGCAGTCCCTTGTCCACCAGTGTGTTCAGCAGGTCCATGGCGTTGATCCTGACGTACGCCACTGCTCCGGGCCAAGGAGGATTCCCACAACGCCATGCGATCGGGGTGTGTGTATCGCCACACCGTGGCCGCCCGGAACGACCGCTAACGTCTATCGACAGCCCACAATCGAGGCCGCCCGACGAGGCCGAGAGACGAAGGACGCCGATGCTTCAGGACTCCGCCCCGCCGCCGCTGCGCGATGCCTCGCCCGCGACGACCGCCGGCCCCGGCCGGCAGGGGTACGGCGCGGCCTTCGACTGGATCGACGAAGCGCACGCCGAGCGCCGGCGCGCCGGACTGGTCCGCACGCTGCGGCCCCGCCCCGCCGACTCCCCGCTGCTCGACCTCGCCGGCAACGACTACCTGGGGCTGGCCCGCCACCCCGAGGTCACCGGCGGCGCGGCGGCGGCCGCCCGCCAGTGGGGTGCGGGGGCGACCGGCTCCCGACTGGTGACCGGCAGCACCGAGCTGCACGCCCGACTGGAGCGCGAACTCGCCGATTTCTGCGGCTTCGAGGCGGCACTCGTCCTGTCCTCCGGCTACGCCGCCAACCTCGCCGCGGTCACCGCGCTCACCGCCGACGGCTCGCTCGTCGTCTCCGACGCCGGCAACCACGCCTCCCTGATCGACGGCTGCCGCCTCTCACGGGCGCGTACCGCGGTCGTCCCGCACGCCGACCCGCACGCCGTCCGCACCGCGCTGCGCGGCCACGGCGGTCGGGCGCTCGCCGTCACCGACTCGGTGTTCTCCGTCGACGGTGACGCCGCGCCACTGACCGCCCTCGCCGCGGCGTGCCGGGCGCACGGCGCCGCGCTCGTCGTCGACGACGCGCACGGCCTCGGCGTCCTCGGCGACGGCGGTCGCGGCGCGGTCGCGGCCGCCGGCCTTGCCGGGGACGCCGATGTGGTGGCCACCGCGACGCTGTCCAAGGCGCTCGGCGCGCAGGGCGGTGCGGTGCTCGGCCCGGCCAGGGTCATCGGGCATCTGGTCAACACCGCCCGGTCGTTCATCTTCGACACCGGGCTGGCGCCCGCGGCAGTCGGTGGCGCGCTCGCCGCGCTGCGGCTGCTGCGCCGCGAACCCGAGCGCGCCGCCCGGGCCGGGGACCGCGCCCGGGAACTGCACGCCCGGCTGACCGCGGCCGGCCTGACGGCGGTACGGCCGGACGCCGCGGTGGTCTCCGTACGGGCGCCCTCGCCCGAGCAGGCCCTCCGCTGGGCGGCCGACTGCCGGGAGGCCGGGCTCGCGGTCGGCTGCTTCCGGCCGCCGTCCGTGCCGGACGGCGTCTCCCGGCTGCGGCTCACCGCCCGAGCGGACCTGACGCAGGATCAGGTAGAGGCCGCGGTGCACACGATCCTGGCCACCGCGCCGGCGTCCTGAAAGGGCATATTTCGCCGCGACGAGGCAGGTCGGGGCCTGCTCGGTACGCGTGCGGAAGAGCGGGCCGGCGGCGCTCCGAGGGCTCGCCGGAGCGATCACGGGACGGAGCGGGAACGCCGGCGGCGGCGGGCGGACTCCGGCGCGACGTACGCTCTGGCATGTGACCAGCAGACCCACCGCGGCCCAGCACCTGCGCGACCTCGCGCGCCTGCGCCGCGTCCGCGACCGGATCGACCGGGAGTACGCGCAGCCGCTGGACGTCGAGGCGCTCGCCCGCGGCGCGCACATGTCGGCCGGGCACCTCAGCCGCGAGTTCCGGCTCGCCTACGGCGAGTCGCCGTACGGCTACCTCATGACGCGGCGCATCGAGCGCGCGATGGCGCTGCTGCGTCGTGGCGACCTCAGCGTCACCGAGGTCTGTTTCGCGGTGGGCTGCTCGTCGCTGGGCACCTTCAGCACCCGCTTCACCGAGCTGGTCGGCGTGCCGCCCAGCGTCTACCGGCGCCAGGCGGCGGGCGGGACGGCGGGCATGCCGTCGTGCGTGGCGAAACAGGTGACCAGACCGATCAGGAATCGAGAAGCGCGGTCCCCGAGCCGCGGCTAGCGTGACCGTCATGGACCTCACGATTCATTCGACCTTCCTCCCGCACGACGATCCGGACGCGTCCCTGGGCTTCTATCGCGACATCCTCGGCTTCGAGGTACGCAACGACGTCGCGTACGGCGCGATGCGCTGGCTCACGGTCGGCCCCGCCGATCAGCCCGGCACGTCCATCGTCCTGGAGCCGCCGGCCGCAGACCCAGGCATCACCGACGACGAGCGCCGCACCATCGTCGAGATGATGGCCAAGGGCAGCTACGCCCGCCTCATCCTCGCCACCGCCGACCTCGACGGCACCTTCGAGCGGCTGCAGGCCGGCGGTGCCGAGGTCGTCCAGGAGCCGACCGAGCAGCCGTACGGGGTGCGCGACTGCGCCTTCCGGGATCCCGCGGGCAACCTGATCCGCATCAACGAGATCCGCTGAACCGCGACACCCGGTATCGGCGCCGGGCGGACGGCGGACCGTCGCCGCGTCCGCCCCGACGAAGCAGAACCGGACGTGCTGTTCGAAGCCGGTGAGATCAGCCAGGCGACGCCGACGGGGGCCGCGAGGGCGGACCCCGCCCGACAGATGGAGACACGATGAGCCCGGCCAAGAGGAAGCCCGCGCAGTCGCCTGCGCCGCACGCTGCCGACAGCCACGACCTGATCCGCGTGCACGGCGCGCGGGAGAACAACCTCAAGGACGTCAGCATCGAGATCCCGAAGCGCCGCCTCACGGTGTTCACCGGTGTCTCCGGCTCGGGCAAGAGCTCTCTGGTGTTCGACACGATCGCCGCGGAGTCGCAACGCCTGATCAACGAGACCTACAGCGCCTTCGTACAGGGCTTCATGCCGACGCCGGCACGGCCCGAGGTCGACGTACTCGACGGACTGACGACCGCGATCACCGTCGACCAGCAGCGGCTGGGCGCCGACCCCCGCTCCACGGTCGGCACCGCCACCGACGCCAACGCGATGCTGCGCATCCTCTTCAGCCGGCTCGGCAAGCCGCACATCGGCCCGCCCGGCGCGTACTCCTTCAACACCGCCTCGGTCCGGGCGAGCGGGGCGATCACCGTGGAGCGCGGCGCCAAGAAGACGGTGAAGGCGACCTTCCACCGCACCGGCGGCATGTGTACGCGCTGCGAAGGCCGGGGCACCGTCTCCGACATCGACCTCACCCAGCTCTACGACGACGCCAAGTCGCTCTCCGAGGGCGCGATCACCATCCCCGGCTACGGCGCGGACGGTTGGAACATGCGGCTGTACAAGGAGTCGGGCTTTGTCGACCCGGACAAGCCGATCCGCAAATACACCAAGAAGGAGCTGCACGACTTCCTCCACCGCGAGCCGACCAGGATGAAGATCGCGGGCATCAACATGACCTACGAGGGGCTGATCCCGCGGGTCCAGAAGTCGATGCTCTCCAAGGACAAGGAGGCGATGCAGCCGCACATCCGGGCGTTCGTGGAGCGGGCGGTCACCTTCACCACCTGCCCCGAGTGCGAGGGCACCCGGCTCAGCGAGGGTGCCCGGTCGTCGAAGATCAAGCGGATCAGCATCGCCGACGCCTGCGCGATGGAGATCCGCGATCTGGCCGAATGGGTCCGCGGCCTCAAGGAACCGTCGTTCGCTCCGCTGCTCACCGCGCTGCAGCAGACCCTCGACTCGTTCGTGGAGATCGGCCTCGGCTACCTCGCGCTCGACCGGCCGGCGGGCACGCTGTCGGGCGGCGAGGCGCAGCGCGTCAAGATGATCCGCCACCTCGGCTCCTCGCTCACCGACACCACCTACGTCTTCGACGAGCCCACCATCGGGCTGCACCCCCATGACATCCAGCGGATGAACGACCTGCTCCGTCAGCTGCGGGACAAGGGCAACACCGTGCTCGTCGTGGAGCACAAGCCGGAGACGATCGTGATCGCGGACCACGTCGTCGACCTCGGCCCCGGCGCCGGCTCGGCGGGCGGCGCCGTCTGCTTCGAGGGCACCGTCGAGGGGCTGCGGGCCAGCGGCACGATCACCGGCCGTCATTTCGACGACCGTGCCTCCGTCAAGGAGACGGTGCGCAAGTCCACCGGCGCACTGGAGATCCGCGGCGCGACGGCGAACAATCTGCAGGGCGTCGACGTCGACATCCCGCTCGGGGTGCTCACCGTCGTCACCGGCGTGGCCGGCTCCGGCAAGAGCTCGCTCGTGCACGGGTCGATCCCGGCCGGCGAGGGTGTGGTGGCGGTCGACCAGAGCCCGATCCGCGGCTCGCGGCGGAGCAACCCGGCGACCTACACCGGACTGCTCGACCCGATCCGCAAGGCGTTCGCCAAGGCCAACGGCGTGAAGCCGGCCCTGTTCAGCGCCAACTCCGAGGGCGCCTGCCCCACCTGCAACGGCGCCGGCGTCATCTACACCGACCTGGCGATGATGGCCGGCGTCGCCACCCCCTGCGAGGACTGCGAGGGGAAGCGGTTCCAGGCCGAGGTCCTGGAGTACACGTTCGGCGGCCGCGACATCAGCGAGGTGCTGGCGATGTCGGTCGCGGAAGCCGAGGAGTTCTTCGGCTCGGGCGAGGCGCACACGCCGGCCGCGCACAAGATCCTCGGCCGGCTCGCCGACGTCGGGCTCGGCTACCTCGGCCTCGGCCAGCCGCTCACCACGCTGTCCGGCGGCGAGCGGCAGCGCCTCAAGCTGGCCACGCGCATCGGCGAGAAGGGCGGCGTCTACGTGCTCGACGAGCCGACCACCGGCCTCCACCTCGCCGACGTCGAGCAGCTGCTCGGTCTGCTCGACCGGCTCGTCGACTCCGGCAAGTCGGTCATCGTCGTCGAGCACCACCAGGCGGTCATGGCGCACGCCGACTGGATCATCGACCTCGGCCCCGGCGCCGGCCACGACGGCGGCAAGATCGTCTTCGAGGGCACCCCCGCCGACCTCGTCGCCGCTCGCGCCACCCTCACCGGCGAGCACCTCGCGGCCTACGTCGGCAGCTGACCCGGCCGCGCGACCGGCCCGGCACGTCCATCGTCCGGCGAGGGCGTCCCCGTCCTCGCCGGGCCGACCGGGGGAGAGGAACCGTCGGCATCGCGATGCCCTGGCCCGGCGCCCGCTGAACGGCCCCGGCATCTCTCACCGCGATGCCCCGGCCCGGCGCCGGTGAACGGCCCGGCACCTCTCACCTGCGGGTGAACGCGCCCTGCAGCAGGGCCCGCAGCGTCTCCGCCGCAGGCGTGGCGTCCCCGGACCGGCAGGCCAACGAGATCCGCCGGTGCAGTTCCGGCGGGTCCAGGCGCCGGACCCCCAACGGGGTCACCGAACCCGCCGCCATCATCTCCGGCACCACCGCCACCCCCAGCCCCGCGCTCACCAGCGCGCACACCACCGCGTAGCCCGGGGACTCGCACCGCACCGCCACACTCGCCCCCGCGGCCGCCAGGGTCGCCTCCACCGCCCGCCGGTTGGGATTGGTGGGTGCCATGCTGACCAGCGGCTGACCGGCCAGCTCGGCCAGCGGCAGCCGTCCGGCGCCGGCCGACAGCGCATGCCCCGGGGCCGTGACCAGTACCAGTTCCTCGGCCAGCAGCGGCTCCAACCGCACCCCGTCCGGCACCGGCACCGCCTCGCCCGGCGTGTACTCGTGCGTCAGCGCCAGATCCACCTCGCCGAGCGCCACCGCCGTCATCTCCTGCGGAGGGACGAACTCCGTCACGCTCAGCTCCACGTCCGGGTGGGCCCGCCGGAACGCGCTGAGCGCGGGCGGCAGCAGATGCGTACCGGCCGTCTCGAACGTGCCCACCCGCAGCCGGCCGCCCGACAGCCCCGTCAGCTGGGCCAGCTCGTGCCGCGCCAGATCCAGCTCGTCCAGCACCCGCCGTGCCCGTACGAGCAGCAGCTCACCGGCCGCCGTCAGCCGGGCGCCACGGTGATGGCGCACCAGCAGCGCCGCGCCCGCCTCCCGCTCCAGCTTGGCGAGCTGTTGGGAGAGCGCGGGCGCGGTGTAGCCGAGCCGCTCGGCGGCCCGGGTGATCGAACCGGCCTCCGCCACCGCCACCAGGGCGGCCAGCCGGGTGGGGTCGTACACCAGCACCTCCGTAGTCCTGGGCGCCGCCGGGCGGTGGGAGCCGCCTTACCGCTCCCGGCCGTCGGGCGCCTGCCTCGATCGTCCCACCAGCCCAGCCTTAAGAATCTCTTCAGGCAGACCGAGAAGATTCCTCATACCTATTAAAGGCTCCGGTCGGCGATGCTGCTCTCATGGACGGACAGCTGATGGCCTTCACCGGAGTGGCCGCGGGCATGGTGACCATGCCGGGCGCGGATTTCGCGATCGTGGTGCGCAACGCACTCGCTACCCGCCGAGCGGGGGTGGCCACCGCCTTCGGGGTCGCGGGTGGGCTGCTGGTGCACACCGCGCTGGCGGCGGCCGGGCTCGCGGCGGTTCTGGTCGCCGTGCCGGCGCTGCTGGAGACCATCCAACTCCTGGGCGGCGCCTATCTGCTGTCCCTGGGCATCCGCGCGCTGGTCGCCCTCGCCCGCCGCCCGGCCGCTGTCGCACCGTCGTCGGACGGCACCCCGGACGATGCCCCGGACGGCGCCGCGGGCCCGTACCCGACGGCCGGCCCCGGCACCGGAAAGTGCCTGCGCCAGGGCTTTCTCACCAACGTGCTCAACCCCAAGGCACCCGTGCTCTTCCTCAGCCTGCTCCCGCAGTTCGTCCCCGCGGGCGAACCGGCGCTGCCGCGCACCTTGCTGCTCGCGGCCGTCGTGGTCGGCCTGGCGGCGGTGTGGTTCCCCGCCGTCGCCCTGCTCGTCGACCGGCTCGGCGGGCTGCTGCGCCGCCCTCGGGCGGCGCGCGCCCTGGAGGCGACGACCGGAACGCTGCTGACCGCGCTCGGCGGCGCCCTGCTCGCCGGGCTGGTGCTCGGCTGAGGCCCGCGCAAGCCGCCTTCGCCGCCGCTCGGGTACGTGGTCCGCGCCCCCGCACGGGCCGCGGGGGCCGGGCAGCGTCCGGTGAGGACCACCGGTCCCTCGACCCATGAGGCCACGCCGCCCGGCACCTGGCCGGCGATCATGATCTCCGCAGGTCAGCCCACCCGGCCGTACCAGACCGCGGCGCTCCAGATCCGCTCCAGCCGCACCACCGCGCCCTGCTTGGGCGCGTGCCAGATCCGGCCTCGGCCCGCGTAGATACCGACGTGGTAGACGCCGCGGCCGCCGTGGAAGAAGACCAAGTCACCGGTTCTGCGCGCCGCGCGGGAGATGTGGCTGGTGTCGTTGTACTGCGCGGCCGCGGTCCGTGGCAGTGCCTTGCCCGCATGCTTGAACGAGTAGAGCGTCAGCCCCGAACAGTCGAAGCGGTGGGGGCCCTGTGCCCCCCATTGGTAGGGGGAGCCCCGCTTGGAGGCCGCGATCCGCAGTGCTTTCGCGGATACCGCGGCCGCCTCGGCCTCCGGGGCCGCTCCTGGGGCGACGGTCGTGGCCCCGATGGTGGCCATCGTGAGGGCGGAGACGGTGCCGGCGCGTGCCAGCAGATTCGGCAGATGCCTGCGCATGCTCATGCGCAACCCTTCGTCAGCCGCCTGCGAAGGAAGACCTGTCGGGTTCGGGCAGGCGAAGATGCCCGGCCGTGCGTACGGCTTCACCCCAAGGAGCCCGTCGGCCGCGAGGGCGGCCGGGGCCCCGTCGTGCTCGGGTCCTCCGCTCCTGCCGATCCAACCGCGTCGACCTGACATCCGGCACGGCGGCAGGATTAGGCGCCCGTCCGGACCGCCCCGTCGAGGTGGCGGGGTCTTGTCGTGGAGGGATCCTTACGCCGCTGGCGCCCGAAATCTCGTAAGAAGTGCCGTGCGTGACATTAGTCACATTTGCTCCAAATGGTGACCAATGTCGGATTCTGTGGACGGGGTGAGGTGGCAGCCGAGGCCGGGACCAGGGCCGACGGCATCGGTTCCACCTGGCGTGGAGCCGATTTCTGCAAGTTGTCGCCCGCCTCTACCAGGTCCCCGGGCTACGCCGTACGGGCTCCTCGGGTGAGGGCGTGTCGTGTCACGGCGCGTGTCGCGTCACGGCCCGGAGGGCGGTGGCACCGCGACGAGCCCGGCCCGACGCTCGCCGTCCAGGACGCGCAGCGCCTTGGCGAGCGTCGCGGAGTGCAGTTCGCTCTCGCCGCGGCCGTGCATCAGGGCGAGCGCGTCGCGCAGTTCGGCGGCCTTGCCGACCAGGGCCTGGGCGGCGCGCAGGCCGCGATAGGTGTCACCGCTGCGGGCCGGATTGATCCGGCCCAGCAGGTCCAGGGCCTCCAGATACCGGTCGATCACCTCACCCTCGGCCCGGGTCAGTGCGGGCAGCGGCGGCAGCTCCGGTGGCAGCACCCGCGCTCACCGCGTGCCGAGCTGAGCGGACGACGGCTTGCGGCTGCGGGTGACGCCGTCGATCAGGCCGTACTCCTGGGCGGCGCGGGCGTCGAAGATCTTGTCGCGTTCGATGTCCGCGGCGATCTGCTCGCGCGGCCGGCCGGTGTGCCGCGCCAGCAGCTCCTCCAGCTTGTCGCGGGTGCGCAGCAGCTCCGTCGCCTGGATGTGCAGATCGGTGGCCTGGCCCTGGACCGGCTCCGCCAGCGACGGCTGGTGGATCAGCACCCGGGCGCCGGGCAGCGCGAGCCGCTTGCCGGGTGCGCCGGCCGCCAGCAGTACCGCGGCCGCTGAGGCGGCCTGCCCCAGGCACACCGTCTCGATGTCGCAGGACACGTACCGCATCGTGTCGTAGACGGCGGTCATTGCGGTGAACGAGCCGCCGGGGGAGTTGATGTAGAGCGAGATGTCCTGCTCGGGAGCGCTGTGTTCGAGGTGGACGAGCTGCGCCATGACGTCGTTGGCGGCGGTGTCGTCGATCGCAGTGCCCAGGAAGATGATGCGCTCGCTCAGCAGCTTGGAGTACGGATCCAGCGTGCGGGTGCCGTTGGTGGTGCGCTCTGTGAACTCCGGCAGGACGTAGCGGGCCGTCGGTCGCTGCATGGCCGTTCCTCTCTTCCGTTAAAAATGTACAGGACGTACATCCCGTTAGAATGGGAGCATGGCCTATGAAATTCCGGTGACGCAAGCCCGAGCCGAACTCGCGGATCTGATCAACCGCGTCGTCTACGGCAGCGAGCGGGTGGTGGTGACCCGCCACGGAAAGCCGCTGGTGGCGCTGGTTTCCGCCGCTGACCTGGAGCTACTCGAAGAACTCGGGCGGCGGGCGGACGATGTGGGGGAGGAGCAAGTGATCAGCACGGTCTCCGCCGTGCGGCAGCTGCCACCCGCTCCGGGCGAACGGCGGCGGTTCGGCATCGCGGCAGAACACCGCGACCCGGCCGCCGGGGATCGGCGGCCGGGTCGCGAGAGCTGACCTATGGGTGATGCGGGTCGTTCAGCGGGGAGCTCGGGTCAGGAGCTGAGCTCCCAGATCGCGTGGGCGATGGCGTCGCTGTTGGTGTCCAGCGCCTTCTCGTCGAGGTTCTTCGACGTGTCGCAGGACTGGTGGTAGCAGGCGTCGAACGCCGTGCCGGCCTCGCCGCCCCAGTTCTTCGCCTGCTCCTCGGTCTTCTTGTAGTCCGCGCCCGAGAAGAGCCCGCCGACCGGGACGCCCGCGTCCTTGAAGGGGGCGTGGTCGGAGCGGCCGTCGCCCTCGGTCTCCTTCTCGGTGGCGATCTTCTTCGTCGCGTACCAGTCCTTGAAGACCTTCTCCAGGCGCGGGTCGTCGTCGTAGACGAAGTAGCCCGGGTTGGGCGAGCCGATCATGTCGAAGTTCAGGTAGGAGTCGAGCTTCGACTTGTCGGCGCCGAGCTTGTCGACGTACGCCGTCGAGCCGACCATGCCGTCCTCTTCGTCGCCGAACCAGGCGAACCGAAGGTGCTTGGTGGGCTTGAGGTCCGCCTTGGCGACCGCGAGGGCGACCTCGAGGGTGCCGGCGGAGCCGGAGCCGTTGTCGTTGATGCCGGGGCCCGCGTCGACCGAGTCCAGGTGGGCGCCGGTCATCACGGTCTTGCTCTCGTCGCCGCCGGGCCAGTCGGCGATGACGTTGTAGCCCTTGGCGCCGTTGTTGTCGAACTCCTGGAGCTTGGTGGTGAATCCGGCCTTGTCCAGCTTGCCCTTGATGAAGTCGACGGACGCCTTGTAGCCCGCCTGCCCGTGGGCGCGGTTGCCGCCGTTGGCGTCCGCGATCGACTGAAGCTGGTCCAGGTCCGCCTTGACGGCCTTGACGTCGATGTCGGGGGCGGCGGCCGGTGCGGGGTCCGCGGAGGCGCCGGCCGCGGTGAAGAGCGTGGCGGCGAGGGCGGTGGCGGCGCCGGTGGCCAGCGCGGCCCGGCGTATTCGCGTGGAACGAGTCACGGTATGGCTCCGATACTGGTGTGGGGGGTTGTGCGGAGCGTCTTGACGCGCACATGAGGATTGCGATCACTTCGCAAACCGTCAAGAGCGGATACCGGACAGTCGTGTTCGAGGAGCGGAACGCGTCCCTTTTACGGGAGTTGGCGGCTTTCTGTGACCTGCCGGACGCGCACTTTTCGCGGTGCGCCGACGCCTTGGAGGCGGGGAGCGGGGCGGCCGTTGCGGTCCGCCGCCCGGAGCCGGGGGCGTGCGCGGGTGTCGGGGGCTCCGGTTGCGGCACCGTGACGGGAGGCTGTGCGACGCGTTACGGCGGGCGTAACAGGTAATGCGAGGTGTCGCTGTCCGTAACGCTGTCGAAATCACGCCGAACTAGTCTCGCGCCGCGAGGCTGTTGATGGCCAAGTGCTGGAAGCCGATTTGCTCCCCCTTTAATTATTGCGTGATACATCTAAGCTCGCGGGTGTGCCCACGCCTGTGACCTGGGGGAATGTGCCCAGGCGGGAAGACTGTGAGGTGGAAGGTATGCAACTGACCCCGCATGAACAAGAGCGCTTGATGATTCATGTGGCGGCAGACGTGGCCGAAAAACGGCGCTCCAGGGGGCTGAAGCTCAACCACCCGGAATCCATCGCGCTGCTCACCGTGCACATTCTCGAGGGTGCCCGGGACGGCCGCACGGTCGCCGAGCTCATGTCCTCCGGACGCAAGGTCCTGGGTCGGGACGACGTCATGGAAGGCGTCCCCGAGATGATCCACGACGTGCAGGTAGAGGCCACCTTCCCCGACGGCACCAAACTCGTCACCGTTCACGAACCCATCAACTGACCACGGGAGAGCAGAAGATGATCCCGGGACAGATCCTCTACGCCGACGAGCCGGTGCGCCTCAACGAAGGCCTCCCCCTCACGCGCATGACCGTCCTCAACGCCGCCGATCGCCCCGTCCAGGTCGGCTCCCACTACCACTTCGCCGAGGCCAACCCCGGCCTCGACTTCGACCGCGCGGCCGCGCACGGCATGCGGCTGAACGTCGCGGCCGGCTCCGCCGTGCGCTTCGAGCCCGGCATACCCACCGAGGTCGAGCTGGTCCCCATCGGGGGCAAGCGCATCGTCGTGGGCCTGCGGGGCGAGACCGGAGGCACCCTCGATGGCTGAGCTGACCCGCCAGGCGTACGCCGATCTCTTCGGCCCGACCGCCGGCGACCGGATCCGGCTCGCGGACACCGATCTGGTCATCGAGATCACCGAGGACCGCTCGGGCGGGCCCGGCCGGGCCGGCGACGAGGCCGTCTTCGGCGGCGGCAAGGTCATCCGCGAGTCCATGGGCCAGTCCCGCGCCACCCGCGCCGAGGGCACCCCCGACACCGTGATCACCGGCGCCGTCGTGCTCGACCACTGGGGCATCGTCAAGGCCGACGTCGGCATACGGGACGGGCAGATCACCGCGCTCGGCAAGGCCGGCAACCCCGACACCATGGACGGCGTCCACCCCGACCTCGTCATCGGCCCCGAGACCGAAGTCATCGCGGGCAACGGCAAGATCCTCACGGCCGGGGCCATCGACACCCACGTCCACTTCATCTGCCCCCAGCAGGTGGACGAGGCGCTGGCATCCGGCGTCACCACCCTCATCGGCGGCGGCACGGGCCCCGCCGAGGGCAGCAAGGCCACCACCATCACCCCCGGCGCCTGGCACGTTGCCCGGATGTTCGAGTCGATGGACTCCCTCCCGGTGAACGTCGGCCTGCTCGGCAAGGGCAACACCATGTCCCTGGCGTCGATGCGCGACCAGCTGCGGGCCGGCATCCTCGGTTTCAAGATCCATGAGGACTGGGGCGCCACGCCCGCCGTCCTCGACGCCTGCCTGACGGTCTGCGAGGAGAGCGGCGCCCAGCTCGCGATCCACACCGACACCCTCAACGAGGCCGGATTCCTCGGCGACACCCTCGCGGCCATCGCCGGCCGATCGATCCACGCCTTCCATGTCGAAGGCGCCGGCGGCGGCCACGCCCCCGACATGATCGCGATGGTCTCCGAGCCCAATGTGCTGCCCGCGTCCACCAACCCCACGCGGCCGCACACCGTCAACACCATCGAGGAACACCTCGACATGCTGATGGTCTGCCACCATCTCAACCCCGCCGTCCCCGAGGACCTCGCCTTCGCCGAGTCCAGGATCCGGCCCTCCACCATCGCGGCCGAGGACATCCTGCACGACCTCGGCGCCATCTCGATCATGTCGTCCGACGCCCAGGCCATGGGCCGCATCGGCGAGGTCGTGATGCGTACCTGGCAGACCGCGCACGTCATGAAGCGCCGTCGCGGAACCTTGGCCGGCGACGGCAGCGCGGACAACGCCCGCGCCCGCCGCTACGTCGCGAAGTACACCGTCAACGCGGCCATCGCCCAGGGCATCGACCACATCGTCGGCTCGGTCGAGGAGGGCAAGCTCGCCGACCTCGTCCTGTGGGACCCGGCGTTCTTCGGCGTCAAGCCGCAGCTCGTCATCAAGGGCGGCCAGATCGCGTACGCGCAGATGGGCGACGCCAACGCGTCCATCCCCACGCCGCAGCCGATCCTGCCCCGCCCGATGTTCGGCGCCACCGGCCGGGCCCCGGGCAGCAACTCCGTCAACTTCGTCTCCCAGCAGGCCCTCGACGACGACCTCGCCGAGCGCCTCCCGCTCGCCAAGCGGTACCGAGCCATCCGCTCCACCCGTGGCGTCACCAAGGCCGACATGCGCAACAACGACGCGCTGCCCCGTGTCCAGGTCGACCCCGACACCTTCACGGTGACCATCGACGGCGAAGTGGTCGAACCCCACCCGGCCACCGAACTCCCCATGGCCCAGCGGTACTTCCTCTTCTGAGTGGCACATATGAACAATCCGGGACACCACCGATGAGCCGCGCAGCGCTGCTCGTCCTCGCCGACGGCCGGTTCCCCGCCGGAGGGCACGCCCACTCCGGCGGCGCCGAACCGGCCGTCACCGCGGGACGCATCAAGGACGCCGCCACCCTGGAGAACTTCTGCCGGGGCCGGCTGCACACCGCGGGCCTGGTCGCCGCGGCGCTCGCCGCCGCGGCCGCCGCCGGTTGCGACCCGCTCCTTTTGGACGATGCCGCGGACGCCCGCACGCCGGTACCGGCGCTGCGCCAGGTCGCCAGGCGGCTCGGCCGGCAGATGATGCGGGCCGCCCGCGCCACCTGGCCGGCCCCCGAACTCGACGCGCTCGCCGCGGCCCGCCCGCGCGGCGCCCACCAGCCGATCGTCCTCGGCCTCGCCGCCCGCTCCGCGGACCTGGCCCCGCTCGACGCCGCCTACGCCATCGCGTACGAGAACATCAGCGGCCCGGCCACCGCGGCCGTCCGGCTACTGAGCCTGGATCCCTTCGACGCCACGGCCGTCCTCGCCCGCCTCGCCGCCGAGGTCGACCGGGTCGCGGAGCAGGCTGCCGAGGCCGCGGAGCGGGTTGCCGCCGAAGGCACCGGTGCGCTGCCGGCCGCCTCCGCGCCGCTGCTGGACATCACCGCCGAACAGCATGCCGCCTGGCCGGTGCGCCTCTTCGCGTCCTGACCCCCACCGACCGCCGAGCCGCACCCGCGGCCCCCTGAACGACCGGAGCAACCGTGCACCTCGACCACGCGGACACCTTCCCCGAACGCCACACCTACAGCGCCGCCGACCCCGTACGCCCCGACGGCAGGCGCCGCGCCCTGCGCATCGGCCTCGGCGGCCCGGTCGGCACCGGCAAGACCGCCACCGTCGCGGCACTCTGCCGCGCGCTGCGCGACGAGCTGTCCATCGCCGTCGTCACCAACGACATCTACACCCGCGAGGACGCCGAATTCCTCCTCCGCGAGGCCGTGCTGCCGGCCGAGCGGATCGCGGCCGTCGAGACCGGTGCCTGCCCGCACACCGCCATCCGCGACGACATCTCCGCCAACCTCGAGGCCGTCGAGGACCTGGAGGAAGCGGTCGGGCCGCTCGACCTCGTCCTGGTCGAATCCGGCGGCGACAACCTCACCGCCACCTTCTCCAAGGGCCTGGTCGACGCCCAGATCTTCGTCATCGACGTCGCGGGCGGCGACGACATCCCGCGCAAGGGCGGTCCCGGCGTCACCACCGCCGATCTGCTGGTCATCAACAAGACCGACCTCGCGCCGTACGTGGGTGTCGACCTGTCGGGCATGGCCCGCGACGCCGAGGCACAGCGCGGCGAGCTCCCCGTCGCCTTCACCGCCCTGAAGTCGCAGAACGGCGTGCGGCCGGTCTCCGACTGGGTCCGCCACCAGCTGGCGCACTGGACCGCGGGCGCCGCATGACCCTCGCCGTCCCCGCCCGGCCCGCTGCCGCCGCCCCGTCGGCCGCCGGACTGCGGGCGACAGCCCGGATCACCGCACGCACCGCCGCGGACCGCACCACGCGCGTCCCGGTCCTCGACGGCGACGGCCCGCTCGCGCTGCGCCGGATCCGCTCGCACGGGCGGCAGGCCCGGGTCTGCGTCGTCGGCGCCATGAGCGCCCCACTCGGCGGGGACCGGCTGGGCATCGAGGCGGTGGTCGAGGAGGGCGCGGAGCTGCGCGTCACGGCCGCCGCGGCCACCGTCGCGCTGCCCGGCCGCGCCGCCGGACACGCCACCTACGACGTGCGGCTGACGGTCGCCGACGGCGGGCTCCTGGAGTGGCTCCCGGAACCGTTGATCTCGGCCGCGGGCAGTGAACTGCGGATGACCACGACGGTCGAACTGGCCCCCACCGCACGTCTCGTCCTGCGCGAGGAGCAGGTCCTTGGCCGAACCGGCGAGCGGACCGGGGCGCTGCGCAGCCGGCTCACTCTCCGCCGCGCGGGCCGTACCCTCCTGGACCAGGAGACGGCTTACGGGCCCGGCGCTCCCGGCTGGGACACCTCGGCCGTCCTGGACGGTCACCGCGCCGCCGGCCAACTCCTCGTCGTGGCACCGGAGTGGGGGGACGATCCGGTCGCCGTGCGGCTGCTGGGGGACGCGGCCGACGGCACCGGGCAGGGCGTTCTCGCCCCGCTCGCCGGTCCCGCGGCCCTGGTGACGGCCGTCGCCCCGGACGCGCTGCGGCTGCGGCGCATCCTGGACGAGGCCGCCGCCTCACACCTCCAGCTCGGCCTCTAGCAGGGCCAGCCGGCGGCGCGCCAGCGCCAGGTTGGCGCGCTTGCGGTCGAGCACCAGATACAGGAAGAGCCCGGCGCCGTTCTTGCCCGTGACCGGGCGGATCAGGTGGTACTGCGCGGTCAGCGTGATGAGCATGTCCTCGATGGCGCCCTCGAGTTCCAGCATCTCCATGGTGCGCAGCTTGGCGCGCACCACGTCGGTGTTTCCGGCTGCGGCGACGTTCAGGTCCAGTGCGTTGTTGTCGCCGAGCGTGGCCAGCGCCATTCCGCTGGTGTAGTCGACCAGGGCGACGCCGATGGCGCCTTCGATGCTCGACATCGCGTCGGTGAGGGCGGATTCCATTTGAGCCATGGGAATGACAGACCTTTCCGTATGTTTCCGTGTGCGGTGGTGCGGTGGTGCGGTGGTGCGGTGGTGCGGTGGTGCGGTGGTGCGGTGGTGCGGTGGTGCGGTGGTGCGGTGGTGCGGGGGAAGCCGGGTTGCGGTCCGGGCCGGATCAGGGCCGGGCCGAGTCGTCCATCAGGGCGCCGATCCGTGCGGCCGTCCGCCGGGCCTGCCAGTGCAGTCGGCCGACATTGGTGTCCGGGCCGGCGACGGCCGTCAGGACGGCGCGGCTGCCGGCCGAATAGGCCGCGATGTAGCCGTCGGTGCCGCGGGTGAGGGATTCCTCGAAGACGCCCTGTCCGGTGGCGTCCGTGAGGCGTTTGGCGACCCCGATGGCCGCGGCGGTGAGCGCGGCGAGGCCGTCCGGTTCGATGTCCCGCAGATCGTGTGCGATGACCATGCCGTCGGCGCTGGCCACCATGCCGCCGTGCAGATGCCGCACCTGGTCGCGCAGGGCGAGTAACTCTTCCCGGAGATCGGGTTCGATCGTCATGAGGCTCCTGGTTCGTCTGGTTCTTCGCTTGGCGGCACGCTTTCCGAGTACGTGCCTCATGGCGTGGATCCGCGTCGGGTCACAGGTTTTCCTCCAGCGCCGTACGGAGTCGGACAAGGAGGGCGATGTCCGGGTCGGCGGTCTCGGGAATGTCCGGTACCGGCAGGTGCCAGGTCGGCGGGGGGCCGTCCGTTGCGGGGTGAGCGGCGCCGGGCCGCCGCCGCGGCAGCGCCCGCGGATCCGCGGGCACCTGGACGAGTCCGGCCGCGGCGAGCCGGCGGATGTCGAGCAGCGTCACGAAGGCCGACTGGCCCAGCGCGCGGGCGAGTTCGTAGGGGGTGTGCCGACCGTCGGCGCGGTCGAGCAGCCGGCGCTGCCCGCCGGTGGCGGGGGAGGCCCCCGAGCCGCTCGGGGGGAGGGGGACGACGGGGCAGGAGTCGACCGCCGCCCAGGGCCGCAGCCGGTCGAGCAGGGCCCGGCGGCGGGCCGTCGCCTGCTGGAGGTCGGCGACGCTGATCCGCCGTACGACGCCCAGCCAGTGGATGCTGCCCGGCGTGAACGACGTGCTCTCCGGCGGCAGCGGCAGCGCGAAGAACGCCGCGTCGAGGAGTGCGCCGAGATGGCAGATCTCCAGCTCGCTCTGGGTCAGCCAGCCCTCGCTGACCAGGAACTGGCCGCCCCGGTGATCCGGCCCGGCCGTCTCGATCGCCCGCTGCCAGCGGTCCGCGGGCAGCCGCCCGGCCGCGCCGAGCCGGGCGTCGAGCCCGGGTGCGGTGGCGCCCTCCACGCAGTAGACGGCGCCGTCGCGCAGGTAGACGCAGCCGTTCGGGCCGCGCAGGGCGCCGGTGACACGTTCGGCGGCGAACCGGTCGAGCAGTCCGCCGGACGGGGCCGGGCGGGGCGGTATGGGGGCGGTCATGGCGCGGGTCAGGCCGCGACCAGCTCCGCCGCCAGGTCGCGCAGTCGTAAGCGGGCGATGGCCAGATTGGCCTGTCCGCGGTCCAGCCAGAGGTAGAGATAGGTCTGACTGTCGAAGGCGGTGTGGACGAAGCGGATGAGGTGGTAGCTGCCCGCGGCCGTGATGATGAGGTCCTCCAGATCGGGGCCGCCGGTGCCCGCTGCGTCGAAGGTGGCGTTGCGCACCACGGCCTGCACCACTTCGGCGGTGTCCGCGGCGGCCGCCTCGTGGTCGGCGTGCGGGGCCTGCCCGGCCGTACCGAGCGTCAGCCCGCTGGTCCAGTCGATCAGTCCGGCGCCCAGGACGCCGGGGATCCCCATCGCTTGGGCCAACACCTGATCGATACCGGGCACTTCTGATCTCCTCCTGGAAAGCTCGGACGGGGCCGCTCGAGGCGAAAACGCCAAAGCTCTCCCTCGTGGCGGTGTGTGGGAGAGCCTGCACGGAAGGTTACTGAAGCCAATGGCTCCGGCACATGCCTGAAGCCCATGTGCATGGCAATTGACGTGTTATCGCCCCTCGGCGGCCCGTTGTCTGTGCCCGTCTCCGTACGCACCCCTGGGGACGGTCGGTACGGCAGAAGCACGGCGGATTCTCGTACCGGGGCCCTCTTGCCGCCGGCGGTGGGTCGGGGGGCTCGACGTCGGACCGTGTTGCATGCACCTCAAACGGGCGTATTCCTCAGGGAGTTGAGCGTCCGGTCGGCACTGAGGCGTGCGGTGCTTCGGGTCGGCCGCCTCGTCCGCCCGGCCCGGGCCGGGCGGCGCGACTCTCCTGGCCCGCCAGTTGTCCGGCGTTCGTCCGGCGGTTGCGCCAATCCTACGGATTGGTAAAGAAACCGTGGTCAAACCTGTTCAGGAAGGGACAGGAGACGACAGGATCCTTCTGTAGCCAGCTCTGTGATCACCGTTGCCACAAGCGACGCACCATGCAGGGGGATCCACCACGTGAGACGAACAGCAGCACTCGGCGCCGCCGGCACCCTGGTGACCGGCACGCTCCTAGCAGGCGCGATAGCCACGCCCGCCAGTGCGGGCGAGCACCACCGGCCGGGATCGGCCGAAGCGCGCGGAGTCCAGACCGCCGCCGCACGCGCCGCCAAGAAGGGCATCGACTGGCAGGACTGCCCCGCGGACTGGGGCTTGAAGGCCCCCATCCAGTGCGGCTATGTCACCGTCCCGGTCGACTACGCCAAACCCAACGGACGCAAGATCAAGATCGCCGTCGACCGGGCCGTCAACACCGGCGGCAAGAAGGAGCGACAGGGTTCCCTCATCTACAACCCGGGGGGCCCCGGCGGTTCGGGCATGAAGTTCCCGACCCGCGTCACCACCAAGAACCCGCTGTGGGTCAAGACGGCCAAGGCGTACGACTACGTCGGCTTCGACCCGCGTGGGGTCGGGCACTCCGCGGCCATCTCCTGTATGGACCCGCAGGAGTTCGTCAAGGCGCCCAAGGCCGACCCGGTGCCGGACAGCGCGGCCGACAAGCGCGCCCAGCGCAAGCTCGCCAAGGAGTACGCGGACGGGTGCGCCGAGCGCAGCGGCGATCTTCTGCCGTACATGACCACCCCGAACACCGCCCGCGACCTGGACGTGATCCGCGCCGCGCTCGGTGAGAAGAAGCTCAACTACCTGGGCGTCTCCTACGGCACCTATCTGGGCGCCGTCTACGCGACGCTGTTCCCGGGCCATGTGCGCCGGATGCTCGTCGACAGCGTCGTCAACCCCTCGCGCGAGAAGGTCTGGTACCAGGCCAACCTCGACCAGGACGTGGCCTTCGAGACGCGCTGGGGAGACTGGAAGAAGTGGGTCGCCAAGAACGACGCGACCTACCACCTCGGCACCACCGCCAAGAAGGTCCAGGCGGGCTGGGAGAAGTTGCGCGCGACCGCGAAGAAGAAGCCGATCGGCGGTGTCGTCGGCCCCGCCGAGCTCACCGGCTTCTTCCAGAACGCGCCGTACTACGACTCCATGTGGGCCACGGTCGCCCAGGTCTGGAGCGCGTACACCGCCGGCGACGAGAAGCCGCTGGTCGAGAACGCGGGTCCGGACCTCAAGGACACCGCGGGCAACATCGCGTCCGAGAACGGCAACGCCGTCTACACGGCCGTCGAGTGCACCGACACCAAGTGGCCCACCAGCTGGAAGAAGTGGGACCGCGACAACACCCGGGTCCACCAGCAGGCACCGTTCATGACCTGGTCCAACGCCTGGATGAACCTGCCCTGCGCCACCTGGCCCGCCAAGCAGCAGACCCCGGTCGAGGTCAAGACCGGCAAGGGCCTGCCCAGCGTGCTGATCGTGCAGAGCACCCGGGACGCCGCCACGCCGTACGAGGGCGCGGTCGAGCTGCACAAGCGGTTCGCCGGCTCCCGCCTGATCACCGAGCGGGACGCTGGATCGCACGGTGTCACCGGCCTGGTCAACCCCTGCATCAACGACCGGGTCGACGCGTACTTCCTGGACGGGAAGACCGACGCCAAGGACGTGACGTGCGCCCCGCACGCCACGCCGCAGCCGGCCACGTCGACGGTCAAGACCGTCGCGCAGGGTGCCCTGGACCTCCTGTCCGCGCCCTGACCGTTCGGAACGTATGAGAAGGGGCGGCCGGGAACTCTCCCGGCCGCCCTTTCGCGTGCGCCGCCGTTCCGCCGCTCCGCCGCCGCGTCGCCGTAGCCTCCGTCAGGACCCGGGCAGCGGGCGCGCCGGGAACACCTCGGCGAAGGCCGCCCTGGTGGGGGAGTCCGCCCGGCGGTCCAGCACGGCGAACACGACCCGGTCGAACCGGTCCGCGAAACGGCCGCCGTCCAGCAGATGCGCCGCGAACGCCCCGGCCACCCGGGTCGGATCGTTGCGGAACACCCAGCAGCCCCACGCGCCGAGCACCAGCTGACGGTGTCCGCCCGCCGCCGCCACCTCCAACACCCGCTCCGCACGGGCCACCAGCGCCCCCGCCACCCGGCCCGTCTCGTCCGGCCGCTGCCGTGCGATGACACCGGCGTTCGGCGCCGCCGACGTCAAGAACCCTGCCGTGTAAGGGACTTCGAGCAGCACCCCCCGGTCGTCCCGGAACACCGGCACACCGGGGGAGAGGATCACCCGGTCGCTGTAGAACGGGCTCGGCTCGGCCCGGTGCGCCGCGTAGAACTCCGGCGCCTCCCGCACACACGTGTAGAGCGCCGACCCCCGGCAGAGCACCTCCTCCTGGGCCTGCGCGCCGTTGAGATAGCCGCCCCCGGGATTGCGCGCCGACGCGAAGTTCAGCACCGCCAGCGGTCCGCCGCCGGCCTCGGCCAGCCGCCTGCCCGCCGTGAGACTGCCTTCCCCGGTCACCTCGAAGGTCGTCCGGGCGCCGGCCCCCGCATCCTCGACGGCGACCGCCTCCGGGCCGTACAGCCGGGTCCCGGCCCGCGCCCGCTCGACCGCCGCACCGATGTCCACCAGCCGCCCGCCGGGTGCCCGATACGCACCCGCCGCGACGATCCGCTCCGTCTCCTGCGCCATACCGCGCAGCCGGGCGCTCATCGTCGGCGCCCCCGTATCCGATTGATCATGACGCTCAAGGTACGGGGCCAGGGCATGCCCCGCGACGGAATATCCGGGTGCCGTGCGCGGGCCGATCCGCCGTGGGCGGACGGCGGCTCAGCTGCCGGAGCCGTGCCCGCGCCGCCCGTGCGCGCGCCCCTTCGCCCTGGCCTGGGCCTGTGCCTCGGCCTTCGCCTCACCGGCGTACGTGTCCACGTACTCCTGTCCGGACAGCCCCAGGATCGCGTACATGATCTCGTCCGTGGCGGCCCGCAGCGCGGTGCGCTCGTCCACCAGCCCCGCATAGCGCGAGAACTCCAGCGGTGCACCGAAGCGGATGGTGATCCGCATCGCCCGGGGCAGCCGGCGCCCCGTCGGCTGTGCCTCGAAGGTGCCGATCATCGCGCACGGCACCACCGGCACCCCCGCCTCGATCGCCATCGCGGCGACACCGGTACGCCCCTTGTAGAGCCGGCCGTCGTGCGACCGCGTGCCCTCGGGGTAGATGCCCAGCAGCCGTCCCTTGCGCAGCACCGAGAGCCCGGAGGAGATCGCGGCCTGCGACGCCCGGCCGCCCGACCTGTCGACCGGAATCTGGCCCACGCCCCGGAAGAACGCGGCCGTCAGCCGTCCCTTCAGCCCCGGCCGCGTGAAGTACTCGGCCTTCGCCAGAAACGTCACCCGCCGCGGCACGATCGCCGGCATCACGAAGTGGTCGGAGAACGACAGGTGATTGCCCGCGATGATCGCCGCCCCCTCCTCCGGCACATGTTCGAGCCCCTCGATCCGCGGCCGGAACACCAGCCGCAGCAGGGGCCCGAGCACGATGTACTTCAGCAGCTGGTACAACACGCCCTGGCCTCCCCGTAGTTACCGTGCCGACGCAGAGTAGCCGCCGCCCGGGCAGGGCGCGAGGGGGCCGCGTCAGGGACCGTCGGGCGCCCGGTAGTGCAGGAGCACGACGCCGTTGCCGAAGGTCCGGGTCCCGGCCGGCCGGAGAGCGGTCCTGGTGTCCGAGGACGGGAACAGCGGCTTGCCGCTTCCGATGAGGACCGGATGGACGTAGATGCGGTACTCGTCGACGAGGCCGTGCGCCATGAACGCCGCGGCGAGGTCGGCGCCGCCGAGCGCGAGGTCGCCGCCCGGCTGCGCCTTGAGCGCCCGGATCCGATCGACGTCCACCTCCCGCATGATGGTGGTGTTCCAGTCGGCCCGCTCCAGGGTCCGGGAGAACACGATCTTGGGCATCTCCCGCCAGATACCGGCGAACTCGGCCATCGGGCCGGTGATCGACGGGTCGGCGTCCGCGGTCGGCCAGAACCCGGCCATCAGCTCGTGGGTGACCCGCCCGCTGAGGAGGGCGCCCATGTCCCTGAGGTGGTCGTTGAAGTGGCGGTGCAGTTCGTCGTCGACCAGATGCCAGTCGATCTCGCGGTTCGGCCCCTCGATGTAGCCGTCGAGGGACATCGACATCATCAAAATGATCTTCCTCGTCGAAGTCATCCGCTACTGATACCAGTCGGCCGTGCCCGCCGCGAGCGACCGGCCGAGGGCATCCCTCGGCCCGGGTCGCCCGCGCACCGGTTCGTCCGGCCCGCGGCCGGCCGCTCACTGCGGCATCACACGACGGCCCCGCTCGGCTCGCGGCGGACCACATCGACCAGGGACAGGTCCGTGATCTTGAGACTGGGGGACACGGCGAGGGTGAGGGTGGAGACGCTCATGAAGGGGTTGAGGTGCTCCCACCCCCAGGCCGTCAGCGCGTCGCGCACGGCCTGCGAGCGACGCGCGATCTCCGTGGCCGGACGGGTGGACATCACGCCGCCGACCGGCAGTGGCAGCCGGGCGGCGACCGTCACGCCGTGGACGACGGCCACCCCGCCGCCGTCCGCGACCACCGCCGCCGCGGCCGCGGCCATTGCGGCGCGGGAGGTGCCGATGGTGACGAGGTTGTGGCTGTCGTGGGCGTACGTGGTCGCCACCGCACCGGGTGACAGGGTGCGGCCGAGCAGCGGTGCGAAGACCGTACCTGCGCGCCCGTAGCGGTTGCGTACGCGGATCAGCGTGGTCCGGCCCTCCCAGTCCACCTCGCCGCCGCGGACCGGCAGTTCGATCTCCGCGGCCTCGGTATAGGTGTCGCGGGAGTTGACCCGCATGGCCCGGAAGCGATGCGAGCCGTCCGGCAGGTCCACCCGCCAGCGGAAGCCGTCCGGGGCCGGCGCCTCCACATCCACGGTGCCCTCCAGCGGACCCGCTCCGGGCCGGACCGCCCCGCCCCGGTCCCCGTACGACGCGACGCCGTCCCGCGCCACCTGCCGACCGCCCGCGAACACCAGAGCCGGGTCGAAATCCCCCAACTCGCCCCGCAGCAGGACGAGATCGGCCCGCTTGCCCGGTGCGACCACCCCGCGGTCGGGCAGCCGCAGCCGCTGCGCCGGAGTCCAGGTCAGCGCCCGCAGCGCGGCCGTCGCGGGCAGCCCGGCGCGCACCGCGACCCGGGCGATGTGGTCGAGGTGCCCGGTGCCCAGGATGTGGTCGGCCGCGAGGTCGTCCGTCACCAGGCACAGCGGGGGCAACTGCGGCAGGGCCAGTAGCGCGTCGATGACCTCGGGCAGCAGGCACTTCTCCTGAAGCATCATCAGCATGCCCAGCCGGGCCTTCTCCAGGACCACCTCGGTGCGGTTCTTGGTGTGGTCGGAGTCCACGCCGGTGGCCATGTACGCGCTGAGCTCCGCGCCGCTGAGGTTCGGGCAGTGACCGTCCAGGATCACCCCCTGCTCGCGGGCCGCCCCGACGATGCCGCGCATTCGCGCGTCGTCGGCGACCACCGCCCGGTAGTCCATGACCTCGCCCAGCGCGATGACGTCCGGCCAGCGCAGCATCTCGGCGATGTCGTCCACCGACAGGCTCGCGCCCGCGTGTTCCAGCCCCTCCAGCGCGGGGACGCAGGACGGCACGCCCCACAGCTGCGTCTGCGGGGTGCCGCGGCCGGCCTCGATCATCCAGCGCATCGCCGCCGTGCCCGCCACATTGACGATCTCGTGCGGGTCGGCGAGGACGGTCGTCGTACCGCGCGCCAGGGTGAGGGCAGCGAAGGTCTCCGGCGTCAGGAACGAGCTCTCGATGTGCATGTGCGCGTCGACGAAGCCGGGGACGACCAGCAGCCCGGCCGCGTCCACGTGGTCGCGGGCCGGGGCCGGGGTGCCGGGCGGCAGTACGGCACTGATGGTGTCGTCGCGCAGCAGGACATCCGCGGCGAACTCCTCGCCGGTGAAGGTGGACACCACCCTTCCCCCGCTGATGCGGACATCGTGCGGCTGGTCGGTCATGAGGTTCTCCGTAAGGTGTCAGGCGGTCAGGGAGGGTCGGATGCGGCCGGGCTCAGGGCAGGAGGGTCCAGAAGTAGTAGACGAGCGGGACCAGCACGACCCACAGGCCCCAGGGGACCTCTCTGAAGCGCCCGGAAGCGGCCTTGACCAGGACGTGCGCGACCAGGCCCGCCGCGATGCCGGTGCCGAAGTTGCCCCAGAAGACGGTCGTGGCGACGATCAGCGCGGCCGGGACCGCGTTCGTCGGATCCTTGGCGTCGATGTTGCGCAGCGCGCCCAGCATGGTCAGGCCGATGTACATCAGGACCGGCGCCGTCGCGGCGGACGGGATCAGCGTGGCGAACGGAGTGACCAGCAGCAGCGCCGCGAAGCCGCCCGCGGCGACCACCGACGACAGCCCCGTACGGCCGCCGCTGTCCGCCCCCGCCGAGGACTCCAGATACGCGGTCATGCTGGGCGCGCCGAGGCCCGCCCCGCCGATCACCGCGGCGGAGTCCACGTAGAACGGGCGCCGGATGCCCGGGACGTTGCCGTCCTCGTCGGTGAGCCCGGCGCGCCCCGCGACGGCGAGCAGGGTGCCCGTCATGGAGAAGAACTCCGAGACGAAGAACGCGAAGATGTAGGGGAAGTACTCGGGCCGCAGCGCGCCGAACACGTCGACGTGGAACGCGACGGCGGCCGGGCTGTCCGGTGCGGCGAGGAGATGGTCGGGCGGTTCGGTCACACCGAGGGGGATGCCGGCCACGGTCACCACGGCCATGGTGATCAGGAACGCGCCGGGCACCCTGCGCGCGGACAGCGCCGTCAGCAGGACCAGCCCGGCAAGCGCCAGCAGCGCCCCGGGCTGCGCGAGATCGCCGAGCGAGAGCGAGTCGGCGCCGGATTCGGCCACCACCAGACCGCTGTCCTTGAAGCCGAGCAGCGCGATGAACAGCCCGAGGCCGCCGCTGATCGCGTACTTGAGATGCAGCGGCATCAGCCGCGTGATGAAGTCGCGGATGCCCAGCGCGGTCAGCACGAGGAAGGCGACGCCGGACCACAGGACCATGCCGAGCGTCGCGTCCCAGGGAACGTGGTCCTGGCCGACGATCGTCACGGCGAGCAGCGCGACGCCGCCGAGACCGGGTGCGAGGACGAACGGCAGATTCGCGAACAGGCCCATGGCCAGCGTCGCCAGGACGATCGCCAGGATCACGGCGGTGGTCACCGGGCCGTACGGCACACCGGCCTTGGCCAGCTGGCCGGGGACGACCACGGCCGCGTAGGCCGCCGCGAGGAACATCGACAGACCGGCGACGACCTCGGTGCGGATGTTGCTCCCGCGGGCGCGGAGGTGGAACCGGCGCTCGAGGAAGGAGCCGGCAGGGGCCGGGCGGGCGGCCTCGGTGGCAGCGGCCGGCCCGTCGCACGCGGGCCCGGCCGGTCCGTCGGATCCCGGTGCGGCCGGGGTGCCGCCGGGCGGGCCGGGGGGCGTCCGGTCGGAGAGGGGCATGGCTACCTCGGCAGGGGAAGAGGGGTTCCGTGCGTGAAACCGGTTTCAGAGATCGGTTGCAGATAGGATGACACGGTCCGGCCGTCAAGAGAACCCACGAGCGGTCCGCGGGCGAAACCCGCGGGCGGCCACCCCCACCACCAGGAGCGAACGGTGCCGACACTGGCGGACGTTGCCCGTGAGGCCGGTGTGTCCAAGGCCACGGCCTCCCGTGCCCTGATGCGCCCCGAGATCGTCACGCCCCAGACCCGGGAGAGGGTGCGTGCCGCCGCGTCCCGCCTGGGATTCCAGCCCAACCGCGTGGCCCGCGCGCTGACCACCGGCCGTACCGGCATGCTCGGACTCGTGGTGCCGACGCTCGCCAACCCGTTCTTCGCACCGCTCGTCCTCGGCGCCCAGCAGGCTGCCGAGGAGACCGACAACCACCTGCTGATCACCGTCTCCGAGTACCGCGCCGAACGCGAGGCCGCGCTGGTGGGGCGGCTCGCCGACCAGGTCGACGGGATCGTCCTGGTCGCACCCGTGGGCACCGACCCGTCGCTGCGCGAACTCGCCCGCCGGCGCCCCCTGGTCCTGGTCGACCGGCAGGTCGGGCGGCTCCCGGCGGTGGTACTCGACACCGCCTCGGGCGCCGCCGCACTGGTACGGCATCTGCTGGACCTGGGCCACCGGGACATCGCGTACGTCTCCGGGCCGCCCGGTTCGTGGGCCGACGGCCGGCGCCGCGCCGCGATGGCGGAGGCGGCGGGGGAGGCGGGCGGCCGGCTGTGCGTACTGGGCCCGATGCCGCCCACCTTCGACGCCGGGATCGCCGCCGCCGGGCAGCTGCCGGCGGGGGCCGGTGCCGTCATCGCCTACAACAGCTACCTGGCACTGGGCCTGCTGCACGGGCTGAAAGCGCGGGGGTTGCGGGTGCCGGAGGACGTGAGCCTCGCCGCCGCCGACGACCTCACCGCGCTCGGCGCCACCGATCCCTCGGTGACCGCGCTCGACGTCCCGGTGGCGGAGGCGGGTGCGCTCGCCGTCACGCGACTGCTGGAGGTGTGCGCCGGCAGTCGTCGCACGGTCCGCAATGTCCTCGAGACCCGCCTGCTGCCGCGCGACTCGACGGCGGCCCCGGCGGCCTCCGGCCCCGGTTGAGGCGGCGGCCGGAGCGGCGGCCGGGCGGCGGGGGAGCGTGGCCGCCGGGCGCGCCCGACGGCGTCGCAGCCCACCCGCGCAGCCCGGAGAACGCGGCTGCGGGCCATCCGGGCGACCTCCTGGCGTGGTCTCTTGCCCACCGGCGTGCGCCGGGGTGCTCTGGCACGCGTGCACCCGCGCTCGATCCCCACCGAGCCACCCTCAGGAGACCGCATGCCCAAGGCCCGCCGCGCACCCCGTGCCGTAGCGCTCACCACCGCCGTGCTCAGCGTGGTGGCCGTCGCCGGGGTACCCGCCGCAGCCGTGGAGCCGCCCCGCGCCCGTGGCCTGTTCCTGACGGTTTCCGGTGGTGGGGACACCTGGATCCGCGGGGTGCTGCTCAACTGCCCGGAGGGCCACGGCAGTCATCCGCACGGCGCCGCCGCCTGCGCGGCACTGAAGGAGGCCGACGGGGATCCGGACGCCCTGCCGGGCGACCCGCGCCCGTGCACCAAGCAGTACGACCCGGTCACCGTCGCGGCGACCGGCGACTGGCGTGGCCGCCCGGTGGCATGGCGCAAGTCGTTCCCCAACGCCTGCGTGCTGGACGCCGACACCGGGCCGGTCTTCCGCTTCTGAGGCCGGGCGGCTCCGCGCCGTTTCCTCAGACCCGCCGCTCCGACACCACCGCCACGGTCGTCAGCAGGGCCAGCACGACCCACAGGAACCACAGCAGCCCACTGGCGCCGAGCGCCACGGTGTAGGCCGTCGCGAGCACCAGCCCGCTCACCGTGCACACGGCCATCGTCCTGGCAGATCCGGGCATACCCGCAACCTCCTCACGACGGGCCGGGGCCCGCACGCCACGGGCCGCGGCCATGGGACCCATCGTCCCCGGCCGCGGCCCGTACCGCCAGCTGATCGCGCTCACTGCCCCCGGGCGTTGAGCGAGGCGAGATAGGCGTTGTACGCGGCCAGGTCCTTGTCACCGTCGCGGTCCGCGGCCCGGTCCGAGCGCAGCGACTGGCGCTCCTCGGACTTGTACCACTGGAAGACCAGGGCGATCAGCACCACGACGGACGGGATCTCGCTGAAGGCCCAGGCGATGCCGCCCGCGGCCGTCTGGTCGGCCAGCGCCTCGATGCCCAGCGAGGCCGGCGGGTGCAGGAAGGTGGTGACCATCGGCTCCGACGCCATCATCAGCGCGATGCCGAAGAAGGCGTGGAACGGCATCCCCGCGAACAGCTCCAGCATCCGCATCACATAGCCCGGCCGGTGCGGGCCCGGGTCGACGCCCATGATCGGCCAGAAGAACACCAGGCCGACCGCGAGGAAGTGCACCATCATCCCGATGTGCCCCGCCCTGGACTCCATCAGGAAGTCGAACAGCGGCGAGAAGTAGAGGGCGTAGAGGCTCGCGATGAAGAGGGGGATGGTGAAGGCGGGATGCGTGATGATCCGCATGTAGCGGCTGTGCAGCAGCGCCACCAGGAGTTCGCGGGGGCCCTTGCGGCCGCGCCCGGCGGCCGGCAGCGCGCGCAGCGCCAGCGTCATCGGCGCACCGAGCAGCAGCAGGATCGGTGACAGCATGCTGATGACCATGTGCTGCACCATGTGCACACTGAACATCGCCATGCCGTAGTCGTTGAGCCGGGTGCACATCACCAGTGCCACCGACACGACGCCCACAGCCCAGGCGACGGTCCGCCCCACCGGCCACCGGTCGCCGCGGCGCCGCAGCCGGAGCACCGCCCAGCCGTACAGGCCGAGCCCCAGCAGGCAGCCGACGAGAAAGAACGGATCACCACCGAACTCCAGGCCCCGCCCCAGCGTGAACGGCGGCAGCTCCATGTTCATGCCGTCCATGCCGTGCCCGCTGTGATCCATCCGCTCGCTCCTGATTCGTACCAATGCTCCGGCGACAAGACTAGAACCGCCCCCGGCCAGGACAGCGGCCGGGGGCGGTTCGTACGACACGGAACTACCGTGGCGGGGGTGCCGGGGTCACAGCACGCACTCGGCCTCGTCGTAGCGCTCGGCGGGCACGGTCTTGAGCGTCTCCACCGCCTCGGCGAGCGGCACCAGCGTGATGTCGGTGCCGCGCAGCGCGGTCATCATCCCGAAGTCGCCGCGGTGCGCGGCCTCCACGGCGTGCCAGCCGAAGCGGGTGGCGAGCACCCGGTCGTACGCGGTCGGCGTACCGCCGCGCTGGACGTGGCCGAGGATGACCGGCCGGGCCTCCTTGCCGAGGCGGTTCTCCAGCTCCACGGACAGCTGCCGGGCCACGCCGGCGAACCGCTCGTGGCCGTAGATGTCCTTGCCGCCGATGTCGAAGGACATCGAGCCCTCGCGCGGCTTGGCACCCTCGGCGACCACCACGATCGCGAACTTCTTGCCGGCCTCGAAGCGCTCGGAGACCCGGGCGGTGAGCTCGTCGATGTCGAAGGGCCGCTCCGGCACGACGATCGCGTGGGCACCGGCGGCCATGCCCGAGTGCAGCGCGATCCAGCCGGTGTGCCGTCCCATCACCTCGACGATCATTACCCGCTGGTGCGATTCGGCGGTGGTCTTGAGGCGGTCCAGCGCCTCGGTGGCGACCCCCACCGCCGTATCGAAGCCGAAGGTCACGTCCGTGACGGCGATGTCGTTGTCGATGGTCTTGGGTACGCCGACGATGGGCAGCCCGGCGTCCGACAGCAGCCGCGCCGCCTTCAGCGTGCCTTCGCCGCCGATCGGGATGATCGCGTCCAGGCCGAGCTCCGCGACATGGCCGCGGGCCCGCTCGACGCCGTCCCGCAGCTGGGCGGGCTGTACCCGGGACGACCCGAGGATGGTGCCGCCGCGCGCCAGGATGCCGCCGACGGCGTCCAGGTCGAGCTTGCGGTAATCGCACTCCAACAGGCCCTTCCAGCCATCGCGGAAGCCGATGACCTCGTCGCCGTGATCGGCGGTGGCACGGTGGACGACGGACCGGATGACGGCGTTCAGGCCGGGGCAGTCGCCGCCGGAGGTGAGGACACCAATACGCATTGCTCGAAAAACCCTCTGCAACTCAACCGGACGCCCGGACCCCGTCGTCCGGTTGGATTCCGCTCACCCTACAAGCGCAGGGCCCAAGGGCACACGTGCGCCCGCAGTGCGGGACTGCGGGCGCATGAAAGCGGTGGAAAGCGGACTTGACGCCCGGCGGGCGCGGGTGGGGCGTCGGTCGGCCGTCAGGCGGGCTGCGTGGCCGCGGCGATCCGCTCCTGGCGCAGCGCCTCGTACCAGCGGTCCTCCACCGGGGGCAGCGCGTTGACGTCCAGCGCCAACTTGATCAGCAGGTCGGCGATGTGCGGGTTGCGCGCCATCACGGGACCGTGCATGTACGTGCCGAAGACGGTGTCGTTGTAGGCGCCCTCGTAGCCGTCGCCGACGCCGTTGCCCTTGCCGAATCGCACCTTGGCGAACGGCTTGGCGGTCTTGCCCAGGTGCGTCACGCCCTGGTGGTTCTCGAAGCCGGTCAGCGGCGGCAGCCCCAACTGCGGGTCGATGTCGGCCAGTACGTCACCCACGCACCGCTCCGCCTCGCCACGGGTGCTGACCACGTCCAGCAGCCCCAGGCCCTCCTGCTGGTCGCCGAGGTCGTTGACGAACTCATGGCCCAGGATCTGGTAGCCGGCACACACCGAGAAGACGATCGCGCCGTTGGACACCGCCCGGTGCAGACCGCCGTCGCGGATCAGCCGCTCGGAGGCCAGCCGCTGCGGCCGGTCCTCACCGCCGCCGATCAGATAGATGTCGCCGGAGGTGGGGATCTGCTGGTCGGAGCGTACGTCCAGGCGCTGTACGTCCAGGCCGCGCTGGCGCGCCCGCCGCTCCACGACCAGGGCATTGCCCTGGTCGCCGTACGTGCTCAGCAGGTCCGGGTAGATCCACACCAGGCGCAGGCTGTTGTCACTCATGCTCGCTCGTCCTTGTCCGTCAGGTCGGTGGACCGCACTCAGTTGCCCACGCGGCGGCGCAGGTCCTGGAAGGCCGTGTAGTTGGCGATGACCTCGATCCGGCCGGGCGGCGCCATCTGGACCGCCTCGTCGATGTTGTCGCACACGTGGAAGTCGAGCCCGGCGACCTCGAGGCGCACCGCCAGGTCCAGCTTGCGGTCCCCGAGCACGAAGATCGGGTGCCCGGCCAGCCGGGTGTAGTCGACGTCCCACAGCCAGGAGGTGTCGGTGCCGTCCGCGCCGCGGGCGTTCACCGACATGATCACCGGGGTCGGCGGCGGGTCGATCAGCGAGAACGTCTCCAGCCAGCCGGCCGGGTTCTTCGCCAGCAGCAGCCGCAGCTCCCGCTCCAGGAACGTGACCACGTCGTAGCGGCCGGCCACCGCCTGGACGCTGTACATCCGCTCCAGGGCGACCTGCGGCGGCACCCCGAAGGCGGCCGCCACCGCTGCCGACGTCGTGGCGTTCGCCTTGTTGGCGCGCCCCGGCAGCTGGAGCTTGATCGGCCAGGCGCTGCCGTGCGGGTCCAGGACGTGATCACCGGACAGTGCCCAGCTGGGCGTCGGGCGGCGGAAGCCGCACTCGCCGCAGAACCAGTCGTCGCCCGGCCGCTGCATCACACCACCGCACGAGGGGCAGGACCAGGCGTCGTCCTTCCACTCCTGTCCGGCTGCGACCCACACCACGTTCGCGGACGACGACGCCGCCCACACGATCAGCGGGTCGTCGGCGTTGGCCACGATCAGGGCCTTGGAGCCGGCCAGGCCCTCCCGCCAGTGCTCGGCCAGCATGCGGGTCTCCGCGGCGCGGTCGAGCTGGTCGCGCGAGAGGTTCAGCAGCGCTATGGCCTTCGGCGTGACATCCCTGGCCACGCCGGAGAGGTACTTCTCGTCGACCTCGATGACGCCGTACTTGGCGTCCGAGCCGCCGGCCAGCGCGGAGGTGATGCCCGCCGGCATGTTGGCGCCGAGCGCGTTGGAGACCACCGGTCCGCTGGCCCGCAGCGCCTCCGCGATCAGTCGCGTGGTGGTCGTCTTGCCGTTCGTCGCCGACACCAGGATCACGTCCAGGTGTCGGGCCAGCCGGGCCAGCAGGTCGGGGTCGAGCTTGAGCGCCACCCGGCCACCGATCACCGATCCGCTGCCGCGGCCCGCCGCGCGCGACACCGCCGCCGCGGCCTTGCCCGCCGTCACGGCCAGCTTGGCCCGCGGCGACAGCGGCTCCGTGTTGCCTGCCATCGTCCTTGATCCTCCTTGCATCCGGCGCCCGCCTGCCGTGCGTCTGCCGGTGGAACGCCTCCTCCGCAGCCGATGGCCGGCCGGAGGCTTCGGTCGGGGATCAGCCTATCGAGATCCGGCCGTGGGCCCGAACCCCGCCACCCGTGGCGCGACATCCGGTACGACCGGAACGGTGTCCTGTGGACCGTACGCTGGACGCCATGCGCCCCCGTACGATCCCCGGCAGCACCGGCCGCCCGCGCCCGATGCGCCTCCTCGGCGACCCCGCCCTGCACGCGCCCTGCCAGGAGGTCACCGCCTTCGACGGCGAACTGGCCCGACTGATCGAGGACATGTACGCGACAATGTACGCGGCCCGCGGCGTCGGCCTCGCCGCGAACCAGATCGGCGTCCCTCTGCGGGTGTTCGTCTATGACTGCCCCGACGACGAGGACCGTCGCCACCTGGGGCATCTCGTCAACCCCCGGCTCGTCGACGCCGACGGACCGGTCTTCCGGGAGCCCGAGGGCTGCCTGTCGCTGCCCGGCATCGAGGCCGGTACGCCGCGCCACGACCACGCCGTTGTGGAAGGGCTCAGCGCCACCGGCGAACCGAAGACGGTGACCGGCACCGGCTTCTTCGCGCGCTGTCTCCAGCACGAGTGCGACCACCTCGAGGGCGGCCTCTACATCGACCGCCTCAGCGGGCTGCGCCGCCGCCGGGCGCTCCGCGCAGCCGCCCGCGCCCCGTGGGCCGCGGGGGAGTCCGGTCGCTGATCCTCAGAATCCGCTGATCCTCAGAATCCGGGGCTGCCGGCGCGGTCCTTGACGGTGGCCAGCTGTCCCCACAGCAGATCCGTCAGATGCTGCACCAATTGCTCGCGGGAACAGGGGCGTTCGCGCAGCCACCAGTCGCCGGCCGCATGCATCATGCCGACGATGCCGTGCCCCCACACCCGGGCCCGCTCCTCGCCCTCGGCTCCCAGGTCCAGCCGGTCGGCGATCACCTTGGCCAGCTCCTCGCCGAGCCGGCGCAGCAGCGGGGCGGAGTGCCGCCCGACGTCGAAGCCGGACTCGGCCTGGCTCTGCTCGTCGGACGGGTGCATCAGGAAGCGGTAGACCTGTGGTCGGGTCTCGATGGCGACCAGATAGGCGTCGAGGGTGGCCTCGACGCGGTCCCGGCGCAGGACCGGCGCGTCCAGCGCCGTCCGCAGGTTGGCCAGCAGGGCATCGGTGTGTCGTACGGCCAGTGCCCGGTACAGGCCGCCCTTGTCCCCGAAGTGCCGGTAGAGGATCGGCTTGGTGATGCCGGCCTCGGCGGCGATGGCGTTCATCGACGCCTCCGGGCCGTCGCGCAGCACGATCCGCTCCGCAGCCTCCAAGAGTTCCCGCCGTCTGCGCTCGGTCGCCGTCTGCCGACGGCCACTGTGCTGTGTGTTCTCCATGGTCGTGCTCCCACCCTCGTGAATCCGTGGCGCTCGCGCAACGTAACACCCGAACTCCACGGCGAATTCGAAGCCCAGGGAGTTGACATCCCTTACTCGTGAGTAACAGACTCACGTTACCGCAAGTAACATATGAAAGATCGCAGCGCTGGAGGGGTCATGGCCGAGTTCACCATGGAGCTCAATGAGGAGCAGAGGGAAGTCCGCGACTGGATTCACGGATTCGCCGCGGACGTCATGCGCCCCGCCGCCGCTGAATGGGACGAGCGCGAGGAGACCCCCTGGCCGGTCATCCAGGAGGCCGCCAAGATCGGCCTGTATTCGCTGGACTTCTACGCCCAGCAGTTCTTCGACCCCACCGGCCTGGGCATCCCGATGACCATGGAGGAGCTGTTCTGGGGCGACGCGGGCATCGCCCTGTCGATCGTCGGCACCGGCCTCGCCGCCGTCGGCGTGCTCGCCAACGGCACCGAGGAGCAGATAGGCACCTGGGTGCCGCAGATGTACGGCGACGCCAATGACGTCAAGGTCGCCGCCTTCTGCTCCTCCGAGCCGGACGCGGGTTCCGACGTCGCCTCGATGCGCACCCGCGCCGTCTACGACGAGGCCAAGGACGAATGGGTGCTCAACGGCACCAAGACCTGGGCCACCAACGGCGGCATCGCCAACGTCCACGTCGTCGTCGCGGTCGTCGACCCCGAGCTGGGCTCCAAGGGCCACGCCTCCTTCATCGTCCCGCCGAACACGCCCGGCCTCTCCCAGGGGCAGAAGTTCAAGAAGCACGGCATCCGCGCCTCGCACACCGCCGAGGTCGTTCTCGAGGACGTCCGGATCCCCGGTCACTGCCTGCTCGGCGGCAAGGAGAAGCTCGACGAGCGGCTCGCCCGCGCCCGTGAGCGTGCGAAGAGCGGCGGCGAGCGCGTGAAGAACGCCGCGATGGCCACCTTCGAGGCGTCCCGCCCGGCGGTCGGCGCGATGGCGGTCGGCACCGCCCGCGCCGCGTACGAAGAGGCCCTGGAGTACGCGAAGACCCGCGAGCAGTTCGGTCGCCCGATCATCGACAACCAGGGCGTCGCCTTTCAGCTCGCCGACATGCGCACCCAGATCGACGCCGCCCGCCTGCTGGTCTGGCGGGCCTCCTGGATGGCGGTGGCCGGCCGGCCGTTCACCTCCGCCGAGGGCTCGATGTCCAAGCTCTTCGCCAGCGAGGTCGCCAAGAAGGTCACCGCCCAGGCCGTGCAGATCCTCGGCGGCAACGGCTTCACGCGCGAGTACCCGGTGGAGCGGATGCACCGCGACGCCGCCATCTACACCATCTTCGAGGGCACCAGCGAGATCCAGCGCCTGGTCATCGCCCGCACGCTGTCGGGGATGCCGATTCGCTGAGTCCAACTCCCTGTGGAACGCGCGTAGTTCGCGGGAAATGCCGGAGGGCTCCACTCTTCCCGGAGTGGGGCCCTCTCGCGTCTCCCAGGAGCCTCGAACCCACCTCGGGGAGATATCCGGGAGATCGCTTGCGACGGGGAGCGACGAACTCGGGAACGGCCCGAACCCGGGAACGGCCCGAACTCGCAACGATCAGGACCGGGCGGAGTGGCTCCCTCGTCGCGCGAGACCTTTGTGGCTGCATAGGAACGCGGCGGTCCCGCCCGACTGGGCGGTCCTTGAGGCTGCGGGCCGCGTCGTGGTCGGAGCCGATGTTCCGGTGGACCGCTGGGTCCTGCAGCGTCTCGGTCGTGTTGCCCCATGCCGACCCGGCATCAGCCTCCCTCAGTCCTTCGGACGGACCTCGTCGGTGGACTGCCGGCGGGCCCCCTCCAGCGCGGCGACGCAGGCGCGCACCGGCGGGCTCTCGGCGCGGGTGAGCCAAGCGGCCCGAACGTCGCGGCGCAGTGCCGGCCGGGTGGCCAGGAATCGCACTCCTGGCGGGGCGGGGCGACACGACATCTCGGGGACGAGGGATGCGGTGAGATTCCGTGCGACCAGGGCGAGTTGAGTGGAGTGCTCTGCGACGAGATAGCGAATGTCGGGTTCGATCCCACGGGTGCGCAGAAGCTGGAGCAGGGCCTCGTAGGGCGCGGTATCTGGGGGGCAGCAGGCCCACGCGGTGTCCGCGAGGTCGGCCAGGTCGACGGTCCCGCGGCCGCTGAGGGGATGCTGCTCGGACAGGGCAACGTGGACGTCCTCGCTGACAAGGGTGCGCAGTGTCACGCCCTCGGGGACGGACACCGGGCGATCGGCCCAGCTCTCGATCAACAGCAGGTCGAGTTCGCCATGGATCAGCCGGGGCACCAGGTCGAGAACCTCTCCGTCGACGACGGTCGGAGTGAGGCGGGGGTGGTCGGCGGCGAGGGCGGCCAGGGCGTCAGGCAGCAGGGTGCGGACGGCGCTGCCCACGCCACCGATGCGGAGCGGGCCCAGCACCTCCTCCCCGAGGTCGGCCAAGTCGCTCTGCGCCGCCGCGAGTTGCTCGAGGAGCCGGTCGGCGTGACCTGCCAGAACCCGGCCGGCATGGGTAAGGCGGATGCTGCGCCCGTGCGGCTCCAGGAGGGAGTGTCCGGCCTCGCGTTCCAGTTTGGCCAGTTGCTGTGACACCCCTGATGGCGTCATGTGCAGAGTGCGGGAGGCCTGGGCGATCGAACCGTGGGCGGCCACTGCGGCCAGGGCGCGGAGTCTGTCTACACTGAACACGACAGCGATGCTACCGAATACCCTCATCGAATCAATGCTTTTCGTTATGAGTCCCGCCGGGCACAGTGGCTTTCATGACGTTGCAGGAGAAGTCTCCATCCATACGGCCGGCCGAGAGCGGCGTCAAAGAACGGGCGGCCGATGGACCGGCACGGCCGGTCGTGGCGGCCGTCGCAGGGTCCGCCTGCATTTCGGCCTCGGCCGTGTTCATGAAGCTCTCAGGAACGAACGCGGGGACGGCGGCGTTTCTGCGCTGTGCGCTCGCCCTGGTCGTCCTCGTCCCACTCGCCGGCCGAGAATGGCGCAAGGTGGGCGCACGGCCCCTGCGCTATATGGCGATGGACATCGGGGCCGGGGTGCTGCTCGGCATCGACATGGTGTTCTGGGCGGCTGCCGTTCGCACCGTCGGCGCCTCGGTCGCCACAGTTCTGCTGAATCTCCAGGTCGTGGTCTTTCCGCTCCTTGCCCGACTGGTGTCGGGCGCCGAACTCTCCGGGCGGTTCGTGCTGATGGCTCCGCTCATGCTCGTGGGTGTCGCGTTGGCGAGTGGCGCAATCGGACATCCGGCGCCAGGCAGCGATCCGGTCGCCGGTGTGACGTTCGGAACGGCGGCCGGCGTGACCTACGCGGGATATCTGTTCCTGATGCGGCTCGGCGGCGGCCGTGAGCACACCGTCGCACCGGTGTGTGTGTCGACCATGGCGGCCGCCACGGCCGCGGCGGGACTGGGCAGCCTGTGGACAGGAATCGATCTCACCCCCGGCTGGCCCGCCTGGGGCTGGCTGATCGCCTTGGCCCTGGTGGGCCAGGTGCTGGCCTGGCTGCTGATCACCACCGCCCTGCCCCGCCTGATGCCACATACCGGCGCGGCACTGTTGCTGCTGCAGCCGGTACTCGCATTCGGCCTCGGCGTCGCCATCGGCGAACGCCCGACACCCACCCAGGCCGGCGGCTGTGCCCTGGTGGTCGCCGCCGTCTGGTACCACAGCCGCACCTCCGGAGGACGGGAGCCGAAGGCGGCGTCACCACGGGCGGGTTGAGGTCAGAGCCACGGCCGCCCACAGGCGGTGGGGCTGTCCGGGCGGGAGACTCAGCGGCTGAACAGAGAAGCCAGCGTGGGGTGTCCGGAGGCCTTTCGCAGCTGAGCGACGACGAACGGCTCCAGCCCGTAGTGCGCCGCTTCCGCAACGGCAGCCATGATCTCGGAGGCGCTCACCGCTTGGGCCCGTGCCGCCAGAACAAGCCTGACCATCTGAGCCGACACGCTCACGGCCTGGCCGTCAAAGTCGACCGTCGCGCTGCCGTCCGCGCCGTGGGCAAGGACCTGGGGCGCACCGGCCGGCGGCGCCAGAGCTCCAGTGAGCGCCGTAACGTACGGTCCCTGCGGCCCTGGGATCTGCACTGCCTCCACTGCAGGGTGCAACGGATGCCATCCCCGCATCATGTCGGGCCCGACCGGCCGGGACAGCACCACGCCCAGGGGATCGACAAGGTGCAGCGGTTCACCCAACGGCAGCATCGTGAAGCCGGCCTGGGCGTAGTAGTCGCTCAGACGGCTGTTCTTCCGCGAGCAGGTGACGGTCAACAACCGGTAACCGACGCGTTGGTAGTGCATACGGACCTGCTCGAGGAGCCGGTGTCCCAGGCGGCTGCCCCGGTACCCCTCGGCGACTGCGATGGCCTCTGCCTCCACCAGCTGGCGCCCAAGCCGTCGGCGGTGTGCGTCGCTGATACCGGCGATGGAGGAGATCCAGTCCACGGGTGGGCAGGCGGCGGCCACGCCCACCACTCGCCGATCGGGGGCCTCAGCCACCCACCCGCAGGCGCCGAGTGAGGACGCCTTGCGGCCCAAAGCGGTGATCAGACGGGCCGTGTCGAAGGCTCCCTGCGCGTCCGGGTACTCCACGGTCGCCAGCAGAGCTTCGACTGCGTCATGGTCGTCCTCACCTGCAGATCGGAGAACGATGTCTCCCTCGGCTTCGCGACCGAGGCGCGCTGTCTGCCGCATCTTTGATGCTCGTCCCATGCGAGCGCCAACGAAGCACGTGTGGTGGCGTTTCGTTCGCTGGGCCGACTGGGCGAGGCCGCCGGGTGGGCCTGTGCCCGCCCGAGCCGGTCCCAGGGGCAGGACCGACCGTCGTCGGGGGCGGTATCCGGCCGGGGGGCAAGAGGCGATTGCCTGGAGACCGGGTCACCCACGAGCAACGCACCCACAAGGTCCGTATCCCCGCAGGCATCCGGAACGGACAGCCGATCCGGATTCGAGAGATCGGTGACCCCGAGAAGCACGGCGGCGCACCCGCGGACGAGAATTGGCGCATGAGTGGCGCAGCGAGCGGGGCCAAGTACTCCCTGGTCAGTGACGAGGACGAAGGCGACTTCTGGGGGTATGCGCTGGACGCGTCCGGGCTCTTCGCCCCGTTGGAGGACGGTCGGCGACGGGTCGAATTGCGCGGATGCGCGCCACAAGGAGGGCTCCTGGCCCGCGTCCCTCGGATCGGTAGCAAGTGCTCTCGCCGGCAACGCCTATCTCGCCGTGCTGGCTCCATCAGGGGCTGAGACAGGCAGCTACTTCGTCAACGGGCTGACACCCGAATCGGTCCAGCCCTCGACGATGGGGCCGGGCCTGGTCGACCTGACGGTGGGCCTGTGGTGCGACGACCTGCTTCCACAGTCCGAGGGGCCTTGGGAGCTGATCCGCACTGGACGACTGGATCGCAGGGGATTGTGGCAGCCACTTGATCCGGCCGGGCGTCTCGCTGGCTGTCGGTGGCCTTGCGGCATCACGCCTGTCGGAACCTCCCCGACAGCCCCGCAGGTTCCACGTTCACGCTCGACGGCCGGTACATCGTGGACGAAGACAGCTTCTACTGTGCCCTTGGCGAAGCGGTGAACGGACCGGGCGGCTACTTCGGCTGGAACCTCGATGCGCTGGACGACTGCCTGCGCGGCCGCTGGGGAGCGGCCTCACCGTTCGCCCTGGACTGGCAACACTCGGAAACAGCTGCCACGTATCTGTCGAAGAGCAGCACGGAAGCTGCCAACAGTCCCACTACGTTCGACAGGATCCTGGAGGTCCTCCAGGAGAGCCGCATCGACGTCCTGCTGCGCTGATGACTGTGGTCTGCCCAACCGTGGAGCCCACAGGAGACCTGGTGGTAGCCATTCGGGCCGTACGGGATGCTGACGGAGTGATGAAGCGAGATGCCGCGGTTCGGATGGTTGAGGAAGAGCTGGAACGCGACTACCAGCGGGAGCTGTCGATGGGGATCGACCCGATGCGCCTGGCTGTATCGCACGTAGAGCAGCACGAGCTGGTATGGATCGTCTCCTGGACATCTGAGGAGTATCTGCGCACCCGGAATCCAGACTTCATGCTGGCCGGGAACGGGCCCTACCTAGTTGACCGCGTCGACGGAAGCCTGCACCAGATCGGTGTCGTCTCTGCAGTAACCGGTGCGTGGGAGTCGGACTACCGAGCCCGTATTCGAAGGCAGGTCACGCGGACCGCAGTGGACGATCTGCACGATGAGGTCCGGGCAGCGGCAGACGCTCGCGGGAGGGTGCATGCCATGCACGCTCTGCGACAAAGAGTGCCGGTGCTCTCCCACGCTCAGATCATCGAGTACGTGACCGCCTTGCTGCACGGCGATGCTCCGGCGCACCTTGTAGAGGTCGCCTCCGGAGAGCTGGTGCCGCCTACCGACCCGGTTCTGTCCGTAGTGACCATCCGCGGAGCCGGGCACCGCCGAGGTGCCTGACCGCAGCAGATGCCCTCACGAAGCGAGGAGAACTCGCGTGCGCAGGAGGGAGAAGCCGGCGCGACCGAACGTCGTCAAGGCCGGCGGCGAGAGGTGAGGCGCAGAGTTGAGTACGCCTACTCATGCGCATCACCACGAGGATCGGCACCCTGAGGCCATGCCGGACGCCCATCTCACGCCGAAACGCCGGCGCCCCTGGTCGCACCGAACACGCTCGGGTGTGGACCTTGCCCTCGCGATCCCGTTGTTCCTGCTGGAGATCGCGTGGCTCGTGCTGGACTGGATCTTCGGCTTCGGCTTGGAGGTATGGGCGGCGCAAGGCGACCAAGTGCGGATCGACGCGGCCGGCCTCGCACACATCGGTCGGGTGTGGATACTGCTGGTCGCCGTACTCACCTTGGCAGTGCTCGCGGGGGTCTTCCGTGCCCGCTGGACGGTGATCACGCACCTGCTGGTGGCTCTCCTGGCCGGCGGGGTGCTGGTGGTCGCGCGACACCAGTGGGACAACAGCCACGCCCCGCCGCCCGGGTGCATCCGCTACAGCGCGAACTGCTGAGACAGCCGGGCGCGGCGCGGACCACGCGGTTGCGGCGGCCGTCGCGCGGTCGGCTCCGGCTACGTCGGCAAGCCGACCCGACCCGACGCGGCCGGCCGTCACGGCCACCGCAGCCATCCGCGCTGGATCGGGTGATGCCGTGCACGACCATGTCCCATCCGTCATGATCCGTCATGTCCCGTCCGTGCAGCCAGGACCCCTTCGATCGTGCCGGCCGGACCGGCCCCACGGCCGACGGCGTTCACCCCCTACGCCGCCCGTCCGGTCCGGCAGGGGCGTTGTCGGTGGCAGCGCCTAACCTGTGCGAAAGGGCGTCGGAAGAACGCCGCACAAGCGTCGGGCCACGGCGGAGAGCCGCGGCACACCCAGGGGGAACACATGAGCCTGCACCGTCCCGGACTGCCGGAGGAGCTGCCGGATCCCGAGCTGCTGTGGGCGCGGTGGGCGGCGATCGCCGTCGTCACCGCGCAGGACCCGGCGGAGCGGGGCCGGTACCCCACGGGCTGTTGGCTGGACGGCGGCGGCCTGCATTTCGACGACTGCGGATGTACATGGTGGACGCTGGTGCGGGCCGGTGACGGCCGGGCCGTCCTCTACGGCGAGGACGAGTCGAGCGACGTCAAATGGCACAAGCCGCCCATCGACATGCTGGCGGGCGCCCCGGACTGGCTCCCCCACAAGACCCTCCGCGACCTGCTCGAAGGGTACGAACTGGGCTGCGTCTACTGGTACGAGAACGGCGCCTGGGCCCGCGCGCCCTATCCCGCGAGCCTCGCCGACGACGGACTCGACTGCGGAATGGCCCGGTTCGCCACGCTGGAGGACGCAGCGGCCGAGCTGGCCGGGTATCTCGACGGAGAGGTCGATGACCAGAGCGCAGCGGAACTCCTCGCCCACGCCGAACAGCACACCCTGACGAGGGAGTTGCTGGATGCCTTCCGCATCGCGTCCGGCAACCCGGACGGCGCCACCTCCGCGATGGCGGCGGACCTGCGCCGCTCGGGCCTGGACGGCGGCGTGGCCGTGGGCTGAGCCGGGCACGCTCAGCCCCGGGCCGGGGGGCTCGGGGCTGCGCACCATCCCGTGGGCCGTCGTCAGGTGCGCACGCTCCCCGTGGCCCCCCACACACACGAACAGCTCCGGCTGGAAGACGAGCTCGGTGCGCTGGACGGGGTTCCCCCCCGATCCCCCCGATCCCCCCGATCCCCCCCGAATCTCCCCGGATCTCCCCGATCCCTCCGATCTCCCCGATCAGCGCGCCCACCGCAGCGGTCGCCATCGCCTTCCATCCCTGGAGAGTCGGGCGGTCCCGGCGCCTCTCCGGAGCACATCAGGTGGGGAGCGCGCGGTCAGCGCGGGATCAGTGAGCCGTCTTTCGTGACCGTCAGGTGTGCCTGGTGGCCGCCCGGCGAGCAGTTGCGGCCGTTGGGGTAGGTGGGTTTCGGCGTGACGCTGATCGGTCGGTCGAGCACGACGCTGCCCTGCTGGTTCTTGAACACCAGCCTGACGGAATCGACTTTTCCGGGAGGCCGCGTACGGCCGCGAAGCCATGCCCGATGAGCGGCTCGGGGGATTGAGTCGGGCTCGCTGCCGGGCTCTGTGCGGCGGTGGGGGATTCCGTGGTCATCACGGGGTTCCCCGGGGGCGGCAGTTCTCCGGACGGGGTCTCCCGAACTCGGAGCGTGCGCTGCCGGCATGTGCCGTCCCAGCAGGCCGTAAGGGTCGCGTCGGCCACCCTGTTCGCCAGTTGCGGGTGGACCTCTACTCGGATCCCGGCGGGCGCATCCACCAGGGTGCAGGGACGGGTGTCTCCCGCGGCACCCTCGCACGCGGTCAGCAGCGCCAGAGCCGCCAGGGATATCGCCAATCCGGCGGTCTGTCTCACGCTGGCTCCTCGGCAACCGTCTGCGTCTTGATCACGGCGACTCATGCCGGCACGAAGCTGCATCACCGTCGCTCGATTTGGCCCGTCGAGAGCCGTCCCATCGCCTGTTGCCGAGTCAGGGACGAGCGAACAAGTCGGTTGCGTGGGTGTTGCTGGGTGTCGCTGTTCACCCGCCCCGTGGGCGTGGCCCCGCACCGCACCACCGTCCGCCGCCTGGGCGTCCGCCGTTGTCGTCGGCGGCCCTGAGCGGGCAACCCGCACGCCACTGAGCCGCGCCCCGAGCAGATGTCCGGGCGCGGCTCAGTGGCGTCCGCATCCGCATCCGGGCCTTGACGAGGGGATCGACTCGTTCTACGTTTCTTCCATAAAGCAAAACATTGATTCCATGATGCGGAATTAAGAACTTTCTGGTTCCTCCGGCCCTTCGCCGGAACATGCCCCTGACAGGTCGACGCAGGAGTACTCGATGCCTCGAATGACAGCCGCCCGCGCTGCAGTGGAGATCCTCAAGCGCGAGGGCGTGACCAACGCCTTCGGAGTGCCGGGCGCGGCGATCAACCCCTTCTACAAGGCGCTGAAGGAGGGCGGCGGCATTGATCACACGCTCGCTCGCCACGTCGAGGGCGCCTCGCACATGGCCGAGGGATACACCCGGACCCACCCGGGCAACATCGGTGTCTGTATCGGGACGTCCGGCCCGGCCGGCACCGACATGATCACCGGCCTGTACTCCGCGATCGGTGACTCGATCCCGATCCTGTGCATCACCGGCCAGGCGCCGACCCATGTGATCCACAAGGAGGACTTCCAGGCCGTCGACATCGCGTCGATCGCCAAGCCCGTCACCAAGGCGGCGACCACGGTGCTCGAGGCGGCACAGGTCCCCGGCGTCTTCCAGCAGGCCTTCCACCTGATGCGCTCCGGTCGGCCCGGCCCGGTGCTGATCGACCTGCCGATCGACGTCCAGCAGACCGAGATCGAGTTCGACCCCGACACGTACCAGCCGCTCCCCGTCTACAAGCCGGTCGCCAGCCGCGCCCAGATCGAGAAGGCACTCTCCCTCTACCTCCAGTCGGAGCGCCCGCTGATCGTCGCGGGCGGCGGTGTCATCAACGCCGACGCCTCCGAGCTGCTGGTCGAGTTCGCCGAGCTGACCGGGACCCCGGTCATTCCCACCCTGATGGGCTGGGGTATCCTCGGTGACGACCACGAGCTGAACGCCGGCATGGTCGGTCTGCAGACCGCCCACCGCTACGGCAACGCCAACTTCCTGGAGTCGGACTTCGTCCTCGGCATCGGCAACCGCTGGGCCAACCGCCACACCGGTTACAAGCTGGACGTCTACACCAAGGGCCGGAAGTTCGTCCACGTCGACATCGAGCCCACCCAGATCGGCAAGATCTTCGCACCCGACTACGGCATCGCCTCGGACGCCAAGGCCGCGCTGGAGCTGTTCGTCGAGGTCGCCAAGGAGCTCAAGGCCGAGGGCAAGCTGCCCGACCGCAGCGACTGGGCCGCCTCCACCCAGCAGCGCAAGGCCGAACTCCAGCGCCGTACGCACTTCGACGACATCCCGATGAAGCCGCAGCGCGTCTACGAGGAGATGAACAAGGCGTTCGGCCCGGAGACCCGCTACGTCTCCACCATCGGCCTCTCCCAGATCGCCGGCGCGCAGATGCTGCACGTCTACAAGCCGCGCCACTGGATCAACTGCGGCCAGGCGGGCCCGCTGGGCTGGACCATCCCGGCCGCGCTCGGTGTCGCCACCGCCGACCCGCAGTCGCCGGTCGTCGCCCTCTCCGGCGACTACGACTTCCAGTTCATGATCGAGGAGTTGGCGGTCGGTGCGCAGCACCGGATCCCGTACGTCCACGTCCTGGTGAACAACTCCTACCTGGGCCTGATCCGTCAGGCGCAGATCGGTCTGGACATCAACTTCCAGGTCAACCTGGAGTTCGAGAACATCAACTCGCCCGAGCTGGGCGTCTACGGCGTCGACCACGTCAAGGTCGCCGAGGGGCTGGGCTGCAAGGCGATCCGGGTCACCGACCCGAACGAGCTGGGCGCCGCCTTCGAGGAGGCCAAGAAGCTCGCCGCCGAGCACCGCGTGCCGGTCGTCGTCGAGGCGATCCTGGAGCGCATCACCAACATCGCGATGAGCAAGACCGCGGACATCAGTGATGTCACCGAGTTCGAGGAGATCGCGACCGAACCGGGCCACGCGCCCACCGCGATCAAGCCCCTCAAGGGCTGACGCCGGACCCGATCCGGACGGTGTGCCGGGCGCGCTTGACCCCCGCGCCCGGTGTCGCCACTATCCCGTACAACAGAAATATAAATCCGCTATTCGGAAGGGGCGCCGACCTTCATGGGTTTCACGGACACGCGCTTCAACGTCAATCTGTCGATTCTGTTCACCGAGCTTCCGTTGTTG